>NZ_JBBOBP010000001.1:2537500-3490000 GCF_038000225.1 Bacillus sp. FSL K6-1005
GCAGTCGAGTTGCAGACTGCGATCCGAACTGAGAACAGATTTGTGGGATTGGCTTAACCTCGCGGTTTCGCTGCCCTTTGTTCTGTCCATTGTAGCACGTGTGTAGCCCAGGTCATAAGGGGCATGATGATTTGACGTCATCCCCACCTTCCTCCGGTTTGTCACCGGCAGTCACCTTAGAGTGCCCAACTGAATGCTGGCAACTAAGATCAAGGGTTGCGCTCGTTGCGGGACTTAACCCAACATCTCACGACACGAGCTGACGACAACCATGCACCACCTGTCACTCTGCCCCCGAAGGGGACGTCCTATCTCTAGGATTGTCAGAGGATGTCAAGACCTGGTAAGGTTCTTCGCGTTGCTTCGAATTAAACCACATGCTCCACCGCTTGTGCGGGCCCCCGTCAATTCCTTTGAGTTTCAGTCTTGCGACCGTACTCCCCAGGCGGAGTGCTTAATGCGTTAGCTGCAGCACTAAGGGGCGGAAACCCCCTAACACTTAGCACTCATCGTTTACGGCGTGGACTACCAGGGTATCTAATCCTGTTCGCTCCCCACGCTTTCGCTCCTCAGCGTCAGTTACAGACCAGAGAGTCGCCTTCGCCACTGGTGTTCCTCCACATCTCTACGCATTTCACCGCTACACGTGGAATTCCACTCTCCTCTTCTGCACTCAAGTTCCCCAGTTTCCAATGACCCTCCCCGGTTGAGCCGGGGGCTTTCACATCAGACTTAAGGAACCGCCTGCGAGCCCTTTACGCCCAATAATTCCGGACAACGCTTGCCACCTACGTATTACCGCGGCTGCTGGCACGTAGTTAGCCGTGGCTTTCTGGTTAGGTACCGTCAAGGTACCGCCCTATTCGAACGGTACTTGTTCTTCCCTAACAACAGAGCTTTACGATCCGAAAACCTTCATCACTCACGCGGCGTTGCTCCGTCAGACTTTCGTCCATTGCGGAAGATTCCCTACTGCTGCCTCCCGTAGGAGTCTGGGCCGTGTCTCAGTCCCAGTGTGGCCGATCACCCTCTCAGGTCGGCTACGCATCGTTGCCTTGGTGAGCCGTTACCTCACCAACTAGCTAATGCGCCGCGGGTCCATCTGTAAGTGGTAGCCGAAGCCACCTTTTATGTTTGAACCATGCGGTTCAAACAAGCATCCGGTATTAGCCCCGGTTTCCCGGAGTTATCCCAGTCTTACAGGCAGGTTACCCACGTGTTACTCACCCGTCCGCCGCTAACATCAGGGAGCAAGCTCCCATCTGTCCGCTCGACTTGCATGTATTAGGCACGCCGCCAGCGTTCGTCCTGAGCCAGGATCAAACTCTCCGATAAAGTAGTTTGACTGACTACGCACATCGCTGTGCGATTTATTTAAAACTTGAATTAACAGGTACGTTTTGTCTTGTTTAGTTTTCAAAGATCATCAGCACTTCTTGGAGAAGCGACTTTATTAGTATAACATTTCGACTTTGTTTTGTCAAATGTTTTTTATTTTATTTCTCCGCCGCTGTGAGCTTGTTTTTTCAGAAGCGCATCAGCGACGTTTAATAATATACCATGCTCAAGAATCAGAGTCAACATCTTTTTTAAAAGAATATCCTCGATGAAAGACAGACTGTCCTTTGGTTTCCATTCGGCACACGCTGATAAGACCTTTTTCCGTCAGGTAATCAAGCATGACGCCAAGGTCTTGAGTAAAATGGATTAAGTCAGGATGCTGAAGAAGCTCGCTAAATTGCCATATGTCCTTTTCTTTCATGACTTCGAAAAGATGTGCTGAACCAATCTCAGCTTTAGAATGAATCAGAAAATCATTTGCTAAGAATAATAATTCAAGCCTTTTTTCCAGGCTTTCGTGACTTTCAATCAGTTCGGAATATAATTTGTACACTTGAGGCTCGATTTGACGCACTTGACTCCACACAGTGGTTTCAGGGTGGAATCCTCTGTCGATTACTTCAATACGTGCGAGATGATGCAGGGCATGAACTACCGCATTGTAGGCATCTAAAAATTGATTGGCTTCAAAGAAAGCTTTTCCTTCAACGTATCTTCTAATTAACTTGCCGTATTCAAGGCCGATCTTCAGTTTGCGTTCTGCAAACGGAAAAGTATTAAGCCTGTCGATAAGCTCAGCAATATACTCATTGCGGTCAAACATGACTCTTCCGTTTACAATCCAATCTATCATTCTTCTATTTGTGCCGAGCAAAATCCATTCTTGAACCTGAGCATCAGTTATCACATGTAAAGAGGCTGTTTTGTGATCAAATTCATAATGCTTTATAAAAACAGGTTTATCAGACTGCTTTACAATGACAAGCAAAGCGGCATCAAAGTTATCTGTCAGGGAAGATGTTTTGTTTCTTCTCTCAATCATAATAACAGCCAATGTATTAGGATGGCTTGCTCTTTCTTGATAAATTGGACGGAGAAGATTTTCCATCACTATTCCTCCAATGCAATTGTTCAATTTTTTCATTCTCTATTTGATTCAATTCTATGGTTAAATCGAAATTCCTTTTTTCTAAACACATTGAACTATTATAAACAATTTCAAAGCAAGTCTCCATATTTAAATTCCATTTCAAACGAAAACATGAAGAAAATCCCATCGGGTTTGTGCTATATTTAATTCAGAGGGGGATGGACATGGCGAAATACTCCAGCAAAATTAATAAGATTAGAACGTTTGCGTTAAGTTTGGTTTTCGTTGGGTTTATCATTATGTACATCGGGATTTTTTTTAAGGAGTCCGTTTTGCTTTCGAGTTTGTTTATGATACTTGGGCTTTTATCCATCGGACTCAGTACGGTTGTTTATTTTTGGATCGGCATGCTCTCGACCAAAGCGGTTCGTGTCATTTGCCCTGGCTGTGAAAAAGAGACCAAAGTTTTAGGCAGAGTAGATATGTGTATGCATTGCAGAGAGCCGCTGACGTTAGATCAAAGCTTAGAAGGAAAAGAATTTGATGAGTCTTATAATAAGAAGAAAATGTCGAAATAAATAAGCTGACCGTTTTGCGGTCAGCTTATTTTAATGGTTTTCTTTTTTTGAACACTCTTGGCAGACGCCGTAAATTTCTAAACGGTGGTGGCTTACTTTAAAGCCGGTCACATGTGCAGCGAGCTGCTCCACTTCGTCAAGGCCGGGATAGTGGAAGTCCACAATTTTACCGCAGCTTTCACAAATGGCGTGATAGTGATCGGATGTAACAAAATCAAATCTGCTAGAAGCATCGCCATATGTGAGCTCTTTTACCAGGCCGGATTCCCGGAACACACGCAAGTTGTTATATACCGTCGCTACGCTCATGTTAGGAAATTTCCCTTCCAGAGCTTTATATATATCGTCCGCTGTTGGATGAGCCATAGAGTTAACGAGATATTCCAGAATCGCATGACGTTGAGGAGTAATGCGAACTCCGGTTTCCTTCAACGTTTCTAAGGCTTCTTTTAGTTCATGTGCAGCCATCCGTCATGCACCTCTCTTCTAAAAAAGATTCTTACATTATAATGTTTATAATTAGTGTACCTCTTTTTACGATAATTTGTCAATTGATATTAGGGTAAAAGTTGCAGCATCTATTATGAAGCTGACTGACAATTTTACTTTTCCGACATATCTTTGAGCGTCTGGAGCGCTTCGGCTACATGGTCTTTCACTTTTACCTTTCTCCATTCTTTAACGAGCCGGCCATCTTTGTCAATTAAAAAAGTGGAGCGTTCAATTCCCATATATTCTTTTCCGAAGTTTTTCTTCAGTTTCCACACATCAAATGCCTCCGCCAGCTTGTGTTCGTCATCGACAAGCAGCAAAAACGGCAGATTGTGCTTTTCTTTAAATTTCCCGTGTTTTTCCTCGCTGTCCGGGCTAACGCCGATAATCACAGCATCCAGCTCAGCGAAGTTTTCATGGCTGTCACGAAAATCGCAGGCTTCAGTTGTGCATCCCGGTGTCATGTCTTTTGGATAAAAGTAAAGGACGATATACTGCCCTTCATAATCCGATAATTTTACTATTTCCCCATGATCACCTTTCAACTCTATATCAGGCGCTTTTTGTCCGATTTCAATAGTCATTTCATTACCTCCGGATGTTTTTGTATTAAGCGTATCCAATTCTTGTCCAGATTACAACCATGGCCCCTGATCTTGAGCCTGAATCCGTTGTTCTTGTCTCAAAGCATGCTACAATAGAGGGGACGCATGGAGATATAGGAGGTTATTATTTTTGTATACAAAATCAGTTGAACTTCACCGTGAAGCATTAGAGCATATTGTCGGCGGTGTAAACAGCCCTTCAAGATCATATAAAGCAGTTGGCGGGGGTTCTCCTGTTGCAATGGAGAAAGCAAATGGCGCTTATTTTTGGGACGTCGACGGAAATAAATATATTGATTATTTGGCGGCTTACGGCCCGATCATCACCGGACATGCCCACCCGCATATTACAGAGGCGATTAAAAAAGCCGCAGAAAACGGTGTATTATATGGAACACCGACAAAACATGAGGTTACTTTTGCAAAGATGCTGAAGGAAGCCATTCCTGCTATGGATAAAGTAAGATTCGTCAATTCAGGGACAGAAGCTGTGATGACGACCATCCGAGTGGCTCGTGCTTACACAGGCCGCACCAAAATCATTAAATTTGCAGGCTGTTATCACGGCCATTCAGATCTTGTGCTCGTAGCGGCCGGCTCCGGTCCGTCTACTCTGGGCACACCTGACTCTGCCGGTGTACCGAAAAGCATTGCAAACGAGGTCATTACAGTTCCATTTAATGATATTGACAGCTACAAAGCGGCCTTAGATAAATGGGGCAGTGAAATCGCAGCGGTTCTGGTTGAACCGATTGTCGGCAACTTCGGTATCGTTGAGCCAAAAGAAGGTTTCTTAGAACAAGTAAACGAACTGACTCACAATGCGGGCGCCCTCGTTATTTATGATGAAGTCATTACTGCTTTCCGCTTTATGTATGGCGGTGCTCAGGATCTTTTACAGGTTAAACCGGATTTAACTGCACTCGGAAAAATTATTGGCGGCGGACTTCCAATTGGAGCCTATGGCGGGAAACAAGAAATTATGGAGCAAGTCGCACCGCTCGGCCCTGCATATCAGGCAGGAACAATGGCCGGAAACCCCGCTTCTATTTTATCTGGCATTGCTTGCCTGGAAGTGCTGAAAGAAGAAGGCGTGTATGAAAAGCTTGACCGTCTTGGCGCTATGCTTGAGGAAGGCATTTTGGCACACGCAGAAACCCATGGTATCACAATAACAGTCAATCGCTTAAAGGGTGCACTGACGGTTTACTTCTCTGATGAGAAAGTAGAAAATTACGATCAGGCAGAACGCAGTGACGGTGAAACATTCGCTACGTTTTTCAAGCTGATGCTGGAGCGCGGCATTAATCTCGCGCCTTCTAAATATGAAGCGTGGTTTATTACAACAGCACATACAGAGCAGGACATTAAAGATACGCTTGCTGCTGTTGAGGATGCTTTTAAACATCTTAAAAAGTAATATTGCACATCAGGCGGACAGGAGCTTAAAGCTCCTGTTTTTGTGTACTTTTAAAAAGCGTGTAAGATTTTGGTCTTTTTCTTGAGAAATAGCTTGAATAATTGTATTGATCCCTGTATATTACTTAATTGTTTAGCAAATAAACTCACAGGGAATTTTAATGATTAGCCATTTGCTAGGTCAAACAATTTATTATAGAAAGGAATGCACGCACAAACCAATGAAACTTGGTGCCCGCATTTTCAAAACAGGGATCGCGATTACGCTGGCTCTTTATTTAGCCTCGTGGATCGGACTTCCCGCACCGATTTTTGCTGGAATTGCAGCGATATTTGCGATCCAGCCATCAATTTACCGCTCTTTTCTTATTATTATTGATCAGGTTCAGGCAAATATTATCGGAGCTGTTATTGCCACAGTATTCGGTCTTATTTTCGGACCCAGTCCGATTATGATCGGATTGACAGCAGTGATTGTTATTACCATAATGCTGAAGCTTAAAATTGAACATACGATTTCCATTGCTCTTGTTACAGTTATTGCGATTTTAGAATCTGCCGGTGACGACTTTTTAATGTTTGCGCTGATCAGAACAAGCACAGTCATTTTAGGGGTGCTTTCTTCCTTTATCGTCAACCTGGTGTTCCTGCCGCCTAAGTACGAGACAAAGCTGATTCATAACACAGTCGAAAACACTGAAGAAATCATGAAATGGATCAGGCTGATTATGCGCCAGTCAACAGAGCATTCGATTTTGAAAGAGGATATTGAAAAATTGAAAGAAAAAATGCTCAAGCTAGATCAGACATATCTTCTATATAAAGAAGAAAGAAGCTACTTTAAGAAAACGACTTACGTGAAATCAAGAAAACTTGTCCTGTTCAGACAGGCGATAATAACCGCAAACCGGGCGCTCGACACGCTGAAGAAGCTGCATCGCCTGGAAAACGAGATTTATCATATGCCTGAAGAGTTTCAGGAAACACTGACTGAAGAACTTGATTACCTGCTTTATTGGCACGAGCGGATTTTGATGAGGTTTGTCGGCAAAATTAAACCGCATGATGATACAGATGAAGAAGGCATCCAATACAAACAGCTGCTGACAAAGTCATTTCTTAAAAACCAGCGCAACTCAGATGATGAGCTTCTTGATTATAATATGCTTAATATTATGGCAAGCGCTGTAGAATACCGCGAGCAGCTTGAACATTTAGAAACACTTATTACAAGCTTTCAAACGTACCATCCGAAAGACTGCGAAATGGAAATAGAAGAGTAGCCCGGTTCATATGCCGGGTTTTTTTATACAAAAAAATCTTATATCCTTGATAAAAGGATATAAGATTGAAGTTTAATTCAAGTTTTGGATTGTGAATAAGTGCTTGTATTGACTGTCATAATCCATCAGTTCATCATGAGTTCCGGTTTCAATGATTGTTCCGTTTTCCATGACGACAATTTTATCCGCATGCGTAATCGTTGATAAGCGGTGAGCCACGACAAAAGTTGTTCTGTCCTTCGCCAGTTTATCCATCGCTTCTTGAATGTAGTGTTCACTTTCAAGATCCAAAGCTGAAGTGGCTTCATCCAAGATCAGCAGCGGCGGATTTTTCAGAAATACACGCGCAATGGAAATCCGCTGTTTTTGTCCCCCAGAGAGCTTAACGCCTCTTTCTCCTACACGGGTCTCATACCCTTCCGGAAAACTCATAATAAAATCATGTGCATTAGCTGCTTTTGCGGCTTCCATAATGTCTTCAAGCGTGGCGTTAGGTTTTCCGATCGCGATATTTTCTCTAATCGTTTCACTGAATAAAAAGGTATCCTGAAGCACCATGCCAACCTGATTGCGCAGACTTCTTGCTTCATAATCCCGAATATCTGTCCCGTCAATCAATAGACTGCCGCTTGATACATCATAAAACCTTGGAATCAGGCTGACGAGCGTGGATTTCCCTCCGCCGCTCATTCCAACGAGAGCTACAGTTTCTCCTCTGATTACTTTTAATGACACGTCATGAAGGATGTTTTCTTTTTCCTTTTCATATTGAAACGATACATTTTGAAATTCGACTTCTCCGCGGATATGGTCAGCTTTGATGGCATTTGGTTTGTCAGTCAGCTCATACGGCTCGTCAATAAATTCAAACACCCTGTCCATTGAAGCGATTGACTGCGTCAAGGTTGTAGATGAATTAATCAGCCTTCTGACAGGGTTATACATTCTGTCGATATATCCGACAAACGCAACCATCGTTCCGACAGTCAGCGGTCCGTTGATGACAAAATATCCGGCAAATGCAATCACGATGAGCGGTGCCAGATCTGTAATGGTGTTGACAACTGCAAAGGTCTTGGCATTCCAATTCGTATGACTAATTGCTTTATCTAAGAAATGGCTGTTTTTTTCGTTAAAGTTGGCCTGCTCATGGTCTTCTATCGCAAAGCTTCTGATCACCGGCATGCCTTGAATCCGTTCATGCAAATGCCCCTGCACCTGAGCAAGCGCCTGTGACCGTTCTCTTGTCAGCTTTCTTAAACGGCCGTAAAAATACTTCACTGATATTCCGTATAATGGAAATAAAACCACGGAAATAAGCGTTAATTTCACGTCCAGTGTCAGCATGATAGAGATCACGATCAAAATCGTCAGCATATCGAGCCATATATTCATCAGACCTGTGATCACAAAGTCCTTTGTCTGTTCCACATCGTTGATCACTCGGGAAATGACTTCCCCTGTTCTAGTATTCGCATAAAAACGAAGACTCAGCTTCTGTATATGATCAAACAGCTTGGCTCTTATATCATAGAGTACCTTACTGGCTGTCCACTGGGCAAAATATTGGCGATAATATTCAACTGGCGGGCGCAAAATTAAAAATAAGGCGAACATGATCGCCATAATGGTGAACAATGACGTTGTTTTGTCACTGGCCGTGCCGCCTCCTTGAATAATATCGTCAACTACGTACTTCAAAAGCAATGGGAGAGCAAGCGGAATGGAGAATTTTACGATCCCGATTAATACTGTAATGAAAATTTGCTTCTTATAAGGTTTGACGAATTGCATATAGCGTTTCATAACCCCCACGTTGATTCCCCCTCTCTTTATCATGATGTGTGTGAGCCCATGTGAAAAACCTGTTGTACCCCGCAACAGGTTTTTACGTAACCATTATTTTGTATAGCGCAAATACCGTTCATACCACATATCGACAAACTCGGGCGCAAACGGTCCCTGCCGCTGATGAATCCAGTGAAGCAGCGTATTTAAGTAGTCTCTTAAAATACTGTCAATTTCTTTTGGATAATTCATGGCTTTCCGATGATCATCATACTCATCTTCGTCGAGAATATTATAGGTCATGTCAGGAAATACCTTGACATCCAAGTCGTAATCAATATATTTAATTGCTTCGCCATCATAGGCAAACGGAGAACTGATGTTGCAGTAATAGTGAACCCCGTCTTCCCTCAGCATCCCGATGACATTAAACCATTGTCTTGCGTGAAAATAACAGATTGCGGGCTCTCTGGTTATCCATGTCCGGCCGTCTGATTCGGTTACCATCGTCCGGTCATTGGCTCCGATGACACACATTTCTGTACTTTTTAAGATTGTCGTTTCATTCCAAATTCTGTGGATCAGCCCGTTATGCTTATAGCTGTGAATTTGAATGGTTTCTCCTTCCTTGGGATAACCCATATTTCTCCCCTACTTTCTATAAAGCCCTACAGTTAGTATGTCCAAACTTGCTTACCGACAACGTCTTTTACCTATTATAACGTTACAAATTGAAAAATGAAAATAAAAGAGCCATTCCGGCTTGGGAATGGCACATTCCTGCTCTACACAAAGGAAGACGGCTTTTCTGAGCTGCGATATGAACGAATCACCTGCTCTGTCTGCTTTTGAAACATATCCTGTATATCAGCAAGATGTTTTCGTTTTACCGCAATTTCATCCTGAATACCGCGCAGCCTTGCATCCCTTTCCAAGTGCCGGAGTTCTGCTTCGATTTGTTTGCAGCGGTCGAGCTCTGATTGGAGATCGAGAAGCTTGTCCATCGTTTTCATCTGTTCTATTACCAGCTTTTCAAATTCCGTCATCGGTTCCTCCTTCAGCCCTGGTCAAAGTCTAAACGTTTCCACCATTAATCATTTCGATCCTGATCTGGCAAACCCTTTGACTCATTCTGTTGAGCTTTCACAAGTTTTGTCGTTTTTCAAACAGAAAAAAGCACTTCCACCCGAAGATGAAGTGCTTTTTTCTGTTTCAGTGATTAGCTGTTTTGTTGTTTGTTTTGTTCAGCAGATTGGTTTTGCTGTCTTACCTGCTGAGTGTTTGTTTCGCTTGCGAATTCAGTGCCGAATTGACCTTGTTGGCCAGCAGCTGATTGTTGGTTTTGTTTTCTGACTTGCTGAACGTTTGTTTCGCTAGCAAATTCAGTACCGAATTGACCTTGACCAGCAGCTGATTGTTGGTTTTGTTTTCTAACTTGTTGAGCGTTAGTTTTGCTGAAATTATTTGAGTTAGCCATTGTTATCACCTCCACGGTCATTAGAATGTGCAGGTAATCGATTGGCTATTCCTTTTTTCAAAAAAATTTTTTAAACGAGCAGTGAGCGCCCGCCGTCAACGATAATGGTCTGTCCGCGGATCATATCAGCTTTTGAAGACACTAAAAATTCAACCGTATCGACCATGTCTTTAATCTCTACCATACGTCCCGCCGGGGTATTTTGACGCGCATCCTCCAAAAGATCTTCTCTGTTCGGGAAGTGTTTGAGCGCATCTGTGTCAATCGCTCCGCCTGATACTGCATTTACGATAATCTGTTTTGGTGAAAGCTCTACTGCGAGATAACGGGTTAAAGCCTCTAATGCAGCTTTTGACACACCGACTGTCGTATAGTTTTCAAGGTAGCGGATTGAACCTAATGAGCTGATGCTGACAATATGACCGCCGCCGTTCTTCTCCATCAGCTTTGCCGCTTCCTGAGCGCAGAAAAGCAAGGCTTTTGCATTGATGTTCATCGTCCAGTCCCAATGTGTCTCCTCTAATTCCATAACTGGTCTCAATACACCTGATGCAGCGTTATTAACAAAGACATCCAGCCTTCCAAAGGTTTCATCAATTTGCTGAAACATCTCTTTAATTTTTGCGGGCTGTCCCACGTTTGCTTTTACAATAAGCACTTTAACACCAAGTTTTTCGATTTCTTCCGCTGTTTCCAGAGCGGCTTTTTTGCTGCGTGCATAGTTAATGACAATATTATAGCCATTTTCCGCAAGTCTGATCGCCGCTGCTTTTCCGACGCCGCGGCTGCTTCCTGTTACGAGTGCGCATTTATTTTGTTCCATTTTTTCCTCAGCTCCTTGTAGCGTATAGTTCTCTTCATTCCACAAACAATAATGGCAAGAACTTTAAAGGGGGTCTTCCGTTATGTATGTCGGACGAGATATGAGCGAATTGACCATGATTTCCAAAAAGGACTGGAAAAACAGTGAACTCGCCTATTTTCATCATGCCTTTCAGCAAATTATGCCTTATTTGAACGAAGAAGGCCAATCAAAATACCGTGAATTAACCCAAGAGATTGAAGCGCGCGGCGGAATGAAGCGCAATGAAGCAGACTACAGCCACGGCACGCGCGTCAGTTATGATTAAGGACTCTTACCGAGCAGCCGAATTATATACTCCGGCTGCTTCCACTGCCATCTTCCAAATTTTTTGATGTGACACTGGAAACGCGAATTCTTCGAGCTCTTCCTTCGTTACTTTTTTCAGTTCTGCAGCATCCGACACTTGTTTTACTTTACCGAAAAACACAGAAATATTCCATACCAGGTGGGTGAAAACATGCTCCACTACACCTTGGAGATCACTGATTTCAGCTTGTATGCCAAAATCACTTTCTAAAAATGCAGTGAGCTGCTCGCGCTCTGTTTTCATTCCTTTTTGTGTTTCAAGATTCGGGAATTCCCACAGATTGGCTAGCAGTCCCTTAGACGGGCGTTTATGAATATAAACTTGTCCGTCATCATCTGTCAGTACAATTGCAGCCATTGTTTTGATCCCGGGTTTTTTCTTTTTGCTTTTCACCGGGAGTTCTCGTTCAGTCCCTTCTGCAAACGCTGAGCAATGCCGCTGGACAGGACAAAGCAGGCAAGAAGGTGATTTTGGCGTGCAGATGATGGCTCCCAGTTCCATTAAACCTTGATTGAAATCCGAGGGTTTTTCTTTTGAAATAAACACACGGACCGCTTCTTCAAAAACGGTTCTTGTTTTTGGTTTAGCAATATCATCCCAGATGGACAGAATTCTCGACATAACACGCATCACATTTCCGTCAACCGCAGGAATCGGTTTATTGTAGGCAATGCTTAGCACTGCTCCTTTTGTGTAAGGGCCTACGCCTTTTAAGCCGCCAAACTCTTTTTCTTCTGATGGAACAACTCCTCCGTACTGCTGCTTCACTTCTTTTACAGCGCTTTGCAGGTTTCTGACCCGCGAGTAATAACCGAGACCTTCCCATGCTTTGAGCACTTTTTCTTCATCGGCATCAGCGAGCGCTTCTACTGTCGGGAATTGCTCCACAAACCGTAAAAAGTAAGGAATGACTGTCTCTACTCTCGTTTGCTGGAGCATCACTTCAGACACCCACACTTTATACGGATCTTGGTCCTCTCTCCACGGCAGAATGCGCTGTTCTCTTTCGAACCATGTAATTAAATCATTTTGAAATTGCTGTATATCTTTTTGTCTTACCTTATCTTCAAGTACGTTCATATGTGTTTCTCCCCAGTCTCTCGCGCCCCGCTTTTCTTTAGACTGTTTTTTGTTGTACACTAAGGGCACAGTACGATAATATGTTACATTAAATAGAAGTAAAGAAAAAGCGGAAACATATGAGAACGATTGAACAGGTTAAAAGATTGGGTATATAAAATTAGGGAATGTCTTACAAAGTGAATGTGCAGGATAAACCTGCAAGGAGGTCACCTATGGATACGGGCACACATGTTGTCATGGGCATCGCACTCGGCGGAATTGCGACACTGGATCCGGTTGTCGGAACAGATCCGGCAATGGCTCACGCAGTCATGATCGCTACGCTTGCGGGCTCACAGGCTCCTGATATCGATACTGTGTTAAAACTTAAAAATAATGCTGTTTATATAAGAAATCACAGAGGTTTTACCCATTCTATTCCCGCCGTTTTGTTTTGGTCTGTCATCATTCCGGCGATTTTGCATTTATTTTATCCTCAGGCTGATTTTCTGCATCTGTGGCTGTGGACATTGCTGGCAGTCGTTCTGCATGTATTTGTGGACATTTTCAATGCATACGGAACACAAGCCATCCGGCCGTTTTCGAAAAAATGGGTGGCACTCGGGCTGATTAACACATTTGATCCGTTTATTTTCATCAGCCACCTGGCTGCCATCGCGGTCTGGTATGTCGGCGGCAGCCCCGGTATCACATTTCTCACCTTATACGTCATACTGGCAGGCTATTATATCTTGCGCCTGATGATGCAGCTGCGAATTAAACGGCAGCTCCGTGAGCTAATTGATGAAGAGATCGAAAGCATTATCATTTCACCGACGATGAAATTCCGGCAATGGCGAATTGCCGTTACGACCGCACATGCTTTTTATGTAGGAAGGAGCATGGACGGGCATGTGGTGATACTTGATACATTTAATCGGGTGCCGGTTCCTGAAACCGATGTTATGCAAGCTGCGAAACAGGATGACAACATTGCAGCGTTTCTTTCGTTCTCTCCGGTTTACAGGTGGGAAGTGGATACGTATAAAGACCATTATGAGGTCCGGTTTATTGACCTGCGTTATCGGAGTAAAGGGCACTATCCGTTTGTGGCAATCGTTCATATCAGCCATGATCTTGAAATACGCTCATCTTATACTGGCTGGATATTCAGCGAAGAAAAGCTTCAGAAAAAATTAAAGCTCGGCTCTATTTAGAGCCGGGCTTTTTTGCGTCTTGTATAAAAAACAGCTAGGAGCAGACTGATGAAAGAAATCACAGCCGATATTTTAAAATATGGCGGATAGTAGGTCAGTTCAATTTGATTGTCTCCCTTTTGCGCCTTAAAACCAATAAAAGTGTAATCGGCTTTTTCAATTTTCTGCTGCTTTCCGTTAATTTTCAGCTCCCAGCCTTTCTCATACGGAATCGGGAGCATGATGTACTGAGGTTTGGAATTGTGATATGTGAATGTCAGCTTGTTTTTATTCCATTCCAGGCTGTCTGTTTTCTCCGTTTTGTTTTGCGACGCAGCGTTTTTTAATGTTTGATAATTTTCTTCAAAAAGCGCGATATCTGAAAGCTCGTACGTTCCTTTCGGAAGCCTGATTGAGATATGATCTGCTTTAGGCACTCTGATGGTCAAATCGTTTACTCCCGTTTTATAGATTGATTGATTTGATTTTCTTGTTGTGACATAATCATTTACCTTTAGCGTAAATCCTTTGTCTCTTGCTTTGCTTTTCAAATAAAAACTGACATAGTAATCGCCCGGACCGACTGATGGCTTTTTCGGGGTGATGATCAATTCTCCTCCGTTTTCTCCATTTACAGTCAGGAGTCCGTTTTGATATTGAGCTTGTTTTGCAGCGATGTCCGATTTGGAAATCAGATTCGTCAGATCAGGGGGCTGCTCTGTTTTTTCAGTTGGATCTGCTAATACAATTCCTTTGAGCATCGCTTGCTCTTTTGCAAGTGCAGGCAACTTTTTCAGGTCACTTTCTGCGTAAACCCTTTCGGCTGATTTGACGAAAGGAAGCATATATTGATTTTCATAAACGGTGTAGTGCTCTGATTCCATATGTTTTGTAAAGCCGTATGGAACATTCGCTTCGTTTATTTTTTCCGTCATATAGTATCTGCCGTAAAGCAGGCTGTACAAGTTCGCTCTGTCCCCCAATGAAGCGTAGCGGCTGACACTTTCTCTTCCCATATCGATGCGAAGATCATTCCAATAAAAGGAGAGCAGATGGCTGTTTAAAATGCTCGAGTAGGCGCTGAATCCATTAAACCCGTAAATAATCGGAGTGTTATTGCGCACGCCATTCATCCAGTCGATTCTCACGAGCGGGTCATTGTCTTCCTTTTGCACACGTCTGATGAGCTTAGATTGTTCGTCTCCTTTGTATTCCTCGCTTGTAATATAGGATTTTGAAACACTATCCAGCCCGCCTCCTTCTGAGAGCGCATATTTCTGATAGGTGTTAGCGACAAGCAGCGAAGACAAAATCACCACACCGTATACAGCAAGCTTTGCCCGTTTTTTCACAAAAACTGCGGCAAACAAAGCAGCGATTGTCAGGAACAAAAGCAGTAAGATGCTTTCATTCGCTGGCTTCCATATATCAAGCTCATATCTTTGGACATGATACCAGTAAAGAAGCAGAACAATTGCTGCTGCTGGAAGCAGTTCTTTCCGCCTCAGCTCCTGCAGCTGTGATAAACCTGCCGCTGCTGCCCCGGCGATTGTAAAGGCCAAAATATATTCAAACCGGTTTTGCGGTGCGGAAAAGCCGTTAAAGGCGCTTGCCGCATACGGACTGAAATGAAAGAGAATAAACAGAAGGCTCATTCCGGCAAAAAGGCGAAACACGCGGTGTTTATAAAAAGAAATGACAAACAAAAACAGTAAAAAGATGGCTGGCACCACGATAATCCTGCTCGAAAATAAAATATTATCATCGAAATTCAGCCACTCTATTTTTTCATTATACGGTGGGCGCAGGTTATTTAAATATCCGTAAACCACCGGCACAAATACCGCCGCACTGATACCAAAAGAAATGAGTCCCGAGACAATAAACATTCTGCATTGAACCCATTTTTTCACTTCATGTTCTTCCAGCTTGATAAACCATCTGAACAAGATATAAATTCCAATGAAAATCAGATTTATGTATGCAAAGTAAAAATTGTTGATTAAGCTCAAGGAGCAAGCAATGATAAACCATGCCGGACGCCGCTCTCGGATGATTTTTTCTGCTCCGAGCACGAGAAGCGGGAGCCAAATCATTGTATCGGTGAAAAATTCCCAATACGCTTCGTGGCGAAAGTAAATAATTGATACTCCGTATAGGACAGCACCCGTAAATGCCGCTGCTCTGCGTTTGAGCAAATAGCTGAAAACAGAAGCTGATGTAAAAATAATCAGACTCAGCTTAATAATGCTGATAAAAACGGCTGACTGCGCCCAAAAAAGCGTATCCGCCTCACCGATGAGATGAACGGATTGCAGCAGCCATACTGCGGCGGAAGTCGCAAGAAAAAGAAAAGAAGCAGAAAAATAATAGCCAAGCTGACTGAATGTGCCTCCGCCGAGTCCGAATGAATAATGATAGAAAAAGTTTCCTTGCGTGTATTGTTCATATAATAATTTCTTAAATACGATCATTTGCGCCAGTCCGTCACCGGGACCGGTCATATATCTGCCATCCGCCCATTCTTTCACAAAAAAAGCGTGTGCTAGAACCGCTATAAACAGACTGGCCGCATAAATGAAGACATGTTTTCTTTTTTTCATAAGGATTCTCCAGTCTTGCCGTTAACTTGTAAGCATGCAAAAAAGCACTGCCAATGGCAATTCATTCATTTCAGTGCAGTTTAGTCAGGCGCCGCATGTTTTTCAATTCGTTCGTTTCAGGCAGATCTTTGCTTGGGATATTTGCTTCTTTGATCAAATAATGCGGCCGTTTTTTTGTTTCGTAATAGATTCTGCCGATGTATTCTCCTATGATGCCAAGGCTTAACAGCTGAACCCCGCCAAGAAATAAGACCGCAGATATAATTGTGAAATATCCGGGTACAGAAATACCGTTTGTAAGAATTTTGACGAACGTGGCGATGATATAAATAAGAGAGAGCAGCAATACAAAAATGCCGGTGTAAAAGCATATTCTCAGCGGTTTATGGTTAAAGGAGACAACGCCGTCCATTCCGTAATTAAAAAGGCTGCTGAATGACCATTTGGATGTGCCGTTTTTTCTTTCGACATTTTCGTAAAAAACAATTTTCTGTTCGAAACCGATCCAGCAAAACAGGCCTTTTGAAAAGCGGTTGCCTTCGCTCAATTTCAAAAGTGCATCTACAGCTTGGCGGCTTAACAGCCGAAAGTCTCCGACACCGTCACGCAAATCAACTTCCACCGCTTTGTTAATGAACTTGTAATAAAGGGACGAAAGAAGCGAACGCACGGGGTTATCCCCTTTCCTGTTCCTCTGGGCAATGACTTGATCATAGCCTTCCTCGTAGCCTTTGATAAAGTCCTTCAGCAAATAGGTCGGATGCTGCAAATCGGCGTCCATCACGACAACTGCCTCGCCTTGAACATGTTCAAATCCGGCCAAGATCGCGGCTTCTTTTCCAAAGTTTCGCGAAAATGATATGTATTTCACTCGGCTGCATTTGGATGCCAGGTCTTTGATCTGCTGAAGCGTGTCATCAATACTTCCGTCGTTAATGAAGAATATTTCATAATCATAATGAATGTTTTTGAATTCCTTTTTTAAAGATTCATGAATGAGTTTGACATTATAACCTTCATTGTAAGACGGGATAATAATCGAGATTAATCCTTGCTTCATTAAGGCACCTTCTTTTTATTATTCTTTTTAAGTATTGCCTTAGGGGAATTTGTACACAAATCTTCAGTAAGGCTATTCCTTTTTTTAAAGTCGTTTAAACCTGTTTTTTGTTACATTTTTGGTATGACATTTGAGTATATGTAATGTTATTTTGTCAGGTTTAAAATAGAGTATGAAAAAAAAGCATAGAAAAAGTCTGCCATTTCGACAGACGGTACAAAGAAAATCTGACTTATTGTTTTTCAAGATATTCTAAAATAAGCTGATTCACGATGGCCGGCTTTTCGTGGCTGATCCAATGGGACGCTTCATCCACAAATATTAAATGCCCGTTTGGACAGCGGCTTGCTGTTTCTTTTGCAAGCTTTCTGCTTAAAAAGCGGTCTTCCATTCCCCAGATCATCCGGTAAGGGGCTGTATGGTATTCGCGGGGGTTTTCCGCAAGGCTGCCTTTTCTGAGGGCCCTGTACCAGTTCAGCATTGACGTCAGAGCGCCAGGCTGCTTCCACGCTTCTTTGTACTTTTTGATATCCTCAGAAGAAAAAAGCTCCGGCCGATCAGATAGCCCGATGGCTTTATCTAATTTCTCATAATTATTTTCTTTTAACGCGGCCTCCGGTTTGTCCGGCAGCTGGAAGAAGGCAATGTACGAGCTTTTCAGCCATTGCGGAGGGTAGACTGGCGTTACGGTTTTCATGATGTGCGGATGCGGTATGTTAATGGCGATAAGCTTTTCAACATATTCTTGACGTGTTGATGCCAAGTGCCAGGCTACTGCTCCGCCCCAGTCATGCCCGATCACGATTGCTTTTTGATCAGTGAATTGTGAAATAAGCCCAATGATATCATCTCTTAATGTATCAATTCGATATGCCTCAATTCCTTCGGGTTTATCACTGAGAT
The DNA here is from genome assembly GCF_038000225.1 of Bacillus sp. FSL K6-1005. Taxonomy (NCBI): domain Bacteria; kingdom Bacillati; phylum Bacillota; class Bacilli; order Caryophanales; family Bacillaceae; genus Bacillus; species Bacillus sp. FSL K6-1005. Next base: position 2,555,570 of record NZ_JBBOBP010000001.1, read on the forward strand.
TGTAACCGCGCTGATCAGGAGCAATCACCCGATACCCCGCATCGGCAAGCGGTTTGATTTGATTTTTCCAGCCATACCAAAATTCAGGGAACCCATGGAGCAGGACAATAAGCGGGCCGTCCTCCGGCCCTGCGGAAGCAACGTGGAGCGTGATCCCATTTGTTTTGATAAACTGACTGTTAACTCCTTCCACTCAACTCTCCTCCTTGACTTTTCGTCATATGTTTCAGCCTTTTCTCCGTCAGCATAAAAGTGATGATACAAGCAGCAATAAGCATGATCAGCTGAAGAATGATAAAGCTTGATCTCAGCAGCACCCCGGCCCCCAAGACAATCAAACCTGACAGGATCATGAGCGTCGCACTGTAACGGTTGGCTTCATTCCATAATCTTTGATCTGACATTGAGCGTCTCGTTCTGAATCCATATACACTGTTAATGGATTTTGGAGGGAACAATTTGATGAAAAGACCTGCAATGATCATGAGCCCTCCGCCGACTAAACAAGCCATATGATCATCTCCTTTCTCATTGTTACGTTCAGAAAGAAGAAATGTTTCAATATCAAGGCAAAAAGACAAGCAAGAGCCTGTCTATTTAGCGTATTTGTAAATCCTTTGTCTGAATATAGCCTTTTACCCCGCCATAATCAACGAATGCCCAGCTGAAATCAAATCCTCCGTCTTCACTGAATCCCCAGCCGAGCAAAGTGACTTCTGTCCCGGAGGAAAGCTGTTTGGCTTTTCCATTTTCCGGTGTTGGTGAATAGAAGGCAGTCTGTTTTGCTGTTTTTGCTTGACTTGCGGTTTTCATTAAGAAATGTGTTGAAATATATGCTTTTTTCCCTTTGAATTCAATTTGAGCCCAATTAGCATTTGCAAATCCCTTTACAGTGACTTTCTGTTCAGATGATACCGTGCCGAGGATCGCGCTTTTTTGATTTGGTTCAGTTCGCACATTCAGTTTTCCTGCTTTAATAACATAAGAATCTGATGATGGCATGGTGACATTCATGGTCTGAGGGGTTGCGGCTTTTGCTGCGGGAGCGGTGCTACATGCTGTGAAACTCAGTCCTGCGGCGGCTGTTAAAGCGAGCAATACTTGTTTCTTTTTCATTTATAGCTCCTCCTCGTATGTTGACAAGATATAAGAGGTATTCCCTGAATGCCCGGTGAATGAAACACTATTTGTTTATTTTTTCTAACAATTAAGGAAATGTTAAGGTTTGTAAGGTGTACATTACATACTAATACTTGTATGATACATTATGTAAGGTATACGTTACATAAAGAGAGGATCAAATTAGATGAAGCACGGGGTTCGTAATTGTGTAAAAGAATACAGAAAAGATAAAGGATGGACACAGGATCAGCTGGCAGAAAACATTCAAGTGACAAGACAGACGGTCATTGCAATTGAAAAACAAAGATATGAACCCTCGATAGGCACTGCAATTAAATTATCTTCAGTATTAGAGTGCTCATTAGATCAATTATTCTGGATAGAAGGAGACAAATAATATGAACATGACGTATCGTACTGGATTGTTTTTGCAAACTTTGCTTCCCATTTTATTGTATGTCCTTTATTGGCATTCACCTTCAACTTTAACACTTCTGTTAGCAGTCATCGGAACAGCCCGAGTTCTTTATTCTGCCGCGCATATTCATAGAAATAAACTCTGGAGAAACGTACACTTTCAGAATGACCAACGCACCCGCTCAAATGCTCATTTCGCGGGCTATATATCACATTGGGTAATGATTGTTCTATTGCTAATAGGTGCTGTTCTTATTCATCAATCTATGCTTCCTTTATCCTATCTGCAGCTGATTGCATATACTGCTTTTCTTGGTTTTATGATTAGAATGGTGATGAGTGATGTACTCAATACAAATGTGTAAAAAACAGCCTGCCGTACTTTATGCCGGCAGGCTGTTTTAATGTAAAAGACCTCTGCTTTGGTTTAAGTAATCATTTACGTCTTCACGGCCGCTTTGGAAAAGGTGGAGCTGGCCGCCGTAGTTCTCAATCCACTGTGTGACAATTTTTTCAGTCATTTTTTCGCCCTGGTAGGCGTGTCCGGCTTTTGCATAGGTTGCCTCAAAGTCACTCCATAACAATTCCACCCATGTTTTAGCCTGAATGTAGCTGATCATATCGTTTTTTTCCAGAAGCAGATTTGTCAGTTTTTCAATATACGTATTCATTTGGTGGTCTCCTTTCCTTCAGGAAAAAAATTACGCTTTAAAACTTCATGTTCTCCATATACTAACCTTACGTCTTCATCTGGCAAGACGCAACTTTTTGATCTCGAACCTAGGGGGATATGACATGGTCCGCAATAAAGAAAAAGGATTTCCTTACGAAAACGAAAACAAGTTTCAAGGTGAACCGAGAGCGAAGGACGACTATGCTTCAAAGCGTCCTGACGGGTCAATCAATCAGCATCCTCAGGAGAAAATGAGAGCCTCCGGCAAACGATAAAAGAAGAACAGCTGCACATGTGCAGCTGTTTTTTACCCTTTATTGACTTGATATTCATAGACGCTTTTCTTTTCAGACAGATGCGCAAAGGTTGACAGCACCAGTCCGCACGCGGTCATCAGCGCCCCTCCCGCAAACAGCCAGGAATAGGAGCCGGTCCCGCTTAAAATGATACCGCCGATCCACGCGCCGAGCGCATTGGCCAGATTAAATGCAGACACGCTCACAGCTGCGGCGATCGTTGTGCCATTCTCAGATGAAGAAAGAACCTTTGTTTGCAAAAGAGGCGGCGTGCCGAATGCGCAAGCGCCAAATAAGAAAGTCCCGACAATGGCTGCGGCCGGATAAACAGCGATGTACGGAAATACCGCAAGTACGCCGATCAAACCGATCATGACGCCAATCATGGTCCGGGTCAGCAGAGGAAGCGGCACTTTTCCCGCAAAGAAATTCCCTGCAACCCCGCCCAAACCATAAGCGAAGAGGGCGCCTGTAATGCCGACTGTGCTGAAACCGGCTGAATTTCTTAAAATCGGTTCGATAAACGTGTAAGCGATAAATACGCCTGAATAGCCTAAAATGGTAATCGCAAAGGAATACAGCACCTGTTTGTGTTTAAATACCCCCCACTCATTCATGAGCATCGGGATGACTTTTGGTTTTCTGTTCGGCACGGTAGCCATCAGGCCTAAAAATCCGATCACTCCAAGCACCGTAATGATGGAAAACACGACTCTCCAGTTTAGGACATCGCCCAAGTAGGAACCGAATGGAACACCCAGCATTAAAGCCACTGTTAAACCACCGTTCATAGACGCAGCGGCTGCGGCACGTTTTTCTGGCGGCACCATTTCACTAGCAAATACCATCGCAATTGCAAAGAATGCGCCGTGAATGGAAGCAGATAAAATTCTTGAAACGGCCAATACCGCAAAATTCGGTGCCAGTGCGCTCATCAGGTTGGAAAGGATGAAAATCCCCATCAATCCAAGAAGCACCGGCTTTCTCGGGAGCTTGACAGAAACAATCGTGACAAGCGGGCCTGTCACACAGACGCTTGCCGCATAAGCGGTAACAAGGAGTCCCGCAGAGGAAACATGTATATGAAAGTCATTGGCAATCGACGTCAAAATACCCATCACCGCATATTCTGTGTATCCAATTGAAAACGTGCAGATCATAAGAACAAAAATAATGAATTTTACAGATGGATTTTTTATACTCAACGTCATCGCCTCCTTTAATTTTTAAAAAACAACGAGTTCCATCTTAAAAGAAATCCAGGATGAATTCAATCATTTTTACTCTAAAAATCGCCTTGAATGTGCTCAAATAAAAAAGAGGCTGATATTCAGCCTCTCGGTCATCCCTGCTTCTTTTGCTGCAATACTGAGATTGGAAGCGCTTCTTCTTGATCGGGAGCCGATGTTCTGTATCCCCAAGCGAAAACGCCATTTAAATAGTTAATGTAAAACTCGTCCTCAGAGCCGTCCACAATATACGTTTCTCCCGGTGAGAAGTCCTCCGGGTTCAGCAAGTAAGCTTTTGCCATTGCAATTTTCCGTTCGAGCACTGCCAGTTCATTGATGATTCCAAGCTGTTCCGCTTTTCTTGCTTTTTCTGAAAGTCCTGCGATTTCTGTATTGAGTTCGTGCGTTGTCATTTGACTGTATCGTTTCTCCATTTTTCAGCTACTCCTCTTCCCGCAGAAATTCCTCGATTAAATCGAGTGAGAATCCTTTTCTAAATAAAAATTGTTTGACCTTCATGGCACTTTCATAGGAGCCGTCATAACGGTATTTTCTAAACGCTTTTTCCGCATGAAGACGCAGCGCTTCTTTTTCAGTGTCTTCATCATTTTCGTATTCAATCTGCTCCAGCGCCGCAGAGATGACATCAAATGAAAAGCCTTTGCGCTGCAGCTGCATCTGGGCTCGCTGTTTGATTTCTTTTGAAGAGAGTTTCTTGTCTTTCTTCAGAAGCTTTTCGATATGCTTAACTGCTTTTTCCGTCTGTTCCTCAAACGAGAAAGAACCTAGCGTATCTTTAATCGTATCGTCATCGATTCCTTTCGCCTTCAGCTCTCTGAACAAAACGTCAGGCCCTTTTCCGTTTGTTTTTTTGTGAGTGCTTACATAGGCCGCCGCAAACTCTTGGTCATTTAAATAGCTGTAATCGTTCAGCCTATGAATCACTTCCGCAATGACGGGCGCCGAGGTTTCTTTTTTCTTTAAGTAGTCTTCTACCTCTTTCGTTGACCTCATTCGATAGGATAAAAACTCAATCGCACGGTTGAAGCCTTTTTTCACTTCATCGCCGTATTGAATCTCCATGATCTCGAGGTCATCAAGCTCTTTCCCCTTTTTAAGCTCAAATTTCACGAGCACATCTGCGTCAACGCTGAAAGCATATTTTTCATCCAGAAAAATATTAAAACGTTCAGTATTCTTCTTTTGCGCTGATATCTTTGTAATAAATGGCATCTTAATCTCCCTTCTCCGGTCTCAAACGCGTTTTCTATGATCAAAATGAGGTAAAGTATAGTTATCAGAACGATGAGGAGAGATGTGTATGAATATTGCAATGACGGGCGGAACGGGTTTTCTCGGTACGCATCTGACTGGCGTCCTCACCCGCCAGGGACATCATGTTTATATCTTATCAAGAAACGCGGGAAAAACTGAACAAAAAAATATCACTTATGTCCAATGGCTGACTGAAGATGCTGCGCCTGAACAAGAACTTCCTCATATTGATATCTGGGTGAACCTTGCGGGAAAATCGATTTTTGGCCGCTGGAATGAAAAAACGAAACAGCAAATTCTCTCCAGCCGGATCGATGCAACCCGGGAAGTACGGCGGCTTATTCATAGACAGGCGGAAAAACCGAAGGCGCTTATTCAAGCCAGTGCAGTGGGCATTTACGGTACTGACCTTGAAAAGACCTTTACAGAAGACTCTCCCACGTCAGACGAGGATTTTCTCAGCCATACTGCACATCTGTGGGAACGGGAAGGGCAAACTATTGAGGCGATGGGCATCCGAACGGTTTACGCGAGATTTGGCGTGATGCTTGGAGAAAAAGGCGCTCTCCCGCTGATGGTTCTGCCATACAAACTGCTGGCCGGCGGAACGATCGGGACTGGCAATCAGTGGCTGTCCTGGATTCACGTGGAGGACGCCGCCCAGCTGATTCTATATGCAATTGAAAACGACAGTATCTCAGGTCCTGTTAATGTGACCTCCCCTAATCCGGTTGAAATGAAGCAGTTCGGAAAAACGATTGCACGGGTAGTACATCGTCCCCACTGGCTCCCCGTTCCAGAATTCTTTTTATCAAAAGCATTGGGTGAGATGAGCCTGCTTATTGTGAAAGGACAGCGCGCTTTGCCTAAAAAAGCAATTACGTCCGGATTCCGTTTTACATTTTCAGATCTTGAATTCGCCCTTTCGCAGCTGCTGACGGACCGAAAGGCTGTATAAAAACGGAAGGAAGCGTCAACCTTAAGAATAACATGGTTGAAGGAGGTCCTTTTATGGAAAAGAAAAGGGAGAAGCACCAGCAAGGAGCCAACCTGAAGAAAATGCAGGAAGTTCTTTATTCGAGTGAATTTAAAAAGGCGGAAAAAGCTGCTAAGCGGAAGTAGGGATACATAGCGCCGGAAAGCAGATACTATGTTTGTTTGATATCACTTTTTAGGGGGAATTTGATATGGGCAGAAATCATATCCACAAAAACCGTGATAAAAACAAACAAAAACTTCCTCAGGTTCCCGATGCGTTAAAACGAGAAACTGACGGCGTTTACGAGGAATATTCAAGCGAACTCGCTGATGCGGATGACCGCGAAGCGCAGGAGCGCGCGAAAGCGGCCGATAAGAGAGCGAAAAGCAAGAAACGTTAATGAAAAACCCCTTGTCTCTGCTTGAGACAGGGGGTTTTTTACAGCTCGGTGAACCGTTCCTTTATCGGTGTGCGTTTTTTCACTTCCGGCATTTCATCAGGATAGCCTGTTTGTATGATCGCGGCGAAGCGCTCGTTATCCTGTAAACCGAAGGCTTGATGCACGTCTTTATCATAGAGGATCTTTCCGCTTTTCCAAACCATGCCGATTCCTTTTTCCCAGGCAAGAAGCTGGAGATTTTGAATCAATGAGCTGGTTGCCGCAAAATCATCATCTCTTGCTCTTTCGTTCTCATCTTCCTGAAATACAACAAGCAGAAATCCAGGCACACGGCTGAGTGTCTTTTTGAAATTTTGGAGTTTTTCTTCCGTCATGTCCGGCTTTGATTTTTTAGAAAATGAAGCAAAGGTTTTAATCAAGCTTGCTTTTCCTGTTTCACTGGAAACGTAAATAAATCTCCAAGGCTCCGTTACTCTGTGATTCGGCGCATATTTTGCCGTTTCTAGCATGTCAAGGATGACAGCCGGAGGGACGGGATCTTGTTTAAATTTACGGATTGATCTTCTGCTGCGTATGATATCCCGCAGTGCTGAATCTTGATTTATCTGTTCGGCTTGAGGCATCAGCTTCACCCTTCCTATCCAATTGAAAATGATTATCAATCATAATCATAACGGAAAGTGCGGCTTTTTGTAAACCTCCAGCCTTATTAGATTTCAAGAATCCGAGTTTCTGAGTAAACGGCAGTCCCTGTCATGTTCACTTTGATGTGATCGTTTTCTCCGTTTATTTCAATTTCCACTCTTCCGTCTTTCCCTATCTCCTGTCCTTGCTCAATGATAAATGTGCGCTGCCCGGACCTGACGTATTGCTGCATGTAAGCTCCCATCACGCCGGATGCTGTGCCAGTCACGGGATCCTCTATTGTTCCTGAATACGGCGACGAAAAGTGGCGTCCGTGCAGGTCGCTGTCAGAGTGAATCGTTTCAAAGGTAAACGGGTGCACTGAGGCTTTTGGCAGATCAACTAGAACTTCCGGAAATTGTTTGTTATTCGGCACCATTTTTTTAGAGGCTTCTAATGATTTGAGCGGAACAATTGCAGTCCATATGCCTGTACTGCCAAAAACAATTGGAAGGTCATCATGAAAGTCCTCCGCCGTAATTCCTAATGCGTCCGCGAGCTTTCCCCGGTCGCCCGTAAATGGTCTGAATTTCGGAGCAGCCTGTTCAAGTGTGATATGAATGCGCCCCTCTTTTTCAGAAATATTTGCTGGCAGGATACCGGCTTTTGTCTGGATGGTGTACGTTTTACCGCTCTCCAGCTTTCTGTTTTCACATAACGCGTATAGGGAAGCGACCGTCGCATGTCCGCATAAATCCATTTCGTGTCCAGGAGTGAAGTAACGGAGTTCAAGATCAGCCGCTTCGCTGTTCCGAATAAAGGAGGTTTCTGAATATCCTGCGAGTTCAGCTATTCTCTGCATTTCTTCTTCTGTGTAAGCATCCCCGTGCAATACCACTCCCGCGGGGTTGCCTTTGCCGGGATTTTCCGTAAATGCTTCATATTTTAATACCTCTGCTTTCATTCGCCTGCCATCCTTTCTGCATCAATGTCTCTGTCAGTATAACAAAATATTAGTGGCAATTTTCAGTCATTATTAAAAAAACCATTTTCTTTCAGAGAAAATGGGTTTTACGATCAGGAATTTCTTGTTTTATAGAGCAAATAAATAAAATAGGGCGCGCCGATCGCCGCTGTAAAAACGCCTGCCGGAACTTCGACCGGGGCAAATAAGGTTCTGCCGATGATGTCTGCTCCTAATACGAGCAGAGCCCCGATCAGTGCAGATGCCGGGAGCAGCGCACCGTAAGACGAGCCGACGAGGCGCCTTGCGATGTGCGGCGCCATCAGACCGACAAAACCAATCGTTCCGGCAACCGAAACCGCACAGCCCGTAAGAGCCGTACTCAGCAGCAGCAGGAAGAACCGGTTTCTTTGCACGGAGCTTCCCGCACCTGCCGCAATATCTTCACCGAGCATCTGTATATTCATATTTTTTAGACAGATAAAACAAATGAATAAGAGAATGGCTGACAGCAACACGGCTATTTTTACATGCTGCCAGTTCGATCCGTAGACTGAACCTGTTATGTATACATTGGCTTGAGACGCCCTGTAGATCGGGCCTTTGATCATGAGCAATGTGGTCATCGCTTGTGCAGACATTGAAAATCCGATTCCGATCAGCACCAGCCGAAACGTGGAGGCGCCATTTTTGTATGCGAGTAAATAAACGATAAGTCCAACAACTGATGCCCCGATAAATGCGGCTGCCGGAAGCCATGACAGACTGATCGTCAGTGAATCGCTTCGGTCTGAGAAGAACATCATGACAAGCACCACAGCCACAGCCGCTCCGCCCGTGATTCCGATAATATCCGGGGATGCGAGAGGGTTTCTGACCAGCCCCTGCAAAATTGCGCCTGCCGCAGCCAAGCAAACGCCGGCGCATACAGCTGTCAAAATTCTTGGCATGCGGAACGACATCACCATCATTTCATCGAGCTTTGAACCTGCACCGAAAAATGTTTTGGCCACATCCCAAGGAGGAATGAACCGCTGCCCGAGCCCGGCGCTTATGATGAACACAGCCGCTGTTAAACCGAGTAAAACAAAAAAGACAATCCATGCTTTCTTTTCAGCCGCTGTAAAGCCAAAACGTAGCTTCATAGATTCGCCCCCCTTCTTGCGATGTAAACAAACACAGGCATGCCAATCATCGCCGTCATGACCCCAACCGGAACCTCCTGAGGCATAATGATATATCGTGCCCCGATGTCCGCGGCAACAAGTAAAATTGCACCTAAAACAGCGGAAAACGGCAGAACCCAGCGATAGTCATTGCCGATGATAAAGCGGGCAAAGTGCGGGATGATGATGCCGATAAAGGAAATCGGCCCGGCAATGGCGACAGCCGAACCGGCAAGCAGGACAATGCATAGTGCCATAACGAATTTCAGCAGCCCCGTTTTTTGACCGAGTCCTTTGGCAACATCTTCTCCCATGACAAGAAGATTAATTTTTTGGCCGAGGAAACAGCTGATCAGAAGCGCTGCCGCGGCATACGGAAGCATTGTCAGCAGCAAATCAAGACTCCTGCCCTGCACAGAGCCCGTCAGCCAAAATAACACCTGAGCCAGCTCGAGTTCATTGACGGAAAGCATGCCTTGTGTCAGCGAAGAAAACATTGCCGCCATGGCTGCTCCAGCCAGCGTCAATTTGATCGGCGTGAGCCCTTCTCTTCCAAGCGAACCTGCGGCATAGACAATCGCGGCGGTAAAGGAAGCACCGAGAAACGAGCTCCATACAAGCGCTTGGGGTGATTGAATATGCAGAAAAAATGATCCGGCAACAATAAAAAAGCCGGCCCCTGCGTTGATTCCGAAAATCCCTGGTGATGCTAGCGGGTTTTTTGTCAGCGCCTGCATCAGAGCGCCGGCAGCCGCAAGGGAAGCGCCGACAACTGTGGCAACCAGTGCTCGCGGGAGCCTGACGTCTTTAATGATGACTTGCTCATTTGATCCGTTAAAAGATGTAAATGCTTGATAGACCTGTCCCCATGACGTACCGGTATAGCCGTAAATGACACTTGCGCAGACAGCCACCAGCAAAACGAAAAGCAGACATAATAACAAAATCCATTTCGAATAAGCCTCTTTGAAGATCATCATCCAATTCTCCTAGTGATTTACTATGTACCATTCTTCACCTTGACTGCAGTAAATTAATTGTTTTTGAGAATCATCCTCAATTAATGATTGACACTCTCACCACTGCTTATTATGATCTAAATGATAATGAATTTCAATATTGGGAGGAAAAAGATGAAAAAGCATATCAGCATGTTATTTGTATTCCTTATGGCCGTTATGGTGCTTTCTGCCTGTAATAGTTCAGAAAGTTCCGGTAACAGCCAGGGGGCAAACAGCAAAACAAGAACGGTTAAACATGCAATGGGGACATCAGACAATATTCCAGCCAATCCAAAACGGATTGTCGTCTTAACAAATGAAGGGACAGAGGCGCTTTTAGCGCTTGGCATTAAACCAGTCGGGGCCGTGAAGTCTTGGAAGGGTGATCCGTGGTATGACTACCTGAAAGACGACATGAAAGGTGTGAAAAACGTCGGGCTCGAAACCGAACCGAATGTGGAAGCCATCGCGGAATTAAAGCCTGATTTGATTATTGGAAATAAAGTGCGCCAAGAAAAGATTTATGATCAGCTAAATGCGATTGCGCCGACGGTTTTTGCTGAATCTTTAGCCGGGAACTGGAAGGATAACCTGACTCTTTATGCCGACGCGGTGAATAAGGCCGACAAAGGCAAAGAAGTCATTGCCGATTTTGATAAGCGCGTTGCCGATATGAAAGATAAGCTTGGCGATCAGACAAACAAAACCGTGTCTGTTGTTCGCTTTCTGTCCGGCGAGTCGAGAATCTATTATAAAGATTCATTCTCCGGCATTATTTTAGACCAGCTAGGTTTTAAACGTCCTGAAAAGCAAGTGGAGCTATTCAAGAAACAAAAGGACCAGTTTACGTTCTCAACAGACAGCAAAGAATCCATTCCTGATATGGATGGCGATGTGCTTTTTTATTTCACTTATAAAGCCGATAATGCAAAAGATAATGAAAAATGGGCCAACCAGTGGACGAGCAGTTCACTATGGAAAAACCTTAAGGCTGTGAAGTCAGGGAACGCCCATGAGGTCGATGACGTCGTGTGGACAACCGCAGGCGGAATCAAAGCCGCAAACTATCTGCTTGACGATATTGAAACGTATTTCTTAACGTCTAAATAAAAAAACTCCGTCTGTTTAGACGGAGTCTTTTTTGCTTTTGCCGATCAGACGCGTGACGAGGAACATGGTGACAGAAAGAGATCTGTTTTTCCGATACGCCAAGTATTTTCCGCGCCATTCGGGTTTGTATTTTTCTTTAAATGCCCTGAGCCCGCTGAAGCTGTACATATACCGAACATTATTAAAAATGACAGCCGCGAAGCGTTCTGACCAGAAGGATGTAAAGGCTGTGCCGACATTGGCCAAAGGCGCCATACCCATGTTAAATGACGTGCATCCCTCCTCCTTCGCCCATAAAAACATGCGGATGAACAATGCATCCATAATACCGTTCGGGGCGTCACTGCGATAGCGCATCAGATCGACCGAGATTTCGCCTTCCTGATACATCGGCATGATATTTGCGAAAGCCACAATGTCCCCTTCAGCATTTTTCATATAAGCGATCGGTGCTCTCTGTAAATATGACGGATCAAAGAACCCGAGTGAAAAGCCCTTCTCCTTTTTCGAGCCGAGCCATTCATCTGAGATTTGTTTGAGCTCTTCTAAAAAGGCTTCCGAAAATGGAGGATGGTCAACATGGAAGGTATATTCCTCCCGTTCAAACCGGTTATTGATCGCCCGCAGACCGGCTTTTTTCTTCCCTGATATGGTAAACGTGTTTAAGTCCACATAGGCTTCCTCGCCAAGTTTAAAAAAGTTATACCCAAAATCATGGTACAGCGCCATGTCCTCTCGTTCGATTTGATAGAACAGAACACTGAAGCCCTTTTGATGTGCTTCGTTCAGAAATTCTTCGAGCACAAGGGGGAACGATTCCTTTTGGCCGGACGGATCGCCAAGCACGACCAGACGTCTTGCGATTTTTCCAAACAGAAGCAATGCATTGCCGTCGCTTGAGAAATAAAACCGCTTATCCCCCAGAAAGCCGAGATGGCTGAGCGCGTTGCCGCCTTTATCATTCAAAAACTCAGCAAGACGTTTTGGATCAGCTTTTTCCCCAATTGGTTTGGTTTTCTTATGATACACCACTGTAAAGATAAAGAAGAACAGCGGAACGGCGATGACTGCCATAATGGTCGCATGTGTAATATGAGAAGTGCTGTGGACGAAATATTCGTGGCGCAGCACCTTCTTCATCCGATCCCAGATGAAGCTTGCGATAAGGTTATAGTTAAACAGCGCCACAGTAAACAGAGCCGCAGCGAAAATCATTTGTCCGAGCGTATAGGAAGCCTGTTCTCTGACAAATTGTTTTTTCAACAGCACAAGCAAAACGATGATAATCGGCAATATGAATATAGCACTGATATTAAGCCCTTTTAAAAAGCTGAAAACAAACCCGCCGACAAGCGCTGTAATCGCCATTGTATAGGACCGTTTTGTCCGTTTATAAAGCTCGATCGGCAATATCAGCAAAATGAGCGCTGAGCTTAAGGACAGCCCATTGAACAGCAAAAGGACCGGATGCGGAATGTGCGGAATGACTGTCAGCCGATCAATCGGCAGTGACACCGACGCAAGGACAATGAGACCGCCTACGAACACAATGAGTGAAAGCGATCCCTGCAAAATTCTCACTAACATGGCCCGCTGTACGACAAGCAGAACGTTTGTCGTTTCGATTGCCGGTGCAATTCGCGGGTTCGTTTCAAGCCGTTTCATCGTGCTTTCGGTCAGGTCGCCGGCAGCAAAGAACAGCCCCAAAACGAACGGGATAAATGAATAGACGAGCCGGTACAGCACAATCGACGTCACAATGGCTTCCTGATGGTAGCCTAGCTGCTCCATTCCGAGCAAAAACAAAAGGTCAAACGAGCCGAAGCCGCCTGGAACAAGACTGATCATGCCTCCGATTGCCGCAATCACAAATACCCCGAACACATACCTGATGTCAGCATGAATTCCCATGGCGAGCAGAGACAGATAGATTACTATTCCAGCCATAAGCCATTCTGCTACGGAAGCGCCCATATAAGCGAAAATCGGATTTTTCACTATGTCTCCGCCCTCTTCATCCTCTGCTTTGCGGCCTTTTCGTATAGCCGCCGCCAAAGAGATCGGCACAATCAGCGCGAAGCCGATAACAACCGCCCACAGCCATGGTTTTTCATTGATGACTTCATCCACGGGCAGCAATCTTGCGATAACGAAAATGCTGAAAACTGAAAGGCCGAGCAGCATCGAGGATGTAAGCCAGGCAATTCCTTTCACCAGCGCTTTATGGTCTTTTGTATGCTCCTTATAAAACATCATTCTTAACCCGACTCCGGCTAACCCTCCGAAGCCAAGGACATTATTAAATGAATTAGCAATCCAGGATACCCTGAACACCTTTCCGTTTGTGATCGAAAGGCGCAGCGAATATTTAAGAACGTAATCGTATAGTGACATGGCCGCAACAGCAAGCAGGCCGATGAGCACAAGAATGAATAAGTCGGTCCGCTCCAGCCCGTTGATCACCATAAGCGTTCGTTTGAATGACAGGTTTGTCAATTCTTTTTTCGACTGATAAAACACAAATAGTAAAACAGCAACAGGAAAAACGATTTTTAAAATTGATAAAGCATTCTTTTTAATCAGCAATGGTCTCTCCAATCATATACAGTTCGATATTTCTTTCCCCAATAATCTCCAACTCATTATACACTACCGCTATTTTTCGGACAAAGTCCCATCTGCGGTTTATGCTGACTTTCTTTCAGCAGTTAAAATCGAGTAATATGGTAAGAGGAGCGAATGATGAGGAAGTGATCAAATGGAATATAACTTACATGATACAACAGTATTAAACGAAAATATTCTTTCATCTGAGGAACGTGAAATTTGGGTGCTTTATATGAAAGTCTTAACATCTGCCGGGCTCGGTGATGTGTCTGAGTGGATGAAGCTGGATATGAGCATGCCGCAAATGAAAGTGCTGATGCTTTTAAACAATCACGGAACGCTGAAGGTCAGTGATATTGCAGAGAAAATGGGAGCTTCCCTGTCAAATACAACCGGGCTGCTAGACCGCCTTGAGAAATCCGGCTTTGTTAAACGATCACATTCTGAAGAGGATCGCCGTTCAGTGGTTGTCCATTTAACGGAGGATGCGAAAAATATTTTTCGCGGGCTTTATCAAAAGGGTCATATGAAATTGAAGCGTTCCTTGGAAATGCTGTCTCCTGATGAAAAGCAAGCTGTTTCCAAAGGGCTTTCTATTCTTTCCAGAGCGCTGGAGCAGGCAAAAAAAGAATAATGTCAGGCGAAGTCTGTCCTCCCGCAACTGCGGAGGCAGACTTTTTTTATTTGACATTTAGTTCATTTTAAATGAATAATATATTTCAAGTGAAGCAAAAGGAGTTGATGAGTATGCCAAAGGCATTGGCAGATCAAAAAAGCCAAAAGTGGGCGATCAGCCTGTTTACCATCGGGGTATTTATGGCTGCGTTGGATAATGGGATCATCTCCGCTACGCTGACCACGATAAACGAATCGTTTGCTGTTTCCCCGTCTTGGGGTTCGTGGGGCATTACGCTTTATACGCTCGGACTCAGCGTCAGTGTGCCGATCGTCGGAAAGCTTTCCGATCGCTACGGCAGAAAAAAGCTGTTTCTTATTGAAGTCGGCCTTTTCGGGCTTGGTTCTTTGCTTGTCGCCTTGAGCCAAAGCTTTCCGCTTTTTCTTATCTCACGGCTGATTCAGGCGCTTGGAGGGGGCGGAATTTTCATCATCGGAAGTTCTCACGTCCTTGCTACGCTTCCAAAGGAAAAGCAAGGGAAGGCCCTTGGCTTGCTAGGGGCGATGAACGGGATGGCTGCTGTGCTAGGACCCAATGTCGGAAGCTTTCTGCTTGATTGGACCGGATCGTGGCATTGGCTGTTTTTGATTAACCTGCCGATTGCGGTGCTGCTGGTTGTTTTCGGTGCATTTTTTATTGTGGAAACCAAAGCGCCGGAGGCCAAACGTCTCGACACGGCCGGAATTTTTCTACTGTCCTTGTCAATTTTGGCTGTAATGTACGGCATGACAAACCTTGACGGAACAAATCTCTTAAAAAGCCTGGGAGATCCTGAGGTTTATGGATTTATTCTAATCGGTATTTTCTGTTTTGCGGCGCTCGTATGGTTTGAGAAGCGGATGGAAATGCGCGGGGGCGATCCCATTCTAGCGTATTCTTTACTTCGGAATCACCTGTTTCAGCGAACGCTTATCATCGGTTTATTATCCGGGGGCCTGTTGGCAGCGGTTATTTTTATTCCGTCCTATGTTGAGCAATATTTAGGCGTTCCTGCCGCAAAAGCCGGCTATTGGATGACACCTCTCGCCTTAGCTTCCGGAATCGGCGCTTGGCTTGGCGGAGCGCTCACCGACAAAAAAGGACCGGTGAAAACTGTTGTGCTTTCAGGAATCATTTCATGTGCGGGATTTGCTTTATTTCCGCTTTGGGTGACGGAGAAATGGGAGTTTGTGATCGCAAGTGTGGTAGCTGGGATTGGTTTTGGCTTTCTGTTAGGCGCGCCGCTGAACGTCCTTGTATCAGAGGCAGCGAAAACGAATAAGGGCACGGCGCTTGGCACGCTATCATTGGTAAGGCAAATCGGGCTGACATTGGCGCCTACTCTTTATGCAGGTTTTATTACAGCAGGGTTTGACCAAATCGGTGATGAAATCAGCAGCCGCTTATCGGACAGCGGACAGTCAGGGAAGGATATGCAGATGATTCCCGAGATCGACAGTTCAGATGTTTCTTCTTTACAAGAACAGATCGAACGCATACCTGTGCCTGAAGTCAAAACTGCGATAAGCGATGCCATTCATGCAAGTGTTGCCAGCGGCTATGATCATTTATATGCGGCGGCGGCCGTGATTTCACTGCTGGTGGTTGCAGCAATCAGTCTCCCGGCTTTCCGCCGGCAAAAGCGTTAAGACCACCCCATCCGTTTGGAAAGCTCCGTAATATGAGCGATATGGTGATGGGAGTGCCAGACATACAGCCCGAGCGCGTTCTCTAGGGTAATGACCTCTTTTGTATCGGGATGGTAAAATCCACGCTGAAATTGCTGATCTGTCAGAGTGCGAAGAAGAGCTGTCCATCTTCCGTGAAGCTCCTGCAAAAGCGCGAGTGAACCGCTCGGCTCCGCTGTTTTGGAGTCTTCAAGCTCCGACCATGCTTTTTCATCATACGGACGGATAGCCGGTGTCTCTTCTGTCAAGGTTAATTTAAAACGGATATAGCCATTCATATGACTGTCAGCCAGATGATGTACAACTTGCCGGACGGTCCATCCGCCGTCTCGGTACGGTGTATCAAGCTGGCTGTCTGTCATCCCCTCAACGGCTTGCTTCAGCTTAGCCGGCACTTCCTCCAGCACTTGAATCCATTCTTCTTTCTGCTCGTTTGATATGAATTTCCTAAGTTTGTACTCTCCTATCGGATAGCTTAGATTGGCTGTTGACATGGTTTGGTCTCCTTTCAATAAACAGGCATCTAATAATCCTGAATCATTGGCATATATTAAATTCACTTTTATTTTAAAGGAAATGGTTTAATAGTTGTTCTATCATGTATATATTTGCGTAAAAAAAAGGCAGGAACGTTTCTCCTGCCGCGATGTTTCAGCCTGCGTGGTCTCGCACTTCCATTTTTACTTTTCGCTTCTTCGGCTGATAGATTTTCCCTACAAACAAATATCCATATTTAAACTTGTTCAGTGTCCAGGATGTCAGGATCGGGCCCGCTGTGCAGACGGCAAACATTAAGAAAACGGCCGGCACAGCGGGAATGTCCGGCATATTCAACAGCAACACATAGCCAATGATCATAAAATAGGCGTGCAGCAGATAAATCGAAAAGGAGTAGTTACTGATAAACATAATGATTTTCGGCACGTGCTTTATGTTAGAAAACAGGTGAAAGCACAGGAAAATCATACTTGTTGAATAAAGCATGATGTCAGGCCGCTTTGAGCTGATCATGCCGACCTCTCCGAAATAAGAAACAGCCACAACCAACGCGGCGGATCCGATCGCAGCACTGTATATCACCCAGCGGTATTGATTCAGCAGCGCTAAAAACTGCTTGTACTCTTTTCCGCAGTAATAAGCGAGACAAAAGTAGAAAAGCCAGCCTGCAAACGGAACCCAGAAAAACGGAAAGGAACCGCCTTGTTCAGAAGCGGGAGCCGGACTGACTGCTGAGAAATAGCCCAAATAAGCGGCTGTCACCACAAACGAGACAGACAGCACCCATTTGGGCGATGCTTTTTTCAAATACTCATGAAAGAGCATGTGCAGGATGTAAAATTGGAAGATGACAAGAATGAAATATCCGATAAAGTTTCCTAAAAATACGTTTTCCAGATATTTCTGAACAAACGCCAGAAATGTCAGCTTTCCCCCCATTGCACTGGTCATCAGCAAGGCATCTATGGCTGCGATAAACAAAAACGGAATAAAAATCACTTTTCCTCTCTTCTTCAAAAACCCCTCCGGCACCCCATCAGGATAAGAACGCGCCAGCAAAAACTCAGAGATGAAAATGAAAGCAGGCGTGCTGAACATCAGGAGTGTGCGCAAAGAATCAACCGTGTGAGAAATATCGGCAAGTGCTTCCGCCTGAAGCATCAGAACCATTGAAATGATATGGAGCAGAACGACACTTAAGCACGAAATGCAGCGGATCACAAAAATTTCTTTAATTTGCATAACAGCGCTCCTTTATTTCAAATTTTTAGAAATCGATGGTTGTACCATAACACACCTGCTTCAATTGAAAAAAGTGCCTGATTTCTTATCTTTCAGCAATGCATGAAAGATAAGACCCATAAAAACCTATAACTTTTTGGTATACCGCCCTCAGCCATTTGTCCCGTACAGCCGGGCTGCTATGCTTGACGCGCTGGAACAGTGTCCTATTCACCTTTTGATAATAATCCAATTCGATTTCAGCATTCCCGAGTGAAATCGCCAAAAAAGCTGGCGTTACGGAAGGGACAATTTGTCCTGAAGGCGGTGGGGCTCCCGCAATAGCGAAAAGCTTCAGTAAAGAAGTGGTTGAGCTGGAATATAGAAGCTGAATAACCGCTTACTCTAGGATCTGAATTCCTCAATCTATCAGAAAACAAAAAACCTGCTGTCATGAACAGCAGGTTTAATCTAGCGCATACCCTGAGGCATCAGTTCGTATTTAGTCCCCCGCCATTTAATCCTTCTTTGATATAGGCGTTGACTTGGCTATTAGAAAGCAAGCCAATATGGCCGATGCCATAAAGCTGGATGTTTCTGGCTCCTTGTAATCGAGACAAGCTATTGATGACAATTTCATCATTTAGACTGTAGATTGATGTATAGAGAATCTTTTGATTAGGATCTGTACCAGGCAGCGCAACAGATGACACTAAACCATTAGCTCCTCCAAGCGTGACAACATTTTGAATCTTATTGCCCCCGCCTAAGTATTTTATATAGTATAGAGTATTGGCTCCTCCCATGCTATGAGCCACAATATCTACTTTTTTTGCTCCTGTTTCTTTTAAAACACGATCAATATATGCTGCAAGCTGCGGCCCGTTATTTAGGTTATTCCCTGTCTTATCATAAAAATCAATCGCATATAGTTTATTGCTTTGCCAGCCTTGAGAGATTAAGTAATTTTTAATAGCAAAAAAATTGTATGACGCGCCGCTAATCCCATGAACAAGAACAACAGGGTTATGTGCTGTTTCCGCCTTTGCACTTGAAGGCGGAGCGGCTAGAATAGACAAAATCAATGATAGACAAATAGATGATGCAATAAGTAATCGTTTCATTTTCCGTTTCTCCTCAATTATGTATTTACCAGAATGATTATACAATTAAATTTAAACTTGGTAAATATAAACTTATCAGAATCTTCAATTTACCTATTATTTTGAAATAAGCATAAACCTGTCGAAGGGCAGTTGTCTGCAGTACACTTGATTCATACACTCGATAGCAACTTGAAAGGACAATAAGCGTAGGAGACATGCGGTTGTGTTCCCAGCCTCCCTTTCCTATAATATAGGGAACAGATGAAAGCTAGACATGAGATGGCAATGACTATTTGATATAGGACAAGTTTCAAGAAGGAATTCAATTTTGTTTTCCTGGTATAAGAGAAAAGAATGATACGATTTGCGGCAGGGCATTGAGAAAACTTCTGGTTTGCAAAAACAGCCATAGACACGGAGGACAGCATGAGAGTATTAAAATACGCCATATTAGGGCTTTTACGAAAAGGCGAATTGAGCGGGTATGATATTACAAGTTATTTCAAAGCGGAGCTCGGCCAGTTTTGGAGCGCCAAGCACAGCCAGATTTATCCTGAGCTCAAAAAGCTGACAGATGAAGGCTTTATCACATTCCGGACAACGATTCAGGGCACAAAACTTGAGAAAAAAATGTATACCCTGACTGACAGCGGAAAACAGGAACTGCACGCGTGGCTGACCCGCCACCATCCTATTCCGGAAACAGTGAAGGACGAATTTATGCTAAAGGCTTATTTCATTTCTTCTCTGTCACGCCAAGAGGCAGCCGACTTGTTTACAGACCAGCTGCTGAAGCGCAAGGAGAAGCTCGCTGACCTGCAAAGGAGCTATGAAAAGCTAATGGCATCAGCAGAGCCGATTTCGTTTTCTTCACCGGATTTCGGCCACTACCTTGTGCTGACGAAAGCGCTGGAGCGGGAGAAAACCTACGTTTCTTGGCTGGAGCATATTTCAGCCATGATACAAGAGGATACCCAGGAGCGGCCTTAAATGATCGAAAGTGACTGGCCGTCCGTCAAACAACATCTGGAACAAAGACTGAACCTGACAGAAAACAAGATATAATGATAAAAAGCATCTGCCCGGAGGCGGATGCTTTTACGTTCGGAGCGCTTTCAGCCCCGCTGTGAAGGTGACAGCTGCAAAAGCAAACAAGATGCCGCAAATGCCGAGTATATCCGTGATGTTTGCCCCGTTAGCGATGATTTCAGTCAGTCCGCTCATCGCCCACTTTTGCGGGAGAAAGTCAGCAATGGACTGCATCAGCTTCGGCTCAATTTCTATCGGCCAATACATTCCGCTTACCATACACGTCGCAATAACGAACAAGTTGCCAAAAGCGAGCTGCTGTTCTGGCGTTCTGACATGGGCAGCAATCATCAGCCCGCTGCCCACGACTGCAAACAGAAAAAAGGATACTAACACGATCAGCGCAGCCGGATTGCCCCAGCTGATTCCGAACAGCCAATGGGATGCGAGAAGCAGCATTCCAAATTGAATCCAGCCAATCACAAAGAACGACAGCACATACCCCGCTCCAATTTCCGCGCGGCTGACAGACGCGGTGAGCAGTCTCTGCCAGACACCGCTTTTTCGCGCTTCTAATATCGTGCCCGCTGCCCCCATCATTGTCAGCATTACAAACAGAATGGAAAAGCCTGCAGCTCGTGAAGCTTTGTCACTTACGCCCTTGCCTTCTTTTTTATCATTGAGAGATTCCCGTTTTACAGCTGGAGCGCTATCTCTATGACCTTTGGCGATTACCGTTTTATAAGCCGACTTCCAGCTCTCCCCCGCCGCCTCGGCCGCCGTTTTTGCCGCGGTTACCTGAATGTTGAGCTTTGCCAGCTTGCTTTCGGCATACTGTTTAGCAACGGGCGCTCCTGTTAGTTCTGGACCGTGGCTGAAGACCAGCTCCGGCTTCTCGCCTTTTTCAAGCTTCTCTTGGAAAGTGCGGGAAAGGGTGATGACTCCGGCAATTTTCTTTTGTTTCAGTTTTTCTGAAGCTTTGCTTTTAGACATCGTTTGAAAGGTATACATATCATCAAGTTGCTTGAGCTCCCGGATATAATGCTGCGAAAGAAGTGTATCATCCTGATCGACGATCGCAAGCAGCACCTTATCATCATTTCCGCCGAGCAGACCGCCGAATACCAAGGTCAGCAGCAGCGGGGCAGCGAACATCATCAAATAGTTCTGCGGCTTCTTGAAAATGAGAGAAAGCTCAACGCCGCAAATGGCTATGATTTTTTTCACCGTGTTTTACCTCCTTATCTTGTGTGAAGCCTTCTGATGCCAACAGCCAGTGAACAAAGGCCGATTGCCGCAAAAAGAAGGACCGGCGTTTGAAGTTCAGCCCAGCCTCCCCCCTCCATTAAGGAAAGAAAGCCTTCGAGCGCCCATCGATTTGGCACCGCCTTTGAAACAGACTGCAGGAAATCCGGAAATTGATAAAGCGGAAGCATAGAACCGCCGAGAACGGCAAGCACCTGTATCCCAAAACCGCCTAAAACATTCGCTGACTTCATATCGCTGAGGCATGAAGCAAGAAGCACTGAAATGCCGGATACAGCTGCTGCGTAAGACAGCCCCAGCACACTCACGAACAAGAGATTATCTCCCCAGTCCACATCAAACACATTGATGGTTACAATAAGAAAAATGAAAAATTGTATAATGGCAAACAAATAGGTTCCGAGCCACTTTCCGAAGAGAATGGCGTATTTTTGTGCAGGCGTCATCAGCAGTCTGGCAAGGGTTTCCGTTTCCTTTTCCAGCAAAAATGATTTCGCGCCGACCGTCATATGAAACAGCATAAACATGCATAGCATTGCCGCCGAATAGTATTGAAAACTGGTAACTTCTTTTGTGCCGATTGATTTCTCTGTAACAGCAAGACTGGCACCCGCTTCTTTTTCAAGCGTCTTTGCAAGGTTTTCTGCAATGAGGGAAGGATTGAGCTTTCCTCGTTTTGCAGCTTCCGTCTTGGTGACGTATTCCATTGAGGCGGATGACGCTTCTCGGACCGCCTTGTATTGATCTATAAAAGACACTGCAGCCGTTTCTATGATAGAGCCTTTTAATTCCTGATCAGTGCCAGCATAGACAGCGGCCGGTTTCTTGCCGGATCCCCAATGTGCCGGGACGACAATTCCGACATCAATTTTCTTTTCCGCCAGCAGCTTTTTCATCTCCTTTTCACTGCCGGCTTCTGTGACCTTAATCATCTTCATTTTTTCAAGTACATCTGTTTTAAGCATCCTCGACGGGCCTGACTGATCAGACTGGACATAGCCGACTTTGATTTCATCAATCTCGCTGCCTCCGCCAAGGATTGATCCAAGAGCGGCCCCTAAGATGGCTGTTAAGATCAGCGGCATTAGGATAAGCATCATAAACCCTTTTTTGTCCGTGATTCTGATTTTGACATCTTTCCATGCGATCCATATTGCTTTTTTCATCGCCATCCCTCCTAATCCCGCAATGTGCGGCCGGTCAGATTCAGAAACAGGCGCTCCAAATTTGGCTCCTGAACCTGGAGAGACAGGAGATTTGTTTGATGGGCAGCGGCTTCCGTGAGCAGGCTGGTGACTACTTTCTCATGGTGCGCCGCAGCAACCTCAATTTTGAGCTCAGATTCACTCACTGTCACATCATTCACATGGGCAAGAGAGCGGACAGCAGAAAGGAACCCTTCATCTGTCCTGCTGACAGTCATTTGGATGATCGTGTCTCCTCCAAGGCGGCTGCACAAGTCGGTTTTTGTGCCGATCGCAATCATTTCTCCCTGATCAATAATGCCGATCCGGTCGCATAAATACTCGACCTCTTCCATGTAGTGACTCGTATAGATCACAGTCATGCCTGTTTCGTTGAGCTGTTTGACTGTTTCTAAGATATGATTTCTCGATTGGGGGTCGATGCCGACGGTCGGTTCATCCATGATTAGCAGCTCAGGCTTATGCATAAGGGCGGCGCCGATATTGATTCTCCGTTTCATTCCGCCTGAGAAGGTTTCGATTTTCTCTTTAGCACGCTCAGTCAGTCCGACATACTCAAGGACTTCTGCTGATCTTTTTTTGGCCTCTCCATGCGTGAGTCCATACATTTTCCCCCAGAATACGAGATTTTCTTGAGCCGTCAGTGTCGGGTACAGGGCGATTTCCTGCGGGACGATGCCGATTTTTTGTTTGGCTTTGTTCGTGTCTTTGCCGATGACATACCCGCCGACTGTAATCTCCCCTCCGTCAAGCGGCACAAGTCCGGAAATCATAGAAATGGTTGTGGACTTCCCCGCTCCGTTCGGTCCGAGCAGTCCGAACGACTCACCCTTTTTCAAGGAAAAAGAGATTCCTTTGACAATTGTTTTTTTTCCGTATGCCTTTTTGATATTTTCTGCTTGAAGCACGCCGTTTCACTCCTTTTTTTATCCCATTGCCATTGTAGAAGAGATGAGAGTGTAAAACATGTGGCGCCGGATAGAACATCAGGCATAAAAAAAAGGCCTGCGGCAGGCCTTTTCAAGGTAATGCATATGCCAAACGTCATCTATCAAAAGACAGATACGCCATGTCTGACGGAATAAATGGCAGCTTGGGTTCTGTCTCTGACCGACAGTTTGCTGATAATGTTTGACACGTGATTTTTCACTGTGCCTTCTGTAATGTACAGCTTTTCAGCAATTTCTTTATTGTTCAGCCCGTACCCGAGCTGAGCCAGCACTTCCATTTCGCGCTCGGTTAAGTCGTGCAGCTCCTTCGGCTTTTCTTTCACTTCCGTTCCCTTCAGCTGTTTTTCACGTTTCCATTCATTCAGCATTTGGGCTGTGAGTTCCGGCGGGAGCACCATTCCGCCTGATTGAACAGTCATAACCGCTTTCACAATTGTATCGGCTGACATGTCCTTTAACAGGTAACCGCTTGCCCCTTCTTCAAGCGCTTCGGCAATCAGCTCTGAATCTTTAAAGGTTGTCAGCATCAGCACCTTTACGCCCGTTAGCGAGCTGGTGATCAATTTTGTTCCCTCCACCCCGTTGGAAACCGGCATGCGAATGTCCATTAATACGATATCCGGCTCAAGCTCTTTCGCCTTTTCAAAGGCTTCCTGTCCGTTTCGCGCTGTGGCGATGACATCGAGTTCTTCTCGGAGCTGAAGCAGGGATGCCAGCCCTTCCCTGACGATATCCTGATCGTCGGTAATGATGATCTTAATCATGATAAACTCTCCTTTTGCTGCGCGGGCCCAAAGCTCCATTTTTTATTGGCCAAAGAAAATTCGGCGATTACAGTAAATCCTTGATCCGTTTCACTTTCAAAGCGGATCGATCCGCCGTGCTCCGCTGCCCGCTTTTTCATATTCAAAAGACCAAAGCCGAGTGCCGCCTCGGGATTTCCTTTTCCGTCATCCTTCATAACAAGGCTGATGCTGTCCGTTGTGCAGGCAAGCTGGATTGAACAGGCTGTGGCGCCGCCGTGCCGTTTGGCATTTGTCAGCGCCTCCTGCACTGTTCTGATCACAGTCGGGTGCAGAGACAGCGGGACCAGCGCAGGGTCGCCGCTGACCGATAGTTCGGATGTGACGCCCGCATTTTTGTAAAAGTCTTCTGTCAGCTGTTTCAGCGATTCAATGAATGAGGGATCGCTCTCCGTTTGCAGGGTGCGTACTGATAAGCGGATATCATCAAGCGCTTCACGGGCAAGCGTTTCACATACCCCGACTGTTTCTTCCGCTTTTCGGCTGTCTCTTTTTTGCCATTCACGCAGAAGCTGCAACTGGACAAGAAGCGCCGTCATTTTGTGCCCCACTGTATCATGGATGTCCCGTGCCATTCTGTTCCGCTCGTGAATGGCGGTGAGTTCTTCGACCTGCTTCGCATATAAATGCAGCTCCTGGTGTGCAGCTGACAGCGCCCGATGCGAATCCGTGAGTTCCTGAAACTGCTGTTTTGCCGTTTCTTGTGCTTCAAGAAGTTTGCCGATTAATTTACCGACGACTCCGCAGAACACCACAAATGTCATGCTGGTGATATGATCCATGACGTATTCATTGCCGACTAATAGATATGTACGAATGAGGACAATTGAAAATAAAATGGAGCAAAGACATAACACAGACCATGCCATTTTTCTATTGAACCCGCGCAGAAAAAATGCGACAGCTACCGGACATAGCATAATAATGAACAAACCAGTGCCGGGAAACATGAATCCAAACGAAAAGCCCACCGTAATATCAATCAGACAAAACCAGACGTCATACTTCTCTATTTTCAGCAGAAAATGATTGGCTGCATACACGGCAGCTCCTAACGCTATAAATAGATATTCAAACCAATTATCATTCTTTACGAGGGGCAGATACATCGAACAGCTCACCATTAAGGTGAAAATTCTTGTAAATAAAAGAGCCTTCACGCTCATCACTCCTATAAGCAATTCCTTTCTTATCATACCTGCCTCTTGTTATTTTTTACAGGTGTTTCTGGAAGATAAATCCCGGAATTTAAAAACCGCATATGAACTCTATGTCAAATGCGGCGCTGTCACTTATTTATTCGAATTCATCGCTCCCGAATAATAGGTGTTAAATAAAGCATCATTTTGCTCTATTTAAAGCGATTGAGCCCGTTACAAGATGGTTCAGTTCCATGTCTAACGCCCCCTTACAGGTTAGTTCTCTTACCATAACAAGGCGGACAAAAATAAAAAATCCCTCTGCCGTTATTTACGGCAAAGGGATGACAGTCAAATCACAAATTTGATAAGCGCTCCGGAGACAGGGTCTTTCACATGAAAATGATCTTCCGTTTCTTCAATCGAATATCCAGCGTTTTTGACTCGGTCCGCCACACGTTTGAGTTCCTCTTGATGAGGCAGGACAACAGTGTAATAGTCTAGTCCGCTGGCATTTGCCGGTTTAGGCGGCGCGTTTCTTCCCGCCCAAATGTTTAAGCCGATATGGTGGTGGTATCCACCGGCTGAAACGAAGAGAGCAGACATGCCCGCATAGTCTCCGACAATGTCAAAGCCCAGCACATCTGTGTAAAACGCTTTTGCTTCTTTCAGATCGCTGACATGCAGATGAATGTGCCCGATGACCGTACCGTTTGGAAGTGTTGTTTTCCGCACTTCTCCGGCCTCTTCCAAAAGGCTCTCGATGTCGACAGCGGTTGTTGTCATGACGTAGTTTCCTTCACGATCCCGCTGCCAAGTGCTGCGAGGACGGTCAGCGTACATTTCAATTCCGTTTCCGTCAGGATCAGAGAGATAGAGCGCCTCGCTGACAGCGTGGTCTCCCTGACCGAGGGCAATCCCGTTTTCAATCAAGCGGGCGAGTGCGATACCAAGTTCCTTTCTGTTGGGCAGCAGAATCGCAAAGTGATACAGGCCCGTTACCGTGCGTTCAGGCAAGACGACAGCGCTTGGATTTTCTTCAAGAATAAGGAGGGTGCGTATTCCGTCAGCCGTTAATTCAGCTCGGCGGTCCGTCTTTTTCAAGACTTGAAAGCCGATCACATTGCAATAGAACTGAAGGGAACGCTCCAGACTGCGGATTGTGAGTTTGACATAGCCAATGGTTGTACCCTCATGAATGCTGGTCATGCTGTATGCCTCTTTTCTTATGCTGATACATTTTCGTTCTTTTTTGCTTTAAACACAAATGAGTCCAGCGCCAAGAAACGGCTTCCAGAAAGTGCCAGGTGAATGGATGTCAAAAGCAGAAGGTAATCAAATTCTGCATTGCCCATAAATGGCGCTTTCAGCTTCACTGTAATAATGGCTCCGATCAATGTGAGAGCAAACAGAACACCGACAATACGTGTAGCCAATCCGAAAAAGACGAGCACTCCGCCAACGAGTTCAATCGCTGCGATGACATACGCCATAAAGCTTGGAAGACCTATGCTGCCGAAAAATTGGATCGTGCCCTCCATTGCCTGAAACTTTGATAAACCGTGAACAAAAAAGATAATACCTGTGATAACTCTTAAAAGTAATGTGCCAATTTCAAATGATTTATTCATTTTTATCCTCCTTGATAAATGTTATCACTTACTTAATGTAAGCTAGTATATATACATAACTTGTTTACGTCAAGTAATTTTGTTACATTTTACGAAATTGAAATGAAAGTACTATAAATCTGTAACAAAAAAGACCTTTGTGCAGGACAAAGGTCTTTTTCATTATTGCTTAAATTGGCTTTCGTATAAGTCACTGTAAAATCCTTTTTGGCGTATCAGCTCATCATGGCTGCCTTTTTCAATCATTTCGCCGTCTTTTAACACAACAATCTGATCCGCTCGTTGAATGGTATTCAGCCTGTGGGCAATGATGACGCTCGTTCTCCCCTCCATTAAGCGGGCAAGCGCTTCTTGAATTTTCACTTCTGTTACGGTGTCAATGTTGCTTGTCGCTTCATCCAAAATGAGCAGAACCGGATCGGCCAGCACGGCTCTTGCTATAGAGATCAATTGCTTCTGCCCTTGACTGATGCCCGAGCCGTTTTGTGTCAGCACTGTATCATATCCTTTTGGCATCCGCGCAATAAAGCTGTGCGCATTCGCTGTTTTTGCTGCGGCCTCGACTTCCTGATCGGAGGCATCGAGCCTGCCGTAGCGGATATTTTCTCTGATCGTGCCTTGGAATAAGAACGAATCCTGAAGCACAAACCCCATGTTTTTTCTCAGGCTGGCTCTTGTCAGCTTTTTAATATCAATCCCGTCGATTAAAATGCTCCCCTCATTGGGCTCATAAAAACGGGCAAGCAGATTGGTAACAGTGGTTTTTCCCGCTCCCGTCGGGCCGACAAAGGCGATTGACTGCCCGGCCGGCACTGTGAATTGGAGGTGTTTCAGCGTCTGATTGTTTTCCTCGTAGCCGAAGGAAACATTTCGGAATTCAATGCTGCCTGTTTGTATCGGCTGATGCAGGGCATTCTTTTCATCCTCCCGCTCCTCTTTTTCATCCAGCACGTCAAACACCCGTTCAGCGCCGGCAATAGCGGACAGCATCGTATTAAACTGATTGGCCAGATCATTTAAAGGGCGTGTGAACTGTCTTGAGTACTCGGCAAAGACAACGATGGTGCCGATGGATATCCAGCCTTTCAGCGCAAACAGTCCGCCGATTGCGGCAATGATTGTAAAGCTTAAATTGTTTAAAGAGTTCATCACTTTCGGGATAAAGCCGGAAATCGTCTGTGCCCAGAAGCCTGAAGTCTTGAGTGCGGCGTTTTTTTCCAGAAATTCAGCTGTGATCTGGTCTTCCCGTGAATACGCTTTGATGACCTTGGCGCCTGAAATGCTTTCTTCAATATATCCGTTCAGCTCGCCAAGGTTTTTTTGCTGTTCTTTAAAGAGTTTCCCCGTACGGTTAGTGATCCATTTCAAACTTACCGCCATTACTGGAATGATCGTCAGCGTAATCACCGTCAGCAGCGGGCTCATATACAGCATGACGGCAATCGTTCCGACGAAGGTAATGACGCTCGACAGAATTTGAATCACCGACGTATTTAAAGTGGAGCTGACATTTTCGATGTCATTGGTCACCCGGCTCATCAGCTCTCCATGCCGCTGTTTATCAAAAAACGGGATCGGCAGCTCATGCAGATGGGTGAACAGCTCGCTTCGCATTCTAAAGACTGTGCCTTGCGAAATCGTGATCATCCAATAGTTTTGAAACCAGAGCGACAAAGATTGAATGAGATATATGCCAAGCAGAATGAGCAGAACGGGAATAAGCCCGCTGACCGTCTGGCCGACGATGAAATGATCGATGGCCTTTCCAATAACAAAGGGGCCGAGGAGGCCGAATATCGCGCTGATTACGACCATCAGCATAACGAGTATGAGCAGCCCTTTTCGTTCTGCCAGGTACAACCAGATTCGTCTCAGGGTGCCTTTTGTATCCTTTGCCTTCGCTCTTTTTTTGGCGCGTTCTTTTTTATCGATTGGGATTTTGGGATATTGGAAAGGCTTGCGGATGTCTTTCAGCATGACTCGCTCCCCTCCCTTCCGAATTGCGACTCGTAAATGCGCTTGTATAAATGTGATTCAGAAAGCAGCTCGCTGTGTGTGCCTTTTTCTATCAGCTCGCCATCCTCCATCAGCAAGATTTCATCAGCTTTCATGGCCGTTGTTATTTTTTGTGTAATGATTAAGGTTGTGCACTCATATGTGCTGATGGCCTCAAGCAGATTCGCTTCCGTTTGCAGGTCAAGCGCGCTTGTGCTGTCATCCAAAAGAAGGATGGATGGTTTTCTGATGAGCGCCCGTGCAATAGAAATCCGCTGCTTTTGGCCGCCGGACAAATTGACGCCTCTTTGTCCCAGAACGGTATCATATCCCTTTGGAAGCTTCATGATCGTTTCATGGATTTGCGCATGTTTTGCCGCTTCCATTATTTCATCAAGTGAAGCATGTTCTTTGCCCCAAGCAATATTTTCTTTGATTGTGCCTGAAAACAAGAGCACTTCCTGGGGCACAAATCCGATTTGCTTGCGAAGACCCTCGGCCGGAAAGTCATCAATTGGCTTTTCATCTATGTAAATGCTGCCCGAATCCGGCTGATAAAGCCGCGGGATGAGCTGAAAAAGCGTTGATTTTCCTGATCCTGTCGCCCCGAGAATCGCGATCGTTTCTTTCGGCTTTGCGGAAAATGTGACATGCCGCAGCGCTTCTCTGTCCATATCCGGATATCGGAAGGACACATCCTGAAAGTCAATTCGGCCTGACAAGCGATCTGAGAGTAATCCTCCCTCCTGCTCGTCACCTTCTGTTTCAAGCACTTCGCCGATTCTGTCGCCTGAGGCTTTTGCCCGGGTGAAAATCATAATCAAAAACGGGAACATAGAAAGCGCACCCGTAATTCGTGTCGCATAGTTAATAACCGCGACGACATCGCCGACCTGAGTGCCTCCGCTTGTAATGCTGTGAGCTCCCGCCCATAAAATAAACAGAATGCAGAGGTTCATCAGCAGCATCAGCACAGGCATTGTAAATTCTACAAGCTGAAATGCCGAGACCGTTTTTTGCATCAGCATCGTGTTTGCTTTGATAAATCTCTTGACCTCATGGCTTCCGCGCAGCAGCGCTTTAATCAGCTTGATCGCAGTTAAATTTTCCTGCATGATCGTATTCACTTGATCCAGCCGTTTCTGCACAGACCTAAACAGCGCTCCGCCTTTTTTCAGTACCCAAAGCAAAAACAAAATCAGGATCGGAATCGTCACAAGAAGAAAAAAGCCGAGCTTCACGTTAACAGCGAGTGACAGCACAATGCCGCCCACAATCATTAACGGCGCACGCAGCATAAACCTCAGGCTCATAAAAATCAGGTTTTGCACCTGTGTTACATCGTTTGTGAGCCTTGTCATATAGGATGAGGACGAAAACTGTCCAAATGTTGAATAAGAGAAGGACTGGATTTTTTGAAAAAGCCCTTTTCTCGTATCATAGGAAAAGCTTTGGCTGACATGGGCAGCGTAAAAGGAATTCAGCATACCCGCCGCAAATGATAAAATGGTCAGTCCGATCATGACCGCACCCCATATCCAAACGTGCCGCATGTCTTGCTTCAAAATCCCATCGTCGATGATTTTTGCAATCAATAGAGGCTGTACCAGTTCAACCGCGAGTTCCGTCAGCATGAGAATCAGCGCAATTCCCACCAGAAGTGAGTATGGTTTTAAATATGATAAAGCCTTTGACATGTAAAAGCCTCCAAATCCCTTTATAATCGGTTGTCTCTATCTTTACTTTACTATGATGGTCTTTTTGACGGCAAACGAAAACCCTCCTATAAAGGAGGGTCTGCTTTATTGATCTAATAGTTTTTCCACACGCTCCCGCATCTGCGGTACACTCAATCCGATAATCACCTGAAACGCTTTCCCGTTTCTTACGACGCCGTGTGCGCCAAGCGCGCGGAAGACGCTGTCGGGTTCGACCTTTTTTTCATCCTTGACGCTGACTCTGAGGCGCGTGGCGCAGTTTGTGACCTCGGTGATGTTGTCTTTTCCGCCTAACGCTTCGATGTACAATGCAGCGGTTTCATCTGCCGTTTCCGCAGCGGAGGCGGTTTCATCCTTTTTGTTTTTTCTTTCTCTGTATTCCTGTTTTGAATACAGCTTTGTTTCCTGCTGATCGTCAATTTCACGTCCCGGTGTGGCAATATTGAATTTAAGGATCAGAAATCGGAAGACGAAAAAATAAATAGCAGTAAATGAGAGTCCAATCAGAACTTGATACACATACGTCATACCGTGGCTGCCAAAGAGCGGAATCCAGTTCAAGGTAACCGCCTCGATTAACCCGCCCCCCATGTTTCCGACAACACCGGCCATATACATGACCGTCGACATTGTCGCGGCGAGTACGGCGTGAACCGCAAATAGGAAAGGAGAGATGAATAAGAAAGTAAACTCAATCGGCTCTGTAATGCCGGCGACGATCGCCGTAAGTGTGACAGGAATCAGCAGGCCGGCGACGAGTTTTTTCTTTTCCTTTTTGGCTGTGACATAAAACGCGAGCGCAATTCCCGGAATGCCGAAGATTTTCGAATTGCCGTGAAGCGCGAATCCGCCTTGCGGGAACAGGTCCTTCAGCGGTTTGGCGCTTTGTGAATATTCACCGAGGTGCTGCGCCCAATACGTGACGATACCGCCTTCCGCCACAGCCGGTCCGTAGATGAACGGCGTGTAAATAAAATGATGAAGACCGGTCGGGATCAAAATCCGTTCCAGGAACGTGTAAACCCATACACCTGCTGCCCCCGAGGCAACAAGGAAGCTTTGAAGCGAGCCGATTCCCGTTTGGACCATCGGCCAGATAAAAGACACGGCCAGAGCGACCGGAATCATAATGAAGAAGGAAATCATGACGATATACGTGGAGCCTTGAAAGATGCCGAGAAAATCAGGCAGTTTTTTATCAAAATAGCGGTTATGCAAAAATACAACAATGGAAGAAATAAAAATTGCCCCAATAATGTTGGTATCAAGCGTTTTAATGCCGGCAATCATCGTTAATCCGCTCGTTCCGCCGACCTCTTGGTTCATGTCGACGCCGAATGCTCCTCCCCATACCGTCAGGATCGAGCTGACAAAGTAGTTGAACGTCAAGTAAACCGTAAGCGCTTCCAAACAAGCGCGCGCCTGAGCTTTTTTCGCCAAAGCGACTGGGATGCCGATGGCAAATAAGAGCGGCATTTGATTAAATACGGTCCAGCCGCCCTGCTCAATGATATACCAGCACTGGTACCAAAACCCGTCAGGATCGGCGAGCGGGCCCATCAGGGTTTCGTTTTTGAAAAGCGTGCTGACACCGACAATAATGCCGGCGAACGCGAATAATAGAACAGGCACAAACATCGCGCTTCCAAAGCGCTGGACTTTTTGCATCATATCAAAACCCCCTGCTACTCAATGTCTTTTTTTTCAGCTTCTTTGTAATCAACATATGCGCGGAATAATGCTTCGCCAACGAGAAAAAACGGCGCAAAAGCGACAATTTCTTTTTTATCGCTCAATGTCACGGCCTTGCTTGTCGCATAAAGATTATGCGGTGTCAGTTGGGCGAGGACATTGTTTTTCAGATTCGTAATGGAAATAAAGGGAACACCCTTTGCGGAAAGCATTCTTGCCTGCGGGATCAGCTCAGGTGTTTCTCCGGACAGCGAAATGATGATAAACAGGTCATTCACCTTAAAATCATCCTGCATCTGGTCAAATTCATTTCTGCCCTCAATTAAAATCAGATACTTATTGAGAGGGATAAACATTCTTTGCAGATCATGGGCGCATATCTTTTGCGCCGTTCCGGACCCGTACACGAACATGCGGTCCGCTTCATCAATCAGCTGGCACATGTCCGTCATGTCCTTTGTCCTTAAAAATTTCAGGTTTGCTTCAATGTCATCCAGCAGCTTTTGAAAGCTCATACTCTCGCCTTCTTCCGACTGATCTTCCCACTTCAAAAAAACGCGAAATTCACTGTAGCCGCTGAAACCAAGCTTCTGGGCAAGACGCAAAATCGAGGAACGCGATACACTGCACGCTTTCGCAAGGGCATCGATTCCAAGACGATAGCACGTGTTCTTGTGATTCAATATATATTTCAAAATATGAAAATCGTTGTCATTTAATTTACTGTAATGCTGATTAATCAGTTCTTCGAGCTGCATATCAGATCCCCCCATTTTCTTTCTATTATATACAATATAGATTTCAAAAATGGGGGATTTTTCAATTAGGAGATGCGGCTAGGGCTTTGATCAAGCTCAGGCCAGAAATCTTTATTGGCTTCCATTAAATCTTCGAGAATGAGCCTTGCCACACGGGCGTTCGGCACTGTTTTTGAGAGAATGAGCGCCTGCCATAGTTTTTGGAAGGATTTTTCCGTCCACGCCTCAACTGTCAATTTCTCAACTGATACCTGCTGCTCCATCAGTCCTTTTTGGAACTGCGGAATGTTTCCGACTGTGATCGGTTCAGGCCCATTCGAGCCGACGATACACGGCACCTCTACCATTGCTGTCGGGTCAAAGTTTGCGATTGCGCCGTTATTTTCAACGATTAAAAGCATTCTTTCACCTGTATTGTAGGCAATGGCACGGGCCAGATCGACGATATATGACGCGTGATCGTCTATTTTGATGTCGCTGTTTTTAGAGGACTGCTCGCGTGCAATCATATCGCATTGGCTGAAAATAAAGGCTTCGCGTCCTTCCATGACTTCGTTTGCCCGCGTATGGTTCGGATTTGATTTTTTCACCATGTCATCCGGGAACAGATAATATTGTAAATACGTATTCGGCAATGTGTCTGGATCGGCGGCCTGCACGTCACGCGCTTTTGCGAACGTGTCATTCCAGCTCGCCTCCACCGCTTCGGACTCTGCGTTCGGAATATATCCGTACTGAGACACATGTTCCTTCAGCTTCGGCATTAAATCATTGCCCTCTTGATCCTGAATGGATGTCCACCAGCCGAAATGATTTAACCCATAATACCGGACCTTCATTTCTTTTCTTGAGGACAGGCCGAGAATTTGCGCCATGCGGTCTTCGATACCGACCGGCATATCACAGATGTTGAGGATTTTTGAGTTCGGTCTGAGGCGTCTCGTTGCTTCCGCCACAATCGCCGCCGGGTTGGAGTAATTCAGCATCCACGCATCTGGCGAGTATGTTTCCATGTAATCTAATATTTCAAGCACGCCGCCAATCGAACGCATACCGTATGCGATACCGCCCGGTCCGCACGTCTCCTGGCCCACAACTCCGTACTTCAGCGGAATTTGCTCATCAAGCGCGCGCATCGCGTATTTCCCTACCCTGATGTGTGCCATGACAAAATCAACGTCTGTAAAAGCTTCTTCCGGATCAGTCGTCGCTGTAAATTCAATTTCCGGTGCTTTTTCTCTGATAAAAACGTCACAGGCTCCCGCAATCCGCTCCTGTCTTTCCTTATCATTGTCATACAGCTTCAGCTTTCTGATCGGAAACTCCTCCAAATGGTCCAAGAGCATCAGAACAATCCCGGGAGTAAATGTGCTCCCTCCGCCCGCTATTACGATTGAGAATGATTTTTTCTTCATATGACGACCTCCTTGATAACGTTTACATTTTATTTATATCATGTGACAGCTTGTCTCGTAATGCTTTTGGCGCACTTAGGTCATTTGATCAGTTTTAGTTTTTTTTCCCATAGAGCGGGAAATTTCTCAATTGCTATCATGTAAGAAATTTGATTTTTTTACCTTTTTTGCACTCTCAAAGTCTCATCATCTGTGAAATTTGAGTGAATATACGCCCTTCCAGTTCTTATGAAAAGGTTCTTTTGTACGATTCGGATACATGCCGAATTATTTATAATCATTTATATAAAACATCCATTTGTGCGTTAATTTAGGAAAGGCAGGGGACAAAAGTTGGACTCATATAAAGTCATCGAGCTCGCAAATCAGTACAGTGCAGCCGCAGAAGAGGTCAGAAGCTCAAAAATGCTCCTTGACTCCCGGTTATTTGCATTGGGCGATGCGTGGCAGGGAAAAGCAAGAGACACATTTGACCAGGATTTTGAGGAAACAAGAGCTGCCTACGACCAGTTCGAACAGGAGCTGCTTGAAACAAGCCAGGAACTTAAGGCAGCTGCCGTAAAAATAGAAGAACGAAAAGCTGAGATTGCCAGAATGGAAGAATTAGAAAGAAAAGCAAGAGAGGAAAGACATAAACTCGAGAGGTGAATAGCGTGTCAGGAAACATTGCAGTTGATCCGGATAAGCTTGAACAGCTGGCAAATGATGTGGTCACAGAATTAACTGATATGGAAAACAAATATAAGGATTTGCATGGCGAGCTGGGACAGCTGATTTTACAATGCGATCCCCGCTACAGCAGCTGTTTTTCGGGGGTCGGGGATGCATGGAGCTCAGGAAAAGCGCTCGTCAGCAAGCTGAGTGACAATGAGATATTCATCAGAAAAACGAGCGACAAATTTGTTGAGCAAGACAATATTTTACGAAAGCTTTATAACGCTTATGACAAATATGGAACGATGACAAGCTTAACCGCCCTTATGCTGACCCAGGGAAAATACTACGGATTAGGGCTTACAAAGTTTGTGAAACAGCCAAGCGGCTTACATACTGCACGCCATTCTAACATTCTATTGGACATTTCCAGAGCAGTAGACAGCTCCCGTTATCAAAAAGCAGCCAGAGTGCTTTTGAACCCAAAATATCTGTTTAAAAAGACAAACCGACCATTTTCTGATCTGGTACATAAAAAGTTTACAAAGTACTTTCCGCAGGACACAGTGGATTTTTCAAACAGCGTAAGGAGCTATACAAGAGGATTTGTTAATGAAGCCGGCGTACGCTCAACGCTGAAGGATGTCGGAAAAACAGGCTTGAAATTCGCAAAAGGAAATGCCATTACAGCGACACTGATAACCGGAGCGACAGAAACGTTTGGAGCAGGCTTAAAGATCGCAGAAAACTACTCGAAATACGCAGACAAACCCGAAGTGCTCAAAAGGGAAAATGCAAAAGCTGTTGGCAATGCAGTGAATAACACGATTTTTATCGCTGGCGGGGCAACGGCAGGCGCAGTCGTCGGCGGTGCCGTCGGAAGTGTGTTAGGCCCTGTTGGCACAGTCATCGGCGGTACGATTGGTTCCGCTGTAGGCGGTTTTGTTGGGGAGAAAATTGCCAAATTCACATCAGGTTTCGCTGAAAAAGCAGCCATAAAGCTAAAAGAACCGATTCATGCTGCCGTTGATACAGCCAAGCAAGGCTTGGAAGCTGCCGGCAAGGTCGTAGAATCAGTGAATGACGGCATAGATGCGGCCAATAAAACAATTCATAAAGGAATGGAGAAAGCAAAGAAAACGGCGGACTCGCTTATACACGGCGCAACCCATTTCCTTAAAGGCAAACTTTCATTCGGATAGGAGAATAAATCATGACTCAGTTTACGATCAGCTTAGAAGAGCTCATATTTTGTTTTTACAGCGAAGGCTTTTTTGAACAGGGCATGTCACTGAAGCAAGCCTATTTCCCTGAAATTGAAGATGAGCAGCTCGGTTTCTTATTTGAAGCAGCCTGCCGTTCGCTTTTGGCGAAGGATGCTGTTGAATACCGGAATCATCAATACAGGTTAAAAGATGAGTACTGCCCGTTTATCCACGTATTAAATGACGCGGACTATACAGTAAAGCTTTCCAAGTTTGACGAACAAGGCAGCGAACGGAATGTTTCCTGCCACGTTTCTAAATTTGGCACCTACTCCCATGAACTTCTTTTTGATGAGCAAGTACATAGCATAAAAAAAATGGAATCAAATGACGGATTGCTTACAAAAGCAGCTGAGTTTTTAAATATAATAGATACCGAGGATAAAAGCGAATCTATCCTGGCTTTGACATCAAATGAATTTGAATTACTTCTGGAAGGTGCTTCCGAGACTCCCTCCTATCTGAAGGAATTCCTTGGAAAGCATGACTATCAGGAGGACATTACCCGGTTTATAAATGATTTGGCTTTGCGTAAAGGAAAGCTGGATACACTGATGCGCCTGTCTTACGATAAAGATAACGCGCCGGAAGTGGATGACATGGCTTTTATCCTGCCCGGCACCCGCCATACTTGGCTAATTACGGGTATCACGAAAAATGAATTTTCTGTCATAACAGCAAGTGTAGATATAATAAAAGATATGCTTTTTGTTAAAGAGCGATAAAGGAGAAAAACAATTGAAGAACAATGAAGTCATTAAAGTGAAAAGCAGAATGTTTTTCAGAATCTGGCTGTTTCTCGCAACTGGAGGCGCCGTGATTGCAGGCGTATGGCTGGTGTCAGAAGCCATTACGTTCGAATCCAAATACGCTCTGCTTTATTTAGGTGGCGGATTGATGGCAATTGTCTATGGCTTGATCACATTTTCTATGGTTTTACCAGCGTTCACAAGTCGAGGAAATGTTATTTTTCGTATCAAACAAGGGCCTGATGGGAAGATTTTCACAAAAAAACGCAGCGTGCCTTTTACTGAAATCAAGCGCATTTATATGGGGCGCCATCAATACAGTTTGAAAGGGATTTTCTTTGAGGATATTATCATTGAGAGGAATGACGGCAAGATCGTTCGCATTCCGACTTGGAACATCATAGCTAATCCATTATTTTTCGAAGCGGTTGAACGCTATATGCTGCCCCATATGACGGAAGAGGCGAAAAACAATTGGATCAGCCAATTTACGGAGATTCAGCGCAGTGTGTATTTGAAGGAATTTGAAGAAAATCCGAAGCTTTAACGCGTCTCTCTCCTTTATAATGAAATACAACTGCAGTTTGAGGGGTGCGCGTGATGCTGATGACCATTCTTTTATTTCTAGCGGCGGGACTTGCTGAAATTGGCGGGGGCTATTTGATTTGGCTGTGGCTGAGAGAAGCGAAGCCCGTCGGGTACGGGGTAGCCGGGGCGCTGATATTGATTGTGTACGGCATTCTCCCGACGTTTCAATCCTTCCCTTCCTTCGGCCGGGTATACGCCGCTTATGGAGGGGTGTTCATCGTACTAGCTGTCTTTTGGGGGTGGCTTGTCGATCGGAAAACTCCAGATCTGTATGACTGGATCGGCGCACTGATTTGTCTGATTGGCGTTTGTGTGATTCTATTTGCGCCGCGAGCATAACAAAATGGCCTGCTTATGAAAGCGGGCCATTTTTGTTTAATCCTCTTTTAAATTGTTCAGCAGCACTTCATGCTCCTGCTGCGGTTCATCCAGCGGATAAATTCTTGCTGTTCCGGTTTCTTCATTCACATGCTGAATGTAAATCGGCACTCCGTTGTATGTTACTTTCTTCATATCCGGTGATTCCACGATTTCTTTTGCTCTCTGTATATTCATCTCAACACCCTCCTTCACACATAACGTTTCCACTTCTTGAAAGAAGTATGCTTTATGATCCAGCGGTCATATTAAATTTTTTCAATCGTTTGTAGAAGGTGCTGCGCGGAATGCCGCTGATTTTTGCGGCTTTGGAGACGTTTCCTTTTGCTGTTTCAAGCGCATTGATGAGGATATCTTTTTGAATTTGTTCTCGGAGATTCAGCGCCTTTGTTTCAGCCCGCTTTTCTTTTACGGGGCCGATCGGCAAGCCTGATGCTTCGAGCAATAAGGAAAGCGGCTCGTCACTCAGCCTTCCGTCCGGAAATCTGATGGAAAGGCGTTCAAAAACATTAAACAGCTCGCGGATATTCCCCGGCCACTTCCATTGCTTCAGCACGTCCAAAAAGCCTGGCGGAAGCTCTCCCGGCCATCCATTTTTCTGTGTGTAGTACGCAAAGAGGTCCTTAATATCTTCAAGACGGTTCCGCAGAGGAGGAAGCTGAATCGGGTAGACATGAAGGCGGTAAAACAGGTCCTCTCTGATTTTTCCGCTTTCTGCGAGTTCACGCAAATCACAATGTGTGGCAGCAATCACTCTGATATCAACTGGAATTTCCTTTGTCCCGCCAATCGGCGTAATCTTGCGTTCCTGAAGCACCCGTAAAAGCGCTACCTGCATCGAGTGGGAAATTTCTCCGATTTCATCTAGAAATAAGGTGCCATGATTCGCTTTTTGGAAGGCGCCTTTGTAGCCATTTCGTTTCGCTCCCGTAAAAGCGCCTTCTGCATAGCCGAACAGCTCGCTTTCGATTAAATCCGACGGGATCGCTCCGCAATTCACGGCTACAAACGGCCCGTGCTTACGGTCGCTGTTTTCATGAAGCGCGCGGGCGGCGACTTCCTTCCCCGTGCCGGTTTCGCCCGACAGACAAACTGTCGCATCTGCCGCGGCCGCTCGTTCGAGGCTTATGAGCATGGCTTGCGATTGCCTGCTTTGTCCGAGGACTCCATTAAATCGAAAGGCCGTTTTTTTCTTTTGTTCCGATAAATAAAAACAAGTGCCGCTGTCCCCCATGGTGACCGCTTTTTCGATCGTAAAGCCCTTTTCCTTCAACTCATAAAGATGCCGGCCTTGCCAATCCGGTATTGACGTTTGTATCGGTAGGCTTGCGCCGATGATGTGCTGTTTGGCATTGCAAAGCACGATCGGCACACGGGACGATGCCCTATCGGCAAAGCGGCTGAGCAGTTCAAGCTCTTTCTCCCTGCTTTTGGCTGCCAATTCTCGTTCCGCGGCATAGGCAATCGCCGTGGCAATGCCTAGCATATTTAGGGGTGTGTGCGCTGCTGGGCAAGAGATATCAATCACCCCCGCAAGACTGCCGTCCTCATAATGAATCGGTGCTGCTGAGCAATTCCAGTGATGGGAGGCGACAGAATAATGCTCTGAACCTTGAATGACAACCGGCTCGCTAATGTGTAGCGCCGTTCCGATTGCATTTGTGCCAACCGCCGTTTCCGTCCAGCACGCGCCTTCGATAAAGTTAATGCGTTTGGCTTCATGGAGCGCGCGGCGATGCCCGTCAAGCGCCAGCACCACGCCGTCCGCATCAATTAATAGCGCCATCATTTCCATTTCTTTTATTGCAGGCAGCAATTTTTCCAGGTAAGGCATTGCGGTCGACAGAAAGAATGAATGTTTGTTTGACTGCTGATCCAGCTCCGTTTGCTGCAAAACCTTCGGGCCTTTTTCCAAATAGGGGTTAACCTCAGCCTTTCTGCAGCGATGCCAGGACTCGGCTATCCTTTTTCTTATTCGGGCTTCGTCCAGCACGCCGTCCTTCACAAAACGTTTCCAGGTTTGCAAATCGTTCGGGATCGAATTCATTCCTTGATCGTTCCTCCCTTACACGCCGTTTTCATCTATTGTAGGGGAAAAGTAAAGCGCTTTCAACAATAAAAAAGCTGGCGCATTCACCAGCTTTTCTTGTTATGCATGCACCGCAAGCCCAATTGTGCTTAACAATGCTTCGTGCAGCGTTTCCGAGAGTGTCGGATGAGCCGCGATAAAATGCTCTGCCATATCCGCCGTCATTTCACCGTTCATGATGGCAGCCGCCTGGCCGATGAGCTCGGTCACATCCGGTCCGATCATTGAGACTCCGACGATTTCACTGAACTCTGGCTCAACCACAATTTTGACCTTTCCTTCTGCTTGGTGTTTGATGAGCGCCTTCCCGTTTGCGGAAAAAGGAAATTCACCAATCTGTACATCTCCGTAAACGTGTCTCGCCTGTTTTTCTGTCAATCCGATACAAGCAATTTCCGGGGATGTATAAATACATCGGGGCACATTTTTTTCGTTCATTTTGACGTTCCGTCCTGAAGCGTGTGAAGCTGCGATGATCCCTTCATGGAAAGCGGCATGAGCCAGTTGAATGCCACCGATCGCGTCCCCGCATGCGTAGATATGAGGCACATTGGTCTGCATCTGCTCATTT
Source organism: Bacillus sp. FSL K6-1005 (assembly GCF_038000225.1). Classification (NCBI taxonomy): domain Bacteria; kingdom Bacillati; phylum Bacillota; class Bacilli; order Caryophanales; family Bacillaceae; genus Bacillus; species Bacillus sp. FSL K6-1005. The sequence goes on from NZ_JBBOBP010000001.1 coordinate 2,596,496, forward strand.
ACAGAAATACCTTTATGGGAAAAATCAATTCCCGCCTGCTCAAGCTGTAATCCATCCAGACGAGGTTTTCTTCCAATCGCCACCAGCACATAATCGGCCTTCGTCTTAAACTCACGCTGTCCGCTTTTCCATATCGCCGTTTTGGCTGCTGGATCAACACGCTCTAACCGGGAGGAGGTATGAACTTCAACTCCGTCTTCCTCAAGCTTTTCCTGAAAGTGACGGGCGATATCCTCATCCTCTGCCGGAATCAGCTGGCCGGCTGTTTCAATGATCGTCACCTTCGTTCCAAGTCTGGCGAACAATCCGGCATACTCGCAGCCGATCACACCCCCGCCGACAATCACAAGCGAAGCGGGAATGTCTGAAAGGGCGAGTGCGTCTTTGCTGTCAATCATCCATTCGCCGTCAAACGAGGCAAAGGGCAGCTCGATCGGCTCTGATCCGGTTGCAATCAATATTTGTTCCGCCTCTCTGATTTCTTTTCCGTTCTCCCCTTTGATCAAGAGCTTCTTGTCAGAAAGAAAGGAAGCCTCTCCCTTTACGACCTGTATTTGATTTTTCTTCATTAAGTACTGTACGCCTTGGACAAGCTGGCTGACAACCTGCTGTTTCCTGCTCTGCATCTTGTTCCAATCAACCGAGATTGCACCAGGCGGAAGTTCAATTCCAAAGCGCCCGGCATGTTTGATTTTATCAAGTACGTTTGCGCTTTCTAACAAAGACTTCGTCGGAATGCAGCCTTCATTCAGACAGGTTCCTCCAAGCGAGCCTTTGTCAATGAGCAGCACGTTTCTGCCCTGCTGTGCCGCGGAGACTGCAGCGGCATAGCCTGCCGGTCCCCCTCCGATAATGGCTAGTGTCATGTCGTTTTCACCTGCTTTTCCTATAAAATTAATGCTGCCGGTTCTTCCAAATATGTTTTAATCGCCTTCAGAAAGGCAGCGGCCGGAGCGCCGTCACAGACTCTGTGATCAAATGTCAGGCTGAGCGGCAGGACCATGCTTCTGACAATTTCCTCCCCTAGATACACCGGCGTTTCATAGCTTGCTCCGATGCCGAGAATGCCTGTTTCCGGCGGATTTAATATCGGCGTGAAATGCTCCACTCCAAAAGCGCCAAGGTTTGTAATAGAGAAGGTTGAGCCTTGCAGTTCTTCGCTTCCCGCCCGTCCCTCGCGTGCTTTTTTGGCATTTTCCGAGATGGATTGAGCCAGTTCAATCAGCGATTTCTTTTCAGCATGGCGGATCACAGGCACAACCAACCCTTTTTCAAGAGCAACAGCCATTCCAAGATGAACATGAGGATGTGTGATAATGCGCTCATTTTTGTAGAAGCTGTTCAGCATAGGATGTGATTGGAGAGCGAGCACCGCAGCTCTTGAGACAAAATGAGTCATCGTTAATTTCGTACCGTGCCGTTCCTCTGCTGTCGGCGAAAGCTGTTTTTGAAGCGCTGCCAGCTTAGTGATATCAGCCTTCATTGTAATCGTCAGCTGGGCGCTGTTTGCCAAGCTTTCCTGCATTCTGGACGCGATCACTTTTCTCATGCCTGTAACCGGCGTTTCCTGCGCCTTTTGGTCGGAAACTGGCTCAGCCTGTTCTCTTTTTTGTTCAGAAAGCGCCTTTGTGACATCATCCTTCACGATTCGTCCGCCCGGTCCCGTGCCCTTCAGATTTTTCAGGTCTAACCCTGCTTTTTCCGCTATTTTTCTGGCGACTGGAGAGATTTTCAGTCTATCTTTTTTAGTGTTTGCGGGTTTGTTTTCATGTTTAGGAGGCTGGGGATCTGCTTGCCTGCTTGCTTCAGCGGCTGGCTCTTCCGTTTCTTCCTGCACCGATTCATCGGCATCCCCGATGTAGCAGATGGCCGTACCGGGCGGAACCTCTTCCCCTTCTTTCACCTTGATATCAATGAGCGTGCCCTTTTCTGGCGCTTCAATTTCCATTTCAATTTTCTCCGACTGAATGCTGGCGATGCTTTCTCCTTTTTCAACCGGATCTCCCACTTTTTTGTTCCAAATTGATACTTCTCCTTGTTTCATGGCCATTCCCAACTTTGGCATCACTACTTTGACCGCCATATGTGTCCCCCCTTTAATTCACTGCCGGCTCGCCAAGCAATTCAAGCGTGACGCTGACGATTTTATCTGGTGTCGGCAAATATTGATCTTCAAGCACTGGCGAAAACGGCACAGGTGTGTGCGGCGCTGTAATCCGCTTAATCGGCGCATCTAGCAGATCAAAGCCTTTGTCAGCCACAATCGCGGCAATATCTGTCGCTATGCTGCATCGCGGGTTGGCTTCGTCCACGATGATCAGCCGGTTTGTTTTTTCTAACGATGTGAAAATCGCGTCCTCATCCAGAGGAGACAGACTGCGGGGATCGAGTACCTCGGCTTCGATGCCTTTTTCTGATAATTGTGCTGCCGCTTCGAGTGCGGTATTGACCTGCTTGCCGATCGCAAACAGCGTGATGTCGCTGCCCTCGCGTTTGATGTCCGCTTTTCCAAGCGGGATTGTATAATACTCCTCCGGCACTTCGTCTTTCATGTTGTAGGACGTTTTGTCTTCAAAAAAGAATACCGGATCGTTGTCTTCGATTGCCGCAAGCAGCAGGCCTTTGGCGTCATACGGATTCGATGGAACAACCGTCTTCAGCCCCGGAATGCTTGTGAAAAGGCCGTACAGCGCCTGGGAGTGCTGTGCCGCAGCCCGGAAACCCGCTCCGTATGTGGTGCGGACGGTAATTGGCACTTGCGCTTTTCCGCCGAACATATAGCGGAATTTTGCCCCTTGGTTGATGACCTGGTCAAAGCACGTGCCGATGAAGTCGTTAAACATCAGCTCCGCAATCGGTCTCAGCCCTGTGGATGCCGCAGCCATAGCGGCGCCCATATAGCCCGCTTCAGAAATAGGCGTATCCAGCACCCTGCTCCGTCCAAATTCCTGAACGAGCCCTTTGGTGACGCCTAATACGCCGCCCCATGCTTCATCGTCCTGCAAATGATCGACTGCCGCTCCTCCGGCTACATCCTCACCGATCAACAGCACATTTTCGTCCCTTCTCATCGCAAGTTTCATCGCCTCATTGATCGCGTCTGACATGCTTATGACTCTTGCCATCTTACATTCCTCCTTTTTCATATGAGACATATACATCTGTCAGCAGCTCTGATTCTTTCGGATATGGGCTGTCTTGGCTGAAGGAGACTGCTTTTTCAATTGCTTCATTCACGCTTTGTTCAATGTCTGCCAGTTTTTTTTCATCCGTCTCTTTTAACAGATAGTTTTTAAAGCCTTGAATGGCGTCCTTTTCTTCAAGGTGCTCAGCTCTTTCATCCTTTGTTTTATAGGTTTGGGCATCTCCTTCGAAATGGCCGTAGTTTCGGTAGGTCATGCATTCAATTAAAGACGGACCTCCGCCGTTTCTTGCTCGTTCAATTGCTTCCTCCGCTGCCTGGTAAACTGCTAAAATATCTTTTCCGTCCACGGTTACTCCCGACATGTTATAGGCAGTTGCCCGATCAGCGATTGAATCACAGGCTGACGCGTACTCAAATGGCGTGGCTTCGCCGTAGCCATTGTTTTCAGCAATAAACACAACTGGAAGGTTCCATACAGCCGCTAAGTTGAGGCCTTCATGGAAGGTTCCTTGGTTATTTGCTCCGTCTCCAAAAAAGCAAACGCTTACATTTTTAGTCTGTTTATATTTAGCCGTGAGCGCTGACCCGCATGCGAGCGTAAACCCGCCCCCGACGATTCCATTTGCCCCCAACATGCCTTTATCGAGATCAGCAATGTGCATCGATCCGCCTTTGCCTTTACAAAGCCCGGTCGCTTTCCCGAAAATTTCAGCCATCATGCCGTTCAGATCACAGCCCTTGGCGATACAATGGCCATGCCCTCTGTGTGTGCTTGTAATGCTGTCGCCATCATCTAAGTGAGCGCACACGCCTACAGCTACTGCTTCTTCACCAGCATACAAATGGACGAATCCGGGAAGCACTCCCTCTGCGAACAGTTCATGCACTTTGTCCTCAAAGCCCCTGATTTCCAGCATCTTTTGGTACATCCACAGCGCTTTTTCCTCAGTTAATGACAAGCCTTCTCGTTTTAACAGTTCCATTGTGTGTGCCTCCTTCTATTTAGGGTTCACAATAATAAATGCAAGAAGTGTGCCAATCTTTGGAGCCCGTAAAATCAGTCTTCTCGTCTTCACCCTGGAGACAGTTTGAGACGGGTGTCTCGTTTTGTCTCATACTGATTCATTTGTATCATTTTACAGATGCAAAAAAGACCGGATATCACCCGGCCTTTGACAATGTTCGACGTATTTATTTCCTTGGAAATTTTTTAACTTCCCAGTTCCTCTGCATCGTTTGACTGAATCACTGCTTTTGAAAGAAAATCAATTGAATATTGCGGAACCGCTTTTTTCAGATCTGCTTCGATTGCCTTCGATGCTACTTCATTTACATGCTTTGCTACTGATTCGGTATATGCTTCTTCAATTCCATCGCACGTTACTTTAGGATGGAGAAATCCCTTCGTACACATTGGGTAGCGATGAGATTGGATGTTTGCTTGGAATACATATTCAGAGGTTTTAGCGTTATATACCCCATTCGTGATCTTCATTTCTTTTTTGGGATAGGTTTGTTTCGCATAGGATATAAGCTTCTGCTCTGCGGCATTTTTCGTAAATGGATCACCGAACCATACATGGTAGATATATAACCCGTATCCGAATACCGCAATAACAAGCAAGCCAAACACAAGTTTTTTCATGTTCACACACTTTTCTTGATATGTATGTGCTACAGTTCATGCTTTTCTTCAACAGCCCGATTCAATGCTTGAAGCATGTAGCCAATGCCTTTGTACGATGACAGTGGCCAGCTGATATGCTGGTGCTCACCGATAACGGCGATTAGAACGCTTCGATATTTTTTCCCGCCAAGCATGACTAGCTCTTCGATGTCGGAAAAGCCTTTTTCGCAAAATTGGTGGCGCAGCTCCTCCGCTGTCATGATTTCCGGATGACCGGTGCCAAAAGTCACATCGTAATTTCCTGATACGATATCATTAGGGCGAAGAAAGCCGTGCTTCGCCGACAAAATCACCCACTCATCGAAAAATGATTTCGCATACCGCTCGCACGCCTGATGAAACGGGCTGAGATAAGCGTCCTCTGCTCTTACCGGCCCGGCATCAGGCTGGACATCCCAGATTTTTTTCTTGCCGCAGGGGATGATGCATAGTCGTTTCATATTGATTTTCGAACTCCTTTTGTCTTCTGGACTATCACAATGATTAAAATCCCGATCACGATCGCACAACCAACAGCGAACGTAATCAACGGATACAAAAGAGGAATTATGACATTAGGGATCACTTCATACATATCAGAATGATACCCCATTGAATTTCCTCCAACATATGAAAAATTGAGCAGTTTCACACTCAATGGATCCTTGCTTCGATCAGAATAGCTTAGACGCTTCTCCTTTACAGTTCCATCCTGATTGATCTTGATTATTTTCCATTTGCTTTTTTCAAGACTTATTTGATCGTCAGTTATTCTCTGAACAATGTAAACCAGATTTTGATCAGTCTTTCGATCCTTTACCGTTAATATTTCAAGCCATGAAAAGTATCTCCCTCCTCTTTCTCGATTAGAAAGCCATACTTCAGAAGGTGAGGAGAGGTATCGGCCATCTAATTGATACTGTATGTTAACAATCTCTCCGGCAGGAACGTCTTCATCTTTATCCCAGCTTGTCAGGGGCGCATGTTTTCCTGTTTTGCCTTCAATAATCCTAATATGATGATTAAAAATGTTGATATGTTGAGTATCTATTGCAGATTCATAACCATGCTTGTCTTGATATGCATAATGAATGTCATAACGATTTGTTACGTTGTGATCTATTATATTCTCTCTCAATAGTACAAAGACAGGATAGGCTGACATCACGATCAGCAGCAGGCCTATACCTGTAAAAAAATGCATTCTCTTCATTTGAATCTCCTCTTTTTTTCATACCTATCAATGTACCATAAATCTAACAAATCGGCTCCTTTATTTGGAAATCGTTTTGAATGACATAAAAAAAGAGGGGACTCCCCCTCTACTTCAACAGCTTCAATGCCGCTTGCTTCAGCAGCTGAACGCTTCGCGGAAGAATATCTTCCTGAATATCGAACTTTTCATGATGATGCGGGGCGGCGATGTCGGTGCCAATGATCATATATGTCCCTTTTCCTCCCCGCTCCTGAACTCTTTTGATCATATAGCTTGCGTCTTCACTTCCTCTTGAGCCGGTCTGGATGCCTTGCAGTGAGGAAAATCCGTCAACCTCTCCAGCAGCTTCTAGCACGGTCGAAACCATTTCCTCGTCACATTTGATCGGAATCGCTCCGCCGATGATTTCGACCTCATGTTCAAGCTCATGCATGGCTGCGCTGTGGGCGATGATCTTTCTCACCCGCTCTTCCAGATCGCGGTTGACCTCTTCTGAATCTGACCGCGTTTCAATGATCATTTTCGCGTGCTGCGGGATGATATTGGCCGCTGTTCCGCCTTCAAGCACGCCGACATTGATCCGGGTATCGCCCGAGCTGAAACGCGGAATGGCATGTATATTTAAAAGCGCCGTCGCCGCCCCTAGCAAAGCATTTCTGCCATGCTCCGGAGCCGCTCCTGCATGTGAGGAGACGCCCCGGAAATGAGCAGCCATTTTCGTAGTGGCCAGAAATCCTTCTGCACCGCCGTATACTTCCCCAAGCGGCACATTAGTCCCCAGATGATGGCAGAGGAGATAATCAACATCGTCCAGCATGCCTTTCTCGGTAACGGCATACGCTCCGCGGACACCCTCCTCAGCAGGCTGGAAAATCAGCTTCAGAGTACCTGCAAAGGTTCGATGCGCCAGCGCTTCAGCAACACCCAGCCCAATCGCGGTATGTCCGTCATGGGCGCATGCATGCATAGTTCCTTCAAATTCAGAACGGAAGCCCTTGGCATGAGGAACATGGTCAGCATCAGCGCTTTCTGTAATTGGCAGTGCATCCATATCAAAACGAAGTGCAACGACGGGCCCCGGCGCATTTCCTTCAAGCGTTCCAATAACTGCGGTATATCCGCCTTTCATTGGCGCAATGGTACCAGGATCGGCTCCATTTTCTATTGCACGGTCAAACGCGCGCTCCAGCTCTTTTTCTGATGGGACGCCTCTGCGGGCTTCACCATCCATTGCGTCCTTGCCATATGTCACGTGATATCCGAGAGCTTGAAGGGTTTCCACAACCTTTCCGGCCGTGCGAAATTCTGTGAAGCCCAGTTCGGGATGCCGGTGTAAATCTCGTCTTATTTGTATAATATCCATATGTCTCCCACCCTTTGTCGTTTTTACTTTGCATAAACGCCCGGTCCGATCGGCCAGCCGAATATGTACCAAATGAACATCATGAGAAGCCACGCCAAGAAGAACAGAACCGTATACGGAATCATGGTTGAAATCACAGTTCCAAAGCCCGCATCGGATTTGTAGCGTTTATAATAAGCCATCAGCATTGGCAAATACGGATTCATCGGCGTAATGGTGTTGGTGGCGGAGTCCGCAATCCGATAGGCAATTTGAATAAACGCGGGATGAAAATCCAGCAGCATCAGCATCGGGATAAACACAGGGGCCAGCAGCGCCCATAAAGCAGAGCCGCTCGTAATAAACAGACTGACGATACAAGTCAGCAACGAAAATCCGATTATTACAGGAAAACCTGTTAAATGGATGGATTCCAGAAAGTCCGCTCCTTTTACTGCCATAAAAATTCCCATATTGCTCCACGTGAAAAAGGCGATAAACTGCGAAATAACAAATACGAGTACAATAAAGCCTGACATGCCTTTAATGGAATCTCCCATCAGCCTCGGGACGTCTGTCTGATTCTTAATGCGTCCGGCCACGATGCCATAAACAACCGATACAGTAATAAAGAACAGCAGAATGATGGGGATGATGCCTTTCAGAAAAGGCGAGGAAAGAATCGATCCGTTTTCAGGATCACGCAGAAGCGCTCCCTCTGGAACAACTAATAACGCAACGACTCCAGCATATAAAAGAGCCGCTCCCCCCGCCGCCTTCAGTGCTTTGATCTCTTTTCCCGTTAACGCCGCCATTTCAGGCTTGTATTCTCCGCGGTAGCTGCCAAGCCGGGGTTCAACGATTTTATCAGTAATCCATGCACCGATAAAGGCTAAAACAAATACGGAGGCCGCCATGAAAAACCAGTTGTCGACTGCCGATACCTGAGCATGTTTATCGACCGTTTGTGCGACCTGTGTGGTAATGCCGGATAGAAGCGCGTCTGTTCCTGCGATCATCAGATTGGCCGTAAATCCTGACCCTACTCCTGCCGCAGCGGCCGCAAAGCCGGCAAGAGGATGACGCCCGGCTGCCATGAAAATCAAGGCGCCCACCGGCGGGATAATAACCCATGCCGCATCAGACGCCAGATTTCCCAAAATCCCGACAAATACGACGGAATAGCTGATGATCGCTTTCGGAACATGCGCCATCATCTTTTGCAGCACAGCCTCGATCAAACCGACGCGTTCCGCTAGGCCGATGCCGAGCACCATCGTAAGCACAAGTCCGAGAGGCGGAAATTGAACGAAGTTGTTCACAGCTTCCGTCAGCATCCAGTGAATGCCTTCGATGCTGAGCAAACTCTTAACGGCTACCTCTTTCCCATCACCCGGATGTGTCACTGCGTTTCCTGCTAGCAAAACAGACATGGCAATGATGATCATCGATAAATAGATAAATAACATAAAAGGATCAGGCAATTTGTTTCCGACCGTTTCAACCCACTTTAATAGTCCTTTATGCTCGATTTTTTGTAAAGAATCAGCGGTCGTGACTTCCGGCAGATGTTTAGCCATAGCGCCCTCCTATAATTGGTTTTAGTTGATCTTCATTGAAATCGATTCACGGGAATGCAGGATATAATAGACTGAATTTACAAATAATTTAACACCTGCTGATAACGCTTTTTCATCGAACGTGAATTTAGGATGGTGATGCGGATAGATCATCTCCCCGGTTCCCGCTCCCAGAGCGATATAACAGCTCGGCACTCGTTCAGAAAACGACGAGAAATCCTCTCCGCCCATCATTGGCGCTAACGGAAATATCTGATCCTCCCCCCACAGATCCACCGCTGCTTTTCTGACCAGTTCGGTTACGTTCGGATCGTTCACAACAGACTTGTATCCATGGCGATAATCCAATTCATACGAGGCGCCATGGGCTTCAGTTACGCCTTTTATGATGGTTTCCATAAACGCTTCCGTATTTGCCCTGACTTCCTTTCGAAATGTCCTTACCGTCCCACCAAGCGTCACAGTGTCGGGGATCACATTGTAGGCGGAACCGGCATGACACATGGTAACAGAGAGCACCAGTCTTTCGGCAGAATCTGTATGTCTTGAGGCAATGCTTTGCAAATGAGTAATGACCTGTGAGGCGATCACAAGCGGGTCAATGCACTGTTCAGGCTGAGAGGCATGCCCGCCTTTTCCTTTAATCGTGATATCAAAGCGGTCAGAGTTAGCGGTGACAGGACCTGATGCCAGTCCGATTTTTCCTAAAGGCATAGCAGAAAACAGATGAATGGCTATGCATACGTCAAGATGGTTCGCAATACCAGCCTTCACCATTTCCTGCGCCCCGCCGGGATGAACCTCCTCGGCATGCTGAAAAATAAAGTAGACTTCGCCGCTGAGCTCATCCTTTTTCTGAGACAAAATCTCAGCCGCCCCAAGCAGCATGGCAGTATGCCCGTCATGCCCGCACGCATGCATTACACCTGGATGGCGGGAGCAAAAATGACTGTCATGCTCCTCTTGAATCGGCAGCGCATCCATATCAGCGCGCAGCCCAATTCGTTTGCCCGGCCGCGCACCGTCCAGCCGGGCAACGACACTTGTCCTTGTCGGGCGGCTGATCACAAGATATTCAAAAGAAGAGAGCGTATCATATACAAATTGAGCTGTTTTTTCTTCTTGAAAGGACAGCTCTGGGTATTGATGAAGATGTCTCCTCCATTCAATCACGTTCTTATACATACTGGCGTATTCATCCATCATGCTTCCAGCCCCCATTCTGTTTTAGAAACTCTTGCATTTACTTTATTGATTATATGGAGCTAGTTCAATTGGAATGTCAGACAATCTGACTTATTGAATCAAAAAAAGAAGAGGAAATCTGACAGATTCCTCTTCGTCTGATGTTATTTTGGACAGTGGAAATAAATAACTAACCTATCAAGCAATAATTGGCTGGTATAGTGCGGTTCCATACCGCTTTCCCACCTGCCAATGTACTGCTTATCATAAACTCTATCTACTGTTGCTCCACCCCATCAAGATACTTTCTCTCAAAGTCATCGAGCAATGCCCGCACTTCATCCGTTGACTTTGTGTTCATGCATTGATTTCTTAATTCACTCGCCCCTCGGAATCCGCGGAGATAAATCTTGAAAAAGCGAGGAAGAGGCTTGTACGGACGCGCTTCTAATGCTGAATATTTATCATGAAGATCCAGGTGCAGCCTTAAGAGATCAAGCAATTCCTTGCTGCTATGCTCTTTCGGCTCCTTTTCAAAGGCAAATGGATTTGTAAAAATACCACGCCCAATCATAATTCCATCGACACCGTATTCTTGAGCGAGTTTCAAGCCAGTTTGACGGTCAGGGATATCCCCATTGATCGTCAATAGCGTATCTGGCGCCACCTCGTCACGAAGTTTCTTAATCTCCGGGATGAGTTCCCAATGCGCATCCACTTTACTCATTTCCGCTCTTGTACGAAGATGAATAGAGAGATTAGCAATGTCCTGCTTCAATACGTGTGTCAGCCAATCGCGCCATTCATCCACATTCGTGTAACCAAGCCTTGTCTTCACACTTACAGGCAATCCCCCTGCTTTTGCAGCTTGTATTAATTCTGCCGCAACTTCAGGACGGCAAATAAGGCCGCTTCCCTTCCCATTGCCTGCCACATTAGGCACAGGACAGCCCATATTGATATCTAGACCCTTAAATCCTAGCTCCGCCATACCAATACTCATTTGGCGAAAATTCTCAGGCTTGTCTCCCCATATATGAGCCACCATTGGCTGTTCATCCTCCGTGAAGGTCAAACGGCCGCGGACACTATCCTTCCCATCCGGGTGACAATAGCTCTCCGAGTTTGTAAACTCTGTAAAAAATACATCCGGCCTGCCTGCTTCACTTACTACATGACGGAAAACAACATCCGTCACATCTTCCATTGGGGCCAGTACAAAAAAAGGCCGTGGTAATTCACGCCAGAAATTATCTATCGTCATTCCATTCAAATCCTTTCATTATGGGATACCAACGCAAACCTTTATCCCAAAATTAAAAAGCTGACCATACTTCTTTTACACTTATAGCATGCTTAAGCACTTCTTATCAAACGAAAGTAAATTTTGAACATTTAAATCTTTACTAATAACAAATAAAAAGCGACAAAGCAAACCGACTAGAAAAGCAGTTTGAGTCATAGAGTTAGGTACATAATCAAAGTTTCAGTGTATGTTCCTGCAAATTTTCTTTCAATAGCTTGGGCTGCGCATGAAAAAGACCCGGAAATCGGAATTGTTTATTTTACCGAAATCCAGATCTGATTAGGAATTGTTTATTTTAGTTAGATGATTTCAATACAAGCTTCGCCACCGCTTCCACATGCGCCGTCTGCGGAAACATATCCACAGGCCGAATATATTCCACGCGATAGTCTTTCGACAGCGCCTGCAAATCCTTCGCAAGCGTGGATGGATTGCAGGAAACGTAGACAAAGCGTTTCGGTTTGACTTTTTTAATCGTATCCAAGAACGTGCTGTCACAGCCGGTTCTTGGCGGGTCAACGATGACGACGTCCGGGCGGAAGCCTTCTTTCGTCCATTTCGGGAGCCAGTGCTCGGCTGTTCCTGTTACGTACGTGGCATTTGTCATACCGTGTTTTTTGGCATTTTTCTTGGCATCGTCAATTGATTCTTTGATGACGTCCATGCCGCGGACTTCCTTCGCTCCGTCCGCCACCCACATGCCGATGGTGCCGACGCCGCAATACGCGTCAACGACTTTTTCTTTCCCGGTCAGCTGTGCCGCTTTTTTCACTTCATCATACAGCTTGACGGTTTGCTCCGGATTGAGCTGGAAGAAGGCGCGGGCGCTCAATTCAAAAGATACGTCGCCGAGCACTTCTTGAATCACGGTATGTCCGGCGAGGGGTTTTGATTTTTCACCGAAAATAACTGAGGTTTTCGCTCCGTTTACATTTTGAATAATGGATTTCACCTCAGGCAGGCGCTTTTGGATCGCTTTGACGATTTCTTCCTTGTGCGGAAGCGTTTCTTTTGCTGTGACAAGCACGACCTGCACTTCGCCTGTTTCAAAGCCGACTCTCGTCACTATCGTGCGGACGTCGCCTTTTCGTTTTCTTTCATTATAAACAGACACATTGAAGTCCTCTAAAATGCGGCGGACGATGCCTGTTGTTTTGTTGGTTGCCGGATGCTGGACGATGCAATCTTTAATTGGCACGATATCATGAGAATCAAGGCCGTATAAGCCGGCAATGATGCTGCCGCTTTGTGAGCGTCCGATCTGGAATTGGCTTTTGTTACGGTAGTTCCATGGGTTGTCCATGCCGACCGTTTCTCTAATATCCATGTTTTCGACTTTGAACTTCGTATGGCGCTCCAGAGACTGGATGACGATGTCGCGCTTTTCCCGAAGCTGCTGGCTGTATGCAAGATGCTGAAGCTGACAGCCGCCGCACTGCTCGTAGACAGGGCAAGGCGGTGCTACCCGATGCTCCGAAGCCTTGCGAATCTTCTTGATCCGTCCCTCCGAAAACTTCGGCTGCACTTTCGTCGCTTGGACGACAACCTCTTCACCTGGAAGCGCGCCGGGCACGAATACGACTTTTTTCTTGAAATAGCCGACGCCTTCCCCGTTAATCCCGAGACGTTTAATCGTCAGCGGAAAGGTCTGTCCGACTTTCAGTTCGACGGGCGCCTTTTTGTTTTGTTGGTTCACGTTGTTCTCTCCGTTTCTATATGAAGCTTTCTGCGGATGGCAGAAAGTGAAATGGTTTTTTCACATCTTTCTAGTATAACACGTTTACACGATTTCCTTCATTGTGAGACGAATTATTCTATACTTCTCCACAAATACAAAGACGCATAGCTTAAATAAGGCTCCCACTCCCTGCTCATCGCCAGCATGACGTCCTTTGCCGGCTTATCGTCCAGTTGAAAATGGCGTTTTATCGCGTTCTGGAGTCCGATATCGGCCAGCGGGAATAAATTAGGGCGTCCAAGTCCGAACATGAGGACGTTTTGCACGGTCCATGGGCCGATGCCTCTAATTTTGATCAGTTTCTTCATGATGTCTTCATCTGTCATTTGGGGCAGCTCTGACAAGTCGAGCGTGCCTTCGGCGATCATTCGCGACGTATCAATAGCGTATTCCGCTTTTCGCATGCTGAATTGCAAATCGCGCAGATCTTGATAATCCAGCGCCGCAATCGTTTCCGGCTTCGGATAGCACCACACGCCGTCCTTCTGCTCGCCGAACGTATGGACAAACCGTTCTGTCAAGGTGTACGCAAAAGATAAATTCAGCTGCTGGTGCACAATGCATTTCATGATACAGTTGTACACGCTGTAGTCCAATACAAGCGGCGTGCCTGCATGCTCTTCAAATATCGCGGAAAGATTCGTTTTAGAGAAATGCTCAAGGACATGCCGCAAATTATGTTCCCATTGAAAAATCCGTTTGATTTCCTTCATCATGTCTTCCTGCTCTGTTTCCCCGCTGACGAGAAACTCGGGCTCGTCCGCATCGCCTAAGGCCTGCACCTTCACAATACATACGTCACCGGTCTTATTTCTGATCGGCACTCTTATGTCCCGCGCTTTCAGATCAACTGCATTCAAAGGGTCTAACGCCAGCCTGTCGAGCACACGGTCAAAATGGTACGGCGGTGTGACCGATACTTTTTCTTTCCACATATGATCAGCCCTTTTTCCGTTTTTGTTCAGTATACCACGCCGCTGAAAACCGGCAGAAAACACTGTATACTTTTCTGAAAAAGGCCGCATGATATAATGGCAGGTGGAGGGTTGTTTATGATCAACATTACCGCTATCACAACACAGCATCAGCTTTTAAAAAATATACCGATTGAACGGGTTGAACAGCCGGATATTGCGTGGTACTGGGTTGATTTTTACGGCCCGGAGGAAACAGAAACCGCGTTATTGAGAGATTTTTTTCATTTTCATCCGCTTGCGATTGAAGATTGTTTTCAGCATATGCAGCGCCCGAAGCTTGACCATTACGACGGCTATCGCTTTTACGTGCTTCATGCGCTGAATCAGGAAACGCTTGAGACCGAAGAAGTCGATATCTTTCAGGGCGAAAAATTTGTCGTCACCTTTCATTTACACGAAACACCCGGTATCGCCAAAGTCCGGGAGCGTTTATATGCTTCACCGGATCTGTTTAGAAAAGGGCCGGGACATATTGCTTATATGATCATGGATCAGCTTGTTGATGAATATTTTCCTCTGGTGTACAAAATAGAAGACCGGCTGAATGAGATTGAAGACAGCCGCAGCCACAAAACATACGGGACGCTGATGAGCGAGGTGTTTGAGCTCAGAACAGACCTATTGCATCTCAGGCGGACCATTATTCCGATGCGTGATTTGCTGTATCGGATTTTAAGTCTTGACCATCTCAAAGACCAGCGTGAAACAAAGGCATACTTCAGCGATATTTACGATCATTTATTAAAGCTTTCAGAAATTGTGGAATCTAACCGTGACATGACGTCCGATTTGCGTGACAGCTACGTGACACTGAATTCCAACCGGATGAATGCGATTATGATGACATTGACCATCGTGTCTACGATATTTATCCCGCTCACGTTTATCGCCGGTGTTTACGGCATGAACTTCGACAACATGCCGGAGCTTCACTGGGAATACGGATATTACGCCGTGCTTGGCCTGATGGCCGCCCTTGTGATCGGCATGCTGATATGGTTTGTACATAAAGGATGGTTCAACATCTTTAAATGAGGACAGCGTGAAGCTGTTCTTTTTATTTTGGCAAGCCGATTTCCAGCATATCCTGTTCGTTTTGTATATAATGAAAAAAATGTTCAGGGAGTGATCAGATTGAAAATCGCTGTGATCGGACTTGGCAATATGGGACAGCCCATTGCCCAAAACGTGCTACAAGCAGGCTATCGTTTGACAGTATATAATCGGACGAAAGAAAAGACGGAGGAATTTGGATCCCAAGGCGCCCAAGTGGCAGAAACGCCTCGCCAGGCGGCTGAGACCGCTGATATCGTCGTGACAATGCTTTCTGATGACAATTCTGTCAGCGCTGTGACATTCGGCAAAGATGGATTGATTGAAGGATTATCAGAGAATGGGATTCACATTTCGATGAGCACGATTAGTGTTGAGTTCTCAGAAAAGCTCGCGGCCGCCCATGCGGAAAAAGGACAATCCTTCCTCGCCGCTCCTGTGCTGGGAAGACCAGATGCCGCAGCAAACGCCGCGCTTCGGATAATTGCGGCAGGACCCGCGGAAGCAAAAAAAACAGCAAAACCTCTGCTCGAAAGCTTGAGTCAGCAAGTGTTTGACGTCGGCGAAGAAAGCAAAACAGCAAACGCAGCGAAAATTAGCATCAATTTCCTGCTCGTATCCATGCTGGAGGCGTTATCTGAATCATTCCTGATGATGGAGAAATACGGTTTAGAGCAAAAGCAA
Source organism: Bacillus sp. FSL K6-1005 (assembly GCF_038000225.1). Classification (NCBI taxonomy): domain Bacteria; kingdom Bacillati; phylum Bacillota; class Bacilli; order Caryophanales; family Bacillaceae; genus Bacillus; species Bacillus sp. FSL K6-1005. The sequence continues at coordinate 2,612,388 of NZ_JBBOBP010000001.1, forward strand.
TTTTTAGCCATCGCCAACGCGCTTTTCAGCTCCCCTGTATATCAAAATTACGGAACGATCATGGCCGAGCAAACATTTGAGCCGGCGGGCTTTAAAATGTCATTAGGGTTGAAGGACACCAATCTGGCGCTCGCCGCCGCGGAGCAGGTCTCCGCCAAGCTCCCTCTTGCCGAGCTGGCGAAAAGCCATTTTGAAAATGGTATTGAAAAAGGGCTTGGAGACCTAGATTGGGCCGCTTTAATAACATGCATAGAAAAATAGAAAGAAGCCTCTCCATTGCGGAGAGGCTTTCTTGTTTACAAAGACGGCAGCTTCATTTCTTTCTCAAACATCAAGTCATCAATGCTTTTAAAGGTATAGCCTTGTTTTTTCAGATCGGTAATCGCATCGTCCAGCGCCTCGGCATTGTCCTTGGAGACAGTGTGGAGCAGGTAAATCGCTCCCGGATGCGCCTGTTTGATCATGTGATCGTAGGCGTATTTTTTCCCTTTTTGATGATTGATTTTCCAGTCGACAAAAGCGACGGACCAGAAAACGGTTTGATAGCCCATGCGTTTCGTTTCTTTCAGCACGTATTCACTGAACACGCCGCGCGGCGGCCGTAAGTACAGATTGTCCTGCTTTCCCGTGATCTTATAAACCTCTTCGTTGACTGAATCGAGCTCGTCCTGAATTTGGTCAGCGGTTTTTGTCGTCAGATCTGGATGGTGAAAGGAGTGGTTGCCGATGATATGCCCTTCATCCGACATCCGTTTGATCAGCTCGGGCTGATCTTTCACGAAATGCCCGGTGACAAAAAACGTTCCTGTCACGTGATGTTTTTTTAAGACATCAAGCACCTTTGGCGTATATCCATTTTCATAGCCGTTATCAAATGTTAAATAAATTGTTTTTTCTTTAGTATTGCCTAAATAAAACGCGTCGTATTTTTTGATCAGGCTGTTCAGCTGTTTTCCCGCATCTGGCGGCTGATGGTTAACGCTTCGCTTAAAGCCCCAATTAATCGGCTCATTCGGTACCGCATCTGCCTGTTTTGCTCCTGCCGCAAGCAGGACGGCGGCGCAGCATATTGCACACATCCACTTCATGGCCAGCGCTCCTTCTGCATTTTTTCTTATTTTACAGAAAGGCGCTCCATTTTATACTGACGCTTTATGCCAATATAAAAAACCGCGGCAAGCGCGGTTTTATTCCCAGTCTTTTTTAAATCGTTCATATTTGGCTTCCAGGTCATCCAGCATGCCGATGAGCCTGTCTATATCTTCTACGTCTGTTGCTTCAGGGTCTAATGAATCAATGACGTTCATAAACATGTCTAGTCTGTTCTTTAAATAATCAAGCTGCTGATCTTTATTGTTTACTGCGTTCCCCATTCTGCGCCTCCATTCATTTTTTATCATGGTAGCTCATTTTTTGCCGTTTTTCAATCGCCCCGCTACTTGCGATCTTGGCAAATCAGGTCTAAAATTAACTGTTGGCAGCGTTAGTATGCCTCATTTATAAAGGAGTTAGATAGTCATGACACAAAACACGAAGCTGCGTCCGATTACACCTGAGTTCGACCCTTGGGAAGCCTATATGGATGTCGACCAGTATGGAGATATGCAGCTGACGAACGTTGAATTCACAACGACGACACTGTGCAATATGAGATGCGAGCATTGCGCTGTCGGCTATACATTGCAGCCCAAAGACCCGAATGCTCTCCCAATAGATCTTCTGTTAAAACGGCTGGAGGAAATTCCCCTCCTTAGATCCATCAGTATTACAGGCGGAGAGCCGATGCTTTCATTAAAATCCGTAAAGGAATATGTCGTGCCGTTATTGAAATACGCCCACGAACGCGGGGTGCGGACCCAAATCAATTCAAACCTGACTCTCGATATCGAGCGATACGAATGGATTATTCCGTATCTTGATGTGTTACATATTTCTCATAACTGGGGAACGGTTGAAGAGTTTGCGGAAATCGGTTTCGCTATGATGGACAGAAAACCGACCTTCGAGCAGCGCGCGCGCTATTTTGATAAAATGATTGAAAACAGCCGCAAGCTAGTGGATGCCGGAGTGATGGTATCAGCGGAAACGATGCTGAACAAACGCACACTTCCGCATATTGAGCATATTCACCGCCAAATCACAGAAGATATGAAATGTCAGCGCCATGAAGTCCATCCGATGTATCCGAGTGATTTTGCGAGCGCCCTTGAATCTCTCAGCCTGAAGGACATGAGACAGGCCATTCACCGCTTGCTGGATATTCGTGATGAAAATACATGGATGCTGTTCGGAACACTGCCGTTTTACGCATGCAGTCCCAATGAAGAGGATCAAGAGCTGCTGCGCCGGCTTCGCACGGCGAAAAACGTGACAGTGAGAAATGACCCTGACGGCCGGTCGCGCCTGAATGTCAATATTTTTGACGGGAATATTATCGTGACAGACTTCGGGGATACACCGCCGCTCGGCAATATACAAACGGACAGCCTGCCTTCCGCCTACCAAAAGTGGAGAGAAACAAAGCTGGCCAAAGAGCTGAACTGCCACTGCCCGAATGTCCGGTGCCTCGGACCAAACGTACTCGTCAAAAACAGCTACTACCAGGATACAGATTTTTCAAAACGTCAAGCCAGGAGTTAGATGCGGATGGAAGAAACACTTACGGAGATTTTTCAGAATAAAATCGTTGATATTCTCCTCGTCGCCGTTATTTTGTGGATCGGTGTTTTTATCATTAACCGATTGGTGCAGTTATTTTTCAAACGGACGGACTTTATTGAAGAGAGAAAAGAGAAGACCATCGAAAGCCTTGTCCGTTCTATCACCCAATATACGGCGACAATTGGTTTTATCTTTTATGTTATTTCTTTATTTGTGCATGATTTCGGCAAAATTTTAGCCGGGGCGGGTGTAGCCGGTATCGTCATCGGTTTTGGCGCCCAATCGCTGATTAAGGATGTGCTGGCGGGTGTGTTTTTAATTTATGAACGCCAGCTGCACAAAGGCGATTATGTGACGGTAAACAATTTATTTAACGGCACCGTCGAAGAAATTGGCCTGCGCTCGCTGCAAATCCGCGAGTGGAGCGGAAAATTGCTCACCATCAGCAATGGTGAAGTCAGACAGATAGAAAATTATAATATCGATTTTATGCGGATTACCGAATCCTTTCTCATCAGCTTTAAAGAAGATCCAGACCGTGTATACAGTGTGCTGGAGGAAGCTTGCGACATGTTGAATGAAGAGCTTCGCGATTCACTGAAGCGGGATGAATTCGGAAACCCGACAGAGCCTTTTCAAATACACGGCATTACCGCTTTGAATAAAATTAACCGCGGGGTTGAATTTACCGTGAAGGGTATGGTACGGGATGAAGATTATTTCAGCGCCAGCCTTGCCGCCAGACGGGTTCTCGTTCGCCAGCTGTACCAAAACAATGTTCAAATGCTTGAGGAAGCGGTAAGAATCGAAAGATCCCAATAAAAAAAACTGATTCCATAATGGAATCAGTTTTTTATTTATCTTGGCTGTGAGGAAAGCTGGAAGCTAAACGTGACATGGTCTTGAACCGGAATCCACGCGCCGATTCCCTGTGACGTGACATTTTTCACAACAAGTTTTCGTTTATTGCCTTTGAGCACTAAATAGACTTCTCCGTAAGTCACTTTCCCTTTTTCATTCACAGCCGGAGCATATGCGTTTAAATAACCAAGCTTTTTCGGAGCGACTTTATAAATTTGATCTCGTTTTGTTCCCGCTCCGATGACCGTTTCAAATGCAAGCGGAAGATTTGTTTTTTCCATCGCCTTCAGCATCATCATGCTTTTGACATCTTCCGAGTTTGGAACTTTTGCTGTCAGGCCGCCCGTTACTTTATATTGCTGCTCTTGAGCGTAATGCATTTCAGCCGTTTGTTTTCCGCCGCGGTTATCCGAACGGTTTGTATTGATTTTTTTATATTCCCAGTTGGCGACCGTTTCATTCGATTCATATCCGAGCGCCCATTTCCCAAGAAATATTGTGGCCCGGTAGCCGACCGCAAGCGGTGTGCCAGAGACCGTAGACTCGTTCAGCATTTTGATGAGGTGCGGATTTTGGATCTGTACTTCTGATGAATTCAGCAGTTCCTTAGCCAGCTTGCTCGGCTGAAGCATCGGCTGATCCTGTGAAGCATTCGGATATGTGTTTTCCTTCGAGATGCTTGCTACAGAATTAGGCACCTTAAACTGCTTTTTCGCGTGGATGGGCTGAACGCCGAAAAAACTAAAGAATAATAACACAATAAGTGTGGAATGAAATAGCTTTTTCATCATATCACTCTTTCTATGGCATTTTCCCTTAGTCTTTTCTTCCCGCTTTGTTGTTATCCATCATTTTTTCAGGTTAAAGAAGGAAAAAGCCGATCGCCATAATAACATAAGCCGCTAGCAGCGTGGCACCTTCAAACCAGTTGGAATCACCATCATTCGAAATGGCAATCATCAAGAGAACGGAAGATACCATCGCGACAAGCTCCGGCAGTGTAAAGACAAGCGGCATGCTTACCGGGAAAAAGATGGAACAGATCACGAGCACTGGCGCGACAAACATGGCAATCTGCAAAGTGGAGCCGACAGCGATCTCCACCGCAATGTCCATTTTGTTTTTATAAGCCATGATAATCGCTGAAGCGTGTTCCGCCGCATTACCGACAATCGCAACGATGATGACCCCGATAAACAGCTCACTCCAGCCAAACTGTTCAGCAACCGAGTGGAATGTGTGCACCAGGTTTTCGGATATGTACGCCACGACAATTGTAGCCGCAAACAAGACGAGCGTGGCAACCTTCCCTGACCATTCCGGCTGCTCCTCTTCCTCTGGCTTGACAGCATTATTTGGCTGATATACACCGCGGTGCGTTACAAGTTTAAAGTACAGAGCCGCCACATATAACAGAATCAAAATGATGCTGATGCCGATGCTTAAATTAAGCTTGCTTGTATCCCCCATACCAACCGAAAACACCTCTGGAATTACGAAAGCCACAATAATGGCGAAAATCAAAAGCCCGGAATTATGGCGCGCGTCATGGATATTAAACTCCTGCCGCTTGTATTTTAAACCGCCGACAAAAAACGATAAGCCCGCAACCAGCAGGAGATTTCCAAGCACCGAACCGGTTAAAGAAGCAAGCACGATTCCGGTGAGGCCTTCCTTTAATGCAAATAGTGAGATAATCAGCTCAACCGCATTCCCGAAGGTGGCGTTCAACAGACCGCCGATCCGCGGCCCTGCAATAATGGACAGCGATTCTGTCGCTCTTCCCATATAGCTTGCCAAAGCAATAATCGTTACACAATAGACTGCAAAGAGAACGGCAGAAGGCCAATGCATCAAACTGCCGATAACAGACAGCGGGACACCCGCCGCCACTAATATAAAAAAGATACGATTCATAGTGAATTGACTCCTTTTGTATGACTTGTTTTATTTTTATTCTTCACAAAAATCATCATGATTACACGAGGTCAAATGTTTACGGGCGATTTAGGCTTTTTTCAGGTTGCCGGCTTTTGGAAATCGGTGTACGATCATCATAGATCTCACAAAGGAGAACAGACACGATGTCACGAAAGCATTTTTTTATTCTGGTTTTGCTTGTTTCCATATCCGGGTTTTCACAAGGCATGCTGCTGCCCGTCATCTCGATTATTTTTGAAACAAATGGTGAATCAGCGGCGATTAACGGCCTGCATGCGACCGGACTGTACATCGGAGTGCTATTGGCTTCTCCGTTTATGGAGGCTCCGCTTAGAAAACTGGGCTTCAAACCGCTGATTGTCATGGGCGGAAGCATCGTCATTTTAAGCTTGTTCGGGTTCATTTGGCTTCAGTCGGTTTGGGTGTGGTTTCTGCTTCGTCTTTTCATCGGGATCGGCGACCATATGCTTCATTTTTCGACGCAAACGTGGGTGACCTCCATGTCGTCAAAGCAAAACCGCGGGAGAAATCTTTCCATTTACGGACTCTCCTTTGGCCTTGGTTTTGCTGCGGGTCCGTTTATGGTTCCGCTTGTAAAGCTGAGTCCGGCACTGCCTTTTATCGTGTCAGGCTGCATCAGTTTGCTTGCGTGGCTGTTTGTTTTCTTGCTACAAAATGCATACCCGGAAACCAGCCCTCATGAAACCCAATCAGACAATAGTTTCAGACGCTTTTACCAGGCTATGCTGTTTGCATGGGTTGCGTTTATGCCTACGTTCGGGTACGGATTTCTGGAGACAGCATTAAACGGCAGCTTTCCTGTATATGCGCTGCGTCTGGGTTTATCTGTGGACGCCGTCGCTTTGATTCTTCCTGCATTTGCGATCGGGAGCATTATTTTTCAATTCCCGCTCGGCATTCTCAGCGATAAATACGGAAGACGGAATGTGCTGCTTGTGATTTTGCTGGCGGGAGCCTTTTGCTTTCTCATCGCAGGCGTGTTCCCGTTTCCTTATGTGATCGGCTGCTGCTTCTTTATTGCGGGCATGGCAGTCGGGTCAACCTTTACACTCGGCATCAGCTTTATGACAGACCTTCTTCCGTCCCACCTGCTTCCGGCGGGGAATTTGCTTTGCGGCATTTCATTCAGTCTCGGCAGCATTTTCGGACCGATGGCGGGCGGCTGGTATATGCAAACCTTCGAAAGCGCTAACTTGTTTTATTTGATTACCCTCATTCTGGCCGCTGTCTGGCTCGCTATTGCTTTAGGCAAACCGAAAAGCTGGCCCGCGGCTGAGACCTATTCTTCCTCTTCATAAGAAAAAGCCTCCTGACATCATGTCAGGAGGCTTTTGTTCTAATGATAGCCGTTTTGTCCGTTGGCACTTCCGCTAGTTTTTTGACTCGATTTGCTCTTTGAGTTCTGTTTGTTATGGCTTCCGCCTTTTTTCGTATGCTTTGTCATCACGTATAGCCCCCCGGATCATTTTTGAACTGAAGTTCCTTTATAGGGTGCGCTAATTGTAGGGATTTTCATCAGGAAGCTTTTTACGTTTATGTAAAAGCGCATTGATTTCTCCTCCTAAAATGATTAAAATCCCGCTTAAGTAAAACCAGATCATCAGGACGATGATCCCCCCAATGCTTCCATATGTGGCACTATAGTTCGCAAATGTACTGACATAAAACGAAAACAAGGTGCTGACGACAATCCAGCCGATGGCCGCAAACAGTGCACCCGGCATCACAAAGCGAAGCGACAGCTTTTTGTTAGGGGCGATGATGTACAAAGCAGAAAAAACAATCAGCAGCACAAGCGGGCTGACTCCCCAGCGAATCGCAGTCCAGATGGATAAAAACAGGTCCGACGCGCCGACAAAATCCGCAGCAAGCAGTCCGATCTGCCGGCCGAATACCGGCAGAAGGAGGGCAACTAAAATGGTAAACACCATGGCAATCGTCAGAAAAATTGAGGTCAGACGAACAATGATAAAAGAGCGGTTTTCCTCCACTTCATACGCGTGGTTTAACGATCTGACGATGGAATTCATTCCATTAGACGCAGACCATAACGCCGCGATGATCCCGAATGACAGCAATCCGCCGTTTCGGTCATTTAATGTTTGGTGGGTAATGGATTCAATGAGGGACATCGCACTCCCGGGAGCGTATTGTTTTACAACCCCCAGCACGTCATCTGTAGAAATCGGAAGATACGCGGTGAGCGTCAGCATAAAAATCAAAAACGGAAACAGCGATAATAGAAAAAAATACGCCAGCTCCGCAGATTTGCTTTGCCCCTCATGAAGGGTGTATCTGCCGAACAGCTCTTTCAGAAAGTTCATGTCGTCTCACCTCGAATGTTTGATCATTTATCTTTTGAAAAGTGGTCCTTCGTTTCCTGTACCAGCTCCATCACTTTTGGCGTTGTTTTTTTCAGCTCTTTAACTTGCTGATTAACGAAGCCGACTTCATCTGACAGCGTCTGGGCCAGCTGTTTTGCTTGATCAATTTTTGTAATGACATTGTTTTTCAATAGTTCAGGATTGTTTTTGTACAGAGACATTTTATGCTTGCACGTCATCCATCTCATGCCGCATGCCTGTCTCGTCGGCTTATGGAATAAGGATAGCGCAGCGCCTGCCGCGGCTCCGAGAATGACCCCTTTCAGCAACCAGCGTTCATTATTCATGATGAACTCTCCTTTCCCTTACAATAGTTTTTCTTCTTGAATGGATGCAAGCAGATGCTCACAGCCTGATCTGATCAATTGATAGACCTCGTCAAAGTTCCCAGTGTAGTAAGGGTCGGGAACATCCGCAAGATCTGAATCATCAACGTAGTCAAGCAGCCTCTTGATCTGTGCGGCTTTTTTAAAACCCGCCATGCTTCTCAGGCTTCCGATATTTTCTGCATCCATCGCAATGATGTAATCAAAATCGGTTAAATCCTGTTCGCGCACCTGGCGCGCCAGCATGCCTTCAAAGCTGATTCCTTCTCTGCGCAATATCTCCTGCGTTCCTTCATGCGGAGGATTGCCGATGTGCCAGCCGCCGATGCCGGCTGAGTCTGTTCTGATTTTCCCCTCTAAACCTTTTGTTGCTGCCAAGTCCCGAAATATCGCTTCCGCCATTGGAGACCGGCAAATGTTTCCCAAGCAAACAAATAATACGCTGATCATGTTGTGCAACCTCCCTATTCTTTGCCCATATTTCTCTAAAAAGAAACCTTTACCGCTATCTTAGTAGGATGTTCAATCACATTTCAACTGATGTCACCACTTTTTTGAAATAAATGGACGAAATGAGAATAGGGTTTTTTTCTGATGGAATTCTGTTAGAATAAAACATACCAAATGACGCGAAAGAAAGGATGTAATCATTTGTCCAGCCAAAATACTGAAACATTAACTCAAATGATTGAAGAGATTTCACAAAAACTGAACATGCTGAATGTCGGGGTTATCAAAGCGGAAGACTTCAGCGACGAAAAAATAGAGGATCTCACCTACCTTCATAAAATGGTGATGAAAAAAGAAGCATTCAGCCCGAGCGAAATGCAGGCGATCGCTCAAGAACTTGCATCACTTCGAAAATAATGGGGCTTGCCGGCATTCGGCAAGTCTTTTTTTATTATGGATAAAGATGATTCTTTTTGCTTTCGTTCGTTGGGAGCCGGAAAGACGCGGCAGCAGACATGCCCGCAAACATCTACCCGATGACATCAGCATGATGACAGCAAGGGGCCGGTCTTGGCGAACACAGCAAATGGTCGAATAAGATTTTGAAGGAGTACTAGAATGAAAACGAAATACGTCAAAACAGCAACCGGAATGTACATCAACTACTTCTTGCTCGGAATGGTCAATATTATTCTCGCATCCAACATGTCCTCCTTAACAAAGCAGTGGAATACCGACCCGACAGGCATCAGTTATGTGATTGCGGCTATCGGATTCGGCAAGCTGCTGACGTACGGAATATCTGGCGTTTTATCAGATAAAGTAGGCAGAAAACCGCTCATTGTGGCTTCCGCCGGAATGATGGCTGTCTTTTTAGTCGGTATTCCCTTATCACCGAGTTATGAACTTGCGTTTGTGTTTGCTTTATTAGCCGGAGTCGCAAATTCAGCCATGGACGCAGGAACATATCCGGCTTTAACGGAGCTCTTTCCAACTGCCCCCAGCTCGGCGAATGTCTTGGTAAAAGCTTTTATGTCTCTCGGGGCCGCTCTTTTGCCGCTCCTGATTACAGTTTTGGCAGATCATAGCCTATTCTACGGATTTGCATTTTATTTGCCGGCAGCCGTCTATGCGCTGAACATCCTCTATTTATCAGCAGTTTCGCTGCCAAAAAAACAGAAACAACCAATCAGCTCCGGACAACAGGGATCTCCAGCTTTCTTATCAGAACCCGACATGAAGAAAGAAGGCGCCGCCCTGATTATTATTGGCTTTACTTCAACAGCTTTATTTACAGTATCTCAAATTTGGCTCCCAAGCTATGCCCAAAAGGCTGCAGGGTTAGCTGAATCAGCATCCGTACAATTGCTGAGCTACTATAGTATAGGATCTTTGATATCGGTTTTATTATTAGCTCTTTTGCTGAACAGATGGGTAAAACCGGTGATGATTACGCTGCTGTACCCCGTTATTACATTATGTACGCTTGCGGTTATGCTGACAATTCACGATCCAGTTGTGCTGGATATCACAGCCTTTTTCTTAGGATTTTCAACCGCTGGTGTGTTTCAAATTACCGTTACATTAATGACAGAGCTTTTCTGGAAACGCAAAGGCACCGTCACCGGAATTGTTGCGACAGCTTCAAGTCTTGCGTCGATTCTGCTGCCGATTGCTACAGGACTCATTGCAAAAGCGGGAGGCATAGCCCATATCTTTATGTTCGACTTCGGCATTGCTGTCATCGGGACAGCCTCCGCTGCCTTTTTGTATTACAGATACAATAAACTAACCGCAGGCACCAAGCGATCATGAAAAAACGGACGTCCCCGCAGGGCGTCCGTTTTTGTTATTTTTCAAGCAGTGCCAAAGACTCGCGGTTAAATGCAGGAATGTCATCCGGCGTTCGGCTGGTGACCAATTGATTTTGGCAAACCACTACCTCTTGGTCGACGACATCAGCCCCCGCGTATTCCATATCTACACGAATAGACGTATAGCCTGTCGCTTTTCTGCCTTCCAGCGCTTTAGCAGTAATCAGCAGCTGCGGGCCGTGGCAGATCGCAAATACTGGCTTTTTGTCCGTCATAAACGCTTTTGTAAACTGGACGAACCGTTCATCGGCACGAAGCTGGTCGGGTGAAAACCCTCCCGGAATTAACAGCGCGTCAAAGTCGGAAGGGTTTACGTCATCAATGGACGCATCAATTGTGACTTGCGCATTCCCCTGCTTGCCTTTTACGGTTTTCCCTTTTTCATTTTCGATAACGGTCAGCTCATGCCCCGCTTCTTTAAATGCTTTGGCTGGTTCAGTATACTCGCTGTCTTCGAAATAATCTGTCAGCACAACGGCGATTTTTTTACCCATGATTGATAACCTCCCCCTTAATATGTCTACATAAAACACTCTACCCCAGCCACAATATAATAAACATTTTGCAGATCTGACACACGATAAGCACAATGACCCAATTCACATCACCCAAAGATGATACATAATACTTATTTTTCTCCCTTTTACAATAATCATAAAGAAACATCTACAAATGCTTACAAAATATTCTTACAATAGAACCTGTAACATAAATTTCGTTGAAAGGTGGAGAACTGGTGAGAATACAGAAAAGACGAAAAGACGTCAGTAACATTCTCCGTATTCTGCTGCCCCTCATTATGATACTTAGCCTAATCCTCCCAACACCGCCCGTTTACGCAGAAGAAAACACGGCTCCTCAAGTGAATCTCAGTATTTTGGCTACAACTGATATTCATGCCAACATGATGGATTACGATTACTACAGCGACAAAGAAACGACAGAATTCGGGCTTGCCAGAACGGCTCAGCTGATCCAAAAGCACCGTGAGCAAAACCCAAACACCCTGCTCGTCGATAACGGCGACTTGATTCAAGGGAATCCGCTGGGCGAATACGCGGTGAAATATGAAAAAGAAGACATTATCTCCGGCGCGAAAACCCACCCGATCATCAGCGTCATGAATGCGCTGAAATACGACGCCGGCACATTGGGGAATCATGAATTTAATTACGGGCTCGACTTTCTCGACGGCACGATCAAAGGAGCCGATTTCCCGATTGTAAATGCCAATGTCAAAACAACTGGCGGCGAACACCGTTATACGCCGTATGTTATTAACGAAAAAACAGTCACAGATGAAAACGGAAACGAACAGAAGATCAAAATAGGCTACATAGGCTTTGTCCCGCCGCAGATCATGACCTGGGACAAAAAGAATCTCGAAGGACAGGTTCAGGTACAGGATATTGTCGAATCTGCCAATGAAACGATACCGAAAATGAAGGCAGAAGGCGCGGATGTCATTATTGCCCTTGCCCATACCGGTATTGAAAAGCAGGCGCAATCGTCAGGTGCAGAAAACGTCGTTTTTGACCTGGCCACGAAAACAAAGGGCATTGATGCAATTGTCTCGGGCCATCAGCACGGACTCTTCCCTTCCGCAGAATATGCGGGTGCCGCTCAGTTTGATGTTGAAAAAGGAACAATAAACGGCATTCCGGTCGTCATGCCAAGCAGTTGGGGCAAATATTTAGGCGTCATTGACCTCAAGCTTGAAAAAACAGAAGGCTCGTGGAAGGTCGCAGATTCCAAGGGCAGCATCGAATCAATTGCCGGCAGTGTCACTTCCAGAAACGAAGCCGTCACAAACACCATTCAGCAAACACATCAAAACACGCTGGAATATGTCAGAAAGCCTGTCGGCAAAACAGAAGCCGACATTAACAGCTTCTTTGCACAGGTCAAGGACGACCCTTCTATTCAAATTGTGACAGATGCGCAAAAATGGTACGCGGAAAACGAAATGAAGGATACCGAGTATAAGGATCTCCCGATTTTGTCAGCCGGCGCACCGTTTAAAGCCGGCGGCAGAAACGGAGCCAATTACTATACCAACATTCCGGCCGGGGATCTTGCGATTAAAAACGTCGGTGACTTGTATCTTTACGATAATACCCTCCAGATCGTGAAACTGACCGGCAGCGAAGTGAAGGACTGGCTCGACATGTCAGCGGGCCAATTTAATCAAATCGATCCGTCAAAAGGCGGCGATCAAGCCTTGCTGAATGAGAATTTCCGCTCCTACAACTTTGATGTGATTGACGGCGTCACCTATCAGGTCGATGTCACAAAACCGGCCAAATACAACGAAAACGGAAAAGTGATCAACGGGAATTCAAGCCGGATCATCAATCTTTCCTATGAAGGCAAACCGATCAGCCCGAGCCAGGAATTTCTCGTAGTGACAAATAATTACCGCGCATCCGGCGGAGGTGGTTTCCCTCATCTGACGAGTGATAAGATTGTCCACGGCTCCGCAGTTGAAAACAGACAGGTGCTGATGGATTACATTATTGAACAGGAAACATTAAATCCAAAAGCCGACAACAACTGGTCGATTGCACCGGTTTCCGGCACGAATTTGACGTTTGAATCTTCACTTTTAGCCAAGCCTTTTGCGGACAAAGCCGATGATGTCGCTTATGTAAAACATTCTTCAAATGAAGGCTATGGCGTGTACAAGCTTCAATTTGACGACGATTCAGATACCGATCCTCCTAAAGGCGGATTATGGGATCTTACCGTCATGCATACGAATGATACGCACGCGCACCTGGATGACGCAGCCAGACGAATGACGAAAATCAACGAAGTAAGAAACGAAACAGACCACAACATCCTGCTTGACGCGGGAGATGTGTTTTCCGGCGACCTGTATTTCACGAAATGGAACGGTTTAGCTGACCTGAAGCTGATGAACATGATGGGTTATGACGCCATGACCTTCGGAAACCACGAATTTGATAAAGGTCCGTCCGTGCTTTCTGATTTTCTCAGCGGGAACAGCACAACTGTCGATCCGGCAAATCGGTATCACTTTGAAGCGCCCGATTTTCCGATCGTCAGCGCGAACGTGGATGTATCAAATGAACCTAAGCTGAAATCATATGTCAAAAAGCCGCAGACCTTTACTGCGGGAGAAAAGAAAGAGCCGGGCATCCATCCGTACATTCTGTTAGACGTTGACGGTGAAAAAGTCGCTGTTTTCGGACTGACAACAGAAGACACAGCCACAACATCCAGCCCGGGCAAAAGCATTGTATTTAACGACGCATTTCAAACTGCGCAGAACACCGTGAAAACGATTCAGGAAGATGAAAAAGTAAACAAAATTATCGCTCTCACCCACATTGGGCATAACCGCGATCTTGAGCTAGCCAAAAAAGTGAAAGGCATTGACTTGATCATCGGAGGACACACCCACACCCTCGTGGACAAAATGGAGGTCGTGGAAAACGACGAACCGACTATCGTGGCGCAGGCAAAAGAATATGGCCAATTCTTAGGGCGTGTCGATGTCGTGTTTGATGAAAACGGCGTTGTACAAACAGACAAATCAAATCTGAGCGTGCTGCCAATTGATGAACATACAGAAGAAAACGCAGAAGCAAAAAAAGAGCTTGATCAGTTCAAAAATGAATTAGAGGACGTTAAAAATGAAAAAGTCGGCTACACGGATGTGGCGCTTGACGGCCAGCGTGAGCATGTGCGAACGAAGGAAACGAACCTCGGAAACTTCATCGCGGACGGCATGCTGGCAAAAGCGAAAGCATCAGCAGGAGCCGACATTGCGATCACAAATGGCGGCGGCATCAGAGCCGGCATTGACAAAGGCGATATCACTCTCGGCGAAGTACTGAACGTTATGCCGTTCGGCAACACACTTTACGTCGCTGATTTAACCGGAAAACAAATCAAAGAAGCTCTTGAACAAGGCTTAAGCAATGTGGAAAACGGAGGCGGCGCTTTCCCTCAGGTGGCTGGAATCGAATATACCTTTACATTAAACAACGAACCTGGACACCGTGTTGTAGACGTGAAATTCGAATCGCCTAACGGAGAAAAAGTTGATTTGAATTCAGATGATACCTATCGCGTCGCAACAAATCATTTTGTCGGCAGCGGTGGAGACGGATACTCTGTCTTTACGGAGGCATCCCATGGTGAAGACCTTGGTTACGTAGATTATGAGATTTTCACCGAACAGCTGAAAAAACTAGGAAACAAGGTCTCTCCTAAAATCGAAGGACGCATTAAAGAAGTATTCCTGCCGACTAAGCAGAAGGATGGCAGCTGGACACTCGATGAAGACAAATTTGCGATTTATGCTAAAAATGCCAACACGCCATTTGTCTATTATGAAATGTCTGAAGGATCTCAAGAGAAGCCTATCAATCTAAAAATGAAAAAAGATCAGGTCAAGCTATTGAAAGATAGAGATTTAGATCCTTCCCTGACGGTGTTCAACTATTGGTACAGCATGAAGCTTCCAATGGCGAACATTAAAACCGCGGATACTGAGATCGGAATCAAATCTAAAGGAGAATTAAACGTCTCCTTATCAAATGTATATGACTTTACAGTGAAGCAAAAAGGAAAAGAAGTGAAATCATTTAAAGAACCCGTTCAGCTTTCGCTTCGGATGTTTGATATTGAAGAAGCTCACAACCCTGCCATTTACCATGTCGACCGGAAAAAGAAAGCTTTCACAAAGACAGAAAACGGATCAGTTGACAATGATATGGTAACAGGATACACAAACCACTTCAGCGAATACACGATCTTAAATTCCGGTGAGAACAACAAACCGCCTGCATTCCCGTCCGATCAGCCGACAGGCGGTGATGACGGCAGCAATGGCGGAGGCTCCGATAAACCAGGCGGAAAACAGCCAACTGACGGCAAAGGCGGCGGAGGCGGGGATCAAACACCTCCCGGCACTGAACCAACAAATGGATCGGGCGGTTCGGGAACCGATGGCCCAGCCGGCGGCTTGCTTCCTGACACAGCCACATCCATGTATTCCATCCTGCTGGCCGGATTTCTGATCAGCGCACTCGGAACAGCGTTATATTTGCATCAGCGAAGAAAACAGAACAGAGCGAATCAGGCATAAAAAAAGCTGCTCGTTATCGAGCAGCTTTCTTTTTTATACCCACTTCACAACATCTTCAACAGCAGATCTTGTTTTCGGACGAGGGTCTCGCACACGGTAGCCGAACGCCACCATGACAGAAATATCAAAGCTTCCGTTTTCCAGAAGGCCTTCTTCTTCAAGAATACGATGAATTTCATCATATTGGAAGCCTTCCACAGGGCAGGAATCAACGCCGATTTGCGCAGCGGCTGTCATCATGTTGCCAAGCGCAATATAGGTTTGTTTGGATGCCCAGTCAAACAATGTTCTGTCACTTTCAAGCAAATGCAGATCGTTTTTCTGGAATTCTTCGGTTTTGCTCAGGTAGCCTTCGTACACGTCCTGAGGCATTTGTTTCACTTCTTTTAAATGGCGTTTGATATAGTCAGCGTCATATCTGATATCCTTCGCCGTACGTGCCAGAATCAGCACAAAGTGGCTTGCAGTCGGCAGCTGCTTTTGCGCGCCCCATGTGAATTCACGAAGCTTCTCGCGGAATTCCGGATTCTGCACGACAACGAATTTCCAAGGCTCTAGGCCGAGTGAACTCGGAGACAGTCTTCCTGTTTCTAAAATAAATTCAAAATCGCTGTCTGATACTTTTTTATTCGGGTCAAATTCTTTCGTCGCATGTCTGAAATGGTACGCATCCAGAATTTGTTTTTTTAATTCTGCCATGTTAAACACCTCTCCTTTTGGTTACTCTCACTTCTATTGTAGCCATTCTCATAAAAAGTAAAAGTACGCACATTTTTGTATGATAGTATCAATTTTGATACCAAGAGAAAAAGCGCTCTGCCGCAGGCAGGCGCTCTTATTTTCCCCGTCGCGCAAAATCGACAAACCTGAATTTGTCCAGACGGTGTCTGCTTTCCGTATATTGAAAGAGACTTGTATCCTCTAAAAAGACATAGTTTCTCACAACCACCATATGGTCATAGCCGCGTAAATCAAGCAATTCCCTGTCTTCATCCGTACAAGGCTCGGCCACAATTTCTTTCTGTGCGTAACTGATCGAAAGACCAAGCTCTCCTTCAATATATTCATAAATGGAGTTTTCGCAAATTTCTTTCGTCAGGTGAGGCACATGCTTTCTGAAAAAGTAGTCCTTGTCCAAAATGACATGCTCCCCGTCAATCTTTCTTGACCTGATCACTTCCCATATGTCATCATTCGGCTGTGCTCGAAGCTGTTTTTGGATCAGATCTGACGGGGGCACCAGCCCGAATTTGTGAACGGCTGTTTTCGTTTCTTTCCCCAAAGTTTGCGCCAGTTCCTTGAAGCTGACAAGCCCTGAGACCGGAAACTGCATTTTTTCACGGTTGAGAATCACAGAGCCTTTCCCTCTGATTTTCTGGATATATCCATTTTGAGCCAGCATGTGAAGCGCCTTTCGGACCGTTTCTCTTGATGTGCCGTACTGTGCGGTCAATTCATGTTCAGACGGAAGAATCTCCTCCGCCTTCCATTGGCCGTCTTCAATTTGCTGTGCGATGTCTTTATAGATTGTGATAAATTTATTCACCTTCATTTATGACCACCCAGCTTAGTTTAGCACGGTTTTGTTAAATGATAAACAATGGACTCATACGGGCGGAGCGTCATATTCTTCAGTTCCTCTCTCTCTTCATCGTTTGTCAGAAGCACCTCTGCCTCCCACTCGTCGGGCTTAAGCGTGTCCGGCAGTGTAAAGGCTGCCTCCGTCCCGTAAAAATTATTGATGACGAGCAGCTTCTCATTTTCACCATGTCTCATATACGCAAACACGTTTGGATCGTCCTTTGCGATCAGTTCATACGTTCCGTCTGTGACAATGTCATACGCTTTGCGAATCTGAATCAGCTTCTGGTAGTGATAAAAGACCGAATGTTTGTCCTTCAGCGCCGCCTCTGCATTGATCTCCCGGTAATTGCCGGCGACAGGTATCCATGGCGTGCCTGATGTGAATCCGGCATTCGGCGTATCATCCCACTGGACGGGTGTTCTGGAATTGTCACGGGATTTTTCCTGTAAAATGGCTAAAATCTCTTTCTCCGCCATGCCTTTTTTCTTGAAGGCGTGATACATGTTCAGCGACTCAACATCCCGATAGGAGCTGATGCCGGTAAATCTCGGATTCGTCATGCCGAGCTCTTCACCCTGATAAATATAAGGTGTGCCCTGCATCATATGAATGGCCGTCGCAAGCATTTTTGCCGATTTCACCCGATATGGACCGTCATTTCCATATCTCGATACAATGCGCGGCTGATCGTGATTGCACCAGAATAAAGCGTTCCAGCCCCCTCCCGCCTGCATCTCCGTCTGCCACACGGATAAGATCTCCTTCAGCTTCAGAAAATTGAACGGAGCCAAGGCCCATTTTTCTCCGTTTGGATAATCGACCTTGAGATGATGGAAGTTAAACGTCATATCAAGCTCTTCGTTGCCCGGATTTGTATAACGGATGCAATGGTCAATCGATGTAGAAGACATCTCACCGACTGTCATGCTGTCATATTTCGCGAATACCTCCCTGTTCATCTCATGCAAAAACTCGTGTACACGCGGTCCGTCTGTATAAAAGGAACGGCCGTCACTGCCGTCTTTGGCATTCGGAAAGCGCTGGTCTTTTGAAATCAGATTGATAACATCAAGCCTGAAGCCATCGATTCCTTTTTCAAACCAAAAATGCATCATCTCGTAAACATGCTTTCTGACCTCTTCATTTTCCCAATTCAAATCAGCCTGTGTGACATCAAACAGGTGCAGATAATATTGGTCTGAGGCTTCGTCAAGCTTCCATGCCGAGCCGCCGAATTTCGATTCCCAGTTTGTCGGGGCTGTGCCGTCTTCGTTCGGGTTTTTCCATATATAAAAATCACGGTATGGACTGTCTTTTGAAGAAATCGCCTCTCTAAACCATTTGTGCTCAGTTGACGTATGATTGACCACAAGATCCATGACGACTTTTAAGCCTCTTTTGTGCGCTTCCGCTAATAAGCGTTCAAAATCTTCCATTGTGCCGTACTCTTGATAAATCGTGTAGTAATCCCGAATATCATACCCGTTATCATGCTGCGGCGAGTCGTAAATCGGCGTTAGCCAAAGAACATCAACCTGAAGCGTTTGTAAGTAATCAAGCTTTTCAATAATTCCATTCAAATCGCCAATGCCGTTTCCCGTCGTATCTTTAAAGCTTTTCGGATAAATTTGATAAACCACGGCTTTTTTCCACCATGGTGTTTGTTCTGTTGTCATCTGTCTCCACCACCGTCTTTTTTAATGAAAAAGGGAAAAAGGGACCGTCAATCACACGTCCCGCTCCCCTTTGTTATTTACGTTTCAGTCGCGCATAAGCGTATGTTCCGGCAAACGGAACAATTAAGACAATCGCCATTCCAATTGCGAATGCGCCCCAGTACTGGCTCATAATCGAGAAAATGCCGGGCACGCCGCCGACACCGACGGAGCTTGCCAAAACGCCTTGAGATGAGATATACATCCCGGCCAGCCCTGAGCTGATCATCGCAATGATAAAAGGAAATCTGTAGCGAAGGTTCACCCCGAATATGGCAGGCTCTGTAATGCCCAGATAAGCGGAAATGCCTGATGTTAAGGAAAGACCTTTTTGTTTCTCATCCTTTACGATAAACATCATCGCCAGTGCCGCTGATCCTTGGGCGATATTTGACAGCGCCAGCATCGGCCATAAAAATGTGCCTCCGAGCTTAGAGCCGATCAGCTGCAGATCAACTGCCAAAAACGTATGATGCATTCCGGTAATCACCAGCGCTGAGTATAAGCCGCCGTACAGCAGCCCGCCCAGCGCGGCAAATGAGCCGAACACCGAGATAAGCCCCGAAGTTAACACATTCCCGATCGCAAATGTGACCGGACCGATAATGATAAAGGACGCAAAACCCGTCACGAGCAGGGTAATCGGCGCGACGACTAAAAGCTGTATTCCCTCGGGCGTCCGTTTCGTCAAAAACAATTCAATCTTGGCAAGCAAATACGAAGCGAGCAAAATCGGGAGCACCTGCCCTTGGTAGCCGACCTTTTGCACCTCTAGACCGAAAAGATTCCATACGGGGATCTCTCCGCTTTGTTCCGCGGCTCCATAGCCCCACGCATTCAGTAAATCTGGATGCACGAGCATAACGCCGAGTACAATGCCAAGGAGCGGATTTCCGCCAAACCGCTTCACCGCCGACCAGCCGATCAGCGCTGGCAGGAACGTAAAGGCCGTGCCTGCGATTAAATTGATCATATTGGCGAGATCCGCCCACTGCGGATACACATGCACAATCGACTTCGTATTGAAGAAAATCCCCTGCGCCGTTAAGATATTGTTGATCCCCATTAAGAGACCTGCCGTGACAATCGCCGGCAAAATTGGAATAAAGATATCTGGAAGCGTTTTCACAGCACGCTGCAAAGGATTCATATTTTTTTCTGAGGCTTTCTTCACATCGTCCTTTGTTGACTCGCCAATCCCCGTTTCCTTGACCAGTTCCGCATATACTTTGTTGACTGTTCCCTGGCCGATTACAACCTGAAACTGTCCGTTTGTCGAAAACGATCCCTTTACAACATCGATTTGATCCAGCGCCTCTTGGTCAACCTTGCTTTCATCTATTAACGCGAAGCGTAAACGTGTTACACAATGAGTTGCCGCTGCAATATTTTCAGCACCGCCGACTGCTTCAACAATTTGCCGTGCTGATCTGTTCAGTTCCCCCATGCCAACCCCTCCGTTTGATAACTTGTATATACAACTTATGTTTATATTGTAGTCCTGTATATACATGTAGTCAACAACTTTTTGTAGCGCTTTCATACTATTCGTAAAGTCATAGAATGGCTTAACAGAAAGGTTGCTCTAAAAAGCTAGCAACTGTTTTGAGAGGTGAGCCCTATGAATAAACACGAGAATGCCCTGCAAGTTCCTCCGTGAGCTCGAGGCCAACAAGGAAGGGCCGATTTCTCCTATCTCAAGGAAAACACTATTAACAGAAGGCTGGGGTTTGACTTCGGAAATGGTCTGTGCGGATTTGTTGTATATATCGAAGGAATCGTAAAATCTGAATCTATTCAGGATCACGCCCTCCTTCCTTTTTGCGGCATCTGAAGGATGAAATAGAGAAAGACGAGGAATCTCTGCCGATACGCTGTCTATTTCCAGTGTATTGGCAGAGACGAGTTTGAAACTATTATTTTGTCGACGTCAAAATGCCTGATTGTAAAAATAAAAGGCGGCTAAAGGAGGTTCAAGAGAGGCTTTACAGAAAGCCTCAGAGTCACTAACGCTCGTTAATGGGGTGATGCGATTGTGCTGCCTTTGTTCATCTATTTGATCATCAAGAGTTAGACGATGTTGAATTCCAAAAACACTACGAATTTTTAGCTTCTTTTGTTTGGTAAACAGGGCCCTGTTTCGTTTTTCTTCTATCTTTCAGGTAATACTGTTCAGATGTGAAAAATTCGGTATAGAGCGCTTTTACCTTCTTGCTCAATAATAACAGCGCAATCACATTCGGAACGAGAATGAAAGCTAACGCTAAGTCCAGAAAGCCCCAGATGGCTTTTGCTCCGCCTGCGGCACCTATGATAATAGCCGCTAAATAAACGAATTTAATGACATGTCCCGACAGCCGTCCGAATAGAAATTCAGCTTGTTTTACGCCGTAAAATATGACAACCATAATGGTCGAGACAACAAAAAAGACGAGAGAAATCGAAACGAAGTACCCTCCGCCAGCTCCGAAATAATGCTGAAATGCAGCCGTAGTCAATGCTGCTGGGTCATTTGAGGCGTCCTTCCCTGTCCAGACACCGGATGCAAGGACGACAAATGCCGTGGTGGTGCAGATAATCAAGGTGTCAATGACAATTCCGATCACAGACCAGAAGCCTTGTCTTACGGGGTGGTCAGTCATTGCCGCCGCATGTGCAATCGGGGCTGTTCCCATCCCGGCTTCATTAGAATACAGGCCGCGGGCAAACCCCCAGCGGATGGTTTCAGCCAAGGCAGCGCCTGCGAATCCTCCTGCTGCCGAAGAAGAAGTAAACGCATTCGAAAAAATAAGAGAGAAAAACACCGGCACAGATGAAAGATTCATTAGAACAATCAGGAGACCGGCTCCCGCGTATGCCCCTGCCATGAGAGGCACGACAAACTCAGTTACTTTTCCGATCCGCTTCACCCCGCCAATTACAACTAAACCAATCAAAAACGCGATGCCGATTCCGGCGTATATTTTATTGAAAGAAAACGTTTCGGCAAGAGAAACTGAAACTGAATTCCCCTGAACCATTATGCTTGGAATCAGCTCTACGATCAGTGCAACAGAAAAAAACACGCCGAGCCATTTCATGCGCAGTCCTTTTGTTATGTAATACATCGGTCCCCCGACAAATTCACCCTGCTCATTTTTTTCCCTGTAATGAACAGCAAGCACACTTTCTGAAAACTTAATCGCCATAGCAAATAAGGCAACCAGCCACATCCAAAAAACAGCCCCGGGACCGCCAAACATGATAGCCGCAGGCACCCCGACAATGTTCGCCGCCCCAATCGTCGAACTGAGGGCTGACGTCAATGCCTGAAGCGGCGTAACTGTCCCTTCTCCCTTCGGCTTTTTTCCTACGCTGCCGATCGTCTGCTTCAAAATGTATAGAGGATAGCGAAATTGAAAAAACTTCAGCAAAATGGTGAAGTACAATCCCGTCCCCGTCAGTAAGATGATTAGCGGCGGTCCCCACAGCCAATCAGATATACGCTCTACCCATTCCAATAGTCGTTCCATCCCATCACCCTTTACCCGTTTATGGGTCATTTCCCCACAGATGGAAAAACATAAACCTTTTAGAACAGACAGAACTGAGTCAAATTGAGGAAGAAAGGAAATTGGATGGCTAAAAAACAGCCGTCTGACAAGGAAAATTAAGTGGAAGAAGGTCTGTTTCGCCCAAGGCGATCATATACTTGATTCTTATAAAACGATGACGCTGGTTTGGAAAACATGCCTTTTTTGTCGGCAAGCTTATCGAGCATCAGCTGCTTCTCTGATTTTTTTCTTACTAATTGCTCACGTTCCTTTTCGTCATAGCACTTGGAGATTAAATGGTTGAGGGTCATAAGCTCTTTTTTAAGTGCACCCTCATCCTCAGCCATCCCTGCATTTTTTAACATACGATATCCCATCCGCAGAGATTCCGGCAAGTGGGCCGCATCATCCTTTGGCAGCGGTTTTCCCATTCCCGGCAGGTTGTCAAATTCTCCGTCTTTGATGGCGCGTTTAATCTTATCTTCAGACACAATATGAGAAAAATCCATCGTCCCACCTCTATTCATGTAATGAACATATTTTATCATACAGCTGTCACAAACCATATTATTCCTTTATTGACAGAAAGAAACCTGTTTTTACATCTGGCGATTTCCTAGGAAAACGTTGATTCGACGGCGTTTTTCGCCACATTTTCCATCGGACGATTTTCACTTTTCTAATCAGCCGATTCGTGTTATATTGGATACGTTCGTTTTTTCTATCGTTTCGCTCGAACTGTGATCGGAAAAAAGGAGTGTAACAATGAAAACATTTATAAAAGAAAGAGGACTGGCCTTCTTCTTAATTGCGGTCGTCCTGTTATGGGTAAAGACGTATGTCGGTTATGTCCTGAACTTTAACTTAGGAATAGACAACACGATCCAGAAAATATTGCTTTTTGTGAATCCGCTCAGCTCAAGCTTATTCTTTCTTGGATTTGGACTTTTGTTCAAGAAAAAATTACAGCAGACAGCCATCATAGTGATTCATTTTTTAATGTCTTTTTTACTGTACGCAAACATTGTGTATTATCGATTCTTCAATGATTTTATTACGATTCCGGTCATTATGCAGGCTAAAACAAACGGCGGCCAACTCGGTGACAGCGCATTTTCGCTGATGAGACCGACTGACGCCTTTTACTTTATTGATACGATCATTCTGATTATCTTAGCGATTAAAGTGAACAAGCCTGCCGAGGCGTCGTCTAACAAAAAATCATTCCGAATCGTTCTTGCGTCTTCGATTCTCGTTTTCTTAATCAACCTGGCAGTTGCGGAATCAGACCGTCCTGAATTGCTGACTAGATCATTTGACCGAAACTACCTTGTCAAATATTTAGGAACATACAATTTCACGATTTATGATGCTGTGCAGAATGTCAAATCCAACAGCCAGCGCGCACTCGCCGATTCAAGCGACGTGACGGAAGTTGAGAACTACATGAAAGCCAATTACGATGTGCCGAACAATGTGTATTTCGGCAAAGCGGAAGGAAAAAACGTCATTTACGTTTCACTTGAATCTTTGCAGTCCTTCATCATCGACTATAAGATTGACGGCAAAGAAGTTACACCGTTCTTAAATAAACTGGCACACGATAACGAAACGTTCTACTTTGATAACTTTTTCCACCAAACAGGACAAGGTAAAACATCGGATGCGGAATTTATGATGGAAAACTCTCTGTATCCGCTGGCTCAAGGTTCCGTTTTCGTTAACAAAGCGCAAAACACGCTTCAATCCGTTCCGGCGATTTTGAAGTCTAAAGATTACACATCTGCTACGTTCCACGGGAATACGCAGACGTTCTGGAACCGAAACGAAATGTACAAAGCGGAAGGCATCGATAAGTTCTTCGACTCTGCCTACTATGACATGAACGAAGAAAACACGAAAAACTACGGCATGAAAGACAAACCGTTCTTCAAAGAATCAATGCCGCTGTTAGAAAGCTTGCCGCAGCCGTTCTATACGAAGTTCATTACCCTGTCGAACCACTTCCCATTCGGAATGGATGAGGGGGATACGGACTTCCCGGCTGGAGACTTTGGTGACTCTGTCGTCAACAACTACTTCCAGTCAGCCCATTACCTTGATCAGTCCATTGAACAATTTTTCAATGACCTGAAAAAAGACGGGTTATATGATAAATCGGTTATCGTGATGTACGGAGACCACTACGGCATCTCTGAAAACCACAATAACGCGATGGCCAAAGTGCTTGGCAAAGATGAAATTACCGATTATGACAACGTCCAGCTTCAGCGGGTGCCGCTCTTTATCCACGCAGCCGGCGTGAAGGGCGAAAAAGTTCATAAATATGCCGGAGACGTCGATGTGGCTCCAACCCTTCTGCATTTGCTCGGAGTGGATACAAAAGACTATCTGATGTCCGGTTCTGATATTTTATCTAAAGAACACCGTGAAGTGATTCCGTTCCGTAACGGAGACTTTATATCACCGAAGTACACGAAAATATCCGGCAAGTACTATGACACAAAAACCGGTAAACAGCTTGATGAATCTGAGATCGACAAGTCAGAAGACTCACTCGTCAAGAAGGAACTCGAAATGTCCGATAAAATCATAAACGGAGACCTGCTGCGTTTCTACAACCCGAAAGGTTTTACAAAGGTGAACCCTTCCGATTATGATTACACAAAACACGGCGAAGATTCAGAGACGTCAACAGAAGACGAAGATAAATAAGAAAAAAGCAGAGAGGCCAGCCTCTCTGCTTTTTCTATTTCACCGCAGCACGTAATTCCTCTGCCGCAAACTCGACATTCGGGCCAATAATGACTTGTACTGATTGCCCGCCCGATTTGACGACTCCTTTTGCGCCTGCTTTCTTTAATAACGCTTCATCCACTAAAGAAGTATCTTTCACTGTCAGTCTCAGCCTTGTCGCACAGTGATCAATCGTCTGCAGGTTTTCTTTTCCGCCAAGCCCCTTCAGCATGATGTTTTCATTGACAGACTGTGCTGTGTTCTCATCCAGCACCTCATCCAAGTCATCATCTTCCCGTCCCGGCGTTTTCAAATTCAACGTCTTAATTAAAACGTAAAACACGACAAAGTATACAGCCGCATAGCATATACCTACCAGAAGCAGAAGCAGCGGCTTTTCTGCAATTCCGTAGCTCAAAAGATAATCGATGGCACCGGCTGAAAAAGAAAATCCAGAGCGTATGCCGAGCAAATTAACGATGAATAACGACAGTCCGGTTAAAACTGCATGCACAGCGTATAACAGCGGAGATAAAAACATAAATGCAAACTCAATCGGCTCCGTAATTCCTGTAATAAAGGCAGTCAAAGCAAAACCAATCATCATTCCGGCCGTTGCTTTTCGCTTTGACGGCTTGGCAGTCACAATCATTGCCAGACATGCGGCCGGAAGACCGAACATCATAATCGGGAAGAAGCCCGTCATGTATGTGCCCGCTGTCGGGTCTTTAGCGAAAAAGCGCGCCAAATCGCCTGTCACTCCGTTATATTCGCCGAATTGGAACCAGAAAATATTATTCAGCACGTGGTGAAGACCAAGCGGAATTAACAGCCTGTTGAATAAACCGAATATGCCCGCGCCGATCCCGCCAAGCCCAAGCATCCACTCCCCAAACGCGTTAATTCCCGATTGAATTGGCGGCCATATCGCACCGAATATCCCTGCTAAAATGATTGTGAAAATAGCGGTGACAATCGGCACAAGCCGTCTACCGCTAAAGAATCCGAGATATTCCGGCAGTTTTGTATCCTTGAAGCGGTTATAGGTGTAACCCGCTATTAAACCGGCAATAATTCCCCCAAATACCGCCATGTTGTTTGCTTCATTAATTGATTTTGTTGCCGCGTCGAGCATCAGATACGAAATCGCCCCTGATAAACCCGCAGCCCCATTGCTGTCCTTTGAAATGCCGATGGCAATCCCAATCGCAAAAATAAGCGGCAGGTGATCAAAAACAGCAGTTCCCGCTTGATAAACAAACGGGATATCGAATAAATCCTCCCTGCCAAGTGCAAGGATAATCCCGACTGCAGGCAAAACCGCAATCGGGAGCATAAATGACTTTCCAAGCTTTTGTAAAAATGAAAGCATACCCATCCCCCTCTTACCCTTTTTTAAAAATATACCATACAAGATATCTAGTGATCTATACCAATTTTCCCGGCCTATTTCTTTTTTCTCAGGTTCGCGTGTTTCCTATTCTAGAGCCAATTGTGGTAAGCTTAAACTAGATTATTTAAAAAAGAAAGCGGGAATGACAGATGATTGTAACAAACGATCAAGAATTAGAAGGCCTGAAAAAAATCGGCAGAATCGTAGCGCTGGCGCGTGAAGAAATGAAACAAAAAGCAGAGCCCGGCATGAGTACAAAAGACCTTGACCTTATCGGAAAAGCAGTGCTTGACGAGCATGGCGCTGTTTCGGCTCCGGAAAAAGAATACGACTTTCCCGGTGTTACATGCATCAGTGTAAATGATGAGGTGGCGCACGGTATTCCAAGCACATCCACTATTTTAAAAGCCGGAGATCTTGTGAATATTGATATCTCTGCTGAATTCGGTGGGTTCTACTCCGATACAGGCATCTCATTTGTGCTCGGTGAAGGAGAAGAACGCCTTCATAAGCTATGCCAATGCGCGGAGGATGCTTTCCAAAAAGGCCTGCAGCAGGCAAAAGCCGGCAAGCGCCAAAATCAGATCGGGAGAGCCGTTTATCATGAAGCACGTTCTCAAGGATTTACCGTCATTAAAACCTTGACCGGCCACGGAATCGGCAGAAGCCTTCACGAAGCGCCGAACCACATCATGAACTATTATGATCCATTTGATAACGCACTCTTCAAAAACGGCACAGTGATTGCACTTGAACCATTCATTTCAACAAAAGCGGAAACCATCGTCGAAGCTGGAGACGGCTGGACTTTTAAGACGCCGGATAAAAGCATGGTCGCCCAAGTTGAGCACACCATCGTCATCACCAAAGACGAGCCGATAATCCTGACAAAGCTGTAAAAACACATTTCGTATGTTTAACCTCCTCCTTTTACAGGTAAATCATCACTATTCACAGGAGGAGGCACTGTAATGAACAGAGATCAAGAAAAAATTCAAATTGAAAACGAAATGAATGCAATGCACGGAACGATAAAAGAAGAAATTTTAAAAGACTTTGAAGAATTTAAAGACTACCTGAAAAAACAAGTTAACCGGGGCAAGAAATTAGGATTAGATGACGGCAAGCTTGTCAAAAGCGCTGCGATCCTGGGAGACTACCTCGCGAAACATGAAGAGCCGCAAAACGGCGAAGAAATGCTGCTTCAGGAACTTTGGAGCGTTGCGGATGATGATGAGAAAAATCATTTGGCACAGCTATTAGTCAAATTGGTTGAGAAACAATAAAACACCTAAGCCGGGCGTATGCCCGGCTTCTTTATATTGTCACAGCCCGGCCCATCCAGATATGCTACACTAGGATTAATGTCTGTGAAAGGAGCCTTTGTCCGCATGTGGTTTATTATTTTTGGAATCGTCTTTTTCATTGAAGGCATCATCATGACCGTTTTCGGCATGAAGAAAAAAAACGGGATGCTTACATATATCGGTATTGTGTTCAGCATCATGACACTTGGCATTGTCGTGCTGAAACTCACCGGGCATTAAAATCATATTCAGCGTTTACTCCGCATATACATACAGGAAGAACGTTCGCATCACTAGTGCGAAAGACTCAGTTTCCCCCGCATCTCTTTTCAGCATCTTTTGATAGATGTTACAATGCCAATCGTTTGGTCAATCAGATAGGGAAAGGAGTTTTCTGACATGCATTACGGCAGTAAAGGCTGGTATGTAGCAGAATTAAAAAAGCAGGGCATCACGAAATATGAAGGAAGAAAGCTTCAAAGCTATAAAACCTATTTTCTTGCCAACCTGCTTGAAACAAAGAAAAAACAATCCTGACATGGTGAAGCCGCGCACGTTTAGATGCGCGGCTTTTTTATTGAATCGAAAGCAGCCTGTCCCGTTTTTTGATAAAGGAAGATCTCCAGCTTTCAGACAATGCTTCTTCACTTAACATCCGTTCAATGGCAGTGAGATTTTTTGTGTCATGGTATTTGATATGGTTTGCGAATTGGACGGATATGCCTTTTTCGCCTCTGGTCAGCAGTTCGAGCTTTGCATCCGGAGCGACCCTGCCCTCTTCCAGCACGCGAAAATAAAATCCTGTATATCCGGTTTGCTGAACTTTCAGCACCATATCCTTCACACCAAACTTTTTGGCCAGTTTTATACACGGCTGACGTGGCTGGCTGACCTGAACAACGGCATCATCCAGCTGAAAGACATCCCCTACGCAAACGTCCTCCTCAGTCAGGCCTTGCACCGTGAGATTTTCACCAAACGCGGCGTCCGGGAGCGATCTTGAGAGAAACTCCATCCAAAACGGATAGTGCTCCGCGGGATAGACACAGACAGCCTTATCAGGGCCGCCATGATTGACGAGGTCTGCCTGTCCGTCTCCTTCAAAATTCTCCCGATACAGCATAACCGCGGAAGCAGCCGGCCGCTTCATGATGCCGGTCTCTATTTTCTTTCCATCGTATTCAAGCGTCTGCGGCTTTCCCAGGTTAAGAGAAAGAATGGAATAATGCGCTGATGTCATACGAACACATCCCCTTTACAGTATATAAAATGATTGATTATCATAAAAAGAAAAGGTGGTTTTTACATGCTTCAATATCGAATCGTTGCAGACGGCCGGGTTCAAGGAGTCGGTTTCCGCTACTTTGTTCAAGCGGAAGCCGATAAGCATAAACTCACCGGCTGGGTCAAAAACCGTGATGACGGGCGTGTCGAGATTTTGGCCGAAGGGCCGGAAAACGCCTTGCAATCATTTCTTGAGGCCGTGAAGAAAGGCAGCCCCTTTTCAAAAGTTACCGGCATCTCTGTCACTGAATCCAGCAGCCTTGAAGGCCATCATCGGTTTTCAATAGTCTATTCGTAAGGCTTATCCTGATAAAAGTAATTCGGCTTGACGATTGAATTGTCATAGGACCTGTGAAAAATATGTGTGGAAGCTGGTGAAATCGGCGGAATCAGCCAGGTCCAGTCACCCGTCAGCTTTCTGCCCGCTTCTTCCTCCTGCTCTTCAAACCGTTTAAACTGGCTTGCAGCCGTGTGATGATCGACGATGCTGACGCCGTGCTTTTTATATGAATGCAAAACAGCTTTATTCAATTCAACAAGCGCCTGATCCTTCCATAAATCCGCATTGTAATCAGTGGCAATACCGATAACGGATGCCACTTTTTTGAGCTTATCATACCGCTTTTCATCAGCCAGGTTTCTCGCACCGATCTCCGTTCCCATATACCAGCCGTTAAATGGTGCGGCATTATAATGAACGCCGCCGATCTCAAGCCTCATATCCGCAATAATCGGCACGCCATACCATTGCAGCTTCAGGTCAGAAAACGCTTCGAATTCCGGGTGGATCAGCGGAACTTCTATCACCAGTGACCGGGGCAGCTCATACCAGACCGGCTGTTGGTCACCCTTCATGCGGAAAATAAGCGGCAGCAAATCAAAATCAGTCCGCTCTCCGCGCCAGCCAAGCTGCTCACAGGCTGCGGTAAGAGAACGGGAAGCAGGATCGCCGATTCTTTCTCCGTCGGAATCGTATCCCGCATACCGGATCAGCTGATGGTTCCAGATCTCTATCTGCTTTTCGCCCTTCTCTTCCGGAGGGAAAATCGTAATCGTCGGCCTGATTTTCCCGTTATTTGTTGCGGTTTCAATGTGATGCAATAAAGCGTCCCGTACTTCTTCTTTTGTCCGGACGTCACGTCTGTCAATGACATTCAGCGAATTCCAGAATAGTCTCCCGATGCAGCGGTTGCTGTTTCTCCAAGCCATTTTCGCCCCGTGCGCCAGCTCTTCCTTTGTATGTACATAGCTTCCAGTCCGGTCAATCTCACTTTTAATGTCATCGAGACGGTCTTGCACTTCATCCTCCTTTCCGAGTTCCTGATAGCAATTGGCAATAAACGCTTTCGCTTCATTCCATAGTATTTCTTTATCTTCCAACAAACTCTCCTCCAAATCGCATTCATGCTTCTCATTGTATCGTTTTTGAGCGGGAAGACAAATGATTTTTCTGCATCTTCTTGGAAAAACAAATAAAAAAAACACCCGCGTTTGCGAGTGTCAAAGGGATGATAAATGATTGGCCAATTCCATTAAATCACTGCGAAAGTTTCTGCCTGTCATTGGGATGCCGTGCCCGGTCAGCAGCACTTCCGGTTCTAGTTCGGCAAGTCTTTGAATGGACTCGGCGGCCGTCTCTGTGTCAGGTGTGAAATAAGCCGGCGGGCCGTGAAGCTCCTGTTTTTGAATGAAGACGTCCGCCATTTTTTCCTGTTCAGCTGTAATCACCGCATCACCTGCGACAAGCACATGGCCGTCCTCGCGGAATAACGAAATATGGCCGGGTGTATGGCCAGGTGTGGCGATCCAGATCCACTCGTCCAGAAACGGAACAGTGCCGTCTTCAGGCAGTGCTTGAACATGAGCGGAAATATCGATCGAGTGGCGCGGAAACAGCGGCGACAGCTTGGCGACCAGCCCGCTTTTGCTGTCTGGCCGCGCCGGCGGATAATCCTCTTTTCCGGTTACAAAAGGCATCTCCCGCGAATGAATATAAACAGGAACATCCCAATGCTCAAGGATTTCTTCAATGGCCCCGATATGATCAAAGTGCCCGTGTGTCAGAATAATGGCTTTCAAGTGATAGTCATCGCCGAATCTTTGTTTTGCTTCGTGTAGAATCATGCCGGCTGATTGAGGCATGCCGGCATCTATTAAAATAAATGAATGAGGTTCAGAAGGATACTGAATAAAATAGACATTCGCAATTTGCACGGTCAGACCATGTACACCCTTTGCGGCTTCGAACCCAGTCCCGCTTCTGACTGAAGTCAGCGGCATATAAGGATCACTCATGTAGACACCTCCGGTACGTTGTATGCCGTTAGTGTATGTCATTCCGCCCGAATTATCATGCAGAAATCGAAATGGCACCGATCAATAAAGCGGTAACCGTCATGACAATCACGGCGAGAACCGCCCATTTCAAAGCGAATTTTTGATGATCGTCAATGGAGACTCCGACAAGCCCGACAAGCAAATGTGTTGATGGCACAAGCGGGCTCAGCATATGAATCGGCTGGCCGATAATCGAAGCCCTGGCAATTTCCACTTTATCCACGCCGTATGCGACAGCCGTTTCTGATAAAATCGGCAGCACTCCGTAAAAATACGCGTCATTTGGCATGAGATATGTGAAAATGCCGCTAGTTAAGGCTACAATCGCCGGGATAAACCCACCCATTTGTTCGGGAATCATCGACACAAGCGAAATCGCCATTTCGTCAACCATTTTGGTGCCTGTTAAAATTCCCGTAAAAACGCCTGCTGCAAAGATCATGGAGCCAATGGCCAGCACGTTGCTTGAATGTGCTGAAATACGCTGTCTCTGATGATCGAGGTTCGGATAATTCACAATAAGTGCAATACAGAATGCGATGACAAACAGCACCGTTAAACTGACTTTGCCTGATACTAAAAACCCTATCAATGAAAGCGTTAACAACAAATTGAACCACCAAAGCTTCGGCCGCTTCCACTCATCTTCAACCGCAGCGGCTGGTTCGTTGACATCGGCCGGCTGTTTCAGCTCAATCACACCGAGCCGTTTGCGCTCCGCTTTACCCAGAACATACGAAACTGCGACCATACAAAGCATTCCGCTTGCGATCACAGGGATCATCGGCCCGGTCAGCTCAGCCGGATCAACCCCGAGCGCGCTCGCCGCCCGCGGCGTCGCGCCTCCCCATGGAATCGTATTCATAATTCCCATGCCGACTCCGGCGATTCCTGCCAATATAATCGGCCGGATGCCGAGCAGCAGATAGAGCGGAAGCATCGCACTTGTTGTAATCATATAGGTTGTTGAACCGTCTCCATCCAAAGCAACGAGCATCGTAAGAACCGCTGTCCCGACAACGATTTTTAACGGATCGCCTTTGACCATATTTAATATTTTTGCAACCATCGGATCAAAAAGCCCCGTGTCAATCATAATTCCAAAATATAAAATCGCAAACATAATCATAACAGCGGTCGGCGCCACCTGCTGAATCCCCGAGATCATCATATCGCCAACTTCAGTGAACCCGAAACCAGCTATCAGCGCAAACACAATCGGCGTCAAAACCAATGCTGTCAGGACAGAAAGCCGTTTTGTCATGATCAGTATCATAAACACAAGCATCATAAGAAATCCTAAGATTGCTAACACATTCATTCCCCCTTTAAATGAATCCGCTTACATTTTATCCCCTATTCCCCTTTTACCTTTTTGTCATCGTATGAGAAAAACGTTCTCAAGTAAATAATTTGGTTTTTATGTATTTTTAATTTTTTAAAACCGTTTTGTTCTTTTTGGTCATTTCTCCAACACAAAAAGCATTCCGCATACGGCAGAATGCTTTTTGCTTAATTGCCTGTCATGATGGTTTGATAAAACGCTGATTGTTCTTCAAGAAACCGTGTCGTTTCCTTGCTGTTTAAATAAAAGCTTTCCCAGTCCTG
Source organism: Bacillus sp. FSL K6-1005 (assembly GCF_038000225.1). NCBI lineage: Bacteria > Bacillati > Bacillota > Bacilli > Caryophanales > Bacillaceae > Bacillus > Bacillus sp. FSL K6-1005. The sequence goes on from NZ_JBBOBP010000001.1 coordinate 2,645,523, forward strand.
CTCATTTATCTTCTTTTTCCATTCGGGCGAGGATGTCACCTTTTTTAATGCTTGGTCCCAGTAAGAGATCTCTTCCTCAGACATGTTTTTCGGTCCCAGCACCCCTCTCCAGTGAGAGAAGACAAACGGAATGCCCTGTTCTTTCCACGTCGGCACTTTTGGAAAACCGGGCAGCCTTTTCTCTGACGTGACGGCGGCTAATGTAATCTCGCCGTTTCGCTCGTACGGCTTGGCTTCTGAAACGGTCATGGAAGCTGCTTCAATCTCATGCCTGATAAGCGCCTGAATCAATTCTTCACTGCTGTCAAACTGTAAAAACTCAATGTCAAAGGGATCAATCCCGTACATATCAGCGGCTCTGACGAATGAGAGCTGATCGTCATTGCCAAGCCCCGGAGAAAAACCGATTTTGACTTTGCCTGGATGCATCTTGATTTCCTTCAGCACATCCTTCCCGCTTTTCATAGACGATCCTTTCGGAAGAGCGACAGTCTGCCATTCCTTAGCGAGAATCGCCAGAGGCGTAAAATCATCTGTTTTTAATTTACTTTGTCCGAGCAGGTAATTGCTCAGGATTAAACTGGACATCATACTGATGGTCTGCTTACCGCTTTGGTTGACATATTTCCAGCCTTTGTCGCCTCCGCTCCCGGGTTTATACACAAGATGAATACTGCCTTTCATCAGCTGTTTTTGCCTGAGCACGGATTGGATGGCCTGCGCCGTTACATCCCAGCCCCCGGAAGGCTCGGCAGGCACAACGATCTCAACCGGCCCGTCCGGCAGTCGGGGAGCGGCCGCCTGCCGGATATCACCTTGTGTGAAGACTAAAAGACAAATGAATATGATCACAAGTTTTTTCATGACTATTCAGCCGCCAAATAATATTTTCTCTCCGGTCTGCCGATAATCCCGTACTCCAGCTCGGCTCGCGCTTCTTCCTTAGACACAAGATACTCGGCATAACGGCGGGCTGTTGTTCGTGACGCGCCGATTGTTTCTCCGAGTTCTTCCGCTGTCATCCCTCCGGCCGCAGTACGCAGCGCCTCTTTGATTTTTTTCAGTGTGATCGGATTGATGCCTGTTGGCAAATTCTCCGCAGTGACAGCTTCCTTAGGGGCGCCCCCGAAAATATGGTCAATCATGGATTGGCTGACCTCCGGCTGAGACAGCAGCACCTGCCTTTTTTCTTTATACTGGAGCAGCACCTGCTTGAACTTATCAGCCGTTACGGGCTTAATCAAATAGTTTGCGATTCCCGCCCGCAGCGCTTCCTGTAAATGGCAGGTTTCCGTTGCGGCTGTAATGATCATAATATCAACGTCCGGAAACCGTCTCCGTATCTCTGGAATCAATGCTGTTCCGAGCTCGTCCGGCATATAAATATCCAATAACAGCAAATCCGTTTTGTGTGTCTTCAAAAGCAACATTGTCTCTTTGGCATTGCCCGCTTTGCCGATAATGCTGAATCCATCTAGCTGCTGAATCAATCTCTCATGGATTTGCGCAACCCGAAAATCATCCTCCGCAATCACGATGTGAATCAAATGGATTCCCCCTTTGTCTGTTTCTCCTTCGGTATAAAAACAGTAAATACCGCTCCCCCGCTTTTTTGATTTGTCAGTTCGATCCAGCCTCCCAGCTCACGCACTGACTCTTTTACGTTGGCGAGCCCGTAGCCTCTCTTCATCCCCTTTGAAGAGTAGCCTCTTTCAAACACCGCTTCCATCTTATCGGGCGGCACTCCCGCCCCTGTATCAGATACTTCGATAACAACATCCCGTCCGATATCTGTAATAAAACATGAGACCTCCTGTACGCTTTGATCCGCTACAGCTTCGAAAGCGTTATCAATTAAGTTGCCGATAATCGTAATGAGATGAGACAAGCCGACATGAGGAGGAAGAGGTCCTAGTGTGCTGTTGTCATCGATCGACAGCTTCACCTTTTTTTCCGATGCTTTGCTCATCTTTCCTAACAAAATCGCCTGCACCTGCTGCGAATGAATGTTTTGGAATAAAATATCATGCTGTTCATTTTGGATGGCGTATTCCTCTTTAATCAGTTCAATCGCTTCCTCGTATTCGCCAAGCTCAAGCAGCCCTAAAATCGCGTAGAGCTTATTGGAAAATTCATGAGTCTGGGCGCGCAGGTCCTCTGAGTATTTCCGCACCTCTGTCAGCGTGTCAATCAGCTTTTTCAGTTCTGTTTTTTCTCTGAAGCTGATAACGATTCCGTACCTCTGTCCGCCTTGTGTCATGACTTTTGTATTGATAATAAAGACTTGGTCGTTGACACATACCTCCTGATTCGATTGCATTTCTTCCTGCTCAAGCACAGACATCAGTTCTGCTCCCGGCATTACGTCATCAATAGGCACGTTCATCACAGGCTCGGAAAGCTTAAGCATCTCAGCCGCTGATACGTTCATCATCGTCACAATGCCTTCACGGTTGGTGGCGATGATCCCTTCCTTAATCGCCCGCAGCATCGCATTCCGCTCCCGATAAAGAGATGCAATTTCGTGCGGCTCAAGGCCAAGCGTATCCTTTCTGATGCTTTTGGCAAGCGCGGCGGCACCGGCAAATCCAAGCAGCAGCACGAGTACAGCCATGAAGCTTAAGTCTCGCAGATGTCTCTTAATGCCTTGCTCTGTCTTCGTTTGCAGAAAATCAACGGACACGCTGCCGATCACTTGGCTGCGCCCCTTTTGTTCCTCGATAATCGGTGCGCTGCCTCGAATCACCCTTTGTCCATCCGCTTTTGTCTCTGAGACGTGAGAGCCTCCAAACAGGATTTCTCTGCTTCTCGTCAGATGCTTATTTTCGCTATTGTCCGAGGCGGTTCGGACCATTCCTTTTTCATCAAGCACATAAATGGCATAAGCGCCGGTCTGTTCTTTCATTTGTTCAATGACCTCCTGCGCCTCGGCAGCTTGCCCGTCTTTCGTCACGATGAGTCCCTTTGCCGGCGGCATATAGGAAATCGTTCTCGCCGTCTGCACCGCCAGCTGCTCTGCCTGTTTTCGCCCTTCTTTTGTTTGCTGAACGGCAAACGTGACCGTCAGCACGCCAATCACAAAGATCAGCAGCGCCGCAATCAACCCCATTATTTTCGTTTGCAGAGAAAAATGGAAACGCTTTTTCACCACAGCACCAGCCGTCCTTTCTACCTAGATCATACCATTTTTCTCCCGCAAATTTTCTTATTTTTCAAAATCCATTTCACTGATGATCAGAGTTTATGATTCAGATCATGATTTTTCCTCTCCAGATTTCCAGCGGCCTGTTTTGCTGAACACTCCTTTTTTCAGGAAGGAATCATTCCATCTGAACATTTCGATATATATATAGTATCTGATTGATTTGGTGAAGGGCGGTGGTTATGGTGAAAACGAGTATTATTGTGCTGACTTATAATCAATTGGCGCTGACAAAACAATGCTTGGAGAGCATATGGACGCATACCGATGATGACTGTATTGAAGTGATTGTTGTAGATAACGGCTCTCATGACGGAACACAGGACTACCTCAAACAGATTCCTTCAATCAAAACGATTTTTAATGAAACAAACAAGGGGTTCGCGAAAGCCTGCAATCAAGGCCTTGAGGCCGCTTCTGGAGACAATGTTCTTTTTTTAAACAATGATACTGTTGTGACGAATCATTGGCTGGAGCCGATGATCAAGCTGCTTTATCATAATGATAAAATCGGCATGGTCGGGCCTGTCAGCAATTATGTCAGCGGGCCTCAGCAAATTTCAGTTGATTACACCAGTTTAGAAGGAATTGAAGATTTTTCTCAGCGCCATTGCATGCGGCACCGGGGCAAATCAAGAAGCGTTTTAAGGCTGGTCGGATTTTGCCTTCTTGTCAAAAAAGAGGTGCTGGACAAAATCGGCTGCTTTGACGAGCGTTTTGGAGGCGGTTCATTTGAGGACGATGATTTGTGCCTTCGCGCTCTGCAGGCCGGTTATCAGCTGAAAATCGCCCTTGATTCGTTCGTGCATCATCACGGGCATGCCACGTTTTCCGGCAATCCGGATATAAGTATCAGCCGACTATATCAGGTCAACCGCCAAGCTTTCGTAGATAAATGGAAGCAGGATGTGACGGCTTTTATTGATCCCCAGCCAGAGCTGACAGCCCTTGTGCCTTCAAAAGCCCGCTCCATCCTGCATATCGGCTGCGGCGCAGGAGCTGCGGGTGTAGAGCTGTTGAACCGGCAAACCTGTACATTGCACGGCATTGAAGAGGATACATTGCTACGTACAATAGCAAGCGCCTATTATGAACAAGTCACTTCTGCCGATACCGCAACATGCCGCCTTCCTTATCCTGAAGCTTTTTTTGATGCCATTTTGATAGGAGACCTTTTGAACTGCGCGATGTATCCCCAGCGAACGATTGAGGCTCTTGCCCTTTATCTAAAGCCTTCAGGCTCATTAATTTGCAGCATCCCGAATACAGCTTATGCAGACACGCTTTTCTCATTATTATGCGGAACACCGGCACACACACATTTCATCACGCCTCAAAACGTAAACACACTATTTCCCGAACACCTTTATGACATAAAATCAACCACCTCTCATTCAGCCGTTCCTGAATCGAACATACAGCTATTTTTACAAGAAGCCGAATATCTTGCCGGGCAATTTGGTTTGTCTTTAGATCACTTGTCAGAACATGCTCAGATTGATTACATGTTTGTCCATGCAATGAAAAAAAAACAGCCTGAAGCGGAGGTGGCGATTTGATTTCTATCAGTCTATGTATGATCGTGAAAAATGAGGAAGCCGTCATCGGCCGCTGCTTAGATTCTGTGCGCGGGATTGCTGATGAAATTAACATCGTGGATACCGGCTCAGTTGATCAGACGAAAGACATCGCTGCCCGTTATACAGACCGTATCTTTGATTTTGAATGGATAGACGATTTTGCGGCCGCTCGAAATTTTTCGTTTCAGCAGGCAACAGCTGACTATATTTTATGGCTTGATGCCGATGATGTGTTTACCGAGAAGGATCAAGAACTGTTCTTGGATGTAAAAAGAACGCTTGATCCGCATATTGACGCGGTATCAATGAACTATCACCTGGCGTTTGATGAAGAAGGCAACGTCACATCCAGCTTACGAAGATACCGGCTCGTAAAACGGGAAAGGGGCTTTAAGTGGATTGGCGCGGTCCATGAATATTTAGAGGTGTACGGAAATCTCCAACACAGTGACGCAGCGGTTTCTCATATGCCGCTTAGCCATGACGCTGACCGAAATCTGCGAATTTATGAAAACATGGCCTCGTCAGGGAAGGATTTTTCACCAAGAGATTTATTTTACTATGCAAACGAGCTGTGTGATCACGGAAAAATAGAAAAAGCGATAGAATACTATTTGCGTTTTTTAAAAACCAAGCAGGGGTGGGTCGAGGATAATATCAGAGCATGCAATAAAGTAGCAGATTGCTATCATTCATTGGGATTGAAGGAAAAAGAATTAAGCTGGGTGCTCCACACGCTCGTCTACGGGCCTCCCAGAGCGGAAACGTGCTGCAGATTGGGGTTCTCTTTTTTAGAAAAAAACGATGTCCAAAGCGCGGTCTATTGGTATAAAAAAGCAATTGAAAATAGAGGCTCAGAAAGCTTGGCTTTTCAAAACCGCGCCTGCGCCACCTGGCTGCCTCACTTACAATTAGCTGTCTGCTACGATAAGCTTGGCCAGCATCAGCTTGCCTATCAGCATAATGAATCGGCTTTACAATACCGTCCTCATGATTCAAGAATGCTTGCCAACAAAACATACTTTGAAGAGGTCCTGCAGCAGCAGGTTGGCTCCGGAGGTGAACATCATGGAAATCAATAAAAGGTCACTTGCTGATTCTATGAAAGAATATGAGCGAAAAGATAAAGAATATTACAAAGGCATCAACCGGCAGCTGTTTGACCTGGTAGACCCCCATGCGAAAACCATTCTTGAAGTCGGTTGTGCTGAAGGCCTGTTTGGCGCAGCTGTTAAGAAAAAAACGAAATGCTCCTATTATGGGATTGAATCATATCCGCCTGCTGCCGAAAAAGCCGCTCATCACATTGACGAAGTGATAACAGGAGACATCGAAACACTGAAGCTGCCTTTTGAAAAAAACACATTTGATCACGTCATCTTCGGGGATGTATTGGAGCACTTAATAGACCCTTGGGCAGTGTTAGCTAACATGAAGCCTTACGTAAACGAAACAGGGAGCATTTTGGCAAGCATTCCGAATATCGGGCATATCTCAATTTTTGAAAGTCTGCTGTCCGGCAAATGGACGTATACACAGGCTGGGCTGCTCGATAAAACACACTTCCGTTTCTTCACCTTGCAGGAAATGAAGAAGATGTTTCATGAAACGGGTTACAAGGTCAGCCAAATTGAGCCTATTTCCTTTACGACTCACTATTACGAAAAAATGATCAGCAAACTGGCACATGTCAGAGCAAACATGGGGATTCACCATACAAATTTTGAGAAGGAAGCCAGGGCTTATCAATATGTCATAAAGGCGCAAAAAAGATGAAACAGCATGTAAATGAAAATTCCATTTGCTTCATTACATGTGTCAATGATGACACCCTTTATGACCTCTGCCTGAGACATATCCAGTCTCTTTCAGTGCCGCCTCATATGGAGGTTGAGTTAATCGATATCCGAAAGGCTGACAGTATGACCTCCGGCTACCAGGCGGCAATGCATCAGTCAGACGCAAAATATAAAGTGTATGTACATCAGGATACATTTATCATCAATCGTTCATTTATTTACGATATCCTGCATGTCTTTCAGCAGAACGATGCGCTTGGCATGATAGGCGTCATAGGAGCTGAAGAAGTGCCGCAAAGCGGAATTTGGTGGGAGGCTTCTAAAAAAGCGGGAAAAGTCATTGAATATCGCAGTACGTATAGCTATTTGTCGTTTGATGAGATAGACGAGACCGTAAAAACAGTTGAAGCATTAGACGGTTTATTGCTGGCCACCCAGTACGATCTCCCGTGGCGGAAAGAGATCTTTGACGGCTGGCATTTGTATGATACTTCGCAATGCTTTGAGTTCAGGAAAAAGGGGTATTTGGTCGGCATCCCCCATCAGAAAGAGCCATGGGTCATACATGCATGCGGCAATGAGTTTGATTCTGACCAGTATTCTGATTACCTTGAAAAATTTTTGAGGGAGTACTTTCAAACATGATAAGTCTTCCATTGAGCACAACAAGAAACCTACTTTTTTATAAAGTAGGTTTCTTGTTTCATATGCTTGAATTTTAAAAAAGAAGTGACTCTCATTCTCTATTATTAAGGGAACCTAATAGCATTTATATCTAGGTTTAGTGCGGAGCTGCCACTCACATTACTTACTGTGGTAAAAATTATCCTAACCTCATAAGAAGTCGTGCCTGTGACTGTTGTAGCATCTACATACGTTGTAGCCATTGGAAATCTTGACGTAATGGCAACATTAACATTTCTTTGGACGGCGCGTGTGTCTATCAATACTCCGTTTCTATAAATTCTGGTTTGGAAAGTAAAGTTCGAGTTAGCTGTCGTTGTCACATCAACAGAAATGGCAAGATCTAATTTTATTAATTGGCCAGCGACTGTTGGCAGACTTAAAGTTCCAATTGACGTTTCAGTACCGTTAACAGCAACTGTAACTGGGCCTGCTACCTCATTGTAAAACAGCTGCGGATTTGCCCCGGTTGGTCCCGTTGATCCCGTTGGTCCGGTTGATCCCGTTGGACCGGTTACTCCTGTTGCACCTGTTGATCCCGTTGATCCGGTTGGTCCCGTTGATCCGGTTGATCCTGTTGGTCCTGTTTCTCCCGTTGATCCGGTTGATCCTGTTGCACCGGTCGGTCCTGTTTCTCCCGTTGATCCGGTTATTCCGGTTGCACCCGTCGCTCCTGTTGATCCCGTGACTCCCGTTGATCCTGTTGGTCCGGTTTCTCCTGTTGCTCCTGTTGATCCCGTCGCTCCTGTTGATCCCGTCGCTCCTGTTGATCCCGTCGCTCCTGTTGATCCCGTTGATCCTGTTGTTCCGGTTGCACCTGTTGGTCCTGTTGATCCCGTGACTCCCGTTGATCCGGTTGGTCCGGTTTCTCCTGTTGCACCTGTTGATCCCGTCGCTCCTGTTGATCCCGTCGCTCCTGTTGATCCCGTCGCTCCTGTTGATCCCGTCGCTCCTGTTGATCCCGTCGCTCCTGTTGATCCCGTCGCTCCTGTTGATCCCGTTGATCCGGTTGGTCCTGTTTCTCCCGTTGATCCGGTTGGTCCCGTTGATCCGGTTGTTCCAGTTGATCCCGTGACTCCCGTTGCTCCAGTTGTTCCAGTTGATCCCGTTGATCCGGTTGCACCTGTTGATCCCGTTGATCCGGTTGGTCCCGTTGATCCGGTTACTCCGGTTGGTCCCGTTGATCCGGTTGATCCCGTTGGACCGGTTTCTCCTGTTGCACCTGTTGATCCTGTTGGTCCTGTTTCTCCCGTTGATCCGGTTACTCCGGTTGGACCGGTTGATCCGGTTGATCCCGTCGCTCCTGTTGATCCGGTTACTCCGGTTGATCCCGTCGCTCCTGTTGATCCAGTGACTCCCGTTGATCCGGTTGGTCCGGTTGATCCTGTTGCTCCTGTTTCTCCCGTTGGTCCAGTTACTCCGGTTGGTCCGGTTGGTCCAGTTACTCCGGTTGGTCCGGTTGGACCTGTTGCTCCGGTTGATCCTGTTGCTCCTGTTGATCCCGTCGCTCCTGTTGATCCCGTTGATCCGGTTGATCCGGTTACTCCTGTTGCTCCGGTTACTCCGGTTGCACCTGTTGATCCCGTCGCTCCCGTTGATCCGGTTGATCCCGTCGCTCCCGTTGATCCGGTTGATCCCGTTGCTCCTGTTGTTCCGGTTGATCCCGTTGGACCGGTTTCTCCTGTTGCACCTGTTGATCCTGTTGGTCCTGTTTCTCCCGTTGATCCCGTTGATCCGGTTGGTCCCGTTGATCCGGTTACTCCGGTTGGTCCCGTTGATCCGGTTGATCCCGTTGGACCGGTTTCTCCTGTTGCACCTGTTGATCCTGTTGGTCCTGTTTCTCCCGTTGATCCGGTTACTCCGGTTGGACCGGTTGATCCGGTTGATCCCGTCGCTCCTGTTGATCCGGTTACTCCGGTTGATCCCGTCGCTCCTGTTGATCCAGTGACTCCCGTTGATCCGGTTGGTCCGGTTGATCCTGTTGCTCCTGTTTCTCCCGTTGGTCCAGTTACTCCGGTTGGTCCGGTTGGTCCAGTTACTCCGGTTGGTCCGGTTGGACCTGTTGCTCCGGTTGATCCTGTTGCTCCTGTTGATCCCGTCGCTCCTGTTGATCCCGTTGATCCGGTTGATCCGGTTACTCCTGTTGCTCCGGTTACTCCGGTTGCACCTGTTGATCCCGTCGCTCCCGTTGATCCGGTTGATCCCGTCGCTCCCGTTGATCCGGTTGATCCCGTTGCTCCTGTTGTTCCGGTTGATCCCGTTGGACCGGTTTCTCCTGTTGCACCTGTTGATCCTGTTGGTCCTGTTTCTCCCGTTGATCCCGTTGATCCGGTTACTCCTGTTGGACCGGTTGATCCGGTTGATCCTGTTGATCCGGTTACTCCGGTTGGTCCCGTTGCTCCGGTTGATCCTGTTGCACCTGTTGATCCTGTTGATCCTGTTGATCCCGTGACTCCCGTTGGACCTGTTGGTCCTGTTTCTCCCGTTGATCCGGTTACTCCGGTTGCACCTGTTGATCCCGTTGCCCCCGTTGACCCCGTTGCTCCAGTTTCTCCCGTCACTCCGGTTACTCCGGTCGCTCCCATTGATCCTGTTGCACCTGTTGATCCCGTCGCTCCTGTTGGTCCGGTTGATCCTGTTGCACCTGTTGATCCGGTTGATCCTGTTGATCCGGTTGCACCTGTTGATCCGGTTACTCCGGTTGGACCGGTTGATCCGGTTGATCCCGTTGATCCGGTTGATCCAGTCGCTCCCGTTGATCCTGTTGGACCTGTTGATCCCGTTGATCCTGTTGATCCCGTTGATCCTGTTGATCCCGTTGATCCTGTTGGTCCGGTTTCTCCTGTTGCTCCGGTTTCTCCTGTTGCACCTGTTGATCCCGTCGCTCCTGTTGATCCAGTGACTCCCGTTGATCCGGTTGGTCCCGTTGATCCGGTTGATCCGGTTGATCCTGTTGGTCCTGTTTCTCCCGTTGATCCGGTTGATCCTGTTGGTCCTGTTTCTCCCGTTGATCCGGTTATTCCGGTTGCACCCGTCGCTCCTGTTGATCCCGTGACTCCCGTTGATCCTGTTGGTCCGGTTTCTCCTGTTGCTCCTGTTGATCCCGTCGCTCCTGTTGATCCCGTCGCTCCTGTTGATCCCGTCGCTCCTGTTGATCCCGTTGATCCTGTTGTTCCGGTTGCACCTGTTGGTCCTGTTGATCCCGTGACTCCCGTTGATCCTGTTGGTCCTGTTTCTCCCGTTGATCCGGTTGATCCTGTTGCACCGGTCGGTCCTGTTTCTCCCGTTGATCCGGTTATTCCGGTTGCACCCGTCGCTCCTGTTGATCCCGTGACTCCCGTTGATCCTGTTGGTCCGGTTTCTCCTGTTGCTCCTGTTGATCCCGTCGCTCCTGTTGATCCCGTCGCTCCTGTTGATCCCGTCGCTCCTGTTGATCCCGTTGATCCTGTTGTTCCGGTTGCACCTGTTGGTCCTGTTGATCCCGTGACTCCCGTTGATCCTGTTGGTCCGGTTTCTCCTGTTGCACCTGTTGATCCCGTCGCTCCTGTTGATCCCGTCGCTCCTGTTGATCCCGTCGCTCCTGTTGATCCCGTCGCTCCTGTTGATCCCGTTGATCCGGTTGGTCCTGTTTCTCCCGTTGATCCGGTTGGTCCCGTTGATCCGGTTGTTCCAGTTGATCCCGTGACTCCCGTTGCTCCAGTTGTTCCAGTTGATCCCGTTGATCCGGTTGCACCTGTTGATCCCGTTGATCCGGTTGGTCCCGTTGATCCGGTTACTCCGGTTGGTCCCGTTGATCCGGTTGATCCCGTTGGACCGGTTTCTCCTGTTGCACCTGTTGATCCTGTTGGTCCTGTTTCTCCCGTTGATCCGGTTACTCCGGTTGGTCCGGTTGATCCGGTTGATCCCGTCGCTCCTGTTGATCCGGTTACTCCGGTTGATCCCGTCGCTCCTGTTGATCCAGTGACTCCCGTTGATCCGGTTGGTCCGGTTGATCCTGTTGCTCCTGTTTCTCCCGTTGGTCCAGTTACTCCGGTTGGTCCGGTTGGTCCAGTTACTCCGGTTGGTCCGGTTGGACCTGTTGCTCCGGTTGATCCTGTTGCTCCTGTTGATCCCGTCGCTCCTGTTGATCCCGTTGATCCGGTTGATCCGGTTACTCCTGTTGCTCCGGTTACTCCGGTTGCACCTGTTGATCCCGTCGCTCCCGTTGATCCGGTTGATCCCGTCGCTCCCGTTGATCCGGTTGATCCCGTTGCTCCTGTTGTTCCGGTTGATCCCGTTGGACCGGTTTCTCCTGTTGCACCTGTTGATCCTGTTGGTCCTGTTTCTCCCGTTGATCCCGTTGATCCGGTTACTCCTGTTGGACCGGTTGATCCGGTTGATCCGGTTACTCCGGTTGGTCCCGTTGCTCCGGTTGATCCAGTCGCTCCCGTTGATCCGGTTGGACCTGTTGATCCCGTTGATCCTGTTGATCCCGTTGATCCTGTTGATCCCGTTGATCCTGTTGGTCCGGTTTCTCCTGTTGCTCCGGTTTCTCCTGTTGCACCTGTTGATCCCGTCGCTCCTGTTGATCCAGTGACTCCCGTTGATCCGGTTGGTCCCGTTGATCCGGTTGATCCTGTTGGTCCTGTTTCTCCCGTTGATCCGGTTGATCCTGTTGCACCGGTCGGTCCTGTTTCTCCCGTTGATCCGGTTATTCCGGTTGCACCCGTCGCTCCTGTTGATCCCGTGACTCCCGTTGATCCTGTTGGACCTGTTGATCCCGTGACTCCCGTTGGACCGGTTGATCCCGTTGATCCGGTTGCTCCTGTTGCTCCTGTTGATCCCGTCGCTCCGGTTGATCCCGTGACCCCCGTTGCTCCGGTTGGTCCGGTTGGTCCGGTTGCTCCTGTTGCACCTGTTGATCCCGTGACTCCCGTTGCTCCGGTTGGTCCGGTTTCTCCCGTTGGTCCGGTTACTCCGGTTGGTCCCGTTGATCCTGTTGATCCTGTTGCACCTGTTGATCCCGTCGCTCCTGTTGCTCCGGTTGGTCCGGTTTCTCCCGTTGCTCCGGTTACTCCTGTTGCACCTGTTGGTCCTGTTAATCCCGTGACTCCCGTTGGACCTGTTGGTCCGGTTTCTCCTGTTGCACCTGTTGATCCCGTCGCTCCTGTTGATCCAGTGACTCCCGTTGCTCCGGTTGATCCTGTTGATCCTGTTTCTCCCGTTGGTCCAGTTACTCCGGTTGGTCCTGTTGATCCGGTTGATCCTGTTGCACCTGTTGATCCCGTCGCTCCTGTTGATCCAGTGACTCCCGTTGCTCCGGTTGGTCCTGTTGATCCCGTGACTCCGGTTGGTCCGGTTGATCCGGTTGATCCAGTCGCTCCCGTTGATCCTGTTGGACCTGTTGATCCAGTCGCTCCCGTTGATCCTGTTGGACCTGTTGATCCCGTGACTCCCGTTGGACCGGTTGATCCCGTTGATCCGGTTGCTCCTGTTGCTCCTGTTGATCCCGTCGCTCCGGTTGATCCCGTGACCCCCGTTGCTCCGGTTGGTCCGGTTGGTCCGGTTGCTCCTGTTGCACCTGTTGATCCCGTGACTCCCGTTGCTCCGGTTGGTCCGGTTTCTCCCGTTGGTCCGGTTACTCCGGTTGGTCCCGTTGATCCTGTTGATCCTGTTGCACCTGTTGATCCCGTCGCTCCTGTTGCTCCGGTTGGTCCGGTTTCTCCCGTTGGTCCGGTTACTCCGGTTGGTCCCGTTGATCCTGTTGATCCTGTTGCACCTGTTGATCCCGTCGCTCCTGTTGATCCCGTTTCTCCGGTTAGTCCAGTGACTCCCGTTACTCCGGTTGATCCCGTTGATCCTGTTGGTCCGGTTGATCCGGTTGATCCCGTTGACCCCGTTGCTCCAGTTTCTCCCGTCGCTCCCGTTGATCCGGTTGCACCCGTCGCTCCTGTTGATCCCGTGACTCCCGTTGATCCGGTTGCACCTGTTGGACCGGTTGATCCCGTGACTCCCGTTGATCCGGTTGCACCTGTTGGACCGGTTGATCCTGTTGCACCTGTTGGCCCGGTCGGTCCTGTTGCACCTGTTGGCCCGGTCGGTCCAATCCCCCCAGCAGACTCTATTAAAGAAACATCATCAATTAGAACAGACCCAAAAGTAGTTTTACTTATTACCACTACTGCGTTTACTGCTTCAGCGGGGGTTTCAATTGTTCTATATATTTCATTCCATGTATTAAATGAGACATTTGGCAATTTTCCAGTAGCAATGATAAATTTCTGTCCGCCTTCAATTTGTTCTCCTTCACTGTTAACGAATAAAATTTGTATAGTGACTTGAGGACTTGGATTGTTCCCCGTTTTCCCAAGCGAAACAGTGAATATAAGAGATTGTCCAGAAACGACAGGCACGATCTGCCCTAAAAAAGCATAAGGCTGGCTGCTGATAAACTGTGCGGAATAGCTTCCAGAATGGGCAAAAGTATTAATAACGGACGTATTTGCAAAAGCCCACCCCGTCAGATTGCCGGTTTCAAAACCTCCATTTACAATCACATTATTCACCCTACATCATTCCCCGCCCTCTTTTCTTAGTTCCAGCTATTATATGCAGGAAAACTATCATCGGTCTGTAAGGTCACTAGCAAAAATAAAAAAAGGTGATTGTCCCTGCATCACCTTTTTTCACTGTATTTGCGGAAAACCTGTTGCATGAAAAACACGAATTGCCGCATCTAAGCTAGATATGCTGAAAGTACGCCGGACATTTCTCACTAGGTTAAGCAATCCTGCCATTCATCATCTGTTACTCACGCCCTGAAGTAATGCGATCAAACATAAAAAAAGGCAGACCGCGTCTGCCTTTTTTCTTTCTACCATATCCCTAATAATTTCCACCATAACCCGCCGATCACAAGCCATGTGACAATATGAACGATCGACAGGATAAATCCGATAGACCACCATTTGCCTTGCGAAATGTAGCCTGCTCCGAAGAAGACCGGAGCCGCTCCAGAACCGTAGTGGGTTGTTGACCCGAACAGATTGCTGAAGAATGCGAGGCTCAGCGCTGCTAAAAGCGGCGGTGCCCCCGCTGCCACGACCACAGCCAAAAATGCTGAATACATCGCACTGATGTGAGCCGTCGCACTTGCAAAGAAGTAGTGAGAGTAATAATACACAACAATTAAAATTAAAAATGCCACAATCCAAGAGAATCCTGATACAGATGATTTCATGGCGTTGCTGAACCAAGAAACCATGCCTAATTCATTCAGAAAGTTGGCCAGCATAACGAGCGCCGCAAACCAAGTGAGCGTATCCCAAGCGCCCTGTTCTTTCTTGATATCATCCCAAGTCAGAACCTGTGATAATAAAAGAACTGACAACCCAATCAATGCGGTTGTGGTTGCGTCGATGTTGAAGCTGCCGCCAAAAATCCAAAGAACAAGCACTAAAAGAAACACAATAACCATAGAAAGCTCTGATTTTTTAAATGGTCCCATTTCTTTCAGTTTTTCGGTTGCGATTTTCGCTGCGTCCGGTGTTTCTTTAATTTCCGGCGGATACAGCTTGTAAATCACAAGCGGCGTGATGATTAAACTTACAAGTCCCGGAACAATCGCGGCAATTGCCCAGCTTGTCCATGTTAAGTCCACCCCTGCGACATCATGGGCCAGCTTGGCAATCAGCGGGTTTGCCGCCATCGCCGTCAGGAACATAGCAGATGTAATCAAGTTTCCCTGAAAACCGGTTTTTAATAAGAAAGCACCGATTTTTCTTTCTGTTCCATCTGCCGGGCTTGATCCGAATGTTTCGGATAATGATCTGATAATAGGAAATATAATGCCTCCTGCACGCGCCGTATTACTTGGAATAGCAGGTGATAATATTAAATCACTGAACAGCAGTGAATAAGAAAGTCCAAGGGTTTTCTTCCCGAATTTCTGAACGAATACATACGAAATTCTCGCACCTAGTCCGGTCTTGATAAATCCCCGGGAAATAAAGAATGCGATGACGATAAGCCAGATGGTCTTATTCCCGAATCCGCTTAATGTATCCTCAATTGATAATGTTCCAGTTAGTGCAGTAACCGCCAATGCAAAAATTGCAATTGCACCCATTGGCAAGGGCTTGGAGATAAAGCCGATAATTGTCGCGACGAAAATCGCAAACAAATGCCATGCTTTAGGTTCAAGTCCGGACGGAGCGGGAATAAACCAGATGATTAGTCCCACAGCGACAGTAATAAGCAATGGAACAAGCTTAACTGCTGACTGTTTTCCTGCGTCTTTTTCTGAAGCCATAAATAGGTCTCCTCCTATATACTTGTTTTCCGATCCCCTTTCCCATTCTACTCCTTAACTAAGTTAATAAACATTTTAATTAATTAAAAAACACAAAGGTGAGCACCTTTGTGTTTTTTTCTAATTAATTTAGTTTACCCGCGCCTGCTTGAGATGTAACATTTGATTTCACATTGGCGGAAGCATCAATTGTTCCGTGCAGAGATGGCGTCCATCCGACAGAGGAGCTCAGCCCGTTTGCAGCCGATGCGTTGATCTGCGTACCGTTCAGCAGTGTGCCGGAATCATATAAGGCCGTTCCTCCGCTGAATACGCTGATCGTTTTAGCAGCGGTCAATCCCGGAACGTCAATGGCATTGTTTTGTGCGTAAATTTTAGATGATTTTCCGATTCCCCAGGCATAGCTGAAAGCATAACTGGAAGAGCTTGTACTGCCTTCATAATAGTTGTTGTAAACGTGTACCTGTCCAAAACGGACTCTCGGTGCGCGCTGAACGATATTTTTGTAGCGGTTGTGATGCAGTGTGATTTTTAATTTGCCGTCATCAGAAGTTTTGCTGTCGCTTGATCCAAAAATGGAGCTTTTATCATGATCGTGATAGAAGTTATAAGACATTGTAATGTAGTTAGCGCCGTTAGAGGCATCAGTTTGGCCGTCATGGTGCTGATATTCTCTTCCAAAATATTTTGGAGAGGTGCTGTCTGGACGGGAACCGTCATTAAATGTACAGTGATCGATCCATACATGTGTACCGCCGTTTATTGTGATGTTGTCATATTGTGAGTTCCAGTTTCCTGAACTTCCGTCAGTCGGATCCCATTGCGGAAAATAGTCGTATGCGTCTTGGAATTCGATATTGCGGATAATGACGTTATCGCTCTTGATCTGGAAGTTTCCGCCCAGAATTTTAGCATTTGACCCTGAACCGACGATCGTCGTATTTGCAGGGATGTCCACCATCACGCGTGCTTTTTGGTTTTTCTGTGAGCGTGCTCTGGCCTCTTCCTGTGTTCCGGAAGGTTCTTTTTTTCCCCATGTGCTTGGGTCATAGGCCTTCAAATATTTGTTCAGATCGTACTCTGGATCTTTATAATCATTCAGACCAAGCGGCTTCAGATTGTCATCGACATTCATGTCAATCGTTCCCTTGATATAAATGATTTTTGGCGTTGTGTTTGTGTCCTTGCCCAAAGCTGAAACGAGCTGATTCCTGTTGCTGACTGTGTACACGTGGGATGACGAGGCTTTTGATCCGCCTGTTGTGCCGGTCGAGTAGGCTCCCCAGCCATCATTCGATCCTAACGTCTGATGGCCCAAATCCGCTGCGTTCGCCCCAACCGGAGTCAAACCTAATAACAAAGCCGTAGCTAACATCACTTTTTTCATTCAGTATGAACCCCCATTTTCTATTTTGTGAGAATTTGTTCCATTTTCTCACAAAAATATAATAGCAAATTCATGGACATCCATAACCGAAAATGTACCGCCTATTATTGCGGTATCCTGCAAAAAAACACCGCAAAGACCGCAAAAATAAAAAACCCCCAAAGGACGATAATCGCCTTTTGGGGTTACAATCCTGCATTATGCCCAAGATTTTACTTTTTCGTTGTCTGTCACAAAGAGAAGGACTTTCCCTTCATCGAGCCGTTTTTCAAACTGAGCCGCTTCGTCTTCTGAAAAACCGATTTCATGAATTTTATTGCGAAGCTCGTCCCCTTTTTTGTTAAACATGTTCCCTACCGCGTGTTTGAAACCTGTTTCTTTGGCTCCGATCGTGTTGGCATTGGTGTTGTCTGCCAGTCGTTCCGTTCTGTCATCGTCGTGAGTTAAGACGTATACATCCTCTTTTGCGACACCCATTTGCTGTAGTTTTTCTACATCCTTCATGAGCTGTTCGTCGTTTGTATATTCTCTTACAACTGGTTTCATTTCTAATTCCTCCTTCATCATTTCTATGTTATGTTTATACCCGATCCTGTTTCTATGAAACAGCATCCAGAGCATTAGGCATAAAAACAGGAAGAATGGTAGTAGATATTTATTTTCTGATCATGGTAAAGTGATAGGAACATAGTATTTTCAGAATAGTCTTAAATCAAAACCGCTGCACGGAGTGTCCGATTTTGAATCGCCATCTTTATCCGTACAAGCAGGAGGTATGTCCAATGCAATACTTTTCACCAAAACAGCAATACAATGCGTGGGTTGTGAGTGATTTAGTAAAACAGGTCTTCCATCAGCGTGTCGGCTATTCAGCAGGCATTCATCAGCTTGCCATCTTCGCCGAGAAAACATTTCACATCGATATTGACTTTGTTTTCTCTATTGTTATGAATATCGGAGACATTGAATTTGCGATCTCTGAAGAAATAGAAAAAAAATTGTCCGGCTATCTCAGCGTTCTCCTTCCCCATGTCAGCAGAGATATGCTTGAAGCCTCTAAAGCCAACGCCAGTTCGTTTTTATCCCACAGACACGGCGATGCTGTGTACGATTTATTTGTGCCAGATGACGCTTACATCAAAAAAACATAAAGCAGAGGGCTTCTGTTTCTTTATTTAAAAAATATTGACATAGAAAGCCATACTATTATAGTGTTTATTTGTGATAATGATTCTCATTATTAAATTCAGAAAAAAAGGAAGAAAACAAATGCGCACCTATCCTAATAAGTTTATTGCCATCATCAGTGTTTTATTAATCGCTTGTTTCCTTATATCCGGCTGTTCATCAAGTCAGGATAACAGCGGCAGTAAAGCCGGAAGCAAATCTAAGGATTCAAGAGTCATTCAGCACGAAGACGGGAAAACAACAGTGACCGGCACACCTAAAAGAGTCGTTGTGCTTGAGCTTTCATTCCTGGATGCTGTCTACAATCTCGGCATCACGCCGGTCGGCATCGCCGATGACAACAAAAAAGACATGATTCAAAAGCTGGTTGGCAGCTCGATTGATTATACATCAGTAGGCACGCGAAGCGAACCGAATCTTGAGGTCATCAGCTCCTTGAAGCCTGATTTAATCATCGCTGACGCTGAACGCCATAAAAACATTTACAAACAGCTGAAACAAATTGCGCCGACCGTTGAATTAAAAAGCCGGGAAGCGACTTATGATGAAACAATGGACAGCTTCAAAACCATTTCTAAAGCATTAAATAAAGAAAAAGAAGGAAAAGAAAAACTCGCCGACCATACAAAGGTCATTAACGGTCTGAAAGCGGAGCTTCCGAAAGATGAAGACCGCAGCATCGTTCTCGGAGTGGCAAGAGCCGATTCCTTCCAGCTTCATACGTCATCTTCTTATGACGGAGAAATCTTCAGCATGCTCGGCTTTACGCACGCCGTGAAGTCAGATAACGCGTATCAAGAGGTCAGCCTCGAGCAGTTAAGCAAAATCGATCCTGATATTTTGTTTATTTCAGCCAACGAGGGTCAAACAATCGTAGATGAGTGGAAAAAGAATCCGCTCTGGAAAAACCTAAAAGCGGTGAAAAACGGACAAATCTACGATGCAGACCGCGACATTTGGACAAGATTCAGAGGAATCAAATCCAGTGAAACAAGCGCCAAAGACGTGCTCAAAAAAGTGTATAATAAGTAGGACAAAAGAGAAGCGAGGAGAATCCTTGCTTCTTCGTTTTTGCAAACAGACGCAGTAAGGAAGTGAGACTGTTGTATTACTCAGCCAAACGGCGCTCATCATCAAGATTAATGGTTTTTATCATTGCACTGATCATCCTTATTTTCGGGCTTGGGCTGAATCTCTCAGTAGGCGCCTCAGACATCGGCATCATTGATGCTTTGACATATCTTTTTGTATGGGACGGATCAAAAGAACAGCTTATCATCTCTACTCTTCGCCTCCCTCGCACATTAATCGGTGTTTTCGTCGGCGCCAGCCTGGCTGTAGCTGGGGTGCTGATGCAGGCCATGACAAGAAACCCTCTGGCTTCACCTCAAATTTTCGGTGTGAATGCGGGTGCATCGCTGTTTGTCGTTGCTTCTCTCGTCATTCTGCCGGCATCGTCCTACTCATCGGTCGTGTTTGCTTTTGCAGGTGCGGCGGCAGGCGGCGCAATTGTGTATATGATTGCCTCTTCCGGTGGAATGACACCTGTCAAACTGGCACTGTCTGGAATGGCGGTGCATTTGTTCCTGTCCTCCATGACACAGGCGATTATTATTTTAAATGAGTCGGGAGAGGATGTGCTGTATTGGATGACGGGTGCGATTGACGGCAGCAACTGGCAGGACGTCATGACCATTGCCCCGTTTTCTGTCATCGGCATCGGGCTTGCCCTTGTGTTTTCAGGTCCCGTTTCTGTTCTCGGACTTGGTGATGAAACGGCAAAAGGACTCGGGCAAAACATGAATGGCATGCGGATTCTGATCAGCTTTATCATTTTAATTCTTTCCGGCGCTTCTGTGGCGGTTGCCGGCCCAATCGGCTTTGTCGGGCTGCTCGTCCCGCATATCGTCCGCAAGCTGATCGGAGAAAATTACAAGTATGTGCTGCCGTTTTCGGCGCTGTTCGGCGCCATCTTATTGGTGTTCGCAGATGTCCTGGCCAGATGGATTGCATTCCCTTATGAATCCCCGGTCGGCATTGTCACCGCCATTATCGGCACACCATTTTTCTTATATTTAGCAAGGAAAGGGCGAAATCTGAAATGAAGAAATCAACCAGAAAACAAAAACGCCCCTTGCTGGCCATCCTCATATTGGCTGTCATCTTGCTAGTGCTGTCCGTGATCAGCATCGGCTTCGGGGCATTGTATATTTCACCTGATGCGGTGGTTACGAATTTGTTAGGGATGGATCATTCCTTCGAGTTTATTATTCAGCAGTACCGGCTCCCCCGCATTATACTGGCGATTTTGGCAGGCGCCGGACTGGCCGCTGCCGGAGCCATTTTGCAGGGTGTCATCCGAAATCCCCTTGCGTCTCCTGACGTTGTCGGAATTTCAAAAGGGTCCGGACTGGCCGCCATGGCCGTTATTCTCATTTTCCCTGAGTCTCCGGTCTACGTGCTGCCGTTCTCCGCATTTGCCGGAGCAGCCATTATTGCGGTAATATTATTAATGATAGCCCGCAAAAAAAGCATTCAGCCTTCTTCCTTGGCTTTATCAGGTATTGCCTTAGGCGCGGTCTGCCACGCCGGCATGCAATATATGATGGTCAAATTTCCGGGGGACGTCAATGCAGCGCTCATTTGGCTGACAGGCAGCCTCTGGGGGAGAAACTGGGAAGAAGTCAAGCTCCTTGCGCCATGGCTTCTTGTCCTTTTGCCGATTGTCTGCATCCTCATTCCGAAGCTGGATTTGATGTCACTCGGAGATGAGCTAGCGCAGGGTCTCGGCGAAAACGCAAACAGGCTGAGATTCATTCTGATTTTCACCGCAGTTGCGCTGGCTGGGAGCTGTGTAGCCGTCGTCGGATCAATCGGTTTTATCGGGCTGCTCGCTCCGCATATCGCCAGAAGGCTTGCCGGAGAAAAAGCTAAATATTTACTGCCTGCATCGGCATTAATCGGTGCTATTATATTACTAATCGCAGATACATTAGGACGCGGCATCATGCCTCCGGTTGAGATACCAGCCGGCATATTGACAGCTGTGATCGGCGCGCCTTATTTTTTATATTTATTGAAATTCGAAGCGAGGAAACAGTAGGGAGAGGATACCATGGGAAAACTGGCTGCAGACCAGCTCACTCTTTCATATGACAGCACAGTGATTATTGACGGAGTCGATTTAAAGATTGAAGAAGGAAAGATCACTGTGCTCATCGGCGCCAACGGCTGCGGAAAATCAACAATCCTCAAATCGCTTGCCAGGCTGATGGCTCCAAAAAGCGGCACGGTTCTATTAGAAGGAAAAGATATTCATCGCCAGCCGTCCAAAGAAGTGGCTAAAAAGCTGGCGATTCTTCCTCAGTCTCCTCAGGCGCCAGAAGGATTGACGGTACAGGAACTATGCTATTTCGGCAGACATCCTCATAAAAAACTGTTATCCAAGCATACGCAAGAGGATCACGATATGGTAGAGTGGGCGCTTGACGCAACCGGGATGAATGAGCTGAAGGATCGGACACTTGATGCCCTTTCAGGCGGTCAAAGACAAAGAGCCTGGATTTCCATGGCGCTTGCACAAGGCACTGATTTGCTCTTGCTCGATGAACCGACCACTTACTTGGACATTTCTCACCAAATTGAGGTGCTGGAGCTGCTGAAAAAGCTGAACCGGGATCATGGGCGCACAGTTGTCATGGTGCTTCACGACTTAAACCAAGCCGCTCAATATGCTGACTATCTGATCAGCGTACTGGACGGAAAAATCTACAATGCCGGAACACCGGAAGACGTCTTTACCCAGCCGTTTTTCCGGGAAGTCTTCGGCTTGGAATGCTGCATCATGAGAAGCCCGATCGACCAGAAGCCGATGTGCCTGCCGATGGGACTGTGCCCGAAACTACGGACGTGATGGAAAAGGAGAGGAAACCCTCTCCTTTTTTTTATGCGGCTTACTTTTTGTATTTCATCACTTGTCCGTGTTACATTGGTGTCAATCAAATGATAGGAGGATGAATATGACAACAGCTCAACAGCAGATTCAATTAGCCAGACGTCCGCAAGGGGTGCCTGTTCACGAAGACTTCCGCTTTGAAACGATATCCGTTCCTGAGCCGAGGCAAGGTGAGGTGCTTGTCAAAACACTCTATGTGTCAGTCGATCCTTACATGCGCGGGCGAATGCAAGACACGAAGTCATATGTAGAGCCATTTGCCTTAGACGAAGCGCTGTCAGGCGGTGTCATTGCTGAAGTCGTGTCAGACGGAGATAAGCTCAAACAAGGTGAAATCGTCATCGGAAACCTGAACTGGCAGGAATATTCCGCTGTCAGCGAGTCCGCCGTGCGAAAAATTGATACAAGTCTCGCTCCTGCTTCAGCGTATCTCGGCATTTTAGGAATGACCGGTTTGACGGCTTATTTTGGCCTATTGGACATCGGCCGCCCGAAGGAAGGCGAAACCGTGGTTGTCTCCGGAGCTGCAGGGGCTGTCGGTTCCGCTGTCGGACAGATCGCCAAAATCAAAGGCGCACACGTCGTCGGTATCGCAGGCTCTGATGATAAAATTGACTACTTAAAGAATGAACTGCAATTTGACGAAGCGATTAATTACAAAACCACAGATGATATTCAAAAAGCGCTCGCTGACGCTTGTCCGAACGGTGTCGATGTGTATTTTGACAATGTCGGCGGTCCGATTTCAGATGCGGTCATGAACCTCCTTAATGAGTTTGCCCGCATTCCGGTGTGCGGCGCCATTTCTTCCTACAACGCGGAAAACGAAGCGGATGACATGGGCCCTCGCGTCC
This sequence comes from Bacillus sp. FSL K6-1005, assembly GCF_038000225.1. Classification (NCBI taxonomy): domain Bacteria; kingdom Bacillati; phylum Bacillota; class Bacilli; order Caryophanales; family Bacillaceae; genus Bacillus; species Bacillus sp. FSL K6-1005. Next base: position 2,668,462 of record NZ_JBBOBP010000001.1, read on the forward strand.
AATCCAAGCTAATCAAAACGAAGGCGCTGATGCAAGGGTTTATCGTAAGCGACTACTCCGATCGTTTTTCTGAGGGAGCAAAACAGCTAGCCGAATGGCTGAAGGATGGTAAACTTCATTACGAGGAAACCATCACTGAAGGCTTCGACAACATTCCTGACGCGTTTCTCGGCTTATTTAAGGGAGAAAATAAAGGAAAACAGCTAATCAAGGTCAGCGATCCGAGCTGAAGATGAAAATGGGAGGGCTTTTTGCCCTCCTTTTGGGTTTATATGAGGTCAGCTACGAAGAATTAGCGTAAGAAAACCATCTTCATCTGGTTCCGTATCCTCCAAAGTGAAACCTGCTGCTTGAAAGCAAGCTAAACTGATTTGATTGTCTTCTTCAATGCATGCCACCCATTCCCGTACGCTAGTAAAATCAGGTTCGGTCAGCAGTTTTTGCAATATCCGTTTTCCGTACCCTTGAAGCCGGTACATAGGATTAACGATCAATCCAATATACGTCTGCTCCTCCCCGAACTCAATAACGGCCATCCCTGCTGGCAGCTGTCCATCATATGCCATGATGACAGTATCCTGTTTATCTTTATTTACCCGTGCATACCACTCATCTAATGGCAGCATGCCATCCATTCTCCGCCTGGTATCTTCATGTTCAAACCAGTGTTCAAGGATTTTCAGCTCTGGCTCCTTCACTACTTGAAATCTGTCTATTGAAACCATCTTCCCACCCCCGCGCGAAACCTTTTCTATTATTTTACAACAAAAAAGAAGGGCTTTTGCCCTCCTTTTTATTTCGTCTTCAATTTTCCGCCGGCATACACAGCTTCACTCAGCTCCACGCCAAGCTTCTTCGCCATTTTCTTCAGCTTTGATTCCTCCAGTTTTGTAACGAGACTCAGCACGTTGCCCTCTTTTCCGGCACGGCCTGTTCTCCCTGATCTGTGAACATAGCTGTCTTCATCAGGAATATCGGCGTGGATCACATACGGCAGGTTTTCAATATCCAAACCGCGCGCGGCAATGTCAGTTGCCAAAAGCAGCGGGAACTCGCCCTGCTCAAATGCTTTAATGATTTTCGCACGCTCCATTTTTTTCGCCTCACTGTGAAGGATGCCAAGGTCAACATGATGGTACGCCAGCTTTTCCGCGTACACACTCAGGTTGCCGATATCTCTCACAAACACAAGCGCCTGCATGCCTTGAAGCCTTGAAAGCTTTTGCAGCAGCTTCACTTTGTCGCGCTGGTCACAGATGATGTATTGATGCTTCACTTTTCCCGCTTCCGCCTTGCTGCGTTCTACCTTCAGAACCTCAGGCTCTTTCGTCATGTCGCGGAGCACATCTTCTGTTTCTTTCTTCAGTGTGGCAGAAAAACAAAGAAGCTGGCGGTCTCTTAATGTCGTTTTAATGATTTGCTTGATCGTTTCACGATGCTCCGGCAGGACAAGCTGATCGGTTTCATCAAGTACGATCGTTTTTACTTCATGCATCTTGAGCTTTTTCGCTTGAATCAGCTCAAACACCCTGCCCGGCGTCCCGACGATCAAATGCGGATGATTTTTCTTCAGCTTTTCGACCTGCTTCTTCACATTCGCCCCGCCGATTAAGGAAACTGCACGTAATTCTGATCCCATTTTCCAGTCCTGGATCACCTGAAAAATCTGCATCACCAGCTCACGTGAAGGTGCTAAAATCACAGCCTGCGGATGCTTCTGATCAGGTTTGATGCGCTCCAATACCGGCAGTGCGTAGGCAAGCGTCTTCCCCGTTCCTGTCGGCGATTCAGCGATGACATCCTTACCTTCCATGATGAGTTCGGCTGCCTGCTCCTGTACAGGAGTCGGCTCTTGGAAGCCTGAAGCGTTCCAATTCTCTTTGATAAATGATTGTGCATTATGTAAAAATGGCCAAGTTTGCGTCATTTTGTTCTCCTCGATTCTTAAAATCTATTCCATAGTATCTCAAAACAGCGCGCGGAACGCAATTTTTCTTTTTCTTTCCTATGCCTTTCAACAATCGCCTTCCTCCTTTATAATCAAAAGGGTGAATATTACACGCCGATTGTGCGTGTTTGATAACGATAGAGGTGTAAACATGAGTATTTTATCTGTAAAGGACTTAAGCCACGGCTTCGGTGACCGGGCCATTTTTAATAATGTATCTTTCCGTCTTTTAAAAGGCGAGCACGTCGGTCTGATCGGCGCAAACGGTGAAGGAAAATCGACCTTCATGAATATTATTACCGGAAAGCTTGAACCTGATGAAGGAAAAGTCGAATGGTCAAAAAATGTCCGTGTCGGCTACCTGGATCAGCATACCGTGCTGGAAAAAGGAAAATCCATCCGTGATGTGCTGAAAGACGCATTCCATTACTTATTTGCGATGGAAGAAGAAATGAACGAGATTTACAACAAAATGGGTGAAGCTGATCCTGACGAGCTTGAAAAGCTTCTTGAAGACGTCGGTGTGATTCAAGACGCGCTGACAAACAATGATTTTTATGTCATTGATTCCAAGGTAGAAGAAATCGCCCGCGGCCTCGGCTTGAGTGATATCGGACTTGACCGTGACGTTACTGATCTGAGCGGGGGTCAGCGCACAAAAGTGCTTCTCGCCAAGCTGCTTCTGGAAAAACCGGAAATCCTGCTTCTTGATGAGCCGACCAACTACCTTGATGAACAGCATATCGAATGGCTGAAACGCTACCTGCAGGAGTACGAGAATGCGTTCATCTTGATTTCCCATGACATTCCGTTCTTAAACAGTGTCATCAACCTGATTTATCATGTAGAAAATCAGGAGCTGACACGCTACGTTGGTGACTATCATCAGTTTATGGAAGTCTACGAGGTGAAGAAACAGCAGCTTGAAGCAGCCTACAAAAAGCAGCAGCAAGAAGTCGCAGAGCTGAAGGATTTTGTTGCCCGCAACAAAGCCCGCGTCAGCACGAGAAACATGGCGATGTCCCGCCAAAAGAAACTCGATAAGATGGATATGATCGAGCTTGCGGCAGAAAAGCCAAAACCGGAATTCCACTTCAAGCCGGCGAGAACGTCAGGCAAGCTGATTTTCGAAACGAAGGATCTCGTGATCGGTTACGATTCCCCGCTCTCCCGTCCGCTGAACCTCCGCATGGAGCGCGGCCAAAAAATTGCCCTCTACGGCGCAAACGGGATTGGGAAAACGACATTGCTGAAAAGCCTGCTTGGTGAGATTCAGCCGCTCGAAGGCTCTGTTGAACGAGGCGAGCACCTCTTTACCGGCTATTTCGAGCAAGAGGTCAAGGAAACAAACAACAATACGTGTATTGAAGAAGTTTGGAGCGAATTCCCTTCGTATACCCAGTATGAAATCCGCGCCGCTCTGGCAAAATGCGGACTGACAACAAAACATATCGAAAGCCGCGTCTCTGTCTTAAGCGGAGGCGAAAAAGCGAAGGTCAGACTGTGCAAGCTGATCAATTCGGAAACCAACCTGCTGGTGCTCGATGAGCCGACAAACCACTTGGATGTTGACGCCAAGGAAGAACTCAAACGCGCCCTTAAAGAATACAAAGGCTCCATTCTTCTTATTTCTCACGAGCCTGAATTCTATATGGACATCGCGACAGAAACATGGAACTGCGAGTCTTGGACGACGAAAGTGCTTTAAACCGAAGAAAACCCGCCTGCTGAAGGGCGGGTTTTTTACTGCCATTTTTTCTGAACGATTCTCAATAGCTCTCTGTCTTTTAAAATGAGCTGCAATGGCGAGGTGAATTCATCAAGTGTCAGCTCTCTTTTGGCAGACAGCTCAAAGTCTTCCTCATCAGCCCATGCGGTGAACCACTCGACAGAAAAGCTGTTTTTCATGACGCCGTGTATGTAATGATAGAGCACCTGTAAACACTTCTGATCATATTCGTCAGGCTTTGCCTTATCCATGGCAAACGCCCCCTCTTCAGCATGAACCATCACCTGATATGGCAATCGCAAATGAACGGATACATCCTCAGTTTCTTCAAGATAAATGCCCGCCGCGTCGATGCCTGACCGAAGCGGATGCCCTTTCCGTGAACGCCGTTCTTGCTGACCGAAAAAACCGGTTTCTAAAGGCGTTTTAGCCGTTAAATAGTAGATTGTGTCATAAAGGCTGTCCTTTCCTGCACCAATTCGATTATGATGCCATTATAACGAATAACACTTACTGATAGTGAAGGGGGATATCATGATCATCGGCAAAAAAGAATTCAATGTAAATGAACTTCAATACACCATTCGATCAGCTCGTGCAGAGGATGCACAGAAGCTGTCTGCATTAAGGCTGAAAATTGATGGAGAAACGGAATACATGGATCGGGAGAAGGCTGAGGATTTCATAGATGCACCCGGTTTTGAACAACAGATAAAGGAAGATACTGAGAAGAAGAGAAATTTATTTTTAGTTGCTGAAGTGCAGGACAGGCTCGCGGGGTTTTCCAGATGTGAGGGTACTGATTTAAAGCGATCCTCTCATAAAGTGGAGTTCGGTGTATGCGTGTTAAAAGAATTTTGGGGTTATGGCATCGGGAAGCATCTTTTACAGCAGTCTCTCTCTTGGGCGGACACCAACGGAATGAAAAAAACCTCACTGAATGTCCTGGAAACAAACGAAAGAGCCATTTCACTATATAAGACATACGGATTTGAAGCAGAAGGAATCTTAAAAAAGGAGAAATTGCTTTCTGACGGAAACTACTACAATACGGTTGTAATGGGAAGGTTCCATGATTAAAAAAGACACTGCATATGCGCAGTGTCTTTCGTTATTAATGCCCTGCTTTAATTCCAGCAAGATGTTTACGTCCCATGAGAAGAACAAGCATGCCGACAAAAACGACGATTCCGCCAACTGTATACGGCGTACTTGCGGTGAAGTGTTCTGACAGCATTCCCGCAATCCACGGAGCGAGCGCGCCGCCGATGAAGCGGACTGAGCTGTAGGCTGAGGACGCGATTGATCGTTCAACAGGCGTAGCCCCCATCACAGCGGTTGTCATGATCGTGTTGACCATACCAAGGACAGCACCAGCGACAACGATACATGTAATAATCAAAGTCTGATGGTCTGTCCAGATCCCCATGATGATGAGAATGACCGCAAAGGCGATAAAGAGAACAACCAAGGAACGCACTGTGCCCAGCGCTTTGTGCACGAGCGGCGCCGTAAAGACTGACGTAATCGCCAGCAGAAGGCCCCAGCCGAAGAAGACATATCCGAGACCGTGCTCATCTAAATCCAGAACGAACGGAGAATAAGCGAGCAAAATAAAAAATCCAAAGTTGTATAAGAAAGCCGATACCGCCATTGTCAGCAGGCCTTTATATTTGAGTGCCTTCATGGCGTCAAATACCCCAACGCGTTTCGCCGGTTTCGGCAATTTCGGCAGCATGATAGAAATCGCGATTAACGCAATAAACATCAGGACTGATACCCCGAAGAACGGCGCGCGCCATGAGATGCTTCCAAGCTCTCCGCCTGCAAGCGGTCCGACTGAAATCCCGAGTCCAAGCGCTGCCTCATACAAAATAATTGCTTGGGCGCTGCCGCCGACAGACACGCCGACAATGACCGCTAGCGCTGTTGAAATAAATAAAGCATTACCTAGTCCCCAGCCGCCGCGATAGCCGACAAGCTGAGCAATTGAGCTTGAACTTCCGCCAAGCGCTGCAAAGACAATAATAAAAATAAGTCCAAGAATTAACGTCCATTTTGCGCCGATCCTGCTGGAAATGGCTCCTGAGAAAAACATCATAAATCCGGTAACGAGCAAATAACTTGTAAATAAGAGTGATACTTCACTAGGTGAAGCATGTAATTGTGCGGCAATCGCCGGAAGAATAGGATCGACCAGCCCGATTCCCATAAAGGAAATCACACAGGCAAACGCGACAGCCCATACAGCTTTCGGCTGACTGAGCAAGCCCGTTTTCTGATTTACTTGTTTTGTCTTATCCATTTGACCTAACCTCCATCTTTATTCCATTAAAAGAAACGCTACAAAAATAGCGTTTGGCAAACTTTTCATTCGATTGATTGAATGGCACGCTCCGCTTTATCTTTCATGCCGTGCAGACGTTCCTTAAAGCTTTGGAATGTGCGGATTTTTTCATCAATCAAATTCAGCTGGTGATTCAGCGTTTCCTGAATTTCCTCCAGCTTCTCTTTCCGTTCCTTTGGATCCAGTGACAACAAATACCCCTCTTTGTTTAACTCTAGCTGGCGGCTGGTTTCCATGAAATGCTGAAGCTCCTGAAGGGAAAAGCCAAGCACTTCCTTTGTGCTGATCACTTTCTCAAGCTCTTCCATATCGTCCTCTGAATAAAGTCTTACGCCGCCGTCCGTCCGTTTCGGTGCTGGAATTAAGCCGATTTCTTCATAAAACCGAATGGTTCGCTTTGTCAGCCCGCTTCTTTTGGCAACTTGATCAATCTTCATCCATTCCAAGGTAAATCCCCCTTCGCCGTTTCTGTAACCATTATACACCTTTTACACCTTAACGTAAACGTTAAGTTTTGAAATGCAATAAAAAAGACGAGTACGTAAAGCACCCGTCCTTCATTAGCCTATTTTTAAGCTAAGCTCCCTGTCACTGACAAAGACTGCTTTTGCATGCTTTCAGAAAGCAATCGATACGCAATGACTTTCTTCTTATACTGTTTCACGACGTCGATATGGTCGTCGTAGCTGTACACAAACAGCTTTACATCTTTTTTGCCTTTTTTCGTATCTATCACAAGCGGTGTACCGCCGTTTTCAGGGTATAAATAACGCTCCTCGTCGCCTGGGTAAATATAATATTTCTCCAGGAAGACAGCTTCGTTAAATTGATCAATCATGTTCCTTTTCTCTTCACCCTCGAGACGCTTTCCATTTACAGAGAGAACAGCATCTTCGTTGTTCACCTTGGCGTGCACCTCGAATTTGCTAAGCAGCCATTCTATGACGCCTGTTGGAAGGCAGGTTAAAACGATTTTCACCAGACTCATGAGGATTAACATCACGATAGCCCATGTCATACTTCATCATCTCCGTTAGTTTTCCATGTGCCGCTGACACACAATTCCATCCTATCATAAGCTGGCTGTTTCGTTTTTGTACATTATGTGAAAAAAAGTGCGGCCTGCTGCAGGCCGCACTTTTTTAGCTTTCCAGCTCTTCTATCATGAGGGACAATTCTGTCCAGCGATCCATCGCTGCCTCAAGCTCTTCCGCTGTTTTTGCCTGCTCGGCCATCAGCTCTTGAATTTTCCCGAAATCACTGCCCGCCGCGGCGATATCCGCTTCGAGCTGTTCATGCTTTTCTTCAAGCTCGGCAATTTTATCTTCAATGCCGTCCCATTCAAGCTGATCTTTGTAAGAAAGCTTTTTCCGTTTTTTCTTCGGTTCCGCTTCAGCTGTTTTGACTTCAGCTGCGGGTTTTTCAGCCATTTTTCTTGCTTTGGCCTGCTCCATATAGTCACTGTAGGAGCCTTGGAAGCGAGAAATCACGCCATTCCCTTCAAATACAATCAAACGGTCTACGACGCGGTCAAGGAAGTAGCGGTCATGGGATACGGTGATGACAACGCCAGGGAACTGTTCAATATAATCCTCAAGCACGCTTAACGTTTCTGTATCCAAGTCGTTCGTCGGCTCATCGAGAAACAGCACATTCGGCTCCTGCATCAGAACCTGAAGCAAGTATAAGCGCCGCTTTTCTCCGCCGGACAGCTTGCGGATATAGGTTTGCTGCATGGAGCGCGGGAAGAGGAAGCGCTCAAGCATTTGTTCAGCGGTGACGATATCGCCGTCCTCTGTTTTCACGACTTCCGCTGTTTCTTTCATGTATTCAATCACCTTCAGCTCACCGTTCATTTCACTGTGATCCTGGGTATAGTAGCCGATTCGTACTGTCTGGCCGATCGTAATATGGCCGCCGTCAGGAGTGATTCGTCCGGCAAGGCTGTTTAACAGCGTTGTTTTTCCGATGCCGTTCGGCCCGATGATCCCGATTCGTTCACCCGGTATGACCAGTTCATTGAATCGATCGACGAGTACGTTTCCTCCGTAAGCGATCATCACGTTCTCCGCTTCGATTACTTGCTTTCCAAGGCGGTGGGAGCCAATCGCAAAGTCGAGCGAGCCGGCTGACTGAGGGCCTTTCTGCTCCTTAAGCGACTCTACCCTGCCGATTCTCGCCTTTTGTTTTGTGGAGCGTGCTTTCGCTCCGCGTCTGAGCCAGGCCAGTTCACGGCGCAGCAGATTTTGCCGCTTCGTTTCTTTTTGCTCAGCCTGCGCTTCCCGTTCCGCGCGCTTTTCCAAAAAGACTTCATAGTTGCCTTTGTAGGTATAGAGACTGCCCCGTTCAAGCTCATAAATGCGGTTTGTCACGCGGTTTAAGAAGTACCTGTCATGCGTCACCAGCATGACGGCGCCTGGATATTGCGCCAAATACCCTTCAAGCCATTCTATCGTTTCATTATCCAAATGGTTCGTCGGCTCGTCTAAAATCAGAAGATCAGCGGGTTGAATTAAGTTTTTCGCAATCGCCACCCGTTTTTTCTGTCCGCCTGAGAGCTCGTTCACAGGCTTTGTCACGTCAGTTACTCCCAGTTTCGATAATACCGTTTTCGCCAAGGTATTCGCATCCCACGCGTTGTTTGCATCCATTTTCGCCTGCGCCGCCAGCAGGTGTTTCTGGCGTTTTTCATCTTCCGGGTCTTCTCCCAGCTCATAGAGCGCCTTTTCGTATTCACGGAGCGTTCTCATGACAGCCGATTCACCTGAATAAATATGCTCCAGAATAGTTTGTCCAGCAGGCAGCTGCGGGTCCTGATGAAGAAATTCAACATGCACGCTGCCGGATTTGGCGATGTCGCCTTCTTCAACAGATTCCAAGCCGGCAATCACTTTCAGCAGCGTTGATTTTCCGGTGCCGTTCGGCCCGATTAATCCGATTCTCTCATTCTCTTCAATATGAAAGGAGATATGGTCAAATAACGTCTTATCTCCGTATGTTTTGTAAAGGTTCTCCGCTTTTAATATGCTCATGGTTCCTATCAATCCTCACGTAAGTTCATGTGTACATTTTAAATCAGCCGCTGGAATAAAACTAGTAAAAGAGCAGACAAATTTCATGGAAGTACCGGACAGAAAAAAAGACCGGGGACTCTGTCCCCAGTCTCTTACTCTTCTTCAAGCGCTTTTTCTGCCATTTTAGCGAGATGCTGCGCACTGCCTGAGATCTCCTGCATCGTGGCGGAAATCTGTTCAACAGCAGCAGCTTGTCCGTCAGTATGCTGATTAATCGATTCAATCGATTCTTCTAGCCCTTTTAACAGGCTGTGGATTTTTTTCGTGATCTGATCGATCTGGCCGACATTTTCTTTCGAATGCGTCGCAAGCTTTCTGATTTCATCTGCTACGACAGAAAAGCCTTTTCCGGACTCTCCTGCTCGTGCCGCTTCAATCGCAGCATTTAAACCGAGCAGATTGCTCTGATCAGAAATGCCTTTCACGGTTACTGAAATATCGGCGATTTCTCCCGCGCTTTCGCTTACCTTTTTCGCTTGTGAGGAAATGCCCGACATTTGCGAAGAGAATCCGTTAATGGAGTCAGAAATATCGGAAATGGCCGCAGCCGTTTGTTCAACGACAGCCGATAAGCTTTCCGCTACATCATGAAGCTTAGAGGACTCCTCAAGGCTCGTGCCGAGGCCCACTCCTCCAATCACTCTCCCGTTCTGGTCATGAAGCGGGATGGCGCGTGCGATCAATGGGAAACCGAACAATTCCTTCGGCACCATGCTCGTTTTTTTCTGATTGCTGCGGATCGCGTCTGTGATGATATCTCCTTCTTGCAGCGGATCTCCGGCTTTTACGTTAAGGGAGAAGGTTTTTGCCGGAATATTGACCAGCAATTTCTCTGTATCATAAATGCCGATTGTAATATCATCCTGAACCAGGCTGTTTAAATAAGGGGCTACTTTTACAAATGCGTCTAGAAGATCTGCTGTTTCATTTTCCGTTCTTATGCTCAATTCCAATCACTCCTTTTATTAGTAAGGGAAGCTGCGTTTTTCGTGCTGAACTGAAATCCATTTCATTGTCGTAAATTCTTCAAGACTCCATTCGCCATTTAATCGGCCGAGGCCAGATTGCTTTTCACCGCCGAATGCCACATTCGGTTCATCATTAATCGTCGTGTCATTCACGTGAATCATGCCTGTTTCAATGCGTTTCGCAAAAGCCACACCGCGTTCAAGGTTGGAGGTATGTACGGCTCCGCTTAAGCCAAACGGGGTATCGTTTGCAATATCCACCGCTTCGTCTTCTGAATCAAATGTCATGAAGGAGACGACTGGCCCGAACAGCTCTTCCTTGGCAATGCTCATAAACGGTTTCACGTCTTTTAAGATGGTCGGCTCCACGATCGTTCCGTTAAATCCGCCTAGCTTCACTGGAACAGCCCCTTCTTCAATCGCTTTCTCAACAGATTTCATTAACCCGTCAGTCTGCCTGCTGTTGATTAAAGGCCCGATAATCGTATCAGGGTCCATCGGGTCACCAACTTTCAGCGATTCCACTTTTGCCTGATACAGCTCAAGGAATTGATCATAAATTGATGAGTGAACCAGTACGCGATTGGCTGACATACAAATCTGTCCTTGATGGGTAAATCTGCTGAACACTGCCGCATTGACTGCATATTCGATATCCGCATCTTCAAGCACGATAAAGGCGCTGTTTCCGCCAAGCTCAAGAAGCGGCTTTTTAAAGTGCTTCATCGCAAGCTGGCCGATGTAACTGCCCACTTTCGTAGAGCCTGTAAATGAGATGATCCGCGGCACCGGGTGTTCGACAAAGCTGTCACCGATTTCTGCGATGTCAGTGACAACAACATTCAGCAGTCCTTCCGGAACGCCCGCATTTTCAAAAATCTTCGCAATCAGCGTACCGCCGCAAATCGGTGTTTCTTCGTGCGGCTTCAAAACGACGCCATTGCCTGCTCCCAGTGCCGGGGCTACTGATTTCATAGATAAAAAGAATGGGAAGTTAAAAGGACTGATGACACCGACAACGCCTGCCGGCACGCGATATAATCTGTTTTCCTTGCCGTCTATTGTAGAAGGAAGGATTTTTCCTTCCATGCGGACAGGGAACGTCGCCGCTTCTTTGATGATGTTTTTCACGAGTCCGATTTCAAAAGCTGCTTTCAGCCTTGTTCCGCCCAGCTCTTCCATAATCAAATAAATGATGGCTTCTTCATTCTCTTCAATATACGTAACGGCTTTTTCTAAGATTGCTCTTTTCTCGAATGGGTTGACCGCATCCCATTTTTTCTTTGCCAAAGCCGCCGCCCGGTACGCTTCATCTACATCATCAGCTGTCGCTTTTTGAAAGGATGTGATTGTTTTTTGAGTATAAGGATTTTTGTTTTCCAATACATTTGGGCTGCTGCCCTCCTGCCATTTTCCGCCAATAAATTGTTTGTTTAATTCTTCATATTGAAACATGGTCAGCATCTCCTTTTTACCAGCAAATCAAAATATGGCCAATCTATCATTTCTATCGGTTCACCATCAGCAAAATTCAATATCCCCTTTGTAAAAATTACTATATTATGATACGACAACGCTTTTTAGCTTCTATCGTTTAAAGCAGAAAAATATATGATTGACTGTGTCAAATTTCGACAATATAATACAACAAGAAATGTATATAATGATTAGAATATTTTGAAATCTTCAGGAGGAACTTTTCATGAGTTCATTATTTAGGAAAAAACCGCTTGAAACATTAAATGCGCAGAGCCAATCCAACAGCCTCGCTCGCACTTTAAGCGCATTTGATTTAACACTTCTCGGTATCGGGTGTGTCATCGGCACTGGGATCTTCGTTATTACAGGAACAGTGGCCGCGACCGGTGCCGGTCCCGCCCTGATCTTATCGTTTATTTTAGCGGGCCTTGCCTGTGCACTTGCCGCCTTCTGTTATGCTGAGTTTTCGTCTTCGATACCAATCTCGGGAAGCGTGTACTCATACTCCTATATCACACTTGGAGAGCTGCTCGCCTTTTTAATCGGTTGGGATCTCATGCTTGAATATGTCATTGCGCTGTCGGCGGTTGCCACGGGCTGGTCGTCATACTTTCAATCGCTGCTCGCCGGCTTCAACTATCATATTCCTGCTGCGCTGGCAGGAGCTCCGGGAAGTACGCCGGGTGCCGTGTTTAACCTTCCGGCTGCGGTCATTATTCTCATCATCACTGCAATTGTCAGCAGAGGCGTCAAAGAAAGCACACGCTTCAACAACGTGATTGTGTTGATGAAAATTGGAATCATTTTATTGTTCATTATTGTCGGCTTCGGTTATGTCAAACCTGATAACTGGACGCCTTTTATGCCGTTTGGAATGAAAGGCGTCATTGTCAGCGCGGCAACGGTTTTCTTCGCGTATCTCGGATTTGACGCGGTATCCAACGCTTCAGAAGAAGTGAAGCATCCGCAAAAAAACATGCCGATCGGCATCATTTCAGCTCTGGCCGTCTGTACCATTTTGTACATCACGGTATCGCTTGTTTTGACAGGGATGATGCCTTATGCCAAATTAAATGTCGGTGATCCGGTTTCCTTTGCGCTTAAATTCGTCGGCCAGGATGCGGTTGCGGGAATTATTTCTGTCGGTGCCATCATCGGAATTACAACAGTGATGCTCGCATTGCTGTATGCCCAGGTCCGTTTAACCTTTGCCATGAGCAGAGACGGTCTTTTGCCGGGATTGTTCGCAAAGATTCATCCGTCATTCAAAACGCCGTTCCGCAACACATGGCTGACAGGAATCGTCGCGGCGGGAATCGCAGGATTTATTAATCTTGGCACACTTGCGCACCTTGTAAACATGGGAACGCTTGCGGCATTTACAGTCATTTCGATCGCTGTTATTGTGTTAAGAAAGAAACATCCGGAAATCAAAGCTTCCTTCAGGGTGCCGTTCGTTCCCGTTGTGCCAATCATCAGCGCTGGAATATGCCTTTGGTTTATGTACAGCCTTCCAGGCATCACATGGCTTTCATTTGTTATCTGGATCGCCGTCGGAACGCTCGTTTATTTCCTTTATGCAAAAAAACACAGCTTATTAAACAAATAATGATAAGCCGTCGGTGCGGACATTTTAAACGTCCAATCCGCCGGCTTTTTTCGTTTTGGCGTGTGCTATACTTTGAGTACACATACAGAAAGGAAGACAAGCCTTGAAACCATACCGCACTTTATTATTTGATGTAGATAATACCATTTTGGATTTTACAGCAGCAGAAAAATCAGCGCTGCGCCTGCTGTTTGAAGATCAGAACATTCCTCTTACCGATGAAATGGAGTCCCGTTATCGAACAATTAATCAAGGCCTCTGGAGAGCCTTTGAAGGAGGAAACATGACTCGCGATGAAGTGATGACCACCCGCTTTTCCGCTTTGTTCAAGGAATATGGCTATGAAGCAGACGGAGTGCTGCTAGACCAGAAATATCGCAGCTTTCTTGAAGAAGGGCACCAGCTTATGGACGGGGCATTTGATCTCATCACAAAACTGGAACAGCATTTTGATTTGTATATCGTGACAAACGGCGTTTCCAGAACTCAATATAAGCGTCTCAGAGATTCAGGATTATTTCCGTTCTTCAAGGACATTTTCGTTTCTGAAGACACAGGTTTCCAAAAACCGATGAAAGAGTACTTCGACTATGTGTTCGAACGGATTCCCCATTTTTCAGCGGAGCACACCTTACTCATCGGCGATTCGCTAACAGCGGACATCAAAGGCGGACAGCTCGCCGGAATTGATACGTGCTGGCTTAACCCTGGCATGAATGTCAATGAAACAGAGGTTGTGCCGACGTATCACATCCGTAAGCTTGAAGAGCTATATCATATTCTCAAAATCGAAAACACAATCATCAACTGTTAAGCGGCAGGTGCTGCTTCCCTTCCAGAAGGAGTCTTTTTTCCTGTTGATAAATCCTTCACCTTATGAATAATATGGTGGTATGCACTGGTTATATATGTTAGGAGGAGAATCATTTGGCTATTGCCGCCCCGCTTAAAGAAAAACCTGTTCAAAAACCCGGCACCACCGTGTATCCGATCTTGATGATCATCGGAATCTGCCACATGCTCAACGATTCGCTGCAAGCTGTGATTCCGGCCATGTTTCCGATATTGGAACGCTCCATGAGCTTGACGTTCACACAGCTCGGCATCATCGCTTTCACGTTAAACATGGTGTCATCCGTCATGCAGCCTGTTGTCGGCTGGTATACGGATAAACGGCCGCGGCCGTACGCCCTGCCGATCGGCCTGACTGCCAGCATGCTCGGCATATTGGGCCTTGCATTTGCCCCGTCATTTGTGACGATCTTGTGCTGTGTGTTTTTTATCGGATTAGGCTCCGCTATTTTTCACCCGGAAGGCTCCCGTGTGGCTTATATGGCCGCCGGCACAAAACGCGGGCTTGCCCAGTCCATTTATCAGGTCGGAGGAAACTCAGGCCAAGCGATGGCACCCCTGATTACCGCGCTGATCCTTGTTCCGCTCGGACAATTCGGTGCTGTCTGGTTTACACTAGTTGCCGCGCTCGCAGTTATGTTTCTGCTTTATATTGCAAAATGGTACGCCGCTCGGCTCGGCAGTCTTGCCCAGAAGCAGGGCACCCAAAAGAGAGCCGCTGTACAAAACTCGTCTGTCACCAAGTCCGTCATATCTGCTCTTATTATTATTATCTTTTTGATTTTCGCGCGTTCTTGGTATACGAGTGCGATCGGCAACTTTTACACGTTTTATGCGATGAATACATATCACGTAAGCATTCAGCAGGCTCAGAGCTATATTTTCGTCTTTTTGCTGTTTGGCGCTGTCGGAACCTTTCTCGGCGGCCCGCTCGCAGACCGTTTCGGAAAACGATTCGTCATTCTCTGCTCGCTGCTGTGCTCTGCGCCGCTGGCGATTCTGCTTCCATTTGCCGGCCCGGTTCTGGCCTATGGCGTACTCGCTTTGATCGGCTTGGTTCTCATGTCGAGCTTTTCCGTAACGGTTGTGTATGCACAGGAGCTTGTCCCCGGAAAAATCGGCACGATGTCCGGTTTAACCGTCGGCCTTGCCTTCGGTATGGGAGCAATCGGCGCTGTGGCGCTTGGTGCTCTGATTGACGCCGCGGGACTGACCCCGACCATGATTGCCATCGCGTTTCTCCCGATTCTTGGCATCCTCGCGTTTCTTTTGCCGAGTGACCAGAAACTGAGAGAATGGCATAGCTGAAAAAACCCCTGCCGGGCGGCAGGGGTTTTTTAATCAAGCTGTATAAAATGAGTGTCCGGCACCGCGTGTTTCGGGATAAAGCCGTCGGCAAAGTCCGGAAATGCCGTCTGTATTTCGTCAATCCACCTTTTCAGATTTAACACATACGGCATATAAATCATTTCAATGGCCGCTTCGTCTTCAATGCGGTAATACCAGCAAAGATTAAATTCGTTCTCCGTCACCAACGTAAACCCGGAGAAATGATAGAAAATCAGCGGCGTTTCATCTAGATAAACGCGGCCGTTCTTTTGAGTCACCTTATAATTTTCTATATTCCAAAGCGCCGTATTGACTCCGGTTGATTTGACAACATGCACACCCTGATACTGCGCCGGCCACTTCTCCACATACCTTTGATCTCCGTACGTCTTTCTTTCCGTATTCATTTCCACCGTGCAATATTCAATGCAATCCTGTCTCCATTGCCATACCGCTTTATAAGCTTCTTCTGTATTCCGGGCGCCGACAAAGCCTGTGTTAAAACGTCCGGTTCGCTCATAATAAGACATGAACCGCGGCGAGTTGCGATGATCGGTCAAATACAGAGCAGCCGCCGGGTTTTCGGCAAAAATGCGCGCTGGATCAGAAAAGAAAAACAGATCGGTATCCATATGGGCATAATATTCGGCGTCATCCCACTGGCTCATGACATGGAACAAAAATGCGGGCTTCAGTGTCCAGCAATACTCATGGAACGTTCTGTTGCTTTTCGCTTCCAATAGCTCCGGATCTTCCATTTCATGAAGCTGCACAAAGGTGACATGCTCCCATGGCACGTGCTGAAGCAATTCATATGCCTTCTGATCAACACACAGCACATATAAATGAAAATCATCACAATGCTCATGGAGGGAATGAATCATAGGCATCAGTTTAAAGATGTGCGTCCTTGACACTATTGTTGAAAAATGAAATTGACTCACCATACCACATCCATTTATCTAAGATCCACGTGCAGTAAATCATTGACAAGCGCATACAGTGCATTAGAAAAATCGTTCACGCCAAGCTTCTTCTTCGCTTTTGGCAGAAGCTTTTTAACGGCTTGCAAATCAAAGTTTTTCGCAGTCACCCTCGGTGTTTTTTTCTGCCAATCCGGGTCCAGATTGCGATCCTTCACGACATGGAGCAGCTCAAGAAACAGATGCAGCAGCATGTCGTATTTCTTCGAGTCCAGCAGTTTGTGTATATCAGACATGATCCTGTTGGTCATGTCTGGAGGGAATGGGCCGTTAAAGGCAAGATGAACATCTAATGACTGAATGTTGTTATATTTGTCGCACATATAGGCAATGTTTGTTCTGATATCGTCTACTGACTGACAATTGCTTGGGTGCTCCTGATGAACGCTGACAATATCGCGATGCAGTCTGAACGTCAGTCCGGCCTGATGGAGCCTGATCCCAAGATCATAATCCTCGAACCCGTACCGTACAATGCCTTCGTCAAACAAACCGAGATCAGCCACATGCTTTCGTTTTACTGATGAATTGTTTGTGATAAAAAAACGCCACGGCATATGGTAGCCCTTTAAGTCATCGCCGTATTCATCCAGTATCCGCTTCAGCACGTCAATAAAATCGGTATCAAGGTCAAAGCTTTGATTTAAGAAGCTTTCGTTTTTGATATCCGCCTCTGACAGAAGCTTTTGTTTGTCTTTTTTCGGCATTTCATCATATAACTTTGCAAGCTGCTTCTTATGTTCATCTTCAAAGCGCTCATAATAATAGCTGTAGATCCTTTTCCAAAACAAACCGCACACGACAAGATTCTCTTCGTTTTCATGCGCTTTGATATGCTTTGCCACAAGATCCTTGGCAGCAAGCATATCGCTGTCATGGAATATCAGAATATCTCCTCTGGCATTGCGGACCGCCTGATTTCTTCCGTAGGCAATGCCCCTGTTTTCTTTAATCCGTACAAAAATCAGCGGAAAGTCCGCTTGAAACGATTTGAGCATCGAGAGCGTCCCGTCCTCAGAGCCATTATCCGCTACGATGACCTCAAACTCTTCAGCGCACTCCTGCTGGTTTAAGGACAGAAGACTGTTATAAAGGCGCTCCTTTGAATTATATGCAGGAATAATAACGCTTGCTTTCACTTCATTTTCACTTCCTGTATTTAATCATTTATTTGTTATCATCTTTTGAAGCAAAACCGTTAAATTCAGGGTCTAGCGCTTTGATATGCTGAATGATATGCGGCAGGGTCTGCTGGTACAGCTCATGCACAAACGGCAGGTCTGTGCGTGTTGTTTCGTGAATCTGTTTGATTTCATTGATGCTGACGATTCGATATCCGCTGAAATGATAGAAGATCAGCGGATTTCCATCTTCCAATACAATCCGGCCATCCTTCCAGGAAAACGTGTGCTGTCCGTAATTCCAATGGCCGATGTTCACACCTGGTGTCGTAATGTCACACACATTCGGAAACAGCTCAGACATATAATCCAAATAGCCCTGATCCCCGAATTTCCCTTCACCCGGCGCATTTTTACATTCCTCAAGACAGCGCTCCTTCCACCACTCCAAACAATCCGTCCCTGCTTTATCATGTTTAAAGCTGATAAAGCCAGAGTTATATCTGCCTAACAGACGCTGTAGCATATCAATTTGCTCTCTTTCAAACGAAGGAATAATGATATCGCCCCGGGAAAGCAGCACCGAGCAGTCCGGCTGATTCGTAAATATCGGTGACGGATCGGTGTAGAAAAATAAATCTCCGTCAATATACGTCACCCGTTCCAGCTCGGGATTGCTGTTCAGCACAGATTGCAGAAAGATCGGCTTCATCGTCCAGCAGTACTCGCTTTGATCCCTTGTATCCTTCAGCTTCAGGAGCGTTTCATTTTCAAGCGCTGCCACCGGCACAAGAGTCAGCTGCTTCATATTCAATTTCTGCAATACGCGGTGCGTGTCATCATCCATACAAAGCGTAAAAATGGGGCTGTCTTGATCGACTTGCGCTAAAGACTTAAATAAGGCGACTGCCTGATATAATCTTCCTTTTGATAAAACGGTGCAATAGGCGCTCGTCATGGTATGTTCACCTCATTTCGCATTACTTTTTGAAGAATTCTGTATACCACCCAATGGTTTTTTCAAGTCCTTCATCAATGGTGTAAGCAGGTGTCCAATTCAGCAGCTTTCTCGCTTTTTCTGCGGATAAATATTGGTGTTTGATTTCATTGCTTCCCTGGTTCAGCACCTTTGGCTTCAGATTGCTGTTCATTTTCTTTAATATTTTTTCGACTAATTCAAGCACAGTCAGCTGAATCTCATTGCTGAAGTTAAAGGCTTCCCCGGCGAGATTGAGTTCCTCCATTTTCTCCGCCAGAAGCAGATAAGCCTGAACAGCATCTTCAATATAGAAATAGTCGCGGACAAAGGTGCCGTCGCTGCGGATTTCGGGAGCTTCCCCGTTCAGCACGAGCTGAATTGTCTGCGGAATGATGCGGTTGAAGTTCAAATCCCCGCCGCCGTATAGATTTCCGCAGCGCGTAATACAGACCGGAAGGCCATAGGTGTGAAAATACGTATGGCTGATCAGATCCGCGCAGCTTTTCGATACGTCGTACGGATGCTTGCCTTGCAGCGGCATATCTTCATCGTACGGAAGGTTTTCTTGATCACCGTATGCCTTATCGCTTGACGCGACAATGACACGCTTGATTAACGGATGCTTCCGGCAGGCCTCAAGGATATTCCACGTGCCGAGAATATTCGCCTCAAAGGTGGAAACCGGGTTGCGGTTCGCAACGCCGACAATCGCTTGTGCAGCGAGGTGAAACACCGTATCGATTTCATACTCTCCAAGCGCGCGTTCAATCACGGGCAAATCTTCAAGAGCGCCCTGCACGATGTTCATTTTCTTCACATGTTCTCCCTGATAAAGATTGGACTGAGGCACATGATCTCTGACAAGCCCCGTCACGTTTGCGCCCTGTTCGATCAGCTCTTTCACCAAATAGCTTCCTAAAAGACCTGTACAACCCGTGACAAATACGTTTTTATTTTTCCAGAAACTCAAATCAGTTCACCATACCTTCCATACATGTTGTCCTTGATCCCACATCTTGTTGACTTCCAAAAGATTTTTATACGTATCGATTGCCGTCCAAAATCCGTAATGGCGATACACGGCAAGTTCACCGTCTTTCGCAAGGTTTTTCAGCGGTTCATCTTCGAACATGGCGTTCCCGTCCTTCGGCAAATAATCGAAAACCTTTGGATCGAGTACGAAAAATCCGCCATTGATGATGCCGTCACTCGATGTCTTTTCAGAAAAAGTTTTCGCTATACCATCCTCAACCGTCAAGGTGCCGAACTGCGAAACTTTATCAATCCCGGTGACAGTCGCAGCAGCACCCTTTGTCTGATGATAGCTGATGAGATGAAAAAGATTGATATTGGCCAGCCCGTCCCCATAGGTGAGCATAAACGTTTCATTGCCGATATAGTCCTTCGCCTGCAAGATTCTTCCGGCTGTCAGCGTATCTTCCCCTGTCTCCAAAAACGTAATTTTCCACGTTTCAGGCTGTCCCAGCATCTGCACCTCTCCTGTAGAGCTGTCGAGCGTGAGGCTGTTGTGCTTCCATTCGTAATTCAGAAAATATTCTTTGATTTTTTCTCCTTTGTAGCCTAAAAGCAGAATAAACTCGTTCACTCCGTAGTACTGATAGATTTTCATAATATGCCATAGAATCGGTTTTCCGCCTATCATGGCGAGCGGTTTAGGAAGTTCATTCGTGACCTCACTCATTCTCGTTCCTTTTCCGCCGCAGAGAATGACCGCTTTCATCTCTACCCCTCATCTCTATGAATATTGAGTTCGAAACCTTGGTACCTCCTTACAATCTATCAAGGCATTTCCCCGATAATTTGTCCGATTCCAATACCGGTTTCAAAATCTACTGTAATGATATGAGAGAGAGGCGGCCTTGGTGACCAAATGGAATCTATTTTTTCAACTTGGTTATGTAACCACACAAAAAAAGAGCCCTGAGCGCGGCAATACGCCCGCTCAAGGCTCTTCTTTGTCTTATTCGATATCTTTTTCCTTGCCGTAATGATAATCAGACGGATCAACGGCTTTAAAGTCACTGAGTTTGTGGAATCTCAGCAGGTCTTTGTAAAGGACACTGTCAGAAAGCTTCAGCTGCTGTGTCACTCTTGTTTTCAGGTTTTTCGTATCTTCATTCGCTTTTACTTCTTTACCTGTCTTCGTATCATAGATGATATTGTCGACAGATGTGTACTTCGGCGTTACGAAATCGCCGTTTCTAAACGCCACTGTGTCGTCGTGGTCTTTAGAGAATAAATCGGTACCGAAGTTGATATATTTCTCAGAATCAATACCTTGCAAGTGAAGAAGTGTCGGCATGACGTCAATTTCGCCGCCATACGTATGGTTCACTCCGCCTTTTTTGCCAGGGATGCGGATCATCAGAGGCACGCGCTGGTTTTGCGCGTTTTGATAATCTGTGATCTCTTTTCCGAGAATTTCTTTCATCGCGCGGTTATGGTTTTCAGAGATACCATTGTGGTCACCGTAAATCATGATGACTGAGTTGTCATACAGACCTGCTTCCTTCAGTTCCTTGAAGAATTGCTCAAGGGACTCGTCAAGGTAACGGGCAGTCTGGAAATAGCTGTCGACTGTATTATCGCCAGTCGTCGCTTTCTTAATCGTCGCGTCTTTTTCATCCAAGTTAAACGGATAATGGTTTGTCAAGGTAATCAAATGTGCGTAAAACGGCTTTTTCAGAGATTCAAGTTTTGGAATCGATTCTGTAAAGAACGGCTTATCCTTGAGCCCCATATTAATGATGTTTTCTTCTGACATGTCATACGTGCTTGCGTCGAAAAATTTGTCATAGCCGATATGTTTGTAAATCTGGTCGCGGTTCCAGAACGATTTGTAGTCACCATGCAGGACGGCGCTAGTATAGCCTTCCTTCTGATCCAAAATCGCAGGAAGCGACTGGTATGTGTTTTCGCCTTTTGTTACAAATGCGGAGCCTTCTGGAAGACCGAAGATCGAGTTATCCATTGTCAGCTCGGCATCAGATGTTTTCCCCTGTCCTGTCTGATGGAAGAAGTTATCGAAGTACGTGACGTCTTCGCCGCCGTGGGCCAGTTTATTTAAGAATGGCGTAACTTCTTCACCGTTCAGCTTGTAATCAATCAGGAACGACTGGAAGCTTTCCAGGTGAATCTTAATGATGTTTTTGCCTTTGGCAGACCCAAAGTACTCAGCGTTCGGCTTCGCGTAATGAGACGTCGTGTAATTCTCGACACTTGTCAGATCATCGCTGCTTGCATACGCTCTTTGCGTTTCTGTTTGAGCCGTCTGCACACCGTCATAAATGGTGTAATTGTAAAGACCTAAGTATTTTACGATATAATTGCGGTCAAACGTTCTTGTCAGCAGCTGCGGGCGGTCTTTTTCCGCAAAATGCAGGTTGATGAAAAATAGTGCGACCCCGGAAAGAATTACCAAAGACGCAAAACGTTTTTTCATTTTGAATCCTTTGAATTCAGGTCTCCAGATCAATACCGCAATCAAGATGATAATATCTAAGAAATAGAAAATATCATGACCGGCCATGATGCTGAAAATACCGTCGCCCATGTTTCCGACGTTGCCGGACTGTTTAATGTTCGGGAACGTTAAGAAATCATCAAAGAAACGATAGAATAAAATATTTGCATATAAAATGAACGTCATCACAAAATCAATAATCAGCATGATAATAGCCGATTTTCGCCCTTTCGCAAGCAATGCCAGTCCTAAAAAGAAGACGGCGCTTGAGAACGGGTTAAACACCAAAAGGATTTCTTGGGTTGTGCCTTTTACCCCAAGGTTAAACTCTGTTTTGTAGGATAAATACGTTTTTGCCCAAAACAGTATAACAGCCAACACAAAAAAGCTAAGTTTGTAAGAAAAAAGTTTCTTCATGGCAACCTCTACTTTCTTAAACACGTTAAGTCTTTATTTACTTTTACTTTCTCTTTTATCCTGTCTTCCAATTCCTTCTTTCCAAACAAAATCAAGGCATCACACAACAAATAAATATACCGCGCTATACCGGGATATTTACGTTTTGCACATACCATTTCTATTACACCTATTTCAAACCAAACACTGGACGAAAGAAGCCCTCAATTCGTTTCACTTTTTTCTCGGAAATAAAAAAGGTTTCTTTTGTCCTGCCCGCTTTTGGAAAAAAAGAAATAGATACCGAGTATAAGAATAACATAAACTAGCAAAAACGAAAAATAGGTCTTAAGGACAGCCCGCCCTTCAGGCGGACTGTGGTTATTGTATGCACAGACGTTTAGCGAGATCACATTTTTTAAAAAAAGACATAACAAAAGGACTGGATCTCTCCAGTCCTTTGTAAAAACAATCAAATCCCCGACCAGACATCCTTTGCATATATGCCTGTTTCCTGCAGATGTCTGAGCCAGCCTTGCGCTTCTTCTTCACTGGTGCCATGAACAGATTGATACGCGTTTTGCAGCGCGGCCTCCACATCAGGCGCCATCCTGCTGCCGTCACCGCATACATAAAGACGGCCGCCGCGGTCGAGGATCGAAATTAAGGTTTCCGCATGCTCCTCCATGAGGTGCTGAACGTACGTTTTCGGTATGCCTTCTTTACGGGAAAAAGCCGTGTGCACAGTAACAATTCCGTCTTGTTCAAACTGCTTAAGCTCATCTCGGTAAATAAAATCGCGGTCGTTTCTGCAGCCAAAATAAAGATGGGCTTCGCCGAGCGTTTTTCCCTCGCGTTTTAAAGCTGACCGGGCTTGCAGGAATCCGCGGAATGGCGCAACCCCTGTTCCAGGCCCCACCATGATGATTGGTGTTTCAGGGTCTTCCGGAAGCTGAAATCGGGATTCCGGCGTGCGGACAAACATCACGACATCATCTCCCGCCTTCCGCTCCGCTAAGTCATTCGATGCCACTCCACGATATTCGCCGCTGCCGCTCCAAGCCGGCCCACGCACAACGCCTACAGTTATCGCGGCTTGTTCCGGATTCACCCGCGGGGAGCTTGAAATCGAATAATACCGCGGTTTTAACGGGCGTAAAAGCTCTAAAAACCGTTCAAACGGCATTTCACATGATTCATATTGCTCGAGCAGATCCAGCATGGAAATCCGTTTTTTCAAAATTTGTTCCTGATAAACGCCCTCTTCCGTCATATCTTCCAATTCACGTTTATGAGGCGGACAGACGGTAAATGCGGCCAGCTCGCGTATTTGCGCCCTGGTTGCGGCTTCCTGCACCTCAACGCTGTAGCTGAGCAGATCATGCAGGCTGACAGGCCGATCCAAAGGCAGGTGCCCGGAGCTGCGCCCGCTTGCCGTCAGTGTAACTTGGTCCGTTCCTTTTAAGCCGAATCTGTGAAGAATCCGGCTGACATTTGTCCGGCTGTTCCTTGGAAGAATGCCAAGGTGATCGCCCTCCCGATATTCGACGCCAGAAGGCAGCGCAATTTCGATATGTCGGGTGCTGCGGCCACTGTCTGCGGACTGGAGTTCTCGATTTTCCGCAATGGATGCGTGAACCGCTTCATACGACCGGGCTAATGGGGATTCTCCCAGCCCCCTGACAAACTGAAGGCTCAGCGTACTTCGCTCCTTATCAGCGTTTTCATTAAGTTCGAGTCCGAAGGCTTTGATGGCGTCCGACCACATGCTTTTTTTCCACTGGTCAAGCTGTCCTTCAAAATCACCGCTGACATCGCCCTCTCCGCGTGCAGAAAAACGAGTCGCCCCTTTTTCCGCTAGCTGCTCGTCAATGGTTCGCGGAACGTACTGATACGTGCTTGCCCAGTTATGATCTCCGCAGCCAAACACCGCATAATGGACACCCTCCAGCTCACCTGGCTGTATTTCGTCAAGCCACTGCACAAACTGACCCGCATTGCTTGGCGGTTTTCCATTATAGGAAGAGGTGACGATCACAACAGCTCCCTCTTTCGGCAGCTTTCCAATCTGATCGTTCAAGGGCGCCACCTCAGTCCTTACCCCGTGAAGACTCGCTGTATCGGCAAGCTCCCGGGCGACGCCTTCCGCGGTGCCGGTATCTGAGCCATACAGTACGAGTAGCGGCCGGTTGTTGAGACCGATAACCGAAGCACTCTTCGTTTCCTGTTTGCTCTTTTGTTCATCGTCGTGCGCCGCTTTTTCCTCCGACGGGACGCCGGCATGAATCGCTTCCTGATTTCGCGTTTGAACTCGGATGTGAAAATCACCGGGCTTAAGTGTCAGCGTTTGTTTGATATCAAGCTCGTAATTCTCGTGATCAATCAAAGTAAAATATTTTAATACCATGCCCAGCACAAGCGTAGCCTCATGCAGGGCAAACTGCATGCCAATACAGGCTCTCTGTCCATTCCCAAACGGCTTGTAGGCATGATGAGGCACTTGGTCCTGATGTTCGAACCGTTCTGGACGAAATTCTTCAGCGTCCTCTCCCCATGCGTCTTGATCGCGGTGAAGCTGCGGAATCAAGACAGAAATTCTGTCCTTGGTTGTGATCGGATATTTTCCGCCAATGACCGTATCTTCCTTCGGATAAAGACTGAAAGCCGGAGCCGTCGGCCATAAGCGCAGTGATTCATTTAAAATCATCCGTATGTATTTCAGCTCGAGCACTTGTTTATAGGTCGGCGCTGCACCCGTCAGCACCCGGTCGACCTCTTCATACGCCTTTTTCAGTTTGTCAGGATGCTTCAATAAAAAGTAGATCGCAAACGACAGCAGGCCGCTCGTTGTTTCATGCCCGGCAATTAAAAATGTAATGATCTGAAAACGGATATTTTCATCATCAAGCTTCTCCCCGGTCTCCGGATCTTCCACCTTCAGCATCCGGGCGAGCAAATCTTTTTCATCCTGATCTCCATCCGCCTTGCGCTCCGCAATAATGCTGTCGACTAACGAAAACATCGTTTGAATATCGTGGTGGAATTGGCGCTTTGTTCTGACCATGAGTTTATCTTGAACATCGAGCCGCTGCATCTGGTGCATCGCTTCATCCAGCGCGCGCACCATGCTGTTGATAAACGGATGAGGCGTTTCTCTGTAGTAGCTGTTAAAACGATAGTTAAACCCGCATAACCCAATCGTGTCCAATGTCAGCCGGGTCATATCAGCGGGAACATCGACTGCTTCATTCGGATTGAGCCGAGCCCACTTTTGAATCAGCTGAACAGCGATATCAACCATTTTTTCATGATAATCCTTCATGGCCCGCTGGCTGAACGTCGGCATGAGAATGTTGTGCGCTTTTCTCCAGTTGGGCTCGTGCGTCCAGCTTGTAAACAATCCGTCACCCGAAAACGCGCGAACCTTTTCCAAAGCGCCTTCAATGCTTTTATCGAAACGCTCTTCATCACAAACTTCTTTCACGAATTCATGGCCGGACACCACAATTGTCGTACCCGCCGGTGTGTGAATTTGAAAAATAGGGCCTTGCTCTTCCGCCAATTTGATCAGTGACAGAGTCGGTTTATCTTTATCAATTAAAGGAAGATTGCCGAGCGGTCCAAACGTCTTCGGCTGAGGAATCGGGCTTGTTTCCTTCATCGAACCATTCCTTTCCGTATGTAATGCTTTCTATCTGACTACATTTCCCTTTCATGGTGACGATTATTCCATTTCTCTGATTGACGCCTGATCGTTGTTTTTTCTATACTTGAGAAGCTGTACAATACGCAAATAAGGTGAGTTCACATATGGATTTTGAAATTCGATTTTTATCCTTTTATGTCATACAGGTGGAAGGCAAGGATGAGCAGGCAAACAAGCAATTCAAGCACTTCCAGACCCTTGATACAGAGGAGTTTGAAGAAAGCGAGCTGAAGGACTTTCTTGACGGAGAGCTGAAAAAAATCGTCAAACGGAAAGCCGACCGCCATCCGCCATCCGAGCAGGTGCCGACGAAAATCGGCCACTTTATCGTCGAGCCCGGCCACGAGCTGGATTCCAACCCGAACTACAACTTGTTCAACCGCGCCCGCCTGGCGGAAACAAAAGAGGACTTTAACGAGCTGAGCGAACAGTTCGTCCGCACGTACCTCGACACGAGTGCGGTCCGCGGCGGTGTATTCTTAGTCGCTTCGGCTGTGCCGAGAAAATACTTCGACGAGTCATTTGTCTTCATTATGAAATGTGATTTTGAGCCGAAGGTCGCCCGCATCTCAGACGCGTCTTCCCTCATTAAAAAAGTCGAAATGGCCATTACGACAAAAAACATGAAGAGCATCCAATACCCGTTCATGCCGGAGGAAGGAATGATCGAGGAAGGCGAGCTGAAAATCCACCAGGCCTCGCACGCCCGCTATTTCGAGGATTTCCTGAAATTCGTTGAGTACGGTGAATCAATGCCGGAAATCATGAAAACCCAGGTCATGAACATGGTGCAGGAACACGTCTATGAGACATTTGAGGACAACAGCGAAGAGCTCAAGCAGTTTGAACAAGACATCGAAATCTGGGAAGCGAGCGAAAAACGGGAAATCCAAGAGCGTCTCGACACACATCAAGTGATCGAAGCCTCCGCCCAGATCATCGAGCACACTCCGGAGGCCGAGCTGAAAATGAAAGTCGGAGAAACCGAGATTAAAGGATTGCTAGCTGATTTTGGCGAATCGATTCATCTCGCAAAAGTGAACGGGCGCTATGTCGCGCTGATTGAAGCGGAGACGATTTCGTTTGAGAAGGGCAGTTCGCCGGTGGAGTTTTATAAACCGGAGGGGCTGCATGAAGTGATTGAGCGGATACGGAATAAAACAGAGCAAGAATAAAAAGTCCAGAATTCAATTCTGGACTTTTCCTTTTTAATATCCTTCCCTCAACACCGCATAGCACTCCCCAATCAGCTCTTCCGCTCCCGGCTCTCCTTTCAGCCCGCGGCGGACGATTTCTGAAGATAAGTCCTGCACTTTGAGCGCTCTTGGTGCTCTTCTTTCGTCGTATGCCTGAAACGCGGTTTCGAGGTCGTCATGCTTTTTGAGCTCTTCGGAAAGCACAATCGCATCTTCAATGGCCATGGCCGCTCCTTGTGCCAAGGTCGGCGCTCCGGCGTGGGCGGCGTCTCCTCCGATGACGACGCGGCCTTTGTACCATGGCTCCTGCACGGCGACCTGCTCCAGTTTATTAAAAATGATGGGGTGTTCTTTTGACATATGCTTTGTGACAAAATCAAGCCCCGGGAAGCCTGAGAGGATCTCTTTGAGTCTATCAAACCGGGTCTCTTCCTCATCCCAGTAATCGCTCGTGCAAGGCTGGAGGACGAAGACATAGCCGGCGTGTTCCGCCAATGGCACGACGCCAATTTGTGTCTCTCCGCTTCTGTACATCAATGTCGCGTCCTCAAATGTGTAGTCGGGAAGCTCGATATAAAAGCGCCACGCCCCCATGCCGAGAAACTCTTTTTCTATTTCTTTTTGCAGCATGGTATCCCGCACAATGGAATGAATGCCGTCAAAGCCCGCCAGAATGTCAGCCTGCATCTTTTCTCCATCATCACATACGGCAGTAACCGCTTCAGGCGTTTCTTCATAAGCCACAATCTTTTTCCCCCACAAAATCCTTGCGCCCGAAGCTTCGGCATGCTTGATGAGAATGTCATTTAACGTTTTTCTCAGGATATTATTGCGGCCCGGAAGCTTATCATCTAAGAAAGACTCACTGACTTTGAATAACAGATTCCCCTGCTTATCGAATGTTTTAAACCACGCTGTTTGAAATCCATGCTCGCAGCACTCTTCAAATACGCCCAGCTCCTTTAACACCGCCAGTGCGTTTTGCGGCTGGAGAATCCCCGCGCCGGTCTTGCGGTTTTCTGTAGCCGCTTCACATAAGGTGACGGAAAAACCTGCTTTCCTGAGAGAAATGGCTGCCGACAGCCCGCCAATTCCGCCTCCCACTATCAGTATATGTTTCATGTTGATAACCACCTTTTCAGTTCGCTGTATGTAGTTAGGCGCCTAACTACATTACCTTACTATGTCCGGCAAACAGCTGTCAATCACCTCCAACACAGGTTGCATTCTGATTTTCCCTCCATTATAATCGTGTCACGACAATCGTACGGGAGCATATCGTGATGGAATTAAAACATTTACCGAAATACAAGCATATAACAGAACACGCCGAGACGTATTCCAATGTGGACGCCGGCTCTCTTGAATTGTTTTTATCTTTGTTTGATATCTCGAAAAAAATGAATCATGTGATGGAGCATTATTTCGCCAGACGCGGATTGTCTGAAGGAAAATTTAAAATCCTGATGCTTTTGTTCGACGCAAAGGACCACACGTTAAGCCCGACGGAGCTCGCCAAGCAATCAAACGTCACGAAGGCAACGATTACCGGCCTGCTTGACGGACTGACGAGGGATGGATTTGTCCGGCGCAGGCATCACAACGAGGATAAACGAAAAATCAGCATTGAGCTGACAAAGGAAGGCAAAGAACGGCTGGAGCAATTTCTGCCCGGCCATTTCAGCAGGATTTCCGCAGTAATGGAGAACTACAGCAATGAGGAAAAAGACATGTTCGTGAATATGCTGAGTGATATGTTTGAAAAGCTAAGCGTGTTTAAAGACTAAAAAACCCGTCCGATCTGGACAGGCTACAGTACTTTTTTTAAGCACGGTGACAAATATGCCGTTGATCACAAACACAATGCCGCTCAGAACAGATGTAAAAATGCCGGACACCTTTGCCACGCCACTGTACATAAAAAAACGCCAACCGTTACAAAAAGCGCCTATCTCAATGACAGGCGCTTACTGATTAATCATCACTGCTTAAAATGCCAAAGAAGCGAAGCAGGTTGATGAACAAGTTGATAAAGTCAAGGTACAGCGATAATGCCATAACCGGAATTAAGTCCTCCGTAATATCGCGGTGTTTGATTTGGTTCAAATCATACAAGATGTAAAGGGAAAAGACGATGGTTCCAATAACGGAATACGCCATCATCGCCGCGGAATTCAGCGGGCTGAAGATGCTGAAAATGCCAACCGCAATTAGTGCGATGAGCGCTACGAGCAGAAACGACGACAGGAACGATAAATCCTTCTTCATTTTTGCGCCGATTGTACCGAGCACGGCAAAAATTAAAAATGTAGATCCGAACGCTTCAAGCACCACATAGGCGCCGGCAATTGAAGCGTAGTGGCTGACAATCGGAAATAGGGTAATGCCGGAAACGAAGGCGAATGTATAAACAAACGCATACCCGACCGCTTTTCTTCTGCGCATCCAGAAGGCGATAATGATCATCGCCACTTCAAGGATCGAAAGCGGCAGCATCAAAGCGACAGGAATAAACTGGCCGATGTACAGCCCGACGGTTGCGATCAGCAGTGTAAAGATAAACACTGTCAAAATGCGCTGCATGATCGAATGCTTACTCTCATGAACTGTAGCTTGCATGTCAAAAATCCTCCTAAGAAATGATCTTAAAGGTCTATTATATAAAAAATGGATGAAATATGTATATGTTTTAAGGAGAATTTAATGTCGAACAAAAACCTTTAAAACACCTCTTTTACTTCGATTCTTTGCTTTTCAGTGAGAAACGGTGCTTTTCCACCTTCTCAATCTGGGTGACCTGGGAATCATGTACGGTGATTTGAACGGTGCCGAAATCCAGTGTTTCCAACGAGCTGATGATTTTTTCAATCACTTTCGGATCAACGGTTGTTTTTGAAAGCAATGACCTTCCCCCCTGTTCAGTTTTAATTCATAGTATTCTTATAAGAATTATAATATTATGTTTTTTCCAATAAATCAATGGTGATTTCCATTCAAATCAAAAAGGCATATGATCACCCAATCAAGGGACGGTCATATGCCTCATCAGATTTCATCTTAGTTTTCTTCCAATTCCTCAACAATACAGCGGACGCCCATGTTTTCAAGCGCCTGCTTCAACGAGCCGTATGTTTCATATTCACTGAAATCAAGCCCTAATTGAATCGATGTTTGGGCGACATCCGGCCGAATACCTGAAAAAACGGCTTTGACGCCAAGTAAGAAAAGTGTTTTCGACAGGTTGTACAATTGCTGCGCAACCATTGTATCCACAATCGGGACGCCGGAAAGATCGACTACAAGGTTTGTAATTTTTCTCTCAATGCATCGGACCGGCACTGTCTCTAAAATTACCTGCGCACGTTTTGTGTCGACAGAGCCAATCAGCGGCAATATGCCGATTCCATCCGCAATGGAAATCACCGGACAGCCTAATTCACTGATTAATTCCTGCTGAGAAGTGAGCCTCATCAGCATAAATTTTTGATACTGCTCGGAAAACTCAATAATCAGCTTATCGAAAGACTGATTCACAATACGGTTCCAGCGGTCAGCATCCTCATTTGTGACGATATCCCGATGCTCTTTTATAAACGTAACAACAGCATCCCAGAATGCGATTCTTGAATTTGATATGGCTTCAACGACCTCATGCACCGGAACATCTTGCTCTACTCTTTTTTTCGCAACATTCAGCGCCCATTTTGCCATATTGTCTTGAAATTCAGTTTGTTCCTCCAGGAATGCACTTGCAATTGTTATATTAGTAAACGTATGTTGCTCCGTCAAAAGCTTTTTCGTATCTTCACTTAAATGCTCGGCGGAATATAATTCGCCCTGCAGCTGTCTCCGTAAACTGAACCATTTCTCAGTAATGTCAGCCGTATGGTCTATGATATATTGATATAGTTTTTGATCGATATTCACGGTCTGTCTCCTTTTTCGTAATAGAAGCTCTTATATTATAAAATTATAAATCGAAATTGTGAATGGGACTAGGGAAAAATAGATTGATTCTGCACACTGAGCGCATGCCAATTCTATCCATAGGCAGATTCACCAATATAAGCCCACTTTCATATCCTGTCAAATGTACAGTTTACTTGAGAAAGGACGTTATGATATGTATTATGATCCATATATGTATGATGGGCCGATCTATGATCCATGGTCCCCAGTAGAATATGATTACCGCTACCCAGTTGGATATCCAGGGCCTGGTATTGGCGGAGGCGCCGTACCTGGATTTGGCGGAGGTGCTGGGCCTGGTATCGGCGGAGGTGCTGGGCCTGGTATCGGCGGAGGCGCCGTGCCGGGAATTGGCGGAGGTGCTGGGCCTGGTATTGGCGGAGGTGCCGTGCCTGGTATCGGCGGAGGCGCCGTGCCGGGTGTTGGTGGAGGAGCGCCGCAAGGGCCTCCGCCTCATAAAAAGCCGGCAAAACCGCAAAAGCCTCAGGGCTTGCATGGGGCAGCTTATTTAGTTGAACCCGTTCTCATTCAGCCTTGTCTCTTCCGATTTACCTATGTTTGGTTAACCAACGGCAGCTCATTTTGGTTCTTCCCAATCATTCTTGGAAGAGAATCCGTCGGCGGCTTTTATTGGGATGCCTCACACCATCGCTGGTTTTATTACGCCTTGGACACAAAACATATAGATGTCGTAAGCTGTTCATATTAATGGTCAATCAGCCGGTTCTTCCGGCTGATTTTTCTGTGTTCCATTAGCTTTAACAGGTTAAGATATACATATTTATTGAATTGGAGGTCTCCCTATGATCAACAAATCGACATTGTGGCGGACCATCCGATGGACCAAACGCAAGCTGGCTGGAGGTCGCGCCTGCAGGGGCACAGAGTCGTTTAGTCATTTATCCGAAAGCGATGATGAAAGGAGCCGAACACAAGAAGGCTTCTATTGTCTTTGAGTGTGAAGGCATCTTTGGTTCATATGATTGAATGAGGGCAAACAGTGTAGAATTCTCAGTGAGCCGAACCAAATGGAGTGGGGCACCTTTGTTCAATTTCAGGACGAGGACGGCAATGAGTTTTGATTGAAAGCATAAGTGCGGCGGCGGAGAAAATGCTCCGCCGTGCTCTTTTTTTGACATTGAGAATGAATTTCATTTACAATAACGGATATATGAGTGTGATTGGGGAGAGATAAATGTTTGTTCAGTTGAGAAAAATGACGGTAAAAGAGGGCCATGCTGATCAGGTGATTGACCGTTTCAGCGCTGAAGGAATCATTGAAAAACAGGAAGGCTTAATTGATGTGACCGTGCTTGAGAAAAACGTCCGCCGCGGCGATGAGGAAGTCGTTGTCATGATCCGCTGGGAATCCGAGGATCACTGGAAGCAGTGGGAAAAAAGCGATGCGCATATCGCCGGGCATAAAGCGAACAAAGGCAAGCCAAAGCCTGACTATATGATTGGCACTGAAGTGAGCATGTATCACGTGAGAGCTGTCAAACAAGGGACTCATCAATAACGGGAAAAAGAGCTTGGGCTGTGCCGCAAGCTCTTTTTTTCATGAAAATCTGCTTTCTTCAAATGTGACGGCGTACAGCGGTTTATTAGCATGCCATTCAGCAAATAACACATCCTCAGTCTTTTCAATTCCCTGCTTTTTCAGCGTTTGCCGCAGCCATTGTTCGTCTACCCCCGCTTCTTGCAGGTTGTCATACACAATCTCTCCATCAAGAATTAACGTGGTGGGCAAAGACACATCTTGCGGCGGAAGATTCATATCTTTTCTCGTCGGATTGCCAAAATCGGATTTCTGAAGAACGCTGACCATCCCGTTTGTTTCTAATATGGCATATTCCACTTCCTGTATGGAAAAGCAGCCTGCCTGCCTTAAAAGGCTCTGCAGCTGATTAATGTCGAGCTTGTTTTTCTTTAGCATCTCATATTTCAGCTTCCCTCTATGAATGACAATACTCGGTTCACCTTCCAGGAACTTTCTGGAGCCCTTTATTTTTTGGGTAATGAATTCAATCAGATAAATCAGCAATCCCCATAGCAGTGAAGCAAAAATGATCTCTTTGATCTTAATTTCATGATCATACACTGCATTTCCGACCAGTTCCCCTAAAATCAAAGCAGAAATAAAGTCAAACGGAGTGATTTGAGAGAATTGGGTTTTTCCGAGAAACTTCAAAATGACAAATAAAATACCCAAACCGCAAACTAATTCTGCCGCTACACTGAGATAATCTCCCATGTTGATAGCACCTACTTCTTAAGAGCTACTATCATTATGGTCAACTGCATTATTTCTAAACGGTCACTGTCTGCTATTATAAAATCGGCTGATGCTTTGACAGCATATCGTCAAAAAGCTGCTCCGCATCATGGCGGTCGAGTGTGACAAGCGGGTCATTGAGAAACGCTTGAAAAGCGAGACCGCGGTCCTTTGTTAACCCCGCTTCCGCCACTGCCTCCTGATTGGATACGTGTCGTGCCGCCAGCAGTTCCACACCCTTCGGCAGCGCTCCGGAAACAATCGGCTGGACACGGTTGCGGGTAATAAATGCGTTTGTTTCCACGATCGCATCTAATGGCAGATGAGCGACCTGGCCTTGATTCGGCAGATTCACATTTGTTACAAGTTCGCCCAGCCCGAGGAGTGCCGCCATGATGTTCACGCCCTCTTCTCCTGATGCTTTCCTCTCAACACCCCGTTTTTGCTGTGCCATGTAATCCGTTTCTTTTTGTTTCCGGTCTCTGTCCTGTTTTCTGAAGGATATGGGTGTGAGGTGAAACTTCCATGTCTCAGGCTGTTTGAGATAACAACCGGGGAAAAACTCAGCCAGATGCCTGTCACCCGCAGCGGGGATGGCACCGTATGTTTCAAATAAATCAAATGCAATATGGTGTGCAGAGCGAAATACGCTGTCCTTCCAGCTTTCTCCCTCCAGCTCATAGCCGGATTCGGCATAATGCGCACAGAAATCATGGAAAACAGGCAGCAGATCAATATGCCGGTAAGAAGCTGCTGTCACCCATGTAAAATGGTTAATGCCCAGCACATGAACATGAATGTCTTCACGCCGCTTCACCTCTAGTCCAAGCCTATTTGTAACCATCTCCGCCAGCAGTTTTTGCGTGCCGAATACTTCGTGGCAGCAGCCGAACGCTTTTATACCGGGAAACACTTTATACAGCGTTCTCGTGCACACAGACATTGGGTTTGTATAATTGATGACCCATGATTCGGGGGCATAGTCTCTTATTGCCCGGGCAATTTCTGCAAACATCGGAACGGCCCGCAAACCTCTCATGATTCCCCCAGGTCCGACAGTATCACCAACCGATTGATAGATGCCGTATCGCTCAGGCAGATGAACGTCCGATTCCATGTCATCCAAGGTACCCGGCAAAATCGAAATAATGATGATATCTGCACCGGATAATACCTTTTTCAAAGTAGAAACCGCCTCATACCTCCATCTGCCGTCCCCGCTGTGATTGCCGATGATTTCATTTTTCTTTGCCGCTTCAAAATTCAGATCATAGAGCGCCACCGTGCCTGACATTCGTTCATCAAGGGACAAATCGCTCATCAAGCTTCGAGCCCAGCCTTGGGAGCCTCCGCCGATATACGCGATTTTGATCTGATCTAACGTACTGATATGAAACACTCCCTTTCTCAGCCTTTCACAGAACCGATCAGCATGCCTTTGGCAAAATGTTTTTGTAAAAATGGATAAACCGCCAGTATCGGTATGGTCGCGATGACGATGACAGCAAGCTTAATTCCCTGCTCCGGCGGAATGGTATTTTGCATCGTATCGCCATTGGTCGCCGTTAAGTCCGATAAAATCGTGACCTGGCGAAGCACCATTTGCAGCGGCCATTTTGCACTGTCATTGATATATAAGAGAGCATGGAAAAAATCATTCCAAATCCCGACCGCATAAAACAGCGCAAAAGTGGCAATGACCGGCTTTGACAGCGGCAAGGCGATCCGCCAAAAGACGCCGATTTCTGAACAGCCGTCAATTTTTGCTGATTCCTCAAGCTCCCGCGGCAGCTGCTGAAAGAAGTTTTTGATAATTATGAGGTTAAACGGATTGATCGCCATCGGCAGAATCAGCGCCCAATAGGAATCCAGCAACCCAAGTGATTTGACGACAAGGTACGTCGGAATCATCCCCCCGGAAAACAGCATCGAGAAAATCACCAGGTTTAACAGCAGATTCCGTCCTTTCACATGCCGCTTCGCCAGCGGATACGCCATCGTAAAAGTGAAAAACAATTGCACGGCTGTCCCGACAACAGTGATGAAGATGGATACGCCCATGCTTCTGATAAACGTCGGTGTCGAAAACACGTACCGATAAGCGTCAAGGGTAAAGGTTTCCGGGAAAATAAAGAAACTGCGCTGAGCCAGCTCAGCTTCTGTCGCAAAGGAACCTGCGATAATATACAAAAACGGCAAAATGGTAATCGCGCCGACGCCGCCGAGAAACAGAATGTTGCAGACATCAAATACCCGTCCGGCTTTTGTGTTGTGCATCGTGTGTATGTCAGCCATACTCTCCCTCCTCTAAAACAATCCTTCCTGATCGAACTTTTTCGCGATGTAATTGGCACCGAAAATTAAGATAATCCCGACAACCGATTTAAACAAACCGACAGCCGTGCTGTAGCTGTATGCGCCTTGGGTAATCCCCATCATGTAAACATACGTGTCGAAGATGTCGGCCACGCTGCGGTTGAGCGAGTTTGTCATCAAATACACCTGTTCAAAACCGATATTTAAAAAGCTTCCGATCCGTAAAATTAAAAGTACAATGATGGTGCTCCTGATTGCCGGAAGCGTAATATGCCACATCCGCCTGAACCGGCCGGCCCCATCCATGATCGCCGCCTCATATTGCTCCTGATCCACCGTTGCCAAAGCGGCGAGAAATAAAATCGTTCCCCAGCCTGTCTCCTTCCATATGCTTTGCATGACAATCATCGGCCGGAACCAGTCAGCGTCTGATAAGAAAGAAACCTGATTCCCCGTCAGGCTCATGACCATTTTGTTGATGACGCCTGTATCGACTGTAAAGAAAACAAAGGTGATGCTGACCACGATTGTCCATGAGACAAAATGGGGCACGTAAATAAGGGTCTGAACGCACCTTTTATACACAGCCTTCCTCAGCTCATTCAACAGCAAAGCCAAAATGAGCGGCGCAGGAAAGGCAAAGAGCAGATCAAGGCTTGCCAGCATGAGCGTGTTGCGCAGCAGCCGGAAAAAATCCGGATTCATAAAAAAGTCTTTAAAATAATCAAGACCGACCCATTCGCTTTTCCAGAAGCCTAGATATGGCGAATAATCCTTAAATGCAATGAGAACGCCCCACATCGGCAGGTATTTGAAAACCAAAAAATAAAGCAGACCGGGAATAAGAAGAAGATAAAGCCATTTGTCTCTTTTGAGCGCAGCCATCCAGCTGATGCCTTTCTCAGCGGTGAGAACAGGTGCGTTTCCCTTCTTCGGCACCGTTTCCATATCTGTTCTCCTTTCGTGATACCGGCGCGCCCGCCGAACGGCAGGCGCATCGGTTTATTTTGACGTTTGATACAATTTGTTTAAGTCCTTCATCAGTTCATTGCCGCCGCTGTTTTCCCAAAGCTTCACCGCATCCTTGAAGCCTTTTTCATCGATTTCTCCGATAATAAATTGCGTTCTCGCATCAAGAATGATGTTGTCAAGCTGGGCTCCTTTTTGGGTATAGACACCGGAGACAAGCGACTCCGCCGGGTTAAAGACGGCTATTTTTTCTCCTTTCGTGATGATGTCCTTGCGATGCTGGAAGAGCTTTGTTTTCTGATCTTCGATGTAGTACTCGCTTTTCGGGATGGACATGCTGAACTGGGCTAAGCCTTCATGCTCATACAGGAGGGATTTGTTGCTTTTTTCAAGAGAGGTGAATACGCCGTCCTTCAGCTCATAATTTCGGTCCTCCACTCCGTTGTTGGTCAGAATCTGTGCTTCCTTATCGTTCAGCTTATCAAGGAAGGACAGTACCTCTTTCAGCTCTTTTTCCGTTTTCACGCTTGATTTTGGTATCGCAATCATGCCTGAATATCCTGATGTCGGGAAGGTGCGCTTGCCTTTTGGTCCTTCTACTGTGCCGACGATATCAATGACATCCTTGTTCGACTCATCCGCTTCTTCCATGGCACTTTGAATTTGCGACGCTCTGGAGCCTGTATCAACGATGACACCCGCTTTTCCTTTTACAACCGGGTCATTCCACTTCGCCGAATCCATAACAGCAAAATCCTTGTTGATCAACCCTTCATCATACAGCTTCTTAAAGAAGGTGAGCGCCTCCATATATTCCTTCGTTGTAAAATCAGGCACGAGCTTCCCGTTTTCA
Source organism: Bacillus sp. FSL K6-1005 (assembly GCF_038000225.1). Classification (NCBI taxonomy): domain Bacteria; kingdom Bacillati; phylum Bacillota; class Bacilli; order Caryophanales; family Bacillaceae; genus Bacillus; species Bacillus sp. FSL K6-1005. Next base: position 2,706,044 of record NZ_JBBOBP010000001.1, read on the forward strand.
ACGCCGTAGCGATTCGGGGCGCCGAACCAAATTTGCAGAACATCCCACGGGCTTCCGTTGCCAAGCCCCATCCATTTCGGCACGACCATGCCGTACGTATCGTCCTTGCCGTTTCCGTCAGGATCTTTTTCCTTAAAGGCCTTCAGCACTTCATAAAAATCATCTAGCGTTTCCGGCATATCGAGTCCGACGTTTTTGAGCCAGTCGGTTCTGATGATCATACAGGCTCTGATCAAGTCTCTCGATCTGTAGACCCCGTACACCTCGCCATTTATTGAGCTGTTCTTAAGTATCTTTTCATCAGCCTGGCTTACATTCTTGTAGTCTTTTAAATAAGGAGACAGCTCCCAAAAAGCGCCCGCTTTGACAGACTTGATAAAGCCGGCTGACTTATCTTTAATCACAATCGCATGAGGCATCTCTCCAGAGGCCATGACGATGTTAAATTTATCGTTGTAGGATGAATCAGGCACCCATGTGACCTTAATATTTTTGCCTGTGTATTTCTCTAACGCTTTTAATGATGGGCTTTTATCACTCGGGCTTTCCGGTGACAGCAGCGGCGCCATGATGTTGATCGTGTTTTTTGAATCGCTCGCTGAATTGGATGTTTCTGAATTGCTGCACCCGGCTATCATCATGGCAGCGAGCGGTAGAGCGAGCCATTTTTTTCGTATTCTTTTTTTCATGATGCGTCAGTCCCCCTTTTTCTCCTTTTCATTTCACCTTTGCCACCCCTAATATAAAGCGCTTACATAAATTCCTGCAATCTTCATTTTTTGCATCATTTTTCCTATAGAATGAAGGCTGTTATCCTTTTTTGCAGGATGTATCTTTTTTTGCAGGGAGGTATTCACCTATTAATTCAAGTGCCGCAATGACATTTAAACACCATTGAGATATAGTGTTTGTCGTTACCCACGGAAGCTCTTCAAGCTGAGTCCATGTCTCGATTGGCACGGGTTTGATAGGAAGCGGCGTATGGCTCAGTTTATGGTCGAGCAAAAGATTCCACGCTTTTTCGGCGAGGTAATGGTCTTGTTTTTTTCTCGCAGCATAGGCTGTCATACCAGCCGCAAACAATGGCCAGTGAAAGTGCCCGTCATGGAGCACACCTCCGCTTTTTTTGCGTTTTTCTTCATCACTGAATGTGTAAAACTCGCCAAATTCACTCAGCATTTCCTCCCATTCGCGGTCATCGAGAAGCTCAGCCAGCTCCATCCACACTTGCGGCGCGCCAAACGCAATGATCATATGATAACCGCCCGCGATGCCGTCTCCCATATGATGAAGCATAGACGTCGCCGGATCATATTCAAACGTCGGACCTGATAATAAGCGAAGCGGCAGGCGTTTCAGACAGCTGATGCCCGTTTGGATTTTCCTCAGATATTCAGGATTCTCAGTCCGCTCCCATTCCGCCAGCCAGTTCGAGCAAAACGCCGCCCAATCCGGCCCCGTTCTGACGTGAGTCGGGTGCTCTCCTTTCTCGTAGAAGGCACGCATCGGATCGGTGTTTACTAGGGCGGCATCGGCGTCCTTCACTTCTGTCAAAAGATCTCCCGTGCGCTCATCCCCCGTCAGATAATAGTAGAATTTATAAAGGCCGGCCATGCTGATTCTCGCTTCCTTGCAGCCGCATCCCCAGTGCACCACGTTATGTCGGGAGCCAAGCCCCGCATATTCTCCGAGATGAAAACAGTCGGTTTCACTTGTATGGCGGGTCATTGCTTCTGCCATTCGGAACAGATCCTCTCTGCCGGAGCGGAAAAACGCCTGCCACAGCCATAAGGTCGGAACGAGTTCATTATTTTGCCACGCGTATCCGCCGAGATCATACCGCCACATATGCCGGATCGGGTCATACGTATGCATGACGTCCCCATAGTTCCAGAACCCGTACCATCTGCGCTGCTCCACTTCTTTTTGATAAAACAAGAAGGCGGCGTCCAGCTGTTCTTCCAGCTCTTTTTTGACCGGATCGGCCGTATCGATCACACTCCAAACGCCAAGCGCTTTTGACTCGTAATAAACGTCCGGCTCACAAATGAGCAATGGCGGTGCCTGCCATTTGTCCGCTAACGCATTCAGCACGTCATCTGACGGCATCTGAGAGAAGCATGACAAGCTGATGTCGTTTGTGTTGGCAATGCCTGTCGGATCAGAACGCATCTCATCAAACCCTTCGTACGCGCTGACGACATGGGTGTTCCCTGTATAATGCCTGAAATCCATTGCTTCCGCGTCTGGCGGCCAGAGCCAGACGGTCATGTTCGGTTGATCACCGGCAAGACCTGTTATCTCAAGTGATGACGGATATTTTTCAAAAAAATACCGCAGACCGAGCGCTACCCCTCCATTTTCGCCGCCCGCATAGCAAAGCCCCTTCGCCCGCTTGCCATGCAGCACGTCAACCCACGAATATTCCTTGCCGGTCCGTTTTGCCAGACGGTAATGATCGCTGGAGTCCTGAACGAGTTTCATATCATTCCAAACTGCGTTCTGCACGCCGTGTGCAAACCATTCCTTGTGCTCTTCACTTGGAGAAATCGGTTCGCCATTGATGTGCCGCTGATAAAGAGGATACCGTTCACTCCATTTGCGGGTGCCAAACAGCTGGGCGGGTTCTTTATAAACGCCTTTGTCCCCCGCAAAACGGAAATGGCGGTTGTACGGCTCTCCCTGTAAAAAGAGGTCAAACTGCATGCCAAGCCCTTTGATGAACTCTCGTTTGAAATTCCTGTCGATCAGCTGAGTGTGCATGATATTCATCTCTGAAAGCCCGGCATAAAATGTGAATCTGATGATAAAGGGCAGCCACTCTTCTTTTGTCTTTTGGAGTAGATGAACCCCCTCCATCTTGATGACTGCTTTTACAGGACCTCTCTGTTCAATGACCACACGTTTGATAAGACTGACCGATGTTTCATGAAAAAAAACCTTTTCCGCCGCCATCTCCTTTCTCGTTTCCTTTATTGCGATCAGCCGCCCGCCTGCGGCGATCGGCTTTCCGTTCATCACCAGCGATTGAATGATGTCGGAGCCCGTTTTATTCACAGTGCAGACAAGCGCTCCGGTATCCACTTGGATTGCATCCTTTGACTCGTGGATCATGAGCTTTTTCGCTGGCGGCTGGGTCTCTTCTTTTTGCAGGGTAAAGCTTGTATCGGTTTGTTGACTGAACACAGCCGCGTGCTTCGTCCATTTGATGCTCCCGTCCGGCCAATAGGCCGACGGCTCGCTTTGCACATAGCCGCTTTCACCCTTTGCATTGATAAGCGCCAGACAGTCTCCCTTTTTCAATTCTCCTTTTTTCCAAGGCACCCCCCACGTTACACCGCTTTTCAGCTGAGGTTGTTCTGATAGCCATTTAATCTTTTTCATCGGTTCTCTCCTTCCATATAAAAAAGCTGATTCAATGCAAAGAATCAGCTGCGATTATCAAACTGAATCACACGGTATTCGTGTGGTCCGACTGACAGTCTCCCGGCTCCGACTGAACGATTGGCCAAAAGGTCGGTCCCCTCTTTTGGAAGCGTCACACTTCCGCCTTTTCCATTCATATTAACGATGATCCAAACGAGGCCGTTTTCTCCTTTTCTCGGGGCAACAATCGTGCCGGGGGTGACATCGGATCTGATAGAAACTGCTGCTTCTCCCGCATAATGCCTGACGAGTGCTTCCAGCATCGCATCTCCTTTTTTGCCTGATGGAAGCGAGCCGAGCAAGACGATTTTCCCTTTGCCGTGCTCTCGTTCTGACAGAAAGGCATGGCCGGCACCAGGCCCGGATTCAACTGTGCCGAGAGTATTTCCGCTCCCTGCATCAAACACCGCGCTCCACAGTCCGAGCGGCGCCGTCATGCCAAACGCTTTTCCTGTATTTGCATCCTCGTTCATCGGGAACGTAAACAGCGTTTTGATTCCGGCTGTTTTCTCCAGTTCTCCAAGGCCATAATCGGTATGAACCGTATGCTCGCCCGTACGCCCTCCCGTCAGTGGCCCGGCAATCCATATGCCGCCCTCTTCAGCAAATGCGGAAGCTTTTTTGATAAAAGCAGAGGACAGATAAGGCACAAATGGCGTAAACAGCACACGATAGCCCTCCAGCGGAAAGCCTTCCGGAACGAGATCACGATGAATGCCCGTGTTGAGGATGCGCTCGTAAAAGTGTGTGATAAGCGTTCGGTGCTGGAGTCCCCGGTGAGGTTCTGTTTTCAGAAACACTTTCGCCCTGTCGGAATAGGTCATCGCAACATCAGCCTGCACGGGCACAGTAGAAAGAATGATCGGTTCGATTTTCTTTCTTGCCCGCTCAACCGCCAAAACGTTTTGATAACCGATCGTCGGCTCTCCCCATGCACTAAGGACGGAACCGTGTGAAATCTCGCTGCCTGAACGCTGCTGGCGCCACAGCCAGTAGCAAAATCCCTCGCTCCCCAAGGCGTAAGAAGACACGGCTTCAGCTTGTAAATACCCATCGGCGTGCGGCATGGCACAGCTTTCGAGCGATGCTGCATACGACGGACTTGTTTCCAAAATCCAAAACGGGCGGTCTTTTTTGAAATGCCTCCAAATATCACAATTTAATAAAAATGCAGATGCATTATCCTGGGAAGCGTACGTATCATAGGAAGCAAAATCGAGATTCTGAAACATCCGCTCATTGTCTGTGCTGAACATGACCGAGCCGTTATGAGTGATCGGCGCATCCGAATAACTGCGAATGATTTTCGCCTGTTCATCCGCAAAATGAGCGATCATCTCCATCGAAAACAGCTGATACATCGTGCGCAATGAAGCGTGATGCAAAAACGGGGCCGGACCCGGCTGCGGCACCTGCTCAAAGGTTTGATAGGTTTCGCTCCACACATCGGTCCCCCACGCTTCATTTAACCGTTCAATCACACCGTAACGGTTTCTGAGCCATTCATGCCATAAGCTTAGGCACGTCTCACACATGCATTCAGCCACATGACATTTAAATTCATTATCGAGCTGCCAGCCGATCAGCCCCGGCAGGTGTCCCAGCTCTTTGGCGATGCTTGTGGTGATGATGGCGGCTCTTTTTCGGAAATATGGGTTATTTGTACACGCATGCTGACGGGAGCCGTGCCCCATCACCTCTCTTTTTTCGTTAATGTGCATTCGCTCCGGCCGTCCGTGCGAGAGCCAAATAGGCGGTGTCGGCGTCGGTGTGCACATAATCGTTTCGATGCCGTTGTCATACATCCTTTTGATCATTTCCTTAAAAAAGCTCACGTCAATGTTTCCTTCTTCCGGCTCGATCACAGACCAGGCGAATTCACCAATTCGCACAACATTGATGCCGACCTCCCGCATCCTGTCAATGTCCTGCTGAATCGTGTCTTCATCCCATAATTCAGGATAATAGCATGCGCCGTGATATAGTTTTTTCCCCAAGTCCTTCACCCTTCTTTGACGATAGATTCTGTTAATGGCAGTCCGAGCTCCTTCATGCCTTTCGCTACGAGTTTTGCCATTTCATTTGCGCCTTTTTTTGTAAAGTGCGTGTAATCGTCAATCCCCTCAGAAACCATAAAATAGGTGTATACTTTTTCTTCGCCCTTCTCAGTAAAGAAAGCGAGGCTTTTTTCCATTAGATCAATAAGCTGGACATTTTCCTCAGCAGCCGTCTGCTTCATGGCAATGCAATAATCAGGAAAGTCGTTCAAAAACACGCCGTTTTCATAATGAAAGCGGGCTACTGGGGTAATGAGAAGCGGATGGGCGCCTTTTTCCCGCGCGCCTGCGATATATTGCTTTAAATATTGTTTATAGGTGGTATAGGGCTCAGTGTAGCGCTCAGGTTTGTTTTTCGACGCGTCATTATGGCCCATCTGCACAAACAGCCAATCATCCGGCTCGATCACATCAAGGATCGCCTGAAGCCTGCCTTCCTCCACAAAGGTTTTTGAGCTTCTGCCGCCGATCGCTTTATTGATCACCTGAGTATGCTCCGGCAGATGCGAACCGAGAAACTGCCCCCAGCCCCCTTGATTTGTCCTTTCTCCATACGTTTGGACAGTCGAATCACCAGCAAGATAAATATGATTTGCCATACCTCATTCCCCCTCGTTTTTTTCACTTAATATTAACTCAATGGCAGAAAGCTCCTCGTTTGAAAAGTCCGCTGATTGCAAGGCTTGAACGTTTTCCTCTATTTGTTGCGCCCGGCTTGCTCCAATTAAAACGGAGGTCATCCGGGCATCCTTCAAAAGCCATGAGAGCGCCATTTGCGGGAGCGATTGTCCCCGTTCTTTCGCAATCTTATTCAGCCTTTGCGCCTTACTGACCGCCCTTTCGGTTATGTGCTCCGTCTGAAGGAATGGACTGTTCGCATCCTTTGCTCTTGATGTTTCCGGGATGCCTGAAACGTACTTTGTCGTGAGAAGCCCTTGAGCAAGCGGCGCAAACGCGATGCAGCCGGCTCCCTTTTTGTCCAGCACATCAAGCAACCCTTTTTCCGGATCTCGGTGAAACATTGAATATTGCGTCTGATGAATGGCGAGCCGAACGCCGAGTTGATGTAAAAGTTCGGCCGCGCGCTCAGTCTCTTCAGGACTGTAGTTTGACAGTCCGACATACAAAGCTTTTCCTTGGCTCACAAAGCCCGCCAGCGTCTCCATCGTTTCCTCAAGCGGCATTTCAGGATCAGGACGGTGCGAATAGAAGAGATCCACATAATCAAGCCCCAGCCGCTTTAAGCTTTGATTCAAGCTGGCAGTCAAATGTTTTTTCGAACCGCCATTGCCATACGGCCCTTTCCACATGTCATAGCCGGCTTTAGTGCTGATGATGAGTTCATCACGGTAAGGCGCAAAATCCGTTTTCAGCATGCGCCCGAGCATCTCCTCAGCGGAGCCGGGCGGCGGGCCGTAATTGTTGGCCAGATCAAAATGGACAATGCCTGCATCAAATGCAGCTCTCAACATGGACCGCGCGTTTTCCGGAGAATAGGCATCGCCGAACTGATGCCAGAGGCCGAGAGAGATAGCGGGAAGTCTTAATCCGCTTCGCCCGGCTTTGTGATAGGTCATTTTGTCATAGCGTTCAGTCTTTGCTTCGTATCCCATACATTCCTCCTAAAGCGGGGTCTCCGCTTTGTTTCCCGCTATGTACAGAGCGGGTTTCGGCGGTTTTTTCATCCCTGTTCCGAGATAAAAGCTTGTATGCGGCGGCTGGTTGTACGCTGTATTCTGCCAAGCGATCCCGAGCCTGTAAACCGGATCGTGCATCAGCGTGTAAATACGGTGATGGGTAAAATGTGTCGTTGTATAGATACGGAGCGCACTGCTGTCTTCGGTTCTCCAAATGACCTCTTCCCGCCAGTCTCCGAACAGGTTGGCCTGAAGAACCGGGTTTCCTTTTGTCCCGTTGTTGGACAGCACATCTTCCGGCTGAAAAATCGTTTTTAAACAGCGGTTTTCAGCATCCCACTTTTCAATCTTTGGTTTGCCGATCGTTCCATTCCAATCATGATCCAAAAGCTCCCTGACCAAGTCTCCGTCCCACCAGATGGCGAAATTGGCTGAAGCAGGCGCTTTGTCGCTGATTTTTTCTCCTTTGCTCGTATAGAGCCCATATGACATTCCATCATTGCCCGGCGGATCGATTCCCCAGACAAGCGACCCCTTATACAGAGGGTCAATATGAGCAGCCATTCCTCTGCCGACATCTGTTCCGGCATGGACGCCCCATAACACCTCACCTGTTCCGGCATCACGCAGCGACAACCCATACGGCTTGCTTGCGTCCTCATGAACCTGAAACACTTCAAGCCCTTTGCGTGACGGATCAAGATCACCGACGTGCATGGCGTCTCCGTGTCCGAGTGCCGTCGTGTACAGACCAGTTCCGTCATGATCGACCGCCATGGCGCCGTAAATAATTTCATCTTTTCCATCTCCATCAACATCAGCCACGCTCAAGCTGTGGTTTCCCTGTCCCGCGTATGCTTCATGCCCCGGCTGATTTGAATCAAACGTCCAGCGTTTTTTCAGCCTGCCGTTCCGGAAATCATAAGCGACGAGTACTGTTCTCGTATAATAGCCCCGTGCCATCACCAGGCTCGGCCGCTCTCCATCCAAATAAGCGATTCCGGCGAGAAAACGGTCCATGCGGTTGCCGTAGCCGTCTCCCCAATCCTCCAGTTTTCCCCGAGGCGGTTCATAATCGACAGTCGTGAGCGCTTCACCGGTTTCCCCTTTAAACACTGTCAAATATTCCGGACCTGACAGAATTCGGCCCTGCTCATTTCTGTAATCAGCATGCTCGTCACCGATGATGTTTCCTTTGCCGTCTATTGTGCCGTCGGCTGTTTTCATAGCGATTTCTGCTTTTCCGTCACCGTCTAAGTCATAGACCATAAACTGCGTATAATGGGCACCCGCTCTGATGTTTCTGCCGAGGTTGATGCGCCACAGAAAAGTGCCGTCCAGTTTATAGGCGTCAATGAGAACGTCTCCGGTATATCCATGGTGAGCGTTATCTTTTGAGTTGGACGGGTCCCATTTCAGGATGATTTCATATTCTCCGTCCCCATCCACATCTCCGACGCTCGCATCATTGGCGCTGTACGTGTACGGCTTTCCGTCCGGCGTGATACCGCCTTCCGGTTTGTTAAGCGGCACCTCTAGGACATTTTCCCGCCAAACGGGGGCTTCCTTCGAAAGCCTTTCTTCACGGCCTTTATAAACAGCCGCCACTTGATAGAGAGAGTCCTCCGTTCCCTTTTCATCCAGAAAATTGGTACTGTCCTCAATCGGTTTGCCAGTGATCCGATCTCCATCCCGATAAAGGTGAAAAGCCGTCGTCTCATGATCCGTTCCGAGAAAACGCCAGCTGACAAACACGCCCTGCTCCGTCTTGACCGCAATTAAGCCTCTGGTCAAGTACTCCATCTGCCTCTTTTTTGGTTTCATTTTAAATGGGAACGGGCCAAGCGTGCGGCCCGTTCCTTCCCCCCTTCTGTTAAGGCGTATACATATTCGGTTTAGACTGTGCCGCCATGCCGTCTCCTAAAAAGAAGCTTGTATGCGGCGGCTGGTTATACGCGACATTTTGCCAGGCGATGCCGAGCCGGTAAACAGGGTCATGCATCAGCGTGTACAGCCTGTGCTCGGTCGGGATGGTGGTGGTGTAGATGCGGAGCGCACTGCTGTCCTCGGTTCTCCACACAGCCTCCTCCCGCCAGTCACCGAGCAGATCAGCCTGAAGCGCCGGTGTTGCTTTTGTGCCGTTGTTGGCGGCCACGCCTGAAGCAGTCAGCATATTTTTCGATGCGCCGTTTTGATAATCCCACTTATCGATTCGGTTGCTGTCCAGCTGTTCCCGCAGCAGGTCACCGTCCCACCAGATGCCGAAATTGGTTGACGACGGCACACTGCTGCCGATTTTGGCGCCTTTTGATGTGTAAAGAGAACCGTTCGCCCAAACCTCCTGTCCCGAATAGCGCGGATCAATATCAGCGGCCATCCCCCGGCCTACATCCTTGCCGGCGTGAACACCCCAAATGATTTTTCCTGTCGCGGCATCCCGGAAGGATAAGCCATATTGCGCGTTTTTGTCCTCATGAACCTGAAATACTTCAAGCCCCGGCCGGCTCGGATCAAGATCCCCGGTATGGAGGGCATCACCGTGGCCTAAGCCTGTCGAGTACATGCCTTTGCCGTCATGGTCAACAGCCATTGAGCCGAAGATGATTTCATCCTTTCCGTCTCCGTCAACATCCGCAATGCTTAGATTGTGATTGCCCTGTCCGGCGAACGCTTGATTTCCCGACTGAGAGGAATCCAGCGTCCAGAGTTTTGACGGTTTTCCGTCTCTGAAGTTATACGCAACAAGCATGGTTTTGGCATAATAGCCTCTAGTCATAATCAGACTCGGCCGCTGCCCGTCGAGATACGCAATGCCCGCAAGAAAACGATCGACACGGTTGCCGTAGCTGTCGCCCCAATCCGATACGTTCCCTCGTGCCGGTTCAAAGTTTGAAGTGACAAGCTCTTTCCCCGTTTCACCTTGAAAGACAGTCAGGTACTCAGGACCAGAAAGCACACGCCCCTGCTCATTTCTGTAATCGGCATTCGCATTTCCGATCACTTTTCCCGTGCCGTCTTTTGTTCCGTCAGCGGTCTTCATCGCCACTTCCGCTTTTCCGTCACCATCCAGGTCATACACCATAAACTGAGTGTAGTGTGCGCCTGCTCTGATGTTTTTGCCGAGACCGATTCGCCATAATCTTGTTCCGTCCAGCTTATACGCATCAACAAACACTTCACCCGTATAGCCGTCCTGTGAATTATCCTTTGAATTGGACGGGTCCCATTTGAGGATCAGCTCATACTGCCCATCGCCATCCACATCACCCGTACTGGCATCATTGGCACTGTAGGTATAGGCTTCGCCCTTTGGCGTCGTGCCGCCAGCCGGTTTATCAAGTGGAACGGAGTGATACGGCTGTGCCCATACAGAGGCTTTTTCAGAAGCTGCCTGCTCGGTACCGTTTACAACAGCCCGAATGGAATACGTTGAGCCCGCAGATCCGTTTTTATCGATATAATTCGTGGATTTGACAGGCGAAGCATTCAGCTTTTGTCCGTCTCTGTACACATTAAACGCCACGGATGCGTTTTCTGTCCCAAGAAACCGCCAGCTGACAAAAATGCCGCCTTCCGTCTTGACTGCCACAAGGCCCCGGTTCAGCGCTTCCATCTGCCGCGCCGCTCCTTCTGCTTTGACAGGAAACACAGAACCCCCCATCATCAACAACACCAACAGTGTGAGAGTGGTAAACATGCTTTTTCTTCGTCTAATCATCAGACAGCTCCTTATCATCGATCTGTAAGCGCTTACTTAAATTGGATTTTATGCGCTTAAGAAGCTGTCTTCAATGTCACTTTTTTGCATAAACGTTTTTGGTTGGCTGCACTTTTTTGCCGGTTTGTCATTTTTTTGTTTACCCGGCCTGATGACGGTGCCGGGCCTCTGTTTTTTGAAACCCTCTGTAAGCAAAAAACATCGACACGAGCCCAAATAAACTAGGGCCGTAAAATGGGATCAGACCCGGAAGCGTATACAGCAAGTAAAGCACAAATCCGCAGCCGATCAACATGCAGCCGGTGGTCAGCGGCCGCATGGCGCCAAACAGCAGCGCTTGCGGAATATATTGGCGAAGCGGAAGCTCGTAATGCACATAAAGAGGGAACACATACATGAGCGCGACGGTGTACAAAAGCCCCGCCAAGAGTGTGCAGCTCGTCACAGTAAAGGACAGCCAATCCGCACTTGCCGAAAAATAATAATAATTGGCGGACAACATAAGCAAAAGAGCAATAAACGCAAGTCCAATCACATTGACCTTCAGAAACTCTTTTTTGTAGGTATCCAGAAATAACGCAAATACCGGGACATCTTTATGCCCCATCAGCCATTTCCGTATGACGGCACACATCGCGGCTGTGCTCGGCGCCCATCCGAAAAGAACGCCGCCCAAAAGTGTAAACAACAGCCACAGCCCGTTCAGCCACGCGATTTTCACAACCGCTTCACAGCCTGCATAAAGCGCATCCGTCACAGTCGTCTTCATCCTCTCACCGCTTGGTGCACAGACAAATCACGATAAGCGGCTTTCATCGGCGCCATTTGCCTCAGCCCGATTTTTCCTTTCGTTAACACAGGCCCGAATGTGCTTCCGTCATCCTGCCACTCCAGAATGGGCAGATCATTGATCGAAAAATGCACATATCCTTTATCCTTAATGAGCTTCATATGATACGGGGAAACAGCGTCGTCCGGAGAAGGCAGCGGATCAGCTCCCAGTGCAGCGAGGTGGAAACCGCGGCTTTTTCTTAGATTGCAGGTGCGAAACGCTCTTTCCTCCGGGTATTTTCTGCGGAAATACGACAGATGGAGCGCATTGATGTCTCCGGAATGGTATTCGGGGTACTTTCCTGTTCTTTTCTTGAGTCGCGAGTCAAATAAGTCCTCGCCTCCGATGCCGGCAGCCGCGAAAAACAGCATACACAGCCCCGGCTGTTCAATCGGGTAAAAATCCCACTTCACAATGATGCCATCGGGAAATGTTTCTGGGCACCAATAAACAAAGTGCACTTCGTCCTCTACATGTGACAGGTGCATACGCTGATCTTCGAACGAGACGTGCCCGCCTCCCTCCATCCGCCAGTCTTTCACATCGCTTGCTGAACGGAGCGGATTGCGGTACAGGCACGCGCCTTCTTTATACATGTTTTTTCCCCTCCCGGCTTACGAGATGATCCTTCAGCGGAAAGCCGATTTCTTCGATGCCCTCGGCAACGAGCTTCGCAACCTCCATGGCCCCTTCTTCTGAAAAATGCGTATTATCCTCAATGCCGTCTGGATAATTCGGATGTTCATCCGGCTGAAACCACATAAACAAACGCTTTGACTCCTCCGGGCCGTATGCTTCATAAAGCGCCTTCGTTTTCGTTAGCAAATCAATGACCGGCACATCAAGCTCCTTCGCTAACGCTCTCATCGCATCCGGATACTCACCGAGCGTGTGCTCAATCCTTCCGTTTTGATCAAAGCGGCGCCGCTGCACCGATGTAACGAACACAGGCTGCGCGCCTTTTTCACGCGCTGTGTCCGCAAACAAAGTGAGAAATTGCTGATACGTCGAGTATGGTTTCGTTCCCCGCGGTTTCTGGTCATTGTGGCCGAATTGGATAAACAAATAATCACCTTGGGATATACGCTCAGCAATCGTCTGAAGCCTTCCTTCCTCAACAAATGAATTGGTGCTTGCTCCCCCTTTGGCGTGATTGCACACCTTCACCTGTTCAGTGAACAATTGACCGAAAACCTGCCCCCAGCCTGCCATCGGCGCTTCATGCGGCGGACAGTCGCTTACGGTGGAATCCCCTGATAAGAATACCTGAATCGTTTTTTCCATCACATGTCCTCTCCTTTCACGGCGTTTCCTGATACATTTGCCTGAAGACTCCCGGCGGCATGCCGACCTGCTTTTTAAAAATCCGGTTGAAATAATTGTGGCGATAGCCGACTTCTTCTGACACATCATGAATTTTTTTATTTGTATTGACCAGCAGTTCTTTTGCTTTTTCGATTCTGATGCGGGTCACATAATCAATAAAATTAACGCCCGTCACTTGCTTAAATGCCTTGCTCAAGGTGTAAGAATTCATGCCCAGCGCATCCGCGCAGCTTTCAAGAGAAAGATCCGCCATATACTGCTCATGAATCATCGCAATCACACGTTCCGCCACCTGTTTTTGCTGTCTGTTTTTCCTGCCTTCAAGCTTGGCGAGGTACGGGGTGACAACCGCATCCATCAGCCAGGCAGCCGCTTGGACAGGCTCATGCAGCTCAGATATTTCGCGAAGCATATCCCTGTTGCCGAACAGCTCGCTCGGGTGAAGGCCGGAATGCAGAATATCCTCCTGGATGCGGGAAAACAGCTGTATCAGCGCAGAATGCACTTGTCTGTCGCTGACCGCCTTTTCAGCCATTTCAGCCATACATAAGCGAATCAGCTCCTCTGCTTCCGCTTTTCTTTCCAGCCGAATGGCCTGAACGATTTGTTTTTCAAGTTCAAAAGGATAGTAGGGTGCGGATGGCTCAGCCTGAAAAACATCATCCTGCAAATCGATGATCTGATGGCGATTGGCAAAACATCTGCGGGACTTGCCGCTTTTCACATCCTTAAACAAAGATGGGATATCCTTAATACGGGCCGATTGCCTGCTCATTGTTCCGGTCAGGCTTAGTCCCGTGACAGCACCAAATATGTGGGCCAGCTCTGAAAGATGCGCCTTCAGATCCGAGCCGCTCGTTTTCATCACAAGCACGGTGACGGAAAGGCGGCCAATATCAAGAATTAAAGGTTGAAAACGCCGGTTTGCCGCGAGCTCCTCATGTAAATTGGTCAGTGTAAACACAGCAAGCTGTTCATCGTCGGCATAGAACATGCTTTTATCACAGCGAAGCCCTGTCACCTGAAGATCAAGCACGTGAAATATGTTTTCCCCGATGTCCCATCCCGCATCCTCCATCCGCGATCTGAGGCTTTCCTCTGTGTCATAGTAAAAGTCACCCTGAAGCAGGTGCTGCAAAAAACTCTTTTTCATATGGGGCGTCTGCCGGAGCAGCTGCTCATGAAGCCTCCGGCTCTCAAGGGAAAGATCATTCCATCTCTTTTCAATCCACTTAAATTCGTCCTGACCTGACGCCTGCCATGCTTGTTTCTCTCCTCCCGTAAACAGTCCGAGCAGATGCTGAATCGGGCGATAGATTTTCCTCGAAGCGTACCACGTCATGCACACAGCCAAGCCGATACAAACGACAAGCATCACAATAATCACCTTTGATAAAAACACCATTGGCGCTGTGATAGCTGAAAGAGGCGCCGCAGAAACAAAGGTCCACTTCTGGTGCATTCGCTTCATTTCTCCATAGGAGACGGAATACACCGTGCCATTCCAATCCATCTGAAAATGGCCTTTCTGGCGAGGCTGTTTTTTCACCTCATTCATTAAAGCATTTTCAAAATCCTTTTCTCCTCCATGGAAAAGCACCTCCCGCTTTTGATCAAGAAGTAGCGCGCTGCCTTCAGGGTAAGGAGACAAACTTTGCAGAAGCGCCTCCATTTCTTTCGGATCTACCGTCAGCATGATCGCGCCAAACGGTTTCTCAGCCGCACCCGGAATGAGCTGAATCAGCGCGGCGTCTTTTCCCGATCGGCTCCAATAAATACTCCGATCGGAGTCGAGAAGCGAGCGGTATTTGTGAAGCATATCCTGTTCTGTCAGTGCGCTGTATTCGGGGCTCAGCACAAGAGGCCGGGGGCTGTTCAGAAAGATAGAAGCCTGCTGAATCAGCGGCTGTTGATCCCGCAAAAGAAACAGCTTTTTCGTTAATTGATAGGAGAATGTAAAGTCTTTCTCCAAATCCTTCTCGGCCAATCCGTTCATCAGCGAGGAATCGTATGCCATTTGGGCAAGCGTCAGCTCAAGCCCTTCCAGCTTCTCATCCATCCGGCTGACTTCACGCGCCACCTGTGTTTCATGCGACTTTTGCAGCTCTTTCTCCACCTTATCGATAGACAAAAAGTAGATGGCCCCGCCTGTCAGCAGTCCGGGAATACAGGCAATCAGCAAAATGAAAACAAAGTTTCTTTTGAAATACGTTCCCTTCCAGCGTGAAACCCGTTCTTTCTGTTGAGGCTGTTTTTTCATCCCTTTCCCCCCGCCGCCGTCTTTACTGATACACGCGTTTTTTCGTTCTCAGCACATCAGCGAGAAATGTGAGTGCAAGTCCCTGTCCCCAGCCTTGTATTCGTTTGTAAGGCACTTGTTTGTATCCTTCCGCATTTTTCATGACGGCTGTGCCCGCGGATACTTTACTGACCCGACCGTCCTCTTCCACCGCATCCAAAATAGCGGCAAGTGATTTCTGTACGTATTTTGTATAGAGCTTCCCGCTCGACAGCAAAGCAGAGGCAATGCCCGCCGATGCGGAAACCTCCAAATACGAATCCGGATCATCCAAAATGGTATGCCACAGCCCTGAATCGTCCTGAAGCCGGACAAGCGCGCTTAACTGGTCTCTAAGCGATCCGTCAATGATCATAAAAGAAGGATGCGTCACCTCGATGAGCGGGAGCGCTTTTGCCATCGTAAGCGCAGCCCAGCCATTCGCCCGTCCCCAATAAATCCCCGACAGGTGGTTTTGCGCTTTGTTGTCCCAGGCATGGTAATACAGATTGGTCACGGGGTCCTGCAGCACGTCCTCATGTCCATGAAACTGGCGCAGGCCGTCCTCAAAATAATCCTCCCGCTCCATCACACGGCCGATTCTCAGCATAAACAGTCCCGCCATCATCAGCGTATCCGCCCATGCCTGCTCAGGAAACACATAATCCGACGAGTTCACCGTATGCTGAAGAATACCTTCCCCAAAGCGGGGCGCGTGATGAAGCACATATTCCGCCATCTCGCCAGCCGTTTCCAAATAGACGTTATCTCCCGTCACCTGATGCAGAAACAAAAGCGTATGCCCGATCGATACACCGTTGATCGATAGCGGCGGCAGCCCATCCTCAAGCTGTTCATCCACCCACGTTTTTAACAGTTTGATATACTCCTCGTTTTCCGTCGCTTCATACGCCTCTGCCACGCCGTAAAACGCGACGCCGCCCGGCCAATCCCACGCAAAATCCATTTGAAATGTCCGTTTCACAATTCTGTCCATAACGGATGTGACCTTTTCTTCATCAAAGATAAGCTGTGCCATCTGCAACACTCCTTTTTATTTTAATCCGGTCGTACTGATGCCCTGAACGATATATTTTTGAAACAGAAAGAATACGAGAATCACAGGCAGTAAAGAGACGGCCGACATGGCAAACATCGCACCCCAGTTTGAAGCTGATTCCGTATCGAGGAAAAGCTTCAGCGCAAGAGAAACAGGATAAAGCTCCGGCTTATTCAAATAGAGCAGCGGCTGAATCAGCTCCTCCCACTTCCAATAGAAAGAAAAAATCGCAGACGTTGCAAGCGCCGGTGCAATGAGCGGCAGAATGATCCGCCAAAAACAGGCAAAGCGCCCGCACCCGTCGATTCTCGCTGCTTCATCCAGCTCCTCAGGGATCGTTCGGATAAACTGGATCATCAGAAAGATAAAAAACGCATGCCCGAAAAATTGCGGAACGACAATCGGTTTAAAAGAATTCAGCCAGTCTAATTTCGCAAACATAATGTACTGCGGAATCATCAGCACTTCATGCGGCAGCATTAACGTCCCCATCATGCAGGCGAACCAAAATGCTTTTCCTTTAAACGGAATACGCGCGAAGCCGTAGGCAATGACAGCCGATGACAGGACGGCTCCGATTGTAGACAGCCCGACAATGATCGCCGAGTTTTTAATAAAGGTCAAAAACGGCTGACCCGCAATGCCCTTCCACCCTTCAGCATAGTTGCTGAGAATAAAAGGATCTGGTATGAGAGAATGAGAGGTTGTGAAAATACTGGAGCTTTCTTTAAAAGAACTGACAAACAGCCAAATGACGGGATACAGCAATAACACTGCCAGTGACGCCGTAAGAACATGGAACAGAATGCGTTTTGGCCTGATGCGCCCGGCTTTTTTCCCTTCAAACACCGGGGCTTGCCTGACAGGCTGGTTGACCGGCTCCATCCGTTATTCCTCCTTTGATTCGTAGTGAACCCAATATGATGATGTTTTAAATAAAATCAGCGTAATCAGCCCGACAATGATCAGCATGATCCACGCCATCGCCGAGGCGTAGCCCATTTGAAAATAGTTAAACGCCCGCTGGAACAAATAGAGTGAATACAATAGCGTTCCGTCAAGCGGCCCGCCCTCGCCTTTTGAGATGATATAGGCTGGGGTAAAGGTCATAAAAGCAGAAATCGTCTGCATGACCAGGTTAAAGAAAATAATCGGCGTCAGCATCGGCAGCGTGATCTTAAAGAAGCGCTGCACGCGGGTTGCGCCGTCCACGCTGGCCGCCTCCAAGTATGATGCCGGAATGTTTTTCAGCCCGGCCAGAAAAATCAGCATGGATGACCCGAACTGCCAGACAGACAAGAGAATCAGCGTCCATAACGCGCTTGTCGGGTCCTGGTACCAGAGAATTTTTTGATCGATCCCGACGAAAAACAGCAGCGCATTGATGACCCCGTCATTGCCGAAAATATTGCGCCACATAATGGCAACAGCCACACTTCCGCCGATGATCGAAGGCAGATAAAACAGCGTCCTGTAGATGGCTGTTCCCTTTGCCGCGTTGTTTAAAATGACGGCAATAAAAAGCGCGAAGCCGAGGCGGAGCGGAACCCCGGCAAGTACGTACGTGAAAGTGACCTTCAGCGACTGCCAATACTTTTCGTCACCCGTAAACATTTCCTTATAGTTATCGAGCCCGATCCACTTCGGCGCCGTAAACAGGTCGTAGCTTGTAAAGGACAGAAACAGAGACGCGCCCATTGGAATCACCGTAAAACAGAAGAAGCCGATAATAAACGGAGAAATAAAAGCATATCCCGCCAGATTGTCTTTTCTCTTACTCCGGCTTATTTTCATTCTGTCAGCCCCATTTCCCGTCAATTATTCCTCTCTAAAATGTCGTTGGCCTGCTTCCGGAACGTTTTGGCGGCTTTTTCCGGCGATACCTTCTGATACAGAATCTGATCAGACGTATCCTTCAGCAGCTTAATAACCTCAGCGCTTCCCACCGGCTCCGGCGGATCGGCTTTGCTGATGTTTTTCGACGCGGCTTCCACATATTCCACAATGTTGGCCTCTTCCTCATTCAGCTCCGGTTTTATCGCATCTGCCACCTTGTCGGATACCGGAACGCCCCGCTCGCCTTTAATCAGCTGGTTCGCTTCTTTATTATTTACGAAGAAATCTATGAACTTCGCGGCCTCTTTTTTATGCTCAGAGCTTTTCGGAATGGAAAACAGCATACTCGGCTTCAGCGTCAGTGCCTTTTCCTTCATTTGTTCAGGCGGCAGATAGAGAGACAGCGGTGAGTCTGTCAGCCGGGCAAAGCCCAAATATTGATTGGAGTAGTTCCATGTAATGGCTGATTTGCCTTTGACAATAAAGTCATCTTCCATCCCTTTAATTTGGGCGCTTTCGTCCGGCGTTGGCGATGTTTTTGCTTTGACCAGCCTCAGCTGCCGCTCAAAATAGTCGACAAACAGCTTGTCATCCTGATACGCAAGGCCCGTGCCGTCCTCTTTATAAAAACGCTCACCCTTCGTGCGCAAATAATACGGGAAGAAAATATCAGGCGGATGCATTCCGTTAGATCCGTATACGCCGGCTTTTTCCTGCAGCTCATACGCCAGCTTCTCATAATCCTTCCACGTCCAGTTTTCCTGATGAATTGAAACACCGGCTTTCTTCAGCAGATCATCATTGGCAATCACTGAAAGCACGTTAACCCCAAGTGTAAATCCGTAAAGCTTTCCGTCAATCTTTCCGCCGGAAAGCATATTCTCATCGATTGAACTGACGTCAATTGTTCCGTCCTTCATATATGGCGTTAAATCCTCAAGCTGATTTTTCTTTCCGTATTGCGCTAAATATGCCGTATCCATTTGAATGACATCAGGCAACTGGCCCGCGGCAGACATTGGCGCAAGCTTCTTCCAATAGTCATCCCAGTTCGCAAATTCCGCTTCAATATGGACATGCGGATTCTTTTTCTCATATAATTCAATGACCTTTGTTGTATAGTCATGCCGCGGCTGTCCGCCCCACCATGCGATTCTGAGCGTCATGTCCTCTTTTTTCCCTGACGCCTCTTCACCCGCAGAACATCCGCTGAAGAAAAAGACGCATACAAGTGACAGCAGCACGTAATAAACCTTCTTCAAATCAATCCCCCCCTTTAATGTAAGTGCTTACATTTTATTTTAAAGGGTTGTGACGAGGCGAAACACTCAAAAAACAGTGGCGAAAGTTAAAAAAACAGAGATGGCTATCCTGCGGAAGCGCCTCCCTGTTTTCTTCTGAATTCTGACGGTGTCAGACCGGTATATTTTTTAAAGACAAGACTGAAATACTTCGGATTATCACCGAACCCGATTTCTTCCGCGATTTCTGATACACTCACATCCCGCCTCAGCTTCATCTGCTTCATCGCATGCTCAAGACGCACCCGTGTAACATATTGAGAAAACTTTTCCCCTGTCTCCTGCTTAAAGATTTTCCCCAGATAATCAGGGTTCATAAACAGCATATCTTTTGCTGCCCATTTCAGAGAGAGATTCGGATTGCCGAGCTCGTCGGCGACAAGCCTGGTGATTTTAGAAATCAATTCACTCCGCTTTTGGTCACCGGCCGTTTCAGTTGCTTCGCGGAACAGCTGTCCTGCGTCACGCAGCTCCCCCGTCCGGCTGATGATTACCCGGCAGCCTGCCAAGCCGTCTTCCGCCTTGTTTTCCAGATCGGACGTGCCCTCCTCCACGGCAAACACCGCACGTCCTCCGCTGCAGCAAAAAGCTGTCAGCGCGGAACCAAACGCCTCTCTGGCGGCAGAATCTCCAGGCTGAGTATTCTCTGCGATGATAAGGCGAATCATCTTTCCTGCAAGCGAAGGCGGCGGAGACAGTTGGGTGACACCGGCGATCAAACCTTCCAGGTATTGATCAGCCGCAAAGGAACGGATATGATTCAGCTCATGTTTCAGGTGGGCGGCTTTCTTCTTCCGCACATCATGCTGCTTCAGCTCGGCGATGATCTCCTCTAATGAACGGATAATCTGCTGTTCATTGCAGGGCTTCAGCAAATAATGCCTTACCCCGTATTTCATCGCTTCCTTCGCGTACTCAAACTCCCCAAAACCAGACAGGACGATAAATTGCACAGACGGGCAGACGGCTGACACCTTTTTGATCAGCTCAAGCCCGTCCATACCGGGCATTTTTACATCAGTGATAACGATATGCGGCTGCTTGTTTATAATCTTCTCATACGCTTCAATTCCGTTCTGCGCTTTGCCGACTAAAGAAGCGCCAAGCGTCTCCCACTCAATGATCCCTGCCATTCCGTCAAGAATGATCCTCTCATCATCAGCAAGCAGTATTTTGTACATCACACCACCTCATTTCGGCACGGTATAGTCAGCAAAATCGCCGTTCCCTTCCCTTTCTCACTTTGAATGCGTAAGCCATACGGCTCCCCGAACATCAGTCGGATGCGTTCATGAATATTCCAGAGCCCGATCCCTCTTCCGCCCGTTTTTTCAAGAATACGTTCGTTCATGCCAGGCCCGTTATCTTCGACAGTAATACAGACGCAGTCCTCCGTTTTTTTCGCTTGAATGCGGATGGCGCATGGCCGAGTAAAAGGCTCAAGCGCGTACTGAATCGCATTCTCCGCCAGCGGCTGGAGTGTCAGCTTCGGAATTCGGCAATGCTTTACCTCTTCGGCGATGTCCAGTGTGAAGTTCAAGCGCTCTTCAAACCGAAACCGCTGAATCGTCATATAGTGAAGCACAATATCCGCCTCCTCCTGAAGGGTCACTGTATCTTCTTTGATATGAATGCTGTTTCGCAGGAGAAAACCGAGCGACTCTACCATTTGAGAAATTTGCTTCTGCTGATTCGCTTTCGCCAGCCAATTGATGGACTCAAGCGTGTTATACAAAAAATGCGGGTTAATCTGGGCTTGCAGCGCCTTCAATTCTGTTTCTTTAATAATAAGCTGCTTTTCCACATTTTCTTCCATCAGCTCATTGATCCGCTTCATCATTACGGTAAAATGGCGGTTCAGCGTTCCCGCCTCATCCTGTGTGTGTTCCGGCAGTGACAGCGACACGCCCGCCTCAATCCCGCCGTGCTGCACCGATTTCATTGCGGATACAAGCTGCTCGATCGGCTCTGTGATGCTGTTGGCAATCTTCCGTCCGAAAAGCAAAACCACACTAAAAAACAAAAGAAAGCACGTACCGATCACCGTTTTCATAAAGGAAATTTTCGCGAACATCTGATCAAAGGGGATGACATTGTAGTAGCTCCAGTTTTGATAGGATGATTGAAGGAAAGAAATAAAATAACGTTTGCCATTCTTTTTTACCAAGTCATAACCAGGATGCCGCAGCGTCTGCTTTGTCATCTCAGGCGTAAGCACCGATGCACCGGCCGAATATACCAGATTGCCGTCCTTGTCTGCGATCATCATATCTCCGACCGAATCGCCCCAATCCTTCGGCAAATCACGAATCATCTGTTTCACATTCACTTGAATCAGCACCATCCCCAAGCCATTTAAACTCAGCTGATGAAACGATCTGATTTGCCGCGCTGAAATCAGGACAGGATCTGAACTGCCTAGGGTCATCCAAAGATTTCTGCCTTTTTGCGCTTTCGCCCGTTCAAATACCTCTTCCTGCTGCTGCTTCATAAGGTCCGATGAACTGCTTCCGGCGGAATACTCTGAGCCGCGGGTATCAATCAAATGAATCGAATCAATGTACTTTTCATCGCCGGCATATTGCGCAAGCTGATCCCACAGCTCCTGCTTCATTTGATACTGGTCATACGTATCATCACGGTTTTGCATGCTGAGAATGCGCTGAATGTGTTCATCGGTAATAATTTCATACGATACATCTTCAATTTTCTTCAGCTCGTCTTCAATCCGTTCAGAAGACATCCGCAGCACCTCCGAGGATTTGCGGTAAATCTGTTCATCATAGACATGAAAAGCGTACTGCACCCCGCTGTACACAAACAAAAAGGACACGGCCATAATCAATGACAGAAACACAAACAGCTTATCCTTAATCTTCATCCGCCTGTACCAGCCCGCGACTCTTCCTTTCATGCCGCCTTTTCTTTCTCCTGACGCTGATCTATTGACATAAATGCTTTTAAGGACAGCTTCGTTAACAACAAGCTCAGCGCGCTGCCGCTGAAAAACAGCAAAAACGTCACATGAAACAGCACAAGAAACAACATTCCGACCGCACCCGCTGCCATCATCAGCGTCACCAATGGCCGGCTGAAGGCAATCAAAAAGCTGATGCTCAGCACCTGTCTGAGCTTTACGTCAAAATGAGAAAAGACCGGAAACACATATAACAGCACAAACGCGAAAATCAATCCGATGCTCATAAACACATTCACCAGCACAGGCTGATTCATCTGAGCGGCAATCCGTATATCCGCAAACAAAAACAAGCCGGCCGTCACCAGAATGAGCCCCAACAGCTGAGCTGCCCCCCACTCCTTCTTAAACGTCCGGATAAAGACAGAAAACACCGGGACATCCGTGTTCCCCTTCGCCCACTCTCTCGCCACCGAAAACATCGCGGCCGTAGCAGGCATCAACCCAAACACAACGAGCCCGGCAAGAGAAAACAAGACCCACAGCACATTGACATAAGCCAGTCTCATTACCCATGTACAAAAACGATTCAGCCCATTTGTCAGGCTATGTATCATCAACATCACCTTCCTACTACAGAAAACGCTTTCATTGTAAAGTAATATGTATTTCTCCACTCGAAAGAAAATTCCTGCCACCCCGTAAAAAATTCGACATCATTTGAGACGGCAAATGCCTTACCTTCTCTTGATTTGCCTTTTCAACAGCCGGAACACCGTCTCGATCAAGTACCCGGCAAACGCTCCGACTATCACATGAATCCCAAGCATGCCCAGCGCCATGCCATCCCAGCCGCCGACAAAAAAGATGCTGCACCAAATTGTGATCACACCGAGAACAATCAGCACGGCCAGTAAGCATTCCGGCCATTTTCTTTGCGGCATCCTCAAGCGCAGAAAAATAGATACACAAGCAGAAATACAAGCCGTCGCAATGGCCATCACATAAAAAAAGAACATCCGCCCTGTCCTCCCTTTTCAAAAAGGCAAAAAAGCCCCCTAAAAAGGACGCTTATTCTGACTTGTTCAGTTCTTTCTCAAACAAATGAAACCCCGAGGCATCTGATCCCTTGAATTCATATCCCATTCGCCTGTAAAAGGAATGCAAGGCGTCGTTATCAGCAACACAATCAAGACGGATCCGCTTCTTCCCCGGATACTCAACACCCGTCTCCGTCCATGTGAGAATCTCGGCCCCAAGCCCATTTCCCGCAAACCGGCGGCTGACCGCCAGACGGTGCAAATAAATGGACTCTTCGTGCCCCTCGTCTCCCCAAAGCGTTCTGTCCCATTCGCTCGGCTCAGGCAGAAGCATCACTACACCCGCCAGCTCTTGATCTTTTTGAAACACAAATACATGTCCGCTTTCAATCGAGCCAACAATATCATGTGAGTCATGTCCCTCCAGCAGCCCGCTCCACTGGTCAGAGCCCCGGTCCCGCAGCCATTCAGCCGTACGGACGAGCAGTCCCGTTATTTGCTCTGCATCCTCACGGTCTGCCAGGCCGGCGTAAAAATCATTTGCAACTGTTTCTTTCGTAATCTTAAAAGATGACATAAAGGCCCCCCGATCAAAACTAACTTACATGCATACCTCCATTATAATGCAAGCAAACGACAAAAAAACAGAATATTTTGTCTGTATGTAAAAGGACGCATGAAAGGGAGCCCCCATTGCTGTTAAAAGAGTTTCTTCTTATCCCGTTCTTCTTTTAAAATCTCAACCGCTTCCCTAAAGCGCATAGAATGTATAATTTCACGTTCACGCAAAAACCGCAGGGAATCGTTCAAATCAGGATCATCCGAAATATCAATCAGCCACTGATACGTCGCCCGCGCTTTTTCTTCTGCTGCGATATCTTCATACAAATCCGCAATCGGATCGCCCTTCGCCTGAATATAGCTTGCCGTAAAAGGCACCCCCGCCGCATTATGATAAAAAAGCGCGCCGTCATGATTCGCGTAATGATCACCAAGCCCGGCTTCTCGCAGCTGCTCCGGCGTCGCATCTTTCGTCAGCTTATACACCATCGTCGCAATCATTTCCAGATGGGCAAACTCCTCCGTGCCGATATCTGTTAAAAGGCCGATGACCTTATCAGGAATGGTATACCGCTGGTTCAAATACCGGAGAGCCGCGGCCAGCTCGCCGTCCGCTCCGCCATACTGCTCAATCAAATATTTCGCCAGCGTCGGATTGCACGTGCTGACCTTGACAGGATATTGCAGCTTCTTTTCATACACCCACATTCAGGCATTCCTCCTTATACTTGCCACGGCCAAGGCCCTTGATTCCAATCCCACTCCTCGCCCGCGGGGCTATTGCCGTACTGCAAAAGCGGTCCGTAAGATGATTCGAATTGCCTTTTTAAATGCCTTGCATAGCCGGAATATTGATTGAATTGCTTCAGCGCGTCTTCATCATGAGGATGTGTATCTAAATACAGGCTCAGCTCAACAAGCACAAAATCAGCTGCTTGAATCTGCTCAAGCTGGCGGTAATATTCCGCATCAACCTTTTTTGTCATGTGCGTCTCCCCCTCGATAAGGATTTTCATAAAAATCATAGAGATCCTTCCAAAGGGTGCCTTTCCTTAAAGCCTCCATCGGCGAAAACTGCTCCATATGCTCAGGCTGAAAGGTCATATAGAGATTAGGGGGCGTTCTGTAATATTTCTTCCCTATGGGCGGACAGGGATCAAAACGGCTGTGAAAGGGCGTGTATGATTTAACAGGTGTAAATGGCTGCATCTCCTTCATTCTGGCTCCTCCTTTCTCAATAACAATGACCTTAATAGGTATGAGACAGGAGGCGTCATTATGACTGAAATTCTTAATAAGGAAGCTTGATTTGTTTTTCTATCCCCGCTATCCGGAGCGGTCCCAAGAGCGTTAAACGTGTTAATTGATTCGCCATAAATAAAGGACTGTACTTCATGCCGCTCTCCAGCCAGGAACAAATCACCCCGATATGGGCGGAAGTGATATAGCTGACCAGTATCTCTTTCGGGATCTGAAGCTGTTTCTCAGATTCTTCAATAGATGAAAGCAATTCCTCGTAAATTCGTTTCTGAACGAATTCCGCCATCAAACTTCTGAATTGAGGAAGCCCTCTGTCACTCAGCATCACTTGAAAGTACTCGGCGTGTTCATGAATGTACTCAAAGAGCTTCACAAATGAAACAGGCGGATGATCCTCATTAATAATGACCGGTTCCACCGGCGTCTCTGGTTTAACCTGCCGAATTAAATCATCGAGAACCTCCGTCATGCTTTGAAACAGAAAATCCTGTTTATCCCGATAGTGCAAATAAAAAGTGCCGCGGGTCAGATCCGCTTTTTCAGTAATTTCCTGAATCGTAATCGAATTGGCTTCTTTTTCTTTCAACAGTGCGATTAATGCGTCTCTTAAAAATTTGTTCGTTCTTTTGACTCTCGGATCTACTTTATTTTTTTTAGACATTTTTTACCTCCTTGTCTAACTTTTATTTTCTTCTGGACAAATCATCTGCTGATGTCTTCTTCTAAACGTTTGCACGTTCTCTGTTTATTGACCTTTTCCCAAAATCTACTGTACCATGAACTTACATCTTGTACATGATGTAAAGTAATAAACACATTGTTCATTACCTATTGAAACGAAGCTTCGTGACGTAAAATGAGTGCACTCCATCTGATCTACACCAGACATGAAAAAGAGAGGAGCCTTTTGACATGAATGGAAAAATCGCATTAGAAGAGCACTGGGAATCTCCTGATTTTCCGGCAACAGGAAGTCACAATTTTACTGACGATGAATATTTCAGCGCTGTCCAACAACGCTTGCAGGAATTCGAAAAACGGATCGAAGACATGGATAAAAACGGCATCCAAACGTCAATTCTCTCATTGACACAGCCTGGTATTGAGGGCATCACCGATCCTGACAGAGCTGTAAAACTCGCAAAGCAAATGAACGATCACGCTGCGGAATTCTTCGTTTCCAAACATCCAGACCGTTTTAAAGCATTTGCGGCGGTTCCGCTTCAAGATCCTGAAGAAGCAGCGAAGGAGCTGGAGCGGGCAGTAAACGAAATCGGCTTTGTCGGTGCCTTGGTCAACGGCTACAGTAATATAGGAGACGAAAATACCGCTCAATATTTAGACGAGCCACAGGTACGCCCTTTCTGGGAGAAAGCTGCACAGCTTCAGGTTCCCGTCTATCTGCATCCGCGTATTCCGCTGCCAAATCAGCAGCGTATTTATGAAGGCTACGAAGGCCTCCTCGGCTCAGCATGGGGCTTTGGCGTTGAAACAGCAACACACGCCATCCGCCTGATTCTCAGCGGCCTGTTTGACGAATATCCGGATTTGACCGTAATTCTCGGACACTTAGGCGAGGGTCTGCCGTTTACGCTGCCGCGCGTCGAGCACAGACTGCGCCATCAGCGCCCTGAGACCCATGGAAACCATAAAAAAGCGCCGACTGAATACCTCCGCAAAAACTTTTACCTCACAACAAGCGGCGTATTCAGAACACAGGCATTAATTGATACATTGTTAGAGGTCGGCTCAGACCGCATCTTATTCTCGGTGGACTACCCGTATGAATCGATGGAAGAAATCTCTTCCTGGTTTGACCAGTGTCCAATCAGTGAAACGGACCGAATGAAAATCGGCACCGAAAACGCGGCAAGTCTTTTTAAACTCAATAGATAAAAAGAAGACCTTCGGCAGAGCCGAAGGTCTTTCTAGATCGTTCAGTCTAAAATGAGATCAGCGTTTCCAGTATGCAGCATGAGCAGCCGCAAACTCAGTCAGCGAACGGGGTTCTTTTCCTGTCACACGCTTCACTGTATCCGTTACCCGATGTTCCGCACCATGGCTGATCGCTTCATCTAATTCCGCCATAAAGCGCGCGTAATCCGCAGGCAAACCCGCTGTTTCCATCCTGTTTTTCAGCTCGGAAGAAGAAATGCTGACATGCGTCACCGGACGTCCCGCCATGGCTCCGATGATCTCCGCCGCCTCAGCGTAGCTCAGCACCTCAGGTCCCGTTAGCATATGATGAGTATTATGAGGCACAATGTCAATCAAAGCACGCACTGCTGTTTCCGCAATATCATCGGCATCAATAAAACCAAGTTTTCCCTCACCCGCCGCCGTGATAATGTGCCCCTCAGTTTGAATGGACATGCGATGCTGGACATTGATGAAGTTTTGCATGAAGTATGACGGCCGCAGCACCGCCCATTCCGGAAACCCGCGTACTGCACGATGCAATGCCCCAAACACAGGACCATCCTCAGAAACAGCGGACGCGCTGAGCATCACCACACGTTCAGCACCGAGCCGCTTTGCTTCCTTTAAAAATGGAAGCACATAAGGAGACGGATCAAACACACCAACCGGCGCAACGAGGTAAATCCGCTTCACCCGCTCCAATGCAGGCGTAAAGCTGGATTCATCCTTCCAATCAAAATATACATACTCCGCATTGCTAATCTCGCCCTTTTTCCTGCTCGCGATGCGAACGCTGTAACCCTGCTCAATTAACCGTTTAGCAATCCGGCTCCCTGTCGTGCCGGTTCCTCCCGTAATTAGAATCTGATCGTGACTCATCATTTTTCATCCTCCTCTGTTTGTATAAATGTTTCAATGGTTTCTCCAAACGTCTTATTGACGACAAGCGGATTCCAATAATCCTTATAATGCAAAATGCTGCCGTCCTTCGTTTCAATCACACTGATATAGGTTTGCCGGTAAGGCAGCCCAGTCGCGATCGCATAGCCTTCACATTGAAACTCCGCAATGATCGTGTTTGTATCAGCCGAGCGATACACTGTCGGAGCAGTAAACGCAGAAATATGAATGTTATCAGGAAAATCCTTAATATAATCGTAAATGGCCGCCTTTCCTTCAATTCTTTCCGGAAATCCCTCTGGCGCATAGGGAAACTCCAATACGGCATGTTCATCCCACAGCTCTGTCCAGCTCTCCATATCCTTTTCAAGCATATATTGCATAAATTTATTCAGTGTGTCACATGCTTTTTCGTATTCCGTCATCATCATGGATCATCACCTCGTATTTTATTTTAGACCATTCAGTCCGAAAAATGCGTCAAAGGGCTAAGCACCCTTTATCAAAAAAAGTCAATCAAGGACAGATAAACTCACTTCAACATAATCCTGAAGCTGGTCAAAATCAGCAGAAACCTTAGCGATAAACGTCAGAGACAGCCTGCTCTGGTTTAAATAACGGGCAAGCGCCGATATATCAAGATGCTTCTTCAATTCTCCTTCAGCCTGTGCCCTTCTCAGCGCCTGATAAAAGGCCGTCTCAAGCTGTTTCGTCTGTCCTTCAAAGTACCGGGCAAGGGCCGAATCATGCGGGATTTGTTCAATAGCGCTGTTGATGATAAAACACGCCTTTGAACGTTCAGGATCTTTCAGGGCATTCACACCCTCCTGAAAAATATCACGAATGGCTTCTTTGACAGATCCCGGCGCCTCGAGCCTTTCCACAACAGCCGCGTTTTTTCCTTCAAGATACGTTTTCACAGCGGACAAAAACAAATCCCGCTTCGTTCCATACGTATCATACAAACTCTGGCGCGCAATACCTAAATGAGAAAGCAGCTCTTGCAGCGACGTGCCTTCGTAGCCGTACTCTCCAAAAACCTCTATCGCTCTGCGCAAAACAAGCGCGGTATCGAATTCTTTATTTCTACCCAAACGAATATCACCTCCTACAAGAAGATATTACCTTTTCCAGACTGAACAGTCAAGAAAAAGAAAAACAAAAAACACCCTTGATCAGCAAGAGTGTCCGTTTTTCACGCTTTTTATTTATGGCCGTCTTTTCCCCAGTTCCCCATTTGGTGGTGATGGTGCCCATAGTTACCATCATGATGCCCATAATTTCCATCCTGATGGTGTCCGTAATGTCCATCAGGGTAATGGTGGTGATGTCCATCATTATCATAATGCATTCCGTAGCTCGGATAACCCATTGAGCTCGGATAGCCTCCGCTTGGGTAGCCGCCGAATCCTCCAGACATGCCATAACCCGGGCTGCCTGCGCCTCCATAACCTGGATGGCCCATCCCTGTATACATGCCATGGCCCGGATAGCCCGCGCCTCCGTACATTCCGAATCCCGGACCGCCTGCACCATAGCCTGGGTAAGCGCCAAAACCGGGTCCGCAGCAGAAGTGTCTTGTATCAGTCATATCCAATCTCTCCTTCACATAGGTTACAGTCCAGCGTATGAGAAGGTCTTACAGCGCGTATAGACACCCGCCTATAAACTGCTAAAACAATTTCCCGGACAATAAAAAAAGCAGACCATGACAGTCTGCTCATTTTTTATTCACCAAGATCTACGTTATGATACACCTGCTGAACGTCTTCCAAGTCCTCTAACGCGTCAATCAGCTTTTCGAACTGTTCCTTCGCATCCTCAGGAAGTGTCACTTCGCTCTGCGCAAGCATAGTCAGCTCCGCTACCGTAAATTCCTCAACACCTGCGTTTTTAAACGCCTCCTGCACCGCATGGAATTGATCCGGCTCCGCATAGACGATCACGCTGTCATCCTCTTCTAAAATATCGCGGACATCGACATCCGCTTCCATGAGAATTTCAAGCGCTTCATCAGCCGTTTTGCCTTCCACACCGATAACAGCCGTCGCGTCAAACATATAAGCGACAGATCCGCTCACACCCATGTTCCCGCCATTTTTTCCGAACGCCGCACGCACTTCCGGCGCCGTACGGTTCACATTATTCGTCAGCGCATCAACGATAATCATTGATCCGTTCGGCCCGAAGCCCTCATAACGAAGCTCATCATAATTTTCTTCCGCTCCGCCCTTCGCCTTCTCGATCGCACGTTCAATGATATTTTTCGGCACGCTGTAAGTCTTCGCGCGCTCAAGCACAACCTTCAGCGCCTGGTTGGATTCCGGATCAGGCTCGCCCTGCTTCGCCGCCACGTAAATCTCACGGCCAAACTTTGCGTAAACCCGACTCGTATTTGCGTCCTTAGACGCCTTCTTTTCTTTAATATTGTTCCACTTACGGCCCATGATGCTCCACTCTCTTTCATATATATCAATCTAAATACTGTTATTCACTTTACCCATTATACCTCAAATGGTTTGGTTGTTTCGAGTGTCTTGCGTTAGAAATAGAAGGAAGGCGGTAGTTTAAAAGTACGAGACGACACAAACTTCCAATAAAGCAAGAAAAAAAGCCCTAACTAAGGGCTTTCTTATCCTGATCAGTCATGACATGATGAGGGGAATGATCGATATACGTCGTGTTTCGATCCGTTGATTCCTTAAAACCGCCGGACTGTGTCAAGAAAGGAACTGCAATGCTTCCGCAAATAAGGGGAACAGCAAGACACATCATCACTTTTTTCTTAATAAGCATATAAACACTCTCCCTTTTGAATATCTTCTTGCGCTTTCAGCACTTTCCGATAAAACGCAGCAGCGTGCTCAAAATGACAGCGGCTTTCAAAAACAGCGGCAGCGCTGCGGGCACATGCTTCAATGTAAGCGTGCAAGTTCTTTTTTTCGAAATAGCTTAAAAGATCATGAATTTTGCGTTCGTCAACAATCTCTTTGTACACTGCCTGTAAGAACAGATACAATTCTTTATAAAATTTGTGGGCTCCCGCATTTGGATGGGTTGTGATATGTTCTAATCCTTCTTCTATTAGCTGAAACGCCTGCTGTTTTTGTCCAGCTTTGCATAATGTCCAGCTTAACCCAAACAAGACTTTCGGCAGCAAATCAGGGACCGACTCTCTGCTTACTTTCGCCGCTTTTTGGAAGTACTCAATGGCCAAATCATATCTTCCTGACCTGTCATAACTGTTGGCGATGTTCAATAAAGAGATGCCAATGAATCGGTCGTTTTGAATATCCATTGCCAGCTTCAGCGCCTTTCTTAAATGCGGGAGCGCTTTATCATAGCATCTGAAGTCATCATAATTTCCCGCTATGACAAACAAGCTTTGTATTCTTCTCATGCTATATAACGGATGGTCTTGATAAATGTCTAAGGCTTGAAGGATATGATGCATCGACACATGGGTTTGCTTCATATGGTAATACGCTTCTGCCACTTTAAAATGAAATTCCGCTTTCTCAATTTCATCTGACAAAAACGGCAGTTCCTTCTCCGCCTCGCGATAAAAACCGATCGCTTCCACATATTCTTTTTGATCAAATTCATACATGCCGCGAAAAAATAAAGAGTAGTATTTCAAAAGGCCTGTGAGTTTTTTCTGAGGAGTTTCAATCGTTTCCAGAAGCTCTGTCACTGTAGGGCGATTCCCATATGTTTGTCCCGGCTCCAAATAATCCAGCATCAGCTGGTGCCGAAAACACATGAGAGAATAATAGATCAGCAAATCCTGATCCTCTTCCATCTGCTGAATGTCCTTCTCCACCTCCGCTTTCAGCACCTCAGCATCCGGAACACTGAACTGGCGAATCATCTTGTACCATTCATTAATCTTAACACCAACACGCGAAGACGGTATGGCTTGCTTCACTCGCTTCCCTCCTTCTCTGTGAGATATGTCATATTCTATCAATCCCAAATTTTGAAAACAATATGAAAGGAAGAAATTGTTTTTTCATCCTGTCAATTTGTTTTTCTCCGCAAAAAAGGACCCCATGGAAGGGTCCCGTGTCACTTATTTCCTATACGTTTTCACCGATCGTAACAGAGCTCTTTCGTCTGTTTTGCAAGCTATTCCGTTTGGACGACTCGGGATAAAGAACCGACGCCCTCATCATATCTTTTCTGAACTGTAGCATTTCTATCCTTCATCCATTGGCGCTGTTCACTTTTTAGGCCCACCATGACTGAAGCAGAAAGCTGCTTTTGCAAACCTCCGAATATCTCATTCATCGATCCGTCCCACATTTGATAGTTATAGCCGTAATCCTCAATCATTTGATAATCATAGTGTTTTTCTATCTGCTGACAGTTTGGCAAGATAATCTGATTTTGTGCTTTCCGATGCCTGCTAAGGGCTCTGTGTACCAGTTGTATCAGATGATTCGGTTTTCGCATTCTGCTCTTGCTCTGTCGGCTTCGTATAACTCACTTTATTCACGGTTTCTTCCTGATCCCTATCAGAAGCTCAGCTGTCAGAACACGCTGATATATATTCGTAAAATAGATAAAAACAGCGCACCCAATTTATATGTAATTGTCTCTGCTCATCCTTCTGTTCCCCAATGATCGCTAAATTAATTTATAGGTTTTTATATCTTTATTTATCTAAAATCAGATATTAGAACAATATGTTTCTTTTAAATAAACTTTAAAATAGAATTCAAACGCCAAAATGGTAAACTAGGTGATCGTATTAATGTAATTAAAAAAGCTCTCCTTCTTAAAAAGGAGAGCTTTTTCTTCATCTAGTCCATTTACTAGAATATACTGTTTGCATATAGTCTGAATGATCCCAATTATTATAAAGTTTTAGTTTCACTCTAGTCGATGCAGATTTTTTTGCAATGTTTGTGAATGTAACATTTAATTTTCTACCATATGATGCATTTCCAGAAGCTGTATCGATTGTTTTCCAAGAACCGTTTGTATAACGCTGCAGATATAATTTGCAATAAGCAGCACTTTCCCAAGTTCCTGTTCTTCCCATTTCAACTGTAGTATAAACATTCTTATAGTTTTCTGATGTGTGAATATAAGATTTTGATTCTACAGTTGCATGAAAAGTAAAACTCGTAGTTTTACTAACAGCCTTGGCTGAATGACCCGATCCAATGAATACTAGTCCAAATGCCATCACACCCGCAAGAACTAGTGTCATCAAGTGATTTACTCTTTTCATTATCAAATACCTCCATCAAACCAATCAAAATTGTAAAATACAGGACTGTTATACATTATAAACCATGAAACCAAGAATTAAAATATATTTTATAAAATATTTTCTAGTAATCAAAACTAAGCTTTAAATTCTATTATTCAGCTGAAGTGGCATTTGGTTAATTTACTCACCTCGAAACATAAGAACTTGACTCTAAGTTATAGCCTTGGAGTCTAATCAACCACGATAAAATCCTGAACCTTCACCTGTTCCTCAGGCAAATCAAACTGATAAAGCATCTTCTTAGAATGGATATCAAACACACCCACATACCCGCCAATGCCTTTTTTATGTTCTTCCTGGGCAACAACATACAGTTGACTCCCCTTAAACTTTGCATCCATATAAGGGAAATTTAAGCCGTATGTGTGAAAAGAAAAGTCCTTCCCATACTCAAGCAGGTTCGCTTCCCCCTCTTTGTCTTCGTACGTCACATAAAAACTGCCGCTTTCTTTGTCATAGTACACGGTATCAGCATATTCAAGATCATCAGGATAAGAAATATACTTCGTCTTCCATGTCCCTTTTTCAATCACAGTCAGTTCATGCTGCGAGCTCGCGACAATAAATTCCTCCGAGTCTGCGAATGTATCAGCGTATGAGGCTAAGCTCAGGGTTTCTATGATTTCCATACATACCTCTGTAACATTGATGGTATCTGTCCCCTTTTCCCTTCCTTATCAGGTAGTGAAAGTGTAATTAGAGAAAATCTCTCTCTTTTTTTCATCTTTTCTGTAATCGCATAATCAATCTCTTACTCCAAATAACCATCATCAACATAATTAGGGATAACGAAGAATACCGCAGCACAAGAGTCCTCCATCCCCTTCAACAATGCTCTATGAAGTGCTTCACCAGCAGCCATGGCATCCTCATCAAGCCATGGTTCAAAACCTAATAAATAATGATATTCTCGTACAGCTGGTTTATCGATCCCCTTGTGACTTAAGAAAATCTTCTGTGGAAAATTCAAAATTATATCCTACTTTAATATGTGAAAATTTATATTAGGTAATCCAGTTTTTAGATCGTTATCTTAAGACGGGGCGGCTTTTATAATTCCTTTCAACCAACTA
This sequence comes from Bacillus sp. FSL K6-1005, assembly GCF_038000225.1. NCBI lineage: Bacteria > Bacillati > Bacillota > Bacilli > Caryophanales > Bacillaceae > Bacillus > Bacillus sp. FSL K6-1005. The sequence continues at coordinate 2,740,467 of NZ_JBBOBP010000001.1, forward strand.
ACATCATTAAACTCAGAATAGTTATCCTCTATAATTAACCATTTGAACTTTACTTTATACTCTTTCATTTTCTTAAATAACTAATCGGTGGTTAGTTTAAATAGTAGGTATTGTAGAAATTTATGATTAGCCCCTTATCTTTTTTCCAAGGCTGAGGGTCGTCATTGTGAAATTCAATTAGAACTTCATTTTCTTCTTAAGAGTATATGTAGTGTCTTCATTTTATTATCTCCGTTTTGATTTAACAAAGAAGTTATTAATTCAAATAATATTTCTGTACTAATATGCTTATTGAATTGAATCATATTTGGGTGCCCGCAAGTACCATTGCGTTAAAGCTTAACAGTTGAAATTTGACATGTAAAATCTCTAAATGATTTAAATTTAGAATAGCTTTATATATCTTGCTCTTGTTTATGAAGGATCCGCTATATGACTCTGACTCTAAATCGTCCAAAAATTCCAGATTTTCTATTGTCACATCCATTAGATTATTACTAAAGTTTTCTTTAACAAGGAATTTGATAAATTGCTTATCAGTTACATTTATTTGAGAGATGGAATTTTCAAACACTAAGGTTTGCATGAACTTCATTTTTACTAAGAAATATCCACAATACCTTTTCAGTATTTATTAAATAAAACTTATTTTTCACACCGGTCTTTAAAATAACGCGAATTTGTAGTCGACCTTATATTTTTTAATTTGTATTACTTTATATTGTTAAGAATTAGTCCTTATATCCTTATAATGAATTTGTCGAAAAGATCGACTTTAATACTTAAAAAGAAAAAGAGAGAATTATTATGTTTACAGTGGCACAAGTAGCAGAGTTTTTGCAAATGAGCAAAATTACGGTATATGATCTAATTAAGACCGAAAAGTTAAAAGCGTATAAGATTGATCATCATGTCGAGTATAATTCATAATCCACTCCGTTCGTTCCTCACTTCGTGGATGGGGGTCGCTAACGCTCCCCCCTTTATTCTTCTTCCTATAACACTCATTCTTTTAAGGAACATGAGCGCATCGAATTGCTCCGTGCACCTTGACCGAGCGTAGCGAAGGCAAGTGCACCAATTTAAATGGTGCTTAAAAATAAACTATTTTTCTTTGACTGTACCCTTTTTATCAAAAGTCCATCTTGAAATATCCTGATCAAATATTACTTTTTCCTGAGACTCATCTAAATATTTCAATAGGAGCAATGCAATTTTACCACCTGCATCTACCACACTTGTACCTTCTACGCTATAACACATGAATGAATAGTCGAATCCTTTCGTTCCTATTAATGTATCGTTAACATAAATATATTTCACTTCATCAAACATATATTGTCCAGTGGTTTCTTGTCCATTAATTCTTGAAAATCCATTTATTATAGGACTTAGGACACTTTCGTAAGTAGAAACTGCATTTCCCTTCGCATCGTAAAAATAATTAGCCCGAGTATCAGCTTCTTGCTGTAATGTGTCTTTTCCATTTAATGCTTCTTTTAACTTTTCAGTATCGTTTTCATCGTAAATAAAGGATATCTGCGGGGTATCAAACAGTAAAGTTTTGATTGTTATATGAATTTCCTTAATTCTGCCTTCCCAATCTGTTTCCTCAAATTCTCTTAATACTGCAAGTTTAATGTTTTCATCATCTGCAAAATGAACAGCTTCTCTTGTATACCCTTGAGTTGTCACCACAATTGCTTCATCCGGCTTGATCTGATGAACCGCACCATGAAAATCTCTTATTATACTAATGCCAACAGTATTGGCATAATCTTTACACTCAATCAAAACCCTCTTTTTTACCCCAGCCTTCTCAATGACGATATCGATTTGGTGCTTAGTTTTTTTCCCCACCCCAGACAGACGCATATCATGTATAACAACGTCCTGGGTCTCCAACACCTTGTAAACAATAGCTGCTAACTTCTCGTACTTTGTACCGTTTTTCAGCTTTTCTTTTACAACATACTGATCATATATCAAATTCATGCGACTCATTGCTACACCTCTAGTCTTTAAGTTTTTTATACTTTTAAAGAAAGGGCAAGTGTTGCACTTACCCTTTTTAAATATTAACCAGCAAACATCCTTGTTATATCATTAGTAAATACACAATAAAGGCACTTTAATCCACTATTCTTAGGGGAAGCAGGATGATTACATTAGCAAGATGTTCATCCTGACTTACATGCCAATATTGACATTCATGAATGAAAGCATCCTTAATATTAAGAGTGTACTTAAAAATAAAGTATTCGTAATTGTAAAGGTGGTTATGACTAATTAGTCTTGTTCGTAGACAACAATCAGAACATCCTACGTATCCAACTTTAAATCCATTTAAATCATTACCCAGAACGTAACGCCAGTTCTATTGGGTGACTTACAACACTCTTAACAATTTCAGGTGTGAACTTCCTCGGTAAAGCGAACATATTACAGCTGTTCCTTCTCTGCAAGGCTATTTATTGCTACTCCCAATGCTAGACCCCATTGGGAGCGTAACTGGCTAAGCACTGTATCATTATTATCAAAGAAGGACTCGGACTTAGCATAGCTCAACAATAAAAGCATAAAGGCGCGGCGTATCTTTTGTTGTTCAACAGTTTTCGTTCCTTCGTAAATATCAGACTCCTCATCCATTGTCTCTATGCTTCCACATAAAGGCTCAAAAATTTCCTTGTAGAATGGGTGATTAATATTTAAGTTGACAACAATATGTCCTAATAGATGCTTAGTTTCAAAGAAAATGGACTCAGGATACTCTACAGGTACAATACTGTACGGCTTTTCCTCTAACTCCTTTCTTCGTTCCTCAACAGTTTTATCTTCGACCCCCGTTTTGGATGCTGAAGCTGCCAACTTATCAAATTCTTTATTGGCAGTCTCTTGTGAGACATCTGATCCTCTTTTTCCTTTGGCCATAATCTTATCCGCCTCAGCCATTGCATCTTCAGCCCCAGCAAAAATACCTGACTTTTTCGCTTCTAGACGTTTATGTTCACGGCGATCACGCTGAATCTCTTCTCTTAATGATTTGACAGCCTCAGAAATAATATCTCTGATTTTGTCACGTAGCGCAGTTACTGGCTCTGCACCACGTTTTATATAACGGACATGAAAATAGTTATCAAGTTCCGGCGGGAAGGATATCTCACATCCCCACCATCTATCGATATCGAGAGACCTAGCCTGACCTCTTTTTCCAATAATATAAGGTACATGGCCATATAAAACTTCACGATTTGCTCTAAGAATAGAGACTCCTTCATTCTCATGAATTTTTCGGTCTGTAGCAAATTTACCGCCACCAGACTGGTCTTTAATACGCCATTCTTTTGGCAATAGGGTCATTGTTATTTCAACATTAGCGAACTCACCAGGTTTGCCCTGTACCTCAATAGGAATTTTAACAGTTTTACCCCAAAGCCTTGCTTTCATTTTCGTTTTAGGGTCTTCTAGGCTCTTTGGATCCACTTCAAACCGTGTTGGCCCTAATCGATATAAAGGATCATGAAGATAAACCTTTTCCTCATTGATGGTGATGTTAATACCACCATAAATAAACTTTCTAAAAGTTCTACCAATGTAGCTGGATAAACCCTTAGTTTGTTGATCAGCTGCTAAAGCTTTTTCATTAATCTGATCGTATTGCAATCGGTCACAATCTTTTAAAATAATAATTGTGCCGGTACTATTTTCGAGAAATTTACTGTATTCCGCGGGCGGCTCCTTATAAACCGGAAATGGAATATATGCCTTCGCTGGATCTTTGATCACATCCAAGTCTAAGTAGGTATGATAGAATGCGCCATCTTTTTTATCACGGGAGTATAATTCTAGACGCCTTGCAAGTGAGATACCGCCCAGGGTTAAGCCAACACCAAATCGGCCAATACCCAACCCTCCTTTTTTACGAGGGCGTGGACTGTCACCTAGGATCAGTGCACGACTAATTACGTTGTAATCCATTCCTTTGCCGTTATCGATTACAGCAATTTCGTCCATGACTTCTGTAGCTTTTTTGCTATTTTTACCTTTTGAGTTAATTGTCTTCGTCAATATATGAATGTTATTCGCCTCAGCTTCAACAGCATTGTCAATTATCTCACCAAGCCCAGTTGAAATCTCATATTCCGCATAACGCAGTGACTCATACATGTTTCCTGCTTTTACTAATGATGCTCCTTTTTCCTCTAATAGCGGTACAACATCATCCGTAAAAAGTTTCTGTTGACCATACTGTTCAATAGGTAATTCCATCTGTCCTGCGATAACTTTTTCTTTTTCTTTTTCTTTTTCTTTGCTCATATTACTTCACTTCTCCTTTGTAATGGTATGCGAGCCAATACAAAGTGCCCTACAACACAAATAGACCTGCTTATTTAGGCAGATCACATAGCGTTATATGGGCAAAAAGGTAGTATGGTAGCTTCACCTTAGCTATTATTCTATGATGTATATATAAATGAAAGTAGTTTAGTTGTGGTTAGCTTTCATCCTTAACCGTTTTTGACCCATAGCCCCAATGGGGTGCTATGAGACCTGTGTCGGACTCGCTAAGAATAATTTACCACCATTTTCAATAGTTGTAAACCCACAAATTAAAAAATTCTTTTTTGCGTGAAAACCTTTTATACTTAAATTAAAGGAAATTTAAGGAGGTAAAAATGGTTAAACCTTTACAATTATATAAAATTTATGACAGGAAAATGGTACATGACATTTTCGACCCCTTTTCTTCTTTTCATTATGGCACAGGGACATGGGGCGGCCAGGGAATAGTTAAAATTCCAAACCGAAATAAAGACTATGTTTTCTTTGTTACTTTTGGCAGAAAGCAGGGTGAGCATCAGTTTAAAGAGGAAATTACCGAGGAAGGAATTTTAACTTGGCAGTCGCAGCCGAGTCAAAGATTAAATGACCAAGATATTTTAAACTTTATTACCCACGATCATGTTACCAATAAAATTTATTTGTTTTTACGGACCCGGAGCTTGAACCCTAACACAAAAAAAGCTGAACCCTATACTTACCTGGGACAGCTTGCATATATAACGCATGATGATACAAAAGAACGGCCTGTTCATTTTACTTGGCAAATTCTTGATTGGCACATCAACGAAGAAACTTTACGTAGAATGGATGTAGCTATAACACCAACCGAGAATGACCGAATGTTAAATAGTAACAAATCCAATATCAATCTAGTACTGGCTGGTCCGCCATACAGCAAGAATGACCTTAATGTAAGTTCCACGAGTTTTCAAGCCAGGCATATTAACTTTTCTGTAAATGAAACAATAAAAAAATCCATTGGACTTTCAGGGGAATTATTAATTTTGGAAAATGAAAAGCAATTCCTAATAGAAAATGGTCGTAAGGATTTAGCCGAAAAAGTTCTGCATACTTCAGTAGTTGAAGGAGATGGCGTAGGTTTTGATATACAGTCTTACTTTTTAGATGGTAAGCCAAAATTTATTGAAGTTAAAACAACAGTTGGTGGTATAAACACACCTTTCATTGTAACCGCCAACGAGTTGGCATTTTCAAGGGCTAATTCTGACAGTTATGAATTACATCGAGTTTATAATTTCAAACCAATTTCTAAATCAGGGTATTATTACTTGCTTAAAGGGGATATTGCGATTAATAAAAACCTTATTCCACAACAATTTATGGCTTATTAAGCCATACCAGAAAGTCTCCTATTTTGGAGACTTTTTTCACAAGTAGCTATTATACATTAACTTGTCCACTTTACCGTTCTGATATTTAATAACCTTGCTTTTCCAATCATAGATCCCTTTAGCTTAATGAATAATGTGATGATGTGTTGGACAAAGGATCATAGTATTAGCGGGTGAGTTATTTTTTATAATGGAAAACTCTTCTATATGGTGTCCCTCAACAACTGAAATCCCATAAACCTCCAAACTTTCATTACCGCAGACTTGGCATTTGTAATTGACTTTGCCTTTAAATCATTAATTATATTTTTATTATATTTCTGATCTTCTTTAGCCCTTCTTTAACTTCAATAGATGCGGAACTATCTAGAGAATTGATTTAGGTAGAGAATTGAGCATCATCCATACTTTCGAAAAAATTCTCTATTTCTCTTTCGCCTTGCGTAAATAATGCAGCTGCAAATTGATCATTTGTATGTTTTAAGTTTTTATTGTTTAAGAAATTAATTGGACTCAATTGTACCAAGTTCATTAAGCACATTATTTAGTTTTTTATCTTCAATGTAGTAAAAGCCCTAAGGGAAAAAGGTGCTTTTATATCCAAAAAATAATGTAAGGTCCTGCATACCAACTTTTATTTTTTAAAATCTATTATAAAAAAGATATTCCCATGTCTCCCCGCTTTTATTGGTACCCCAAGCTTCTTTTGCAATTAAATCATTATGTATCTTGCTAAAGACTTGACCAAAATAATAATAATTCTTATTATGGTAACTTAATATATAGTCACCAGGTTTTAATCTTTCCCATGTGGAAATATTCCTTTCTTCAGGTGTTGCTCCTCACATTCTAATCTCATCTACCGCTCCATTACTTAAAAGCATTTGAAGCTCAGGTTTCTTTAGTAAAGAATGATGCTTTCCAATGTAAAAAGAATTTTTAATTGTATCTTCTAAGTGTCTTTGAGCTCCTGGATCCGCTGGCTGTAAAGTATAATAAACCTATAGCATTTATCCCTCCCTAAAGTTCTGAATACTTTTTATTGGAACCATATGATTTCCCGATGGGATATTTAACTTCGTTCTTCTTTAATTTATCTAGTATTATTTCCTCTACATTCAACTGATCAGCTATAAGGATGCTATATATTAAAACATCTGCTAATTCTTCTTTTATAATTTCTTTATATAGCCTTAGACCCTCCTCACTGGTTTTTCATTGAAAATTCTCTAATAGCTCACCTGCTTCTATGTTCAAAGAAATAACTAAGTCTTTAATATTATGAAACTGCCCCCAGTTGCGGGCTTCTCTAAAGTCCAGTATCTTTTCTATAACCTTATCCATCGCTTTCCACTTCCTTCAATTCGCACTTGATAATCATATCGGTATATACGAGTTTCAACTAACAATGTAGGTTCAGAAAAACCAAAAGCTAATGATTTTAAACTACATTTGAAAATAATTTTGACCTATATGATTTTTATACAGATATTCACACTGGGACTACAGATAATCGCGAGGGTTTAGAACAAGCTTATCAAAGACGCCGAGAGTAAGCAGTTTAATTTATTGTTGCAAAGGAATTAAGCAGATTAGGTCGTAATGTAGAACTACTTTATCAATTAAAGCGTGTTGCAGAGACAAAAGGAGTTCGCTTAATTACTTTGACGGGAAAGTTGATACACAGGACTTTTCAAAACAAGCTATGTACGGTCTTTATGCTTGGATTTATTGAGAGTCAAAGTCAGAGAATAAGTGATCGTATTAAATCTTATCAAATGAAATCCCAAAAGTGGGAAATTCATGGGGAGTATCCCTCCTTATGATTATAACCTGCATGAGGGAAATCTACTAATTAGAGATAATTACACAGTAGAAGTTGTAAGGTGTATTTTTAAAAAGTATCTAGAAGGTTGGGGACATGAGAAAATAGCAAGGTATCTCACCAATAAAGATATTCCTACACCTTCACAAGTTATTAATAAGGCTATATTGGCAAGGTTCTACAGTAAAGAAAATTTTAGAACCCCCACTATGTTAGAGCCTTGAACAAGGTAGAGAGACAACTACAAACGTAACAAACAAGGTGCGTATGATAAACGAACAAATAGATTGGATCATTATTCCGGACACTCATGAAGCTATTATTTCAAGAGATTTATTTGTGCAAGTGCAAGGCTTACTTAAACAAAAGGCTAAAAGAGGTAGAGGTGGGCTAGAGATAAAATCACCTTTTCACCAATATTGCATATTGTTCAGAGTGTGGAAATGGAATATGGTATCGATCGAACCGAAAAGGATATATATGTGGAACTTACGCAAAGCATGGAAATAAAGCTTGTTCTAACCATGCTATTAAAGAGCAATTACTGGTTGACATTATTCTTGATGATCTCAAAAAAATGGCGAACAAATTAGATCAATCCGATCTAGAAAGCAGTATTGAAAAAAAGGTGAAAGCTTCTGCTAAAAATAAATGAGTCACGGCTGGAAGCAATTGATAAACGAATTAACAGACAGATGGATATAAAGAGAAACGCTTACAAAAGTTTATTAGTGAAGACATCTCCAAACAAGACTATAATGATTTTTAGGTATTGTCCAAGATCAGCTTCAACAATTAAAATTAGATCGATCAGAAATAGAAAAAGAGATGGCAGAAAATGATACTAAAAGTAAAATTTTCTACCATCATAAGACAACTTAAGAGCTTTTTAAACTTCTATACCTTAACATCAGAAATTTTACCAAGTTTCGTTGATAAAATTGAAGTAACGAATAAACAGGATGTTAAAATTTTTTACAAGTTTTCACAGGTTGAGGTCCTATAACCACTCAATCATTTTTTAAAACTAACTGTGAAATGCACTCCACATGATTCGTATGCGGAAACATATCCACAGGCTGCACTTCGAGCGTCTGATACCCGCCATCCACAAGCACCCGCAAATCTCTCGCCAGCGTGCCAGGGTTACACGACACATACACCACCCGCTTCGGTTTCATCTCCACAATTGTCCGCAGGAGGGCTTCGTCGCAGCCTTTTCTTGGCGGGTCGACGACTAGCGTATCGGCCGTGATGCCTTCTTCATACCATTTTGGAATCACGGTTTCCGCTTCTCCAACCGCGAACTCAGCGTTGGTGGTGCCGTTCAGCTCAGCATTGCGTTTCGCATCTTCAATTGCTTCCGGCACAATCTCTACTCCGAACACTTTTTTCGCCTGCTTTGCCAGGAAGAGAGAAATCGTTCCGATGCCGCAGTAGGCGTCGATGACAGTTTCTTCTCCTTTCAGCTCCGCGTACTCAAGTGCTTTGTCGTACAGCACTTTTGTTTGCTCTGGGTTGACCTGATAGAACGATCTGGCGGAGATGGCGAATTTGACGTCTCCGATGAGGTCGTAGATGTATTCTTCGCCCCAGATGACGTTTGTTTCGTTGCCGAAGATCACGTTTGTTTTGTTTGGGTTGATGTTTTGCACGATTGATTTGACGTGCGGAAATTGCGCTGTGATGTCTTCGATAATCTTCGCTTTGTGCGGGAAGTCGTTTGTTCTTGTGATGAAGACGATCATCATTTCACCTGTGACGACGCCGTATCTGACCATGATGTGGCGGAGCCAGCCTTTGTGGCGTTCTTCGTTGTAGGCTTTGACACCGTATGCGGCACAAATGTCTTTGACGGCTTGGACAGCTTCGTCGTTTTTAGATTGCTGGATCAGGCAGGCGCTCATGTCGATGATGTCATGGCTTCTTTGCTGATAGAATCCGGCGACGAGTCCGCCTTCCCGTTCTCCTACCGGCACCTGTGCTTTGTTTCTGTAGTTCCATGGGTCTTGCATGCCGAGTGTCGGGTGCACGGTGACGTTGGACAGGTCCAGCTTGCCGATCCGTTCTAAGACGTCTTTGACTTGTTTTTGTTTAAACAAGAGCTGGCCTTCGTAGGTCATGTGCTGAAGCTGGCAGCCTCCGCATTGCTTGTAAATTGGGCATGGAGCGTCCGTTCTATGCGGGCTTTCTTCCTTCAACTCGATCAGGCGGCCGAAGGCAAAGCCTTTTTTGACACGTGTCACTTTGATTTGGGCTTTTTCCTCAGGCAGGGCGTTCGGCACGAAGATCGGGAAGCCCTGCACCTTCGCAACGCCCGCTCCTTCGTGAGTCAAATCCTCAAATGTCACGTCGTAGTATTCATTTTTTTCTACTGGGGGTTTCATTTTCATGTATGTTCACCTCTTGTTTTAAGCGAAAGAAAAACTTGGCCTATTAAAGCCAAGTTTTTAGTCATCCAGCTGTTCCGCTTTCTCCTTCGGCATGACAACGTGAATGTGTCGATACAGATTCACGAATTCGCCCGGCAGCATGCCGCCGTACTCACCGTCCAGGTTCAGCTGCATCTTTTCTGATACATTGACTTTCACGCGGTTCGCTTTTGTATAAATAATGTGCTGGTCGTTGATGTGTTCGCCGCGGAGCGCCATCGATGCGACTCTGATAAATTCAGCAAGGTTTGCTTTCTTTAATATCATCAAATCAAACATGCCGTCATTCAGGCTGGAATCCGGGGCGAGTTTTTCGAACCCGCCGACGGAATTTGTCAGCGTGACCAAAAACAGCATGATTTCACCTTGAAACAGCTTGCCGTCATATTCAATCTCGACTTCTGTCGGACGAAGTGAAGGCAGCATTTCCATACCCTTTAAATAATAAGCAAGCTGGCCGAGCATGGTTTTGAGTTTGCTTGGGACGTCGTACGTCAGCTCCGTCAGGCGGCCTCCGCCGGCGATATTGATAAAATACTGGCCGTTGACCTGTCCGATGTCAATCGGGCGGGCAACACCGTTAATCACCGTATCCGCCGCTTTTAAAATATCCTCTCGCGGAATGCCGAGCGCTCTGGCGAAGTCATTTGTTGTGCCGACAGGAATCACGCCGAGTGTCGGACGATTGTCTAATGGGGCAAGCCCGTTGACGACCTCGTTGATCGTTCCGTCTCCACCTGCCGCAATGATCAGGTCAAACTCACGCAATGCCGCTTCCTTGGCAGCGTGCGTTGCGTCTCCCGCGCATGTTGTGGCATGGGTGGAGGTTTCATAGCCGGCTTGTTCAAATTTTTGCAGGACCTGGGCAAGATGCTTTTTAAAGACCTCCCGTCCCGAAGTCGGATTGTATATTATGCGTGCACGTTTCATTATCTCATCATCCTACTTAAGAGTATCCGATCCATTTTTACACTAACAACCTTTAATTATACTATGAGTTAAAAAAATCGCAACAAAATGTACATAATCTTACAGAAGGAAACACAGAAAAGCCCCAGCATAGCTGAGGCTTTTTGTCATTTTTACTCTTCTTCTGTTCCCGGTTTTTTCTTGCGGAACTTCGCCAATACTTCGTATACGATTGGCACGATTAAGAGCGTCAGAAGCGTCGAACTGATTAAACCGCCGATAACCGTTACGCCGAGTCCTTTTGAAATGACCTGGCTTCCGCCTTCGAAGCCGAGAGCTAATGGAATCAAGGCGCCGATTGTCGCGATGGCTGTCATCAGGATCGGACGGAGTCGTGTGGAGCCGGCTTCTAAGAGCGCTTCTCTTGTAGACAGTCCTTCCGCTTCCTTATGAATCACGCGGTCAATTAAGACAATGGCGTTTGTAACAACGATACCGATCAGCATCAGCATACCGATCATCGCGTTCAGACTGATTGTCTCACCTGATACGTAAAGTCCGACCAGGGCACCGATGATTGTAAACGGCAGTGAGAACAGAATCGCAAATGGTGCTAATGCTCCGCCGAATGTAATCACAAGCACGAGGTAGACGATCGCAATCGCCGCAAGCATCGCTAATCCAAGCTTCGTAAAGGAATCCGCGATATCTGCGGAAACACCGCCTGTATCGATTGTTACGTTGTCAGGCATGTCAAGCTTATCAATTTTCTTCTGGACATCAACGGATACAGCTGTGACGTTGTCTGATGTAACCTCACCTGTGACATCAGCATACACTTTTCCGTCACGTTTAGACACCGTATCAGATGTTGTGCCTTCTTTTACTTTTGCCACATCACCGATTTTGACTTCTTTCCCGGTCGCTGATGTGATCTTTTTGTTCTCTAAATCTTTAACACTCTTATACTCGTCTTTTTCGGTTTTAATGTTCACGTCAAGCTCTTTGCCGTCTTTTTTCACGGTTGTGAGCGGGTCCTGTGCTGTCTCTGACATTAGGGCCTTAGTAATTTGAGAAGCAGTTAAACCGAGTTTGCTCAGCTTTTCTTGGTCAGCCACAAATGTGTACTCATCATATGTGCTGGAAAGGCCTGAGTTTACGTTCTTCAGATCCTTTTCATCCTTCATGACCTTCTCAATGTCTTTGACAGTGTCTTTAATGTCATTTTCTGAATCGCCATACACATAGTATGTCAATTCATTGTTATTGCCTGAAGAGCTGAAGTCCTGTGACTTCCATTCTCCGCGGTCAGACTGCTTTTTGATTTCTTTCAGCACGTTGTCTTTTTCTTTATCAAAGTTCGGCGTGTCGCTGTCATATTTGATATAGAACAATGCGCTGTTTGAATCTCCTCCGGCAAGCGGGCTGCCAGAGCCTAATGAATACTGAACCGTATCGACATGCTTGCGGTCAAGCAGGATTTTTTCTGCTTTTTCAGCTTCATCTTCCGCTTCTTTTTTCGTTTCACCCGGTTCAGGGCTGTATGTGATCTGCATCGTTTTTTCTTCCTCTGACGGAAGGTAGCTGGCACCGATTAACGGTACAAGGAACAAGCTTCCGAGCAGCATCAGAACGGCGATGATAGACGTGATCCATTTGTGGCTCAGCGCCCAGTTCAATACTTTTTTATAGATGTTTGCGAGTCTGCCAGGTTTGTGTTCTTTCGCTTTTACAGGCGCTCCCGTTAATGATTTTTTGAACAGGCTGTGTGCGAGCATTGGCACGAGCGTGATCGAAATCAACAGGGATGCGGCAAGCGCGAATACAATCGTTAAGGCGAAAGGAATAAACAATTCACCAATTTGTCCGCCTACCAGTGCGAGCGGCAGGAATACCGCGATCGTCACAATAGTGGATGACAGGATCGGTTTAAACATTTCCTTCGTTGCTTCACGGACCAAGGCTTTTCCGCGCAGCGGTTCATCTTTCAGTCTCATGCGGCGGTAAATGTTTTCGATCACAACAATGGAGTCATCAACAACCCGTCCGATGGCAACGGTCATTGCACCGAGCGTCATGATATTCAGTGTGATATCAAGCTGTTGCAGCACGAAGAGTGCGATCAGCAATGATAATGGAATAGAAATAATTGAAATTAATGTTGATTTGATATCTCTTAAGAATAAGAGAATAATCACAATCGCAAAAATAGCACCGAAGATGGCTTTGCTTAACATTGTTTCAACTGACTGTGTGATCGGCTCTGCCATGTCGAGTGTTGCGCTGTAGTTGAAGCCTTTATGGTCTTCTTTGAACTGCTTCAGTTCATCTTTGACATTGTCGGCAACCTCTACCGTGTTGGCATCGTTTGCTTTAATGATGTTGATGCCGATGCTGTCTTTTCCATTTGTGCGGGAAATTGATTCAGCTTTTTTGACATCTTTAATCGTTGCAATGTCAGATAGCTTGACCGTCGGCACGTCTGTGCTTACGCTTTGCTGCGCCTGTGCTGCTGCTTGCGGGCTTTGAGCCGCTTGTGCACTTTGTGCTGCTGCTGCGGCGTTGCTGCCTGCACTAGAAGCAGATGCCGTTGGAATTCTCATATTCTTCAAATCTTTAATGGTTTCAATATCGCCGCTGACGACGACAGATTTTTCTTTATTTCCGAATGTGTACAATCCAAGCGGCGTTGTCACATCTGACCCCTGAATCACTTGCTTAACTGTATCTTCATCAAGGCCGTATTCTTTCAGTTTGTCTTCTTTGAAAGAGAATTCAACCTCTTCCACCTGCTGGCCTGATACTTGGACTGAAGCAACGCCTTCTATTCCTTCAAGCTTAGAAACGAGGCTGTCCTCCACTTGTTTTGTCAGCTTTTGCAGATTATCTGAATCACTGGACACGCTCAGCGTCAGAATTGGGAAGGAGTTCAAACTGTAGCGTGAAATGTCCGGGTCTTTCGCGTCATCAGGCAGGCTGACGTTTTCTAATGCTTCAGCCGCTTCTGTTTTCGCTTTGTCCATATCTTTCTCATAATCATATTCAATCATAACCGACGATGCATTTTCATAGGACGTCGACGTAACAACGCTCACGCCGTCCAAATTCTGCACCGCTTGTTCAACCGGTTTCGTTACTTCATCAGCGACTTGGCTAGGCGTCGCTCCCGGATATGTCGTGCTGATTGTCAGGTAGGGCATGTTTACATCAGGAATGGATTCTTGCTTCATATTCATACCCGCGTACAAGCCGGCTGCCGTTACAATAATCGTCATCAGCCATACGGCGAATTTGTTTTTCAGAACGAAATTAATAACGTGATTCATCATATCCTCCATTGTGTTTTTATTGACTGACTGGTCATTCTATATAATACTAAACGGTATAACGCAACATCGTCAACTCATATACCAGAAAATTTTTCTAAATTTTTCAAGGATTAAGGGGAAGCACATCATGAATGAGAAAAAAGAGAGAATCATAAAAACAAGCATTCGTTTATTTGCGAAAAAAGGATACGCTTCGACGACCATCCAGGAAATCGCCAGCGAATGCGGCATCTCAAAAGGCGCTTTTTATCTGCATTTCAAATCAAAAGAAGCGCTGCTATTGTCTGCCTGTGAATATTACATTGGCATGTCTATGAAAAAAATGAAACAAATAGAAGAGAATCTCGCCGGACAGCCGCCTAAGGATGTGCTGAAAAAACAAATCAGCGCTCAGTTTGAGGATTTTCGCGATCATAAGGATTTTATTGTTCTGTTGCTTACTGAAAATATCATCCCGGAAAACCAGGAAGTGAAGCAATACTTTTACAAAGTCACAGCCGAGACAGATAAACTGTATCGGAACGCTTTGCTTGCGACTTATGGCAAGGAAACTGAGAATTACCTCTCAGACCTCTCCATCATGGCAAGAGGCATTGTGCACTCCTATATGAATGTGATGGTGTTTAATGAAGAAATCAAAATTGATGCAGACAACATATCTGAATTTATCATGGAAAGACTGGATGATCTTGTACAGGGGCTAAGCCGTTCCAGCCTGAATCCGCTCATGCCAAAAGATATTTACAGCCTAATGCCCGCGAATAAAGGTCAGATCCTTCAGGACATTCAAAAAGTGAAAGAAAACAGCGCATTGCCTGAGGACATCATCGTTTCGCTCGATGTGATCGAGGAGGAGCTGTCGCAGGAAAAGCCACGCAAGCCGATTATCAAAGGCCTGCTGTCAAATTTGACCGGAAGTGATTTCGAAGAAGTTGAAAAGCTTCGCGCTTTGATCTCTATCTTTATTTCTATTTGATCATAAAAAAGCAGCTCCCTCTGCAATGAGGAGAGCTGCTTTTTCATTAGCGTTTTTTAATTTCTTCAAGCAGGATTTTGTTAGCCATCGGCGGGTTGGCTTGTCCTTTGGACGCTTTCATAATTTGTCCGACAAGGAAGCCGATCGCGCGGTCTTTCCCGTTTTTAAAGTCTTCAATTGACTGAGGATTATTGTCAAGCGCCTCTGTGACAAGCTTCAGAAGCACACCTTCGTCAGAAATCTGCACAAGGCCTTTTTCTTTCACAATCTTCTCAGCGTCGCCGCCTTTTTCAATTAATTCCTTGAACACTTTCTTCGCGATTTTAGAAGAAATCGTTCCTTTTTCAATCAATTGAATCATGCCGGCAAGGCCTTCCGGTGTCAGCGCCACATCAGAAAGCTCTTTTTGCTCAGCGTTCAGATAAGCTGACACCTCACCCATGAGCCAGTTTGATGCTTGTTTTGCTTCAGCACCTTTTTGAACTGTTTCTTCGAAGAAGTCTGCCATTTCTTTTGTCAGTGTCAGAACCATCGCATCATATGCAGGCAAGCCAAGCTCATCGATATAACGCTTGCGGCGTTCATCCGGAAGCTCAGGAATGCTTGCTTTTACGCGCTGCTTCCATTCATCGTCAATGTAAAGCTCGACAAGGTCAGGCTCAGGGAAATAACGATAATCGTCAGAACCCTCTTTGACACGCATAAGAATGGTTTTCTTCGTTGCTTCATCGTAACGGCGAGTTTCCTGCTGGATGACGCCGCCGGAGAGAAGAACCTGCTCCTGGCGTTTTTCTTCATGCTCAAGGCCTTTTTGAACAAACGCAAAGGAGTTCAAGTTTTTCAATTCTGTTTTTGTGCCGAATTCCTCTTGGCCGATCGGACGAAGAGAGATATTGGCGTCACACCGAAGTGAGCCTTCTTCCATTTTACAATCAGAAACGCCTGTATATTGGATGATGGACTTCAGCTTTTCAAGATACGCGTACGCTTCTTCCGGCGTGCGGATATCCGGCTCTGATACGATCTCAACAAGCGGCGTTCCTTGGCGGTTGAAGTCAACAAGAGAATAGCCGTCGCCTGTATGCGTCAGTTTTCCTGCATCTTCTTCAAGGTGAAGACGTGTGATGCCGATGCGTTTTGTTTTTCCGCCGACTTCAATTTCGATCCAGCCGTTTTCGCCGATTGGCTTATCAAATTGAGAAATCTGATACGCTTTCGGGTTGTCCGGATAGAAATAGTTTTTGCGGTCAAACTTCGTATCCGTTGCGATCTCACAGTTGAGCGCCATAGCTGCTTTCATTGCGAATTCCACGGCTTCTTTGTTTAGTACAGGCAGGACACCCGGATATCCGAGGTCGATGACGCTTGTCTGTGTATTCGCCTCCGCGCCGAATGGCGTCGGAGAGCTTGAGAAAATTTTTGAATTCGTTTTTAATTCAACGTGGACTTCAAGTCCGATTACCGTTTCAAAGTTCAATTCATTTCACCCCTTACAATTCAGGTTTTGCTTTATGATGGTCTGTCGCTTGTTCAAATGCATGAGCGACGCGGTATACAGTGCTTTCGTCAAAGTGTTTTCCGATGATTTGCAGGCCGAGCGGAAGTCCGTCTGCAAATCCGCATGGCACGCTGATTCCCGGAACGCCGGCAAGGTTGACCGGAATTGTTAGGATATCGTTAGCGTACATTGTGAGCGGGTCTTTCGTGTTTTCACCGATTTTAAATGCAGGTGTCGGTGTAGTTGGTCCAACAATGACATCATATTTCTCAAATACGTCTTCGAAGTCTTTCTTAATTAAAGTACGCACTTTTTGCGCCTTTTTATAGTACGCGTCATAGTAGCCTGAGCTTAAAGCGAATGTTCCAAGCATGATGCGGCGTTTCACTTCATTTCCGAAGCCTTCAGCGCGCGTTTGCTTGTATAGGTCGATCAGGTTTTCCGCGTTGTCTGTGCGGTATCCGTAGCGGATGCCGTCAAAGCGTGCGAGGTTGGCAGACGCTTCAGAAGATGACAGCAGGTAATACGTCGCAAGCGCGTATTTACTGTGCGGAAGAGATACTTCTTCCCATGTAGCGCCAAGACCTTCTAGAACGTTGAGCGCTGCAAGAACAGATTCTCTCGCTTCTTTGCCGACGCCTTCGCCAAGATATTCTTTTGGAACAGCGATTTTCAATCCTTTGATATCACCAGTTAATGAAGAAAGAAAATCTGAAACGTCTACATTTGCGCTTGTAGAGTCCATTTTATCAACACCTGAAATGGCCTGCAGCAAGAATGCATTGTCCTCAACCGTACGTGTAATCGGCCCGATTTGGTCTAATGAAGACGCAAATGCGACCAATCCATAACGGGATACGCGTCCGTATGTAGGCTTTAATCCGACAACGCCGCAGAAAGAGGCCGGCTGACGGATGGAACCGCCTGTGTCAGATCCAAGAGAGAACGGAACTTCTCCCGCAGCAACCGCAGCCGCAGATCCGCCGCTTGAACCGCCGGGAACCGTATCTAAGTTCCAAGGGTTTTTCGTCAGCTTGTAAGCTGAGTTTTCTGTTGATGATCCCATGGCGAACTCGTCCATGTTCAGTTTTCCGATTGTGACCGCTTCAGCGTCTTGAAGGCGCTGAACGACAGTAGCATCGTAAATCGGATCGAAGTTTTCGAGAATTTTGCTGGAGCAAGTTGTGCGCAGCCCTTTTGTTACGATATTATCTTTTACGCCGATCGGCATCCCAAAGAGAAGACCATGCTCAGAACGGCTGTCAACCGCCTCATCGAGCTCCTTTGCGTATGCGCGCGCTTTTTCTTCATCTAATGCCAAAAAGGCTTGTACCTTATCATCAACCGCTTGAATGCGTTTATAAGATTCATCGACCAGGTCAGAAATCTTAATCTCTTTTTTATGTATGAGCTGTTTTAATTCTGTGATTTTGTGATCAAATAATGACATTCTTGTGTCCCTCCTTTAGTCCAGAATTGATGGCACACGAATATAGCCGTCTTTGTGGTCAGGCGCATTTTTCATGACATCCTCAACCGGAAGACCTTTACCCGCTTCATCTTCTCTCATGACATTTTTCATTTTCAGCACGTGAGTTGTAGGCTCCACATTGTCTGTGTTGACCTCGTTCAGCTCCTCGGCAAATGAAATGATGCTGTCAAGCTGTTCAGTGAACATTTTTGCTTCTTCTTCCGTAATCGCAAGTCTCGCAAGATGCGCAACGTGCTTTACTTCTTCTATTGAAATTCGTGACATATGATCCACCTCCACATATTTCTCCGTTAAGTCATATAATACTGATCATATCAAAAACAAGCCCTTTAAAGCAACAAAACGCCTTGGGGCGGGCCTGTGTTTTCGAGACAATACCCTATATATTTTATACTAAAAAGAGCCGGAGGAGAAACGAAATATTTTTCTGAAAATTTTTACTTTAATTATTTTTGAAAGCGTTTTAATCTCTATTCCCTTCTTGGTTTGCCCCGATATTTCCCGCTGGGCGGCCATGTTTCATCACTTGAATGGGTGGGAATACTTTGTTAGGTTAAGTTACCAAGTGCACCTGCAAAAGAATGTCTTTTGTGCCGCACTTGCGCCAGGCTGCTTAACTGGCACCATCAATTTGAGAGGTGATGCAAAATTATTAGAAATGAAGAGAGGGTAAAACGTGAGTATTGAAATTATTATTTCTTTAGCAATTTACTTTATTGCCATGCTGTTAATCGGCTGGTATGCATTTAAGAAAACCACTGATATTAACGATTACATGCTTGGAGGAAGAGGTCTCGGGCCGTTTGTTACTGCTTTGTCTGCCGGAGCGGCGGATATGAGCGGATGGATGCTGATGGGTGTTCCCGGCGCGATGTTCGCGACAGGGCTGTCAACCTTATGGCTTGCTTTAGGTCTTACCATCGGGGCGTACTCAAACTACTTGCTGCTGGCTCCAAGGCTGCGTGCTTATACGGAAGCAGCGGATGACGCGATTACGATTCCTGATTTCTTTGATAAACGGTTCCAGCATTCTTCATCACTGCTGAAAATCGTATCAGCTTTGGTCATTATGATCTTTTTCACATTGTATACCTCTTCCGGTATGGTATCTGGAGGACGGCTGTTTGAATCTGCTTTTGGCGCGGATTACAAACTGGGCTTGTTTCTGACTACCGCGGTTGTCGTGTTATATACACTATTTGGCGGTTTCCTTGCTGTCAGTCTGACTGACTTCGTGCAGGGTGCGATCATGTTTGCAGCACTAGTGCTTGTGCCGATCGTTGCTTTTACCCATGTGGGCGGCGTTGCTCCGACTTTCCATGAAATCAGCGCTGTTAACCCAAATCTGTTGGATATCTTTAAAGGCGCGAGCGTCATTAGCATTATTTCCTATTTAGCCTGGGGCTTGGGTTACTACGGCCAGCCTCATATTATCGTCCGATTTATGGCGATTAAAAACATTAAAGATTTAAAGCCTGCACGCCGAATCGGCATGAGCTGGATGGTTATTTCAGTGCTCGGTTCCGTGCTGACCGGTTTAATCGGTGTTGCTTATGCCCATAAATTCGGTGTTGCTGTAAAGGATCCGGAGATGATATTCATTATCTTCTCTAAAATCTTGTTCCACCCTTTAATCACTGGTTTCTTGTTGTCAGCTATTTTGGCTGCCATCATGAGTTCCATCTCCTCACAGCTCTTGGTAACAGCAAGTGCTGTAACAGAGGATTTATACCGGACGTTTTTCAGACGAAAAGCTTCCGATAAAGAATTGGTCATGATCGGACGTCTGTCCGTCTTAGTGATAGCTGTTATTGCGGTTCTCTTATCATTGAATCCGAGCAGCACCATTCTTGATTTGGTCGGATACGCGTGGGCCGGCTTCGGTTCAGCTTTCGGGCCTGCGATTCTGCTCAGCCTGTATTGGAAGCGGATGAACGAATGGGGCGCTCTTGCTGCGATGATTGTCGGGGCTGCGACCGTGTTGATCTGGATTACAACCGGCCTGGCAAAATCAACCGGCGTATACGAAATCATCCCTGGGTTTATCCTCAGTATGATTGCCGGCATCACCGTCAGCATGATCACAAAGCGGCCTGCAAAAGCCTCTTACCGATTATTCGGTGTTATGGAAAAACTGTTAAAGCGCAAAAAATAATCAAAAAGCCATCAAGCGCTGCTTGGTGGCTTTTGTGCCCTTGTTTTGCGATAAATACTGTGAGAAAATCATATTTATTTAAAAACACCATAGATAAGGGGGAAGTTGCTGTTGAGCTGGTATATTGATCCTGATATTTTATTAAAATTGGGCATTGCCACTTTAATTGGCATGGTCATCGGGCTGGAGCGCGAGCTGAAGAATAAGCCGCTCGGGTTAAAAACCTGTATTGTTATCGCCGTCAGCTCATGCATGCTGACGATCGTCAGCATTAACGCGGCATATCATTTCCCTAAATACTACCGCATCATGATGGATCCGCTGCGTTTGCCGGCGCAAATCATCTCCGGTGTCGGGTTTATCGGAGCGGGTGTTATTTTGCGAAAGAGCAACGATGTCATTTCCGGCTTAACCACATCGGCTATGATTTGGGGGGCGGCCGGGCTCGGACTTGCAACCGGAGCGGGATTTTATAAAGAAGCCTTTGCTAGCCTTCTGTTCATCCTGATCAGCGTTGAATTTCTGCCGTGGGCAGTCAGAAAAATCGGTCCAGACCGTCTGCAGGAAAAAGACATCCGCATCAGAATGTCACTTTCCGATAAAAACAAAATGACAGAGATTTTAAAAGAAATGAAAAGAAGAAACATTAAGACACACTCCGTCCGAATCGATGACCTTCATGAAAAAGAATTTCCGATTATGGAAGTCAAGGTCCGTGTCCATAAAAACAGATACACGACCGATGTCTACTATGATATAAAAGACATTGAAGGTGTAGTCGGCGTAAAGTGCGATACATTATAAAAGCCAATGGGGCATTATGTCCCATTGGCTTTTTGTGTGGAAAAAAACGTTGAAGTCTCTATTATATTCAAATAAAATACATATTAGTAAAATAATATAATAAAAGGAGATGTTTCTTATTTCAACCCGGTTCACAGTAACTGTCACCCTCATTTTAACTGCTTTCTTATGTATTTTTGCTGTAACAGCATTCACCTCCCCTTCTACTTCTCAATCATCTAAGAGCAGCCAGAGCAAGAGTCCCAAAAATATTATCTTTATCGTCGGAGACGGAATGGGTATGCCTATGATTAACAGCTATAGAACATTAAAAAGCGAAAAGCTGAACACTCCCGTACAGACAGCATGGGATTCTTATTTAACTGGAATGCAGATGACACACCCAAATGATCCTAGAGACAACATCACTGATTCATCTGCTGCTGCAACCGCGATGGCCACCGGAACGAAAACATATAATGACGCCATTGCTGTAGACAACAAACATCAGCAGCTCAAGAGCGTAACAGAAGCTGCCAAAGAGAAAAAGATGTCCGTCGGCTTCGTCGTGACTTCGGACTTAACCGACGCCACTCCCGCTGCTTTTGGCGTACATAACGTCTCACGGAAAAATTACACTGAAATCGCCGATCAATTCTATGATGATCGCGTTAACGGCTCCCATAAAGCTGATATTTTACTGGGCGGCGGAGCAAAATATTTCATCCGTAAGGATCGAAACCTTGCTGAGGAATTCCAAAAAGACGGCTATCATTATGTGACAACAAAGCAAGACCTGAAAAATAATCAGCACGGTAAGCTGCTTGGGCTGTTTGGAGAGATTGAATTGGATAAAGCGATTGACAGAGAGAACAGTACACCTTCTCTAAAAGACATGACAGAAGCCGCACTCAGACAGTTACAAAAGAACAAAAACGGTTTTTTTATGCTTCTGGAAGGAAGCAATATTGACAATGCAGCCCATGAAAATGATGTTGTAGGCGCTTTGAGCGAAATGGAAGACTTCGAGAAGGCCGTTCAATCGGCGCTTGATTTCGCAAAAAGAGATAAAGAAACATTGGTTATCATCACCGCTGATCACTCTACAGGCGGGTTCTCCTACGGCGCTGAAGGCATGACGCGCGAGACCGGCTATAAATGGAACCCTGCTTCGATCATCGCCGCAAAAAAAACGCCGGGCTATATGGCGGAAAAGATCGCTGAAGGGCAAGATGCCGAAAAGGTACTGAGCACTTATATTGATTTGGAACTGACGGAAAGTGAGATAAATCATGTGAAAAACGCAGCCTCACAATCGGATACAGCAGCTGTTCAAAAAAGTATTCAATTGATTTTTGATAAACGGTCTTTTTCAGGCTGGACGACATTAGCCCACACCGGTGAAGACGTACCAGTTTATGCTTATGGGCCGGGAAAGGAAAAATGGAAGGGACTCATCGACAATACGCAGCAGGCAAAAAACATTTTTGCTATTTTAGAACAAAAATAAAAAACTCCGGCGCACAGCCGGAGTTTTTTTTAGGAGCGCCGGTCCCGAACAGGGTCGGCGCATATTTCTTAAGTCAAAGCCGAAAAGTCAAATTCGGTTATCGGCGTTTGATTTTCGATATCGTTTCTGAATCCCTTTAGCATTTCTTTTTCTTCTTCTCCTATTGAATCAAGGTCAAACATTTGATGCAGCAATCCATAAATCAGCATATGGCGCAGGCGGAGAAAATCCGGGATTTTCTTGAGCCATACGGCATCAATTTCATTTTCCTCCCTGTAGCCTTTCATAAAATGCGTCATAAATTCTTCTGTAAAAGCAGTTTTATTTTCATATGGAATAACCGGATACCACAGCACATTGTAGAGAAGGATGCTTATATCATTGACAAACCAGTTATAGCCGATATCGTCAAAATCAAACGTAGTGATTTTCCCATGATCCCAATTAAAATTTCCATGGTGCAGATCAGCGTGAACCAAGCCGTAACTATCCCGACCCTTTGGCAACTGACGCAGCTCTTCCATTAAAGCATCTGCCTGCTGAAAAACCTTCGTCTGATCTTCAGGAACATACTTTCTGAGCTTTAGCTGTTCCTCTTCATCCCACTCCTGTCTTTTAAAAGCAGGATTGCTCAGCTTGTAGCTTTTTGTCAGACTGTGCATTTTCCCTGTATATCTGCCAAGCTCGAAAAATAGTTTTTCATTCCAGTCAGATTCGTCTACTTTATGCCCAGGCGCTTTCTCATATACTCTGAGTAAAAACGCTCCGCCATTTCCATCTGGCACTTCCTCAACATCTTTTCCATTTAGCGACGGAATCGGTTTGGCTACTGAGAGTCCTCCTTCAGCAAGGTGATGGAGCCACTCCATTTCTCCCATAATGTAATTAGGCGACCTGCGAATTGTGTGTGTAATCTTTAAAATATAAGATTCATTGTCTTTGGCAAACTCATACACATAGTTTTCCGCATCGGCTAAGAATTGCACCTGCTCTCTTGTAAATCCATATATAACGGCAGCTTCTGCCAGAACCTTTTCTTCATTGAATATTGCTTTAATATCTTTATGCATGCTGATTCTCCCTCTTCATATATTTAGATAATTCTCTTATCGTGTGTTTTTTTGCAAAATTCAAATCATTAACATACCAGCCCTTCTTTTCCATCTCTACTTCCATTTTGACAGCGAGAAGCGAATTTCCTCCTAAATCAAAGAAATCGTTGTCAATTCCTACATAATCCAAGTGGAGAATATCTTTCCAAATGTCCGCAAGTATTTTTTGCTGTTCTGTTTCCGGCCCGCTTTCTACTGCTCCGGCTCCTATATGTTCCTTCACTAATAGAGCTCGCAAATGCTCCGGCCGGTTTGTATCTAAGGCCACTAAATATGGAGAATGCAGGGATTGTTCAGCATGCAGCACTTCCCAATGAGCATTTGTGTTTTCAATGAAAGCTTGCGGCAATACATCACTTGCAGCTGTTTTCTCCGTTCCATCTGGCGCAGGCTGCCGAGAGGATGCCCATTCGATATGCCCGCTTCGATCCTCTACATCATACACAGAGATGTAATAAACCCGATCCGCTTCTTCTTTAAAACGATGCGCAGCCAAGAATTCAGAAAAGGCCCGGTTTCTACCTGAATCCTTAAACTCCAAGGATAGCGTCGCAAGCTGTTTTTCCCGTGCATATGAAGCCAGCCCTGACAGCACTTTATGTTCTATGCCTTTGCCTAATGCGCGGCAGCTGAGCAAAAATGTATCGATCTTTAATGAGTCTTCCATTAGGACTCCCATGATCGCACCAACAATGCCTTCATCACTAAATCTGTCCGCCGCTTCAACAATCCAGCCGATGTGTCCGTCCGTATCAAGCCGCTGGGCAAGCTTCTCCTCTCGGTAAACCGACGGATTCAAATTGAACTGATTGATTCTCGCACTCATTTGAGCAACACGCGGCAAATGCTCTTCTGTCATTTCAGTCAAAGCGACACGCAGCCCTAAGCCGGAGAGAAATTCTTCAAGTGAACGGGCCGTTTTGAGATCTATTTTTCTTTCTTGCGCGGCCAAGTACCGTTCCGTGCGTTTATGATCAGCTTCTGTCACTCTGAACCTGTCAAATGCCCAGATGTGTTTTAAAAACATTGGGATGGATTCCGTATCAGACGGCAGAAGCAAGGTTAGAACCTCAGGCAGGCGTTCGTTCATCTCAAGGCATTGAGCAGGATCATCATCTAAGAATATAAACCGATCCGCAGAGATGTTCAGCTCATCCGCCATTTCTTTAATATTTCTCGCTTTTTCATTCCAATTAACGCGAGATAGGACAAAGTCTTCCTTTTGCAAAATCATATCCGGATGACGTTCAAATACATCCCAGACGTCTTCTTCGTTGTTTCTGCTTGTCAGCACAAGAAGCAGACCCTCTTCTTGTTTTTTCTTTAAGAATCGCTGCAGCGCTTGATGAGCAGGAGTAACGGTGATCCCATCCGCCCCAGCTTCAGACACTGTACCGCTCCACAACGTGCCGTCACAATCGATGGCAGCCGCTTTAAATGGAGGTTTCAGCCATGCCGTAAGCTCGCGTGCCACCCGTGTACCCATCGCCGCATAAAACTCTTCAGTGAACGGTATTCGTGCCGCTCGTTCACTTTGCGGGTCAAAAATATCATCAAGCTGGTACGTTTGTTGGAGAGTGCGGAGATCAACCAGATGGATATCCTTTTCGTCAGCTAGCTGCGATACCCAATTTTGCTGTGCCTGCATGATGATGTCCCAGAGCCGCCCTTCTCCCATGTTTTCCAGTGGCAGCAATCCGATGAAATAAGGCACTTCCTTTTTCTTTCGCTTGATGATGGCAAGCAGTTCGTCTGAATTATATTGAAGGTGAGAAATTCTTTCTTCCAAAGAGAGCCCAGCATCTCCCGCCATGTCCTCAAGACGGATCAGGAGCAGATTAGCACCGTTTTTTTGGCGTGACAGCAGGCTTTCTTCATTAAGTAATTCTTGAAACACCTGCCCGTAAGGAGACAGCTTTACGTCAAAATGAATATCAAACTGTTCACCCCACCATTTTAGATAAGGCACAATCGGATCAGCTGTGAAATTGGAACAAACAGCTAATGGACACTCAATTGTTCGGTTTGCTTCTCTCTCCCTTTTTCGCTTTGCCTCTTCCTGTTCTTTTTGGCTGAGCACCGGAATGTCCTTTATGATTTTTTCGGGATCTTCTGCAGCTCTTTCGGCTAGAGAGATAAAATGAGAAACAAACGCCTGCATAGATTCATGAGTGAAAAGAGAACGGTTGTATTGAAGCACACATTTAAGCTCTCCCGTCACTTCTTTCACAACATCCATTTTCATATCAAGCTTTGAAATGCCCTTTGCAAATTCATATGTTTCAAATGTCAGTCCATCAGCCTCTATTTTTATATTCGGGTCATACTCATTGTGATAAATCAGCATGGTGTCAAAGAAAGGATTATGATTCGGCTTAATCACCGGCTGGAGTGCTTCCGCCATTTGATCATATGGATAATCCTGATGGTCATATGCTTCAAGCAATGTTTTCTTCGTGTATTGAAGGTTATCAGCAAACGATTCTTCTGGATTTAAATGAACTTTAATCGGAAGGAAGTTCGTAAACATACCGATTGTATGCTCAATATCCGCATGACGCCGGCCTGCCACCAATGAGCCGATCATCAGCTCCTGCTGGTCTGTATAGCGGGACAGGAGCATGGCATAAAGCTGGAACAGCATGACGTTGTTCGTCAGCTGCTGCGCCTCTCCGATTTTCTCAAGCTTTTCTAAAACGTGCGGAGGAATTGTAAACTTGATTGCCCTGCCTAAAAAGCTTTGTTCTTTACGCTCGTAATCAAGCGGCATATCCAGCACAGGCACTTCGCCCTCAAGCTGTTTCAGCCAATACTCTTTTTGGCGTTTAAACATTTCGCTTTTGAAAAATGACTGCTGCCACTCCGCGTAATCCTTGTACTGGACCATGCTACCGGGAAGCTGTTCTCCTCTGTATAATTGGGTAAATTCTTTGATAAAAATATTCATCGAGGCGCCGTCTGCCACAATATTATGCATATCAACCAGCAGCGCGTGCTTTTCTTCCTCAATTTTAACGAATTTTACCCGAATTAATGGGGAGACCTTAAGATCAAACGGCCGGATAAATGAACGGATTTCGTCATCAAGCTCGTCCATGTTCGCCTGTGTTTGTTCAATCGAAAAATCAAATTGCTGATGGATTCTTTGAACAGGCTCTCCATCCTTTATTTCAAACGTCGTACGAAGTGTTTCATGTCTTTCTATCAGTCGTTTAAACGTATCCTCGAAACGGGCGGCATCAATTTTCCCAAGGCATAAAAGAGCCATCGGCATGTTATACGTGGTAACCTGCCCGATTCTTTGATGAATTAAATACGTTCTCCGCTGTGCCGCTGACAGCCTGTAGACATCTTTTTTCTCCGCAGGCTGAATAGCTGTATATTGATTTCGGTCAGAGCGCTCGATAAGCGCGGCAAGCGTACGGATTGTCGGATGCTGAAACACGTCGCTTAACGTAAGGTCCGCCCCAAATTCCTTGTGTATGCGGGAAATGAGACCGGTGGCATTTAATGAATGCCCGCCTGTTTCAAAAAAGTGAGCATCCAAGGTGACACGTTGGACTCCAAGTATGTCCTTCCACATGACGGCCAAAGCCGCTTCTGTCTCAGTAAATGGAACATCAGATCCAGTATCATCAGTCTGTCCGTCATTTGTTTGCTCTGGCACCAAAAGCTGAAAGTCTTCCGCTGAGCGTGCTCCCGGCTGTTCTTTTACCCGATCAATCCAGTAGCGCTCTCTTTCAAAAGGATACGTCGGAAGCGGAATAAGGCGGCATTGTTCCTGATCATAAAAAGCTTTCCAATCGATTGGAACCCCGTGCAGCCACACATCTCCCAGCCTGCTCAGCAAATAACGGTAATCGGTGGCTGACTCCTTCGGATGCCTCAACAGCTGGATTGCGATTTGCGACTGATCCTCCGCCTGATACAGCTTGCTGACAAACGAACGTAAAGCATTTCCTGGACCGACCTCTATAAAAATCGGATTCAATTCTTCTTTTAAACGTTTTGCGCAGTCCATAAATCTGACGGTCCCCCGCAAATGATGAGCCCAATATGTCGGGTCTCCGGCTTCTTCGTCTGTGATCCAGTCCCCTGTTACATTTGAGACAAACGGAATCTTTTGATTTTTAAATTGATAGGCTGAGAGTTTATGTTTCATGTCCTCTAAAACCGATTCCATCATATGTGAATGGAAAGCATGAGATGTATGGAGCTTTCTGCAGCTGTGCCCCTCGGCGCTCAACTTCCTTTCCAATGCCTCAATCGCGTCTGATTCCCCTGATACAACACATGAATCCGGTGCATTCACAGCAGCGATTGAAACCGTTCCGTCTGTATACCGTTTGATCTCAGCTTCGCTTATAGAAACGCTGAGCATGGAACCGGACGGCAGTTTTTGCAGTGCAGCTCCTCGAAAACTCACGATTTCAAGAGCATCTTCCAAAGAGAGCACACCTGAAATTGCTGCAGCTGTATACTCCCCAATACTGTGTCCTGCCATTGCTTTTGGCTTAATTCCCCAGTGGATCAGCATTTTTGCAAGTGAATATTCGATACAGAATAGAAGAGGCTGCGTATATTCAGTTTGATTAATCAATCCTGCATCATGCTGATTATCATTTGAGAAAAGCACCGTGCGCGGATCTGTATCCATGTGACTTTTTAATATGTCAAAACAGTCATCGAGCTCTGCCCTGAAAACCGGTACGGTATCGTAGAGCCCTTTAGCCATATCAACATACTGCGCTCCCTGTCCTGGGAAAAGAAAGACGACAGGCCGGCTTGCAGTTTGGGAGCTTCCGGTTTTAACAGACTCATGGCGGTTTTCATGAATAGCTTGAAGAAGCTCAGACACATCCGAGGCCACAATAGCTCTTTTATAAGGGAACGAATGTCTCCCCGTTTTAAGCGTGTATGCTGCATCAGCCAGATTGACCTGCTGATTTTTCATAAAATAGTCTGATAGCCGATCTGTCATGTTATCTAACGCTGCCGGCGTTTTGGCTGACAGCACGAAGAGTTCCGCATCATGTCTTTGACCTGTCCCGTGCTCTGCCGGCGCTTCTTCCAATATAACATGGGCGTTTGTTCCCCCTATGCCGAATGAGCTAACACCCGCCCTGCGCGGGAATGCATTTTCTTCCCAAGGGGTGAGTTCCGTATTGACGACAAATGGTGATTGTGCAAAATCGATTTTGGCGTTTGGTTTTTCAAAATTCAGAGTCGGCGGGATCACCTTATGCTTTAAGCTGAGTACAGCCTTCATAAATCCAGCCACACCTGACGCATCATTTAAATGACCGATGTTGGACTTGACAGACCCTATTCTGCAGTAACCGCGGCGGTCTGTTTGATAGGCTTGCTTTAAAGCCTCAATCTCTATGGGATCACCAAGTGTCGTGCCCGTGCCGTGAGCCTCAACATACGTAATGGTTTCAGGATCAACCTCGGCTATGTGCAAGGCTGTTTTGATGGCTGTTACCTGACCTTTTGTGCTTGGCGCCGTATATCCCACCTTACGGCTGCCGTCATTATTGACCGCCGTTCCTTTTATCACAGCGTAAATATGGTCTCCGTCTGCTTCCGCATCCTCAAGCGTTTTTAAAATTACAGCTCCGGCCCCATCTCCAAAAACTGTACCTGCCGCCTCATTGTCAAAGACGCGGCAATGTCCGTCTGGAGAATGAATCATGCCTTCTTGATAGAGATATCCAGATTTTTGCGGAAGGCGAATGGAGACACCACCTGCGACCGCCATATGGCAGTCACCATTTAATAAAGCCTGAACGGCAAGGTGAATAGAGACCATCGAGGTCGAGCAAGCGGTTTGCACCATCATGCTCGGCCCTTTTAGATTGAGCTTATAGGAAATAAGTGTCGCCATGTAATCCCTCATATTCAAAACAGCTGTTTCAAGCGTCTTCGAGTCTTCTCCCGATTTAGCACCCTGAAGAGCCCTCAGAACCCATTCTGCATTGAGGCCGGCTCCGGTATAAAGACCGATCTGTCCTTTATAAGTGAAAGGATCATAACCGGCATCTTCCAACGCAGTCCACACGCATTCATGAAAGATGCGAAACTGCGGATCCATCATGGCCGCTTCCTTCGGCGTATAGTCAAAGAAGCCGGCGTCAAACAAGTCTACGTCCTCCACAATTCCTTTTGCTTTTACAAATCGCGAATCATTCAGCAGCTCTTCATCGACGCCCTCTTCTTTCAGTTCCTCATCAGTGAAAAAAGAAATTGTCTCTTTCGCATTTATCAAATTGCTCCAAAACTCCTGCATGTTTTTCGCTCCCGGAAATCGTCCTGCCATTCCGATAACAGCAATTTCAGCTCCGTGATTCGAATTGTTAGAATTACTCATCTATTCGCCGCCTCTCAATCTTTTATCTCGCTGATTGCGCATCCGCGTTTTTCTCCGTCCGCTGGATACAGCCGCCAATTCCTCTTTCTCCTCATCACTTTCTTCTTGATCAGGACTAATAAATTGCGCTAAAGCAGCCACAGATGGGTATGTGAATAAAGTCACCACCGCCTCATTTGTTCCCAGTTCTTTATTTAGACGGTTTGTCACTTGTACAATATCTAAAGAGCTGGCCCCAAGATCAAAAAAGTTATCATGTATGCCGACCTGCTCCAAACCCATAAAATCCTGCCAGATGCCGCAAATGATCTGTTCTGTTTTGTTGCGCGGGGCGACATATGGATTATTCAATTCAGGTCTGGTGTTTACGGCGGCTGCCTTTTTCTTCTCACCCGCTCTGCTTTCTGTATTCATGGATACCCATTGCCTGATTCTGTGATCCAAATCACCTGTTGAGACCAATAAATGGCGATTACGGACATCAGACAGCACATATTGAAAAAGCTCGCCCCCTTCTTCGGGCAAAATCGCAAGATCAGCAATTGATTCTCCAATTGTAGATTCAAGCTGTCCCCAAAAGTTCCAGGCATCCCAATTGACGCATATCCAAGGAGTCTCGCTGCGCTGATTCATCTTCACGGAAAAGGCATCCATATAAATATTCGCTGCGGAGTAAGCGGAAAAACCGAGACCGCCGAGTAAAGCACTGATCGATGAAAACAAGAAGCAGAAATCTATTTTTTCGTTTTTCAATAACGATTCAAGCACTTCCAGGCCTCTTACTTTAGACTTGAATTGATCTTCTCCGCCTTCAATTGCTGCAGGTATATCCTTAATGGCCCGGAATGATGAACTGCCCGGGAGACCAGCGGCGTGAAAGACGCCGTTCAGCTGCCCGAATTCAGCATGGATTTCTCTCATAACAGACTGCATATCTAACAGGCTTCCTGCATCCGCCTGAAAGGCTGTCACCTTTGCGCCCAGCCGTTCCAATTCTTTTATTTTTCCGATTTTCACCGCTATCGGATCATCTTCCTGATGTTCTTTGCACCAGCTTTCCCACTGGCTTCGCGGCGGAAGTTCGCTTCTTCCTGTCAGAACCAGACGGACATTCCCTTCTTGCGCAAGCATCTTAGATAAAACAAAACCGATTCCGCCAAGTCCTCCAGTGATAAGATATACGCCACTCGGGCGGATCATCTCTGGCAAGCCGGATGTTTTATTTAACTGAATAGGCTGATACGTCTGCACCCATCTGCGGCGGCTTCGATATGCGATAATCTGATCTAGATCCGGGGCTTCGGCTTCCTCCATGATCTGGTCAATCAGCTCCTCTTCTTTCCATGTCAAAATGTCCGGTAAAGGAGGGATATCGATGTTCCAGCACTTCATATGGTTGTATTCTTGCGGTATAACTTTCACCGGCCCTAAAATCGGGGACTTTTCTGCATCGATTTGTTCTTCTCCCGTCACCTCATGAATGCCGCTTGTCAGCACAAACATGTCACATTGATTCATTTGTTTTTGATTGGCTGCTGCCTGTGCAGTAAAAATCAAACTGTAATAGCCGCTTTCACTGTAAACACTGAATGATTGCTGAGCTTCTCCTTGTTCAGAAACGCTCCATAGATGCATTATGCGGTTTGGAAGAAGTCCGTCTGAAGCAAGTGACGAAAACAAACGCTCATAATGCGTGCTGTCGGCCGGATTAATGACATATAATCTGCTGTTCACCTTTTCAAATTGCCGGCCCCTTGTAACAACTGCCGCTTCATGCTCATGACGGCGTATCGTTTGCACCAGCCGGTCTCCAAAGGCTGTTCCTTCATGAAAGACAAGCGTTTTCCCGCTTTCAGCTGGCTGCTCTTGCTTTCGACTGTTTACGGACTGAATCTTTCTTTCCCATGATGGAAGGTAGAACCATTGATCCATCGTCTTCTTTCGATTTGGCTCATCAGCTGCGGCGAAAGCAGCCGTATTATCAGCCGCATCTATCCAATAGCGTTTTTTCTCAAAAGGATAAGGCGGCAGTGATATGAGACGCTTAGACTTATCACCGCAATACTGGTTCCAGTCAATCTCATATCCGCATACCCAAATCCGGCCTAATTTCTTCAAGAAATAAGCATGGTCATTAGCCGTTTCTTGAGCATGCCGGACTGTATGAACGATGTCATGCCGGCTTGTTCGCTTCTTATGCCTTTTGGCAAATGTACTGAGTGTGCTGCCGGGACCGACTTCGATCAACAGCACGTTTTCATCACTTAGAATTTGCTCTAATCCTTCTTGGAAACGCACTGTGCCTCTCAAGTGCTGAGACCAATAAGTCGGATCTGCTGCTTGTTCCGGCAGTATCCATGTTCCTGTTACGTTGGAGACAAAAGGAATACTTGGGGGATGAATATCCATTTGCTTTACAAGCGCTTCAAATTCCGCAAGAATCGGCTCCATCATATAGGAATGAAAAGCATGAGAAGTATGCAGCTGCCGCCCGGCAATGCCCTTCTCTTCAAGGAGAACCGCTAACGCCTCAATCTCCTCACTTTTTCCGGATACTACGCATAAATCATGAGCATTGACAGCCGCAAGCGATAGACCGTTGGCAAGCAGCGGCTGCAGCTCATCCTCGGATAGCTGGACACTCATCATCGCCCCGGACTCCAATTTCTGCATCAATCGTCCCCGCTCCATGACCAGCATTAAGGCTGTGTCTAACGAAAACACGCCTGACAGGCACGCTGCGGTATACTCGCCAATACTGTGCCCGATCATATAATCCGGTGAAATGCCTGCGCTTTGCAGCAGCTTTGCGAGCGCGTATTCAAAGATAAACAGCAACGGCTGCACAACAGCAGTATCCGTCAGTCGCACCCCGTCTTTTGAATCTGGAAAGACGGTCGCCTTCAAATCCATCTGATGTGTTTTTTCAGCCAAGGCAAAGCAGCGGTTTGCTTCTTTCTGAAACACTGGTTCTGCTTCATATAAATCTTTCATCATATCAATATACTGAGAGCCTTGGCCTGAAAACATAAAGGCAGCCGGGCGCCCGCTGTTTCTTTGAAAGCCTGTGAGTTCTGCGCCGCTATCCCATTCCGCTGATTTTGACAGCACGACAGATTTCCTGTATGGAAATTGTTTTCTGCCGGTTTGTAAGGTATATGCCACATCCTCTAACGGAACGTCCGGATGCGTCTGGAGAAATTCCTTCAAACGATGGGTCATCCGGTCTAAAGCTGTGTCAGTTTTAGCTGACAAAACAAGCAGATGTCTTTGTCTTTCAGAAGAAGCTTCTTTGCCTGACAGCGGCTCTTCTTCCAGTACGACATGTGCGTTTGTCCCGCCGATTCCGAAGGAGCTGACACCAGCCCGCCTAGGATAACTGGATTCCTTCCAGTATTTTGCCTCAGTATTGACATAAAACGGCGTCCGGTCAAATTGAATATGCGGATTAGGCGATTTATAGTTCAAACTTGGCAGAATTGTTTTATGTTTTAGCGATAAGACGGCCTTAAAGAGGCCGGCAATACCTGCAGCACTGTTTAAATGCCCGACATTGCTTTTAACTGACCCGATTGGAACTGTCATCGTTTTATCACTTTTAAAGACCTGGCTCAGCGCTTCTATTTCGATTGGGTCGCCCATTTTTGTACCGGTTCCGTGAGCTTCGATATACCCCACTGTTTCCGGATCGACACCGGCATTCTCGTACGCATTCTTTAATACTTCTGCCTGACCTTCTACACTCGGAGCGGTAAAACCGACTTTTCGGCTTCCATCATTATTCATCCCTACCCCTTTTATGACCGCGTGAATGGTATGCCCCTCTTTAACAGCGTCCTCATACCTTTTTAAAACAATGATTCCGGCACCATCACCAAAGACTGTACCGCCTGCATCATGATCAAAAGGTCGGCAATGCCCGTCCGGTGACTGAATCATACCGTCCTGATACACATACCCTGATCGCAAAGGCGTGCTGACGGTTACGCCTCCCGCAAGCGCCGCGTCACATGCCCCGCTTTGCAGCGCCTGACATGCCGCTCCGATATTCACTAAAGAAGTGGAGCAGGCTGTCTGCATCGTGATGCTTGGTCCGTGCAGGTTTAATTTATAAGCAAGCTGGGTACTGAAGAATTCTCTGTCATTTAACAGCATGGAACTGAACTGCTCGGCCCCATCCAGCTTCCCTGCAAAACGGGT
Organism: Bacillus sp. FSL K6-1005; assembly: GCF_038000225.1. NCBI lineage: Bacteria > Bacillati > Bacillota > Bacilli > Caryophanales > Bacillaceae > Bacillus > Bacillus sp. FSL K6-1005. Next base: position 2,774,754 of record NZ_JBBOBP010000001.1, read on the forward strand.
AATCCATTCAAGATTCGGACTCGTCCCGGCATACACGCCAATTTTACCTGTTGTTCGTTCCGGATCGCAGCCCGCATCCTCTAACGCTTCCCATGCACATTCATGCAAAAGCCTGAATTGCGGGTCCATCAGTTCTGCTTCTCTTGAGGAATATTGGAAAAAGTCAGCATCAAACATATCGGAATCCTCGATGATACCCTTCGCTTTTACATAACCGGGATGCTGCAAGAGCTGATCATCAACGCCTGACGCTTTTAATTCTTCAACCGTAAAGAAACTGACAGATTCTTTGGCGTTTACGAGATTATTCCAAAACTCATCCAAATTGCCGGCTCCCGGAAAACGTCCTGCCATGCCGATGATCGCAATATCAGATCCCCGGCCGTTCGGAAGGCTTTGCGGCACCTTTTGATGCTGCGTCTTTTGCGGCTGCCCGGTCATCGTTTGAACCTGTTGATGAAGATGCTTCGCCAAGCTGCGAACTGTGGCAAATTGATAAAGCATAACCGGATCTACTTTCCATTTCAGGTAATCCGTGAATTTTGCCGCCAATTGAGAGATATCAAGTGACGTAGCCCCTAGCTCAAAAAACGGCATCTCATCGTCCAGTTCATGGTATCCAAAATGCTTTATGACAATTTCACTGATTGCCTTTTCAACAGCTGATAACGTCAAGACCGATAATTCGGGATGCAGATCCGCCTGTTGCTGAGGCGCACCTTCCTCCCTATCCTGTGCTAAGCTGTCAGGCAGCGGGAAATGCTGCTTTGTAAAAGGGTAAGTCGGCAGTGCTAATCTTTTATTATACTGAGGTTCATGCAGGGCGCTGAAATCAATCTCGGCGCCAAGACTCCACAACGCTCCGTATATATGTAACTTTAAAACGTCTGTGTATCCTCGCGTGCCAAGTTCACCCGTCAAGCCAACTGATCGGCGCTCTGTAAATACTGATGCACCCTGAGTCAAACGTAGATCTATGCAAACAGCAGGTTCCTCCCGCAAGCAAGACGAGATGTGTTCAAAGAATCGAATCGGCTTGCAAATTTGGCCGGCCCAATAGCTGGCATCTGCTGCTTCGTCATTTGTAAGAACTTTTCCAGTGACGGATGAAACGACTGGAATGTCTGGTGATCTTATTTCCATCGTACCAAGGAAGCGCATGAATTCTTCCGCTGCGTCAGCCAGCAGATCCGATTGATACGCGGTATTTCCATCAAATAACTCAGCAGCTATTCCTTCTTGTTCAAGCCGTGCCTTCAGCTGATACACGTCCTCTGGCAAACCGGAGACAGCACAATACCGCTCATCAATCAGTGCAAGAGATAATGATTTTTCTAAGTATTGAATGATATCCGATTCTGATAGACTGACACCGAGCATTTTTCCTGCTGGGGACACGCTGATTAACTCTCCACGTTTATATGCAGCAATGGCACCTTCTTCAAAGGAAAACATCCCTGCCGCACAGGCCGCCGTAAACTCTCCGAATCCCCGCCCGATAAAGCGTTCTGGCGTAATGCCGATGTGCTGTAAAAAACGGGCTGCGGCGAATTCCATGATGAACGACAACGCATGGACCAATCCCAGCTCTTTCTCTTCTCGGTATGTTTTTGGGGCAGAAATGCACGCTTTTAAGAAGCTGAGGACATCCTGCTGAAAAATGTTTTGCACCTGTTCAAGACAAGCATCAACTTCTTTTTTGAACAGGTTCTCTGTGCAGTACAGGTGCGCATATCGGCCAAAGCCCTCTTGAACGTCTCCCGCAAATACAAACATGGTACTGCTTGGAACAGCTGTCGATTCGCTGATTCGTTTCTCACACCGATGATCAGAAAGCTGATCAAGCAAATCCTTTTGATGTGAAGCAACAAATGAGATTCTGTACTGAAATTGTTTTCTGCCAAGCTGTAATGTACGAGCTATGGCTGGCAACGGCGCTTCGGGATTCCGGCGAAGAAAATCAGCCATTTGATCCATAGAGCGGTCAAGCTCTTGCCTTGTTCTCGCAGAAAGAACAACAAGCTCAGGACTGCCGGCTGGCATTTCATCAGTAAGAAATGGAGGCTCTTCAAGGACAACGTGCGCATTAGCCCCGCCGATTCCAAAGGCGCTCACTCCGGCTCTTCTCGGTCCTTGCAGAGATTCCCACTCGGTCAGTTCTGTATTGACGAAAAACGGCGTGTTCTCAAACTTGATGCGCGGGTTCGATTTTTGATAGTGAAAAGCGGGCGGTAACTTTTTATAATGAAGCATCATAACGGTTTTGATAAATCCTGCTATCCCAGATGCGGCGTCCAGATGCCCGATGTTCGCTTTAACAGAACCAATGCGGCAATATGCTTTTTTATCTGTATTGAAAGCACGGATAAGCGCCTCTATTTCGATCGGATCTCCGACTGGCGTTCCTGTCCCGTGGGCCTCAACATAACCAATGGTTTCCGGGTCCGTTTCCGCCATTTCCATAGCTGTGGCAATGACATTTGCCTGGCCTTCCATACTTGGAGCCGTATACCCGGCTTTATTATTTCCATCATTATTAATTGCAGAGCCCTTGATAACCGCATAAATCACATCGCCGTCAGCTTGGGCATCTTTCAATCGCTTTAATACAACCACTCCGGCTCCTTCACCAAAAATGGTTCCGTTCGCCTTTTCATCAAATGGTCGGCAATGACCGTCTGATGAATAGATCATTCCTTCCTGATAAAGGTACCCAGATATATGCGGCAGGCTCAGGGTCACACCTCCAGCTAATGCAAGGTCACATTCTCCTCCAATCAAGCCCTGGCATGCCATATGAATCGCGACAAGAGAAGTCGAGCAAGCGGTTTGAACGGATACACTCGGACCTTTCAAATTAAGTTTATAAGCGATTCGTGACGCGAACGACGAATCATTTAAGTGCATGATTTGAAAAGCGTCTTCATTCTTATGAAGAGAAGACATATGTCGGCCCATCCAGGACAAATTGCTGGAAGCACCAGCATACAGCCCGATCAGCCCGTTAAATCGTTCAGCATCACAGCCCGCATGCTCCAGCGCTTCCCAGGTACATTCATGCATGAGTCTGATTTGAGGATCCATCAAAGCAGCTTCTCTGGGTGAGTAGCCGAAAAACTCTGCATCAAAGTCAGAAACTTGATCAATGATCGGCTTTGCTTTTACATACTCCTCTTGATGAAGCAGCGACTCATCCACTCCGGCTTCTTTTAATTCTTCATCGGTAAATTGAGTGACCGATTCTATTCCTTTTAAAATGTTGCTCCAATACTCATCAATATTTGCCGCGCCTGGAAACTTGCCTGCCATACCGACTACCGCTATTTCCAGTCCTGTTTCTGTCCATTGTTTATCGTCAGCCATGGAAATCAGCCTCCCATCTATTTTCGTCTCATTCGCTGTTTTCGCCGGTTTTTCCCTTCATTTATGACTTTTTGGCGATCTGGCTCTATTCCTTTTTTGTGCAATTCATCACCGCTTTGCTGAGATTTGACGGCTTGGGTTAGCGCTGCAACCGTCGGGTGGCTGTACATCATCACAACCGGGATATCTACGCCAAGTTCAGCTTTGATCCTGCCGCTTACTTGAAGAAGATCAAGTGAAGAAGCCCCTAATTCAAAGAAATTTATATTTAAATCAGTCTCGGAATGAAAATAATCTTTGAAGATATCCATCAGCCTTTCTTCAAGAGTGTCCAAGCGCTCTTTCGCCAGTACAGGCTCTGCGTTTTGTCCATCCTTTTTCACATAGCTGTCTTCTATTCGTTTGTGTACGTCCTGCAGTGAAATCAGCACTTGCGGATAGTTCAGCTGCAAAGCTTTCCTAAATGCATTTGCGCCTAGAGCCGGCAGGATTCCTTTGTTTTGCTCATATGTGTTCACTATTTTCGAAAGGATGGCTGCCGTTTCCGATTCATGCGACATCCCTACTTGTTCCCAGCGGTCCCAGTTGACCGCTATCATGTTTTCGCCTTCTTTTCTGCATGCATGTGCAAAACTGTCCAAAAATGCATTTGCTGCTGCATAGCCGACCTGGCCTCCTGCTCCTAAAAACGAAACCAAAGAGGAACAAAGCAGAAAGAAGTCCGGATGTTTGTCTCTAAATGCTTTTCTTAACAGAGCAGTTCCTGCGATTTTGGCTTTTGCCATATGCCACTCATCGTCTGGTGTCCTTGCTTGAATCACTTTACCATCGGGAACGCCCGCTGCATGAATAACACCATGAATGTCTTGCCCGAACCGGTATTCTGCCTTTTGCAAAGCGTTTTGAAGCTCTGCCTCGTCTGAAACGTCCGCCTGCAATACCAGCACCTCAGATCCCAGCTTCTCAAGCTCAGCCACTGCTTTGAGTTTTCTGGATTCAGCCGTGCCGTTTTCGGCTTCTTCCATATCTTGCAGGCTTGTTCGGCTTAGTAGCACCAGTTTTGCTTGAACCTTTTCGGCTAAATATGATGCAAGCGATAATCCGATCCCGCCGAGGCCTCCTGTAATGAAATAAACACCTTTGTACCTGAGAGTGTCCGTCATATCCATCTCATCTTGTTTGACCGCCTGCTTCGCCCGCCGAATCCACCTGCTGTTTCCTCGATAAGCCACCACTGGCTGATCATCTTCTTTAGTCAGTTCATAAGAAATGATTTCAGCCCAGCCTGATTGACCGTGCCGCGGATTCGGACAAAGATCGACGGTTTTGCAGCTGATTTGCTTATACTCTTGAGGAATGGTCAGACAGACTCCTGTGAGTGCGGCCTGGTGGGGCTGAAGCTCTTCCATTCCCGTCACATCATGCGCCTGATTTGTCACAGCGGTGATGTTCATTCTTTTATTACTCTCTGCCAGCAACCGGACAAGATCAAGAAGAGGAAGATAACCGGCTAATGTGTGTTCCGCGATGTCCGCATCACAGTGATCAGAATCCTGCATCCACATGCAGAGGATTTCATCAGGGACAAATCCCCTTATTTTCAGCTCATCCAGAAGTTTTTGCAGATGAGAGGTTTCACGATGATTTACTGTAAACGTGTTTCTGTCTATTTCTGCAAAGCGATCACCCGGCAGGACAGACACTGCTTCCGCTTGCTGTTTTAAGAGATATTGGCTGACATTACTGTTTTGTTCAAAAATGAGTATCTGCTTTCCTTTGTGGGTTCTTGACTTGATAGCCGGTTCTGTTCTTTCCCAGATTGGGATGGAAAACCATTTATCAAAAGGAAGCTGCTGTTCATCCGATGTAGCACTTAGTTTTAATTCTTTTTTGATCTTTTCCTCCATACTGCCTTGAGACGGTTGCGGATCGGGAAATATTTGATGCTCAAAAGGATACGTCGGAAGCGGTACTCTTTCGTATGAGTCATCTTGGCGAAAATGCTCCCAGCTGAAGCTTGTACCATGCGCCCAAATCTTACCGATGCTATTTAACAGATATGTCCGGTCAGACGATGCTTCCTTCGGATGCCTGATGATGTTTACAGCGGCATGCCGATCAGTGAAGCTCTTATGCTTTCTTACAAATTGCGTTAATGTATTCCCCGGTCCGATTTCGACAAATACAACGTTGTCCATTTGCAGCAGTGTATTCAGCCCTGAATCAAAGTCAACCTTTTTCATAATATGAGAGGCCCAATAATGCGGATCTGCCGCCTGCTCCCCTTTTATCCAATCACCTGTCACATTCGAAATAAAGGGGATGCCGTTTGCTTGTAATTCCATATCTTGAAGACAATCAACAAAACGGGATGCCGCCGGCTCCATCATGCTTGAATGGAACGCATGAGACGTTTTTAAATGCTGAATCGCCACTCCTTTTTTCTGCAGGCTGGCGGCAAGGGCATTAATCGGCTCTCTTCGCCCCGATACAACCGATAAACCCGAGCTGTTTGAAGCCGACAGCTCAACTCCCGCCGTCAATTCCATCTCTGTCTCTCTGCAAGGCAGGGCGACACTTAGCATTTCTCCCTCGGGCATATCCTGCATCAGCCGGCCTCTCACCGCCACCATATGGAGGGCGTCTTCTAATGAACAAACGCCGGACAGGCAGGCTGCCGCTATTTCCCCTATACTGTGGCCGATCATGTACTGCGGCTTAAGCCCCTTTTTGATTAAGAGGGACGCCAGCGCATATTCAAAAGAAAACAGAATCGGCTGCGTATACGATGTTTGATGGATAAGCCTTTCAGCTTCTGCGCTTTCTGCTTCATCAGCTGGAAACATCACGCTGCTTATATTGATTCCTTCCTCTGATTGGAGAATGGTAAAACAGCGTTGCAACTCCTCATAAAATATATGCTCCGTATCAAACAGCTGTTTCCCCATATTGACATATTGGGAGCCTTGTCCGGAAAACATAAAAACGACAGCCGGCTTCTCCAGCGCCAGAGAAGGCTTTGACATTCCGCTTGTTATCCCTAAAGGACCTGCCGTAAAAGCCTGGCGGTACTGAAAATGCTGGCGGCCCTCCTGCAGTGTGTATGAAATGTCCTGAAGGGGCACCTCTTTGTTCTCTTTTATAAATTGCTTCACCTGATCGACAGCCTTCACCGCGGCTTTTTGAGATCGGGCAGATACAAGCATGAGTGACTCTTCCTGATCTTTATAACATCGTTCCTTTAGCGGCGGCTCCTCCATAACGACATGAACATTCGTGCCGCCGATACCGAAGGAACTGACCCCCGCCCGGAGTACCTGGGCAGATGTTGTCCATTTTTTTGCTGATGCGCTGACATAAAAAGGGCTGTTTTCAAAATCAATTTTCGGATTTGGCTTTTGATAATGAAGGCTTGGCGGCAGGGTTCTCGCTTTGAGACTAAGCGCCGTTTTAATCAACCCCGCAATTCCAGCGGCTGAATCCAAGTGACCGATATTTGTTTTAACTGACCCTATTGCGCAGTACTGTTTTTTATCGGTTTGAAACGCTTGTTTGAGCGCCTCTATTTCAACAGGGTCCCCAAGAGAGGTGCCCGTGCCGTGTGCTTCGATATAAGAAATGCTTTCAGGCTCTACTCGGCTGATATTCAGCGCTTTTTTAATGACATCCGCCTGCCCTTCGATACTCGGGGCGGTAAAGCCAACTTTCCGGCTGCCGTCATTATTATAGGCTGATCCTTTAATGACAGCGTAAATATGATCTTGATCCTTCAGCGCCTGCTTTAAGGTTTTCAACACGACGACACCGCAGCCTTCACCGCCGACCGTCCCTTTTGCTTCTGCGTCAAAGGTACGGCAGTGGCCGTCCGGCGACATAATCATCCCTTCTTGATACATATAGCCTTTTTTGTGGGGACAAGTCACCGTCACTCCGCCGGCGAGCGCCATTTTACAGTCGCCAGTAAGCAAAGCCCTGGATGCGAGATGCACAGCGGTGAGAGAGGAAGAACAGGCTGTATCCACTGCGATGCTCGGTCCTTTTAAATTTAATTTGTAGGAAACTTGCGTATTCATAAAATCCTTATCCGTCAACTGGACTGCTGCAAACTGCTCAGAAGAACTGCTGCTTCTCAACAGCATTGAGCTTGCCTGCCAGTACAAATTTGCAGAAGCCGCGCCGAATAAGCCGATAGGCTGCGAATAGTTTTCCGGATTGTAGCCCGCGTTTTCAAGCGATTCCCATGCGACTTCATGAAACATTCGCACTTGCGGGTCCATCACCTCAGCCTCCCGCTGCGAGTAGCCGAAAAACGCCGCATCGAAATGGTCATGCCTGTCCACTTTTCCTTTGGCTCTGACGTAATCCTTATGGTCCAGTTGTTCTTCAGGAACACCAGCTTCCATCAGTTCTTCTTTTGAGAAAAACGTAATCGACTCCGTGCCTGTTTTGAGGTTCTCCCAAAACTCCTCAATATTTCTGGCACCTGGGAAACGGCACGCCATTCCAATAATAGCTATTTCTAAGCCTGTTGTTTTACTCATCAGAGTTCCCGCCTAACAGTTGTACGACATTTTCTAAATCTTCCGCTGCCTCTTCCGCCCCCTCAGCATCTGCTGCAGAATTCTCAGGCTCCACTTGCCGGCTGAGCTGGGCTGCTATTGCCGATACGGAAGTGTATTGGAACAGTTGAATAACTGATAACTCCTGCCCGAACTGCTCTTTCATTTTGTTCGATAGTTCAACGATATGAAATGAGTTTCCGCCGATATCAAAAAAGTTATCCTCCATGCTGATATCAGATTCAGGGATATTCAAAATCTCGGCAAAAATTGAAACTAATTTTTTCTCGGTTTCATTGTGCGGTTTTATGACTTTCTCGAGCGATTCAGGCTCTTCCGTTGGATCAGGGAGCGCCTGAAGATCGAGCTTTCCCGACAGGTTCATCGGAAATGATTCCACCCGAATGAACCGTCTCGGGATCATATAACCGGGCAGCTTTGATGCTAAAAACCCTCTCATTTTTCGAGTTTTCAGCTTTTGATCGGAAATCAGATACGCCACAAGAAACTGATCATTTGATTCCTTCCGAACTGGAATGACCACAGCATCATGAATGATTTGTCCGGACTCGCGGTAATCTAGCAGTGTCTGCCTAATCTCATCAAGTTCCACTCTGAATCCTCTGATTTTCACTTGATCATCGTATCTGCCGAAAAATTCGATCAATCCGTCAGAACGCCATCTCGCTAAGTCACCGGTACGATAAAGCTTGCTGGCAGGAATATATTGCGGTACTGTAAACTTTTTAGCCGTCAGCTCAGGCTGGTTGATATATCCTCTAGCCACCCCGTCGCCTGCAATGCATAATTCTCCGTACACGCCGATCGGCACAGGCTGGCCGCAGTGATCTAAAATAAAAATCTGCTCATTCGGCATCGGCCTGCCGATCGGCACAGCTGCTTCCTTCCAAGACTCGGGAATGATAAAAGCGGCTGACTGTACCGCGCATTCCGTCGGTCCGTAATTATTTGTCATCACTGGCTTGTCAGCTCGAAACGTTTGTAAAAATTGCTGAACCAATTGGGGCGGAAGGACTTCACCACCTGCCAATATTAACTTCAGCTCTTCAACGTGATGCGGCTCATTTTCATCAGCCGCTTTGATCATAAGGCGTAAATGGGATGGCGTTGCGTCTGAAATATGAATGTGATTCTCTTCATAAAATGACCACAGCCCTTTCCCATCCATCCTCGCATGATCCGGTGCAATATATAAGGTGTGCCCGAGAAGCAGCGCGGGAAACAGCGTTTGCACCGAAGCATCAAAAATATGTGACGCAAGCATTCCTATGCGGAGGTGCACTTGTGAAAGCGGCTGAAAATGAATGCCGTCCAGGCCAGACACCAAATTGACGACTTGACGGTGCTCAACCATCACGCCTTTCGGTTTGCCAGTTGTCCCGGATGTATACAGCACATAAGCGAGGTCTTCAGGAAACGGCTGACGCTCCTGCTCCGCTGCCTGATCGAATTTCAGCATCTCCTCTATAAACAATCTGTTTTGCCGGTCAGCAGAATTGGCAGTGTCTTCATTCGTGATCACTAAAAGCGAACCGCTGTTTTTCAGCATATATTCCATCCGCTCAGACGGAAGATTTACATCTAGAGGCAGATAGGGACAGCCAGCTTTCAAAATGCCCAATATGCCAATCACCATTTCAGCCGAGCGATCGACCATCAGCCCCACAGGCTCCTCATGGCGAACACCTTCTTTTATCAAAAAAGCCGCGATTCGGTCTGACAATTCATCTGCCTCACGGTATGTGAAGCTGACATCTTCATAAACAATCGCAGGCTGATCCGGCTTGCGATCGGCCTGTTCTTTGAAAAGGTCGACAATAGATTTATTTTTCGGATATGGCTGATCTGTTTGATTAAAAGCGGTGGTGATTTGCTCTCTCTCTTCTTGAGAAAGAAATTGCAGCTCAGAGATGAGTGTCTCTGGTGCTGACATTGCCTGCTCTGTCAGCGTGCAAAAATGTCCCGCTATCCGTTCAGCAGTTTCAAATGTGTAATGCTTCAAATTCCAGCTCACCTTACCAGTCAATATCCCTTCATCACGCTGGATGGAAATCAATAAATCGGTGTCCATCTCTTTCAATGACGCAGGCTGCTGAAGGCCAGCCACTGCAAGGGAAATCCCGAAGCGGGGCTCCCCCTTTTTATGCAAAGGATGAAGCTCATCCAACAGGATTTTCACAGGATAATTTTGATGGGCATGCGCTTGTTGAAAAGCCTGTTTCACCCGCTCAAGGCAGTCTCTGAAACTCATAGAAGGATCTGTTTTCACCAGCAGCGGAAGAAGATCATTGATTATCGGCTGCGTTTCCCGCTGCTTCAGTACAGGAGCCGCCGTTATGATATCCGTCCTTCCGGTGTACCGATGCAGCAGTGTGACCACTGTAGTCATAAAAATGATAAACAGACGCAAATCCGATGCTCCGGCTGCCTTTAAGATGGCCTTTTCCAGCTGAGGCGGAAATGTGAAAGTTAATGAAGCTTCTTCATCTTTTTGGTCAAGGTGCTGTGAATGATAAGGAAAACGGCAGTCCGTCGGGATATGAGATAATGCAGCCGTCCAATATTGCCGCTCCTTCACTTTTTCAAGAGCTGCAGTTTTCAATTGAAAGACATCGGTTTGATTCATTCTATATTCACCTATTTCTGCTAGATTTTCAGATCGTCTAGTTCCAGCAACGATACTTCTTCTAAATCATTGATGCCTGAAGCCAGTTCTATATCTCTGAGAGCGGTTTGCTTACACGCGCTTACGGCTGACAGCACCTCTTTAATCCCTTTCGCAATGCTTTCGATGGTTTCTCTTGTAAACAGTTCGGTGCTGTATTCAATGACAGAAGATAAACCGTTTTTGTCTTCTGATGCGATCCACAGCAAGTCAAAGCGAGAGACCGCTGTTTCATACTCATAATCGGTCAATGTGATCCCATCTACCTCTAAAGCAGGCTGACTTAAATTCTGGAGGGCAAAAACGGTATCAAAAATGTGATTCCGGTTTAGCTTCCTATCTAACTTCAAGTCTTGAACCATATGTTCATACTGATAATCCTGATGGTCAAAATCATCAATGACCAGCTGCTTGACATGTTGCAGGAATTGAGTGAACGTCATTTCTTTTTCGGGATAAAACCGAAGCGGCAGCATATTTACAAATATACCGATGATCCGCTGCAGTTCCTCCTGCCTTCTCCCTGCAACAGGAACTCCTACCACAATGTCAGACTGTCCGGTGAGCTTGTGCAGCAGGACTTGATAGATTGCTAAAAGTCCCATAAACAGCGTGGCGTCTTCATCAGCCATTATCGCTTTAAACGCCTCAAGCTCTTCTCCGCTGATATGAAATCGGTAATGAGCGCCTGCAAAGCTTTTAACATCAGGTCTTTGATAATCAGCCGGCAGCTGAAGCTCACGAAAACCGTCAAGCCGCTTCAGCCAATATGTTTTCACTTCATTCAAATCATCAGACTGAAGCATCTGATTCTGCCATTCTGAGAAATCTTTATACTGCAGCTCCAGCGGCGCAAGCTCCTTACCGTCATACAGATCCATAAACTCGCTGACTAAGATATCCTGAGATAAACCGTCAGAAATAATATGGTGCATATCAAGCATCAGAATATACTCATTATCGTTATTCTTAATAACCCCCGCTCTCATAAGCGGAGCCTGATCAAGCTGGAACGGCTTTAAGAAGCCGCTGATGACTTCTTGTTCTTTTTGCTTCCGCACTTCCTCATCTGCCGTATGTGATAAGTCAAAAAAGTCTGCATGGAATTCCGCATGCTCAGCTATGCACTGCATTGGAACGCCGTCTACCGCTTCAAAGGATGTTCTTAAACTCTCGTGCCGCAAGATCAATTGCCTGAATGCATGCTCAAGCTTTTTCATCTCAAGCTTTCCTGCAATCCGGCCCGCTGTGAACTCATTGTAGCCAGTACTTGTTTTATCAAACTGCTGAACTAGATAAAGCCGCTTTTGCGCTGAAGACAGGGAATAATAACCCCGTTTTGCAGCTTTTTCTATCTTTTTGTACATTTTCTTTTCGGCTCGGCTGATAAAATCGGCCATTTGCCTAATCGTCGGAATCTTAAAGAAATCCGGCAGTGCAATTTCGACATGAAACGCTTGATGAATAACAGAAATGAAAGTAATCGCTTTTAACGAATCCCCGCCCATTTCAAAGAAATCATCGTCTATGCCGATTTGATCAATCTTGAAAAACGACTGCCAATGAACAAGAAGTTTTTTCTCGATATCAGTCACCGGCTCAGCATATTCAGCGGTAAGTTCTGGCCGGCCGTACAGCGAAACGTCCTCTTGCTCTTCACCGTTAGGCTGCTGCAGACGATTTACATATTTTTGTATCCTTTCCTGCAGATCCGTGGCAGACACCACAATCTGATCCGTGTGCTCAAACGTGAAAATTCTTTCGAAGACCTCTCGACCTTCTTGTGCGCGGATCAGCGTATTCTCTAAATCCCCTCCAATAGGTATATCCGGCTTTTTGCCGTCTTCAAATTCCCAGCCGTCCAAATTTAGAGCTGTCCACTGAACCGGATGCCGTGAATTATGATCATATACAAAGGCATCGACAAACTGGTTTACTGCAGTATAGGCGGTAAATCCAAGTCCTCCCAATATCGGCGATAAAGATGAAATCAAAAAACAGAAATCAAGCGGACGATGTGCCAGAGCTTTTTCCAAAACTGCAACACCCGTCATTTTTGCTTGAAAATGAGCATTTGAGAAACTTTTATCCGTTTGTTCCATCATCCTGAATGACCGTTCGCCCGTTACACCAGCCGCATAGATGACACCATGGATCGAACCATACTTACGCTCGGCCATTTGAACCAATTCAGTCATATCGGCTTCACAGCTTGCATCCACAGCAGCCACGGTCACTTCTGCACCTGCTTCTTCTATCTCATATACCGACTTTATTTTTTTAACCGTTGGATCATCCTCAGCATACGTGCTAATCAAGGACTCCCATTCACTCCGTGGCGGAAGGCCTGAACGGCTCGTCAAAATGAGTTTTCCTTGGGTTTTCTCAGCAATCGTTTTTGCTGCATTTAAACCGATAAAACCCAGCCCGCCAATCAGCAGGTATACGCCGCCGGGACGAAGGTGTCCCCCTGATAATTCAGAAGGCACGGCTGTTCGAATAAAATTCCGGGTGTATCTCTTGTTATTTCTGTAAACCGTTAAGAGATTCCCAGACTCTGTCATCAGCTCTGATTTGATGAGCTCGAGCAGCTTGTCTTGTTTCCAGGATCCCTCTTTCTGACTGTCTATATCAATCACTCTATAGCGAAGGAACGGTGTTTCCTGAGATATGACCATACTAGGCCCTAGATGTATGGCTTTCTCTGGATACAGCGTATCTTCTCCGCCAAGCTGATACGTAAGAGATGATAGTGCAAAGATTGAAATTTCCTGCTCTGTTCCTTTCTTTTTCAATGCCTGGCCCAAGTAAAGCAGGGAATAATAGGAATAAGTTTGCATTTGCTCATTCCACTCGGAAGTGTCTGCGGATTCATCCTTCTCCGCAAGCCCCCAAAGATGCAAAATCCGGCTGTATCGGATGTTATCCTTCTCAAACGCTTCAAAGAGACGGCTGTAATCTTCCGCTGAATCAGGGCGAAGCGTGTAAACGCCTTTTCCAACCTGCTGGTATTGATGCCCTTTTTGAATGATGACACAAGAGTCATAGGATGATTGGAGATCGCGAATAAGCTTATGGCAAAAATCACTGTCCTCCATAAAAACTAGCAAAGTTTCTTCCACCGCTTCGATCTCGGGAGAAATTGCCAGGATTTCTTTCTCCCATTGCGGCAGATAGAACCACTCCTGAAGCGGAAGCTTGCCCCCTGAATGCTGTTTGCCTTTCTGAGCGGCGATATGACTCCGTTTATACCAATACGATTCCTTTTCAAAAGGATAGTGAGGCATAGAGATCTTCCGAGGATTTCGGCCCTCGTGAAGACTGTGCCACTCAATGTCCGCGCCATACATCCACATCGTTCCGATTCTGCTGAGTAAAAACTGAACATCCGACATACTCTGCTTGCTGTTCTTCAGCACATTGCAAGCATGCTGACGGAGCTCATCCTTAATCGATCTTTTTACCAGCACACTTAAATCCTGCCCCGGGCCGATTTCGATAAAGATGGCATTTTCCTGCTTCGATAACACGGCAATTCCTTCGGCAAAGCGCACGGTCTCAGTCATGTGCCTCTTCCAATATTCATAATCCGCTGCTTCCTCATCCGCAATCCAATCCCCGGTTAAGTTCGAAAAGAAAGGTATACCAGGCTTTTCGTAAGCAATGTGCTTAGCCGTTTGCCCAAATCGTTCAGCAGCGGATTTCATAACCTGCGAATGAGCAGCTATTGATCCTTTTACTCTCATGCAAAGCACTTTTTTGGCTTTCAATTGTTCTTCAAATACAGCAATGTCTTGCTCAAGCCCCGACACAATGCAGGAAGCGTCATTCACAACAGCCAATGAAATATGATCAGGCAGAATGGCCTTCAGTTCTTCCTCCGGCAGTGGCACACTCAGCATTGTGCCTGCAGGCGCCTCTTGCATCACATGTCCCCGTAAGCTGATCAGCTTGATGGCATCACTTAGTGTAAATACTCCGGATACTGCGGCAGCAGTTAGTTCACCGAAGCTGTAGCCAATCATTGCCCATGGACGGAGTCCCCACTTCATAAGCAGAAGTGACAGCGCATATTCCAGCGCAAAAATAGCCGGCTGGGCATACTTCGTCTCTTGAAGTTTTTTCACGGCAGAGTCTTCATGCTCCTGATCGGGATAAAGAAAATCTTCAAGCCTTTCTCCGGTCGTTTCATAAAATTCATGAAAACAGCGATCCATCGTTTCTTTGAAAAACGGCTCCTCCCTGTACAGATCCCGGCCCATGTTGACATATTGACTGCCCTGCCCTGTAAACATAAAGATTAATTTTTTATCCTGCTTTTCCTGAATCCGTGACATTCGGCTGAGTCCCCTGTCCTTCTTCTCAGAAAGCAAACGGATGACATCATGTCTGTCCTTTGCCACAAACATTTGCCGATAATCAAAGTGCTGTCTTCCGGCCTGCAGCGTATAAGCGGCGTCAGCGGCATTAAGCTCCGGATTCCTTTCCATCTGCTCGAGCAGATGGTCTTTTGTTTTTTCAAGAGCATTCATCGTTTTGGCCGAAAGAGGAAACAGCTGATATGCACGCGGATGTTCTTCACGTTCACTGACAGGCGCTTCTTCCAAAATCACATGGGCGTTGGTGCCTCCCATACCAAACGAACTCACTCCGGCGCGTCTTGGGGTATTTGCCTTCTCCCACATTTGGAGCTTGTCATTCACCAGGAAAGGACTGTTTTTAAAATTAATATTCGGATTAGCCTCTTTAAAATGAAGGCTCGGAACAAGTTGATGATGCTTTAGAGACAGAACTGTTTTGATGAGACCCGCTGCACCGGCTGCCGCATCAAGATGGCCTATATTTGTTTTTACCGATCCAATCCGGCAAAAGGCTGTCTTATTCGTTTGAAATGCTTTAGTCAAAGCTTCAATTTCAATTGGGTCTCCGAGAGCTGTTCCCGTCCCGTGGGTTTCTATATAACTGATCGTTTCCGGCTCAATGCCAGCGTCAGCAATCGCATCTCTTATCACCTGTGTCTGGCCTTCCACACTCGGTGCATTGAATCCTACCTTTTGATCACCGTCATTGTTGACCGCAGATCCTTTTACCACCGCATAAATGCGGTCCCCCTCGGCTAAAGCGCGGCTCAATGATTTCACTGCGACAAATCCGACGCCATCGCCGCCTACGGTGCCTTTGGCGTCTTTATCAAAGGCGCGACAATGGCCATCCGGCGATTTCACCATATTCTCTTGGTAGATATATCCGGAAGTAACCGGATGAAGAATAGACACACCTCCTGCCAGCGCAACATCTGATTCACCATTCAGCACAGACTTGCAGGCCAAATGCAGCGCAACCAAGGAAGTTGAGCATGCTGTCTGAAGCGTGATAGCAGGACCTTTTAAATTGAGCTTATGAGCAACCCTTGTGCTGATCGTATAGGTATCATTTAAAGAACCAATTTCAAATAGCTCTGACATCTGGCCATCCAGTGAATCTGCGAAATGCTGAAGCCATTGAAAATTTGAAGTTGTCCCTGTAAACAAACCAATTTTCCCTTCATAATCAGCGGAAACACAGCCTGCATCCTCCAGCGTCTTCCACGCGTATTCATGAAGAAGGCGGATTTGCGGGTCCATAACCTCCGCCTGTCCCGGTGAATAGCCGAAGAAAGATGCATCAAATAAATCGGGGCCTTCAATGATTCCTTTCGCTCTTACATAATCAGTTCTGGTAAATGTTTGTTCATCAATGCCTGCCGCAAGCAGTTCTTCATCACTGAAAAAGGAGATGGATTCCTTGCCGTTTTGCAGGTTGCGCCAAAACTCATCTATGTTTTCGGCTCCAGGAAAACGGCCGGCCATGCCGATGATGGCGATGCTTTCATCTGATGGAGCACTTTTCTTTGATATTATTGGTGTTTTGTTTTCTCGCTGCTTTTCATCAGGAGCTGACAAAAAATCTGCAAGAGACTGAACTGTAGGACGCCGGAACATCTCAACCATCGGAATACTTCTTCCCGTTTTCTTAGAAAGCTGCTGATTGACCTGAATCAGATGCAGAGAAGTGCCGCCAATTTCAAAAAACTTGTCCTGTATATTGATACTGTCTTTACCAAGCACATGCCGCCAAATCTCCAGTACCATCTTTTCTGTTTCAGAAGCAGATGATGGCGCAATCGCCTTCCGTTCTGTCTCTTTTGTAAGTTCAGGCAATGCTTTTTTATCCAGTTTTCCGTTTGCTGTAAGCGGCATCTCACTCATCACAATAAAGTGAGATGGAATCATATATTCAGGTAAATGCTGGCGTAAGAAAGCGCGCAGCTGTTTTTCATCAATCGTCTCGTCAGTAAAAAGATAGGCAGCCAGGCACGGTGTCTGGGACGCGTCCTTTTTTACAACGGCCGATGCCGCTTTTACCCGTCCGTACCGGCAAAGCCAGTGCTCAATTTCACCGCTCTCAATCCGATACCCCCTAAGCTTGATCTGGTCATCGTTTCTGCCTAAGAACTGAATCGTTCCATCCGGCAAAAAACGGGCGGCATCTCCTGTTTTATATAAGGTTTCACCCGGTTTAAAGGGATGTACCACAAAGCGCTCAGCAGTCAGTTCCTCCCGCCCCAAGTAGCCTGCTGCTACTCCTTTTCCACCGATATATAATTCGCCTTCCGCCCCTTGCGGCAGCAGATTCAAGTTTGAATCAAGAATGTATATATCGGTGTGTGCGGCAGGACGTCCAATCGGCACATATAGATCTTTATCCCGAACAGAGGTGTAACGGTGAATCATGCAGCCCACCACCGTTTCCGTTGGACCGTATTCATTAAAGATCTCAATTTGTCCATTGAAGTTTTCTTCAATTTTTGCAGCCAAGGACGTTTCTAATTGCTCTCCCCCCAGTATCAGGCATTTCATCGCACTGTTTTGAAACGGCAGCTCGGAAATGAAATGCAGATGGGAAGGGGTCAATTTCATGACGTGGGCGCGATTATCCTTCAAAATCTGCTCCACAAGAAGCTGCTTGTTTTTATCCTGATACACAATAATTGCGTTTCCGGTCGCAAGCGGGGTAAAGATAGAGGTCACCGTTAAATCAAACGACAAAGATGTATAAAGGGCGAAATCTCTTTTTTCCCCTCTTACATATTGTTCGGCGGCCCAGGAAATATAATTTTCAAGACCTAGATGCTTAACAAGCACCCCTTTTGGCCTGCCTGTTGTTCCAGAGGTATATATACAATACGCAATGTCCTTCGAGCTGTAATGCTTCACCAGATTGCTGTCGTTCCCCTGATAAAGCTTTTGGTCGGTAATATCTACTTTTATACCATCGTACGAGTAAACCAGGCCCTCAATATCTTGTGTTAACAGCAGTTTTACTCCGCTGTCCTGAAGAAGATATTCAATTCTTTCCGCAGGATAATCGGGATCAATCGGAACATAAGCGCCGCCTGCTTTTAAAACAGATAGACAAGCGATCACCATTTCAATTGAATGTTCTGTTATAATACCGACTCTTTGTGCAGGTTTGACACCCTGCTTTTCTAAAAAGCGGGCGAGCTGATTCACTTTTTTATTCAATTGATTATAAGTCAGGCCTTCTGAGCGAAACGTCACAGCCAGAGCGTCAGGCGTCTTTTCCGCCTGCTGCTCAAACAAATCTATAACAGTTGGTTGGTCGTTTTCGGTCATGCCTTTATAGTTACAAAATTCTTCTAGCTGATAATGTATTTCATCTTTTGAAAGCATATTGAGGCGATGGATGGATCTTTCCGCCGGATGCTCAATGACTTCCCATAACAGATTGATAAAATGCTGCCCCAGCCTATTCATTTGAGCAGCCGACATGACATCGGGATGATATATAAATGAGAAATGAATATGTTCATCAAAAGCCTGTACACTCAATGTCAAATCAAATTCAGTCTGTTCGAACATATCATATTGTTCGATTGTCAGAGGATGGTCGCGTGACTTAAGCATTTGATCAAGCGGATAGTTTTCAATTACAACAATCGAGTCGAACAATGATTGTTCAGCAGTCAGCCCCGCATATGTTTTTAAATCAGACAGTGGCGTATGCTCATATTCACTTCTCCTAGCAGTCTGTTCATGTGCCAGCTGAATCACATCTAAAGGTGTGGATTGAGGCATAAAGCGAAGACGCAGCGGGAGCGTGTTGATAAACAGTCCTGTCATCTGTTGAATCCCCGGCACATCAGCATTTCTTCCTGAAACAGTTGTCCCGAAGACCACTTCTTCTTGATCAGAATACTTCATCAGAAGCAGTCCCCATACAGTGTATATAATTGAAGCAAGCGTAACTTGCTGTTCAGAAGCAAATGCCCGCAGAGCCTTTCCTTCTGAAGCCGGGAGCTTGATCTCGTGTTTGGAAAACATGGCGTTTCGGTTGCCCGGCCTTTCTGTATTCGGCAACAGTTGCACGGGCTCCCAGCCTTTCAATAATTCTTTCCAAAATGCTGCCTGGCTGTCTTTCGTTTTATGCTGCTGTGCCTGCTGCCATTTCACAAAAGCTTGATAGGATGGTTTTTGCGAAATAACAGGTGACTGTCCCTTTGATAACGCTTGATATGCTTCCAGCCACTCTTTGAGGACAATTCCCATGCTCCAGCCATCCATCAAGATATGATGAAAGCTGATCATCATCCAACTGGAATCCTCTCCTGTTTGATACAACGTGACGCGGAATGGCACTTCTTGAAGCTGAAACGGCTCTTTTCGGTCATGCGCCGCAAGCTCCTCCTTCAGCTTCTCTTGGGAAATACCTTGCTTGAATAGGAGGTTCTGGTACCGAATATCTATTTTATGATGCTTTAATACAATTTGAATCGGCTTCGATGTTTCCTTCCATCTGAACACCGTCCGAAGCATTTCATTTTGCTGAACCGTTTGCTGCCATGCCTTTTCAAAAAGAGTATGCTCCGGTTCGCTTTCCATTTTTATGAGCATTTGTTCAAAATAGGCGTTTCCTTCCGGCTCCATTAAATGGTGAAAAAGCATCCCTTCCTGAATGGCTGTCAGCCCGAGTATGTTGGCTATATTTTTTTTATCTATTTTTTTCATTTGCTCACTCACAGAATCCTCTCCATCCCGCCTATATATGTTTAACAAAATATCGTCTCAATCCATAATTCGCGATCACCTGCTGTTGAATTTGAGATGTTCCTTCAATGATCTCCAATACTTTGGCTTCTCTGTACAGCCGGGCAGCTGAATGGTCTTTGCTGAAGCCTCTTCCCCCGTGGATCTGCACGTTCGAGTTGGTAACGTCAACAGCGATCTTTGAAGTGAAATATTTTGCGATAGACGTTTCCGTCACGGCCTCTGGATCTTGTTTCATCCTCATTTCGCCGGCTTTCATACATAAAGCGCGTGCTGCATGCAACTGCGTTACAGCATCACCGATCATGCCTTTAATCATTTGATGTTTGTAGAGCTTCTCTCCGAATTGGGTTCTCTTTCGCGAGTACGTGACTAACGAATCAACGGCTTCCTGTGCAATCGCCAAGCCGGCCCATGCAACACTGTATCTACCGTGATCCAAAGCCAAGTTAACGATATAATTAAAACCGCCTCCTGCTGGTCCTAATATTTGTTCATCAGAAACCTCGACGCCGTCAAACTCTATTTCTGCAAGATAAGAAGCTCTATTGGCCATCATGCCTTCCATTTTTTTTACCGTTACTCCGCTCTGACGGCTGTCTACAATAAAGGCGGTCACTTCTTCTCCATCACGGGCGATAACGAGAAAAAAGTCAGCAATGGCACCAAAGGAAATCCATTTTTTTCTGCCGTGGATGATATAGCGGCTGCCGCTTTTTGTATACGATGTTTCAATGTGGTTCGCGTCTGAACCAATGTTCGGTTCAGACAATGCAAACGCTCCGATCTTCTCTCCTTTTCCGATTGGTACAAGCCATTCTTCTTTTTGGCGTTCTGTGCCGTACCGCAGTAGAGATTCACCGACTAACGAATTCACAGTCAGCAGGGTTCGAATATTACAGCACGCTTTACCTGCTTGTTCAGTAAACAAACCGTACTCAATTGGGTTCAATCCCAAACCGTGATAGGTTTCCGGAATACCCGCGGCAAAATAAGATTTGCTCCCTAAATCTTTTATCAATTCTTCCGGGATGCACTCCTTCTCATCAAATTCTCCCGCAAACGGTCTAATTTTTTCGTTGCAGTAAACCCGGAATTCTTGAATGATGTCGGCTTTTTTCTCAGCTGTTTTCATTTGCAACGGCTCCCGACTGTTTCTTTTCAATCAGACTGACGATCCGATTTACAGTGCTGAAGTTCGCAATATCTAAATCTTCGTTATCAAGCTGAAACCTAAAATTTTGCTCCAGAAATGTCACAAGCTTCATCGCAAATAAAGAATTCACAAACCCCATTTCAAAGATGTGGTCATCATTTGATAACTCGATTTCATCATCAAAAACTACCAGATTTTGTTCAATATATTCTCTTATTTGTTCATGAAGATTCATTAATTTGCTCTCCCCGCTATTTAGATTAATTGCTGCTTTCCGCAACAGGCGATTGGCTGAATTCAGTTTTGACCTCAACATATGCAGGATATGGCTGAATCTGGCTCAGGTCATTTTCAAATAAGATGAAGCCGTCTGGACCCTTTGTATGCTCTTTGAAATTGGCAAACTTATATGTGATATACATCACTCTGTTCCGATCTGTTTGTTTAAAATCTGCAAACAGCTTTTTGCTTTGCTTTTTCGCTTCATTTAAGATAGCTGTGAGCAAAATCGTACCGACGCCGCGAGACATGACCCGGCATGACATTAAAAGAAGTTTAATGTGCCATTCATCCTCTTTATTTTCGATTAAAGAGAGTCCGATTTTGCCATACGAGCCGTACTTATCCTCAAGCTCGCAGACTAAAAGCATATGAGAATCCGACTTTCGAAAATAATCCAATTCCTCATAATCGTATGTTTTTCCGCTTGCATTCAGCTGATTCGTACGCACCGTAAGCTCTTCAGCCCGCTGCAGGTCGCTTTCTTGCGCATAGCTGATTGTAAACTTCATATTCAGACTGGCAAGAAATTGCTCGGATGGTCCTTCAAACTGCTCTTCTGCCTCTCTTCTGTGATCATCCTCCACATACATCTGTCGGCGCCTTTTTGCATCCTCTGTTATAAATGCCGGCTTCAGGAGAGGATCGTTGATGAGATCCTTATAGTGGGCAGCATCCCAGCACGAAATGTCCGGATGGGCATTTTGCACTTCCTCTCTTTCAAACACTTGGTCGTCAATAAAAAGCAGCGTATCCTTATGGATATTGAGATTTTGGCTAATCTTTTCCAAAGAAGACGACTTTGCATTCCAGCCGATTTCCGGATATAAAAAGAAATGGTCTATTCCGAATTCCTTTAATTTCTCCATAACAGACGCTTCGTCATTTCTGCTTGCAATAGACAGCAGTATGCCGCGTTCATCAAGCTCGGTCAAAATTTCTTTTATACCGTCCTTCAGCTTTACATCATCGGATTCAAGCAGAATCCCATCCCATAAGGTATGATCTAAATCCCAGACAACACACTTAACTCCCTTTTTCAATGGGCGTTCCTCCTTTAACTGTATTGGAAAAATCCCTGGCCTGACTTTCTTCCCAGCTTTCCTGCATCCACCATTTTCACAAGCAGCGGACATGGCCTGAATTTTGAATCTTTGTAGCTTTCATACAGAACCAGCAGGGAGTTAAGGATCGTATCAAGACCAATTAAATCCGCAGTCGCAAGCGGTCCCATTTTATGCCCGAATCCGCCGCGGAAAATTTTATCAACATTTGCCGGTGTCGCCACCTGATCTTGAACTGTCCAAATGCTTTCATTAATGGTCAGCATTAACACGCGATTTGATACAAAGCCAGGAAAATCGTTCACGACAACAGGTTTTTTGTCAAAAGATTTCAAAAACTGTACGGTTGCATCGACGGTCTCATCAGAAGTGGCATCACCCCGAATCACTTCTACGAGTTCTTTCAAAGGAACAGGGTTCATAAAATGCGCTCCAATCACCTTTTCCGGGCGATGCATCAGTGAACCTACCTTCGTAATTGAGATGCAGCTTGTATTTACAAGGTAGATGGTTTCTGTATGGCAGATATCACGTAATTGCGTATATACCTGCCGTTTGATATTCCAATCTTCCGTTACATTTTCGATGATGATATCAGCAGGTTTCAAATTGCTCGGCTCAGTCGTAAACTGAATGTTCTCAAGCACATCATCCAGTGACATGCTGAATTTATCTTTTCGCATAAGCTGAACAAGCCGGAACGTCTTTCTTATATTTTCTTCAGCGGCTTTCAGTTTCTCGTCGCTGACATCCAGTAAAATCACATGATACCCATTCGCAGACAAATCAAGAGCCATATCGGCCCCCATGACGCCCCCTCCGATAACACCGGCGTTTCTGAAATCCATTTCACACCACTCCTGTCTGATTCAAAATATGATTGATTTTTGCTGTCACTTCTTCTGTCCTTTGATTAATAAAAAAGTGGTCGCCCTCAAATTCGTAAAAACTGCATGTCTGATCGGTGTACTGATTCCAGTCCGATAAATCAAACAGCACAGACGGCAGATCACGTTTTCCGTAAAAAATCGAGATATCGCAGGAGAGAGGTTGAACGCTTGTATTCTTGTAGGTCTCTAGGAGCTGAAAATCAGCTCTTAAAATAGGAAGGAAAAAATCAAGCACCTGCTCATTTTTGTTGAACTCTTCGGGCACACCTCCCATCTCAATGATCGCTTGTTTTAAAGCGGAATCTGAAAGCTGATGAAGCACTTTCTTTTCCGGGATATGAGGAGGAAACCGCCCGGAAAAAAACATATGGATCGGCTGTTTATTTTCAGCGGTTAATTTCTTTTGCAGCTCATATGCAAGCAACGATCCCATGCTGTGTCCAAAAATGGCATAATCGGAATCGCCCAAATGGGATGTTGCTTGCTCAAAAAGGTCTTCTGCCACAGATTCTGCATGATTCAGCAAGGGCTCAGACATTCTTGTTCCATGTCCGGGAAGCTCCAAGGTCACCAGTTCAACTGACGCATCAAGAAACCTTTTCCATCCGCTAAAGATGGTGCTCGAACTCCCGGCATATGGCAGACAGAATAATTTGATCATTTGACCCTCTCCTCTTTACCAATATCCTTCAAACATTCAATATGTGCTGCTTCAAGCTCCAGCACTTTTTTCAGTGAATCTTTAATCCGGTCTTCATAACCGAAAGATGATCCTCCCGAAAAATAAAGCTTTGCCGCAAGATGCCGCGCCGTTTCCCATTCCTTAATAATGTCGGCTGTCACAGCTGTAAGCTGGTCAAACGCCGGAAGAAGGGAGAGGCGGTATTGCTCAATTTTTTTTATATTTAAAATCTCATTAAATGAGTGAAGGAGCTTTTCGCTGTCTCTTATGCTATGAAATTGATCGATAAACCGGCTGAAACTCGTCAAACCGGATAACATTCGTTCTAGATACTTGGTGACATTTTGAACAAAATAAGCACTAGCATCCTTGAAGATGCTATGCCCTGAGCAGTCCTTATCTGGATCATAAGAAAAAGAGGCATACGAATGAAAAGCGGCAGGCGGCTGAAAATAGTCATGATAAGCTTGATAGGCTTTGACCAGATGATGATTTGAGATGTTTCTGGTCTCATATGACAAGTTATCCGGATAACGGTTTTCAATGGCAAGAACGGTCTGTTCAGCGTCATGAAAGCCGTAAATCAACATACAGTTGCGGTTATGTTTAGACATATATTCCTGCCTGTAAGGCTGGGCGTATGTGTCCAGCCATATGATGACGGGTTTGTTTTCAAGAATGTCCTGTTTTATATCAGTTATGAGATTGCCGCTCATTGATTGCTTATCCGCGTAAATCCCCTGCAAATTCATGACATGCTCGGGATCATGGACTTCTGTCCGTTCAATTAACGGATAACCTTCTTCATCCTTTTGATAAGAATAAATATCATTTAAAAGATAAGGATACATCTCTTGCTGAAACGAGCGAACGACGGAAAAATAACAGTTAAAAAAACAGCTGCGATAAAATAGTTCGTTAAACGGCTGAATACCAGGGATATATGCTTCACATTTCATGCGTTTCACTCCTTCTTGCGGCACGTTGATTGAATAAGCATGCGGTTAAACCGTATATACAGGAGGCAAATAGTAGCATATAGTAAACCGCTGCCAAATATAGAAGAGAAACAGGGCCCCAGATGAATATCATGCTCCATGGCAAACCATTAAAGGCAAAAACAGAAATAAGCTTCGGCACCAGCATGCCTACTGCCAGTAATAGCCCCCAAAGCAATGCCTTTATCCTTGTCCGCTGTTGAACGGGAAGGCTTTTCGCTTTTGCTCTTCTCAGCCAAATATAGATACGGCACAGAAGAACGATAAATAATATACTGAATAAACCCAGCATGCTGGCAGCTGCTTTATCAATAAATTGAAAGGGATCAGTTACAGCATTGTCCTCTATTTGGTTTTGGCCGGAAATCGTTTGTAAAACAGAACGAGCAATTTTCTCAGGGTACGCACTGTTCATATTGGCCAGAACACCTACAGCCGCATTATCATCGGAGCTGACGATAATAAACGAAGAAAAATTAGGATTGGAGCCGGCATGAAACACTTCCTTGACTCTGCCCTTTTTTTCAAAAACTGACCATCCCGCACCGTAATATACGCCCGGCTCGACTGCTTTTACACTTTTATCCGGCAGGTGACTCTGTTCAATCAGCCGGTCTATATCAGCGTCACTGTGTTTCAGTTGAAATTGAAGCCATTTGGATAAATCCTCTCCGTTTGTGAAAATATATCCGGCAGGCGTGTTCCCCCTATACTCAGGCGCCTTATAGGCTCTGGCCTTTACAAATCCAATTTTAAAACCTGCTGATACATCACCTGCATGACCAGCGGTCCTCCCGGCATACGTGTTTGACATATCTAATTGCTTAAAAACATGCTCAGCCATATATCGCTCATATGGCTGTCCTGATGCCTGTTCGATGATATATCCCAGCACATCATAATTAATTGTGGCATATTCAAATGCAGTTCCCGGCTTATGACTAAGTTTAACTCCCTGTAACCCTTTTGCTGTTTGCTCCAAGGCGTCTTTTCTTGAATCAGCTTTAATATCCGCTATCGACAAAAATGGGATTCCGCTTGTATGATGCAGCAGCTGACTGATCGTGATATCTTCTCTCTTTCCTTTGTAAACTGCATAAAATCCGCTGACATACCGGCTGACAGGATCATTCAGACTGATTGTCCCCAAGCGGGCAAGCCTAAGCACGCCGAGAGCAGTAAACGCCTTAGAGGTTGAGCCCATCTCAAACAATGTCGAGCTGGTCACAGGGCGGTTATGCCCCTCATCGGCATAACCGAATCCCTTTTTGTACACCACCTCATTACCTTTTACAGCAATCACTGAAATCCCAGGTATTCGGCTTTCCTTCATCTGCTTTTCTATTAGAACGTCAATACGCTTATCAACTGGCGTCTGAGCGCTTGCCTGTCCCCCATTCAACGTTTGAACTGACAGAATACAAAGACATAAAACCAGCCATACATTTCTCATCATTTGAACAAGGAATCCAATTCTTCCATAGATAATGAGGCAGTCTCAAAATCTGATGGCGTATATTCGACAGACTCTTGCTTACAACAATGTTCAGCTAGCTCCGTCAGCTGTACAGAAAATTCATCTAGAAGCTGTTCCATGTCTTCTGTTTGATAAAGGCCGCTGCAGCTTAAATCCACCGTAAGCTGTCCGTCATAAATTCCCGTTGTTAAATCTAGGCTGGCTGTCAGATCATTTTCAGGTGATGACTCGGCTCCTGAATTTAAATAAGTCATGCTGTATTCAGGTTTATCCGCTAAAAAACGGTCAACTTCCCCTAAATAATTAAAGCGCAGCTCGGGTTTTATATGGTCCGGCATTCGCTTACTCAAGTAGGTGAGGGCGCCGTAGCCGATACCTTTATTAGGGATGCTCCGTATGTTTTCTTTCACCGAACGGATTTGGGCCGGCAGATCGGCCTCAGTCTGAAACACGGCAGGATACATGGCTGTAAACCACCCGAACGTTCTCGAAAAGTCTAAGTATTCCTTCAGCGGCTCTCTTCCGTGGCCTTCTAATTCTAAAGAAATAACGTCTTTGCCAGTACATTGACGGCAAGCACGGATTAACGCAGTGAGCAGCAAATCATTCGTTTGTGTTTGATACGCCTCATTTGCTTCACTCAGCAGTTTTTGAGTCAATTGACGGCTCAAAACCCGTTTCAGTTTTTTGCTGTCTTTTACTTTCGAACCCTCAGCATGGAGCCCGTAGAGCGGCTCAATCTTCCTCACTTTTTCTGCCCAGTAGCTGTATTCTTCTTCCGCCTCACGGGAATCGGCATACTCATTTATCGAAACTGAGAATTCCTGGTAAGAATGTGTCTTTAAAGGCAGTCCCTTCCCTTCCTGCTTGTTCATTGAATGTAAAAGAGAAAGAAAATCATCAATCAAAATTTGCCATGATACTCCGTCCGCAATCAGGTGGTGCGCTGTAAATAACAGATGCGTTTTTTCTTTCGCTTTGATTACACCTGTTTTAAAAAGCACATCGTTGTATACGTCCGTCTTTTCTCTCATTTTCTGTCCGATCACTGCTATTTGCTTGGTTTGCTCCCCCTCAGGAAGACTCGATACATCCCCATATTCGATATGAGGCTCAATATCTTCATTGTGATAAACCAAGGTCATTGATTCTTTTTCAACAGTCATTCTTAAAGCATCGTGATGGCTGATCAAAACAGACAGAATCGCCTTTACATTTTCCAGGCTGATCTCTTTTTTAGCAGTGAGCATGACCGATTGATGCCAGAAATGCTCGCACTTTAAATTCAAGGACCAAAACCATTTTGTTATCGGTGTGTCCATGACCCTGCCTTCAGCTTTTTGCTGCGGAATGGAGGGAGCTTGTTTACTCGTCACGACACTGACAAGCTCTCTGAATACGGGATATGTCAAAATATCCTGGGTCCTTATAAAAAGCCCTTTTTCTTTCATTTTTGAAACAAATTGAATGGCTTTAATGGAATCTCCGCCAAGTTGATAAAAATGATCTTCCGGGCGAATATCAGTCTGGCCGAGAATCTCTTTCGCGGTTTCCAGAAGAACCGCCTCTGCGCCTTTCTGCTTTTCGTCTAAACTGCAGTACGTTTGCTCTTGAGACAGTAAAGGGTCAGGGAGCGCTTCTCTGTCTGTTTTTCCATTTTGCGTAAGCGGAATCCGATCCATATGAATAAAGTAGGCCGGAACCATAAAAACGGGCAGTTTGTCAGAAAGCTTTTTCCGGAGCTCCAGCGCTGTCGTTTTGGTTGAGCTGACAACATATGCCGCCAGTTGTTTTCTGCCCTGTGAATCAGCAAAATCAATGACAACGGCCTCATCTATGTCTTCTAGCGAAAGCAGGGCTAACTCAATTTCTCCCAGTTCAATACGGTAGCCTTTTAATTTGATTTGATGATCTTTCCGCCCTGCATATTCAAGTAATCCGCTGCTGGATCTTTTCGCCAGATCGCCTGTCTTGTACATTTTTCTGCCCTTTATAAAAGGGTTATCCAGAAAACGTTCTTTTTGGAGATTTGGGCGCTTCCAATAGCCCCTGGCGACATTATCGCCTGATATGTACAGTTCGCCTTGGGATCCAGGCAGAACCGGCTGCAGCTGTTCATCTAATAAATAAAGTTCAGTGTTCTGCAGCGGAATCCCGATTGGGACCGAAGCTTGCTTATCCTGTTTTGGATTATATTTGTGGATCATACATCCCACTGTCGCTTCTGTCGGTCCGTATTCATTAAAAATCTCAATGCAGTGATCTGATAATTCTGTTACCTGACGTGCTAATGAAACAGGCAGCTGCTCCCCGCCGACGATCATTCTTTTTATAGAGGAGTCTGACAAATTTTCATCTTTCAATAACGCTAAATGCGCTGGCGTCAGCTTGATAACAGCCGTTTTCTTTTCCTTTATGATTCGATGAAGTATAAACTCCGATATATCTTCTTGTCTGTAAATGATGATTTTATTTCCTGTCACTAATGGGGTATAAATGGATGTAACGGTTAAATCAAAAGCTATGGATGAGTAGAGCGCAAAGCTATCACTTTGGGAAGAAGTATAATTCTGAGAGGCTGATATGATGTAGTTTACAAGGCTTTGATGTTCAATCATCACGCCTTTCGGCTGCCCTGTTGATCCTGAAGTATAAATCATATATGCGATGTCGGAAGGATCGTTCTTGATGTCTAACTGTCCCGTGTCTAAATCATGAAACATGGCGCAGTCAAAGCTGATTTTTTTCACGTGGCTTGGCAAACGGCAGTCTATCTCAAAAAGCGGATCTGTGATAAAAAACGCCGCTTCACTGTTTTCTAAAATATATTGAATGCGTTCGGCTGGATACTCGGGATCAATCGGCACATAGGCGCCGCCTGCTTTTAAAATCCCCAGCAACACAGCGATCAAATCCGGTGAATGTTTCATGCTCACGGCAGCAAAATGACCGCGGCTTATTCCTTTATGTATAAGGTAACGGGCAATCTGGTTGGAGTGTTTATCCAATTCTTGATAGGAAACCTGTTTGCTTCCATCCTCAATCGCTGTATGGAACGGATGCTGTGCGGCTTTCCCTTGAAATAATTGATCAATTGTCTGATCTTTCGGATAATCGGCCCGTGTCTGATTCCACTTCACGATTTCGTCTCTTTTTTCTTGTTCAGTTAATAGAGACAAATTTCTTAATTTCATTTCTGGATTCTCGATAACTAATAAAATCAAGCGCTGTAAACGGTCATTCAATAGCTGAATGTCCGATTCGCTGTAATCGGATACCTTGTAGTCGAACTGCAATTCGATCGCTCCGCCTTCATCCCATTCTTTAACGGCGATCTGCAGGGAATAAGGCTGCGACCCGTTATATAATTCATCATATTCGACATGACATCCGCTTATATCAGAAGCTAGGTCAGTGTTATATGAATTAATATAAATTTGGAAAAGCTGGTCGTATCCCTGTTTTGAGAGCTGCAGTTCCTTCACCAGTTCGTCATAGGGATATCGTTGATGGAGAAAATATTTCATATAATCGGAATTGACTTCTTGCAAAAAGTCTGAAAAACATATTTCATGCTCTGTTTTCTTTCTGAACGGCATCGTACTGACAGTCATCCCTGCAGTGCTTTTTTCCTTCTTACCTGATCTGTTTAATACTGGCGTCCCTATAATGAAATCATTCTCTCCGGTTATTTTGCTTAAATACCAAAACAACGATGCAGTAAACAAAGCGTTTAACGAAGAGCCTTGCTGTTGAATAAATTCATAAACTGCGCTCGAATGCTCCTGCTCCATCTTAAACCGTTTGCGTTTTCCGGCAATGTGCGCAGAACTTTTTGAGAGGAAGCTGTCCGGCAAATGAGAAAATTCATCTTTCCAAAACGCGGCATCTTTATGATATCGAGATGAAGAAAGGTATTTTTTCTCTTTTTCTATGAGTATCGAATAATTGTCAGCGCCTTCTGTAAGCAATTCATCGGCTGTGAGCTGCATGTACAGATTTTTAATCTTATCAATGATAATTTTCATAGACCAGCCATCAGCAACAATATGATGGCATTTGATTAAATATCCGCATGTCGCTTCATCTGTTTGAAATACATAAAATTGAGCAAGCGCGCTATCATATAAAGAGAATGGTATTTTAAATTCCCTTTCCGCCCAATCTAGCATTCTTTCAAAAGGATGATCGGTTTGAGTAAAATCGGCAGACGGCACATGGACATGGGCTTTTTTTTCTATGTATTGAAGAACTGATTCTTCCTGCTTCACGAGCCTTATTCTAAGGGATTCTGTCTGACTGATACAAAGCTGAATGGCTTTTTGTAATGTCTCAAGATGAAGTTTTCCATTGATTTGTACAAGTCCGCCAATATGATTAATAGCTGTATCAGGATATAAATTTTCAATATTTAAAATTCTTTTTTGGTGATGAGAAAGAGGAAATAAGTTAAAGTGACCGTCCAAAAATTCCACCTCTTTACAAAAATTATTTAATAACACCAATTTAAACACACAAAAATATTTTTGTAAATATTTATAATATATTGTCTATATTTGTTCATTTTTTAGTTTTAATGATAGAAGCGCTGAAACAGTAAAAATGATAAAATTCAAGAAAAAGACATATTGCACACCAAGCCAATCAGTTAGGCTGCTCATAATCAAGATAGAAGCTCCGTATACAAATGTGCTTATTGTATGCTGAGCAGACAGGATTTTTGGAAGCAATGTTTCGTTTATGTTCTCCTGCACATAAGTTCTGATCGCAATCCCCCTGAGCTGAAATGAGGGTCCCAGAATAAAGACAAGAAGCAAGGATGCCAACGCATACTTGTTTAGCGCAAGACATAATGTAGAAGCGCCGATAGCAATTGAAGTCCATAAAATCATTGAGAACAGCTTTCCGTTGATGCTTTTCGAAAATTTCCATACGATTAAACCGCCTGTAATGGTACCCGCGAAATAACTGGCATTAATAAACCCCCACCATGTTTCGTTTTTATGAAGCACTTCATCGACATATACAAGAATGATAGCCCCCGTCCAAATGCTTCTGCCGAACATGGATAAAAGCTCAAGAACAGTCAGCATTCTGATAACAGGCATCTGATAAATCGCTTTCCAGCCAGCTGCGATTTTATCAATAAAAGATTCGTTTTCTTCCTGTTCGCCATCTCCTTTACCCGCATCCTTGACAAAAAATAAAGACACTGTTGAAGTGCCATAAAGCACAAAAGTCAGCATTAATAGCAATTGGGGCCCGAGCCATTTGATCAAAAGGCCGCCGAGCAGCCAACCGAGCAAGAGCACGATCTGATCAGAGGTCAGCACAAGACTGTTTGCTTTCAATAGCATGGGTTTTGGAACAAAACGGGGAATCATAGAATTTCTGACCGGGATGGTTCCTCCATCTAACAGTGACATGAAAAATACAATCAAGAAAAAGATTACAATAGATTTAAAATCTATAATAAATATGAGGAGCAGCAAAGATAAAAGTATGGTTTGCGTCAGCTGTAAAAAGATCAAAATCTGCTTGAGCCTGTATTTATTGATAAAAACAGGTATAAAAACTGCGCTTAATGATTGGCCGACAAATTGCATCATGGCCACAAGCGATGCCAAAAAAGCCGAGTCTGTGACTTGATAGGTAAACAGGGTCAGAACCAGCACATATAGAGAATCTCCTAAATTGGCAATCGACTGCCCCGCCCATATGAAATAAAAGGATTTATTTTTCATATTTTCAACCCTTTTCTATTTTTTGAACATCATAACATAAATGCATACCCTATCCAACGATCCCCAAATTCAATATAAACGCAAAATAACCCCAGCGCCGCTGCGGCGCAAGGGGTTAACTTATTTTAGTCATAAATGTGAACAGTCGGCTCTTTATCGCCAGCATCACGGAGAATGACCGCTTCCTGCCCGTCTGAGGATGTAATATCCACTTCGAGATCTAGTGAGCTCTTTGAGTAATAGTCCATGACTTCCCCCGTTAAGAACTGGGTAAACGCGACGACTTCACTCTTTCCGTAGAATTGCATTGGAATTTCGATTTTCATTTTCTTCATTTCATCGTTTTCATACAGGGCCGTTCCGACAACACCTGTGTAGTTCGGGAAGTAGTTGTCAATTGAGTTTTTGAATCGTTTAAAGACTTCAGAATCATCCGGATATTTCTCTGCAGTGCTCGTATCGGCCGGATAGAAGACGTATTTTTCATTTACATCGTCCCAGTTTGAAATATCAGAGGAGCCTGCTTTGACTTCTGTTTTGGCGATAAAATTGCCGGGAACGATGGATGTTTTAGACGCCTGTTTGTAAAGCGCAATCGTAATCGGCACATTCTTCAGGTTGTCTTTTTTGCGAAGGCGGTTAATGACCTCCTGCGCGATTTTTTCTCCCTGTTTACGGAGTGTGCTGTTATCAATTTCCACTTCTTTTTGAGGGTCGCCTGTTTTCTCGCGGTAGTAATACACTGAATTTAACGCCAACCCGATCATAACGCCGCCAAGCTGGATGGAATTCTTGTCTTTTCTGACTAAGTAATCATGTTCCAGCATAGAAGCTAAATAAACCGGACTGCTTTCGTTTTTCTCTTCTGTTGAGCCAGAGCTAGGGAGCGCTGGGTTCAGACCTTCGTTTTTAAAGTTTTTATCTTCTTTTTGGGCTTTTTTCAGATCAGAGCCTGTTTTTTTCCGAGCCAGCCAGCTTAATACTGTATCTTCATCTAAGTATTGTCCTTCTTGGAACAGATAATCGTCTGTCGAGAAAGAGTCCTGGGCAAGGCGCATCAGCCCCGTTTCAAACTCATCAATATCAAGTCTTGTATTCAGCTGTTCCGTTGTCAGGCCGCGTGCTTTCCCCGCCTTAAACGGAAGCACCATTTTGTAATAGGAGTCAGAGATATTGTATTTCGGGATAATCGCTTTTTCTGACGATTTCGCCGTTTTTTGCGTAATCTCTTCCTCCTTCTTCCCCCCAAAACCTGACGAACAGGCAGACAGCATTAACACTGCCGCCGTTGCCGCCATTACCAACGTCTTTTTCAATAGAAAACACTCCTCTTATTTCTTTAGCTCTCCCATTAGCTGTTGTTCATTCCACACTTCAATGTTCAGCTCTTGCGCTTTTGTCAGCTTGCTTCCCGCCGCTTCTCCGGCGATGACCAAGTCTGTGTTTTTACTGACGCTTCCAGTCATCTTTCCGCCGAGCGCTTCAATTTGCGCTTTCGCTTCGTTTCTTGACAGCTCTTCCAGCTTTCCTGTCAGAACGATGGTTTTGCCTGCAAAATAGGAATCGCTGTCCTCTGCTTTTACTTTTTTCGGACCTTTATAAAGTGTGTTTACGCCAAGCTCCTCAAGTTCGGCCAAAAGCTCGAGCATTTCTTCTTTATGGAAATAGGTGATGACTGCGTCAGCCATTTTTTCACCGATTTCATCTATTGCGAGAAGTTCCTCTATGGTAGCTTTTTTCAGATTGTCCAAGCTTTCAAAGTGCATGGCGAGCGTCTTTGCAGCCTTCGAGCCGATAAAGCGGATGCCGAGGCCGAATAACAGGCGCTCTAATGAGTTTTCCTTTGATTTTTGTATAGAGCTGATTAGGTTTTCAGTTGATTTTTCGCCCATGCGTTCGAGCTGAATCACCTGTTCCTTCGTCAGCTTATACAGATCTGCCACATTACGGACGAGATTCTCCTGAAACAGCTGTGTGATCACTCGTTCGCCAAGCCCGTCAATGTTCATGGCATTGCGGGAGACAAAATGAATCAGCCCTTCTCTGATTTGTGCAGGGCATTCAGGATTGATGCAGCGAAGCGCCACTTCACCTTCAATGCGGACGAGTTCACTGCCGCATTCAGGGCATTCTGTCGGCATGCTGAATTCCTTTTCTTCCCCCGTGCGCTGTTCAACGAGAACGTTCACGACTTCAGGTATAATATCGCCCGCTTTTTTGACGACTACCTTATCCAAAATCCGGATATCCTTCTCTTTAATTAAATCTTCGTTATGAAGGGATGCTCTTGAGACCGTTGTCCCGGCAACTTTTACCGGCTCAAGAATCGCGGTCGGCGTAATCACACCCGTTCTTCCGACATTTAATTCGATATCGAGAAGCTTGGTCACGACCTCTTCTGCAGGAAACTTATACGCAATGGCCCAGCGCGGGCTTTTCGCCGTATAGCCGAGCTCCTCCTGCTGATCGAGAGAATCCACTTTGATGACGATGCCGTCAATTTCATACGGGAGATCGGCGCGTTTCGCTTGAAGCTCATCGATCATCGCAATGACTTCTTCTATGCTGCCGCATTTTTTCCGTTCCTGGTTCGTTTTAAAGCCGATGTCGTCGAGAAAATCAAGCCCTTGGCTTTGTGTCTCCACACCCATTTCGTCAAGCTCCGCTATACTGTAGACGAAGATATCAAGATTTCGTTTCGCCGCAATTTTAGGATCAAGCTGTCTGAGTGATCCCGCAGCGGCATTGCGCGGATTTGCGAACGGTTCTTCCTCGTTTTTGATCCGTTCTTCATTGAGCGCTTCAAATGAGCGTTTCGGCATATATGCCTCGCCGCGCACTTCAATTGAAAGGCTGCGGTTCATTTTGAGCGGAATAGTGCGGATCGTCTTCAGATTTTCCGTAATATCCTCTCCCGTTGTTCCGTCGCCTCTTGTGGCGCCTCTGACAAAATAGCCGTCTTCATAACGGAGAGAAACAGCAAGACCGTCTATTTTCAGCTCCACATTATACGCCACATCATCACCCACGGC
Organism: Bacillus sp. FSL K6-1005; assembly: GCF_038000225.1. NCBI lineage: Bacteria > Bacillati > Bacillota > Bacilli > Caryophanales > Bacillaceae > Bacillus > Bacillus sp. FSL K6-1005. Next base: position 2,809,791 of record NZ_JBBOBP010000001.1, read on the forward strand.
CTGGCGCACACGGCGGTCAAAGTCGCGGAGATCGTCAGCATTAAACGCGTTGCCGAGACTGAGCATGGGCGTGCCGTGAGTGACTTTTTGAAATGCTTCAAGCACAGCGCCGCCGACACGCTGTGTAGGAGAATCAGGCGTTCTGAGGTCTGGATGCTCCTCCTCAATCGCAATCAGCTCCTGCATCAATCTGTCGTATTCAGCATCTGGGACGCTCGGTTCATCTAAGGTGTAATATTCATAGCTATACTTGTTGATGGTGCGGCGCAGTTCTTCTGCCCGCTGCTTCGCTGTTTCTTTGTCCATCTGCTTCTTCCTTTCCTGTTCAATTACTGCTTTTCAATTGGCGCGAATGCCGCTAACAGGCGCTTCACACCGATCGGGCTCGGGAAGGCAATATCGAGTTCGGTCCCTTCTCCTTCGCCTTTTACGCTGACAACGGTTCCTGTGCCCCATTTTTTATGTCCGGCTTTATCTCCGACAGCCCAGTTGAGGGTATCACCGCCTGTTTTGCTTGCGTAGGATACCGGACGGGAAACAGGGCCGCGTCTCGGCTGCATTTTTCTTGCAGACGGCGCTCTCGTTTCTTTTTTCTCATTTAGGTTTTCCAATAAATCATCAGGAATTTCACCGATAAAGCGTGATTCCGGGTTCATGTTTGTTCTGCCAAACAACGTGCGCATTTTTGCGTTGGTCAGATAAAGCTCCTGCTCCGCTCTTGTAATGCCCACATAAGCGAGACGGCGTTCTTCTTCCATCTCTGCTTCTTCCATCAGTGAACGGCTGTGCGGGAAGACGCCTTCCTCAAGCCCCATAAGGAAAACAACCGGGAATTCCAGTCCTTTTGCGGCGTGCAGCGTCATCAGCGTGATCGCATCCGTGCCGCCGGATTCCTCTTCTTTCTGGTCGAGCTGATCGATATCAGCGATCAGTGCCAAATCTGTCAGGAACGCAACGAGTGTTTTGTCTTCGCTTTTCTGTTCAAAGTTTTTCGTTACGGACAGGAACTCGTCGATGTTTTCTAAACGGCTTTGGGCTTCAATTGATTTTTCTGCCTTCAGCATTTCTCTGTATTCGGTTTTATCGAGAATTTCTTCGGTCAGCTCGGTAATTGATAAATAGTCCTGCATGTTTGTCAGGTTCTCAATCATCTGTCTGAAGCTGTCGAGCGCGTTGGCAGCCTTGGCGCTGACGCCGATGAAATCAACCTGCTGAATCGCTTGGAATAGTGACAAGCCGTTCATCGCGGCATATGAAGCGATTTTTTCAAGTGATGTGGCGCCGACTCCGCGCTTCGGCACATTGACAATACGCGTAAAGCTGATGTCATCATCCGGATTGGATACGAGACGCAGGTACGCGAGAATGTCTTTGATTTCTTTTCTGTCATAGAACTTTGTGCCGCCGACAATGTTATAGTTCAGGCCCGCTTTGAGAAGCGTTTCCTCAATCACACGGGACTGGGCGTTTGTCCGGTACAAGATGGCGATATCCGACAGCTTCCGTTTGCCGGAGTGATGAAGCTCATAAATTTTCCCGGCAACAAATTGTCCTTCACCGAATTCATTGTCTCCACGGTAGTAGGAAATTTTAATTCCTTCATCGTTTTCCGTCCATAGATTTTTCGGCTTGCGGTTTGTGTTGTTTTGGATCACTTCGTTGGCCGCGCGCAAAATCCGTTTTGTTGAACGGTAGTTTTGTTCAAGCAAAATAACGCTGGCATTCGGATAATCCTTTTCAAAGGAAAGAATGTTGGCGATGTCCGCCCCGCGCCATCTGTAAATGGACTGGTCGGAGTCGCCGACAACGCAAAGGTTCTGGAAACGCTCCGCCAGCTGCTTCACGAGCATGTATTGCGCTCTGTTCGTATCCTGATACTCATCGACGTGGATGTATTGGAATTTGCGCTGATAAAATTCAAGCACTTCCGGAATACGGTCAAACAGTTTAATGGTCGTCATAATTAAGTCGTCGAAATCAAGAGACTGGTTTTTCAGCAGTTTTTTCTGATAATCAGTGTATACATCGCTGACGACCTGATCATAATAGCCACCGGCAACCTTAGAAAATTCCTCCGGTTCGGTCAATTCGTTTTTCGCACTGCTGATCGTACCGAGGATACTTCTCGGATCAAATTTTTTCGGATCAAGGTTGCGTTCCTTCAATATCCCTTTGATGACTGAAAGCTGGTCAGCCGTATCAAGGATTGAGAAATTACGGTTGATCCCGATGCGGTCGATATCTCGGCGCAAAATTCGCACACACATGCTGTGGAACGTGGAAATCCAGATATCGTCCGCGCCAGGCCCGAGAATGCTCTCCACACGTTCTTTCATTTCTCTGGCCGCTTTATTTGTAAATGTGATCGCCAGAATATTCCACGGCGCCACATGCTTTTCCGCCATTAAGTAAGCGATTCTGTGCGTCAGGACACGCGTCTTTCCGCTTCCCGCTCCCGCCATCAGCAAGAGAGGCCCGTCCGTTGTTTTGACAGCTTCCTGCTGAACGGGGTTTAATCCGCTTAATAGTTGATTGCTAATGTAATTCAAAATTCGTCACCCGCCTATACAAACATATGTTCTATCATAAACCAAATCCGTACATTTCGCTACTCGCCTTTGACAGCTGCTACTGTCTTCAGCGCTTCATCAAAATCCTCATATACAGCGTTGCCCACCACAATGACATCCGCGTGCTCGGCATACTGTTTCGCCGTCTCCGCATCTTTGATGCCGCCTCCGTAAAACAGGGTGGACGATTGCAATACAGCCTTCGTTTTCTTCACGGCTTCTATGTCCCCAAGAGCGCCGCTGTATTCCAGATAGAAAATCGGAAGCTGCAGCAGCTCAGACACGCGCGCATAGGCGATGATATCGTCATGATTCAGATTGGTGTCCGCCTCCGTTAAAGCCGCGGCTTTGCAATCAGGATTTACGATACAATAGCCTTCCGCCACAATTTCTTCCATCGACATCAGTTCTCCATATTCCTTCATGGCCTTCTGATGCATTCCGACAATCCAATCCGGATTTTTGCTGTTTAATACACTTGGAATAAAATATAAGTCAAAGCCGGGGACAATCGCTTCAATCGCTGACACCTCAAGTACACACGGCACCAAAAACCGTCTCACCTGAGATAGCATCCGCAGGACATTATCCTCCGTTACACCATCGCTTCCTCCGATAATGACCGCATCAGTCCCTGACTCACAAAGAATCTCCAGCTGTTCATCAGGCAAATCTTTATTTGGATCGAGTTTAAAGACATGCTTCCACTCCGTTACATCGTACACGTCATCCGTTCCTCCATTCGTTTCTTACCATTTAAACATTATAACAAATTCACATAGCGCGGAAAAACGGAAAAAGCCGTCATTCTCGTTATTCACTGAAAAAGGTGTTTTGATTCTATTTCCGCAGAAAAAAAGCGGCTGTTCCGCTCTCTTTTTATAGTAAAAACACAGTAATATTTTCTATTGTTTGGAAACGCCCCAACAGTGGAAATGGTTACATAAAAAGGGAGGCTAACAGATGGAATACATGATCATTGCACTTATTGCATTTATCATCGGGATTATCGTTATCCCCATCGCATTGTTTGTCTGGATCTACATAAAGGACGAAAAACAGCAGGAGCATTCGATCCTCCGCAATTATCCTGTCATTGGAAGGTTTCGCTATATTTTTGAGAAAATCGGTCCGGAGCTGCGGCAGTATTTATTTAGCAATGACAATGAGGAACAGCCTTTTTCACGAAAAGAATATGAGCAAACTGTCATTTCCGGAAAATATAAAAGCAGAATGATGGGTTTCGGCTCGGTAAGAGATTTTGATCAACCGGGCTATTATATCCGAAACGCCCTTTTCCCAAAACAAAAAGAAGAATTGCGTGTGAGCCAGTCTCCGAAAATTGAAACCCACATCTATAAAATCGATTCGGACAATCTGTTCAGACGCAGCGAACATGCCGAACGTATTAAGGCTGATCCGTATTATCTCCATCCAGATGATGTTCAAGTCATCGGCGGGAGTACATGCGAAAAGCCTTTCTATGTGAAGGGATTAGTCGGGCAATCCGCCATGAGCTACGGTTCACTTGGGGAGCGCGCCATTACAGCGCTGTCAAAAGGGCTGCACCAGGCGGGCGGCACTTGGATGAATACCGGTGAAGGCGGATTGTCTGAGTATCACTTAAAGGGAGGTGCTGATATCATCTGCCAAATCGGTCCCGGTCTTTTTGGTGTGCGCAATAGAAAAGGGGAATTTTCGTGGGAGGAATTCAAAAAGAAAAGCCGGCTTGACCAAATTAAAGCGTTTGAGCTGAAGCTCGCACAAGGAGCAAAAACCCGCGGCGGACATGTGGATGGCGCTAAAGTGTCAGAGGAAGTGGCGGAAATCCGGAATGTCGAACCCGGAAAATCAATCGACAGCCCAAACCGCTTTCATGAATTTTCAAGCACACCTGAAATGCTGGATTTTATTGAAAAGCTGCGAGACGTCGGTCAAAAGCCGGTCGGCATTAAAATTGTTGCAGGCCAGCCTGATGACTTGCATGAGCTTTTTTCTTATATGCAGAAAAGCGGAAAACATCCTGATTTTATAACAATAGACGGGAGTGAAGGCGGTACCGGTGCTTCCTTTTATGAGCTTGCCGACACAGTCGGCCTCCCGATTATGACCGCGCTCCCTATCGTTGATACACTGCTCAGACAATACGGCTTGCGTGACCGTATGAAACTTTTTGCTTCCGGAAAGCTGCTGACCCCTGACAAAATCGCGGTGGCTTTAGCTCTGGGCGCTGACTTTGTCAACATTGCACGCGGTATGATGTTTTCAGTCGGATGCATCCGCGCCCTCGTATGCCACACCAACACATGCCCGGCAGGCGTTGCGACAACAGATCCGAAGCTGCAAAAAGCGCTGAGCGTTGAGGAAAAGCAGCACCGTGTCTGCAACTACGTCATTTCGCTGCGTGAGGGGCTGTTTAATCTGGCAGCAGCAGCCGGGATCGATTCGCCGATTCATTTTTCCCAGAAGCATGTTGTCTATCGTAAAGAGGATGGCAGCACAATTGACATCAACAAACTGATTGAGAAAATTGTTTCATAAAAAAAACCGCCCCTAGCCAAACGGCAGGGCGGTTTTTTATTTGGAAGAAGACTCTGTTTCAGTCTCCTTCACACGGTCAAGCGCCATCTCATAGGCGTCATTTCCATAATTCAAGCAGCGCTTCACACGGGAAATTGTCGCAGTAGATGCGCCTGTTTCTGTTTCAATTTTATGATACGTGTTTCCTTCGCGGAGCATGCGCGCCACTTCAAGGCGCTGAGCCAGCGATTGAATTTCATTAATTGTGCAAAGATCATCGAAGAACCGGTAACATTCCTCCAGGTCTTTCAGCGATAAGATAGAGTTAAATAGCTGGTCCAGCTCTTTGCCGCGTAATTTATCGATTTGCATCGTTACACACCTTCTCCTTTACTAATGGAAGCCGCATCGAGATCAGGCACGATATTTATCCATGTCTTTCCTGGTACAAACGGCAGCCATTTGCCTTCTTTCACCGGCACAATTCTCCCGTTTACATATTTCCAGTCTGCTTCAATGACGTTTCCGTGCTGAAACAGCAGACCTTTACCCCCTGATTCTATGTCGATGTCACGCCTTCCATCTTGGTCAATAGTATGATGGCTGGCTTCAACAATGAAAATATTTTGCATTGCAACCGGCTTTCCGGTCTCCCGGTCTGTAGTCATGACACCATCAGAGCTTCTCGTATAAGCTTCAGCTTTTTTATCATAGTTGTATTCGACAAGATTTGTAACGTTTTTTGTTCCATAATCTACCCGAACATTATAAGATTCATTTACAGGTTTTGCATCTGATGTTTGAAACAGCATTGGATCTGTTTCCTGCTTCAGCTCATATCCCTTTTGTTCCGCCGCCTTTTTTATGTACTCATAAGACGTGTAGGAATTGTGGGGCGGTTCACTGAAATCAGCTCTCCAAAATAAGCTTCCGTCAAAATCCAATCCGTTAATATAATCGGCAGCTCCGGATTCCAGCTGCTCCTTGGCGCCGGGACTCCAGCCGTGATGGACAAATATGCTGTCAAAACCGTTGCTGAGAGTGACGAAATATTCCCGCGCACTCCGCACAGGTCCTACAGTTTCAGGCATCTGGCTTTGAAAAATGGCCAAAAACCTTGTAATTTGGCCTTCGGCAAGCGCTTCTATGACAATGTCGGCTTTAGACAGTCCTGATTGCGGCCGCGCCTTCGGGTGATTGTTCACCACGACAGCAACAGGCCTGCGTTCAGCTGCCTTCTGCTCAGTCTCCAATCCCGTCAAAGGGGCTTTCAGCTTCTTTGTGTGATCAGGGACAGCGTCCTTCTGCTGGCAAGATACTAGCATGAAAAACGCGAAACACAGCACGCAAACTGTCATCCATTTTTTCATATGTCGGCTCCCCGCTCTTTTATATTTTAACGCATTATCGATGGAAAGAGTACAGTTTTTTTCATCACGTCGAAGATTCCTCTTGGCGTAATGCGTATATATGGGAGGTGCGTGCTTTGCAAAAAGAGCAGCGTATAAACCGGATCACAATACTCATAGCCTCTTTCAGTCAATAGATCTCTCAGCTTCTGTTCCTTTTCCAGCACGATGTCATACGATTCCGAAGAAGCGCATCCGCACAGTGAAAGCGGAATTTCGTGAAGAATTTTTCCGTCTTCCGCAAGCACAATTCCCCCACCGATTTCTTTCATGCGGGAGAAAGCAAGCAGCATATCCGCTTTGTTTTTTCCGATCGCAACAATATCACCCGTCGTCGTAAAGGAGCTCACAAATCCCTGCACACTTGAGGCAAATCCTTTTATCATCGTATTCACGCGCCATTTCCCATGTCTGTCAAGCATCGTTAAATAACTTTCATCATGTTCAAATGAAAGCTGTTCGACCGAGTTGTCGATCTCAATCATATACGGCTCCATAATCACCGCATTCCGCATTTTTACGCCCATCGGCATGGAAAACTGCAAATCATCCATCGTCATATCATATGAAAGCTCAAGCGGGACAAGACCGCCTTTGTTCCAGTTCGTATGTGGAAACGCATTCACATCACGGCCGTCTTCACGCAAAATCTTGCCTTTTGACAGAACAGTTACCGGATTCGGCTGCAACGGGTCCTCAAGGATATTCAGTGATGCAAGTCTTCCCGGCCCGACAATGCCTAAATAATCATCCATTTGGTAATACTTCGCGATATTAAATGATGCCATATTGTACGCATCGATTGCCGGAACCCCTTCTTCCAGGGCAATCCGGATGAGCTCGTTTGTCATGCCGCCTTTATAAAAATTAGGCGTAGCGCCGTCTGTTGTGTAAAAAAAGTGGTCATAGTAGCGGAAGCCCTTTTCATGAAGCTCCTGCAATATGTTTCTTAAATCAGGGCGAATGGACGAATTGCGAAGTGATACATAATAGCCCAGCTCCAGCCTTCTCATCACTTCCTCACCTGTCATGGCTTCATGATCACAATCCGCTCCGAACAGCTTCATTTTTGTAAGCGTTTTATCTGAAGCGCCGGGAAAATGCCCTTCTATGCGTTTCCGCTGTTTTTTTGTGGCCTGCATACAATGAAGCATTAAATCATCGCCATCTACAAGACGCGGCCAGCCGGTCATTTCTCCGCCTTGTATGACATCCGGGTGTTCAATCCACTGCTTTCTGACGTCAAATGGAAGAACGTGATCCTCGTTCAGAACCTCGGTCTGCAGGTCATACCGTGACCACCAAAAATACTGAACCGGAAGCTTTTTGAGTTCATTCAAAATAGTAAGCGCTTTCTTTTTTCCGCTTTGCAAAAGCAAAAATAAGTTATCATTTACGAATGTCGTTGTACCGTACTGAGACACATATTCCGCCAGCGTTTGGGGATTATATATTTGAAAAGGATGTGCGTGCGGTTCGATATAGCCAGGCACAATGTATTTTCCTTCACAATCAATCGTATGAATTTCTTCGGTTCTATCCGGAAGTTCATGACCAACATAAACAATACGGTCCTGATAAATCCAAATGTTTTTTTTCAGCCATTGTTTTACATATGGATTTAAGACGAGAGCATTCCGTAAAAGGAGCGTTGGAAGCAGCTTAGAGTCTACAACATCAACCTGTGCCCTGATGTCTTTATTTTTCCAGTTAAAGGTGCGTTCGGACATTCACATACTCTCCTTTACATGTATTAGACTCATGGTATCACATCCTTCTCCATCACGCACGATAAAAACGTTACAAATTTTTGAAGGTTCGATTAAAAAACTTTTTAAAGTAAAAGGAGCGGATTTCATGAAACCAAACATCAGTCTCATCAATGCCGTCTTCCGTATCGCCTGCGGACTGACAATTATGTCAGCTGCGAGTGCCAAGTATACGAAAAAACCTTGGTGCAAAATGCATCTGTTCTGCATCTTTATAGGCGCCATGAAGGCAGGTTCAGGCATACTGCGTTTCTGTCCCGTAACCTATATGTTTCAAAACACCATTGATGAAAACCATGGACAGGATCATCAAGAATCGTAAGAAAAAAGCTTGATCATAAAATGTGATCAAGCTTTTTTTCAGAATATCCCTTTGTCTTCATATAGAAAAAACCAACAGCCACAAACGCAGCCGGATACAAGAGCGCCCAGCCGCTAAATAAGTAGATCACTGCACAAAGAAGAAGCGCCCCCAAAGCCATCCACCAGCCTGAATCCTTCCAGTTCAGCAGTTTCAGCGCTGCTGCCATTGTACATATGTAAGATGCAATAAATGCCGAGCTTGGTCCTTTCAGCAGCGTTGTCAGATCAATTTGAAATATGCCGTTCGCCATAAGAGCGAAACCAAACACGATAGCCAGCGCTGTTAATACACGGACAGGTGTATGTTTTGTATGACTGAGTTTCCCGAAGTACCCGGGAATATGACCTTCTCTCGCCAACGCATAGACCATTCTTGAAAACCCTGCGATGTTGGCATGAATGGTGGCGAATGTAATAAAAAGAGCTAAACAAGTCGTTACATATACCCCAATATCCCCCGCTCCTTTTGATATGAGCATCGTCAGAGATGCGATTTCTCCCTTTTCTCCATATGCATGGGTGCCCACAGTGACAAACGACAGCATAATATACAGCACCGCCACACAAGCTGCCGCTAAGAATAAACTGATTGGTACATCCTTTTCGGGATGTGTAAACTCTTCAGCTAATGGAGTAATCATTTCCCAGCCTACGAAAGAAAAAAAGATGATGACAGAAACAGAACCCGCGGCAAACCAGCCATGCGGCAGAAAGGGCTTAAATTCAGCTGCTTTTACGTGAGGCAATGAAACAGCAACAGAAATGACGAGCAGCAACAAAATGACACAGATGACGAGTATGCTGATGTTTGCTGATAATTGAATGCCCCTGATATGAAGCAAAATAGAGATCGCCAGCATACTTGCTGCAATGAAAGCAATCTGCCAATCCGAAGCCTTTGTGACGTAGCTGACATAATGTGCGCCAGTCAAAGCGATCACTGGCACACCGATCGGAACCGATCCCAGCATAATCCAGCCCAAAATGGCTCCGGCTTTTGGCCGAAAAGCAAGCTGTACATAAGCCGTGATTCCTCCTGCGCTTGGCGCCATTCTGACAAGGCGCGCCAGTGTGCCGACGAGCAGAAAAGATAAGAAAGACATAAATCCCCAAACCAATAAAGAAGCGGGACCAGCGGTGTCAGCCGTGACAGACGGAAGAATTAAGATCCCGCAGCCTAATACGGCCCCGATCGTTAATGCCGCTCCTTGAACCCAAGTAATCGAACGCTGTAATTCCGGCAAAATGATTGCCTCCTTTCATGTTAATGGCTTTATTATAGAAAAAAACAAACGGCACCCATATGCTACAATTAAGCTAAATCAACAACATTTCCTCATAATAAAAGGAATTCTCACCAATTCACCTAAACATATAAAGGAGCAATACCAATGGACGATACAGACCTTCAAATTCTTTCGCATTTGCAGCAAAATGCGAGATTAACGATGGTTGAATTAGGAAAGCTTGTCGGACTCAGTTCTCCAAGTGCGGCGGAACGTGTCAGAAAGCTTGAGGACAAAGGGGTCATTACCGGGTACAGCGCTGATATCTGTTATGAAAAGCTAAACAAACATGTCACTGCTTTTATCCTGATGGAGCCGAAAAGCTGCAAACACTACGCCGCCTTTGCCGCAGCTCACCCCGATGTGGCAGAGAACCACCGGATTACAGGTATGTACAGCTATGTGACAAAAGTGGTGACGGAATCTGTGCATAGTCTAGAAGATTTTATAGACGCTTCAATGGCCCACGGAAAACCGACCACGCTTGTTGTGCTTTCTTCTTCCGCTTTCCGGCATGCTTTTGTATAACAAAAAACCCGCAGCACAATCTGCGGGTTTTTCTTCACTTTATTTTTGGGCAGCCTTCAGAGCTCGTGCTCCGATATCTTTTCTGAAAAACAGGCCGGGTTTGATGATCTCATCAACGGCTTTGTACACTCTGTCTCGTGCCGCTTCAAACGTTTCATCAAAAGCGGTCACATTGGCGACACGGCCGCCGTTTGTGACGAACTCTTCACCTTCTGCTTTCGTTCCGGCATGGAAGACGACAACTTGATCAGCATTTGCTGTCAGGCTGCCAATCGGCGTGCCTTTTGCATAGCTTTCAGGATAGCCTTCTGAAGCAAGCACGACACTGACTGCCGCCGTATCCTTCCATCTCAAGTCAACTTCCTTATCATCTAAAAGATCTAGAAGCACTTGTACCAGATCAGAATCCATACGAGGCAGCACAACCTGCGTTTCCGGGTCGCCGAAGCGGGCATTAAATTCAATGACCTTCGATCCATTCGCAGTGAGCATCAGCCCCGCATACAAAACGCCTGTGAAGGAGCGACCTTCTTGAACCATTGCTTTTGCGGCTGGCTTGACGATCGTTTCTACAGCATGACGCACGGTGTCTTCCGAAATTTGCGGAACAGGAGAGTAAGCGCCCATTCCTCCTGTATTCGGCCCTTTGTCTCCATCAAAAGCACGCTTATGATCCTGGGCAATGACCATCGGATATACCTTTTCTCCTTTGACAAACGCCATGAGGGAAAACTCTTCGCCAGAAAGAAATTCTTCAATTACGACAGATGCGCTCGCATCACCGAATTTTTCATCCTCAAGAAAATCATGCAGACACGCGATGGCTTCTTCTTCCGTCATCGCAACAGTTACGCCTTTTCCAGCCGCAAGTCCGTCCGCTTTAATGACAATCGGAGCGCCTTTTTCCTGCACATAAGCCTTCGCTTCTTCAAAGGATGTAAACGTGTCGTATTCTGCGGTCGGTATGTCGTATTTCTTCATTAAATCCTTTGCGAACTGTTTGCTTCCTTCGATGATTGCGGCGGCTTTTGACGGACCGAACACACGAAGACCGGCTTTTTCGAACTCGTCAACAAGGCCTTCAATTAAAGGAACCTCAGGCCCGACAATGGTCAGCCCGACCTGATTTTCTTTTGCAAATGAGACAAGCCCGGCGTGGTCGCTTTCCTCAATGTTTACAAGCTGTGCAGAAGATGCCATGCCGTCATTTCCCGGAGCGGCAAATACCGTATCAACAAGGCTGCTTTGCGCCACCTTCCATGCCAGCGTATGCTCTCTTCCGCCTTTACCGATAATTAATACATTCACGTCGTTTTCATCCCCTTAATGTTTGAAGTGTCTGATGCCGGTGAATACCATGGCAATGCCGTACTCGTCCGCTTTTTTAATGGAATCCTCGTCACGGATAGATCCGCCTGGCTGGATGATAGCTGTAACGCCCGCTTTTGCCGCTTCTTCGACTGTATCAGGCATTGGGAAATATGCATCTGATCCGAGTGCGCTGCCTTTCGCTTTTTCTCCGGCCTGCTCGATTGCGATTTTCGCTGATCCGACGCGGTTCATTTGTCCCGCTCCTACACCTACTGTCATGTTATCTTTTGCGAGAACGATCGCATTGGATTTCACATGTTTCACGACTTTCCAAGCAAGCTTCAAATCTTCCCACTCTTGCTCGTTCGGCTCTCTTTTTGTCGGAATGCTGATCTCAGCATCATTAAAGCCGTGCATATCTAAATCTTGAATCAACAATCCGCCTTGTACAGATGTCAGCTGTTTTTCTTTTTGGACGGCAGCTGTCACATCAAGTGTCAGCAGACGGAGATTTTTCTTCGCTGTCAGGATATCAAGCGCTTCCTGGCTGAATGAAGGCGCAATGATGATTTCTAAGAAAATATGATGAAGCGCTTCGGCTGTTGCCTTGTCCACTTCACGGTTCAACGCGATAATGCCGCCGAAGATCGATGTTTTATCTGCTTCGAACGCTCTGTCAAACGCTTCTGCGATCGTTTCGCCAGTTCCCACCCCGCACGGATTCATATGCTTCACTGCGACCGCAGCAGGCTCAGTGAATTCACGAACAATTTGAACAGCTGCGTCCGCATCTTTAATGTTGTTGTAAGAAAGCTCTTTGCCGTGCAGCTGTTCTGCTTGTGCAATAGAACCTTTGACAGGAAGCGCGCTTTGATAGAATGTTGCTTCCTGATGCGGGTTTTCTCCGTAGCGAAGCGATTGTTTTTTCTCAAATGTAACGGTGAATTGTTCTGGTTCTTTTTCACCGACAACATGTGTCAGATAGTCAGCGATCAGCGCGTCATATGCCGCAGTGTGACGGAATACTTTTGCCGCCAGCTCGCGTTTTTTCTGAAGCGAAACATCGCCTTCTTCTTTGATTTGATTCAGAACAGGGCTGTAATCCGCTGGATCAACGATAACCGTCACATCCTGATGGTTTTTCGATGCCGCTCGCAGCATGCCAGGTCCGCCGATATCAATGTTTTCAATAGCTTCTTCGTACGTCACATTCTCTTTAGAAATCGTTTCTTTAAATGGATAGAGGTTGACGACAACCAGGTCAATTGGCGCAATGCCGTGTTCATTGATCTGCGCCATATGCTCTTCGTTGCCGCGAACTGCAAGAAGACCGCCGTGAATATTCGGATGAAGCGTTTTTAAGCGCCCGTCCATAATTTCCGGAAAACCTGTCACTTCAGAAATTCCGATAACTTCAACACCGTTTTCTTGAAGAAGCTTTTTTGTGCCGCCGGTTGAAATAACCTCAACGCCAAGCTCTGTCAGTTCTTTTACGAAAGGAACAAGATTTGTTTTATCTGAAACACTGATTAGTGCGCGTTTAATGGTCATGCCTTTTCACCTCTGTTATTTAATCCTAATAGCTGTTTAATCACACTTGGATACCATTTATGCTCAAGCTTGTGAATCCGCTGTTCGATTGTTTCCAATGTATCATGTTGATTAATTTCAATTGCCTTTTGAGCGATGATCGGACCTGTATCCATTCCTTCATCGACGTAATGAACGGTAATCCCGGCCACCTTCACACCCGCGCGGTATGCCTGTCCGACTGCGTCTATTCCAGGAAAAGCGGGAAGAAGGGACGGATGGATGTTGATGATTTTTCCTCCGTATGCCTGGAGCAGCGTATCACCGATCAGTCTCATATAGCCGGCGAGAACGATCAATTCTACTTCATGAAGATGAAGTTGTTCAATAATGGCCCGTTCAAATGCGGCCTTGTTTTCATAAGACTTCGGCTCAAAAGCAAAGGATGGAATCTGGAATCTTTCCGCCCGCTCGATGACTTTCGCCTGCGGTTTGTCGCAAACGAGGAGTGATACGGACGCATCCCAGTTCTCCTCTTTCAAGCGTGTGACGATGGCTTCGAAGTTTGAGCCATTTCCGGATGCAAATACCGCAAACTTTTTCATGAAAGTGCAGCACCGCCGAATGTAACGCCTTCACCTTGTTTCACTCGCCCGATTAAATAGGCTTTTTCGCCATGGCTTTCAAGCGTTCCGATAACTTTTGTGAGATGTTCTTCTTTTACCGCGAGAACAAATCCGATGCCCATATTAAAGACGTTAAACATGTCTTCTTCTTTCAGCTTGCCATGCTCCTGCAAGAAAGAGAAGATCGGCGGGATCGGCCAAGAGCCGTGATCGATTTCCGCACTTAAGCCTTCAGGAAGCATACGCGGAAGATTTTCAATAAATCCGCCGCCTGTTACGTGCGCCATACCATCAATGAGTCCGCTTTTCACAGCCGCAAGCACAGGCTTCACGTAAATTCTTGTCGGCTCAAGCAATTCTTCGCCGAGCGGGCGTTCAAACGGCTCATACGTTTCGTCGAGATCAAGCTCTGCATCGTCCAGAAGCACCTTTCTCACAAGGGAAAATCCGTTGCTGTGAAGACCGCTGGAGCTTAGTCCGATTAAAAGGTGGCCTTCCTTGATGTTTTCGCCGGTCACGATTTCATCCTTTTCCGCCACACCAACTGAGAAACCTGCGATATCGTATTCATCAACTGTATATATTCCAGGCATTTCAGCGGTTTCTCCGCCGACCAAGGCTGAACCTGACTGCTCACAGCCATCCGCAACGCCTTGTACGATCTGCTCAATTTTCATGGGATCTGCTTTGCCGACCGCTAAATAGTCGAGGAAAAAGAGCGGCTCCGCACCTTGCGCAAGCACGTCATTGACACACATTGCGACAGCGTCTACACCAATCGTGTCATGTTTATCCATGGAAAAAGCCAGCTTTAATTTTGTACCGACACCGTCTGTTCCCGAAATTAAAACGGGTTTCTGATAAGAAAGCTCCGACAGATCAAACATGCCGCCAAAACCGCCAAGGCTGCCCATAACGCCAAGCCTTTTCGTACGCTCCACATGTTTTTTCATCCGTTTTACAGCTTCATATCCGGCTTCGATGTCAACTCCTGCGTTTTTATATGCTTCAGACATCCTATTCACTCCTTTAAGGCGCTTTTCAAAATATCTCTCCGATCAAGGGCAGAAAGAGAAAGGCAGCCGAACTGCGCTGCCTTTATGTCATTTTCAAGTTTTATTTGGTTAACACCGCTTCTTTTACATGAGGAAGCACAGTGTCCTGATAAATTTCAGTCGGATATTTCCCTGTAAAGCAAGCAAGACATTGCCCGCAATTAGCGTCTTCGTATTTTCTGCCGATTCCTTTCAGCAGCCCTTCGACACTCAAAAATGAGAGAGTGTCGGCTCCGATTTCCTGACGGATTTCTTCAACCGAGTGAGAAGACGCGATCAGTTCTTCATGTGTAGACGTATCAATACCGTAGAAGCACGGATGAGCGATCGGCGGCGAACTGATTTTCACATGCACTTCTGTCGCACCCGCTTCTCTGAGCATCGTTACGATCCGGCGGCTTGTTGTTCCGCGCACGATAGAGTCATCCACCATGACGACGCGTTTTCCTTCTACAACACCGCGCACCGCAGAAAGCTTCATTCTGACACCCTGCTCACGCAGAGCCTGTGACGGCTGAATAAACGTTCTGCCCACATAACGGTTTTTGATTAACCCAAGCTCGTACGGGATGCCTGTTGCTTCCGCGTAGCCGATAGCCGCTGAAATACTGGAATCCGGAACGCCTGTCACCACATCAGCTTCAACCGCTGATTCCTGAGCAAGCATTTTTCCAAGGTTTTTACGCGCGCTGTGCACGTTAATGCCCTCAATATTGCTGTCAGGCCGTGAGAAATAGATGTATTCCATGCTGCAGATGGAACGGTTGATATTCATGGAGAAGCGCTCTGATTTCATGCCATCATCATTAATAATCAGCATTTCGCCCGGCTCCACCTCGCGAAGATACGTCGCGCCGACGACATCAAATGCACATGTTTCTGAAGCGACAACATAAGCGTCTCCCATCATGCCGATTGACAGCGGTCTAAGTCCGTTCGGGTCAAGCGCGACAATCATTTCTGTTTCAGTCATGATCAGGAACGCGTAGGCGCCTTTCAGCATGGAAAGCGAGTTTTTAATTTGATCCTTCAGCGTGAAGTGGCCGCTTCTTTTGATCAGGTGAGCCAAAACCTCAGTGTCCGAAGACGTCTGGAAGATGCTCCCTTGATTTTCAAGCTGCTGCTTCAGCTGAGTGGCATTCACCAAGTTCCCGTTATGGGCAAGCGCCAGGCTGCCGTTGTTTTGGGAGCGGAAGAGGAGCGGCTGAACATTTTCATATCCGCCGCCGCCGGCTGTTGCATACCGAACGTGCCCAATTGCGCCTTTCCCTTTCACTTTGCTGAGCTCACCGTTTTGAAATACTTCAGTGATCAGCCCTTGGCCTTTATGCGCCGTCAGCTGTTCACCGTCAGTCGCCACAATGCCCGCCCCCTCCTGTCCTCTGTGCTGGAGGCTGTGGAGGCCGTAATACGTAATTTGCGGGGCTTCTTCATGTCCCCAAATCCCAAAAACGCCGCATTCTTCATTTAAGCCTTTGATTTCAGCAAGCATGGGATAGCTCCTTTCCACGCGCGTTCAAGCTCTTTCGTCTGCGCGTGAATCAATTGTTGTCCGTCTTGATTTTGAATGCTCAGAAGTCCGTCAGCTGTTACCTCACCGATATGAACCGCATCTTGTACAGCTGCTTCAAACGCTGCTTGATGTTCTTTTTTCACAGAAACAACGAAGCGGGATTGAGATTCAGAGAATAATAATGCTGCTTCCCCTTCAACAGTCACGCTAGCGCCAAGGTTTTCCGTTGTCATGACACTTTCCGCAATTGCTACGCCTATGCCGCCTTCGGATACATCGTGCGCTGATTGAACATAGCCTTGTTTAATCGCGTCAAGCAGTGCCTTTTGGCGTGCCTGTTCTACATCAAGATCGATTTGCGGCGCTTTGCCGTAAATGCGGCCTTCTGTCATTTTTTGCAGCTCGCTTCCGGCAAACTCAGGTTTTGTTTCGCCGATGACGTACACAAGGTCGCCCGCTTGTTTGAAATGCTGCGTTGTAATGTGATCTGTATCTTCAATTAAACCGACCATGCCGATTACAGGTGTCGGGTAGATCGCCGTGCCGTTTGATTCGTTATAAAGCGATACGTTTCCGCCGATTACAGGTGTGCTAAGAACGTTGCACGCCTCACTGATGCCGTCAGCCGCCTTTTCAATCTGCCAAAAAATTTCCGGTTTTTCCGGGTTTCCGAAGTTCAGGTTATCTGTAACCGCAAGCGGTTCTGCACCGGAGCAAACGATGTTGCGCGCCGCTTCAGCGACAGCAATTTTTCCGCCGACCTCTGGATCAAGGTAGAGATAACGGGCGTTACAGTCAGTTGTCATTGCCAGCGCCTTTTTCGTTCCGCGGATTCTAAGAACACCCGCGTCAGATCCAGGTGCCACAACTGTATTCGTCCGCACCATGTAGTCATATTGATCGTAAACCCACTCTTTGCTTGCGATCGTCGGCTGCTGCAGGAGCGCCTTCAGTGTTTCATTCGCATCGTCAATTTGAGGAGCCGGGACATCCGTCTCTAAAAATTCACGGTAGTAAGCCGGCTCTTGAGAAGGCTTGTGGTAAACCGGCGCTTCTTCTGCCAAGGCATCAACAGGGAGCTCGCATACAACCTCACCTTTATGTGTCAGGCGCAGCATTTTATCATCTGTTACACGTCCGACAGAAACTGCTTCAAGATCATATTTGTCAAAGATATCGATGATTTCCTGTTCACGTCCGCGCTCAATAACAAGCAGCATCCGTTCCTGTGATTCAGAAAGCATCATTTCATAAGCGGTCATGCCTGTTTCACGCTGAGGGATCAAGTCAAGGTTCATTTTAATGCCAGAACCCGCTTTACTTGCCATTTCCGCGCTTGAGCTGGTCAGGCCGGCAGCTCCCATGTCCTGAATGCCGACTAAGGCGTCACATTGAATGACTTCCAGACACGCTTCAAGCAAAAGCTTCTCCATAAACGGATCGCCGACTTGAACCGCGGAGCGCTTTTCTTCAGAAGCATCAGACATTTCTTCAGACGCAAACGTAGCGCCGTGAATTCCGTCTCGCCCTGTTTTTGCGCCGACATACATGACCGTGTTGCCGACACCCTTTGCCTGGCCTTTTTTGATGTCTTCATGATTGATCAGTCCGACGCACATTGCGTTGACAAGCGGATTTCCTTCATAGCTGCTGTCAAATTGCACTTCGCCGCCGACTGTCGGAATTCCGATGCAGTTCCCATATCCGGCGATACCTGCTACTACTTCTTCAAACAAGTACTTCACGCGCGGTGAAGTCAGTTCACCAAATCGAAGAGAGTTTAATACAGCGATAGGACGCGCACCCATTGAAAAGACATCACGGATTATGCCGCCTACGCCAGTCGCAGCGCCTTGGTACGGTTCGATGGCTGATGGATGGTTATGCGATTCAATTTTGAACACAACCGCTTGGTTATCACCGATATCAACGATTCCGGCGCCTTCCCCCGGACCTTGCAGCACACGTTCGCCGCTCGTCGGGAATTTACGCAAAATCGGCTTTGAGTTCTTGTAGCTGCAATGCTCTGACCACATGACAGAAAAAATTCCGATTTCTGTGTAGTTCGGCAATCTTCCAAGAATGGATTCAATCAATGCAAACTCATCATCACTGACACCCATTTGCTGATATATTTTCTCTTCTTTTATTTGTTCTTTACTTGGTTCAAGCAGTAGTGACATGAGTTTCCCTCCAATTTTTCACGATAGACTGAAACAATTTAAGACCGTCGGCGCTTCCAAGCAGTTCATCGACCGCGCGCTCTGGATGAGGCATCATGCCTAACACATTTCCTTTTTCATTTACAACACCGGCAATATCGCTGACACTTCCGTTAATATCGGAACCGTATGTGAAAGCAATTTGATTGTTTTCTTTTAATGAAGCAAGCGTTTCGTCATCACAGTAGAAATTCCCTTCACCGTGGGCAACCGGAATTGTAATCGATTGGCCTTTTTCATAGGAAGAGGTGAATAAAGTTTCGTCGTTCTGCACGATTAATTCAACCGGACGGCAAATGAACTTCAAATCTTTGTTACGTCTCATTGCACCTGGCAAAAGGCCAAGCTCCTGTAAAATCTGAAATCCGTTGCAGACGCCGAGGACAGGTTTTCCTTCAGCCGCTGCCTGTTTTACAGCAGGCATAATATTCGCAAATCGGGCGATGGCGCCGCATCTCAAGTAATCTCCGTAAGAAAAACCTCCCGGGATTAACACACCGTCGAAGCCGTCAAGGCTTGTTTCCTCGTGCCAGACGTATTCCACATCATGGCCGAGTTCATCCTTTACAGCGTGATACATATCGATATCACAGTTAGAGCCGGGTAACACTATCACCGCAAATTTCACTGTGCGACTACCTCCTCAACCTCATATCTGTAATCTTCAATCACTGTATTCGCAAGAAGTTTTTCGCACATTTCTTTCACTAGCACGTCAAGATCACGGTCCGACTTTTCAATTGTTAGCTCCATGTATTTCCCGATGCGCACGTCGGCGACTTCCTTGTAAGACATACTGTGCAAGGCATGCTGGACAGCGCTCCCTTGTGGATCCAGTACACTTTCTTTTAAGCTGACATAAACTTTTACTTTATACATGATGAATGCCTCCCAGTCTTTTGAAAATCTCTTCGTATGCGTCGGTTAAGCTTCCCAGATTGCGTCTGAATAAATCTTTGTCCAGCTTTTCGTTCGTGTCTTTATCCCACAGACGGCATGTATCAGGTGAAATTTCATCCGCCAAAAGCACTTGCCCATCTGCATCTAAACCGAATTCAAGCTTGAAATCTATTAATCTGACATGACAATCGTCAAAAATGCTTTGAAGCTCCTCATTTACTGTTTTTGTAATGGACTTAATGGCTTCTACCTGCTCAGGAGTCGCCGCTTTCAAAAGCCAAATATGATCTTCTGTGATGAGCGGATCACCCAGCGCGTCATCCTTGTAGTAAAACTCGATAATCGGCTGTTCAAGCTCCGTGCCTTCTGGAATGCCGAGACGTTTGGACATGCTTCCTGCCACAACATTTCTGACGACGACTTCAAGCGGCACAATCGTTACCTTTTTAATGAGCTGCTCTGTTTCCGACATCCGCTCGATAAAGTGGTTATTAACTCCTTTTTTATGGAGGTGTTTGAAAATCAGGCTTGAAATCTCATTGTTTAAGCGCCCTTTGCCGCTAATTTCCGCCTTTTTTTCTCCGTTAAAGGCAGTGGCAGAATCTTTATACACCACATACAGCGTGTTTTCGTCATCGGTTTTGTAGATCTTTTTTGCTTTTCCTTCATATAAAAGTTCATTCTTCACAATATTCACAGAAGGCCTCCTAACCCGAATGTTGGGAATTTTCAAACTGTAGCGGCTTAGAAGAAGCCGCTAAAAGCTTCTTCTAAGCTAAACCTAAGCGTTCAAAGATCAGATCCACATTTTTCAGATGGTAATGATAATCAAAGCAGTCAGCAATTTTTTCCGGAGATAGACGGGACGTGATTTTCTCTTCCGCTTCCACAAGCTCACGGAACGGTACTTGCTTCTCCCATGCCTCCATTGCTTTCGGCTGCACTGTGTCATAAGCTTCTTCACGAGTCAGGCCTGTGTCAATCAATGCCAGCAGCACGCGCTGAGAGTAGATCAGCCCCAATGTGCGGTCCATGTTGCGCTTCATGTTTTCCGGGAAGACCGTTAAGTTCTTCACGATATTGGAGAAACGGTTCAGCATGTAATTCAGCGCGGTTGTCGCATCCGGAAGAATAATCCGTTCCGCTGAAGAATGAGAAATATCGCGCTCATGCCATAACGGAACATTTTCGTAAGCTGTCATCATGTAGCCGCGAATGACACGCGCTATACCTGTCATGTTTTCAGAACCGATCGGATTCCGTTTATGCGGCATAGCTGATGACCCTTTTTGCCCTTTCGCAAAAAATTCCTCGACCTCGCGTGTTTCACTTTTTTGCAGTCCGCGAATTTCAACCGCGAATTTCTCAATGCTTGTCGCAATCAAAGCAAGTGTCGCCATATAATCAGCATGGCGGTCACGCTGAAGCGTTTGTGTTGAAATCGGTGCGGCTTTCAGGCCGAGTTTCTCACAAACATATTGCTCAACAAACGGATCAATGTTCGCATATGTGCCGACAGCACCGGAAATCTTCCCAACCTCAATGCCTTCCTTCGCTTGTTTAAAGCGTTCAAGGTTGCGTTTCATTTCTTCGTGCCAAAGCGCAAGTTTTAAACCAAATGTTGTAGGCTCTGCGTGTACGCCGTGTGTACGGCCCATCATGACTGTGTATTTATGTTCTTTCGCTTTTTCTTTTATGATGTCAACAAATCTCTCAAGATCCTTGAGCAGAATGTCATTTGCCTGTTTTAATAAGTAAGAAAGAGCAGTATCTACGACGTCAGTTGACGTTAAGCCGTAATGCACCCATTTTCTTTCTTCGCCCAGTGATTCGGATACAGCGCGCGTAAAAGCAACTACGTCATGGCGCGTGTCCTGTTCGATTTCTAATATGCGGTTGATGTCAAATGACGCGTTTTCGCGCATCAGCTTTACGTCTTCTTTTGGGATAACGCCAAGCTCCGCCCACGCTTCACAGGCAAGAATTTCAACCTCTAACCATGCTTGAAATCTGTTTTCGTCCGTCCAAATCGCGGACATTTCAGGTCTTGAATAACGTTCGATCATTCTGCTTGTCCTCCGTCTCTATTTCTCCATTTATTTGTGATCTCCTGAATCCATTCGTCTTCAGGCTGCTTCATAAAAGTAATATGCCCCATTTTGCGGCCTTTTTTGATTTCATGTTTTCCGTATACATAAAGCTTTGCTTCTTTTAAAAGCTCCGGCTCTTCCTCTGGGATCTTGACTTCATCGCCGAGAAGATTCACCATCATGCCAGGCTTCAGCAGCTCCGTTTTTCCAAGCGGAAGGCCGCAAACCGCTCTGATATGCTGTTCAAACTGGCTTGTCTCGCAAAGATCCAGCGTGTAATGTCCTGAATTGTGCGGTCTTGGCGCCAGTTCATTAACCAAAAGCTCATCGCCCTCTGTCAGGAACATTTCAACAGCAAGCGGTCCGACAAGATTCAGCTCATCTGCGAGCTTAACGGCCAGCTCAGCAGCCTTTGCCTGAATCCTTTCTTCAACCCGTGCAGGCACGATGCTTTGGAACAGAATATTATTGTGGTGAATGTTTTCCGCTGCCGGGAACGTCGAAATTTCTCCGTTTACCGATCTGACAACGATGACCGACAGTTCCATTTTAAAAGAAACCCAGCTTTCGAGAATGCAAGTTCCTTGCTTTAAAAGAGCTGAAGCCTCTTCTATTTGTGACGCTTCCTTGATGACAAATTGGCCTTTGCCGTCATATCCGCCGCGGCATGTTTTCAGCACTGCGGGAAGCCCCAGCGACTGAACCGCCTCTTTCAGCTCATCCTTTGTTTTGACGATGCTGTAAGGGGCAACTTCACAGCCCGCGGATTGAATCGCTTTTTTCTCTGTTTCACGGTTTTGGGTAATGAGCAGCAGCTCACTTCCTTGCGGGAGATACGCATGATCTTTCAGCCAATGCAGCGCATCATAATCGATGTTTTCAAACTCATACGTGATAATATCGCTGATCTCAGCCAATTTCCGAATCGCTTCGCGGTCATTGTAAGAAGCGGTGATTTCGATATCCGCGACCTGCCCGCACGGCGAATCTTTCACCGGATCAACGACCGCGACTTTATACCCCATTTGTTTTGCGGAGACAGCCATCATTTTCCCAAGCTGTCCGCCGCCGATCATGCCGATGACGGCTCCTGGATAGATGATTTGATTAGACAAGCTGATCACTGCTTTCTAACACAGTTTGTTTTGTATTTTCTCTTCTTTCATCTAACGTTCTGGCTAGATCCTCGTCAAAAGCTGACAAAATTTGCGCCGCTAACAGACCTGCGTTCACAGCGCCCGCTTTTCCGATGGCTGTTGTTGCAACCGGAACGCCTCCAGGCATTTGCACGATGGAAAGAAGTGAATCGAGTCCGTTCAGAGCCTTAGACTGAACCGGAACACCGATAACCGGCAGCGTCGTTTTAGCAGCTGTCATCCCCGGCAAGTGCGCGGCTCCACCGGCACCTGCGATAATGACCTTAATGCCTCTTTCTCTGGCTGTTTCAGCGTACTCAAACATGAAATCAGGCGTCCGGTGAGCGGAAACCACCTTCTTTTCGTACGGCACTTCAAGTTCTTCAAGTATGTCGCATGCGTTTTTCATTGTCTCCCAATCGGAAGTGCTTCCCATGATGATTCCTACTAGCGGCTGCATTCTGTTCCCACCTTCTAATGCTTTAGTTTTCAGAAAATAAAAAATACCCGGCTTTGTATTGCATTATGAGGAAGCAATACAAACCGGGCATGGTGCATGTATCGGCAGTCGTTCGCTTCTGCGATATATCCATGTCAGTTTTATCGATCACTTTCCTGCATAGTCCGGCAATTTACGGTTGCCGGGTAGAAACTTATGGGCCATATTCCCAAGATTATATGAGGTCGTGTTTTGATTTCATGTTTATCTTAACAACGGACATGAATAATGTCAACGACATTATCGAACGATATAAAAATTCATTCTGCTAATGTTCGTGTTTTAGATCAATTTCCCTTCAAATACGATTTTTTTTCCGCACGGAACGATCTGAATTGACCCATCTTCCATCTTTTCCTTGAAGATCGGCTCTTCCATTCGACGTACAGGCATATACCCTTCTTCTTTCATTTGCTGAAGCACTGCTTCGATCGTTTGCTGTTCTGTCACTTCAAATTTTTTTTTCTTCGGTTTTGCCATTATTCTTTAATTCTCCTCTTCTTCACCGCTTTGACCCAGAAGCCGCCGTGGATCGTTTTTGGTTCATACGCAATAATAAAAGCTTTTGAATCAAGCGTTTTAATCGTCTCGTACAGCTGCAGCTCATATCTTCTCGGTGTCAAAATCTGCAGAGCTGTGCGGTCGCCTTCAAGTCCGCCGGCCACCCAGTTCGTCACGCCATAGCCTTTTTCACGAAGCTGCTTCGGAAGATCGAGGTCAAGCTCTTTTGTAATCACATTGACCATAATATAGCCAAGCGCCAGTTTTTCTTCGATTTTCATGCCGACAATCACGCCCAGACCATAGCCGAGTGCGTACGCAATCACGTTTTGAATCTGGTCTAAGTTATCGAGCACGAGGCTCAGCCCGGTCACATAAACCAAAATTTCAATCGTGCTGATTCCGGCCGCTAAATACCGCTGGCCTTTCAGTGTTAAAATCATTCTTATCGTAAAAAATGATACATAAACAACATTGATAATCAGAATAATGAGAACCATTGCTAATCCGTTTGATAATAAGGTTTGCATCATTTTATAAAACCCCCTTACTCATTCAACTTACGTAAAGCATTCATATTCTACTAGAGAAATGAACCCTTTACAATCAGCTATGGCCGTTATCGCAGACAAAATTTTTCGACACACTCTCTTCCTCACTCAGCAATAGTTTACCCTCTTTCTATCCTTTTCAAAATCCAAACAAAAAAGCCTGCTTTTCAGCAGACTCACATTTCTTTATTTATTGTCACATCTCTTTTTTCATTTTCCGAAGGGACTCATATTCTTTCTCAAGTTCACTCAGCGTATAATCAGCGAGCTGATCCCCTCTTCCGCGATAAAATTCTGAGAGCATTAATTTGGTTTTTAAAAATTCCTTCTTTTGATAAATCGCCTGACGAAGTAAATGGGCCATGTCCATCATCCTCCACAGCATTTTCCTCATCATACACGGATTAATCCTACAATTCAACTGTGTTTTTTAGATATATTTGTAAAAACTGTGACATCAAAAAACCGGCCTTTCCAGCCGGTTTTTTTACATTAAAGCGGGATAAGCGACGCCGTAAAATATTCAGAAATAAACGGCCATGTCACTGCCGCAAACAGCAGCGCAACGGCTAAAACAGCAAACACACAATAGATGTAGTCAATCGGTGCCTCACTTGCCGTCTGATACAGACGCTGTACATACAGCGCCATCATAAAGAAAAGCGAAAACAGGATTAAGACTGTGAAAAGGACAGTCAGCATCGGTACATTCACAATCGCAAATATCATCCAAATGATTGAAACGGCGATCACCGGTACAAGCAATGAGCCAAAACCAGCCGCAGCTTCCTTGAATGATACCTTTTGCTTCATCATATACCGAGACACGGCCCATATTGAGAAGACCATAACAGCAAAAAAGATGAGCATATACACAAGAACGACAAAAAACCCGTCATAAAACGCGTGATGGCGTTCTCCAAAACCGAGCGGCCTGTTCCAGCTCGCCTTTAACTGAAACCAGTTCCCGATTGAAAAAACGATACTGAATATGAGCATTGAAATAAGACCATATTTATAATGAGAGAAACCATCTGCCACAACCGTTTTCGCCGGAGATTTCAATATTGAAAAAGCAAATCCGCAATATCTGTTAATGGCTGCCCAAACAGAGGCTAGCTTTTCTTTCGCAGACGATTCTACGCGTTCCTTATGTTGTTTCTGCTTTTGTTTCTGCTTCTGCTTGCTTTGGCGGCTGGCCTTTCTCGACATCCGCGAAAGCGGCTCTTCATCTATTCCTTCATTCTGGTTAACTTCTTCTTCCAACGTTTCTTTTCTTTCTTCCGTCATGTTAGCAACTCCTATCAAAAATATACGGCGGAATACCATTCAGCAAGAAAATAAAACACTTATATAAGGTACCGAAGCCTTCCTGAACAGTCAAGTCATTTCCATTTCAGTAAACAATGGCGGCACATCTACATGACGGTATATGATATGAAATGGTTTTGCCTTTCGCAACAAAATAAAAAACCAGCCGCAAAAACTGCAGCTGGTTTTCAATCATTATTTCAAGAAAATAAAGTAAAGAATAAATACAACAAACAGTCCGTACATGATCGGATGAACCTCTTTGGCTTTCCCTTTGCACACCATTGTAATCGGGTAGAAAATAAATCCGATCGCAATTCCAGTCGCAATGCTGTACGTTAGCGGCATCATGATCATTGTAAGGAAAGCGGGAACCGCCACTTCAAACTTATCCCAAGCGATTTTGCCAAGCGGCGCTACCATTAATGCACCGACTATGATCAGTGCCGGAGCTGTTACATTTGACGTAACGACTGATAGAAGCGGCGAGAAAAACATAGCGAGTAAAAAGAGAAACCCAGTTACAATTGCCGCAAATCCGGAACGAGCGCCCGCAGCAACACCCGAGCTTGATTCCACATAAGACGTTGTCGTAGACGTCCCAAGCACGGAGCCGATAACGATGGAAGTTGAGTCAGCTAAAAGCGCACGGCCCGCACGCGGCAATTTGTTTTCCTTCATTAAACCAGCCTGTGTTGCCACAGCAACCAGTGTACCAGCCGTATCAAAAAATCCGACAAACAAGAATGTTAAAATGACGATCAGCATTTGCACAGAGAAAATATCCGGCAAGTGAATCCAAGCTTGTCCAAAGGTCGATTCAAGGCTCGGCACACTTCCGACGATTTGAGACGGAACCGGAACCAAACCGAAAATCATCCCGGCAATCGCCGTTAACAGCATCCCGATAAACACGCCAGCGTTTACGCGAAGCACCATCAAAATAACCGTTACGATGACACCGAAAATCGTTAACAGCACAGGACCGCTGTGAATGTTTCCGATTGTGACAAGGGTTGAAGGATTCGATGCAATAATTCCTGAGCCCTGCAAGCCGACAAATGTAATAAATAGGCCAATCCCTGCTCCGACTGCCAATTTCAGCTCAGGCGGAATGGCGTTAATGATTTTTTCACGAAAACCTGTTAAAGAAAGAGCAACAAAGATAAGTCCTGAAATGAAAACACCAGACAAAGCGGCCTGCCAGGAAATCCCCATACCCAGAACAACAGAAAACGCAAAAAACGCGTTCAGCCCCATACCGGGCGCAATGGCAATCGGATATCTCGCAATTAAGCCCATTAAAATACAGCCTGCTGCTGACGCCAAAGCTGTCGCCGTAAAGACCGCACCTTGATCTATTCTCAATGCTTCCGGAAAATCTTTTACACTTTCCAAAGCTAGCGTAATCGGATTGACGAACAGGATATACGCCATGGATAAAAAGGTCGTTAATCCGCCGATGATTTCGTTGCGATAGCTGGTGCCCAGCTCATCAAACTGAAAAAACTTTTTCAAGCTATTTGACTCCCTTCACTCTTTGCTATTTATCCTGCCCTGAAATCGCCAAATAAAAAACGCCCCAATATATTTTGGGACGCTTGACTACAGACGGATTCCAGTTTGAATAAATAAACGTGTTTTATTTATATCAAACGAAAGAAATGTTTACGTAGTCAAGCCATTTACGGTAGCTTGGTAGAGACTTGCGAGCCATATCCCCGCGATTATACGAATTCATCTTATTTGATTTCTGTGTCTATTGTACCAACTTCGATTTGAAATGACAATATAAATAACGAACATTACTTATTAAAAAAATTGGTTTATTCGTCTATTGACTAAATGGGCAACAATGATAAAAACCGTATGCACGACTACATACGGTTTTTCAACTTTTGATTATTTTTTTCGGCAGGCTGACTCACCTGATGCACTGGTACAGTAAACGAGAATGGCTTTAGTTGAATCAGGTGATTTAAAACACCGTTATCAATATACAGACCGTACTCACTAAACTCAAAATGCTTTAAAGACAGCTTATCATTATAATCATCATCCAGTTCAAAAGTAGATACCATTTCGGCTGTGTTCATATTTTTCACTTTAGCTATATTTGCTTTCAAATAATAACCTTCTTCATAATCACCCACTGGATCAGGCCAAGATTGCATTTTTTTCGTATCACCAAGGCCAATCGTTTCACCTATATTCACTAAATCATTTTCATTCATGCTTGAGGTATCAATTCCAGTGAAGCGGTAATGAACCATTACTTTCCTCCCTTTTGGGTTAATGTTATTGATTTCAATCCCTATGTTTTGATGGTTTGTTTCTGAAACATGAAATGGCATCTCTGCATTTAGCGGGACGATTTCACTGCCCTCTGCCTCAGATTTAATATTTGCTATTAATGTTAGCTTTTTCGCTTTTGGATTGATTGGTGATTCTAACAGTGTTTGTCCTTTTGCTCTTACCGTTCTCTCGTTTATTTTTTTGCGGTCTCCAAGTTCGATGTTTGACGCTGTCATCTCATATGTGTTTCCTAAATCATCTTTGACTTCGTTAATTTCAACCGTATCATGCTTTGCTATGCCTTGATAATCTATTGTAAATTGAAGGACAGAACCGAGCTTTCCGTTCTCTACTTGAATATTGGAAAATTGATAACGATTGTGATGCACTGATACCACTTTTGAGCTTTCTAAATAACTCGCATTCTTTTTGGTAATAGGCAGTTTGAAACTCCAATTCCCCGGTATTTCATTGATATGAGTAATCACAAAAGGCGTGGTATCCCCATTTTTTATTTCGGCTCCTTTTGTATAAAGCCTTAATTGACCAGCGTATTGTTTGTTATTTAATTTTTTGAGCATTAAGGAATCAAGATCGATTGAAAAATTATCGTTAAAACTCGCTTTGCTCACATTATAGCTGAGCTCTTTTTCATCAGACTGGAGGTTATCAACAGTAAAGTTATAGACAAGCTGTCCGGCATCGTAGTATGAACTGTTCACAGATATAGTAATGCCTCGCGACTCCGCTTTTTCATTCAGATTTGTGACCAAATTGCTTTTAAACAATGATAGGCCAACTTTATCTTGAAACTCCTTATAAATTTGGCCGACAATGGGTATGCTTCCCATCGCTTTGTTAACAGATGGCAGAAAAAGACCGGACGTTAAATACAGTATACCTACCACAGCAGCAACAGCCATTCCATTCGTAATGGTTCGTGCCCATTTAAAACGGCGCCTTGTGTTAGTTTCATTTTCAGCACGAACGACAGCTTGATGTATTGCTTTTTTGAGTGCTTTCTTTGGCACTTCTATGTCATCATACAACTGCTTTACTTGGTGTTTTTCCATATGTTTTTATCCTCCTTTTCCAGCTCCTGCTTAAGTGATTTTCTTGCTCTATGTAAATGTGTTTTAATTGTGCCTTCTGCCATTCCTGTTTGTTCAGCTATCATTGAAATCGAATAATCTTGAAAATAATAGAGCTGAATGGTTAACTGAACATGTTCATCAAGTGTATCTAGCGCATTACGCAAGTCTATATATTCTTCAATATTCCTTTGATCCGTGCCGGTGTCATGATGGCTTTCAAACGGAACCAAATCTCCCTTCTTTTTCTTCATTGCAAAAATTGAATTAATAAGAATTCGGGTGAGCCACGTTAAAAAGTACTTTGGCTCTTTTAGTTTTTCTATACCTATAAAAGCTTTATAAGCCGTTTCCTGTACAGCATCAAGTGCATCTTCTTTATTTCTCAAATAGAGATAGGCTGTTTTATATAGAGTTTCCTGATGTGCCAGCATAAGCTTTTCAAAGGCCCGAGAATTTCCTTTTCTCGCCTTTGTAATCAATCTTTCTTCCTTCACCTTATCCACCTCCTATGTTGTTAGATATAAGAACTGCCAAATCGGTTTCAAAAAGTTAACAAAAAAAACGCCCCTTTTATAAAGGGACGTTTTTCTTAGGTATTTACTTATTCCCACTCAATCGTCGCAGGCGGCTTACTTGTAATATCGTACACCACGCGGTTAATGTGCTTCACTTCATTTACGATACGTGTAGAAATCACTTCAAGCACATCCCATGGGATACGCGCCCAGTCAGAAGTCATGCCGTCAATTGAAGTAACGGCGCGAATTCCGATTGTGTAATCATATGTTCTCGCGTCACCCATAACACCAACGCTGCGGATGTCAGGAAGAACAGTGAAGTATTGCCAGATATCACGCTCTAACCCGTGATTTGCTACTTCTTCACGCAAAATCGCATCTGATTCACGAACGATTTCCAGTTTTTCTTCTGTTACTTCGCCAAGAACGCGGATGCCGAGGCCCGGTCCTGGGAAAGGCTGGCGCCATACGATTTCATCCGGAATGCCGAGCTCTGTGCCAAGCGCGCGCACTTCGTCTTTGAAGAGCGTGTTTAACGGCTCGATCAGTTCAAACTGCATGTCTTCAGGAAGCCCGCCGACATTATGGTGAGATTTGATCGTTTGCGCCGTTGCAGTACCGCTCTCGATGATATCAGTGTAAAGCGTTCCTTGTGCAAGGTAGTCGATGCCTTTGAGCTTGTCCGCTTCATCGTCGAACACATAAATGAATTCATTACCGATGATTTTGCGTTTTTGCTCAGGATCAGAAACGCCTTTCAGTTTATTTAAGAATCTGTCTTTTGCGTCTACTTTAATCACGTTCATGTTAAAGCCTTCGCTGAATGTTTTCATAACACCTTCAGCCTCGCCTTTACGGAGCAGGCCATGGTCTACAAAGATACAAGTCAGCTGGTCGCCGATCGCTTTATGAATCAAAACAGCAACAACAGAAGAATCAACGCCGCCGCTAAGCGCACAAAGAACCTGTTTGTCTCCGACCGTTTCACGGATTTTTTGCATTTCGATTTCGATAAAGTTCTCCATTGACCATTTGCCTTCACAATCGCAAACGCCGAATACAAAGTTTTTCAGAAGGTCATTGCCGTATTCAGAATGGCGCACTTCCGGGTGGAACTGAACGCCGTACCATTTTTTATCCGCTTTGCTCATTGCTGAGTTCGGACAGTGATGGCTTGTCGCATCAACAGTGAAACCTTCAGGCACTTCTACAACCAAGTCACCGTGGCTCATCCAAACCACTTGTTCATTCGGAAGATCTTTGAACAAATCAGGTGTTCCTTCGATGTGGATGTTCGCTTTACCGTATTCACGCTGGCTGGCCGCTTCTACTTTACCACCAAGGTAATGAGTCATCAGCTGCATGCCATAGCAAATTCCCAATACAGGAACATCTAATTCGAAGATTTTCTCGTCACAGCGGAAAGAGCCTTCATCATATACACTGTTCGGACCGCCGGATAAAATAATTCCTTTTGGATTCATTTCTTTAATTTCTTCAGCCGTCAATGTATGGGGATGCAGCTCACTGTATACACCAAATTCACGGATGCGGCGTGTAATCAGCTGATTGTACTGACTGCCGAAATCAAGGACAAGAATCATTTCATTCACTAACTTTGTCATGGTTGTCACCTAATCTCCTCTAAGTTTTTTGACACAGAAAAAAACGAGGACAGATATGAAACACGCTCCGCCCTCTTTTGGCAAGGCCGTTTGCCGGAGTCAGGCAACTCGCTCCCAGACTCCGATAATATTCACTAATTCTAACAACACGTCGATAAGCGGTCAAGACCATCTTCTTTTAATTAAATTTTCCCATAACTCTCTGGAATCATTCCAAAGCTTTGCCGCATCATCATTTCTGTACAGCGCCCGCTCATAGTTTGCTGTCAGCTTTAACATGTCTTCAGAATGATATGTTTCGTCAATTCGTTTTGCATATTCCCGCAGCGTTTCGCTGTCACGTTTGGGCAGGCCTCTTCTTTTCATCTGTTTCAGAAGCGCGCCGTATGCCTCAAAAAACACATGCTGATCACTGCGGCGCTTCAATTTTCTCACTGTGAAAACAGGTAGCCATAACGAACGGAATACATACAGCAACACAGCTGCCAAAAGTACCGCAGCAATGGCGACATACCAGCCTGTACTAACACTTGCATGCGCAGACGGCGTTTTTTTAGAAACGGCAGGCTCACGTTTTTCCTTTTGTTTTTCCTCTTTCTCCGGCTGTATTCTCTCTTCTTTCTGGTCCTCTTTAGCTTTCTCAGGCGGATTGCTGCTCTCGCTGCCGGAATCCTTTTTATCAGAGGAAGCAAACTCAGCCGGATTTGTGAATCCTTTTGTCGGCTCAAAAGTGACCCAGCCCTGCTCTGGAAAATACACTTCTACCCAAGAATGGGCGTTGTTATTTGTCACTTCATAGATGCTGCCTTTTTTGTTCCCCGCTTCTTTATATTCACCTGACGTATATCCCTTTACCCAGCGTGCCGGAATGCCAGCTGAACGCAGGAGCACCACCATCGAGGACGAAAAGTTATCACAATAGCCTACCTTTGTTTCAAACAGAAATTGATCCACATAATCTTCGTCATCTTTAGGGACGGTCACGTTTTCTGTTTCATAGGTGAACTCATTGGATCCTAAATAGTCCTCAATAGCTTTCACCTTATCAAACATATTATCCTGTCCCTCAGTCAGCTTTATCGCAAGGTTTTTCACCCGCTCAGGAAGTGTATCAGGCAGTTGCATATAGCGGTCGCTGAATGTGTACTCTTCACTGTTTTGTCTTACTTTCACCTTTTTCAGCTGATCCTGTTTATAGACCGGGGAATTGTACGTCACTGTATAACTGCCCATATTCCGAATATCACCGCTCTGCTCACTGATCGGAGTTATTTGTTCAGTGTTCCCGTTCATTTCAAGTGAGACGGCCTGCTTAGGCTTAATATTTTGCGCACCAATCGGATACATTACATGGTTATATCCATAATGCTCATCAACCTTTACGCGTACAGTGTTTCGCTCTGTGGAAACCTTATGATCAAACCACAGATTTTCCACATTGCCGCCGCTAAGCTGATACGACATGCCTGTATCTGTTTCAATCCAGCCTTTTCCCGTATACGTATCCTTCGTTTCCACCCGGAAATATGTGCGCTCTTTTCCCTGCCACGTAAAAACAGGGGTATCGTCCTGCTGAAACGGACCGCCAAGCGATTCATCGTGATTCCCGTATCCGATTTTACTTTCTCCTGCCGGCACCCGATCTTGATTGGTGACTTTTTTGAGAAAAGGAACGGGATCCGGCCACTTCGGATCTGATTTCGGCGCGGCAAGCCCAAATCCCACCGCGGCCAAAATCAGCACAGACAGGGGGAGAAACCATTTCAGAACAGACGCTTTCGGTAGTGTTATTCGTTCCATCAGCTTAATGCGTTCCAAATACAGAAGGCCCATCATAAAGAAACCAATCAGCACGATACGGATAACGGCGTAGGAAGCGTCATAAGGCGTAAATGTATCAAGAATCGTAATATATGCCACTGTCATCATAAAGAAAAATAAGATTCTCCTCTGGTAAATCACCCAGTAATGGAGGAGGTAGACCAGCAGCCACAGCAGCACAAAAAACAGCAGGGTCCGAAAAGAAGGAATCATATCATTCCATTGTCCTGTCTGAATAAATGTGATATTCAAATAGACGTCCTGTAAAAAAGAGCTGATCCAGCTCAAGTCAAATATAGACCCTTCGTAAAACAATATGTGTATCGAAATGAACGTAAATAAGACACAAAAAGGAATGGTGACAAACCACCTCATCCTGAAAAAAGTCAGCAGAAACGTCAAGCCGATAAAGACAATAAAAAAGCCCGTATGCTTCGTGTCAGTAAAATGATCCAGCGGCCTTAGCCACTCCCACAGCAATAAAAAAGCCAGAAAATAAAATAACAGCAAGCTCAAACGGCTTCCCTTCTGATCATCAAGCGGCATGTACACCGTCACCTCTCTTTCTAAACAACACGCGAAGCTACTCGCCCGCCTCTCATGATTTGAACTCTGATTTGGTGTTTCAGCAAGCGTTCGATCATCATATACTCACCCTGAGAAAGATCGGTGTCTTTCTCTTTTGCGAGTATAATGGTAACCGGGCTGATCCCTGCTTCTGGCATTCTCATCAAATCCTCAGTGATCCGCCCCGTGACAATCACTTTATCAGCCTGGCGAACAGACGGCTTCCCAAGCTCCTCACGTGCATAGCGGCTTACGCGGTCAGCAGCATTACAATCGCAAACGGCTAAATGATGCAGCATGTGTTTAAAATGCTGCTCTCCCTCCTGAATCGGAAAAATGGACCTTTCCTTACCGATTGAAGCCAGACCTGCTCCTGCGTTATTTTTTAAAACAGAATGAAGAATTGAAGCTGTCACGGAAACAACCTCTTCGAATCCGTCAGAGCTAAAACGGTCCATCAGAAGAAACAGGTTTTTGCTTTTCGACGGTTCAAATTCCTTCGTCATCAGCTGGCTCCTTCTTGCCGAAGTCTTCCAGTCTAACGCCGCAAAACGGTCTCCCGGCTGATAGTGCCTTACACTCGCTGCGACTGAAGACTGGTGCTGATGAACAGGCGATGCCCCGCTTACGCCATCTTCCTGATAACGCTCATTCAGCTGATACTGAAGAGACTGAAAGGACGGATAAACAAACACCGCATCATCAGCTCCATAAAACGCCGTTTTTTCAATCAGGCCGAGAACATCCCCGGCCCGCACCCTGACGGCATGAAAATGATGTTCTCCACGCGGTACTGGCGCTATTTGATATGACATCGTGATGCTCCGTTTGAACCACGGAAACACCAGCTGTTTGGCCAAAGCTTCATCTCCGTTTAATGGCTCTAACCCTGACGGCAGACAATCTTCAATCACCATATACATCAGGGGAAACGGCAGTTTTCTTTTAAGCGTAATCGAAGCTTCAAGCCTGTCTCCCGCATGGAATTGCGTTTTGACGATATGCCGCGACACCTGAAAAGAGCGGAGAGGGTACATCGCCAGCAGCCCGGCGTATACAACAAAAGGGAGAAATGCATAAAACAAAAACCAGCTGACAAAGCCGCCCTGAAACATTGCATAAGAGAAAACAGCACCCGTCAATAACGTTAATGCGAGCAGTTTCCACCCGTACATCAACCATTGAAATGTCTTTTTCATCGGCGGACCGACGACCTTTGAACCGGAACTTTCACGTTTGACATGATCTCCCGTACGATTGTTTCTGCCTGAACCCCTTCGAATTTTGCTTCCGGCTGCAGAAGCATCCGGTGCGGCAGCGTATAAGGAGCTAGATATTGAATATCATCCGGAATGACATAATCGCGGCCATGAAGCAGCGCAAAGGCCTGGGCCGCTTTCATAAGTCCGATGGATCCGCGCGGACTGACGCCTAAGTGAACTGAAGCATGCTGTCTCGTCTTCTGCACGATTTCGACAATATATTCCTTCATGCTGTCATCGGCACGGACATCCTGCACTTCTCTTTGCAGGCGAATGAATTCTTCTTTTGAAATCACAGGCTCAAGTGTCTCAATCGGATGGCTTTTTTCCTGAAGAGATAAGACATCGAATTCCTCTTCAAAGGACGGATAGCCCATGCGAAGTTTAAATAAAAAACGGTCAAGCTGGGCTTCCGGCAAAGGATATGTCCCTTCATATTCCACTGGATTTTGTGTTGCCATGACAAAAAACGGGGCGGCAAGCGGCATTGTATTGCCATCAACTGTGACGCTTCCCTCTTCCATCGCTTCAAGCAAGGCAGACTGTGTCTTAGGAGATGTTCGGTTGATTTCGTCAGCCAGCACAATATTCCCCATAATCGGGCCCGGCCGGTATTCGAACTCCATTGATTTCGTATTATAGATAGAAACACCCGTTACATCGGAGGGCAGCAAATCCGGTGTGAATTGAATTCGTTTAAAATCTGCGCCGATTGATTTCGCCAGAGCGCGAACCATCATCGTTTTCCCTACGCCCGGCACATCTTCAAGCAGCACATGTCCTTTGGCAAGAATAGCTGCTAAGCTGAGTTTTGCGATGTCTCGTTTTCCAACCATTACTTTATCGATATGTTCAACTGCTTTCCCCAGCAAAGGATGCAGGTCTTCTTGGTATGACATTCTCTTCCTCCTAGTCATCTACAAAATTCATCATATAGTAACCTAACTTTACCACAAAAAACGACCTGTATAAAAAAACGATTCTAGCAAATTGTTACCAATACATACAGGCCAATCAAACAAAAAAAGCTTCCCATGACAGGAAGCTCCTTACCAGTTATTTGTTTTCCAAAGGTTCCATATGAACATGCGAATAATCAATCGCATGCTCCTCCTTCATTCTCCGCTCAATTTCATTCGCGATATCATGGCTCTCTGTAATATTTAACTCTGAGGACACTTCAACCACCACATCTACGTGAACAGAGCTGCCTAAATATCTCGCCTTGATGTCTTTTAAACGGCTGACACCGGAGATTTTTTCAATCGTCTGTTTATAATCGGACATGTCCTTTACGTCAAAGCCATCCGTCAATGAATGCGATGATTCTTTGAAAATATCCCATGCCGTTTTGCAAATGAGAAGGCCAATGACAAACGCTGTCACTGTATCAATCCATGCCAGATGGAATTGCGCGGCCAAAATACCGATAAACGTGCCGACACTGACGAACGCGTCCGACTTATTATCAGCAGCTGCCGCAAGCAGCGCTTGGCTGTTCACCTTTTTAGCAAGCTTTTTGTTGTACTGATAGACAATCAGCATCATGACTGCCCCGCCTGCAGCCGTCCAAGCCGCAATGATGTCCGGTGTCTCTTCTTTCACAGAAAAAATAGATTCACCGGCGCTGAAAAGCACTTGCAGGCC
This sequence comes from Bacillus sp. FSL K6-1005, assembly GCF_038000225.1. Taxonomy (NCBI): domain Bacteria; kingdom Bacillati; phylum Bacillota; class Bacilli; order Caryophanales; family Bacillaceae; genus Bacillus; species Bacillus sp. FSL K6-1005. The sequence goes on from NZ_JBBOBP010000001.1 coordinate 2,846,310, forward strand.
GACAACCATCATAATAAACGATGCGATAAGGGATGCAATTGTTTCCGCCCGAAAGTGGCCGTAAGGATGATCTTCATCAGGAGGCTTTTGAGAGATGCGGAGACCGATCAGCACAGCAACAGAAGCAATAATGTCGGTTGTGTTATTTAACCCGTCTGCCGTAAGAGCTTCCGAGTGGAATACATAACCGATGATCAGCTTAATCGCGGACAGCACAAGATACGCGGCAATACTGACCAGCGCCCCGGATTCTCCCTTTTTCAATTCATCATATCTCTCCATAAAAAAACCTCCTTTCCGCTCACGTTTTCCTATCATTATGATACAAAGCTGAACAGCAGTGGGTCTATAGAAACATGATTCACTCACCACAGAAAAATAGTGACGGTAGAACTCTTTTTACTTAACACAACAAATTTTCATTTATAAAAAGTGTTTCAAACCCAATCATGCCAATACTTCTAGCCAATCAACACTTTTTCAAAAATATAACAAATCGAAAAAACGAATAATTGACGGAAAATTTTTTCTTTTATTTCGAACGTACGTACTCCAAAACCAGCAAACAAAACCCGACAAATTTGAAATAAACTGTTATATTTTCTGACATAAATTTTCGACAAAATGTATATTTATGTTACAGTTTCAATTATCATAATATTCAGTAACAACTCTATTCTTCAAGGAGGTAACATATGAACCAGTCTCAATCAGGATTAAAAAAAGAATTAAAGACCCGACATATGACGATGATTTCTATCGCCGGCGTCATCGGAGCCGGACTATTTGTTGGCAGCGGTTCAGTAATTCACTCGACCGGGCCCGGTGCCATTGTCTCCTATGCATTAGCCGGATTACTGGTCATCTTTATCATGCGAATGCTTGGTGAAATGTCGGCCGTAAACCCGACAAGCGGATCATTTTCCCAATACGCTCATGACGCTATCGGACCGTGGGCCGGATTTGCAATCGGCTGGCTCTATTGGTTTTTCTGGGTTATTGTCATCGCTATTGAAGCAATCGCGGGAGCCGGCATTATCCAATACTGGTTCCACGATATTCCTCTGTGGATGACGAGCCTAATTTTGACGATTTTACTCACTCTGACAAACATCTACTCTGTTAAATCGTTTGGTGAGTTTGAATATTGGTTCTCCCTCATTAAAGTTGTTACAATCATCGCATTCTTAATCGTTGGTTTTGCATTTATTTTTGGCTTCGCCCCAGGCAGTGATCCAGTCGGTTTCGCAAATATTACGGGCCAAGGCGGATTTTTCCCTGAAGGCATAGGCTCTGTATTGCTCGGAATTGTTGTCGTAATCTTCTCCTTTATGGGAACGGAGATTGTTGCGATTGCTGCCGGTGAAACATCAAACCCGGTTCAATCCGTAACAAAAGCGACCCGATCCGTTGTGTGGCGCATCATTGTCTTTTACGTTGGTTCAATCGCCGTTGTCGTTGCGCTTCTGCCTTGGAACTCAGCTAATATTTTAGAAAGCCCTTTCGTCGCTGTTCTTGAGCATATTGGAGTGCCGGCAGCCGCGCAGATTATGAACTTTATCGTCCTCACAGCTGTACTTTCTTGCCTGAATTCAGGTTTGTACACCACATCCAGAATGCTGTATTCACTTGCAGAAAGAAACGAAGCGCCGCGCCGCTTTATGAAACTGAGCAAAAAAGGAGTTCCCGTACAAGCAATTGTTGCCGGAACATTTTTCTCTTATATTGCGGTCGTAATGAACTACTTCTCACCTGACACCGTCTTTTTATTCTTAGTTAACTCATCAGGCGCAATTGCCCTGCTCGTCTATCTTGTCATCGCTGTTTCCCAGCTGAGAATGCGAAAAAGTCTCGAAAAAACAAACCCGGAAGCATTGAAGATCAAGATGTGGTTCTTCCCGTTCTTAACCTACGTGACCATTATTGCCATCTGCGGTATTTTAGTATCCATGGCATTTATTGAATCGATGAGAGATGAACTGCTGCTGACAGGCTTTATCACAGGCATCGTGTTGCTTTCTTATCTTGTGTTCAGAAAACGCAAGGTGTCTGAAAAAGCCTCAGCCAAACAGGTTACTCAGCAACAGCCCGATATCCTGCCTTAACGGTAGGATTTTTTTTGTCACCTTCACGTCCATAGTGTCATTAACTATAGTACCAATTAGGAAAATTTAAATAAGGACAGATGAAAATGACACTTGAAAAATTTGCGGATGCTCTCCCAATCCCAGATACACTAAAGCCGGTACAGCAGTCAAAAGATAGCACATACTACGAAGTAACCATGGAGGAATGCTACCATCAGCTTCACCGCGATCTCCCTCCAACCCGCCTGTGGGGCTATAATGGTTTATTTCCCGGTCCTACCATTGAAGCCAACAGAAATGAAAACGTTTATGTGAAATGGATGAATAACCTTCCTTCAGAGCATTTCCTACCGATTGATCACACCATTCATCACAGTGACAGCCAGCATGCCGAACCCGAGGTAAAAACCGTCGTTCATTTACACGGTGGCGTCACTCCTGATGATAGTGACGGTTATCCGGAGGCGTGGTTTTCTAAAGACTTTGAACAAACAGGACCTTATTTTAAACGTGAGGTTTACCATTATCCAAATCAGCAGCGCGGAGCTATTTTGTGGTATCACGATCATGCCATGGCACTGACGAGGCTGAATGTGTATGCCGGGCTCATCGGCGCTTATATCATTCATGATCCAAAGGAAAAACGCCTAAAGCTTCCATCAGGTGAATACGATGTGCCGCTTTTAATCACGGACCGTACGATTAATGAAGATGGCTCTTTATTTTATCCGAGCGGACCGGAAAACCCTTCACCGTCACTGCCTAATCCGTCAATCGTTCCAGCCTTTTGCGGAGATACAATTCTCGTCAACGGAAAGGCATGGCCATACATGGAGGTCGAACCGAGAAAATACCGCTTCCGCGTCATCAATGCCTCTAATACGAGAACATATAACCTGTCACTTGATAATGGCGGAGAATTTATCCAGATCGGTTCTGACGGCGGACTTTTGCCGCGCTCCGTCAAGCTAAACTCTTTCAGTATCGCGCCGGCTGAGCGCTTTGATATTCTCATTGACTTCGCCGCGTTTGAAGGACAATCGATCATTTTAGCAAACAGCGAGGGCTGCGGAGGCGACGTTAATCCGGAAACAGACGCAAACATCATGCAATTCAGGGTCACAAAACCGTTAGCCCAAAAAGACGAAAGCAGAAAGCCAAAATACCTGGCGTCTTACCCTTCAGTGCAGCACGAAAGAATACAAAACCTCCGAACATTGAAGCTGGCAGGAACTCAAGATCAATACGGCAGACCCGTCCTTCTTCTTAACAACAAACGCTGGCACGATCCTGTCACTGAAGCACCGAAAGTCGGTTCTACCGAAGTATGGTCGATCATCAATCCGACACGCGGAACACATCCCATCCATCTTCATTTGGTCTCCTTCCGTGTATTAGACCGGCGCCCGTTTGATACAGCCCGCTTTGAAGAGCGCGGAGAACTGTTCTACACCGGACCCGCCGTTCCGCCGCCACCAAGTGAAAAAGGCTGGAAAGACACGGTTCAGTCCCACGCCGGTGAAGTCCTGAGAATCGCCGTAACATTCGGGCCATACACTGGGCGGTACGTATGGCATTGCCACATTCTTGAGCATGAAGACTATGACATGATGAGACCGATGGATGTGATTGACCCCCATAAATAAGGCCCAAAAAACTTGCCTGCTGCAGGCAGGTTTTTTTATCTATGAAACTTTTTCTTCCATAAATCGTATAACTTAGAAACAGCGAAAAAAGGAGCTGCTTACTATGCTGACAAACGATCTCAAAAATAAAACAACTCAATACATTTCAATTTATGACGAATTAAAATCAAAATTAAGATGGAAAGTTGCTCATAATCAGATATTAATGCTCATCTCCTCTGCATATATTGTGAATAAAAGAGATTTTGATTTTCAGCGCTTTTATGATTTGAGCAGCTATATAAAATCAAACATCGGCAGCTTTTCAACACTCAATTCTCACCACCGATTTACTGTCGCATCAATTCTGGATATTCATTTTCAGCATGAGGCGGAACAAGCGTTTCTTACGTTTATCGATGTATACAACCAAATGGTGAGGCTTGGTTATAAACGGGATATTTTCACGTACATTTCCGCTCTGATCTTGCTCACCGGCAAGACCGAAACGATAAACCAAAGAGAACAGATGAACATGGGGCTCTCTGTTTATCAGCAGATGAAGAAAAATCACTATTTCCTCACTTCAACTCAAAATGTTCCGCTTGCTGTATTGCTTGCCCAAAACGGAAGAGGGTTGCAGGCGCTGAACAAGGCAGAAACATGTTACCAGCTGCTGTCCGCTAACGGCTTTAAAAAAGGCCAATACTTACAACACGTCAGCCATATTCTTGCTCTGCAAAGTGAAAAAGACCCTGAAATCCTTGTATCCCAATGCAAACATATCTTTCAATCCATTACTGAATCTCATAAAAAGCCAAAAGATTTTCATTATCCCGATCTCTCCCTCCTCACATTCTTGGAAGAGCCGGATATCAAAACCGTTTTGGGCATTGCGCATGAGCTGAACCAAGAAAAAGCATTTAAATGGGAAAAGGATATGAATTTCAAAATTGCTGTCAGTTTATATCTCAGCGAGTATATGGAGAAAAATCTGCTGATGGAATCAGGGCTGTACACAGCTATTGAAACAGCCATCCAAGCACAGCAAGCAGCCGCGACAGCTGTGATCATCAGTTCATCAGCCATTCATTCGCATGACGGAAACTAAAGGAGGAGAAAACATGCCATACATCACATTAGAAGATCAGACCCGACTATACTACGAAACTCACGGCAGCGGGACACCAATCCTATTTATACACGGCGTGCTTATGAGCGGACAATTTTTCCACAAACAACTTTCAGCGCTATCTGCCAATTATCAATGTATTCGTCTCGATCTTAGAGGGCACGGCGAATCCGACAAAGTTCTTCATGGACACACCATTTCCCAATACGCCCGTGATATTAAGGAATTTATGTGTGCGATGGAGCTTGATCCTGCCGTCCTTGTCGGCTGGTCAATGGGCGCTTTCGTGGTATGGGATTATATCAATCAATTTGGGAATGATAACATTCGAGCCGCTGTGATCGTCGATCAATCGGCTTCCGACTACCAATGGGACGGCTGGGGACACGGCCCGTTTGACTTTGACGGCTTGAAAACAGCGATGCACGCTATTCAAACTGACCCGCTTCCATTCTACAAAAGCTTCATCAATAATATGTTCGCAGAGCCGCCTGCATCAACAGAAACAGAATGGATGCTTGCCGAAATGTTGAAACAGCCGGCAGCCATTTCAAGCACGATTTTATTTAATCAAACGGCAGCTGATTATCGCGAATCCATTCAAAACGTTCATGTGCCGACATTGTTATGCTTCGGAGAAGACCGCAAATTTTTCTCAATAGAAGCCGGAGAACACCTGTGTGAACATATTCCAAACTCAAAGCTCGTTACATTTTCTAAGAGCAGCCATTGTCCGTTTTTAGAAGAACCGGATGCTTTCAACAGAACGCTTCTGTCCTTTTTAGATGAGCGGATTGGAAAGTCATAAAGAAAAAGGAATTAGGAGATTAGGGCAAAGTATGAGACAATAAGAATGTGCAGTAAAATACATGAGGGAAGAAGTGACTTTATGTCTTACTATAATAAACGAAATCAAGAACCGCTGCCAAAGGAAGATGTGAGTACTTGGGAATGCACAAAAGAAGACTGCAACGGCTGGACCAGAAAAAACTTCGCCAGCAGTGACACGCCATTGTGCCCTTTGTGCGGAAGTAAAATGGTCGAAGGCATTCGTTCATTAGTGAATCTCCAAAACAACAGCCAAACGAAAACAAGTTAGCTCTTCCCTTTTTTTAAAAAGCAGTCTCTATCAGCGAACAATCCTCGATCAGAGAAGCAAATCTTATATCCAATAGCAAGGCCTCCCGGTTTGACGAGAGGCCAAGATAATGAAGCCCAAAACTGTAAACGTTTCGGGCTTTTTCACTTTTGATCATGGTATAATATGGATATGAGGGGTGATGATGTGATCAAAAACCAACAGCAGGCTGACCTGGAGAAACGAGCTTCAGACAAAAAGTTGAACTTGGCTATAAACTTATGTGCGGAACTTATGAATTGGTCAATACCAATTATTCGTTTCTTTAAATGGCTCGGATCATTTGCCCTGCACCTCGTCCATTAAAAAATCACTCAGCATTTGCTGAGTGATTTTTTTTCAGTTGATGACAGAAAAACTATTGATGATGCCATTCGGATTTTCCCATACTTTTTTGAACGTCTTCGTGTCAAGGTCATAAGAATAAATTGTCCGAACCTTGGCTTCACGCCCTGTTTCGTCCTTCAGCTTTTTAGCCCCTTTGGCTTCGGCAAGGAAATAAATTTTCTTTCCATCCTTGGAGAACTGCGGCTGCGCGTCAATTAACAGCTTATATGTTTTCTGATTTGAAATGATTTTTTCATAGGTTTTCGTGTCTGCATTCAGCATTTGAATAGAAGCCGTTTGCTCCGTGCCTTTTTGTGTATATGACGTAAACAAAATCCGTTTATCGTCATCAGAAACAGCAATATCACTGATAAACTGCTCCAGGCTCTTAAGCTCATGAAGGCCGCTTTCATGACCGGCTGAAAAATGAATCTTTGTCGGCTCAGGATCGATTCCCTTCTCATTGGCTTCATCCGTTTTTTTGTAGTCTTCTTCTACAGAATAATGAAGCAAAGCAAATGAATCTGTTTTTTGGTTATAAAAGAAGCTGCTGACGCTGTCATCCTGGTCATTAGCGGCAGGATACAGGTTTTTGTACTTCTTCGTTTTCAAATCAAAGGATGCGATACGGAAATTGCTTTCGTCCGCTTTTCCTAAACGGAAATAAATTTTTGAGCGATCCTTTGATAAAAACAAGCTGTCCGCGCTTTCCGGACCTTTATAAAGCATAGTTTTCTTATCAGACTTAAGATCAAGCTTAAAAAGCCTCATCTCATTTTGATCGTTATTGCTTGTATAATAGAGCGCCTGCTGCTCTTGATCCAAGGCAAACGCCGGATAGCTGGTCAGCTTCTCCTCATGGATCACCTTATCATTTTCATAATACTTCGTCAGAAGATCGGTATCGGTAATCGAAACCAGAAGCTTCTCATTGTTCTCCGTGCTCACGGAAACATCGGCCGCACTCTCACTGCCTTTATCTTTAAAAGAATAAAACATAAAACCCGCAGCTGCCGCCAAAACAACGACGATTGCCGTTAAAACGATTCCTTTTTTCATCTCTTATCTCCACCAATAGAAAAAGCAAGAATGCGACTTCTTGCTTTACAGATTTAAACTATGTATTAATAGCTGTAATGCCCCGATACTTTTCCTTTGCTTAATGGGTATCCCAGCGCTTTAAACGCTTTAGGGCTTACATCCAGCACTGCATTAGGCATTCTGCCAACATCATTTTTATAAACCGTAATGACCTTTTTAGGTTTCGCTTTTGCATAAGCTCTGATTTTTGTCCCATTTCTAGGTACGTCAAATCCGATCTTTGTCGCACAGTCCCAATGTCCAAGTTTTTTACCTGAAGAGCCTTTTTTCCCAACTCCGTTATACCAAGTAATATTTCCGTTCACATGTTTCGCACTGGCATCTGCCGAAAAACTGAAAGCTCCCAAAGTACTTCCTACTAAGATAAAAGCGGCTAAAATGACTTTCTTCAACATTTCGTCCCCCTGTTTATTAACATCTAGGAAAAATTATACACGATCAACCAGGGATTTTTTATTTCAATATCCTTACAGTAATGTTACAAAGTCAAAAAAATGTCCTCTGCTAAAATAAACCATGGAAGATTATCCTATTATAATTGCAGTGTTAGCGTTATAATTGTTGATAGAGTAGTTGACGCATTCAATATGAACGAACCATTACCGTATTGTTCAAGCCAAATTCATAGTTATGTAAACGATTCTTACTCTCTCATCGTAAAGAAAAAAGAGTGTGCGAGACTCTTTTTTCTTCAAAGTTTCTTTTTTCAAAAAAACGTAGTCTATATTATATATAAGTTTTATCTTTTTTTGGTATTTAAAAATGGCGATTTTGTGAACAGTTCATATTGATCGGTGCGGAATTACTCATATCAAAAGATATAGGAGTGGTAATCCATGAAGGCAGCTAGATGGCATAACCAAAAGGATATCCGTATTGAAAATATTGAAGAGCCAAAAGTGGAACCGGGAAAAGTCAAGATCAAAGTCAAATGGTGCGGCATCTGCGGCAGTGATTTACACGAGTATTTAGGAGGCCCGATTTTTATCCCGGTGGACAAACCCCATCCTTTAACAAAAGAAACAGCACCTGTCACAATGGGGCATGAATTCTCCGGTGAAGTTGTTGAAGTCGGGGAAGGTGTTGAAAACTATAAAGTCGGAGACCGAGTCGTTGTGGAACCGATTTTTGCAACACATGGACATCAGGGTGCGTACAACCTTGATGAACAAATGGGGTTCCTCGGCTTAGCCGGAGGCGGCGGCGGATTCTCCGAATATGTCTCTGTAGATGAAGAGCTGTTATTCAAACTTCCTGAGGAATTATCATATGAACAAGGCGCACTCGTTGAACCTTCTGCGGTCGCTTTATACGCTGTCCGCTCAAGCAAAATCAAAGCTGGTGACAAAGCGGCTGTATTCGGCTGCGGCCCGATCGGACTACTTGTCATTGAAGCGCTGAAAGCTGCCGGCGCTACTGAAATTTACGCTGTTGAACTCTCACCTGAGCGCCAGCAAAAAGCTGAGGAGCTTGGCGCCATTATCGTGGATCCGTCCAAAACAGACGATGTAGTGGCCCATATCACAGACCTTACAGGTGGCGGCGTTGACGTAGCCTTTGAAGTAACCGGGGTTCCAGTCGTTTTACGCCAAGCTATCCAATCTACAACAATTGCCGGTGAGACAGTGATCGTCAGCATCTGGGAAAAAGGCGCTGAAATTCATCCGAATGATATCGTAATCAAAGAACGCACAGTGAAAGGAATCATCGGGTACCGTGACGTATTTCCAGCTGTATTGTCATTAATGAAAGAAGGCTATTTCTCGGCCGATAAACTCGTTACGAAAAAAATCGTGTTAGACGATTTAATCGAAGAAGGCTTCGGATCTCTGATCAAAGAGAAAAACCAAGTGAAAATCCTTGTCAGACCAAACTAAACATACTAAAAAAGAATCCGCATTCAAGTGCGGATTCTTTTATTCCTCTTAGCCAATCACTTCAGCGCCGGCCTCTTCTTTAGCCTCACTGCGATCGTGAGCACGGAAGCTTTCCTCAAGCTGCTCAAGCGAAAGACCTTTTGTTTCCGGTAAAAACTTGTTCACAAACAGAATCGAGCAAATTCCCAGCGCAACGAAGATGAAAAACGTTGTTGATAACCCAATGCCTGCCATCAAAATAGGGAATGTCAGACTGACTGCGAAATTGACCATCCACAAGCAGAATACCGTAACACCCATTCCCAGACCGCGAAGGCGCAACGGGAAAATTTCTGAAAGCATCAGCCACGTCACTGGTGAAATCGCGCCCTGCTGAAATGCCAGGAACGAAACCGTTAACGACAGAACCACATATGGAAGTGCAGGCGATCCTTCCAGCACAAGTGAAAATATTCCGATCAGCAGCAATGCCGATGTCGTTCCGATCAGCCCTGTAATCAGCATCGGCCGGCGACCGACTTTTCCGAGCAGCCAAATTCCGACAAACGTAGCCAGAACGGAGATCACACCATTAGCAATATTTCCGATCAGCGCTGCTTCCGTTTGGAACCCGGAATCTCTTAAAATTTCAGTGCCGTAATACATGATGGAGTTTACACCCGTAATTTGCTGTACAATCGCAATTCCGATTCCTATGAAGACAATCCGGCGTACCCACGGCACTGCGAGATCTTTAAACGTAGCTTTCTCAAGCTTATCCTCTTTTCTGAAAGCGGATTCAATTTCAGCCAGCTCAGATGCAGCGCGTTTTTCGTCTCTGATTTTCTTCAAAACCCCTAAAGCATCTTCATTCCTTCCTTTTGAAACAAGCCAGCGAGGACTCTCAGGCATTCTGATCATTCCAAAGAACAGGAATACGGCCGGAAGAGACGCGATCACGAGCATAAATCTCCATACATTGGAGCTGTCCCCCATTGTCGTCCCGAGGATGGCATTAAAAACAAAGGCCAACAGCTGCCCGGATACAATCATTAATTCATTCTGGGTCACCATCCGTCCCCTGCTTTCCATAGGTGACATTTCCGCTAAATAAGCAGGCACCGTCACTGATGCGCCCCCGACGGCTATCCCTAGCACAAAACGAGAAATGATCATGATTGTTACGTTGGGAGCCAGTGTACATCCAATCGTTGAGATAAAAAATATAATGGCAAGGAAAAGAATATTTTTGCGGCGTCCGTTAAAATCAGACATCCTTCCGCCAAGCACAGCTCCAAGTGCAGCTCCAAAAAGAAGAGAACTGGTGACGAGACCCTCTGTGATAGCATTGAGATTAAGCTGATCAGGCTCACCCATATATGGTAAAGCCCCATTTAATACTCCGGTATCATAACCGAAGAGAAGCCCGCCGAAAGTCGAAACTAAAATAATTGTGCGTAAAAATGACATTTGACTGCCTTTTGTATTCATACCGTTTCCCCCAGTCTTTTTCAAAATCGATCACTGCGTATTTTAAAAACGTATTCTAGGGCTGCAACTTTTCTCAAATGCCGAGAAAAAAGTTCAAAATGTCTCTTATCACTGGCTATATAACCTTCCCTTCTTTTCAGCATGCGTTGACGTCAATTATTTCGGAAGCGATTTCATTATTGCTAAACAACAGTGGGTATATTTTTGGTGTCTGACTTAACGAGTTGTCATCTTATAGTTACTTTGTAGTGTTGTTATAGTAATATTGTAGTTATATATTTGTTACTTCTGCTAATATCATAATTATAAAAACGCTTTCAGTCAATATAAATTTCTGAACTTTTTTTCACTTCAAGTCGGTAAAATGACCACTTCATAGGGGAATTGAACTTTTTTCTTGCCGAAAATGTGGAATCATTATGTATGTTATGCGACATTTCTGTCATCCTCATTATGAGTAAGTGTTGGTTAACTTCTCCTATATAAATCTTCTCTGCATGATTCACTGCTCACACATTCAAATGATTGTTTCATATTCAAGACAAAAGGAAATAGAAAAGAAACATAAAGATGGCTAAATGGCTGGCTCTAATTGAATAGGAGGAGGCAATAAAATTGAATGAGATTTATATCATTGCAGGAATTTTATTGTTGGCAGCGGGGATGATTGATTTTATATGGACAACATTATGGCTCGAGAGCGGAGCCGGTCCGATCACAAGATGTTTATCTGCATGGCTGTGGAAAGGCTTCCGTAAGATCAGCGGAGATCACGCAAAGGTTCTCAGTACGGCAGGGCCCCTGCTGTTATGCATGACATTATTGGTGTGGATCGGTTTATTTTGGAGCGGCTGGACGTTTATCTTCTCAAGTGACCCTCATTCTCTTGTTGTTACTCAAAGTAAAGAACCAGCCTCCTGGTCAGATCGAGCTTATTTTTCTGGATATGTGATGTTTACATTAGGAAATGGCGACCTTACACCGAACGGAGCCCTTTGGAAGCTTGTGACAGTCGGTGCTACAGCTGAAGGTCTGCTTACAATTACTTTTTCTGTCACGTATTTAATTTCTGTCTTGAGCGCAGTTAATCAAAAGCGCTCATTCGCCCAGAGTGTACTGAGTCTTGGGCATAACGGAACAGAGATTGTCCAAACTGCGTGGAACGGGAGACATTTTCACGACATGGATCTACTTCTCGCTACATTTTCTTCAGAGCTGGGAAAGCTGACCGCTCAGCATAACGCCTTCCCCATTCTTCATTTTTACCATAGCACACAGCGTGAGGAATCTTCCGTGATTGCAGTCACTGTACTGGATGAAGCGTTAACCATTTTGACATATGGCATTCCAAAGCAGTATCTTCCGAATCAGCTGCACATAAAAGAAGCGCGCTCAAGTGTTAAAAACTACTTAGACACCGTTCATACAGCATATATCCATCCGGCTGAACAAGAACCGCCGGAGCCCAACCTTATGAAGCTAAGGGAATGCGGCATACCAACCCTATCAGAACAAACCTTTCGAACAGCGATTAAATCTATAAAAGAACGGCGGCAATTGCTTTTGGGCATTGTTCAAGCGGGTGCGCGTAAGTGGCCTGTCCAAAAGTAAAGTAAAAAAGAGGATGCCTCCCCAAAAGTCCAAAGACTTTCAAGAAACATCCTCGATGTTTATTGAGAAAATTCAATTTCTTTCATGCTGGGCAGTGCATCTATCGCTCCAATTTTGGTGCAGACAAGCGCTCCCACCTTATTGGCAAAAGATACGATATCACGCAGCTTCTCAAACTCAGTTTCTACCGATTGAATCTTATCTGTACCAGCTAATTTGAATAAGGCTGCACCGACAAAAGCGTCTCCCGCTCCTGTAGAATCAATCGAAGTGACAGGAATACTCGGAATGATTTCATGTTTCTTGCCATTAGACAGCATTGTTCCGTTTTTCCCAAGAGTCACAGCAACCATCTTGGCTCCGATGCCATGGAGGATATTGACACCCTCTTCATGATCCTTCGCACCGGTGATGATCTCCAGCTCCTCGTCACTCACCTTAACAAAATCACTTAAAGCAATGGCTCTTTTTGCAGCACTAACAAACTCAGAGACTCTTCCCTTCCATAAATCCCCTCGATAATTAGGATCAAATGAAAGAAATTGCCCGTTATCCTTCGCAATGGACATAAGCCGTAAATAGGCTGTACAAAATGGATCAGATAATAATGCCGTCGCTGAGCCAAAATGAAGGATTTTTGCTTGATTCATTTTATCCTGATCGACATCTTCGATCGTAAACAGGGCATCCGCGCCCCTATTGAAAACAAAATCACGCTCTCCGTTATTCTTTAATGAAACAAAAGCAAGCGTTGTAGGGGCTTTCTCATCCATCACCAGCATAGAGGAATCAACATGAACAGCATCTAACGTTTGCTTCAGAAAATACCCAAAGGGATCCTTCCCTACTTTTCCTGCGAAAGCAGCGTTCCCTCCCAGCTTGGCAATAGCGGCTGACACATTTGCCGGGGCGCCCCCGGCACTTTTTAAGAAATGGCGCCCTTCCATTAAATCAACATCAACATCGGTACAAAAGAAATCGATCAATAATTCCCCAATACAAACAACAGACTGACTTCGCATGTTATCACACTCTTTTTACATATTCTAGATTACAGTCTCAGTATATTACTTTCAGTCATAAATACAACCTTTTACATCGAATATTGGAAATATTAAATATATTCACTTACCTGGAGTTCTTCTCAGCTCGGTGATGATCTGTTTATATCTTTTTTCAGTTAAAGGATAAAAGGCTATGATGATGATAGAGAGTAAAATAAATAGTCCCGGTATTAAAGCATTCATATGTTTAATCGCATTCAGTGACGTTACGGTTTGATCAGTATTCGCCACATATCCTGCGATTCCTAAATAGATCGCAGAAAACGAACCGGCCAGTGCAACACCTAACTTATTGATAAAACTCATACTGGAAATCACCACTCCGTCGGCACGAACCCCTGTCTTCCATTCCGCATAATCAACACAATCGGCAACCATTCCCCATGCAAGCGTATTTAAAGGGGTTGTAAAGAACCCTGAAGCAAATAGCCAGATGAAAATGAGCGTCACCGAAGAATACGCCGTAAAATGCAGACCTGCATACGAAATCAGTGACAAAGCGGCCGATATGATCATCACATTTTTCCTGCCCCACTTCTCAGAAAAGTATGGAATAAACAAGTTACTGATGAGGGCTGCGCCAAAAAATAAAACGGTTCCAAAGAACACCAGTTCCTTATGATTCACGTTATACGTAAAGTAGTACACCATTGTACTGATTTTAATATTAAACCCGATTGCAAATGCTAAAAATGATGACGTTAGAATCAGCAAAGGTTTGTTTTGAAACAAAACAGATAACGTCTTTTTCATTCCCTGTTTCTTTGTTTTCTTAGGCGCAATCCGCTCACGCACAGTAAAGAAACTAAAGAGGTTCAAAGCGATGCTAACAATGGCATAGACGAGAGCTGTCATTTGAAACCCAAATGCCTGGTTCTCTCCTCCCAAAGCTGCTGCAAGCGGTGTTGCGCAGGAGATGGATAGAAGGATTCCGACATAAACCAAGATCATACGAGTCGTTGTTAATACCGTTCTTTCTTTTACAGAATTCGTCATCCTTCCCGTTAAGCTGTTCACCGGAATCGTTTGCATACTAAAGGACATGCCGAGCAGAATATAGGTAATATACGCATAGACGATGTTTCCCGTTGCTCCAAAGTGAGGCGTGGTGAAACACAGGACAGTAAATAATGCGAAAGGAAATGCAACCCACAGCAGATAAGGCCTTGCCTTTCCCCACCTTGTGTTTGTTTTATCTAAGATAACCCCCATAATCGGGTCAAAAATAGCATCCAGCACCCGCACAACAAGAAATAATGTGGCGATGACCGCAGGCTGTATGCCGCCGATGTCCGTATAATAAAACAGCAGGTATGCGTTTACAAATTGAAACACAATATTATACGACATATCACCAAAGCCGTATCCGATTCGTTCAAGCCAGGACAAACCGGCACTGGATTTTGTTTGATGTTTCGCCTTCATTACCGTTGCTTTTTCTGTTTCGATCATCTTTCCCACCCCAAGAATCCGTTTTCATTATTGAGTAAAAATCCAGTAAATAAGAGGGAGAATACGAGATTCTCCCTGTTCACTCAGCTATTCGGATAAACCATCACTTTTAAACATTCATTCTTAAATTGAAGCGCCCGCTCCATCGCCTCTTGCGTCTGTTCCAGCGAATATTGGTCCGTTACAAGATGCTTCGTGTCGACAATGCCTGAAGCGAGAAATTCGATTCCCTTCGGATACGTATTGGCATAACGGAAGATCCCGTAAATATCAATCTCATTGTCCGCAATAAACGGCACATTAAGCGGGATCTCGTTCTGAGAAGGCAAACCAACAATCGCCAGTTTCCCGCCCCGGCGCACAGAAGCCAGTGCGGATTGCAATGCTGCTGGATTCCCCGCTGTTTCCCAAGCAACATCAACGCCTCTATCATTCGTGATCGTTTTAATCTCTTCAAGCGCGGCCTGTTCACGGATATTAATAATATGAGTCGCTCCCATTTTTTTCGCAGCTTCTAACCGCAGCGGCTCTAAGTCGGTCACGATAATTGTGCTTGCCCCAAACGCTTTAGCTGCCGCAACAGCCATTAATCCAACAGGGCCCATCCCCATAATCGCAATCGTTGATCCGGGCTGAAGCTTCGTTCTCGCCGCTGCATGGATACCGACAGAAAACGGTTCAATCAAGGCAGCATCCTCATAAGAAAGTGAATCTGGAATAGAGAAAACAAAGTCCTGTCTGATTTTGATATATTGTACAAACGCGCCGTCTACCGGTGGTGTGGCCAAAAACTGTACATCCGGACAAAGGTTATAACGCCCTTCCTTGCACGCTTCACAGCGTCCGCACGTAACACCCGGCTCAACAGCGACGCGGTCACCTACTTTAAATTGATCAACAGACGAGCCGACAGCCGCGATTTCTCCCGCGCACTCATGTCCGAGGATAAATGGCTTCTCCACTACATAATTGCCTATTCTGCCGTTTGTATAGTAATGCAAATCAGATCCGCAAATCCCGACAGCCATCACTTTTATCAACACTTCATCCTGGCTGATGTCAGGTACAGGCAATGTTTCAATTTTGATCTCTCTTGTGTTGTGCATAATAGCTGCTTTCATGGTTTTAGGTACTGTGTGAGTCATTACGGCAAATTCCTTTCTTTATGAACACTATTAACGGCATTTAAGCCGCTTCATCAAGAAATGTAAGTGCATACATTTTTGCATTTTCTGTTACTGCCCTCATTTTATCTGCTTTTCAACATGTTCAACAGCTTTTCATGCTGTATAAAAGGACAGCCGCACTGTACTTTTTGATTTTTCATATACAAAACAAGCAGGATTGATAAAATAGTACTAATAGGAGGTGCAGGTTTTATGGCTGAACTGGAAGATCGAAAACAATTTGCAGAATTGCTGGCACCTGGCGTAAAGTCATTAAAACTTCATCCAGATTATAAAGTCAGAAGAAATAAGAACGAAAAAACAGGACAGTCTTATTTAGACAACATTTCACACCAGCTGGGAGTTTCCCCAAACACGATTAAAAGCTGGATCGGACAGATGGGTGTGAACTATGTTCCCGGAAGAATTGAAGACGGAAAACTGTTCGGAATGATCTGGATCATTCTTGAAAAAACCGATATGAATATACAGTGGTTTACCGACCTGCTTGAGACCACCACTATACCGGTAATCAAACCTGCACTGCCTGTATGGGCGGCCTCATGTCTTAAAAAAGCGAAAATAGTACGGCAGGACAATTCATTCGGAGCACCGCTTGATCAAGATATTGAAAAAACAGTCAAGCGTTTATTTCCTGATGTTCTCGACCATAAAACGAATGCGCTTACAGAACAGATCCCTTTGACACACAACTTACCGTCACGCTGGTCGGGTCACTTTATAGGACGAAGATTTGACATCGAGGCGATACGGCAATGGATGCTTTCCCCATCACCCGTCTGTTTAATTACCGGATGGGCAGGCATGGGGAAAACGACTACTGCTCTTGAGGCAGCCTATTCCTGTATCGGCGATTCCTCAGATTGGCCGGCATTCAACAACATCATCTGGCTCAGTGCTGATTGGAAGGGATTAAGCTTTAGTGATTTTTTAAATACGATTGCCTATCTGCTCGGTCGAACGGAACAAATCGATAAATCCATAAACGAAAAACGATTTGTCGTCCGCAATGCTCTTGCCAATTATACTAGAGAAAAACCGGTCCTGCTGATCGTGGACAGCATAGACACTGCCGAAAGAGACATTCACGAATTTATCACCAGCCTGCCTCAAGGTGTGAAAGTCCTCCTCACAGCACGTGAAAACTTGAAGCAAACCTATCGGGAAGGCTTCGGTGAAATGGTAACCATCCAGCTGAGCGGACTTGAACAAACAGATGCCCTGGAATATTTTCATCAAGAAGTGAACCGCTGCCTGCAAATGTGCAACGATCCAACTAAACGAGAAAAGCTAGCGCAGCTGCTGGAACTATCCCCAGAACTGAAGAGCGGGTTCATTTCAGCAACAGCCGGAAACCCGAAAGCCATGGCACTCAGCATCGCCTATATGTCAGACGATGACATGCCCGCTCAGCAGCTGATTCATGAGCTCGGAAAAGCAGGCTACTCACTATTAGATCTGTTTGATTTTCTATTTGGGCGCACATGGCACAGATGCAATGAAGATACATGGAAGCTATGGCAGGTGCTATGCTTTTTCAGCAAGCCGCCAGATGAAAAAAGCCTGGCGGCAGCGGCCGGATTAGACGCTCGCCGTTTTCATTACGCAGTTGAACAAATGCGGTCTTTTGCTCTGATTCAGCCCGAACGAAGCAAAGGAAGTACACAGTACTTAGCCCACCAAACCGTTGTCGCCTACGGAGAACAGCACTTATCCGAAAATCAGCAATATGAAACAGAAGCCCGCAGCCGCTGGGCGCACTATTATATTCATTATGCGGAAACCCATTTAAAGCGGGAACAGCCCAACTCTATCTATTGGAGCTATCTCCTGGGACGTGATTTAGACCAAATCAAAAAAGAATGGCCAAACATCCTAAAGGTGATCAAATGGTCAAGCGAAACCGATCAAAAAGAAATTCTAATCGAACTCATCACCCGCATCAGCCATTTTCTAAGCAGAATCAACCTGCCCTTACGAATCGAATACGGCCGTAAAGCCGCCGATGCCGCCCATCAATTAGGCCAAAACACACGAGAAGCCTTCTTCAGAATCGACACAGCAGGCTGGGCACTGATGGAAGTCAATAATTTAGACGGGGCCCTTCAGCAAATTGAAGCCGGCCTGAAAACGCTGGAACAATCAGACACTGAAGAGCAAGACGTTCACGATCTAAAGGTATGGGGACTCGCACTGCAATCGAGGCTGTTTTTAAAAGGCGGAAGTCATGAAAAAGCGGAAGCGATTTTAACCGAAATCAAAGATAAACCGATTTCCCCTGCGATTCAGCACAGAGTTCTATTGGTTCGCGGAGATCTGAGCTTTGTGAAAGGTCATAATGAAGAAGCCATTCAATTATACGAAGCGGCAAATCAAATCAGCTCCACGTATGGAGGCGAAAAAACGATAGAAGCCTATTTTAATTTAGGTGTGGCTTACGTGAAGTATGGTCAGTTTGAGAAAGCGGAAGAAGCTTTTGAGCAGATGCTCTATGACAAACATAACGCCAATCAGGTTGAACTGATCTACTATCACTACGGAATGGCGCAGCTGTTGTACCGTAAAGGAGAGAAAACGAAAGCGATGGAAGCTAATCAGAAGGCGCTTCGTTTGATTGATTCGTGGGAGCCTGCGATTGGGATTCGGGGAGAGGTAGAACAATTGGCAATGGTGATCAAAGAAAACGACTAGTACGTAGTTCTGTCAGGAATCTCACTCAGTTTCTTTATTATAAATAGAAAAGGCCAACTGAAGTCGCAGTTGGCCTTTCGTTTCTTATTAATGTCTACAAATGTACTGAACGAGATTTTCCCGTATGTATTCTTTCTCGTATAAAGGAAAGCGTATCATTTGCCAGCTTTTTGCGGCAAAGAACAATGCCGGAATGACCACAATTATAGACATATCTTTTCGGTTTCCCCCAACTTTCCCATAAAGAATCTGCATCTTTTAAGTCAATATACTGATCATGTTTAGCAGAAATCAGCAGAATGTTATCTTTATTAACTTTCGGCAAGGCTTGACTAGGATCTGTGATATTCCAATATTTTATTAAATCTTCATAGGTCACACCATTTTGTTCTAATTCTTCTCTTATGAATTTACCTGGGATCGTGTTCCATATTGAATAAGAAAGGCGATTGGCATAAAAGATTGATACCACTACATCAATTTGGGATTCTAGGGTAGCAATTAGATTCGTAACCCATCCCCCTAAGCTTACTCCCATTATGATAACAGGCCCTTTTTTATTTGCTTTTATCCAGTGAATTAAGGCTCGTAAATCTACAACGGCCTGTCTTGACGATTCAATTGTACGATCAATATTTGCACTAATCATCAATTCGCCACTATACAATGAATTTTCCGGTTCTCTTTCAAAATGGTATGGAAGAGAATAATAATACATGTTCCAGCCTAAATCGTTCATTATACGTTTATGAAATATGTTTTTGATTCTATTGTACGAATCCATGCGCCAGCCATGTGCAAAGATAACATTGGGTTGATCTATATCATTTTCATTTAAAAAAACCTCCCCTTTTAAAGTATCATTAACAGGATTCCCAGATTGAATTAAAGATTCATAGCTAAAGGTTCCAATCTTATAATTTTTTCCTGATTCATTCAAATCAATTGAAACATCAGCTATATTAGCACTGTAAAATTCTTCTCTATCATTTATATTGGCTGTAAAAGCAACAGAAAAATGTTTATCTTTGCTTCTTTTTCTGTGTAAATCATATAATGCCAAGCGATCTATCATTTCTGAGAAATGCACGATTAAGTCCTCCTTGATAATCAAAAAACGAATATTAGAGTTAATAATTGGATTGTTTATCTCCATAGAGTCGGAACGGATTTTATCAAGATGTTGGTGAAAGGATCTATCTCCATCGACAGTTTCTCTTTATACTTAACAAAAAAGACGAGTTCCTTATTGCAAGGAAAACATCGTCTTTTAGTAGCAAAAAAAGCAGCAAAAATAGACATTTTAATAGGATTTCTCTTTGACAGTGCTTTCCCGGGGAAACCGTTTAAGAGTGTTGGTGGCACTATTTATCTAGATAACTGGGTCTTTTTTTGTCATATGAGAGTATACCAATATTGTCTCCTGTCTGCAATAGAGAGAAAGGGTCCAAAGGTTGGTTTCTGGCTACATCCCAAGAAATGCCTCGTGTTATTTTTCGAGAAGAAGGAATTCAACTCACTTCTGGTTTTCAGCAGTCGAAGACGAGGTCCGTCCTGCGAGTCCTTAAAAAGCACAAAGTAAACCAAAATAAAGTCAAGATGCAAATAAAGCACGGATTGTATGATAGAATTTTGTATTTTGATCGATTGAATAGTCCATACCGGTGTTATCTACCGATATCAAAACTATTGAAAATCGATATAAAACAGTGCTGAAAAAATCAAACCACAAAAAACAGAAAAAAGAAGCCTCTCACAAGTTCGGTGAACTCATGAGAAGCCTCGAAAATCTAAAAATTGCATCAAAAGGGCATCAAAAATGACGTCCGTTACCGACAAACCCTTGTAAATCAAGGGTTTTTTGTCGGTGTTACATCATTCCACCCATACCGCCCATGCCGCCCATGTCAGGCATTCCTGCGCCGCCGGCATTTTCTTCCGGTTTGTCAGCGACAACAGCTTCAGTTGTTAAGAGCATTGCTGCTACAGAAGCTGCGTTTTGCAGTGCAGAGCGTGTTACTTTCGTTGGGTCAACGATACCTTTTTCGATCATGTTTACCCATTCGCCAGTTGCAGCGTTGAAGCCTACGCCGATTTCTTCGTTTTTGAGGCGCTCAACGATGACAGATCCTTCAAGACCTGCATTGTGCGCGATTTGACGAATTGGCTCTTCAAGCGCGCGAAGCACGATGTTGATACCTGTTTGCGCATCACCTTCAGCTTCAACGGCAGCCACTTTGTTATATACGTTGACAAGCGCTGTACCACCGCCGGATACGATGCCTTCTTCAACAGCTGCGCGAGTTGAGTTCAGGGCGTCTTCGATGCGAAGTTTACGCTCTTTCAGCTCAGTTTCAGTCGCAGCGCCGACTTTGATGACAGCTACGCCGCCAGCAAGTTTAGCAAGACGCTCTTGTAATTTTTCTCTGTCGAACTCAGAAGTTGTTTCTTCCACTTGTGCGCGGATTTGAGTGACGCGTGCAGAAATTTTATCTGTTTCGCCAGCGCCTTCAACGATTGTTGTGTTTTCTTTTGTAACCACAACTTTAGAAGCGCGTCCCAATTGTCCGATTTCAGTAGATTTCAGGTCAAGGCCAAGATCTTCTGTGATGACTTCTCCGCCAGTAAGGACAGCGATGTCTTCAAGCATTGCTTTACGGCGGTCACCGAATCCAGGAGCTTTAACAGCCACTGCGTTGAAAGTACCGCGAAGTTTGTTCACAACAAGTGTTGCAAGAGCTTCACCTTCAACATCCTCAGCGATTAGAAGCAATGGTTTGCCTTGCTGAACAACCTGCTCAAGCACAGGAAGGATTTCTTGAATGTTTGTGATTTTTTTGTCTGTGATTAAGATGTAAGGATTGTCAAGAACCGCTTCCATCTTATCAGAATCAGTTACCATGTAAGGAGACGCATATCCGCGGTCGAATTGCATACCTTCAACAACTTCAAGCTCAGTTGTGAAGCCTTTAGACTCTTCGATTGTGATAACGCCGTCGTTGCCT
This sequence comes from Bacillus sp. FSL K6-1005, assembly GCF_038000225.1. Taxonomy (NCBI): domain Bacteria; kingdom Bacillati; phylum Bacillota; class Bacilli; order Caryophanales; family Bacillaceae; genus Bacillus; species Bacillus sp. FSL K6-1005. Next base: position 2,868,077 of record NZ_JBBOBP010000001.1, read on the forward strand.
ACGCGCTCCATTGCTTCAGCGATAAGGCTTCCGACTTCCTCATCAGCAGCAGAGATCGCAGCAACCTGAGCGATAGATTCTTTGCCTTCGATTGGCTTAGAAATTTCTTTCAGGTTCTCGATCGCAACGTTTACAGCTTGTTCCATACCTTTACGCACGCCTACAGGGTTAGCGCCTGCTGTTACGTTTTTAAGGCCTTCGCGGATCATTGCTTGCGCAAGAACTGTCGCAGTTGTTGTACCGTCACCGGCAACGTCGTTTGTTTTGCTGGCTACTTCAGCTACAAGCTTAGCACCCATGTTTTCAAACGCGTCTTCAAGTTCGATTTCTTTAGCGATTGTTACACCGTCATTTGTGATTAACGGAGAACCGAATTTTTTCTCTAGAACCACGTTGCGTCCTTTTGGTCCTAAAGTTACTTTTACAGCATCAGCAAGTGCATCAACACCGCGAAGCATTGCGCGGCGAGCTTCTTCACTAAACTTAATATCTTTTGCCATGTGTACGAAACCTCCTCGAATTTTTAAGTAGTTGTTTATTTAAGAATTAGCCGATAACAGCTAAAATGTCGCTTTCACGTAAGATTAAGTATTCAGTACCTTCGTATTTCACTTCAGTACCTGCGTATTTTGAGAAGATAATGCGGTCGCCCTCTTTTACTTCTAAAGCAACGCGCTCTCCGCTTTCTAACACGCGACCTGAACCAGCTGCCACGATTTTGCCTTCTTGCGGCTTTTCTTTTGCAGAATCCGGTAACACAATTCCGCTGGCAGTTTTTTCTTCAGATTCTACGAGTTCAATGACAACGCGATCACCTAATGGCTTTAACAATGTAATAACCTCCTCAATAGTATGAATATGTAATTTTAGCACTCAGCACTAAAGAGTGCTAACACAACTCTTATAATAAAGAATCTGACTTCCAATTTCAAGTGATAAGATAAAAAATTTTTCACGCTTACATCATTCTTTTCAGCTCTGATATCCCTTGGTTTTTTCACCCCCGTTCAATTATGTTACAATAGCTGTAGACAAAAGAAACCCACTTAACAAAGGAGTACATACCATTTGAGAAAACAGTATTGGTTTATTATTTTGACATATATCATCATGCAGTTTTCAGCAGTAATCGGGATTCCCTTGTTATTTAAATTCGGTTATGCGGGAGGACAGCCCACAAAAGAAAATCTGCTGCACGCGCAGGGATTATGGTCCGTCATCAGTTTTATGGCCTGTCTGATTGTTGTATTGCTCATTCTCAGAACTGTGCCTAAGACTACGTTGCGAAACGAAAAGAAAGACTCTGTCGGACTATCGATCCTTTGGGCGATAGCCGGTTTTTTCATAGCCCTTTTCTCTCAAGGAATAGCCGGTTCTATTGAATATTATGTATTTGGCATCGGAAGAGAATCAGAAAATACAAAAGCCATCCTGGATGTGATTCAGGCAGTCCCGCTTATGATTATCGTTTCTTCTATCATCGGGCCCATATTAGAAGAAATCATCTTCAGAAAAATCATTTTCGGCGCGCTGTACGAAAAAACCAATTTCTTTATTGCCGGACTGATCAGCTCCATTATTTTCGGAATTGTTCATGCCGATTTAACGCACCTTCTGCTGTATACGGCAATGGGCTTTACCTTTGCATTTCTATATGCGAGAACCAAACGGATTTGGGTGCCGATTTTCGCCCATGTAATGATGAATACATTCGTCGTCATTATGCAGCTTGAGCCTGTTCAGAAATACCTTGAACAGCAAAGCACACAAATGCAATTGATTATTGGAGGATTACTTTCATGAGAAACCCGATAGTGTGGGGAATGATCTACTTTGCCGTAGGGTGCATCTTTACTTATCTCGCCGCAAGCTCACCAGGCAGCATGTGGTCATTTTACTCCATCCTGCTGATGGTGTTCGCTGCATACAACATCAGCATTTCTTTTAAGATGTTCGCCTTTTCATTTAAAACAAAGAAAAACCAGAAATAAAGAAAATCCATTTCTCTTCTATGAGAAATGGATTTTTTATGATGGTTAAGAAGAAACGTCCTGATCGGCAGCACTGCTTTTCTGCGCTTTCCGATAGGCAGCCTTCGATATTAAAATACTGATTTCATACAAAATCAAGAGCGGAACAGTCACCATCATATGAGACAATAGCTCAGGTGGTGTAATCAGAGCAGCAATCACAAGCAGCGTAAAGTACGCATACTTTCTGATTTTCGCTAAAAACATCGGTGTCACAATTCCAAGCCTTGTCAAAAACATAAGGATGACCGGCATTTGAAACAACAGTCCAAACGGAATCGTCAGCTGCAGAAGAAAATGAAAATATTCATTAATTCCAATTACCTGAGTGACATTCAAATCCTGAGAGATCCGTTTCATAAAATCGACAACAAAAGGAAATAAAATATAATAGGAAAAAGATAAACCCGCTAAAAAAAGCAAAATAGAGATCGGAATGTAGCTGAGCGTTACTTTGCGTTCCCTTTCATAGAGACCCGGGCTCACAAAAGCCCAAAGCTGGTAAAGAATAACCGGCGAAGTCAGGACAATCCCGATGATAAACGCAAACTGCATAAACACATAAAGCGGGTCTGTCAGATTAAACGCATTGAGCGTGAGCTCCTTCGCTTCATCCGTTTCTTGCAGATACACTATAATCGGCTTCGCTAAAAAAAATCCCGCGATAAAGAAAACGACAAACGCCAGCGCCACAACCAGCAATCGTTTTCGAAGCTCCGCAATATGCTCCAGCAGCGACATTTGATTCACTTTCATTTGTGTCATCCTAACTTACTGATTCTCTTTCTTTTTTTCCTCATCATCACTCGCTAATCCTTTAGTAGCGTTTTTGAATTCACGAAGTGTGTCTCCAGCCGCTTTTCCCAACTCAGGCAGCTTTTTGGGACCAAAGATAATCAGAGCAACGATTGCGATAACAGCAAGGCTTCCAGGACCGATCGGCATATTTGGGCTCCTCCTTTCCGGTTACTCGATTTCCTCTAAAACAGAATAATGCTTCAAGAAATAAACCAGTGACTGAAGCTCTACAGCTAAATCTATATGATGAATTCGAATGTGTTCCGGCACATTCAAACGGGCCGGCGTAAAATTAAGAATACCCTTAATCCCTAACGCAACCAATCTGTCGGTAATCGATTGGGCCGCAACTGCGGGCACTGTCAGAATGGCAACTGATTCGCCTTTTACATGTTTTTCAAGATCATCGAGGTTAAAGACGGGCACACCGCCTACCTCAGTTCCTATTTTACTCTCATTTATATCAAAAGCCATAGAAATTTTCGTGTTATTATTTTTTGTGAAATTATAGTGAAGAAATGCTGTTCCTAAGTTCCCGACACCAATCAAGATAACGTCTGTCATTTCATCCTGATCAAGTGTTTTTCGGAAAAATGACAGCAAATAATCAACATTATATCCGTATCCTTTTTTGCCAAGAGCTCCAAAATAGGAAAAATCCCTGCGAATCGTGGCAGAATCAACCTTTACGGCATCACTGAGTTCAGCAGATGATACACGCTGTTTTCCTGACGCATGCAGATTCTTTAAAAAGCGATAATAAAGCGGCAGCCGTTTTGCCGTCGCCTGCGGAATTTTTGATTGATCCTTATTCATTTTTGGTCCTCCAAATTATACTCGGATAGTTCTCTTTTAAAGTCACCGTTTTTCCCGCCTGTCTTTTCCAGCAAGCAGGTAGGGCCGATGACCATCCCCTTATCAAGCGCCTTGCACATATCGTAAACAGTAAGGGCACACACCGATGCAGAAGTTAGCGCTTCCATTTCCACACCTGTACTCCCTTTCGTTTTGACCTGTGCTTTTATATGAAGTATAACTTCTGTTTCTTTTATTTTCCAGTCAAACGAAATATCGACCCCGCTCAAGGATAGCGGATGGCACATCGGAATGATATTTGATGTTTGCTTCGCAGCCATAATGCCCGCCACCTGAGCGACAGCAAGTACATCTCCTTTGCCGATATCATGGCTTTTTATTTTCTCGTACACTTCACTCTTCATGTGTACGCTTGATACAGCCGCCGCAGTACGGACAGTCGAAGATTTTTCGCTGATATCCACCATCTGGGCTCTGCCCTGTTCATTAAAATGAGAAAATCCATTCATAGTAAAAACTCTCCTTAAACAGATCATACACTATTTTCTTCTCTATGTCTTATCCGGCCAATGTATTGTTTGCTGAGTTCTGGTTCATAAGCTACACTTAACTTATTATAGCAGAGGTGAAATAATATGATGATCTTACAAATTAATCAGCTTTCCAAGTCATTTGGTGCTGATACTATTTTAAACAATATAAAGCTGGAAGTCAGAAACCGTGATCGCGTCGCAATTGTCGGAAGAAACGGCGCGGGGAAATCTACACTCCTTAAAATTATCGCAGGTCACCTTTCATATGAAAAGGGTGAAGTTATCAAGCCGAAAGATATCACAATGGGCTACTTAGCCCAGCATACCGGCTTGGATTCTAAGCTTACCATAAAAGAAGAGCTGCTGACTGTTTTTGATCACTTAAAAGCAATGGAAAAAGAAATGCGTACCATAGAAGAAAAAATGGCGGCAGCTGACCCAGGTGAACTGGAAAGCATCATGAAAACCTACGACCGCCTTCAGCAGGAATTTAAAGATAAAGGCGGCTATCAATATGAAGCAGATGTCAGATCTGTGCTGCACGGTCTCGGCTTCAGTCATTTTGACGATTCAACGCAGGTGCAAAGCCTGAGCGGTGGTCAGAAAACAAGACTGGCCTTGGGTAAGCTTTTGTTAACACAGCCTGACCTTCTCATTCTAGATGAGCCGACCAACCATCTGGACATTAATACGCTGACCTGGCTTGAACATTATTTGCAAGGCTATTCAGGCGCCATTCTGATTGTTTCTCACGACCGCTACTTTTTGGATAAAGTGGTGAATCAGGTGTACGAGGTATCTAGATCAGAAAGCAAAAAGTATCACGGCAACTACAGCGCTTATCTCGATCAGAAAGCTGCCCAATATGAAAAGGATCTTAAGCTGTATGAAAAACAGCAGGATGAAATCGCTAAGCTGCAGGACTTTGTAGACCGAAATCTGGCGAGAGCCTCAACGACAAAAAGAGCACAAAGCCGGCGGAAACAGCTTGAACGGATGGACGTCATGTCAAAACCGCTCGGCGACGAAAAATCAGCAAATTTTCATTTTGATATTACAAAACAGAGCGGGAACGAGGTCCTGCGGGTTCAGGATCTGACCATCAGCTATGAAAACCAGCCACCGCTTCTGACAGATGTTTCGTTTAGGCTGACAAGAGGAGAAAGCGCCGCTCTTGTAGGTCCCAACGGAATCGGAAAATCAACCTTGCTGAAAACATTAATAAACACACTGAAGCCAGATCAGGGAACAATAGCGTACGGCTCAAATGTCAGTATCGGTTACTATGACCAAGAACAAGCTGAGCTGACCTCCTCTAAACGCGTCATTGATGAGCTGTGGGACGAGTATCCGGAGCTTCAAGAGAAAGAAATCAGAACGTGCCTCGGAAATTTCTTATTCTCCGGGGATGATGTGCTTAAACCCGTCCATTCCCTAAGCGGGGGCGAAAAAGCAAGAGTGGCCCTGGCCAAGCTGATGCTGCAAAAAGCTAACTTTCTCATTCTTGATGAGCCGACAAACCATCTTGATTTAGACAGCAAAGAAGTTCTCGAAAACGCCTTGATCGATTATCCGGGCACATTGTTATTTGTCTCACATGACAGATATTTTATTAACAGAATCGCAACAAGGGTATATGAGCTTTCTCCAAACCATATTGAAGAATATCTCGGAGATTACGATTATTATACAGAGAAAAAAACACAGCAGCTGGAATTGGAGAAAATGAAGCAGCAAGAGGAAACTGAAAAAGCCACGGCTGCAATGAAATCCGACTCTAAACGTTCTTATGAGGAAGAAAAAGAATGGAAAAAGAAAGAACGACAACGACTCAGACGCATAGAAGAAATTGAAACGACAGTTCAAACCATAGAAGAAAACATCAGTCACAATGATGAATTACTTTGTGATCCGGAAGTATATCAGGACCACGAAAAGGTACAAGCCATCCACGCTGACAACGAGAAACTTAATCAAGAATTGGAAAACCTATTATCAGAATGGGAAGAACTATCCACAGAAGAAGATTAATAAAGTCAAGCACCTCTTTTTTAGAGGTGCTTTTTATCCACAGAAAATATCCTTATAAGCAAACGAAGAAAGCGGTTTATACACATTATCCACAAAATATTCTGAATTTATCCACTTTATTAACAGCCTCTCAACCCCTTTATCCATCTATATCTCCAGAACGACTCATAGATATGTGGATAAATTGAGAATTATCTGTTAATAACAATAAAAAAGCCTCACGTCATTATATCGTGAGACCTTGATAAGAAGTCAGTTCAAGACCAGGCTGGCCATTCATATCATATGATCCGCGAATCCCTTTTTCAAAAGCAATAGTACCGGCCGCAGCAATCATTGCAGCATTATCTGTACATAAGGATAGCGGAGGAATGATGAGCGCTGTCCCCTCATGCTGGGAGAATTCCTTCTGTAACGCCGCTCTGAGCCCTCTGTTTGCAGCAACTCCGCCGGCTAAAAGAACCTGTTTGACACCATATTCTTTTGCAGCGCGTGCCGTTTTTGTCACTAAGACATCAATGACGCTATTCTGAAAACTGGCAGAAAGATCTTCCGGCGCAATGACCTGTCCTTTTTGAGCCGCGTTATGAAGCGTATTGATCACAGCGGATTTCAGCCCGCTGAAGCTGAAATGATAAGAACCTTCTTCAAGCCATGCGCGAGGCAGAGGAATAGTGTCATTCCCTGATTCCGCAAGCTTGTCAATCTGCGGTCCGCCTGGATACGGGAGCCCCATCGTTCTTGCCACTTTGTCATAAGCTTCCCCTGCTGCGTCATCGAGTGTTTCCCCGATCACTTCAAATGAACCGTGCTCTTTCATATAAACCAATTCCGTATGGCCGCCGGAAACGACCAATGCAAGCGCTGGAAAAACGATCTCTTCTACCAGACGGTTTGCGTATATATGGCCCGCTATATGATGGACTCCAACTAACGGAATATGATGCGCAAAGCTCAATGCTTTAGCGGCGTTTACCCCGATTAGCAGTGCTCCCACCAATCCCGGGCCTTCAGTAACTGCAATCGCATCTATATCACGATATGTCATGTCTGCTTTACGGAAAGCCTCTTCGATCACTAAAGTGATTTGCTCCACATGATGTCTTGATGCAATTTCCGGCACAACCCCACCGAATCGTTTATGGCTTTCAATTTGAGAGGCCACAACGTTCGAGACGATTTCTGTTCCGTTTTTTACAATCGCTGCTGCCGTTTCATCGCAGCTCGTTTCGATTCCTAATATATAAAGATCTTTTTGCTCATTCATTTATCGTCACCCACATAATTAACGCATCTTCCCCGTTATCAGTATAATAGTTCTTCCTTATTCCACCGGGCTGCATCCCGAACTTTTTATATAAGCTTTGAGCAGGGTGATTGGAAACCCTCACTTCAAGCGAAAGCCGCCTCGCCTCTTTTTCTTTACAAAACTCGAGAGCTGAACGAAAAAGTGCTTCTCCTAAAGACTGGCCTCTATACTCTGGTTTAATCGCTATATTTGTGATTTGGGCGTCATCCATCACAATCCAAATTCCGCAATAACCCGCGATACAATCGTCCTTTTCAATCACGAGATAGTGGGCATATGGATTTTCAAGCAATTCATGATAAAACGAATCCTTCGTCCAGGGAGACGTAAAGGAGGATGTTTCAATATCGTATACGTGATCAACATCATTAAGCTGCATTTTTCTGACTGCTGCTTTTGTTTTCATCCTATCACCCTACTTTTGACTTTCAATCCATTTCGCTTCTGCTTCTGCAAGCCGTAAATAATCCGGCACAAGCCCGTGAATATCAAGAGCTTCCCTATCCGCACCTGCGTAAGCCAATTCTGAAGGGCGGGGATTATGCTGAGCCGCAGGCCCTATGACTCCTTTTGTTCCTAATACATCCAGTATCGTCTCCTTGTGTATGGATGTATCATGACCTAAAAACAAAACAGGGCGATCCTTCTCTTTTAGCATCTCCAGCCACTCTGTCAGCATCACGTTTTGATCCGGAACAGCCTGCTCTAAAAGCCCGTTTTTATATTCATAAAGACCTGTATACACCTGTCCGCGTCTCGCATCAAATATAGGGCTGATCAGACCATCAAAGTGACGTCCATTTGCCGCCAGCGCTTCAAGACTTGATACAGCAGAAATCGGAATGTTTAAAGACCATGCAAGTGTTTTGGCAATTGTTACACCGATTCTCACCCCTGTGTACGAGCCTGGACCTTTTGCAACAACAATTTTAGAAAGATCCTGCGGGGTTAGATCACAATCATTCAGCAAAGAATGAACCGCAGGCATCGCCCTTACAGAATGATTCTTTTTTAAATATGTGATGTATTCTGCTATGACAGTGTTGTCCCGAAGCAGCGCTATGCCTAAAGTATAATTCGATGTATCAATCGCTAATATTGTCATGTCTACTTATCTCCTCACAAAGCATTTCATACCGATTCCCCACCGCTGTAAAGGTGATCTCTCTTTCATCATCACCAGCTCTTTTAATGACAATTTGCAGTCGCTCCTGCGGAAGCTGCTCTTCAATTAAATGTGCCCACTCCACTAAGCAGACACCTTGTCCGTGAAAATATTCATCAAGTCCCAAGTCTTCACTCTCGTCTTCCATTCTGTATACATCCATATGATAAAGAGGAAGTGAACCATCGTTATATTCCTTTATGATTGTAAACGTCGGACTGTTTACAACACGTGTAATTCCGAGCCCTTCAGCAAAACCTTTTGTAAAGGTTGTTTTTCCAGCTCCTAAATCGCCCTCTAATGTCAGGACGTCCCCAGGCTTTGAAAACGATGCAGTCAGCTTCGCAATCGCTTTTGTTTCTTCAGGATTTTCAGTTCTCCATTTTAATTGCTTCACACGAGTCACCCGTCTTATTTAAAATGATTATATCCTTTTTTCTCTAAAGTCATTGTTTCTTCTTCTGTCTTTAATATGACATTGGATTCTGTCTTTTCCCGGACACATCCAATCTTTTTAATTGGCAGTTGAAGTCTGCAGCACTCCTGCTCTAACACATCCCAGTCTTCCTTTGAGATCGTCCCAGTCAGTTCAAAATCCTCTCCGCCAAACAAAGCCCATTCCTTCCATTTGGAATTCAGCTTAGGCAAGTCTGGATGAACTGGAAGTAGGCTCTCGTCAATTTCTATTGAAACGGAGCTGGATTCTGCAATTTCATGCAGTTCACTTGCCAATCCGTCACTAATATCATTAAGAGCCACACGCTGAGCGTTCGAGCATAGTCTGCCAACACTCACTCTTGGCTGAGGCCGCTTATGCCTATTGATAAAGTAATTTGTTTCAAATGATGTTTCCGGATGGGAAGACTCTTTTAGCAGCAATGAAAGTCCTGCGGCAGAAGAACCGATTTCACCAGTGACAAAGACAATATCATTCGGCTTTGCCAAACTGCGCAAACAGGCACGTCCCTTTTCAACTTCCCCAATCACAGTCACTGTGACGACTAGTTTATCGGAAGTCGAAACTGTATCACCGCCAATCAGATCCATACAATATAGTTTCGCCAGTTCATTCATTCCTTCATACATTGCTTTGATTTCTGATTCCGTCCATTTTAAAGGCACTGCAAGTGACACTAAATAAAACTTAGGAATACCTCCCATAGCGGCAATATCACTTATATTTATGGCTAACGCCTTATACCCAATGTCCTCCGGCGAAGAATAGCTCAATTTAAAATGCACGTCCTCTACCATTGTATCGACACATACAATTTCCTGCACACCGTTTTTCGCTGTGTAAAGAGCGGCATCGTCTCCAATTCCTACATCAACGGAAGAATGGTGAATGGTCCGAGGAGTAATACTATTAATTAAATCAAACTCATCCATTAACCAAACCTCCTTTTGGCCTGACCATGTTTTATATGTACTGTATCTAGTGTATCGGATTATGCTGAAATATCCAAGATGTTGCTGATATAAAGAAAGCTTGGCTATCATACCAAGCAAAAGACGCAATAAAAGAAAACACAAAAAAAAACGAAAACATGATCGTTTCGTTTACAATAAATGGCGGTCCGGACGGGACTCGAACCCGCGACCTCCTGCGTGACAGGCAGGCATTCTAACCAACTGAACTACCGGACCATTTTAATTTGGTTGCACCCTTTGGGCACTCCTTATTTAAAAGGATAGATTTTTTTGGTTGCGGGGGCAGGATTTGAACCTGCGACCTTCGGGTTATGAGCCCGACGAGCTACCGAACTGCTCCACCCCGCGATGATATAATTAAGATAAAACAGCTTGGCGGCGTCCTACTCTCACAGGGGGAAACCCCCGACTACCATCGGCGCTGAAGAGCTTAACTTCCGTGTTCGGCATGGGAACGGGTGTGACCTCTTCGCTATCGCCACCAAACAATTGAGAGTGTTCTCTCAAAACTAGATAACAGGTGTGACATCATTAGAAATTAGGTTAAGTCCTCGATCGATTAGTATCTGTCAGCTCCATGTGTCGCCACACTTCCACCTCAGACCTATCAACCTGATCATCTTTCAGGGATCTTACTTCCTTGCGGAATGGGAAATCTCATCTTGAGGGGGGCTTCATGCTTAGATGCTTTCAGCACTTATCCCGTCCGCACATAGCTACCCAGCGATGCCCTTGGCAGAACAACTGGTACACCAGCGGTGCGTCCATCCCGGTCCTCTCGTACTAAGGACAGCTCCTCTCAAATTTCCTGCGCCCGCGACGGATAGGGACCGAACTGTCTCACGACGTTCTGAACCCAGCTCGCGTACCGCTTTAATGGGCGAACAGCCCAACCCTTGGGACCGACTACAGCCCCAGGATGCGATGAGCCGACATCGAGGTGCCAAACCTCCCCGTCGATGTGGACTCTTGGGGGAGATAAGCCTGTTATCCCCGGGGTAGCTTTTATCCGTTGAGCGATGGCCCTTCCATGCGGAACCACCGGATCACTAAGCCCGACTTTCGTCCCTGCTCGACTTGTAGGTCTCGCAGTCAAGCTCCCTTGTGCCTTTACACTCTGCGAATGATTTCCAACCATTCTGAGGGAACCTTTGGGCGCCTCCGTTACCTTTTAGGAGGCGACCGCCCCAGTCAAACTGCCCACCTGACACTGTCTCCCCGCCCGATAAGGGCGGCGGGTTAGAAGGTCAATACAGCCAGGGTAGTATCCCACCGATGCCTCCACCGAAGCTGGCGCTCCGGTTTCCAAGGCTCCTACCTATCCTGTACAAGCTGTACCAACATTCAATATCAGGCTGCAGTAAAGCTCCACGGGGTCTTTCCGTCCTGTCGCGGGTAACCTGCATCTTCACAGGTACTATAATTTCACCGAGTCTCTCGTTGAGACAGTGCCCAGATCGTTGCGCCTTTCGTGCGGGTCGGAACTTACCCGACAAGGAATTTCGCTACCTTAGGACCGTTATAGTTACGGCCGCCGTTTACTGGGGCTTCAATTCGCACCTTCGCTTACGCTAAGCGCTCCTCTTAACCTTCCAGCACCGGGCAGGCGTCAGCCCCTATACTTCGCCTTACGGCTTCGCAGAGACCTGTGTTTTTGCTAAACAGTCGCCTGGGCCTATTCACTGCGGCTCTCTCGGGCTTTCACCCTAACAGAGCACCCCTTCTCCCGAAGTTACGGGGTCATTTTGCCGAGTTCCTTAACGAGAGTTCTCTCGATCACCTTAGGATTCTCTCCTCGCCTACCTGTGTCGGTTTGCGGTACGGGCACCTCTCACCTCGCTAGAGGCTTTTCTTGGCAGTGTGGAATCAGGAACTTCGCTACTAAATTTCGCTCGCCATCACAGCTCAGCCTTATGGGAAACGGATTTGCCTATTTCCCAGCCTAACTGCTTGGACGCGGATATCCAATACCGCGCTTACCCTATCCTCCTGCGTCCCCCCATTGCTCAAATGGTGAGGAGGTGGTACAGGAATATCAACCTGTTGTCCATCGCCTACGCCTTTCGGCCTCGGCTTAGGTCCCGACTAACCCTGAGCGGACGAGCCTTCCTCAGGAAACCTTAGGCATTCGGTGGAGGGGATTCTCACCCCTCTTTCGCTACTCATACCGGCATTCTCACTTCTAAGCGCTCCACCAGTCCTTCCGGTCTGGCTTCACAGCCCTTAGAACGCTCTCCTACCACTGTTCGAAGAACAGTCCGCAGCTTCGGTGATACGTTTAGCCCCGGTACATTTTCGGCGCAGAGTCACTCGACCAGTGAGCTATTACGCACTCTTTAAATGGTGGCTGCTTCTAAGCCAACATCCTGGTTGTCTAAGCAACTCCACATCCTTTTCCACTTAACGTATACTTTGGGACCTTAGCTGGCGGTCTGGGCTGTTTCCCTTTCGACTACGGATCTTATCACTCGCAGTCTGACTCCCAAGGATAAGTCATTGGCATTCGGAGTTTGACTGAATTCGGTAACCCGGTAGGGGCCCCTAGTCCAATCAGTGCTCTACCTCCAAGACTCTTACCTTGAGGCTAGCCCTAAAGCTATTTCGGAGAGAACCAGCTATCTCCAGGTTCGATTGGCATTTCACCCCTACCCACACCTCATCCCCGCACTTTTCAACGTGCGTGGGTTCGGGCCTCCATTCAGTGTTACCTGAACTTCACCCTGGACATGGGTAGATCACCTGGTTTCGGGTCTACGACCACGTACTCATGCGCCCTATTCAGACTCGCTTTCGCTGCGGCTCCGCATCTTCTGCTTAACCTTGCACGGGATCGTAACTCGCCGGTTCATTCTACAAAAGGCACGCCATCACCCGTTAACGGGCTCTGACTACTTGTAGGCACACGGTTTCAGGATCTCTTTCACTCCCCTTCCGGGGTGCTTTTCACCTTTCCCTCACGGTACTGGTTCACTATCGGTCACTAGGGAGTATTTAGCCTTGGGAGATGGTCCTCCCGGATTCCGACGGAATTTCACGTGTTCCGCCGTACTCAGGATCCACTCTGGAGAGAACGAAGTTTTGACTACAGGGCTGTTACCTTCTATGGCGGGCCTTTCCAGACCTCTTCATCTACCTCGTTCCTTTGTAACTCCGTATAGAGTGTCCTACAACCCCAAGAGGCAAGCCTCTTGGTTTGGGCTAATCCCGTTTCGCTCGCCGCTACTCAGGGAATCGCATTTGCTTTCTCTTCCTCCGGGTACTTAGATGTTTCAGTTCCCCGGGTCTGCCTTCTCATATCCTATGAATTCAGATATGGATACCACTCCATTACGAGTGGTGGGTTTCCCCATTCGGAAATCTCCGGATCAAAGCTTGCTTACAGCTCCCCGAAGCATATCGGTGTTCGTCCCGTCCTTCATCGGCTCCTAGTGCCAAGGCATCCACCGTGCGCCCTTTCTAACTTAACCGTTAAAAAGAATCACTATGTGATATCTTGTGTTACTAATTGAATGTGATGTCTACTGTTATCTAGTTTTCAAAGAACACGTTTCGAAGGAATGATCCTTCAAAACTAAACAAGACAGGGAACGTTCTGTTTATAAGACCCAAGGTCTTATATTCCGTAAATATCCTTAGAAAGGAGGTGATCCAGCCGCACCTTCCGATACGGCTACCTTGTTACGACTTCACCCCAATCATCTGTCCCACCTTCGGCGGCTGGCTCCATAAAGGTTACCTCACCGACTTCGGGTGTTACAAACTCTCGTGGTGTGACGGGCGGTGTGTACAAGGCCCGGGAACGTATTCACCGCGGCATGCTGATCCGCGATTACTAGCGATTCCAGCTTCACGCAGTCGAGTTGCAGACTGCGATCCGAACTGAGAACAGATTTGTGGGATTGGCTTAACCTCGCGGTTTTGCTGCCCTTTGTTCTGTCCATTGTAGCACGTGTGTAGCCCAGGTCATAAGGGGCATGATGATTTGACGTCATCCCCACCTTCCTCCGGTTTGTCACCGGCAGTCACCTTAGAGTGCCCAACTGAATGCTGGCAACTAAGATCAAGGGTTGCGCTCGTTGCGGGACTTAACCCAACATCTCACGACACGAGCTGACGACAACCATGCACCACCTGTCACTCTGCCCCCGAAGGGGACGTCCTATCTCTAGGATTGTCAGAGGATGTCAAGACCTGGTAAGGTTCTTCGCGTTGCTTCGAATTAAACCACATGCTCCACCGCTTGTGCGGGCCCCCGTCAATTCCTTTGAGTTTCAGTCTTGCGACCGTACTCCCCAGGCGGAGTGCTTAATGCGTTAGCTGCAGCACTAAGGGGCGGAAACCCCCTAACACTTAGCACTCATCGTTTACGGCGTGGACTACCAGGGTATCTAATCCTGTTCGCTCCCCACGCTTTCGCTCCTCAGCGTCAGTTACAGACCAGAGAGTCGCCTTCGCCACTGGTGTTCCTCCACATCTCTACGCATTTCACCGCTACACGTGGAATTCCACTCTCCTCTTCTGCACTCAAGTTCCCCAGTTTCCAATGACCCTCCCCGGTTGAGCCGGGGGCTTTCACATCAGACTTAAGGAACCGCCTGCGAGCCCTTTACGCCCAATAATTCCGGACAACGCTTGCCACCTACGTATTACCGCGGCTGCTGGCACGTAGTTAGCCGTGGCTTTCTGGTTAGGTACCGTCAAGGTACCGCCCTATTCGAACGGTACTTGTTCTTCCCTAACAACAGAGCTTTACGATCCGAAAACCTTCATCACTCACGCGGCGTTGCTCCGTCAGACTTTCGTCCATTGCGGAAGATTCCCTACTGCTGCCTCCCGTAGGAGTCTGGGCCGTGTCTCAGTCCCAGTGTGGCCGATCACCCTCTCAGGTCGGCTACGCATCGTTGCCTTGGTGAGCCGTTACCTCACCAACTAGCTAATGCGCCGCGGGTCCATCTGTAAGTGGTAGCCGAAGCCACCTTTTATGTTTGAACCATGCGGTTCAAACAAGCATCCGGTATTAGCCCCGGTTTCCCGGAGTTATCCCAGTCTTACAGGCAGGTTACCCACGTGTTACTCACCCGTCCGCCGCTAACATCAGGGAGCAAGCTCCCATCTGTCCGCTCGACTTGCATGTATTAGGCACGCCGCCAGCGTTCGTCCTGAGCCAGGATCAAACTCTCCGATAAAGTAGTTTGACTGACTACGCACATCGCTGTGCGATTTATTTAAAACTTGAATTAACAGGTACGTTTTGTCTTGTTTAGTTTTCAAAGATCATTCAATAAATAATGGAGCGGGTGATGAGAATCGAACTCACGACATCAGCTTGGAAGGCTGAGGTTTTACCACTAAACTACACCCGCGTGTGTATTATATTGGCGCGCCCGAGAGGAGTCGAACCCCTAACCTTTTGATCCGTAGTCAAACGCTCTATCCAATTGAGCTACGGGCGCTTATCGAGCGACTTAACTATCATACTATTAATTGATGTTAAAGTCAAGATGTTTTTTTCGAATGTTTTTTTAAAAATCTTTTTGATTCGACTTTATCTATTATACACATTCTGAAGTGTTTGTAAACACCTTCGAAAAACTTTTTTGTTTTCATTTTTTTGTGCTGTTCATCAGCGACATTTAATACTATACCATGTGTTTTTTCATTGGTCAACACTTTTTCTATATTTTTATTTCGATTTTCTCATTTTCTTTTCCGCTGTTTGTTAGTCCGTATATTTTATCTGATTGAACAGATGATATAAAAACAAAATAATATAGAAAAGAGGCATGTTATGTTTTACTACAAAGAAGAATTGATCAATATCATTAAACCCGATAAGCCAGATCCGGCCGCAGCTAAAGTACTGCAGGAAATATTAGGCGGACATTATGGAGAAATGCGTACAATGATGCAATATTTCTTTCAAAGCTCCAATTTCAGAGGAAAACAGAAACAATATCGTGATTTGCTGCGCGGTATCTTCTTAGAAGAAATTGCCCATGTAGAGCTTGTGCAAAATACAATCAATGCTTTGTTGGATGAATCAGGCGGTGCTGGTGTCGGCAGCCAGGGTATAGATCACGCTCCCCTTGATGAAGCAGTTAAACATGCTAACCCCCATCATTACATTATTGGCGCACAGAGTTCACTCCCGGTTGATGCGGGCGGCAATCCTTGGAACGCCTCCTGGGTGTATAATCACGGAAACTTAATCACTGACCTGTTGGATAACTTGTTGCTTGAGTCTACTGGTGTTCTCCAAAAAACAAGAATTTATGAAATGAGCTCTAATCAGACGTTCCGGGAAACGCTCGCTTTTCTTATTGTACGTGACAATGCTCACCAAAATGCTTTCGCTAAAGCGCTTGAGACTTTGGGCGTTGACTGGGCTAAGCTTTTTCCTGTTCCGAATTACGACATTAATAAATACCCAGAGTGCAGAAAGTATGTTGATTTGGGCTACCATAATGTACAGTTTAACTTCAGATTAGATGAAACAAGAATTGCAGAGATCTTCCAAGGAAAATCTCCAAGCAGAAATGGCGGCGAGCTGCAAGTAACCGAACCTCCTGCTGGATTCCCTGTTCCGGTTCTTCCAGAAATGCCGAATGAACATAGTCCCGGCTTAGGGGATATGAACGCTTGATGAGCAAAAGGTTCTCAAGGATATCCTTGAGAACCTTTATTAATGTAAAACGTTTTTATTCAACTATAGGTGTTAATGTATCACCGTTCCATACTTCTCCCTTATTTAATGTCCAGCTATCATTATAGAGAGCGGAAGCGCCTTTGTTCACAGCCGGGCTCCATTCATCATTCCAGGCCAGATAATAAGTGGTTTTAGGGTATTTCTGTTTTATCGCACTCATAAACAGGCTGTAATCAAAGCTGCCGGTTGCTGTTTGCGGACCCACTTCCGTGAAGGCAAATGGTTTATTAAGTGCTGTCAGCTGGTCGTATCCGCTTATCGAATATGGATCTTGAAAGTATGCATCTAACCCAACGATATCTACGTATGAAGCTCCCGGGTAAAAATCTGTTTTAAAATCTCGATTAGCGTCGGGGGAGTAAACCCATAATAAATGATCCAATCCTCTTTCGTCAGTCATATAATGATAGATTTTGATATAGAGCTGTTTATATAAGAAGATTCTTTCATCATCCTTTTGATTATATGACGTAAGCCCCCACCAAAACCACTCGCCGTTCATCTCATGCAGCGGCCTGAACAGAACGGGCACGCCTTGGTTTTCCAGCTGTTGAAGTCCGTCAGCAATTTTGCTGAGCATGGCGTTCAGCCGCTTCCCCTCTGTTGTGGTAGAGTCTAACAGTTTTTTATACTGATCGTTGGTAATCGGTGTTTTAAAATGTCCTGACTGATAAGCAGGATTTGCTAGATGCAGACTGATCTGCGGAATCCCTCCGCTTTTCCAGTACGATATTAAATCACTGTTGCAGCTCACGTCTATAGAATCTTCAATATTTGAGGTTTCAAGCCATCCCCTCGCGTAATCGCAGCCGTAAATGGCAGGTGATTGTCCGGATGCGTTCAGGATTCTTTCTGCTTCTGCCATAGAGAATGTGTCATGACTGTAACCGCCAAACGCACCGGAAAGCACCCTGTTTTCAGAGCGATTCGGCAGGTGGGCAAGCCAATTCATCACATCTTTTGTTGTCTGCTGTGCTTTAGGATTAACAGGTGACACAGTATGTGCTTGGATCGATTCAGCCAAAACGGCAGACGCAAATAAAAATAAGATGAACAAACAGATGATAGGTTTCTTTAACACAGAAATTCCTCCGTTCTTATTAGGGATGAGATATGATCAGCTCGCAAGTTCCTTCTATTGAAAACTCGCCAAAATGGGCAGGCAAAATAAAGTGTGAGCCTTTCTTGCATTCATACTGCACACCGTTGTTTTCTATTATCCCTGAGCCTTCGACAACACTGCCCAGCAAATAGGTTTGATGAGAAGGGAAAACCGGCTTGCCGCTGACGTTCCATTTGTAAACTGAGAAATAATCTGACTGAACATAAGACGTAATCACGGCATCTTTGATCTCTTTCACCGACGGTATTGGTTCAGAGTCCGTATGCGGTATGTTTACGACTTCCATCGCTTTCTCTATATGGAGATCCCTTTTTTGGCCATGGTCATTACAGCGCTCATAATCGTATACGCGATATGTGGTATCGGAATTTTGCTGAATTTCAAGGACGAGGGTGCCCTCACACAATGCATGCAGCGTGCCGCTTGGCACATAAAAGAAATCTCCGGGCTTTATGTTGATGCGCCTAAGCAGCCCGTTCCAGTCACCGCTTTCTATAAGCTGTTTGAATTCTTCCTTCGTGCCTGCATGATGTCCCAGAATCAGTTCTGCGTCTTCTTTGCAAGCAATAATGTACCAGCACTCTGTTTTTCCAGGGTCTCCGTTTTCGTGTACCATGGCATAATGATCATCAGGATGCACTTGTACAGAGAGGTCCATGTTGGCATCTAGTACTTTCACCAGTAATGGAAACACGCTTCTTTGCGGAAAGCCGAAAAACTCCGGGCATTCTTTCCACACTTGATCCAGTGTTCTTCCTGCCAACCGGCCATTTTGAATAGTCGATGATCCATTGGCATGGGCCGAGACAGCCCAGCATTCACCCGTTTTTTCTGAAGGGATGCTGTAGTCGAATCTATCACGAAGCGCTGTGCCGCCCCATATCCTTTCTTTAAAAATCGGCTCTAAAAATAAAGGATGCTTCATGATGGAACCTCCCCGGATGCTTCTTCTGCTTTTAATGCCTGATGGGCTAAAACAAACGTTCCGATGATTCCGGCATTTCTCCCTAAACGGGGAGATACAATATACTCATTTATATTTTCTGATAATTCAGAAAAATTAAAGTAGCTGTTCATTATTTTAGGTACATATTGATATATATAAGGGAACAGCTGGCTCTGATTCATGACGCCGCCGCCAAGAATCATTTTTTTGGGTGCCAGGATGAGGATATATTGTGCCAGAGCCTGCGCAATATAATATCCTTCAAGTTCCCAGACCTCATTTACATGTGATAAATCTGCGGCCTTGTTTCCCCATCGTGCTTCTATAGCGGGACCGGAAGCCAGACCTTCGAAGCAATCCTTATGATAGGGGCACTTTCCTTGATACGTGTCATCCGGATGGCGGCGAATATAGATATGGCCCATTTCAGGATGTGACAATCCTTGCAGAAGCCGCCCTTCTATGACCGCGCCTGCACCAATGCCAGTTCCGATCGTGATATATAAGCAGCTGTCGAGGTCTTTAGCTGCTCCGAAAAGAGATTCTCCGAGCGCCGCAGCGTTTACATCTGTGCTGAATCCGACAGGAATATTCATTTCTTCTTTTATTGTTTTCAAGAATGGATAGTGCCTCCAGCCTGGTTTAGGCGTGGCAGTAATGGTTCCATATGTTTTACTGTTTACATCTATATCAACGGGACCAAAGGAGCCGATGCCGATTGCCTGTAGCGAGAATTGGCGAAAATATTGAATCACCTTCTCTATCGTTTCATCCGGCATCGCTGTTGGTAGCTCCACTCTGTCAATGATCGTTCCATCTTCTGTTCCGACGGCACACACAAATTTTGTGCCGCCTGCTTCAATACCGCCAAGCATGCAGATGGCCTCCTTGTTATCTCCGCGATCAGCGCCTTACATTTACCGAAGTGACGACAAATTTGTCATGCCGATGACGTGAAAAGGAATATTCAAATGGAATTCCGTTATCTAAAAAGCCCACGTGCTCCACTTCAAGAATGGGATCATCCTGTTTGCAGCCCAGATGCTGCTGATCTATCTCATCAGATTTACAGGCTCTGATTTTCCGGTGCGTTCCGGCAATCTTTAGCTGAAGCCTGTTTGTAATGTGTTCATAAATAGAGTGGTGCAGCACCTCATCATTAATGCCGGCTATTAAGTGTGTCGGCATATATGTTTTTTCCAACACATATGGCTCGCCTTCCACAATCCGCAGCCGTACAACATAATAAACCGGCGTTTTCTGATCAATTGATAAATGAGCAGCCACTTCCTCAGTGGGAAATTGCACCTCGAACTGAATGACCTTGCTTTTGATTGTTTTGTCTTTTAACAAATTGGTCAGTCCGAGGATTTCATTGCTGACGACATGGACATGATCATCCTGTATCGCAGATTGAATGATAAAGGTTCCATGACCGCGTTTTCTGAATAACAGTCCTTCAGCAACTAAATTATCAAGAGCTCTTTTCATCGTCATGCGGCTTGAATTGAACTCTTTTGCAAGAGATATTTCATCGGGAATCGGCTGATCGATGGGATATACGTTATTTTTGATTCGTTTTCTCATTTCATTTGCAATGATTTCATATTTATTCATTGGTATCCTCCGGCAGCTGTAAAAATTTTGATATCAAATAAGCTTCTTTACCGATATCATAAGTTCTTTTGCCTGTTTCATCAATGTTATGGCTATTTGTTGTCTCTATTAGAAATCTTGACCGCCGGAAGACCTTTTTGCTATAGCAACCTAAAAACCATTTTTCTCAGCAACCTCTTTGAACCATTTTCCGCTCTTTTTGACCGTTCTTTCTCCGTCTTTCTCCAGATTGACTGATACAAATCCGTATCGGTTTTTATAAGCGTTTGTCCATGACCAATTGTCCATAAACGTCCATAAGTGATAGCCTTTTACGTTTGATCCTTCCTGTACAGCGCGGTAAATCCATTTTAAGTGCTCTTTGATAAATTCAATTCGGTAGTCATCCTGAATCATGCCCTGTTCATCTCTGAAACGCTCTTCCCCTTCAACTCCCATGCCGTTTTCAGAAATAAAGCACTCGATATTCCCGTAATTTTCTTTTAGATTGATCAGGATATCATAAACGCCTTTTTCGTAAATCTCCCAGCCTCGGTGAGGATTCATTTTTCGGCCCGGCATGACGTAAGGATCGAAATACCTGTCAGGCAAAAACGGCGCATCCGGATTTGGCAGGTGCTCTTTGGCTTTTACACGTCTCGGCTGATAATAATTCACACCTAATAAGTCAACCGTATGCTGTTTAATGATCTCAAGATCTTCTTTCTCGTATTCAGGCATAAAGCCTTCAGTTTTTAAAATTTGTATGAGTTCTTTTGGAAACTCGCCTTTTACAGAAGGGTCTAAAAAAGATCGGTTAAAGAACGCATCTGCTATTTCTCCCGCTTTTACATCTGCCGGGTGGCTGCTTCTCGGGTAGGATGGCGTCAAATTTAAGATGATGCCGATTTTTCCATCCTGCCTCATCTCTCTGTAAGCCTGTATGGCGCGGGCGCTTGATAACATTGTGTGAAACCCGACTTGAACGGCTTCTTTAAAATCTACCTTGTTCGGATAATGAAAATCATATAAATATCCGCCTTCGACCGGCACGATCGGCTCGTTATGGGTGAACCATTTTTTCACGCGATCGCCAAACAAACGAAAGCACGTTCTCGCATAGTTTTCATAAGCGTCCACCGTTTCTCTGTTTGCCCAGCCGCCGATGTTTTGAAGTTCCATCGGCATATCGAAATGAAATAAATTGACAAAGGGTTCTATTCCATTAGCTATGAACTCATCAATGACGCTGTTATAAAAGTCCGCTGCTTTAGGGTTGATCTCGCCTGTTCCGCCCGGTATTAAACGTGACCATGAAATCGACATACGGAACGAGTTGTGGCCAAGCTCCTTCATCAGCCTGATATCGTCTTTATAGTTGTCATAAAATTTCGATGTGGATGCAGGTCCTACATGTTCAAAAAAGCGATAAGGCTCTTTTTCAAACCAGTAATCCCAAATATTCTTCCCTTTTCTGTCTCGATCGGCGGCACCCTCCGTTTGTGTCGCTGAAGCAGATGATCCCCACCAAAAATCTTTCGGAAAACGATACTGTTCTGTTTGAGTCAAGTTCTCTCTCTCCTTATGTCACATTTTGATGCTGTTATCATTTTGCTGTGCTGTTTCCTGAACAGCCTGTT
Source organism: Bacillus sp. FSL K6-1005 (assembly GCF_038000225.1). Classification (NCBI taxonomy): domain Bacteria; kingdom Bacillati; phylum Bacillota; class Bacilli; order Caryophanales; family Bacillaceae; genus Bacillus; species Bacillus sp. FSL K6-1005. Next base: position 2,890,201 of record NZ_JBBOBP010000001.1, read on the forward strand.
CCTTTTCTTTTACCAAATGTAATTTATCCATCGCTTTCAGGAACGGGAACCATATCACAAAGACAATCATCAGATTGACAAGCTGCATCACGCCGCCCATGATTGAGTTTGTCGCCATGATGCCATTAATAAATAGCGGAACCGTCCATGGTACCGTGACACCTGTTGGAGGCGGAACAAGCCCTGCGGACATGGCCAGATAGGTGACGAGTGTGACAACCATCGGCGCCAAAACCCAAGGCACAAGGATGATCGGATTCATCACAATCGGCAGCCCGAAGATAATCGGTTCGTTTACGTTAAAAATCCCTGGAGCAAGGCCGAGCTTTGACACTTGCTTCATCTGCCTGCTTTTCATAAATATGAGAATCGTAAACACAATCGCCAGCGTCATTCCGGTTCCGCCCATCCCCACTGTATAAATCTCCATAAACGGTTTCGAGATGATGTGCGGCACTTCTTTCCCCGCTGTGTAGGCTGACAGGTTTTCCACCTGAAGTGTATTCCAAATCGGGTCCATCACAGAGTTGATAATGATTTGCCCATGCAATCCGAAAAACCAAAGAATTTGAATAAAAAATACAGCAATCAGCGTCGGTATGATACCGCTTCCAAGTCCGACAAGCGGAGCCTGAATCGCATGATAAATGACATCATGCATATTGGTTTTGAAAAGCTGGGTGACCACAACGTTAATCAGCAAAAACACAGTCAATGTGATAAAAGCCGGAATAAGTGCGGCAAATGATTTTGCTACAGCCGGCGGAACCCCGGCAGGCATTTTGATCGTCAGGTTTTTTTGAACGATTCTTCTGTAGATTTCACCAGAAAGAAATGCCGTGATCATTCCCAGAAACATTCCTTTGGCACCGAGGCGGTCTACCGGAATGACGCCGGTTATGGCATCTCCTGTTTCCGGCTGAACAATAAAAGGCGTCAGCAGGAAAAAGGAAACCAAAGCGATCGCACCGCCAAACACAGCTTCGACCTGATAGCTTTTTGAGAGATAATAGCCTATACCGAACACGACGAAGACAGACATAATCCCCATGGTCGCCGTAGACGCAATGCCAAAATTGGACTGAAACGATGTGAGCATTGAAGCATTCATGATTTTATTTAAAAACGGCAGGTTCGTTAATACCACAAAAATGGACCCGAATATCGTAAGCGGGAAGGCCAGCATAAACGCATCGCGCAATACCTGCAAATAACGGTTATTATTTAACCTCCCTGCAATTGGAACAAGGAATTGGCTGATTTTCTCGAACACCCTATCCACCCCGATTTTTATAGATTCTTTGTTTTAAAGATGCCAAGCAGCTCTTTTACCAATTCTTTCATGGTCAATGTTGACATCAGGTGATCTTCCGCGTGCATAAGCAGCAATGAGAAATTGGCTGCCTCGCCGCTTGATTCTTTCTGTATCATTTGAAAGTGAATGTCATGGGCTGCAGATAGAGCATCCTCAGCCTGGGCAATAAGGGCATCTGCCTCCCCCCTGTTTCCTTCCTTGTAGGCGCGCAGTGATTGAATGATACAGCTGCGGGCATTGCCGCTGTGGAGAATAAGCTGAAAGCTGATTTGTTCGTCTGTTAAGTCGGCAATTTTTATGTGCTCCATCATTGTTGCCCCATTAATGACAAAGCCTGTTCATATGCTTTTTTGCCATCTGCCATTCCGTAAGCCATCATGTCAATGACCTCAACCCGAATGTTGTATTGGTCGGCTGCTTTTTGCAGTTCGCTTTTCAGAAAGCTCATTTGCGGGCCGATTAAAACCGCGTCTGCCTTTTGCATATCTTCTTTCGCTTTATCCTGGCCGACTGCCCAGATCTCCGCTTCCTCTCCAATGGATTGCGCGTATTCTTTCATTTTTGTCACCAGCAAACTGGTGGACATTCCCGAACTGCACGCAAGTAAAATTTTCTTCAATGGATGTCCCTCCCCTTGTATTAAAACGCTTACAAAATTAATTATAGTCAATTAATTTTAAATGTCTATACTTTTATACAATAAATATATTCATATTATTTTCGTTCAACTATTTATCAAATTTTTCTATGGAAGATTCGCTCACAATATGTTAAACTCATCCTCGGAAACTAAATCAATTAAATAGCTATTTTTACTTGTATAACCTCAATGATATGGATTGAGGGTGTCTACCAGGAACCGTAAAATCCTGATTACAAAAATTGTTTATCACTTTTTTTGTAATCAGGATTTTTTTATTTGTTAAAAAATTGAAGTAAAGGAGTTTGTTATGAATTTTAAAGTTTTTCTGCTTGCAGCTTCTACGATTGCAGTTGGATTGGTTGAGTTAATTGTGGGTGGGATTCTTCCTCAAATCGCAAATGATTTACACATTTCCATTGTTTCGGCCGGACAGCTGATCAGTGTGTTTGCGCTGGGATATGCTGTTTCAGGGCCGCTGCTTTTGGCATTGACCGCGAAGGTTGAACGGAAGCGTTTATATTTAATTGCGTTATTTGTTTTCTTTTTGAGTAACCTTGTCGCCTACTTCAGCCCTAATTTTGCGATGCTGATGGTATCAAGGGTATTGGCGGCGATGAGCACAGGGCTGATTGTTGTGCTTTCCTTGACGATTGCGCCGAAAATTGTGGCGCCTGAATACAGAGCCCGCGCAATTGGCATCATTTTTATGGGATTCAGTTCTGCCATCGCATTAGGTGTGCCGCTTGGCATATTGATCAGCAATTCCTTCGGATGGCGCATTTTGTTCCTTGGCATCGGACTTCTGGCGCTTATCTCTATGCTGATTATTTCGATCTTTTTTGAGAAGATACCGACGGAGAAAATGATTCCATTCCGGGATCAGATGAAAACAATCGCCAATGCTAAAATCGCCAGCTCGCACCTTGTGACGATGTTTACATTAGCGGGGCACTACACTTTATATGCTTATTTTGCCCCGTTTTTAGAGACGACTCTCCATCTAAGCTCTTTTTGGGTCAGCATTTGTTATTTCCTATTTGGAATATCTGCCGTGTGCGGAGGTCCTTTTGGAGGAGCGCTTTCTGACCGGCTCGGTTCCTTTAAGAGCATCTTGCTGGTGACCGGTTCCTTCGCCATCATTATGTTCTTATTGCCGCTGTCAACGTCGTCTATGATTTTCTTTTTGCCTGTTATGGTCATTTGGGGATTGCTGAGCTGGAGTCTGGCTCCCGCACAGCAAAGCTACTTAATTGAGATTGCACCCGACACGTCTGACATTCAGCAAAGCTTTAATACGTCTGCGCTGCAGATTGGGATCGCCCTTGGTTCAGCCATTGGCGGTGTTGTATTGGATCAGACGGGGACTGTTGTGTCAACAGCTTGGTGCGGAGGATCGATTGTTGTGATCGCCGTTCTGTTTGCTTTATTTTCTTTAACAAGACCTGTTCATACCGTAAAAAAATCCTCCTTGTAAAGGGAGGATTTTTTTATTATTTAGCTGAAAGCTCGTCTTCAGTTACCCACTTATGATTTTTTACTTTTTCTCCGCTTGTTGTCGATGTATAGTCCACCATGTATACCGTTGTTTTTTCTGCAGAGTCGATTTCAGCAGTTGCTCCCTTCATGCCTTTCATGTGAGAGGCCTCTAAGAGTACCTGATCTCCGGGATTGAGGGGTTTATCTCCTGCATCTTTTATCTCTTCTTGGATCACCCATTTGTGATGATCAACTCGCTGCCCTCCGGTTGTCGGTGTGTAAGAAACAACATATGCCGTTGTATCGTATGCGCCTGTAACTGTTGCTTCGGCGCCCTTCATCCCTTTCATATGAGAAGCATTGATGATGACCTGGCTGCCTATTTTATATTTAGGATGTGTCGATTCCGTTAATCCCTCTGGAACTTCAGCAGATCCGGAATGATCCATTTCTTCGTGTGAGCCGGAGTCCGAATGACTGTCATGAGTGCTTTCTTTTTTGCTATCGCTATTGCCGCATGCTGATAAAACAAAAATAAGAGACAGCAGTAAAATTCCAAGTGCCTTTTTCGAAATCTTCATGTTCATTCTCCTTTGCTTCATTTTTTGGTGTGAACCTTCACATCTGCCTGTCATACATGATCTTTTCAATAATACGATACCCCCGAAAGGTATGTAAATGCGCTAATATTCTCATAACATATGCTGCTGTTTGTCCTATTCCCCATGATCCGCAGAATAAAACGCGCTGGATAAAAGCCGCGGTTGCGCGGCTTCGGTTAGTTTTCGATTACTTTGACATACACTCCTTTTTTGGCTTTCCGATAAGCGGCCTCTCCCATTTTTCTGATATGTTCAGATACTGATGAGGATGTGATCCATTCATTATGAAAGAAAATAGAAGGGTCGATGAGACGCATTTTCGTTTTTCGATGAAAATCATAATGAATGTCATCCTCTTTTACTAATATGTGAGGATGTATTTTTTCAAGCAGTCTCAGTACTTCGTCATTTTCTGATGAATGCAGAATGCCTAGTACCTCTTGGTCTGTTTTCAGCAAATCTTCGGCGGCGATGACATTGTGCTTCAGCGCAGCCTTCAGTGTTTGCGCTAAGTATTCATACCCATATACATTCACTGGGTTCATAAAGAAATCAATCACTTCCTTGTAATACACGCGCACAAACCATTCAGCTGTTTCAATACCATTTGGAAACACCCTTCCGTTTCTCACAACGAGATGATCCAAAAAGATTTCAGCTTCGCGCAGCGTGATCTGTCTATATTGATACATGTCACGCAGGGTGTAGTCGATGCGATCAGCACACAGCTCCGGTGCGGGCTGTTCGAGCAGTGTCCATCTTGTATCATTTAATAAAAGATCGTCAGCATCATAACCATGTTTTTTTAGAATTCCCGGGATCTCGGATTGGTCAATGACTTGTTGAAAAATGTTTTCATGATAATCTTCCGCTTCATTTTTAAATACAAAATCAATTACATGAGAAAATGCTGTGTGCGACACATCGTGGAGAAGACCGGCGATCTGCTCTTCTATGGTTCCCCCCAGCCTTTTGATTAGAAGCATAACGCCAATGGAGTGCTCATACCGGGTCACATTCCACTTTGGATTGACTAAAAAGCTGGCGCCGCCTTGATAAACCCCTTTTAATCTTTGTACGGGTGCGCTTTTTATGAGTTCTTCCAGTACTCCGTCTATTTGATGCCTGCCGTATAGCACATCGTTTATTTCCATCCTGTCACCTCAACATCTATTCTCTTCTTCGGGTGCATTGCCGGTCACATGTTTTCCTTTAATATCCACTCAGTAAGAAATATTACCTCTAGCAAACTCGATTTCTTTTTGAGTTCTATATCAAGGGATTGATTGACATCTTCTAGTCACATACATAATCACTAGCCGGTCAGATTTGCACATCATATTTACTTTCGGCACTGCCTTTTCATTTCCTTGTCATCTTGTAAATTCAATCTTTAAAAACGATTAATACTAGCTTAACACTTTAAAAATATAATGAGTTTGTCATTGAGGATCATATTTTTAGGAGGTTATTCAGTTGAAAAAATTCCCGAAGAAGCTGCTGCCTATTGCGGTGTTATCATCTATTGCGTTCAGCAGCCTAGTCAGCGGCAGCGTGCCTGAAGCCAGCGCCCAGGAAAAGAAAAAGGGGAATCAAAACGAAATTAAGAATGTCATCGTCTTGATCGGTGATGGGATGGGTGTGTCTTATACGTCCGCTCACCGTTACTTAAAAGATAATAAAAAGACAAAGGTTGTAGAGCCTACGGCTTTTGACCAATACCTTGTCGGACAGCAGACCACTTATCCTGAAGACCCTGAACAAAATGTAACGGATTCTGCTTCCGCCGCAACGGCTATGTCAGCTGGGATTAAAACATATAATAATGCAATTGCTGTGGATAATGATGGTTCAGAGGTCAAAACAGTTCTTGAAGCAGCAAAAGAAAAAGGAAAATCAACCGGGCTTGTCGCCACTTCAGAAATTACACACGCCACTCCGGCTTCTTTCGGCTCGCATGATCACAGCCGGAAAAATATGAATTCTATTGCAAACGACTATTTTGATGAAATGGTGAACGGCAAGCACAAAATTGATGTCCTTCTAGGCGGTGGAAAAAGCAATTTTGACCGCAAGGACCGTAATTTGGTAAAGGAATTCAAAAAAGCGGGATACAGCTATGTGGATAACCGCAAGGACATGCTGAAAAACAAGGACAGCCAAGTTCTCGGCCTATTCGCTGACGGCGGCCTGCCTAAAAAGATCGACCGCACGAAGGATATTCCTTCATTAAAAGACATGACAAACACAGCCCTCAAAAAATTAAGCAAGGACAAAGACGGTTTCTTCCTCATGGTTGAAGGAAGCCAGATTGACTGGGCCGGGCATGACAATGATATTGTCGGCGCCATGAGTGAGATGGAAGATTTCGAACAAGCCTACAAGGCGGCAATTGATTTCGCCAAAAAAGACAAGCATACTTTGGTTGTTGCAACGGCTGACCATTCAACCGGCGGATACTCCATCGGTGCGGACGGCATTTACAACTGGTTCAGTGAACCAATTAAAGCAGCAAAGCGTACACCTGACTTTATGGCAGAAAAAATTGCCGACGGCGCAGATGTTGAAAAAACTTTAAAAACGTATATTGACCAAAAGAAATTAGCTTTAACTGCATCTGAAATTCAATCTGTTGAAAACGCGGCAAAATCGAAGGAAGTCCTTGATATTGATAATGCGATTGAGGAGATTTTCAACAAACGCTCCCACACAGGATGGACAACAGGCGGACATACCGGCGAGGATGTTCCTGTCTATGCGTACGGACCGTCCAGTGAGAAGTTTTCCGGCCAAATCGATAATACCGAAATTGCCAAAAATGTTTTCGACGCTTTACAATACAACATTAAAATTAAAGATAAGTAAGAGAATACAAGGTGTCCCGTTGCTTGTATAAGGAACGGGCTCTCTTTTTAATGGAGGACTTATGATGAAAAAGACTCTATCGATCTTATTTTTTATCGTCATACTTGCGGGCTGTTCCTCAAACGTCAATTCTGAAAAACAAAATACAGCCGGAGAGCAAACAGCAAAAGCCACACCGCAAAGCACTTCGTCTCAAAAAGACAGTATAGATGAGTATCAGCCTAATGCACAGGTAACAGATGACCGGTCATTGCTGAAGGTCAATCAAACGTTTTCTGATGACAAAGGAGAAGCCGTCTTAAAAGATATCAAACAAGTCAATCAAACTTATAAGATTGGAAACGTAGAGTTAACAATAAAAGAAATGAAGCTGATCCACTTACGTCCGGATTACAGCATGATTGATTATTTTCATGTATTAACACACGATGAAGAGTTTGATTTCGTTAAAGTTTTCGTTGATATCAAGAACACATCTTCCGAGAAAGTGAATTTTGCCCCGGTTGCATTGATGAAAACAAATACAGGAGAAACCTTTGATTGGAACAAAGATATTTACCTAGAAGAGTTGAATGGTGAATTAGAAGCCGGCGCCGAAAAATCCGGCAATCTCGGCTTTATTGTAAACGCAGCAAGCGGCCATGCTCACGATGAACCATCAGCTGATAAGAAGAAAAAAGAGATCAAGTGGATTGAAATCACAACAAGTGACGTTTTTGACCAAAACCATAAGAAAATCAGTGATTCTCAAAAGATCAAAATTGAATTTTAACGATTGCCTTCCAACACGGAAGGTTTTTTTATTGGTGAAGTTAAGCTGTCACCTTGTATGCCCATTTGATATCCAGTTATCACTAAAAAAGATAGAGTAAATCGAACTTCTTTTTCTTTCCTATAGTGATAAAAGTCGTTCAGTGAGCTATGAAATTCGTATTTTGTCTCTTTTCCGCATACACCTGAGGTAAAAAGAAACTGGAGCGTTTGTATGGTCAACTTAAATCAGGTCAAAAAAAGCACTGTTGAACGATTAAGTACTAGTAAGATCAATAGAGTACTTTTGTTTGTCCATGACACAGTGCTAATTGTTAATCTAATTTTTTAATTACAATTGAAGCGTTTACGTTAGTTTGTGTCCCTCCTGCCAAAGTCTGCAGAGTCACTGCGGCAGCGGACGTATGATTTCGAAGAGTGAGGACATCGCCGGCTGCTATGGCTATAATAGCCTGGCCGTTGTTTTGCTGAGTACCTGCACCTGAACCGTAGACTGTATTCGTAATCGGTGCACCATTTAAAAATAATGTAAATTGGTTAGGCTCTACTCCCGAAACAGAAAAAGTGACCTCATAGTCTCCCGGAGTGGTAATTGCAATTTGAGAAGTCCCGGGGGCATGTGTAATTCCAGGGGTGGTTATCCCTGTTGAATCAAAAATGACATCAGCCTCTATAGCTACTGTTTGAGCACTAAAGTTATAAATATACCCGTATTCGGATAACCCAGCTGCTCCTGTGCCGGTAGCTCCTGTGGCTCCCGTTGCTCCTGTGGCTCCCGTCGCTCCTGTGGCTCCGGTTGGTCCGGCGTCTCCTGTGGCTCCCGTGGCTCCCGTCGCTCCGGCTGGTCCGACGTCACCGGTTGCTCCTGTGGCTCCCGTCGCTCCGGCTGGTCCGGCGTCTCCTGTGGCTCCCGTTGCTCCGGCTGGTCCGGCGTCTCCTGTGGCTCCCGTGGCTCCCGTCGCTCCTGTGGCTCCCGTCGCTCCGGCTGGTCCGGCGTCTCCTGTGGCTCCCGTGGCTCCCGTCGCTCCTGTGGCTCCCGTCGCTCCTGTGGCTCCGGCTGGTCCGGCGTCTCCTGTGGCTCCCGTGGCTCCCGTCGCTCCTGTGGCTCCCGTGGCTCCCGTCGCTCCTGTGGCTCCCGTCGCTCCGGTTGCTCCGGCTGGTCCGGCGTCACCGGTTGCTCCGGTGGCTCCCGTAACTCCGGGCAGCCCTGGTGGTCCTGGTGGTCCGGTGGCTCCCGTAACTCCGGGCAGCCCTGGTGGTCCTGGTGGTCCGGTGGCTCCCGTAGCTCCGGCCAGTCCTGGTGGTCCGGTGGCTCCCGTAGCTCCAGCCAGCCCTGGTGGTCCGGTGGCTCCCGTAACTCCGGGCAGCCCTGGTGGTCCTGGTGGTCCTGGTGGTCCGGTGGCTCCAATACTGCCTGGTATACCGCGTAATCCGCGTGGTCCCTGCGGCCCTCTTGCTCCCCTTACACAACAGCAGCACATACATGAATGTTTAGGCTCAGGATTTTTTTTAGGGCCTACTCTACAACTGGGGCTTGAAGAGTTGGATCCACAGTAAGGGCATCTATGTGACGGTTTTCGAGACATATTTTCTATTCACATCCTTTTATAACTGTATTTTCCATACACTTATTCATAATATGAAAAATGACGTTGAGTGTGAATGAATACGAAAGTATTTCTCCTGCTGCCATCGCCCTCAGAAAATGAACCCTTACATCTATAATCCTCTTGACAAAACCGTTGATCCGCAAATTGACTTCGGTTATTTCCGTAATGCCAGCAAGACCCTAAATGAAAAAAGAGTGAGAACATATAAATCTCACTCTTTTTCTTATTTTTGCTGTTTATTTTCTCTGATCTATAAATTGATCGATCTGCTCCATTACCTCTTCCATATTCATGCAACCCTGAAAGCTTTGATTGATTTTTTGAATCCCTTCCTTGTATCGGTCGTTATTCAACACTTCTTCCACTGCATGTTTTAAAGACTGCGCGGTTACATGGTCTTTAGATACTGTATAACCGGCTTGTAATTCAGTCAGCCGCTGGGCCACCATTGGCTGGTCCTTATCGTGCGGCATTACAACCAAAGGAACATTAAAGTGAATGCCTTCATTTACACTGTTCATTCCCCCATGAGTGATGAAAACATCTGATTGTTCCAGCACTTCCAATTGAGGCACATATGAAGCAATGATAAAGTTTTCCGGCGCTTGCTTTAATCTTGTCAGATCAGCTTTTTCTCCCGCAGCTATCACGACCTTGCCCCTGACATCAGAAAAAGCATCTATACATAAGTTGAAAAACTCCTCAGTTTCGTCTAATACCGTCCCCATTGAAATATAGATAACTTTCTCACCTTTCAATTTCTCAATCGGGAAATCAGTTTTTTCCGCTCTCTTTGGAAAGCTTGGACCGATAAATAGAAACTCATTGCCGAAACGATGGCTTTCCGGCTGAAAATATCGGCTTGTGTACACTACATTTAGGCCACCTTTATTATTCATGAATTGAACCATATTTTCAGGTGATACACCGTAATTTTGTTTCATCTCTAATAATAGATCTTCACACTCTTTATCCAATTGTAAAGGCACTTCTGAATCCGGATGCAGAGGCAATATCTTCAAATGCTCTTCATCGAATAAAAAGGAAGCAGATGAAGAGATGCCCGGGATGTTGAGATAATCTCTGACCAGCTCTCCCGCACCGAATTTATCATAATAAACAAAATCAAACTGAATGCTTTTTGACAGTTCTTTCACGATATTTAATATGGCCAGAGATGTCTTTATATGAATTTTTAAGAAGGAGAGAATACCGTCAGGGGAACCTGTACGAACGGGAACTGTCCTCAGCAAATCCTGATGAAGGTGGACAGTCGCTCCTACCGCTTCTAATCTTTCTTTATACCTTTCAGTGGAGATATAGTGGACATCATATCCCCGATTGGCAAAGGCTTTCGTAATGCCTAATGTAGGATTTACGTGGCCTTCTGCAGGAAAATTTAGGATCAATACTTTTTTCATTCTGACAACTTCCTCTCACTCGTATTCCGTAAGCTTTCATAAGACGATATGCAATTTGTGCCTGATTAGACTGATGATAGTTATCACTATCGATCATAATTGGGGAGACCGACGCCATGCAAGTGACAAATGCACGAATTATTCTGCCACTTTAGGCTGATACGGTTTTATGGCTTTCAATCTGTTACGATAAAAGATATCGCCAGCGTCAGTGAAATGACAATCTATCCGGAACTCAGAGCTGCACAAAGCAGCTTAAAACATCACTAAAAAGACACCGTGTTCGGTGCCCTTACACTTTTCTGATCGTAAAAAATTTACGCAGAAGCCACGGAGCTGGTGTGAATCCGAGTGTTAACTGCCAGGCGCCAATGGCTTGTAATCCATATTCTCGGACGATCAGCATCTTTTGGCTCATGCTCCTGACATCTTCAAACCATACTTCATGCGTCCGTCCCTGCTCATCTCTGTAGCGAAAAAATGGCGATTGATATTCGTTTGAATATTGAATGGGTGCTTGGTACCTCATCGCTGTTTCAATTGATTTTTGATTTGAAATAGCTGAAGCCACTGTTCCCGGCTGATAAGGGATGATCCAATTGTAGCCGTAGAGCGGGACACCGATGATGATTTTTCTCCGCGGCACCTGGGCAATCGCAAATTCAATTGTTCTTCTTATTTCAGTAATCGGCGCAACAGGCCCCGGCTCGCTTCCCGCATGATGCCAGTCATACGCCATAATAAACATATAATTGACAACCGCTCCGATCCCTCCGTAATCATAGCCCCTCAGCCATGAAATATCATCACTTGTTTTTGCCGGAACAGCTATGGTCAGCACATAGCCACCCGGCTGCAGACGATCTCTGAGCTGACGCAAAAATCCTGTGAACAGATCCCGATCTGCGGCGCTCACTTTTTCAAAATCGATCATCACGCCGCCATATCCCCTTGTGGATACCAAGTTATAAATATTGTTAACCAAATTGGTTCTCGCAGTTGGATTGTTTAACACTTGGCGTACGAGTTCCGTGCTGAAGCCTGCTGAGGTTAAATTTGTTATTGTTGCAAGCGGCGTCACTCGTCTTCTCCATGTGGTTTCAATAGCGGCTGCGTCATTCAATTGGTTTGCAATGTCGCCATTAGGCGCAATATGGTATTCGAAAATGGAAATCGAAGACGAATATGGTGCGTAATCATTGATTAAATCGCGATCAAGATCCGGATTACGGAGCACATAAAAGCTTAACGTTCCCGCAATATAGTTTGAGATATTAGGGATCGTTAGTCTCATTCCTGCTTGCAAGGCATTTGGGTTTATAGCGGGATTGGCGGCTCTTAGCCGTTCTGCTGGAACAAACGCTTTTGCCGCAATAGCTGTGAGCGTGTCGCCCGGCTGTACTGTATATACATAAAGAGGGATAAGCAGAGCCTGCCCCGGCACAATATTCGTTTCTTCTAACCCATTCACACCCCGTATTTGATCAACAGAAGCACCGTATCTTCTGCCTATGGAAAACAAAGAATCACCCGGCCGGACGATATGGATAAACATGTCTAACCCCCATTATTCGTTAGTCAATCATCATAGAATCTTATTAATGGGCTTCCTTATATATGATTTGCGATTTATTAAGTGGATGAGAGCAATAAAAAATACCAAGGACTCTTCCTTGGTATCCGTACATGTCATTTAATTTTCTTTTCCTTCTTCAAGCACACGTTTCAAATGTTCTGAGTCATGATTGAAATGAGCCATCATATATTCTTTGGCTGCTTCTTTGTTTCTCTTTTTGACTTCTTCAAATATGCTGCGGTGTTCACGCAGGATCGTTTCAGGGCGGTTGTCCCCTTTATAATTAAGGATTCTGCAAAAGTGAATCAGATCATTAACATGCTCAAGCAAATTTTTCAAATGTCTGTTATGGCTAAAATCGACAAGCAGCTGATGAAACTTTTGGTTTAAGCTGATCATTTCAGTTTCTTCCGCTCCGTTACGAATCGCGTTTTCTGTTTCTTCAAGCTGTGTTTCAAGCGTTTGAAGCTCTTCGTCATTCGCTTTGTCTATTACCAATTCGACAGCAAGCAGCTCGAGAGGAATTCTGATTTTATAAATTTCGTCTACATCTTTAGCTGTTAAAGAAGCGATTGAAAATCCATTCCGGTCATCTGCCCGTAACAAGCCGTCTTTTTCAAGCAGCCGCATAGCTTCCCGTATCGGAGAGCGGCTGACGCCGAAACTTTTAGCCAGCTGTGTTTCATTGATCCGTTCCCCCGGCTTAAAAGTTCCGTTAAAAATCATTTTTTTCAGCTGGAAATAAAATTGCAGGTAATAAGGAGTCGGCTTGTCTAATTTAAATTCATCCATATACATAATACCTCTTTTGAATAGATTCAGGGGTCTGTTCTTCATCAAAATCATATAACAGATAATAAAGGGAAGCAACAAACTGCCTTGTCAAATCCCAAAATTTGCGGTACGATATTTTTGCTAAACGACGGTCGACGGACTACTGTCAACCAATGAGATGATCCTCTCATGTGCTACCGAACAGTTCACCTCAGCTACAATCACTAGATCATTACATTTACAGCTCAGTATACAATGGAGGAAAAGCTATGCTCATTATTCTTGTTATGTTTCTTCTTGGAATCATTTTAGGCTTTATTGGTGCCGGGGGTGCCGGCTTTGTTATCGCTCTTTTAACCCTGGTTTTTCATATTCCGATTCATACGGCTTTAGGCACTTCCCTCGCCGGTATGGCTTTCACCAGCTTATCAGGGGCCTACAGCCATTACCGGGAAGGCAACATCCAATTGAAAATCGGTTTAACGGTCGGATGCTTCGCTGCCGTTGGATCATTTTTCGGGGCAAAGCTGACATCTTTTATTCCGGCCGATTTGCTTCATTATTTGACAGCGGGAATGTTATTTTTATCAGCGATTCTTATTCTAATCAGGTTATTTATCTTAAAAGAAAAATCTCAAGTGAATCAAAGCAATGTATCAATGTATACAAAAGCCGTGATTTTAGGAATCGTATCAGGCATACTTTCCGGCACATTCGGCATCGGTTCTGCTCCTTTTATCCAGATCGGTTTAATGATTATGCTGAACCTGTCCATCCGTCATTCTGTCGGAACGACGATGCTTGTCATTATCCCTCTTGCTGTAGGCGGAGGCATAGGGTATATCTCGGAAGGATTTGTTGATTACGTATTGCTGGTCAAAGTCTTGATCGGAACCATGTGCGGTGCGTATGTTGGCGCGAAATTCACCAATCTCATGCCAAAGGCCGTCTTGAAATCCGCAATCTTTTTGACTCCGGCCATCGCCGGCCTGCTTTTGCTATTTTAATGAGATCAAAAAAAACCTGACATGCCGTCAGGTTTTTTTGATTAATTTTGTTTCACGCTCTCCTTTGTTAATCTAAAAAAGGCGAGCGAACCGATAACTGCTGTAACAAACATGATCGCTCCCATCGGAACAGCTGTCGTCTCATCAATGCCCACAAGCGGCGAAACGATGGAGCCAAGGAGCAGCGGGAGCATTCCCAGCAGCGCACTTGCACTTCCGGCGCGGTGCCCCTGTTTTTCCATGGCCAGCGTAAACGTGCTCGTCAGAACCATGCCGATCGTAATCATATAGACAAAAATAGAGATGACCAATGCAGCGAGAGGGCCGTGAATCATCGTCATCGTTAATAGCACAGCAGTCGCAATCATAGCTGTAATGACCGCCATGCGGAGCAGGCTTTTTTCATGAATGATTCCGCCAAAGCGCCCGATCATAAAGCTTCCCGTAATAATCGCCAAGCCGTTTATGCCGAATAAAATACTAAACACCTGCGGCGACACCCCATAAATATCCTGGTACACAAAAGGCGTACCGGATACATAAGCAAAGCTTCCTCCGTGAATAAATCCGACAGTTAACGCGTAGCCCATAAAAGAACGATCCTTCAGCAGGCTCCCCATCGTTCTGACAGATGTTCCGATTGAGCTTGGAATCCGCTTTTCCGGCGGCAATGTTTCTTTTAACTTCAGCGCAATAATCAGTACAAGTACAAATCCGATGATCGTTAAAAAGTGAAAAATCGTATGCCACGTTGCAAACGGCAGCAATAAAAGAGCACCGCCTGTCATTGGCGCAATCATTGGCGCGACTGCAGTAATCACCATTAACAGTGAGAAAAATTTAGAAAGCTCTCTCCCTGTAAACACATCCCGCACGATTGCCCGAGACAGCACAAGTCCCGCAGAGGCCGTAATCCCCTGTAAAAAACGGGCTGCCACCAGTGTTGTAATGTTTGGTGAAAGCGCACAGAACAGAGAAGATAACGCAAATAAGAAAATACAGATTAATAGCGGTTTCCGTCTTCCCTGCGCATCACTGACCGGCCCGACAATCACTTGACCTATGGTAAGCCCGATCAGACAGGCTGTTAAACTTAACTGTACAAGCGAGGCACTGGCCGATAAATCATCGGCAATGTCAGGAAAACTAGGCAAATACATATCTATATTAAGCGGGCCCAATATAGCAAGCATGCCGAGCAGAAACGCCAATGCCAAACGCTCTTTTCCAGTTGGATTTTGCAGCATTCTATCAAAACCTTCCCTTTAATCTAGTATTTATTTTCAATAGATGTCACTCCAACAATTGATTGAAGCTGTAAAACATTTGTATATTGTACCATAACTTTCAGCTAGTGAAAGCCGCTTAAAGATTGAATCATAGACACAAAAAATACCAGGGTCTGCTTCCCCCTGATATCGTGGTTTTAATGTAAATGTAAACAGCTGTTTTATACCCATAAGCGCAAGCCGGCCATAAGAACAACACCGCTGATAACTGTCATAGATAAACTTTTTGTTTTCAATGCAATCAATAGAGTAGGAACCAATACAACAGTTACCTGCCAATTCAATGTAAGAGAATCATTGGATTGAATCATGCAATCCTTCACAACAAGTGCCGTCAATATACAAACCGGCACATAGGAGAGCCATTTCAGCACAGGCTCCGGCAAGGAAATATTCCGGACAACTAAAAATGGAACCACGCGGGGAATCATTGTGACCAGCGCGCAGCCGATAATCACCGTCAGGATGTATGCATTTATGCTCATTTATCTGTCACCACCCCGATTGTCGCTACGATGATCGTTGACATGATGACAGCGAGATGAGACGGCATAATGAAAGAGAAAATAATCATCGCAATCACCATATAAATGATGAGAGATACATAGTGTTTAACCTTCGCAGGCACAACATGTTCCATCTGCAAAATCAGCAGTGCTAAAAACATAGCCGTCACCGCAAAGTCGAGTCCGAACATTTCCGGATCGGTAATCCATTTACCAAAGACTGCACCTGCCACACAAGAAAGCACCCAGCACGCATATGCAGTGAGATTTAAACCGAACATCCATCGATCACTAATCGGTTCTTTTTTTACAATCTTATTTGAAGCAACACCAAAGGACTCATCTGTCACCATCATGCCGATCCCCACATTTTTCACTAGCGAATACTTTGAAAAATGAGGAGCAAGCGCAGCACTTAATAGAAAATTTCGTAAATTCACAATAAATGTTGTCAGGATAATAGCGGACATCGGACTGTTTGCTGCTAACAAAGCACAGATAATGAACTGGGCGCCGCCTGCAAAAACCAAACCTGACAACAGTGTAATTTCAAGGACACTTAAATGCGAGGCAATCCCCACGATACCGGCAGCCAAACCTATACTGATATAGCCGATTAGCGTAGGGACACAATCTTTAAACCCTTGTATGAACGATGGCTCGCATGTTTGGGCATGAGTTAGTTCCTTCTCTGATATCATTCTGTTCCCCTCCTAGTCTAACATATTATACACATATACGTTATAGCTTACAACAGTATATAAGAGCTGATTTTAATGTGCTATAATAAAGCGAATATGACGTAAGGAGATACATGTATGGATGATATCCAAGCCATTATCGCAAAGAATCTTGCCAAACTCAGAAAAAGCAGAAACCTGACTCTTGATCAAGTTTCTGAGTTAACAGGCGTCAGCAAAGCGATGCTCGGACAAATTGAGAAAGAAAAATCGACCCCGACTGTCACCACTCTCTGGAAGATCGCAAATGGGCTGCAAGTATCTTTTTCTGTTTTTCTGAAAGAAGACAAGCCGAAAGTAAGAAAAATTAATCTCAAAGATATTGAACCTGTTACGGATAATGAAGAAAACTACATCGTTTACCCCTTTTTTCCCTACAATCCTGAAACAAAGTTTGAAATTTATGTTGTCGATCTAAAACCGGGGTGCATACATGAAGCAAAAACACATTTAGGAGAAGAATACATTTTAATTAAAGAGGGCGAGTTAACCGTCAATCTGCAGGACCAGAAGCATACGCTTGTTTCCGGAGACGCCTTGCAGTTTACGGGATCCACACCGCACAGCTACATCAATTCATCACAGGAAACGGCCAGCTTTTTTCTGCTGATGTTTTATCCTGAGCCGCAAGGATAACAAGAACCTCCCAACTTATATGTTGGGAGGTTTTTCAAATGTGCAAAAGGCTTGCAAATTGAAATCAATCGTTGTATATTAATTGACGTGTCAATCATTG
Source organism: Bacillus sp. FSL K6-1005 (assembly GCF_038000225.1). NCBI lineage: Bacteria > Bacillati > Bacillota > Bacilli > Caryophanales > Bacillaceae > Bacillus > Bacillus sp. FSL K6-1005. The sequence continues at coordinate 2,907,532 of NZ_JBBOBP010000001.1, forward strand.
ATATATCAATTATTTTTTTGACAAGAAAGAAGGGATGGGTTTTGGCATCATTTTGTTCTGAGGAAGCCGAGATTTTATATCAGCTGCAAGGCGTGAACAAAGTGATTGGCGTGAAGTTCGAGGCATGCACGGGCATCAGCCAATCTCGTTTGGAATTGCTGACATTGCTTTATCATGCGGATGAGATTAGTCAAAGCGACCTTCAAAAGAAAGTCAATATCGATAGCGCGGCCGTCACAAGACACCTAAAACAGCTTGAAGCAAAAGGCATGGTATCAAGACGGCGCAAGCCCGAAGACAATCGGATTACCCTTGTGCGGTTAACAGATCAAGGAAGAAAACGAATCGAGTCTTCTAAGAAAGAAAAGGAGCGTTTCATGAAAGAAATGCTCGCTAATGTAAGTGCTGAAGAGCGCCGCGTGCTTATTGATGTGCTTGGGCGCATGCGAAACAACATAGATAATATCGAAGCTTAAAAGGAGTGTATCAACATGATTAAAACAAACGATTTTATGGAGATTATGAAAGGACGCCGTTCCATTCGCAATTATGATCCGACAGTGAAAATCAGCAAAGAAGAAATGACAGAAATCCTAGAGGAAGCTACAACTGCACCATCCTCTGTCAACGCGCAGCCATGGCGTTTTCTCGTCATCGACAGCCCGGAAGGAAAAGAGAAGCTCGCGCCGCTAGCAAGCTTTAACCAAACACAGGTCACAACTTCATCTGCCGTCATCGCTGTTTTTGCAGACATGAACAATGCAGACTATTTAGAAGACATTTATTCAAAAGCCGTTGAGCTCGGTTACATGCCGCAGGAGGTAAAAGACAGACAAATCGCTGCCCTGACTGCTCATTTTGAAAAGCTTCCTGCACAGGTAAACCGTGAAACGATCCTGATTGACGGCGGCCTTGTTTCTATGCAGCTTATGCTGACTGCACGCGCGCATGGCTATGACACAAACCCGATCGGCGGCTACGATAAAGAAAACATCGCGGAAGCCTTCGGATTAGACAAAGAGCGTTATGTGCCTGTTATGCTTCTTTCTATCGGAAAAGCTGCGGACGAAGGATACGCATCCTACCGTCTGCCGATTGATACCATTGCAGAATGGAAATAATACAAAGCTCCCAAGAATGACTCTTGGGAGCTTTTTCATTTTAGATAAATCCGCCATGCACACGGATCGTCTGGCCTGTGATCCATTGGGATTTTTCGCTCACCAAAAAGTCAATCACATTTGCGATATCCTCCGGTTCGCCAATGCAGTCGACTTGTTCGGTCCTTCTAGCTGCTGCTCGGTTTTGCCTCATGAAACAGCTCGGTGTTCTCTGGCCCTTGTGCAACCGCATTAATGGTGATTTGTTTCCGGCTAATTCTTTGGCTAGCTGACGGGCGAATTGCTCAACCGCGCCTTTTGTTCCCGCATATACGCTGTACGCAGGAGACATTTGCCTGACAACAGATGCAGAAAAGTTGAGGCTTTCCCCCCTTCCCCTCCATGTATTTCATCGCTTGCTGACAGACGAAAAACGGCCTCTTCCATCTACAAAAAAGAGTGATGAACAAATGAATTGTCACCACTCTTTTTTTCTATTCTATATTTTTCTTTCTGCCAAACGGCCACCAGTTTCCTTCTCCAAATGTCACAATGATTGCCGGCATCAAGAGCGGAAGAATGACAAGGCCGTAAAGCAGCAGCCCGATAATGATGACACTTGCCACCTGCATCAGCGTATTGACGCCTGATGGCATCATCGCCGCGAATGTACCGGCCAAAATAATAGCCGCGGTGATGATGACAGAGCCCATTTTGCTCATTGACCTGATGACACCTTGATGAATGCCAAGGTGCACCTCTTCCTTAAATCGGTCCAGCAAGAAGATCGAATAATCTACGCCTAACGCGATCAATATGACAAAACTGAAGAACGGTACTGCCCAGCTGACGCCGGCGTTACCTAAGCCGTTTACAAAAATTAATTCTGTTAAGGATATCGACGTATAATACGTCAGCAGCAGTGACGCGATCATATAAATCGGCATGATCATGGAGCGGAACAAAATCGTTAACACAATAAACAGGCCAATAATCATGATCACCATTGTTCTGGAGAAGTCCGTTGTGGAAAGCTCTTTTAAGTCAGCATTCACACTCGTGACCCCGCCGTATACGATCTGTGCATCCTCGAGAGGAGTGCCGTCCACTTCGTTTGCTACAGCTTTTTTAATTTGGTTTATTGTTGTAATGGCTTGTTCTGAATAAGGATTAGAATCCAAGACGACGCTTAATTGCACGCCTTTGCCGTCTTCAAAGGAATATTGGTCGATTGACTTCTTAAAGTCTTTATCCTTCATGACTTGATCAGGAATGAATATCCCTGTATCCCTTACGGTTGAGCTTTTGCTCATGTCCTCTAACATATCACTGGAAGCTGTCATGCCGTCAGAGATTTTCGTCAGGCCATCATTTGCACTCTTCACGCCCCCTGCAAGCTTCTTCAGGCTTTCTGTCAGTGTTCCAGCTTGCGCCTGCTGGCCTGAGATCTGCTGGTTCGCTTGTTCAAGTCCGGTTTGAATCTGTCCAAGCTGTCCGCTGATTGCCGTAAGCTGCTGCACGGTCTGTGCAGTATTGCCGGTTTGGGAAATCTGTTTACTTACGAGCTGCAGCTGCTGATTGATTTTGCCCAATCCGTCTGCCGCATCGCCCAGTGAACCGCCGGAGCTGCTATTTGAGTTTGAGCCAGTTTGACCCGCCATTTGATTCAACCCGTTTTCGATATCAGTTAAACCGCTTTGGACATCGGCAATTCCTTTTACCGTCTTATCTAGCCCGTCTGAAACCGAGCCTAGCTGTTTATCAATATATAAATCTTTGATTTTTTCACCAGTCGGCTGCGTGATGGTCAAGACAGAGTCAACATGCTCGACTTTCTCAATCGCTTTGCTGATATTTCCGAGATAAGGGATTGTATCAGCTGTTGTGAGATCTTTGTCTCCTTTTATGACAACATTGATCGGGAACGCTTTCCCTTCACCGAATCCATCCTTGATGGCCTCGAGAGCTTTTACTGATTTATAATCGCTGCTGATTTCCGCAGTCGCATCGAAGGAAATCTGGTCATCATAGGTCAAAATAAACGGAAGCGTGATAAACACCGTGATGACAATAAACAGAAACGGACGCATAACGGAATGTCTGCCGAGAAACGCCCATAATTTGTTGTCACTGTGCGACAGCACTTTCTTAGAAGGCCAAAATAATTTTTCACCCAGCGTTACCATAAATAATGGCAGCAGTGTATAGAGAATGATCATTAAGATCCCTACACCGACTGCGACTCCTACTGCGGATTGGAAAATCGCAAACTTCGCAAATCCTAAGGCGGAAAAACCGACCAATACCGCAAATCCACTGATAAATAAGGTTTTTCCTCCTGTACGGTAAGCGATAAGCGCCGCTTCTTTTTTATCATGCCCGTTTGCTAACTCTTCACGGAATCGGGTAAGAAGCAGAATGCAGTAATCTGTTCCGATGCCGAACAGGATGGCAACTAAGAAGGTTTGCGTAAACGTCGAGATCGGAAAATCCACATTGTATACAAGGATGCCCAGTATAGATTGACTAATCAGATAAGAGAAACCGACAACTACAATCGGGATAAAAGGGGTCACTACAGATCGGAACACAATCAGCAGTAAACCGATGATCAAGCAGACTGTGATCACTTCCGTTTTCTTGAGCCCTTCTTCTGAGCTATGAGCGAAATCCTGATTGATGAGAGAGGCTCCCGTAATATATGCAGTCAAATCATTAGGAACGATTTTATAGATGTCATCCGCGATTTTTTCCGCTTTTTTATCAGAGCCTGTAATCGTGACAGGAATGAGAATCGTTTTCTTGTCTTTTGAAATCAATTGGTCTTTGACTTCTTTTTCTGCTGTTAGAGGAGACGTTACTTCTTCTACACCGTGGATCTTTTTGACTTTATCAATCATTGTCCTGAGCTGATCCTCTGTTTCTTTCTTCAAAGCGTGGTCTAATGTAAAGACGATACTGAGCGAATTATTGTCTTCGCCCGCTTGTTTTAAAATCGCATTTGCTCTTTCTGAAACCGCATCAGCAGGAAGCTGGGCCTGCCCCTTTTGATTGGCCAGCTCCGTTAAGTTCGGAGAAAACAAACTCAATACGACGGTAAGTGCTAATATAGCTGCTGCAATGGCCCACTTGAATTTGATGATTGCTCTCATTCTGCAGAATCTCCTCCTTTAAATTTGCTTTTTAGAATGGTGAATATCTCTATGATAGAATTTAAGTGTTTCTCATCTATATCATCGATCAGCTCTTTGAGAGCATTAAAAATGGCTGAATCTAATTCTTCCAGTATGGTTTCACCGCTGGCTGTGATGTTAATAAGCTTAGAGCGCTTATCACTTTTTGCCGGACAGTCATCCCATTCAACCAATCCCTTATCGATCAGCTTTTTCAGCCTGTTCGAAATCGCGCTTTTATGTACATTTTGATACATGGCCAGGCTGCCGGGAGACGTTGGGCCCTTGACTTTTAAAATTTTTAACAGGTCTGCCTGCTCCCTTGAGATATTCTTGAAGACATCCTGATTGATTTCACGATGCACAAACTCTGTCCCTTCAAGTAATACTTCTACAAACAGGTTTATCGCCTGACATAGCTTTTGTTCATTCAACATCTGCCCCTCCTCACTATAGTTTACCCCTCTAAACTTTATGACCGATGTCAATTAGTTTATTGCCCTAAACTATGTCTGTCAACATATTTTATTCACGAACACGACAACAAGAACACTCGTTCGTGTATAATAGATTCTATAAACGCGAAAGGGGAAAATTAACATGTCGGATTTTTCGTTAAAATTGTATGAATATAACGTCTGGGCCAATCAGCAAATATTCAACCGATTAAAAGAGCTTCCAAAAGAGGTGTACCACCAAGAAGTTCAAAGCGTGTTTCCATCGATATCGCATGTGTTGTCTCATGTTTATCTTTCTGATCTCGGCTGGATGGAAGTGTTTTCCGGCCAAAGCATGACCGATGCTTTGGCGTTAGCTGAACAACTTAAAGAACAGACAGAAGCAAAAGAAATGGAGGAAATGGAAGCCCAGTTTCTTACATTATCGGAGCGTTATACATTATTTTTACAGCAAAAAGAACAGCTCAATAAGCCCCTCCAGATTATAAATCCCTCAGGCGGAATCATGAAAACGACTGTTTATGAGCTGGTTCCCCACGTTGTGAATCACGGGACATACCACCGCGGCAACATAACAGCGATGCTGCATCAGATAGGGTACGCATCTGCTCCGACTGATTATGGGCTTTATCTGTATATGAAAAAAGCATAAAATGGCGTAAACAAAAGCGGCTCCCACAATTGAGCCGCTTTTTTCGTATCATGTGAAGCATCGATAAACCTTAAAATTTCCTTCCATATTTCCTGTATAGTAAAAAAGATCGAAATTTTAGTGTTATAATAATCATTAAAAATATATTGCTGACTCAATAAACAATTTTCAATGGAGGAACACACAAAGTGACAGACGACATGACGAAAGACAATATAAATCAGCAAAAATTGGAAAGAGGCCTGAAAAACAGGCACATCCAGCTCATCGCCATCGGCGGGGCCATTGGAACGGGCTTATTTCTCGGCTCAGGAAAATCCATTCATTTTGCCGGACCGTCGATTCTATTTGCTTACATGATCACAGGGATCATTTGCTTTTTGATTATGAGATCTCTGGGTGAACTGCTGCTATCAAATTTGAACTATCACTCTTTTGTTGATTTTGTACAAGACTATTTAGGCGATATGGCAGCCTTTATCACCGGCTGGACTTATTGGTTCTGCTGGATTTCGATTGCAATGGCTGATCTGACAGCCGTCGGGCTCTACACTCAATATTGGCTCCCTGGTGTGCCGCAATGGGTGCCCGGCTTAATCGCTCTGATTATTTTACTGATTATGAACTTGGCAACCGTCAAGCTTTTTGGAGAATTAGAATTTTGGTTTGCTTTAATTAAAGTCATTGCCATTTTGGCGCTGATCGTCATTGGCCTTGTCATGATCTTTAAAGGTTTTTCCACAAGCTCAGGCGTCTCCAGTTTCACAAATCTCTGGAGCCACGGAGGTATGTTTCCAAATGGCATGCACGGGTTTATCCTGTCGTTCCAGATGGTTGTATTTGCCTTTGTCGGCATTGAGCTGGTCGGACTAACAGCCGGTGAAACAGAAAACCCTGAAAAAGTCATCCCTAAGGCGATCAACAATATCCCTGTCCGGGTGCTGCTTTTCTATATCGGTGCTCTTCTCGTGATTATGAGCATCTATCCATGGGATGTCATCAACCCTAGCGAAAGCCCATTCGTACAGGTGTTTGTCGCGGTTGGCATCGTCGGGGCAGCAAGCATTATCAACTTTGTTGTATTAACGTCAGCTGCCTCAGCCTGCAACAGTGCTGTATTTAGTACAAGCCGAATGGTCTATTCACTGGCGAAAGATAAGAATGCGCCGGAATCAATGGCAAAACTGACACCGCGCAAGGTACCGAGAAATGCATTGTTCTTTTCAGCTATTGTGATTTTAATCGGTGTCACATTGAACTACATCATGCCGGAAGGCGTATTTACCTTGATCACAAGTATTTCCACCGTATGTTTTATCTATATTTGGGGAATTACTGTTATCTGCCATATGAAATACCGTAAAACAAGACCTGAATTGGCGAAAGCAAACAAATTTAAGCTGCCGCTTTATCCATTTACGAATTACTTAATTTTGGCGTTCCTGGCGTTTGTCCTTGTTGTACTGGCATTAGCACAGGATACTCGGGTTTCCTTATTTGTTACACCGGTTTGGTTTATTTTGCTGATTGTGATTTATAAAGTAAGAAAATTAAAGCAGCAATAACCCTCTTACAGCTCCTGCCCTCAGAAATGAGAGCAGGAGCTTTTTTAATTGAATATCCAGAGGAGTTCCAATTTTTCTTTGCTCAAATTGAAAAATATGCTATATTGTTTGTAATAAATTGAGAAGGGATGATGGGTGGACAATGATTAACTAATCTTATTTTTCACGTTTGAAATTGTATATTTCAAATCATAAAAAATAGGATTAGTCTGCCCATTTTCTATATACGTAAGCGCTATTTATGAAGAATAGCTTATTTCATCATGGCAAAGGCACGGCTAATCCTTCCAAAACATTTGGGAGGATTTTCTTGTTCTCCCTTAAAGCGAGGGATATAGATGAAAGAACAATTAAAACTTACAAACGTCAGCTATGAAGTGAACGATCTTACCATTTTTAATCACATACATGCAAGCGTTCAGCAAGGCGATATCATTGGGATTATCGGTAAAAATGGAGCTGGAAAATCGACACTGCTTCACCTGATCAACAAGGACTTAACTCCGTCACAAGGACAAATCCAATGGATGCAGCACGGCTTAAAAAAGGTGCTGGTTGAACAGGAGACTGAATCGTATTCCTTTGAGAATCAGACACCTGCCGAAGTGAAACTGCTGGAGAAATGGCATGTGCCAGCCCGTGATTTCAGCCAGTTAAGCGGCGGAGAAAAACTGAAAGCACGGCTGGCAAAAGGACTATCAGAGGATGCAGATCTTTTCCTGCTAGATGAACCGACAAACCATCTTGATGACATAAGCCTGCAATTTCTCATTCAACAGCTGAAAAATGTTAGCGGCACTGTCATTCTCGTTTCGCACGATCGGTATTTCTTAGATGAAGTTGCCACGAAAATATGGTCAATCGAAGGCCACACGCTGACTGAATATAAAGGGAATTACTCTGGTTACATGAAGTTCCGGAAAGAGAAAAGACTGGCACAGCAACGTGAATATGAAAAACAGCAGAAAATGATTGAACGGATTGAAGCACAAATGACAGAACTCACTTCATGGTCGAAAAAAGCCCACGCACAATCGACGAAAAAGGAAGGGTTTAAAGAATACCATCGTGTAAAAGCAAAGCGCACAGATGCCCAGATCAAATCGAAACAAAAGCGGCTTGAAAAAGAACTCGAAAAAACAAAGGCTGAACCTGTCGATCCGGAATATACTGTTCGTTTTTCAATTGATACAGCTCATAAAACAGGAAAACGGTTTTTGGAGGTTCAAAACCTGACGAAGTCATTTGGTGAAAAGACACTGTTTCAAAACGCCCGCTTTACGATTCAGCACGGAGAAAAGGTTGCCATTACAGGCCCAAACGGCAGCGGAAAAACAACCTTATTGAAAGTCATTCTTGGACAGGAAACGGCAGAGGGAAAGGTATGGATATCACCATCTGCAAAAATCGGTTATTTAACACAGGAAGTATTTGATTTGCCTTTAGCACAAACACCGGAGGAGTTATTTTATCAAGACACGTTCAAGGCGAGAGGAAACGTGCAGAATATCATGACGCAATTGGGATTTACAGCTTCTCAATGGACAGAACCAATTCAACATATGAGTATGGGTGAGCGTGTAAAGTGCAAGCTGATGGCATATATCTTAGAGGAAAAAGACGTGCTGATATTAGATGAACCGACCAATCACCTCGACCTGCCGTCACGCGAACAGCTGGAAGAAACACTGTCACAATACAGCGGCACACTGATTGTGGTATCACACGACCGTTATTTTCTTGAGAAAACAACGAACAGTAAACTCGTTATTTCAGACAATGGCATCGAAAAGCAATTGAAGGACGTTCCTTCAGAAAGGAATGACCGGGAAGAGCTTCGTTTAAAGCTAGAGACAGAAAGACAAGAAGTGCTGGGAAAGCTTAGTTTTATGACGCCAAATGATAAAGGGTACAAGGAGCTTGATCAGGCGTTCAATGAGCTTACGAAACGAATGAAAGAGCTGGATCAATAGTGTGTAAGGGATACCAAGGGCTGTTCGCCCTTGGTATTTTTTAAGCCTTCGCCAAAAGATAGAGCCTTTAATGACATTGCCTGCAAAAGGCTACATTTAGCACATGCTTCCGGGACTTAAAAAATCAATGATAGACGCCACTTCTTCTTCAACAACCTCAGACATCTCAATGATTTTGGAATTCCTCATGACTCTATCGATTCCCATGACCTTAGCGTCTCAAAGGAGGGAATAAAATACGCCGCGACGCTATCCAAGTAGTCATTGTCTTTTATCGGACTAAACGCGTCCGCTAAGCAGACCGGCATTTTCACCTGCTAGCACAGCTGTTTCCGCATACGTATGTTGGTCATGGCATATCCCATCTTCTGATAGAGATGGACGGCTGTCTCGTTGTGCGCAAACACATGAAGCGCAAGTCTTTCCACGCCCATCTCTCTTGCTCTTCCATCCAGCGTTTGAAGCGCCAATTGAGCCAGCCCTTTTCCGCGATAGGCTTCATATAATCCAAAGGAATAAATAAACGCTTCCTTTTGTGGATGGAGCGGATCAGCATATAGCCAGAGCCAGCCTATCCTTTCCCCTTGTTCATTTGTAATGTTCCAAAAGGTGTGATTGCTGCTGTTTCGTCCATCCGGAATCATTTTCTCATATGCTTGCTCCGATTTCTCAATCGCCTCTTTTTCTGTCCAAGTTCCCGACGCTATGTTTTGTTTCGCATAATTTTGCACGGACATCCCGCGAAATGCTTTAAACTCTTCCACAGTCATATCTTCCAAAGTTAACGCCATCCTGTATTCCTCCTTATAAAAAAAGTCCAGCCAATGCCGGACACTCACCGCGTACAAATGAAAAGCTCTTCAATAACCCGTTTTAAGCCTCTGACTCTCTATCATTCGATAAGAGAAAAAGATTTCCTGCAAACCAGTATAAAAGACTGTAGGGATATAAGAGAAAAAATGCATCATCTTTAAAAATGCAATGGCCCTGCCGCGGCGAAAAGTTTTTGGTCCATGATGCTGTGAACCGCCTCTGCCCTTGTGACGATCCCCACGATGATGCTCTTCTTTCTTAAATATCTTTACTCTTCATTAATAAAGCCCCCTTCCTACATTATTTGAATATTACATTTCTAAAAAATCAAAAAGGATGCTACACCTTGTAACACCCTTTTTTGCTTCACTTATTGGTTTGTTTAGAAATGATGTGATGTTTCTATGCAAGCCCAATGATATTCTACTAGATGACGGCTGAAGATATGATGAAATGAGGAAATCATTTATATCCCCTGATTGATCCTCATGTATGATACAGAACATCTTGATTCATTTGCTCCAGCCCCATTTCAGAGAGCTCCTTTTCATTTGGAAAGCGTAAAGCTTTATTCATCTTCATATAAACGATAAACCCTTTTCAGCCTTTCTTCGAGCTGTTCAAAATGAACAAAACGAGCTTCTCTCAGAAACTCAGTCCCATCGATAAACAAAAGAAGCACAGGGACGGTGAAGACCGAAAATCGGCCGGCGACCTCTTCTACATCGTCAGCATTGATATGCCCCAATGTGATGTTTGGAAACTGATCCAATAATATTCTGAGCTGCGGCAGAACAGCATGACATACTGTACAGCCGGGTCTTGATATATAGATAAAACTGAATTGATGCTGCTTAATAAAATGCTCTATAGCATCTAATGAATGTAATTCTGTCATCTCTTTCATCCATTTACTCCTTCAAATTGGTCTATTTTTCATGACCAAGCATCGATACGTATCATTCACTATACACATTTATATTTATGATATCCGCTTTTTTGCTTTGCAGGGCACCTGCAAGTTTGCATGAAAATGGCAAAACAAAAGAACAGTTACCGCTTGCCAGTAACTGTTCTTACATACTTTCGTATTAAAAATGCAAAGCGTAAGCCCCTGAACCGATGAGTGCAACCCCGATGGAGACTGCAATCAACACCACGTTATATTCAAAACCGCCCGCGCCATTCGCAAATCCTTTCGCTCCATGGACTTTTACGATGGCACCGAACATAATGATCGTTATGATAGCAGCTCCAAGCGGGAGGAATACACCTAAAATAAATAAAATTCCGCTTACTAATTCCCCAAGACCTGATAAAGCGGCCGCGACGTTACCTGGTTTAACCCCAATTGATTCGAACCATTGTCCGGTTCCTTTAATCCCGTATCCGCCAAACCAGCCGAATAATTTTTGTGATCCATAAAACAGAAACACCACACCAATCATAATACGAATAAGCAATAGTCCTGCATCTTCCATTTTTATCTCTCCTTATTTTTGATGTAACATGATGTGCTGAAAGGCAGCACATCATGTTATTTACCTCCAGTAAATTCCAGCGGTCATCTGTTGAATATATGTCTCTTTATTTCTCTTCATGCGTTATTACAATCCGTCTAACTCTCTCACTTCAAACGGCAGCAGCCCTTGTTCAATTTGTGTTCGATGCGGTTCATACTGCACAGGCAGCATCAACCTTCCACCCATTGTTTCTGGTGATTCATCATGAGCAAAGCCCGGCGAATCAGTTGCGATTTCGAACAGGATTTCCCCATGTTCTCTGAAGTAAACCGCATTAAAATAATTTCTATCCTGAACAGGAGTCACACCGTATCCGTGAGAAGCAATATATCTTTGCCAATCTAATTGATCTTCGTCATCGCTAGCACGCCAAGCGATGTGATGCACCGTGCCGACTCCCATTTGTCCGCGGCCAATAGGCGTTAATTTAAGGTCAATCACATTTCCGATATCACCGGCAGAACGAAAACGAACGAAGTCTCCTTCCTTGCCGACTTGTTCCAGTCCCATGATATTTTCTAATAGCTCAGCGGTTTTATCAGGCTGTGCTGATAACAGGGTTGCACCGCCAAAGCCTTTAATGGCAACATCAGGTGTTATATCTCCAAACGTCCACGTATTGGCTTCTCCTTCTTCTCTTTCCACGATTTCTAAGTGCAGACCGTGCGGATCATCAAATTCTACATATTGTTCTCCAAAACGCTCGATTTTGGTGTATGGAACGTTGAACTTTTCAAGTCTCTTTTCCCAAAAAGCCATAGCTCCCTTCGGCACGACATAAGAAGTCACGCCAACTTGACCGTCCCCAATGATGCCTTTGCGGGCTCCTGCCCACGGAAAGAAGGTGATGATTGTTCCCGGCTTCCCGCCTTCATTTCCAAAATAAAGATGATACGTACCTGGATCATCAAAATTGACAGTTTGCTTGACCAATCGAAGCCCCAGGACTCCTGCGTAAAAATCTGCGTTCTCTTGAGGGTGACCGACAATTGCCGTAATATGATGTATTCCCATCGTTTTTTTAGCCATTTTTATCCACTCCTTTACATGTTCATTTAGATATACTCAACAAACTCATTCACAGGTTTCCGGTAACCGCGCGGCCTTCTGCTCTCTGTTTTTTCTTTCCCAATTGTAATCATCATGACAACCTCAAATTGATCATCTATATTCAAAATCCGTTTCACGGCTTCAGCATCAAAGCCGATCATAGGGCAGGTGTCCCAGCCCTTTTCCTTAGCACTCAGCATAAACATCATCGCAGAAAGTGAAGCATTCCTTATCGCCTCATCCCTCTTAAATTGTTCTCCCTTGCTTTCATAAAATGAAACGGTGTCTTGAACCATGTGGTCATACTCTTGCTTATTTAGCACCCCCAACACCTTTAATCCTTCATAGATGTCAGCCGCTTGCTGATATGCCTGCTTATCTCCTAATACCAAAAGAACCGCAGATGAGCTAAACACTTTATATTGTCCGTTTGCGGCCTGTTTCAGCTTTTCTTTTACACCCGGGTCTAGAACCGTCACATATTTTGTATGCTGTAAATTAAAAGCCGATGGAGCCAATGCAACCCATTCAAACATCTCATTAAGTTCTTCTTTCGTGATTGGATGATCTGATAGGAAGTTGCTTGCAGATCTTCTTTCTTTGACTAGCTGTGAAAATTCAGCCATTTACGCCACTCCTCTTTTATCTCGAATTCGAGATATTATTTTAAAAAAAATCACATTAGAAGGATTGAGATTCTATATACAAGCAGGTTTACGCTTGGTCATGGCTATTTATCTCGAATTAAAATATCTTGAATATGAGATAATAATAAAATATGGATGTTCAAATGTCAACAGTTTTTAAAAAATAGTGGAATTTTCCACTGAAGCTGATGTTAATTGGTGTGCCATCACCGCTTGTTTCATAAGAACCTATATGTTTGGTGTGTGATCTTTTAGCCCGGCTCCAACTTTTTTTCTTTCACCTTACTTCCTTGCCAATTCTTTAATCATCAAACCCAATTCATAAATCCCCTTTTGAAGGTCTTCAAGCGATGCATAAGCATGTGATAAGCGAACATAATTCCCTTTTTCCTGAGCATAGATACTGCTGAGATTGAAAAGAATCCCTTTTGATAAAGCTTTTATATAAAGGGATTTCATTGATATGGAGACTGTCAACCATTGGGCGTTATCTAGAGAAGAATTAAAAAACTTTATTCTTTAAAGGCATGTCATCTCATGTACCTGGTACCGGATGATGGCGAATCCTATTCATTTTAAAATGGAGAAAAGGGTCCATGTGGATAAACATGGTATTCTCCGTCAGCTTGGTGCTTAAGAAAAGACCCTTCCTAAGAAGGGTTTTTTTAACCTGATTTTTTAAAAAAGATGGAGTATTTGGTTGATATCTTAAATCCTAGTTTTTTTGCTAAATGAATAGATGACTTGTTGCTGACATCACAATCCCAGCTAGGGGTGACGCCTTTTTCGAGACAATCATTTATAAAGGTACTCCCAGCAATATAAGCGAACCCCATCCCTCTATATTCTTCGCTTGTATAGATATCCATTTCCGCATGATCGCCGCCTAGAAATATGGAAGTGCACTCACTGACAACATGATTGTCATACAAAACAGCGAATCCAAATCCGTTTTTTAAAAAATTCGAGACTGAACCCCAATACTCCTCATAATAAGCTTTATGAAATTCAGTGCTGGTTGTAATGATATCTTCATTTATTCTTTTTAATGTAAATCCCTTTGGAAGCTGAAAAGCCTTTTTGGCAGAAATTTGTTGAGAAAGCGCATATCGCATCATTTGGTTCAATTCATCACGCAATACAGTTTTTATTACGCTGTCCCATGAACGATTGGGAGAATACAGCGTAAATCTTTTTTTGGATTCTGCTCTCTTTTTGTGTAATTCAACGATACATTCGTTGACATTTTGATTCCTTTCATCCCCTGCAACATAATAAATTCCTGAACTGGTTCCTATCAGAAATGATTGATCATCTGCATAAACAACTCCTGGAATGGTTTGTTCTAATATTGAATAAACAAATGTCGGGCAACATGTTTCTTTATGATGGATCAATGCTTTGACATCACTATATTGTTCTTTCTTTACCTCCTGCAAACTGTACCCTCCTGTCACTTTCTCTCTTTTATTCTATCCATAAAAGCATTCCCCTCTTTTAAGGGACACTTCTGTTTTTTAGAACAGCCCAGTAAGATGAGGAGATACCTACTCCTCTACATATTCATCTTACATTTCTAAGAACGCATAAAAATAAAAACATACCAACATTGCTTGATAGATAGGTTCTCAACATTGAATGCATATTTATTTACTTGCAAGTTCCTTAATGATCAAACTTAATTCATAAATTCCCTTTTGGAGATCTTCAAGGGATGCATAAGCGTATGACAAGCGAATATAATTCCCTTTTTCCTGAGCATAGATACTGCCAAGATTGAGAAGAATCCCTTTTGTTAAGGCTTTTTTATAAAGTAATTTCATAGATATCGAAGGCAAAATTTTTAACCAAATAAAGAATCCCCCTTTTGGAATAGTCCAAACAGCTGCATTCTTCATATTGGTTTCTAAAGCGCTCGTAACAAATTGCCTTCTTATCTTTAATTGATGTCTCACACGTTCTAAATGCCGCTGATATTGGCCAGATGTGAACCATTCCGCCGCAACTCTTTGAGATAACGAACTGGATCCGTAATCTGTCTGCATTTTAATGTCAGATAAACGTTCAATCACTGGTTCCGGTCCGACTATCCATCCAATCCTTAAGCCGGGGCTTAACGTTTTCGATAAACTTCCTACATATAGCACATGGCCGTTTTTATCTATTGTTTTAATAGGATATGGCGGGTTTTCATCTATCCACAGCTCACGATATATATCATCTTCAATAATGGGAAGCTGTGTTTCCTCGCTTGCTGCAAGGATTTCTTTCCGCCGCTCTTCTGACATTAAGATACCAGTCGGATTATGAAAACAAGGGTTTGTATATAATATGGCTCTCCCCCGCTCTCCCTTTGTCATATGAATATGGTTTGGCAAAAGCCCCTCTTTATCCATAGGAAGTCCGGTCAGATTCATTCCGGCTGATTGAAATACATGTAATGAATAAAGATAAGATGGCTGATCAAGAAAAACAGTTGATCCTCTTTGCAAAAGCCCCATTGATATAAGCTGTAAGGCTTGCAGTGCTCCTGAAACAATAAGAATGGATGAAGGAGAAGCCTGAATCCCGATTGTTTTTAAATAAACACTCAATGCCTTTCTTAAGGGTAAGTATCCTTTTGGTTCCTCATATCCGAACGCCTCTATATTTTGAGATACCTTGCCCATAATCTCTTTCATAGCAGACAAAGGAAAAATTTCATTTGAAAGTTCTCCTTTGCTGAGCTGTATAAGATCGGAATTTGATTCTGATTTATTGATCTCTTGAACAATTCTTCGGCTTGGCTGCTGGATTCCAGAAGTTACATATTTCTCCCAATTAGGTGCAGAATTCTTAGCTAACAGTGTCCAAGTATTGTTGATGACAACTGTCCCTTTACCCATTCTGCCTTCAATCAATCCATCTGCCATCAATTCCTCTAACGCTGTGATAACAGTGCTTCGATTTACCTGAAATTCTTTTGCAAGCGTTCGCTGACTAGGAATCTTACTTCCAATCGGCCATTCTCCATTTCCTATTTTCTCTTTTATATAGTCAATGATTTGTAAGTACTTAGGAAGCTTTCTATTCGTTTTTTCTTCTGTAAAGCTCATCAAAAGCAGTCTCCTTCTACTAAGTGGTTGGGTCATAAATTGCGTAACTGGTTGAAGTCATTTTATCAAATCTCTATTAGTATATAACACACTAAATCACTGGTTGGTTTTTGTAGAGAAGGAGTGAAGATCATGAAAAAGAAAACTGTTCAACTGATTATATCTTACAGTCTTATGATTGGATTGTGGGCATCAGCTTTTCCTGGAATTCGTGTAGGTTTGGAATACTACACACCAGAACACCTTGCTTTATTTCGTTTGTTAATCGGATCTATGGCGTTGTTACTTTTTGCTGCGCTGACTAAAATGCGCTTACCTGACATGAAAGATGTCCCTGTCATCTTATTATTAGGGTTTTTAGGTTTTGCACTATATCACCTTTTGCTTAATATCGGTGAAAAAACAGTTAGTGCCGGGATTGCAAGCTTACTCGTAACCACAGCACCAATCTTTTCTGCGGTGTTATCTCGACTGTTTTTTGGTGAACATTTTGGTTTTTCTAAATGGATTGGCTCTATCATTAGTTTATTGGGTGTGTCATTTATTACATTTGGGACAGGAGATCATATGCATTCTATGAAAGGGATTTTGTTTATCCTGCTGGCAGCTTTTGCAGAGAGTATTTATTTCGTTTTTCAAGCCCGCTATATAAAAAAGTATGGATTTATTCCATTTGTAACGTTCACAATTTGGGGTGCAGTCATACCAATGCTTGTTTTTCTTCCAGGTTTATGGGGAGAGTTTATACTCGCCTCAATGAATTCCACATTGTCTATCGTTTACTTAGGTTTATTCCCGACGGTTATCCCATACTTTGCGCTTGCATACGTAACTTCAATCGTCGGTCCTTCTGAAGCAACGACTTCACTTTATGTAACACCTGCTTTGACACTGGTGATTTCCTGGGTGTGGATAGGCGAAATGCCTGCATTTATTTCACTGCTAGGCGGAATAGTTACTGTCTGCGGGGTGTGTTTCACCTACATAAATGGAAGCAAAATGAAGGTGGTAAAGGAGATTAAATAGTTCTAATTTTCTTTTCTTTACCGCCTTGATGCAAGTATCGGTACTCTGCTTCCTGTCATTGCAGGAATGACAGGTTCCATAAAAAAATGCATGAACAAAAAAACATACCAATATGATTTGGTATGTTTCTTTCTAAGATGAGCCTTTAACATTGATATCCATATCAATAGGTAGTTGATGATGAAAAACTTTAATTTACATTAGTCACTGCTTAATCAATACCGATAACTCACCTTCAAATACTTTCTCTTCTTTATGATTATAAGTAAATATCAATACAGTAAGTATTCCCGTTCCACTTTTCTTTGGTTTCTTATCTACCACCTCAACAACTGAATGCAATTCATCGTCTGGATACACGGGTTTTATGAATTTAATATGATTCATCTCTGTTCCAGCGATAATATCGTCGCCATAGTAACCCTCTTCAATCCACAGCTTAAAAGAAATGGCTAACGTTTGTATTCCAGAAGCGATGATTCCATTAAATCTGCCTTGATTCGCTTTTTCCTCATCTACATGCATATATTGAGGGTCAAATTCTTCCGCAAACCTCATTACATTTTCTTTTGTTACCCTAAAAGACTTTGTATGAAATACTTGTCCAATCGCAAATTCATCAAACTTCATAAATACACCTCTTATCAAAATATTCCTTCAACAACTAACGCATTAAAAATACTTTATCATATTTCATGTGGATCATCCTTTCCATTCTTACCTATAAAACTTGTCAGATCAAATGTTGGGTTTCGGGAAAGACACATTTGAAATAGCCAACGTGACATACCCAAAGATGATTTTGCGCATGAAATAAAAAAACTGCGTTTATAATAGGATAGCTTGTTTTTTTACAAACAAATCAATCAGAAACACATTTCGTCTTTTCTTTTGCTTAAAGTTTGAAGCGTGAAAAAAGATACCAGTGGTATCTTTTTATATTTAACTATTCATTTAGCTCAAAATGAGATCACTTTGGTTCGTTCTTTATATCAAAAATGAAACTGGTATAAAGTTTTATTTTACAGATGAGATACGATACACTCCGCATCCCCTGTGAGTTTGAATTCCCCAAACCCGTAAGGCAGCAACATATGATCTCCTTTTTTAAAGTCATATGTACGGTCGCCGGAGATTATCCGGCCTTCTCCTTCGATGACACTGACAAGATGGAATGATTTTTGCTGTTTTAAACTTGCTGATCCTGTTAAATCCCACTTTTCCACTGAAAAATAAGGGCACTCAATCAATACGGCTCTGTGCAAATCATCTGTTTGTTCATATTGAACCGTTTGCTGATCCGGTGCAAATGGTACGTCTATCACATCTATGCTCTTTTCCAAGTGGAGCTCGCGAAAATTGCCTTCTGCATCTTTTCGGCCATAATCATATAATCTGTAGGTAGTATCGGAATTCTGCTGCGTCTCTAAAATGAGAATGCCTTTCCCAATCGCATGAACGGTGCCGCTTGGCACATAGAAGAAATCCCCCGGTTTTACCTTTACGCGGCGCAGGAGCTCGTCCCATTTTCCAACTTCTATCATCGAGATCAGTTCTTCCTTTGTTTTTGCGTTGTGGCCATAAACGATTTCTGCATCTTCTTGGCAGTCTATGATATACCAGCATTCCGTTTTTCCGAGCTCCCCTTTTTCGCGCATTTTTGCATACTCATCTTTCGGATGCACCTGAACGGATAAGTCTTGATTGGCATCCAGTATTTTTGTGAGAAGAGGGAAGCGGTCCCCCTTCAGATGTCCGAATAAATGCCGATGATGGTCCCATAATTCGCTGAGCGTAAGCCCCTTGTATATCCCGTTTTGAACAATGCTTTGTCCATTTTGATGTGCTGCAAAAGCCCAGCATTCTGCCGTCCGTTCTGACGGAATGTCATAGCCGAAAGCTGTTAAAGCGGTGCCGCCCCAAATCTTTTCTTTGAAAACTGGCTTGAAAAATAGCGGTTCAGCCATCATGAAATCCTCCCCTTTATATGATTTCATCCAGGAGTTTGTATGCTTCTTCTTTTGTCTGCACAGAGAGCAGCCTTTCCCTATAGCTGTCATCCATCAGTTTTCGAGATAGCATTTGCAGCAGTTTCAGATGCTGGTTCCCTCCGCTATCTTTCGGTACAGCGATCATAAAGATTAACTTTGCTTCTGATCCATCAAGACTGTTCCAGTCAATGCCTGATTGTTTGATTCCGAATGCCACACTAGGCTTCTTGACCGCATCAGACTTCCCGTGCGGAATCGCGATATTCATGCCAATCGCCGTTGTCCCCTCTTGTTCGCGATTCATGATCGCTTGTTTAAAACCGCTCTCTGAATGCAGCATACCTGTTCGGGACAATTTTTGAATCATTTCATCAATAATGTCATCTCTGGTTTCGCCTGATAAAGTTGGTTCAATTAGATCTATACTCATAATATCTGTCAGCTTGTGAATATCCGTCTTCTCCATCTGTCTGCTTTCCGCTTCATTGTGCTGTTTCGGAACGTCATTCGCTGCTGCAGCTTCACTCAGCTCGGCGGGTGAAGAAACCGGAATATCTTTTTTTAGTACATTAACTAAAAGAGCGGTGGTAAGAGATCCGGCAATCACTGCAATAAAAAACATCAATACATGATCAACGGCGCCTAGTACTGCAACTATGGGACCGCCGTGTGCTACTCTGTCTCCGACATTGCCGATCATAGCGATCACAGAACCAGTCATAGAACCTGCCATAATCCCCGGAATGACGCGAAGCGGATCCTGTGCCGCGAATGGAATGGCTCCTTCAGTGATGCCGAAGAGTCCCATGGTAAATGATGCTTTTCCCATTTCTCTTTCCGACTCCTGAAATTTTCTTTTTCCAAAAAACGTTGCGATCCCTAGGCCGATCGGCGGTATACAAATGGCGACGGCAATCGGTCCCATAATTTCATAGTTTCCTTCTCCGATCATGGCCGATCCAAACAGGAATGCCACTTTGTTTACGGGACCTCCCATATCAAATGAAATCATTGCGCCTAAAATCAATGCCAGCAGGATGGAGCTCGAACCTTTCATACCCGCCAGCCATACCGTTAAAGATTCGAAAATTTGGGCTACAGGTGCACCGATCAAAAACACAAACGCCAAACCTACAATTAGTGAAGCGAACACTGGAATAATAATAATCGGCATAATCGGCTGAATCGCCTTTGGAACCTTCAATTTTTTGATCCAAAGGGCAGCATATCCCGCCAAAAAACCGGCGATGATGCCGCCGAGGAAACCGGCGCCGCTTGCACTGCCGTAAAAGCTTCCCGTCGCTGCAATGTATCCGCCGATCATTCCTGGTACAAGCCCGGGCTTATCAGCGATGCTGTACGCGATATATCCGGCCAAAATCGGGATCATGAATGAGAATGAGGCACTTCCGATCTGTTCAATCGTTTTCCAAAAAGATTCATCCGGAATGACTAAGCCTTTCGGTGTTTTCTCACCTCCAAGCGTCAATGCAACCGCTATCAATAATCCTCCGACGACGATGAATGGAACCATAAAGGAAACACCGTTCATTAAATGACGGTAAATCGGATTTTGTTTTTTCTCCTGTTGATTGCCGGCTTCCGATTTTGAAGCTGAACGGTAGACCGGCACATCGCTGCTAAGTGCTTTTTGAATTAATTCTTCCGGTTTGCGGATACCATCCTGAACCCCGACAGACAACAGCTTTTTTCCTATAAACCGGTCTTTGTTTACCGAGCGGTCTGCAGCGATAATGATCGCGTCTGCTTCACGAATCTCCTCTCCGGTCAGCTCATTTTCCACCCCGATTCCGCCTTGGGTCTCGACTTTCATTTGGACGCCTAATCTGTCGGCAGCTTTTTGCAGATTTTCAGCCGCCATATATGTATGGGCAATTCCATTCGGACATGATGTAATCGCTAACAGTTTCATACGAGTCCTCCTTTAAAGTATGAATCATAAGGCCTGTAACAACTGTATATCAAAATCATGCTTGTAAAAGCGCTGTTTTTTACCGTTAATTCCGGAAAAACTAGCATTTTTCCATATACAAAAAAAAAGCAGGGCATCGAAGCCCCGCTTTTAATAATCCAAATAAGATAAAAATCTCATAACATTTGTTTCCTTCGTCAGCTTATGAATGAATGCCGGCTGCTCACTCAGATATGACAGTTCATGGAACAATTGCTTTGTCATGTTTTGATCCTCGTGTTTGACAGCCAGCATAAAGACGAGTGACACTTTTTCGGCCCCCCAATCAAGCGGCTCTTTTAATGTGGCAATCGCAATCGCTGATTGTTTAATCAATTTAGAGTTTGCATGAGGAATCGCAATGCCAGCTCCAATGTTTGTCGCCGACATTTTTTCTCTCATCACAGCATGAATGGCATACTCCTTTTCCACATAGCCTTTCTCGTATAAAACCATTGCCATTTGTTCAATCAGCTTATAGCGATGAACTGACTCTTGCTGCAAAAAAACTAAGAAAGGAGTCGTATTGTTCAGCATCTTAAACGTTTTTTGTGTTTGGCGTTGCGATACGTCAACCTGATCCATAAATGCACTTAGTTTCTTCTCCTCAGAAGGCTCCAACAGCGGTGATACAACAATATGAGGAATCGGCACATGTTCTAACGCTATCGTGGAAATGACAAGATCTACGTCCCCATGCTTTGTTGTGTAATCTGCTAAATCAGCTTTTGCAATACAGGCCTTCACCGCGATTTGATGAAATTTCCGTTCAATTTTTGTTCGCAGCAATTGTGACATTCCAATGCCCATGTGGCAGACGATGATTGCCTTTTTACGCTTCTCGCTGCTGTGGTGCAAACGTTCGACCGCAGCTTGAAAATGCAATGTCAGATAAGCGGCTTCTTCCTCAGGAATAGAAAGAGCAAACGTTTGATTGATATCTTCCAGAACGTCAATGATCATATGAAACAGATAAGGGTACATTTTTTTTATGTCATTTAGCATTGGATTTGATACAGAAAGATCGTAACTAAGCCGGTTTAGCACTGTATTGAGATGGATGTTCAATCCGTTGATCAAATCCTGATCATTATGAAAATCAAACATTTTCAGCTCTGATACACGATCGATTAAATGCCGCACAACCATAGGAAGCAAGGGATTTTCCAGAACCTTTTTCTCTTCTCCCTGAGCTCGAAAACGAACTTTTCCGCCGAGTATATGCAACGTTACATACACGGCTTCTTCTCTAGGGAAGCGGATGGCAAAAACCGCTTCCAGCCGTTTTAAACATGTCATTGCCCACTGATATTCTTTCTTCTTTTCTACTGCTGCCATTTCTGTTGGCGAAATCGAGATGGGCTGCTTCATTTTGATTCGGCGTATCATCAGCAATGTATGCAATAATAGATTCTCGAACGTTTCATCTGTGAAATAGATAGAATGGTGCTTTTGCAATGTTTTGAATTCATTCGCCACAAATTTCACTTCATGACTTAAGAACTTGCTTTTGATAAATTGACTTGTAAACTCTGGATTAACAATCAAATCAGAGATTCTGGCTAATGCTTTTCTTTTATTTCTTTCATTTCCCTCAATCTTTAAACCGAGCCGCTGCTTTGACACCAATTTGAGATCAAATCGCTTTAGCCACTTTTCAATTTCATGTAAATCCCTTTTGATGGAAGACTTATTCAAAAAATGCTGAGCAGCAATTTCTTTTGCTGACACATGTTTTGGGTTCATTAATAATTGATAAGCGATTTGCAGAATTCTTTCTTCATCGGACTGGTGCTTTGAGCCAAAATGTTCAGTACCTAATTGTTGAGTTAACCGGGCCCTTTCATGTTCTTCTATATTTAAATAGACACCTAATCCTGGTTTGCGAATGAGCTGAGCAGGGGAATGTTCATGCAGATAACCTTCGATTGTTTTCAGATCATTCCTGATCGTTTTTTCAGAACACTTTACCCTGTCGGCGAAATCTTGCACGACTAAATAGTCATCAGGTTCAGATAACAACAGATACAAAATGTCTTTTTGTCTAGTATTCATGTATCTCATCTGTTTTTCTATCCTTCCTGTGTTTCACTCAAATGATGTACGATAGTATAAGTATACTATAGGAGAAACCGCTTACATTATAAAGTAAAATACACGCGCTAAAAGTTTCGTTTTTTACCGAAACTTCCGGAAAAATTGGATTTTTGCTCAGGAAATTCACCTGTTCATCAATAAAAAGAAGATGCTCACCATAAAGAATGTTCAGGTAAAACTAATTTATGAAAGAGCACCTAGTGTACCGCAAGACTCCCATACAGGGTTAAAAAAAAGAGCAGCTCCTCAGCTGCCGCGACAAAACTATGAAAAGAAGTGATGTTAGATGAGCTATCAGTTAAAGGTTATAAAAAGGATTTAATGAAGGTTTTGTTCAAAAGTAAAGTTGGGGGATTAACTACAGAACTCATTGTTTTTTATAAGACTACATGATGTGGATGAAAGCGTAACAATTGATCTGAAAAGCTTCTGTCCTTTTCAGATAAACAGATAAAAGGAGAATGACTATGAATATTGAGATAAAGGCGGTAACTGAAGAGAATCGTGAATCTATTCTGTCTCTTCATGTTCACAAGAGCCAAATATCATATATAGAATCAACGAAGCAATGTCTAGAGGAGGCAACAAAATGTCAGTATTATAAACCTGCTGGACTTTATTACGAAGGAGAATTAGTCGGTTTTGCTATGTATGGATGGTTTCCAGAAATTGATGAAGAAAATAAAAACGGAAGAGTGTGGCTTGACCGATTTTTCATTGACGAGCATTTTCAAGGTCAAGGATTAGGAAGCATGATGCTTGAAGCTCTTATTCATCACCTTGCTGAGCAATATACATGTAACAGAATTTATTTAAGCATTTTTGAGAACAACATTCATGCTTTGCGCCTGTATCAAAAATTCGGTTTTACATTTAATGGCGAGCTCGATTATAACGGCGAGAAGGTCATGGTAAAAGAACTATAAGTACTTAATTTTTTGAAAATCTACGTTGATGAAACCTCAGTTTCAGTTAATGTACCATTATTTCAGGGAGATGAAAAAGCATACAATGTTCTAGGTATGCTTTTTAAATCATGCATTGTTCTTAGACTAAACCTCAATGTTTATTTCAGAAAGCGTAACTTTCCGATTTTATTACACTCTAATGCGAACCATACGCAGCCTTCTTTGTCACAGCCAATTCCGTGAGGTTCGCCATTAGGGGTTTGGATTGTATATTCTTCAAAGGTTCTCTCTTTCGTTAACCTTCCTATTTTATTTGCTCCCCATTCAGTGAACCATAAATCCGATTCGACTCCCGCAGCAATAGCATGAGGCCGGGCATTTGGTGTAGGAATATCATATTCCGTTATTTCGCCGGACATCGTGATCCTTCCTATTTTATTCCCCATTATTTCTGTAAACCAAAGGTCACCATCATTTCCGTTTGCAAGACCGACTGGTGCTGCTCCCGGTGTTGAGATTGGGTATTCCGTTATTTCTCCTGATCCTGTTATCTTGCCAATCGCACTGTTTTGATTTTCAGTGAACCAAAGCGAGTCATCGGGCCCCAACGTAATAAAAGAAGGATATGATTCTTTATTCGGCAGTTCATATTCATGAATCATACCTTCTGCTGTCAACCTCCCTATGCGATTTCCATTCATTTCAGTAAACCAAATATCACCGTGAAGACCTTCAGTAATTCCATAAGGCGCTGAATGTGCATGGGGTAATGGGTACTCTGTAAATACGCCCGTTGCTGAAAGCCTTCCAATTTTATCTTTCCCGTTTTCAGTAAACCAAATATCACCTATTGATGATATAGTCAAACACAGCACTCGTGCATCAGGAGTTGGAACAATATATTCTTTGATTGTTCCATCTTGATGAAGACAACTGATTTTATTTGCTTTATGTTGAGTAAACCATACATTTCCTTCACGAGAGACCGCTATCCCATAAGGACCCGAATCCGCTTGTAACATATCTATTTCTTGCAGCTCAATATTCAAATAAATCCCTCCATTTAAGCATAACCTGATACAAAAAAGCCTCCTATTCTCATTATACGAGACAGGAGGCAATGTAATTCCAGTACAGATTTTCTGAGCAAATGACAGAAACAATTTAATATAAAATTTCTGAGGCTTACCATTTTAAAAGCGGTTTCTCGCTTTTAGGTTAGACGTTGTGTTTTTCTCTAATGACTCGTATGTCTTCTAAAATTACTGCCCTTCACTTCAGCTACGTCATATACGGTAACAAAGGCATTTTTATCAATTTCATTAATAATTTCCTTTAGTTTTGTTTCTTCCAGGCGGTTGATGACACATGTAATTTCTTTAAATTTCTCGTGGGAAAAACCACCATACGCTTCTTTATAGGTAGCACTTCGACCTAACTGATCACGTATTGTCTCTACCATTAATTCAGGCTGGGTTGAAATAATTTGAAAGGTTTTAGAACCACTTAAGCCTTCCTCAACGATATGTATAACTTTAGACGCAATGTAGTAAGCAATGACTGACAGTAATGCCCCTTGTAAGCCAAATACAATGGATACAAAAATAAACACAAAAAGGTTTAAGAATAAAATGAGATCGCTCGTTCCAAATGGCAATTTTCGAGATAGCAGCACAGCGAGCATATCAATTCCATCCAATGCGCCGCCATTACGTAAGGCCAACCCCATTCCCAATCCAAGGATAATCCCGCCAACAACGGTTATTAGCAAGGTATCCCCCTCTATGATAGCTGGAGTATGGTGAAAAAACATTGTACCTGCGGCAAGTGATACGATTCCGATAATGGATAATAATGCAAAGTCTTTCCCGATTTGCTTATATCCTAACCAGACAAACGGGATATTTAAAGCTGCAATAAGGACTCCTAATGGCAAATCAAATAGCTGTGAACCAACGATACTAAGGCCTGTCACCCCTCCATCAGACACACTGTTTGGAATCAATACGGTTTCCAGTCCATATGCCGCTATAATTCCTCCAATAATAACCATTATGACTTGCAGAATCCTTTTTATTTTAATATGCTTTTGTTTTTTGTTCGTATTCATATCATTCCTCGTTTCGAATATTTAGTCTTATTTAAATATACCATAATAGAGTTATTTGTACTAAAGACCATATTCAGAAGGTATATGTATATTTCCCAATAGTAAACCAATAAATGAATTCCTCTGATAAGTTCCAGAACTTGCTTCTACATGTTCATAGCCCGGCCGACTTCTTCCCTTGGGGTGCAAAGTATAAGCCGAAAAGGAATTCTGAAAAAACGGTAAACAATCAAAAAAGGTAGAAAATATCATAGTATTTCTGTGAATCGTTGTTTTTATAGACTTCTTCATTGTTGTCGCTTCATTTGCCTCAAGCCGAACCACCCCTAGGTGAAGCTGAGGATATAAAAATGATGAAAAAAAGAAAGGTGAAAAAGAGCAACAAGTGCTGCTCCTTTTTACTATGTTCAGCTAAGCGAGCTTAATGTTTATGTTTACCCACTCTGCCTAGCTGGAGGAAATTTTGACCTTCATCTAAATAATTAACACTTTCACGCAGGTGTTACACAACAAGAGGGAGAAACTTGTTGTGGGTCATCATTATTCGGCTTGGTATAGAAAAACTCCCATTCATTTCCGTCGGTATCTGTAACCCAGAATTTATCTTGGACTGCATAACAGCATGTTGTATTCATTTCCTTACGTGCAAAAAAGCCTTCTTTTTCAAGCCGCTCCTTATGTCTCAACACTTCATCTACACTATCGACTTGGAATCCAAAATGATTCACTTGGTTCCCTTGCACCTGATCACGAACATTCAACGTAAAATTCAATCCCGGTTTATCTAACAGAAACTTTGCATAGTCTGTTTTTACTTTTACAGGTTTCACTCCAAAAACTTTTTCATAGAATGTGATCGAATCCCCTAAATTGGTTACATTCACTCCTACATGAACATACATCATAATGATTCCCCCTTTATTGATATTCATCAAGAAATATTGATTTAATGGTTAAAATGTAACCGCATCATCCCTCCCTGCTCTTTCTAAATACACAACAAACCTCTTCTGACAGTAATTGGTTGAACTCAGGATTATTTACATCATAATAGCTCCATGTTCCCTTAACTTCTTTAGTAATTAAGTTCGCGTCCAGCAATATTTTAAGATGATAAGAAAGCTTTGATTGAGTCATATTAAAGATCTCAGTCAAATCACAAACACAGGTTTTTCCTCTTTGACAAAGTTCATACATGATCTCTAACCGTTTTTGATCTGCTAGAGCTTTAAATTTTTTCTCATAAATCTGAAACAGTTCTAATTTGGTATCATTCATCATATCACCTCTTTAATCAATTTTTTTTGATATATTAATTATAATCATAAATTTTCATAAAATTCAATAAAATGAACCGATTTTTTTGATTAAAGGCAAAATACAAAAGCCGTTTTCGTATGATTTTTCTGCCAACATTGTTAATCTCCGTCACTCGCTCTTTTATTCAACCTGAAGGAATATCAAATGGCAAACCTGAAAGCTCCTTATATCTCCCAAGCAGCTTTCAGCTTTTTTATGCCTTCTCGTATGTTGACTTCCGAGACCCCTGCAAATCCAAGTGAAACCGTTTTTGTAGGAGGATGTTTTTGATAAGAAAGAGAAACCGGATAAATTTTGACTCCATATTCCTTTGCCTTCTCAATTAACTCTTTTTCACTGAATGGCAAGAAAACATCTAGTAAGATACGAAGTCCAGAATTTTCCCCGCGAATCCTGACGTGTTTTCCTAATTCTCTTTGCACAGTCTCTAATAAAATGGCCCTTTTCTTTCGGTATAGCTTTCTCATTCTGTTGATGTGTTTTTGCCACTCTCCATTTTTTATAAATTGAGCCAGCGTCAGCTGACTGTGGCAGGACACTGTTTGCTTATATAAAGAAGTGATGTCATGGCCTTTTTCCAAAAGAGGCGAAGGGAGAATCATATAGCTGATACGCAGCGAAGGAAGAAGAGATTTAGAAAAAGTGCCCATATAAATGACACGGTTATGCTGGTCAAGCCCTTGCAAGGAGGGGACCGGCTGTCCTGTGTATCTAAATTCTCCGTCATAATCGTCCTCTATGATGAATGATTGATTGTCTGCCGCCCATTTGAGCAGCTGCATTCTTCTGTTAATTGTCATGATTGTTCCCAGCGTAAATTGGTGAGAAGGGGTGACATAAACAAGGGTTGGCTGGTGTTCTTTGATCTTCTGTATACAAATTCCTTCATCGTCGACCGGTATAGGAACGATATTCATACGATTGGCTTCAAAAATCTTCCTAGCTCTTGGATAACCCGGATCCTCATATCCTATGAAAATATCCGGTTCAAAAACCTGGCACAAGATTTGCAGAAGAAAAGGGTTCCCGGCACCTATGATCACTTGTTCAGGGACACAATGAACTCCGCGTGATTGATACAGGTACTCTGCAATAAGTGTTCTCAGCTCAAGCTCCCCTAAAGCATTTCCTGGCCGATAAAGCTCTTGGCCATATTGGTCTAAACTATTGACCATACTTTTTCGCCAAGCGGAAAAAGGGAAGTGAGATGAATCTACATTTCCATAGTGAAAATCAATCCATTGTTCATTTTTCTGCGCTTTTTGTCTCACTGGTGATGTGCTAAACATTTTACTATGGACAAAATCAGCATCATTATAATCAGCAAACCATCCGCTTCTTGGCTTGCTCACAATATAGCCTTCAGCAGCAAGCTGTTCATAGGCACGCTCAACAGTCGTTTGACTGATGGAAAGCTGACTCGCCAGAAGCCTCTTTGATGGCAGTTTCATTCCTTTTTGAATACGCCCCTGATGCATGTTTTCTTTGAAATACTGATAAAGCTGCTGATAAAGCGGAATATCCAGATTTCTATTTAAAAAAGGCGTGATATCCATTTGCTCGTTTCCCCTAACTGGTATGCATTTTTTTATGAAAACTGGCTGTTTTTAAAAGGTCAATTACAGTTTATAGTCATTGTAATCCTTAAATACAGGTTTTGCCAGAGAAAAAATGATCTTGTGAGAAGAAACATATGATGGAGTGATTGTAAATGAACAAAGCAACAAATGGCTGGATGAATGGTTTTCTGGGGGTGCTCATTTTCAGCGGATCGCTACCTGCGACCCGCTTGGCTGTGGCGGACTTCGATCCGTTGTTCCTCACCGTATGCCGCGCTGCGATAGCTGGTGTATTGGCCGGGGCGCTCCTTCTCATCTTCCGGCAGCAGCGACCCGCCAAAGGTGACATAACTGCGCTATTGGTGGTAGCGTTCGGCGTGGTGGTTGGTTTCCCGTTGCTGACAGCCTTGGCGCTTCAGTATGTCACATCCGCCCATGCCATTGTTTTCATTGGACTACTTCCGCTCGCGACGGCGATCTTCGGCGTACTTCGCGGAGGGGAACGCCCCCGGCCAGCCTTCTGGATTTTCTCGGCTGCAGGCAGCTTACTAGTAGCAGGATTCGCCCTCATTCAAGGCGGAGTATCCTCCCCGATCGGTGACGCATACATGCTGGCTTCTATTGTCGTATGCGGACTCGGTTATGCAGAAGGAGCACGGCTCTCACGGCGGCTGGGAAACTGGCAGGTGATCTCTTGGGCTCTCGTTCTGTCGCTTCCTCTTATGCTGCCATTATCATTCTATTTTACGCCGGACTCATGGTCGGGCGTCGGCGTTCCTGCGCTGCTCAGTCTTGCGTATGTATCTTTATTCAGCATGCTGATCGGCTTTGTGTTCTGGTATCGAGGTCTCGCCCAAGGCGGTATTGCGGCGGTTGGACAGCTGCAGCTCCTCCAGCCCTTCTTTGGACTGCTGCTTGCCTCAGTGATTCTGCACGAGAAAGTGGGCTGGGCACTCGTAGCAGTGAATATCGCCGTTATATTGTGCGTGGCAGCTGCTCGGCGATTCGCAAAGTAAGAAAGACTATGCAAAAACGGGGAAAACCTTTGTTTATTCCATTTTACTTTAACTGAATGTTGTAACGAGCGAAATAAAAAGAAGTAAACTGTAAAAAGCAAAGAGAACATTAAAAAATACCAGGGGTCTACACCCCTTGGTATCTTTGATGCGGCCGAAAGACTTGAACTTTCACGGATTATTCACCTACTAGTCCCCTAAATCAAAGCTTATTTTCTTTACACTCCGTAGTAGTGGTGTTATGGGCATGTATGCCACATAACAATGGAGGTGGAGGAACCTAAATGTTTCAATCAGTTTCGGGTTAAGAGGTTTGTTTTTATTACAATACATCACTTCTTAGTATTATTAAAATAAGTTTATCATCAAAAAACTCAGTTGAATGATTTCGATCATCTCTCTATTGAATTCATTAATTGGTAGAAGTATTCAGGCTGATGAGTCTTATTGAGGTTATACCATGAATATAATGTACCTGGCGCAAATACATCTAATTTTTTCAGTACTTCCATCGCAAATTCCAGAGGAGCTACGCCTGATGCAGTAATCAAATTCTCATCAGATACCGCAGGCTCCCTCTCATAAAATGTTTCTCCTTTATAATGAGGGCAGACCATTTTAAGATACGCTACATCATTGCTTGTATGCTTTCTAGAATCTAGGTATCCCATATTCGCGAGGCCCTCCGTTGCACCGCAAATTGCAGCAACAATAGTGCCAAGTTCTAAAGCTTCGCCAACTTTTTTCAAGATAGGCTGATGAATATCTTCTCCCCAAGTATTCCCTCCAGGTAATATGAAAAGATCTTTATTCTCAAGGATACACTCATCAATAGAAATATCTGGTTTTATGCTCAGACCTCCCATCGTAGTAACCATTTCTTGATTAGCTCCTACTGTAACTACTTTTAAAGGTACTGCATCTTTTTTGAAATATCTTCCTTAGTTTAGTTCAGCAATCAAATATCCGTATTCCCAGTCTGACATTGTATTACATACATAAAGATAAAATTTTCGTTTGCATTCAATCACACTCCGATCCTATTGATATACCCTATTATAATATGATAAAAGTAAATAAGTTGTATTTTTTTACATCTGAAAAATCAATGCAGAAAAAGTTGCTTACTCCGGAAAAGAGACCTTAAGCAGAACCGTTCTGCGCCAAGGGTTCCTTTTTGTGTGGGGTGAGTTATTATTTAAAAGATGTTATTTTATGAGCCGTAATCAAATATGAAACATTCATATCTTTCAAGAAAAAATTTCATGTATAATCTAGTATAACCATCTTTTCGTCATATCCAGTTTTTCAAAAATACGCATATACATAGGGGGATTCGCATGCCACACTCAAATACAACTCTATACACTTGGAAGCCATTTTCAACTTCACCGCCACCGCCGTTTACTCCAGCTGTTGAATCAGCAGTGAATAAGCTTATATATAAAACAGATTAAAAATCTGCGAAATATAAGCTGTTTCGCAGATTCGAAGGAGTAGACAATGAAATCTAAGATTCAGTTTATATTATCAATGATCATTTTCGGCACAATGGGTTTAGTTGTAAGATACATTGATTTATCTTCGAGTGAAACAGCTTTACTAAGCAGTTCAATTGGATGTCTATTTTTAATAGTCGTGTTCATGATGATGAAGAAAACCATTCCATGGAAATTAGTCAAAGCGAATGCTTATACTTTATTTCTTTCTGGTATTGCATTAGGAGGAAATTGGATCTTTCTTTATCAATCGTACAATCATACAACACTTACTAATGCCACACTAGGGTATTACTTTGCACCTGTATTTGTCATGATCCTCTCACCATTTGTCCTTAAGGAACAATTATCTGTCAAAAAAATGGTTTGTATTGGTGTAGCGATCATAGGCATGGTTTTAATTGTTGGAAATGGCATAATTGCATCTGGAACAGGTGATCTGCTTGGGATCTTTTTTGGATTAATTGCGGCTGCATGTTACGCTGCATTGATGTTACTAAATAAATTTATACACCGCATGGGCAGGTTGGAGATTACAATCATCCAACTTGGATTAACAGCAGTCCTGCTCTTGCCATATGTATTTTTCACAGAAGGATTCGGTATCTTTGGAGTATCTAGATCATCCGTTCCTTTTATCATCATTTTAGGGATTGTAAACACTGGGATTGGATTTTGGTTATTTTTCTCGGGTATGCAAAAATTAAAAGGACAGAGTATTGCTATGCTAAGCTATGTAGACCCATTTGTAGCTATATTAATTTCTGCCATTATCCTACGAGAACAAATGACCATTGTTCAAATGCTAGGTGGCGCACTCCTTTTAGGCTCAACATTTGTTAGCGAGAATAAATCAATCACATTTTCCAAAACAATTAAAGAAAATATCAGCTAAGTACCGTACAAAACAGTGGGAAGCATTTGTGACCCGCTGTTTTGTTCTTTTGTTTGGAACTTGTCCCAAACTAGGTGCCGATTACTTCTATTACTATTGTGACTTGTTAAACCTGATGAGATATTAATAGGAAATGCTATACGTGAAGTGCATAAAAAAATAGATTAGAGTCACTCCGAGATAGCAGGGCATAACTTGTATTAAAGATCAACACCCCCGAAAGAGCCCCGCCAGAAGCACCCGCTAATAGAATTAAAAACATCAAGTGTTCCTCGAACTTTCACACAAGTTGAAGGCGTAGAATCAAAAATTTGATTACTATTCATTAATTCAAATTTCGCTAATAAAAGTGGACTTATATTTCATCTTTTAATCGCTTTTCCATCAGTTCTGCCATTTGTTTTGAATTTGAATCTCCTTCATTTCGTAATTGATCAATGATATTCATATAATCCTCTTCATTTCGGTTCTGACTTAATTTATAGGAAGCCTGAATTTCTCCCACCTTCATCTTAAATCCGACAATACCTTTCAGTTGGCTTTCTAAGAGCTGAGGAGAAAGCTTATCCCATAAAACTGGATTCTTACGATGTTTTTCGTATGTTTGCAGCAACATTGTCAGGTCATGTTTTAACTCTTCTTCGTTCAAGATGCTGGCTGTGCCGTATACATGTACGGCTTGATAGTTCCACGTTGGGACATTTTCCTTTTCATACCAAGAGGAAGAGATATAGGCGTGCGGTCCCTGAAACATAACAAGCACATCTTCACAGGCTTCAAATGTTCTCCATTGAGGATTCCCATAAGCAATATGCCCCGTGATATAATAAGTATCTCCCTCTTTCATTAACTGCAATGGCAAATGAGTTGCAATTGGTTTCCCTTGTGCTGTTGTGACAATTGTGCCAAATGAGTTGTTTTGAACAAAGTCCCAAATGTCATCTACATTTGTCACCTTATAGTATTTTGGAATATACATATAAACCCGCCTTTCATAAAGAGTTATACGAGTGTTTTGATCATGATAAAGTCTATTTGTTCTTCATCACCCATATAAAAAGAGTGGACTCCAGTTTGAACAAACCCCATCTTTTCATAAAAAGCAATAGCATTTTCATTTTTTTCCCATACGCCTAGCCAGATTTTCTTTTTATTAGATTCCAGCGCAATTTCCACAGCTTTATTGAACAGATGTTTGCCAAGACCATGTTTTTGAAATTTGTTCTTGATATAAATCCTCTCGATTTCTAGTGATTCATCACCCATTTCTTCAGACTGAGCCTCATTGGTATTGATCTTTAAGTATCCAGCGACTTCATGATTCAAATAAACAAAAAAGAATTGTGAAGAGGTATTGGATAATTCCTTTTCCAACTGTTTAGAATGAAATGCACGTTCCAAATAAGCTTTCATATTTTCTGGCGAATTCTGGTTCCTGAATGTATCATTGAACGTTTCAATACTTATTTCTTGGAGTATTTTTAAATCTTCATGGCTGCACTTTTTTAGTTTTATACTCATGCTCATATATGCTCCTTTTAAAATTAATAATCTCTCTTGTTCCCCTTTTTTACATATTCCCAATCAACTTCTACATTCTTTCTAATTCGTTGAAGAAGGTAAAAAATGGTTTCTGCTTCTTTTTCAGAAAACCCCGCTAATGCGACACTATTCGAATGATCATTTTCTCTTTTTATAACGGGAAACACATCTTTCCCTTTTTCTGTTGGAAAGAGTTTTTTTATCTTTTTGTTATGATCATCATCCATCTTTTTAATAAAACCATTCATTTCAAGCTTTTTTATGGCACGAGCCGCTGTTGTTCGGTCTACTTTAATCATTTCAGCTAATTTTTCTTGAATGATTCCTGGGTTTTCACATATTCGGACAAGGTACAAATACTGCCCTTTTGTGAGGTTATATTCTTTAAATTCTATATTGCTTATCGAATCTAATGCCCTGGCAATCATTCCGATTTCGCGAAGAATTTCCTTCATCATGACCTCCTTAGTACATATCTTTGTTGCAAATACAACAAAGATGCCATATATTAAATATAAATTAACTTTATTGTATTTGCAATAAAATGAACAAAAAAGAGGTCGAGTACAGTGAAATATATTGTTTATGTATTAGGAATTTTCATTTTAACCCTTGGTATTTCTTTCACGATCCAATCAAACCTTGGAACTTCACCCTTTGATGCAGTTGTGGTAGGACTGTCCAAGAATGTGGGGCTTACAGTGGGAAGTTGGGAAATCATAATAGCGTTTATATTGATATGTTGTAATTCATTTTTGAAAAGACAAAGACCAGAAGTTTTGGGGATGTTAACAGCATTTATAACGGGAATTGGCATTGATATGTGGCTTTTTTTATTGCACAATTTGTTAACACCTGACCTATGGTACAGCAAAGTGATTTGTTTTGGAATCGGCTTAGTTGTTATAGGATTAGGAACTGCAACCTATTTGCACACAAATTTTGCACCGATTCCAGTTGACCGATTGACATTCATCATAAAAGAATTAACCAGAACAAATATCTTTTTTTCGAGAACATTCATTTACCTCTTATTCTTGATAGCTGCAATCATTTTAAATGGGCCAGTTGGCGTCGGGACTTTATTAACCGTTTGTTTAGGAGGTATAATCCTTAATTCCTTTATGCCATTTACAGAACAGATATTAGACCGCATATTCACACACTCTAGTACATCACCAAATGATGAAATAAATAAAAAGCATTCAATATAGTTGATAAAAGATAGGGAATTCCTCAATTAATGCCACCCGTATATCGTGTGGTCATCATTTCAAAAAGCTGTCTAGATTTACTCGATTGATCTAGCATTCGTTACCTCTCCTATAATTTTTTCGAACTTCATTTCTATTCCATGGTAATATTAGGTATAACCAACTGAAAAATCAACTGAATAAATTAAGAAAAGCATGTAAGGCTGTTGATGAGGGGGAGGAATGAAATAATGAAGAAACTGAGAAATATTTTTTATTGTAATGCTGTCCTGATGCTGCTCGTCTTATTGCTCGTTGGATGTATGGGCGGTAAGGAAGAAAAATCAAATAATGATTCTTCATTACACTCTGAAGAAAATAATAATGAGACTGACGATAGCAACCAAATAAGCAAGGGTGAATCAGAGACAACAACAGGATCAGAAAAATCCGTAACAAATGAAAATGCTTCAAAAGAATCCTCAACAGATGAATCACAAGAAACCTCTTCAGAAGAAGTAAGAAATGAGGAGAAAAGCCAAAAAGACAATGTATTAGCGGAATATCCCTCTGAGAAAATCGAATATGCCAGAGTTTGGTTGCAGCTTGGAGCAAATCAAGAGCTAGATGAATTGAATGTTCGGCATATTTCGGCTGGCGAACCAATCAATCCAAATGATGACACCAGTGCTAGCTATCCGGAAGATGTTATCCAGTTAGCAGGCTCTCGTTTAGTGGATGGCTCTGTAACCTATAGCGGTAATGGCGACGGCACGATTAAAGTATATAATGTTCCTTTACGCTGGGATTCCTCTGATGATGTAAGTAATGGCGTAATGCGGGAAGTGACTGAGAATATAATAAAAAATACAAAAACCGTGTACGTTGATACAGGAGACAGTGAAAAAATCAAGCGCCTCATTGACATAATGGCTATTCATTAATCAGTTATCGGTTTATTTAAACGAAAATGCCAAACAAAATAAGGGGCAGTTCTTTCATACTTTGAACCGCCCCTCTGTATTTTTTTGTGACACAAGGAATACCAAGGAACTCAAAAATCTTGGTATTCCTTCATCCTTCAATGCTTCTTTCATGACAGATTCATAGAAATCTCACTTAGCAAAATGCCTTTCTGACGAATCCTTTAATCCCTTCCCATCGAGAATTTTCTTCATATATTTTTCAATCCTTGACTCTCGAGTTTTGGGTTGTTTGGCTTGAGAAAAATAAAGAATGTATGCTCTTTGCCGTCCCGGGGTCAATGCTTCAAAAGCCGTTTTCAAAGCAGGAAATTCATCGAATTTATGTTGAAGTTCTTCTGGAATGATGTATTCCGTATTCTTTTTAACATTCACTTCCAAACCGGCTTTTTCAACTTCAATGGCTTCCTTAATATAGGCTTTCAAGATGGGTTCCATTTCAGCTATTTCTTGAACATTGGTGAACCGAATCTGGCGCGCCGCCTGTACATTCTCCGTTTGTTGGATGAGAATCCCGTGAGGATCCTGTAACAAGGCGCCTTTGTGGAACAGAAGCGCACAATATCCTTTAAATCCATGTATTAAAACGACGTTTTTCTTATTAAACGTATAGCAAGGATGCATCCACTTAAATTCTTCAGTCAGCTCACAATCAAGAACGATATCTCTCAACCGCTCATATTCTTCCTTCCACTTTTCAGCTTTACTTAAAAATTCATCAACCTTAGGATTCGTTCTACGATTTGTCATCAGGACCCTCCTCATTTAATCAAGCAAAAGATTATAAAGAATTGAAAAATCAAATGATAAATCTAAGAAAAGCATTGGAGGCTGTTGCTGATTTGCATGACAATGAGTGCCAAGGAGCAAAAGCATTTTATCACGATCATGTTAGTGTCACTGATCAATGAAAGGCCTCTTTCCTCGATAAGAGCGATAAGCTTTTCAATATTAAGATTTAACTTCTTTATTCCTATCAATTAATAAGGTTACTACAACACTAATTATGCTGACTAAAGTTCCTAAAACAGAAACAAGAATTGTCAAAAAGCCATTGGGAATAAGAAATCCAATTGGAATCATCCCTAGAAAAGTGAAAACGATAAAACATTGGTATACTCCTGATATTATTCTTACAACCATGTTTCCAAAAAAGGACAAGGCTAATGGAGGGATGAATAAGAATACAACAATCCCAATGGATATCATTAAGATCATAGGCTCATCAAATGAAATGACATTATCTCCAGGGGAATCTTTAGCAGCCACTAGTATAACAACTATAGACATAATCAGTGTAAGTAAAACCAGAAGAAATCTTTTTAACATTGTTATGGCTCCTTTTTTTATACATGTACCTATAAACGGGCACTGCCTTTTTCCATTTTATATTCAGAGAAAGATTATGCAGCCAAATCACGGGCTATAAGTAATATTTTTCACCCCTTACTATTAAGACATAAATTTACAGATTAGTAAATAAACCCATTAAGTGCATAGAAGTTGAGTTTCACCATTAGAAAAAAATTTCGCTGAGTATTTTTATCATGACTTTTATCGGTAATTAAATCCCCTTCCCTAAAGTATTTCAAATCAACATAATTTTGTCATTTAGCTTCAACATAAGTTAAAGTAAATAAAGTCTTTGTTAGGAAGCTTCGTTTTAATACGCTCTTAAGTTTTGAGTGTGCGATTTCCCTAATTCATGTAGGAATACGTTTGTTTCATGACACTCGGAACAGGACTTCTGACAAATGTGTGGGTTGTTTGCTTGCAGCCAGTACCATGCGTCATACATATCAAAGGAGGCAAAAACAGTATGAAAATCATTGTTACCAGTATATTCGTCCAAGACCAAGACAAGGCACTGGAGTTTTATACAGAAAAACTGGGGTTTGTAAAAAAGGAGGACGTTCCCATGGGTACATTCAGGTGGATAACGCTTGTTTCTCAAGAGGATCAAGACGGAACCGAGCTTTTACTCGAACCAAATGAACATCCTGCCGCTAAGGAGTATCAAAAGAAGATATTCGCCGAGGGCTTCCCAGCAACAATGTTTGGCGTTACAGATATTCAAAAAGAGTACAAACGATTAAAGGAAAAAGGCGTGAAGTTCACTATGGAGCCGACAAAAATGGGAGAAGTCACAATAGCTGTATTTGACGATACATGCGGCAATCTTATTCAGATCATACAGAAGTAACTTCATGACGAGGAGTAAACACATGGTCTACTCCTTGACTAAATTTGTGCCCATATTAGACCAGCAAACATGTCATTGATGCCAAGTCTTGAATTCCTAAAGGAGATTTCATAACACATTTTCAATGAAAAACTGATCTATGTTAAATCGGTGAGGTTTCAGGATATACATGGACCAAATGACATTTCCTTTATTGGGGAATACGACACGTAGCCTATTGTTTTGATGTTGTTTTTGCTCGATTTATTTTTTAAAAAGTTATTGACAATAAAAATATTATCATGTTATTATTAAATATTTGATATTACACCTCCATATATGGTAAGCTTAAAAAGGTTACCATATATGGAGGTGGATGATATGTTTCAAATTGGCGATAACATTGTTTATCCAATGCACGGAGCAGGAATAATTGAAGCCATTGAAGAAAAAGAATTTTTAGAGGAAAAACAACAGTATTATGTCATAAAAATGTCAATCAGTAATATGACAGTTATGATTCCAACGCGTAAAATATTGAGCTCAAATATACGTCCAGTTACTGATATTCTTGCTTTAAAACGTATTATACACATTTTTCAGCATGGAGAATCAGATAGGTTACTGCCGTGGAAACAAAGGTATCAAGTAAACACGAACAAAATAAAAACGGGTGAAATACAAGAAGGTGCTGAAGTTGTACGTGATTTAATGCGTATGAAGAAAGAAAAAGCACTTAATTCAAGCGAAAAAAAAATGTTGGATAATGCATATGAATTTTTGATTAGTGAACTGGAAGTAATTAAAGGAATCACTGAAAATCAAATAAAAAGTTTCTGTTAAAGTTAATTATAGAAAACGTATGGCATTCCAATAAACATCCTGGATTTTTCAGAATGTTATGATTAAATGGAATCATTTCAGACGTTCTACTTCTTCAACGTACTTTTAGAACATTAACCTCTTTTGTTATTCCTACAGCTAATTCATTTTTATTGTTTAAATTTCTTCTACAAACATTTGAAGTTTTATCAAAAACTCGATAAAATAGTCACTTGATTTTTGTAATCCTGATTCACACTGGCACGGACAAGGAGCCGTAAGGATGGAAGAGAGGTAGGGCTTTCATCGTGTTAGGAATAGCTAAGTGATTATTTCTAGAAAAAAATCAATCAATCTCCCCTCTATCTTTAGGAATTTCCTATATCCACTGCGACAGAAAATTGTAATTGTTTATCTTCTTTTCATAAAATATGGTCAACGATAAAAATAAGACGGAGTCTTATGAAAAAATTGAAGTAAGTGGAAATCTTGCAGATGGATCACCTGTTATGTTCATTTCAAGAATACTTAAAAAAAGGATGATTCTTTACAAAAGGGATGGTCCTTTTTGTTCACCGTTGGTAATAAGAGAATACTACATAAACTTCATCTGAGGTGATGGATTAAAAGGAAGGAGAGTGTCGGAATTATCTTGGATGACTCCCGTTTAGCGTGGCGCTTTTGGCGGTTGGTACACGACACATAGAGTTGGCTATGATTTTTAAAATTTTGCGTAAACGTTTACTTCCTAATAAGATGTAGGTGTGTTTGAAAAGAAATCAATAACTTATATACATTACCGCATATTGTCAATCCATTATGTTATACTTGTAAAGAAACCTTTGAAGCGTTACATCTTTTTTCTATTACCTTGTACCATCTCCCTACTCGAACGTTGAGTAGGGTTTTTTATTGAATTATACAGAGAACGCAAAAAAACAGGCTCTTATATTAAGAGCCTGTTTCTATAAACGTTTTAAGATTAAGAAGCTTTTTGAACGTTAGCAGCTTGAGCTCCACGAGCACCTTGCTCAACGTCAAACGTTACTTTTTGACCTTCGTCTAACGATTTGAATCCGTCACCTTGGATTGCAGAGAAGTGTACGAATACGTCGTCTCCGTTTTCACGTTCGATAAATCCAAAACCTTTTTCTGCATTAAACCATTTAACTGTACCTTGTTCCATTTTTATTGCCTCCTAGTGTGTTACCACACATTTAATTACTATCCCTGCCCAAAGTATCATCAAGACGAAAAGTCAATATTCATACTATCCTTTACACGAACAAAAATAATCTTTCTTTATCATAGCACGATTCGGAAATAATTGCAATTAAATATTATCATTTTAGTCATGGCATATTTGTTAAAGGTGTGGATACTGTGCATAAGCGGTAGGCTAAATAGAAAATGTCAATAAGCCCGCATCGAATGTATAACATGGTTTAAGAAGACTTATTAATATCTACGGTTTGAAACCCCAAATTTTTTTAAAAAAGTTCAGCTGTTTCTGCAGATGTCTCCAAACTGTCACTCATTGTTTAGCCCTATTTGCCAAGAATATTGGGCCACAAATTATCTTCCTTTTCTTCATTACCACTTTCCAAAGCCTTTCAATAATTTTGACACTCAACATTCAATTCGTATTAATGGACTCAATCAATGTTCACGGTCTAAATCAACCGATCTCCACAGGTTAGTAAAAAAAGAAAGAATAGTATGTACTTGTATTCGAAAAGAAAAATAAATAATTTATATACATTCCGCATATTGTCAATCCAGTGTGTTATACTATAAACAAACCTTTGAAGCGTTAAATCTTTTGCTATTACCTTGTAACATCTCCCTACTCGCACGTTGAGTAGGGTTTTTTATTGAGTTTTAGTATTATAGAGAACGTAAAAAAACAGGCCCCTATATAAAGAGCCTGTTTCTATAAACGTTTTAAGATTAAGCAGCTTTTTGAACGTTAGCAGCTTGAGCTCCACGAGCACCTTGCTCAACGTCAAACGTTACTTTTTGACCTTCGTCTAAAGATTTGAATCCGTCACCTTGGATTGCAGAGAAGTGTACGAATACGTCGTCTCCATTTTCACGTTCGATAAATCCAAAACCTTTTTCTGCATTAAACCATTTAACTGTACCTTGTTCCATTTTTGTTGCCTCCTAGTGTGTTACCACACATTTAATTACTATCCCTGCCCAAAGTATCATCAAGACGAAAAGTCAATATTCATCCTTTACACGAACAAAAATAATTCTTCTTTAGAATAACACGAAACGGAAATAAATGCAAATTAATATTATTGTTTTATTCGTGGCATTATTTGTTAAACATGCAGAAAAAGAGGCCTTCAATAACTATGGTTTGAAAACACCGTGAAAATGAATCGCGAGTGTCTTCAACCCTTTTTCTTTGCTTAATCGTACTTCATTATTGATTGTTAAGGATTTCTTTACAAAGCTCGGCTCAAGTGCTAAAACCAGGGCTGTTCACTGGTAAAGCTTTATTTCTGCAGATGTGCAAACGTCACCATGGTATATCCCCATTTTGCCAAAATCCTCATAAAAATTAAAACTTGATCTCAAATCATCTTCCTTTTCTTCATTACCATGTTTGTTTCTCAATCAAGGTTCACGGTCTAAATAAACCGATTCCCATAAGAGTGCAGGGAGAGAGTTTGGCTCGATAAAGAGATGGGTATAATCTTTATACAACTTTTGTTTCCAGGCTGTCCCTGCTAATAAAGATTTAATTAAGCTGGAAATCAGTTTCGCATTTCCAACTATTTTACAGATGGATTGAAAAATCGCTCCATTTGACAGCTTTTGAAAAGGATCCTTAGCTGGCTGGCAAGTTATAACAAAACCATGATACTTATCATATATGGAGTATGACAGCTGGGACTTCAAAGGGAATAAAACGTTTTCTATACTGAGATTAAGAACATTAGGGAAGGGGAAACTTTAATAAATGAGTAAAGAAAACCTAAGGACTTTGAGAAAACTGGTTACCCCTTACGAAAAGTCCGATTTACAAAAAAGTATTTATCAAATCATTAACACATTGGTACCATTTTTCCTGTTATGGTTTTTGGCATATAAGAGCTTGTCAATTTCTTATTTCCTTACACTAGCAATTTCTGTCGTTGCGGCCGGATTTTTGGTGAGAACCTTCATCATTTTTCATGATTGCTGCCACTATTCCTTTTTTAAGAACAGAAGGGCGAATCGAATCCTTGGAACAATAACAGGAATTCTGACTCTGCATCCTTTTGATCATTGGGCACACGACCATTCTGTCCATCATGCGACAAGCAGCAACCTGGACAAACGCGGTACAGGCGATATTTGGGTACTGACCGTTGAGGAGTATAAGGAAGCCTCAACGAAGACAAAAATCATGTACCGTTTGTACAGAAATCCGTTTGTCATGTTTATTATTGGGCCGATTTACGTCTTCGGGATTACCAATCGTTTTAATCGTAAAGGGGCAAAACGCAAAGAACGGATGAATACGTATGTAACGAACCTGGGTATCGTCGCTTTGGCAGCACTTTTATGTTGGGCTATCGGCTGGCAAAACTTCCTGCTGGTTCAAGCGCCAATTTTTATGATATCGGGAACCCTCGGAATTTGGATGTTTTATATTCAGCATACGTTTGAGGATTCTTATTTTGAAGAAGATGAGCATTGGGAATATGTAAAAGCAGCAGTGGAAGGAAGCTCTTTTTATAAGCTTCCAAAAATCATGCAATGGCTAACAGGCAATATCGGTTTCCATCATGTTCATCATTTAAGCCCGAGAGTCCCAAACTATAAGCTCGAAGAAGTACATAACAACACTGAACCATTGCAAAACGTTCCGACCATTACACTGGCAACAAGTCTTAAGTCGTTAAAATTCCGACTATGGGATGAAGAAGGCAAAAAATTTGTTGGTTTTAACCATTTAAAAAAAGCTTCTAAAAGCCAAGTATCAGTGCGGCTAAAAACGGATTAAATACACTCCCTTAATCGAGATAAGGGACAGTGTATCTTGAAGAATAAAAGTGCAGACTCGCGCAACAAGTTTTGTGCAGGGGTCAGCACTTTTTTAATGCCACATACACTTGCAACAAAAAAATAATACCAAAGGTGATGAAACCCCTGGTATTAATGGGATCGCCGAGAGGACTTGAACCTCCACGGGTTATTCACCCACTAGGCCCTTAACATAGTAATTCTTTAACATTGGTTATGAAAGCTTATTTTCATTACACTTTCTAACTCCTTTTTACATCATGTCATAAGCTTGTATGAATTATGTTAATAATTGGTGAGTAATTAACACCCTTACTTCCCCACACCTTCAAATCGTTACCTCTCTTAAAACAATTAAAACTACAGAGCCACTATATTTATTGGTAATTGAATTTACATTTTTCCATTTAGTTCTTTAGTTTGAAAAATCTTTTTTATATCGAACGGCTAGATAGATTCCTGAAGCTAATAGCGCAAGAGAATATTTAAATAAGAAGAAAACTTGCCACATATATTCTTTCGGGAAAATCAAGTCGCACAAAATGACTCCATATAACATAAAGAGGGCACTTTTTAATGATATTTGATTTGTTCTCTCGTCAGCCTTACCCATTTTTTTAAGAAATATGATTGTCAGAATCAACCCGACTACAAGCAATACAAACCCGCTACCAATAAGAATACTCCAATTTCCTTGAGAATGTTCAGCCCAAGACCTTAAAGGGGAAAACATTGCGTTAGTGATAGTATCTGTGATCGAATTCACTTTCATTTTTGATCATTTCCTTTCTCATAAGTAAAAATCTCGTTTACATCCACATTAAAAAATTCGGCAATTCGAAAAGCTAACAGCAGAGTCGGAACATAATTTCCTTTTTCCATTACGAAGATGGTTTGTTTGGAAACCCCGACTTTCTTTGCTAATTCTTGCTGAGACAATCTGGCAAGTACACGATATTCATAAACCTTATTTGAGATCGAATCACCAAAATCTTTCTTCATGACCATCACCTCTTGAGCCAAATTATAAACTGACCTTATACAAAAGTAAAGTAAACTTATACAAAAATATAAAATACCTTTATGTTTACCTAAATTACTTTGATTTAACATGAACCTGATCGCATAAAGAACCTGATAAAATTCATGATTTTGTTAGGTTCGATCTGGTGTAATTTATGTTTTATAAGTTCACGGTTTTGGTGTCGCATACGGAACAATGATTATTGGTTATGACTCTGAAGGCGCTGAAGTTGTAGAGCAAACCAAAGAATACAGAGCGTTCTACAATCTTATACCAGGTCTTGTTGTTATTGAGTATATAGATAAATTTTCTTATTGTCTTGATACAAACAGAATGGTAGATGGAGAGTGTCTAGTTATTCTTTGGGATAAACATAAGGATATGGATATACAGCTGCAAGTAATTTTCTAGAATTTCTTCTTCAGCGACT
Source organism: Bacillus sp. FSL K6-1005 (assembly GCF_038000225.1). NCBI lineage: Bacteria > Bacillati > Bacillota > Bacilli > Caryophanales > Bacillaceae > Bacillus > Bacillus sp. FSL K6-1005. The sequence continues at coordinate 2,952,173 of NZ_JBBOBP010000001.1, forward strand.
AGAAAAGGGTAAAGAGGATTTAAATGAAGATGAGGATTGGGAAGATTAATCTTTACACTCCCTCAAAATAAAGATTTTCCTCGAATTGAATGATTACAACATAAAAAAACCGTACCAAGATGTTTTGGTATGGTTTCTAAGATAGACCCTCAACCTAGTAAAAACGTATAATAGGTTACAAAAGCTTTTAATCAAAGCATTTGTTTATTTTATTTACACCTCATCATTTTTTATGAATTCTGGGCACAAATTGGGCACCTATTAGAGACCAACGGAACTCTACATTTCATCAAGTGTTATGTCACTCATTGCCCTGTCGTAAAAAAATAATTCTAACTTTAATATTGCTCCCATTCTTGCTGTGTATGCAGGTATCTCTCCGCATCAACTTCCTTCAATATCTGAACAATTATCTAGCTTGGTTTCAAGTGTTAGAATCCATCAACATTAGATTATGAAACTTATTCTTTAATTTTCCGTATATCAATATAAAATGGTATCTAATGCAGGGAGGAATATTAGTTGGCTGAAAAGCAAAAAAGTGTTCCATTTTTGAAAAAATATTGGGTTTCTCAAATTGGTGTATTTTTATTGTCACAGATCATTTTTATTACATTTGAAACAACAGTATGGTTACCTAATTATAGAGAGATTGATGGAACACTATTTGGGAGAATTACGGAATCGTCAATTTTTATAAATTGGTTTACTTTTTATGAAACACCACAATTAAATTTACTTACTGTCTTTTTTGGCGTCTTCTTTCTTGTGCCTGGAATAATAAGTGCATTAAAAAACGTATTTTCGCCTAGACACTATAGTAATAGCTCTAAATAACCGTGATTAAAAATAAATATGGTTTATTAAAATGAATAAAGTTTGAGAAGAGTTGTACTTAAAGTAACGGGTGCGTTAGTTGAACAATTCAATGTTATAAGAATGGAACTTCCATATATTTGGGGTTCTATTTTTTATAAGTAAACCAACATTAAACCACAACCATTTAAAAAAAGCTTAATCAAAAAGAGTAAGCTTTTTCTAATTATTTTAGTAACCTATGCCCCTACCCTATCTGCAGCCACTTTGACTTCTGTACTATGATCACTTTGCAAATAGTTTTCTTGAATTTCTTCTTCAGCAACTTAAAAAAGGTAAAGAGGATTTTGACGAAGATAAGGGTTGGGAAGATTAATCTTCCCATTCCAAATAAAGTTGTTTTGGGGATTGAATAATTATAATATAAAAAAACCATACCGAGATGTTTTGGTATGATTTTCTAAGCTAGACCCTCAACATAGTAAATCCATAACATTGGTTATGAAAGCTTGTTTTCATTAGACTCTTTATATTTATTTGCCATCTTTTCTATACGTTTACATCAATTATGGTTTAAAAAATGGTGAGCCAAAACAATGAATGACCTTGCATTTTTTCATCTATATTGATTAAGAATTCCAATTTCTTCCTTACGAATAAAAGTTTCACCTTCTTCCTCAATTCTAATCAAATCAAACTCATTAAGAAGATACTTTATCACCAACTTTAAATAATAATGGAATAAGTGCTAATAAAATAATTCCTACAACCAACGTAGATATTATTAACTCCTTCCATACAATCAAATTCTTTAAAAACATTTGATAAATAACTAATGAGTTTACTGGAATGTTAAGCAATAAGCCCGTAAGAAGTCCAGGTGCATACTTTTTCATTAAAACAGTTGCAATAAGATGTGGAAAAATAGCGTTGATAACCATAGAACCTAGAAAGCCAATGAAAATCCATTTTGCAATATCTGATTCTGGCATATATAAAAAACCAAATGCAGATAAATAAGCCAACATAGTTATAACAATGACAGCAAAATGAAATTCATTTGAGGTTACTGGCTTTTGAAACTTTGAAGGTTGTTGTGACCACTCAGGTAACCAAATAGCTTCCTCAATATTATGCAGTGTAATAGCAAAACAAAAAAATACTACGAAATAAACCATCTATCATTTCCTCCTCGGTGCCACGTCTCTTAAAGGAATCACCCAATATGTTTTAACAACATTATATTACATATGAGGGTGAACTATATGGTGTTAAAAGACAGCAGAAACCTGCCTAAGCAGTTGCTTCTTTTTTATATGTGCAATAACGTGTTGTTGGTGGCATGTCATGAACTCCTAAAGGAGATTTAATAACTCCAACAACAAAAAAAGATACCAATATGTTTTGGTATCTTCATCTAAATCGAGTCCCTCAACCTAGTAAAAACATATCATGAGTTACAAAAGCTTTTATTCAAAGCATCTGTTTATTTTATTTATACTTATTTTCATCATTTTTCATGAATTCTGGGCACAAATTGGGCACCTATTAGAGACCAAGGAACTCTACATATCATCAAGAAATATGTACTCATTGCCCCTGTCATTAATTTCAAGCCCTCGCTCTATGCCCCTGCATTCAGTATTAGATGTAACTTTGAAATAAAGTTTGATTAAAATCTATCACAAACCCTTATTTTCACAACACATAATTTGTTTCAGCTTCCCTCGCGAATACCGGATTAATGCTCAGCTTTAAGATAGTCAACCAATTTCTCCGCACTGTTCTTAACATCTTCTTTTGAAAGGTGAAGTGTCCCATATTGTGTAAACGCAGGAAGAAAACGCATTCCTATATACTTAGCAGTGACTTGAAACGGTCTGATAAGCTCGCTGATCGTGATATTATATTCTCCGCCTGCTTGATAATCAGATTCCTGTGCGCCTAAGGAGATAGCTAAGAGTAGTTCTTTTCCATGCAATTTCGTTCCTCCAGTTCCAAAAGCCCAGCCATGTGTTAACACATCATCTTCCCATTGTTTGAGTAACGCGGGACTGCTGTACCAATACATTGGGAACTGAAAAACGATACGCTCATGATCTAACAGGAGCTGCTGCTCTTTTTCTACATCAATGATAAAATTAGGGTATTCACCGTACAGGTCATGAACCGTAATGTCATTCTCTTGCTTTAAACGATTCATCCAGGTTTTGTTGACAACAGACGTTTCCAAATTAGGGTGTATAACGATAACTAATGTTTTCATTTGACTGATCATCCTTTCTTCGCCGATTAGTTATTATTGCTTTTACGATAATGAATTGATTCTAATTTTAAAATAGCCACTTTATTTACACTTATTTTATCATTTTTCATGAATTCAGGGCACTAATTGGGCACCGATTACATTTATAGTCCAAAAAAGCTTAATCTTTTAAAAAAGATTAAGCCTTTTTAGTACCCTCATGCGCCTACCCGATCTGCAGCCACTTTGACTTCTGTACTATGATCACTTTGCAAATAAGTTATTGAAAATACACTACTTAAAATCACTGCTACCAATAGAATCCGGCTGATTTTCATTAATAATCTCCCCTTGTTTAATTTTTCGTCTTGCTTCAATACTCATACGATAATATTCATTAGAGAGCATTAAATTTCCTTGTTCATGAAGATAATCAGTGACTTCAATCGAGTTTTCTGGGTCAGTTATGGAGTTAGGAGGTAAGCCAATACTTTCGGAACTTTGCATAATATCTGAAGAATGCCCACCACTTTCTTGCATGGTGAGCGCCATAATAATATTCACTTGGTCAAAAACACCTTTCTGACGGGCGTATTTTTCGTACACAGCTCTAAATTCTTTCCACTTCCCGGTGCAATGCCAACCGTTTCATATTCGCCATCTCCGCCGCCTCCTGCTTTAGTGAAATGGTTATAAGCACTATTGCATGCGGTGAATAATAAATTATTTCAGTATAAACAAATAAACCATCATCATTGTAGAGACACCAGTAGATCATTTAAAAATAAACAAAAAAATACCAAAGGTCTAAAACCCTTGGTATTATTGGGATGCGGCCGAGAGGACTTGAACCTCCACGGGTTATTCACCCACTAGGCCCTCAACATAGTAAATCCATATCACTGGTTATGAAAGCTTGTTTTCATTACACTCCTTATATTGATTTGCCATCATTTCTATACGTTTATATGAATTATGGTTAAAAAATGGTGACCAAAAAAACAATAAACGTCCTTCCTATTTTTCTTTGATCTTATTGATTAAGAATTTAGAATTTGTCAATTCAAAAAAATCATGCTGCAACTCTGTCCGATGCAATCTTTATTTCATGATTGTCTTCCATTTTAGTTTGCAAATGGTTCAAAGTTAAAACACTACTCAATACCAGCACTGCCAACAGAGCCCGAGTGATTTTCATTGATAACCTCTCCTTTTTTTATTTTCTTTCTGGCTTCAATGCTTAAACGATAATATTGGTTTGAAAGCACCAAATCGCCCGTTTGGTGAAAGTAATCCCCAACTTCTATGGCGTAATTCTCAACATCAGCATACAATTTTTTTGATTTTAAATAAGTAAAAGCATCTTCAATATGATGATATTCACCATTTGAAAAGTAAAGTCCTTCTAATATTTTGAATTTCGCCGCGTATTCATTATCATTATTTTTATTACTATACATTTTCCCTTTCTTAAAATATTCAAAAGCCAAATTAAAGTCCTTCTGTTTCGCTTTGACATGTGTCAAAATAAATAACGCTTTCGACACAAATGAGTTATTGCATTTTTCTAAATACTCTAAAGACAATTCCAAGTGACGAGATGCCTTTGTATATTCCTCCAATTCATCAAAACATATACCGATATTTATATGAGACATTCCAATTAAATGATCAATATTTATTTGTTTTGCTATCTCTAATGAATCAAAAAAAACTTGTAATGCCTTCCTATATTCCAATGAATCAATATAATTGCCGGCAACAATGAATTGACAGCGTAACGTTTGAACAGCATATTCCTCATACTCTCTAAATATTTTTAACGCACGATTTGCATAATTCATGGAGAAATACGTTTGTTTCATATAATAATACACATAGGACACTTTGAAAAAAAACTCTGCTTTTTCTATTTTGTCCTCAACTTCCGACAACTTTGATTCTGCTATTCGATAGGCGCTTATCGCCGTAGTCAATTCTTTACGCCTAAATTCATACATACCTTTAAAAAAATAATAATAGTATTCCAGCATTCCGGTTAATTGCCCTTGCTCTTCAATCTCTTTTATAGTCTCATAAGCACTGTTCAGATCATCTATTTCCTTTGATTCCATATAACTCAACATTATCTCGTGCCTAAATTCCAATAGCTGATAATATAACAATGCATCTTGGTTTTCTTCCATGGTTAGTAATTCTTTCTCTACTTCTGTTTTTATAATCTCTGCTTTTTCAACTTGATCATTTTTTATTAATGTATACCATTCATTTAATTTTTTCGTGACTAAGTCGTACGGAATTTTATCTTTATCTAAGAAAACACCCCGCAAGAAAATTCCCCCATCCTTACATAAATTGTGCGAATATTTACATTAATTGTATTATGTCAGAACAACCTTTATTTTACAAAGACGAATTGCAAAAAGGTACATTATATCTACTCCTTTGCGGTTTTTTTGCGGTCATAGCAATTCTTTCGAGACTTGACTTTATTGTTGTACAAAAAAAGAGAGCACTGATTGGCCCTCTTTAATTCTTTTATTCTTATTAAAATATGTTTTGATAATTAACTTCAAAGCCTTCTTCTAAGTGCTTACAGACTTCATCTTTAATTATCTTATAATCAGACTTAAAATCATTTCTTTTATAGCATTGCGGATTACCATTAATCCCCTTTAAAAGTTTTTCAAATTGTTCTTTGTTAAAGTTCTTATAGTATGGCGTAACACAATAATTAAACGTATAATCAGCATTATTAAAGAACTGACTATGTATGTGTTGACTGATCATAAGATCATAAAATTCTTCTAAGCAATCATGTTTAATCGCTAAATTTTTTAAAAACTCTATCTCGTCTTGTTTAAACAAAATATATTGAGCGTATGGTGTTACAGAGTTTATATATTCATATTCATATGACTCGGAATCAAGTTTTTCAAAATGCTCTTTTACAGATGGTAAGAGAAAATGTGCTAAATATTTGTACTTATTATTTTCCTTCACTCTATTTCGAATTATCTGTTGAGAATGTGTTTTCAATTCTTTGAAGATATTTGGAAATAAAGCTAATAAATTAATTAACTTCGATACTATTATTGTTTCGTCAGTAAAATCACTAAATAATTCAGTTTCCTTTTTAACTAGGTCCTCTAACAGATCTCGATTTTGTTCTAATAAGATTATAAGAACATCGTAGTTCACCTTTCTATTTTTGTCCTCATTTTCCCCCTTCTTTTTGAAGACAAATTTCCAAAGGTTTTTAAATACATACTCTGTTAGCTCATCATTAAAGTAATTAATATATTTTGAATTAAGATAGGTCTTTAACTTTTCATCTGATGAAAATTCATTCTTAACCCTTGCAATCTCCATGAGAAATGGAACAAAAACTTGCTTTGAAAATATCGGTTTCTTTTTAAGCAAACCGTCCAACATATTTCTAATATGCGATTTAACTAATTCCTCTGTAGGTTCGTATAAAATCTCGATAGAACTAACAACTGGATGGGCAGATAAATTTCTGTCATTTTTCAATGCCAATATATGTGAATATACATCATTTTCTAGGATCTTTACTTCTCGAAATGCTTTTTCTATTAAATCATTTTCCCATTGTGGCGAAACTGGATTTTCATCCTTATCAGTATTTAAATCATTAAGTACTTTTTCTGCTTTTTGGTCGTTATGGATATCTCTAAGATCAGAGAGTTTATAAATCAAATCACAAATGACTACAGAATATAACATCACTATTGCAGATCTAAAATTTTTATTTTCATAAGAACTTATAACTTCCTCGAAATAACTCTTAGTCTTGTGATGGTCTATTTTTTCCATCTCTTCTCTAATATTATACGACATCTTAACACCCTTCTTAATAGGATTTTCTTGTATTCACGTTTTTTATATTATACATCACTACTTCAAATAGAACACAGCAATCCTTTTTTAGTTTCTTCACCTTTTGCGTCTTAATAATAGGTTTTTCTGAAACTTAATATAGATTGAACCGTAATAAGAGTAGAGATGAAAGGAGGTAGGTATGTGGCACGATGTACAAGTTGTAATTATAAGTGGAAAGCCAAAGAGGTTTGGTCACTCGGATTTTCAAAGAAGGGAACAGACTGTCCCAACTGTGGGATTAAGCAATATATTTCCTCTGAAACCCAACGGACATTTACTTTAGGGTATTTAAGTCTAATATTTATTGTAATTTTTCCTTTCATTATCAAGTTGAGTGATAAAGACGAAAGTTTTTTTCCATAAGTTTGATCTAGTTTTTGTGAGCAATATTATACACCAACTCTATCAGCAGAAATTTGAAGAGGAGCAAACACATAGTTTACTCCTCTAACTTAGTTTCTTCACCTTTTGCTTCTTCATAATCTGGTATCTTCTTTGACAGCCCCAGTCTGTCATTTTCTCCATTACCCGGCATATGATCAAGTTCCTTATAAGAATCACCGACCTTTTCATAATATGAGTAAGGGGCTATCTCTCTATTTGGATTATCTGTATAAAAACCGAGCTGAATATATTTCCCACCATCAAAAACCCGAACTATTGCATTTTCTCTTTCCATTCCGTCTGTATCAAAACCATATTCTTTATCTTTCTTTTTCTCCAAACCTATAACTTTATCAATCGCATCATCATATTTGTTTCCGCCACATGCAGTTAAAATTATCATCATTATTAAACTAAGGAAAATAAAAAGGTTTTTCAAAATAAACATTACCTCCTTTTTCAATATTTAGTATAAACAAACAATTCGATCTTTTCCACCTTTTATCCATTTCCCTTGACCTGCACATTATCAACTAACCAACCATCTTTCTCTTTTTTCATAGTCGTTTGAACAATCAACACTTGATTCGTAGTAACTGAATTTGCGGTTGTGGCGATTTCAACAATGTTTAAAAACAATTCATGAGACTCATCTAACGGCTTTGAATAACTCTCAAGTGAAAGTAATTCACTTTGCACACTGACTGTGTGCTTTTGATCTGAGCGAGAAGGGAATGCATAGTCAAACCCTTTTTTGGTTGTATGCTTCTTAACTGTTTCATATCGCTTATCTATGTCTGAGTAATTAAAAAACGCTTCAAAAAATGCTTTATTTTCCGAAGCGCTACTTGTTGACTCTATATGGTTCAATTGCTTAATTTTTTCTGTCAAAACTTCATTTTTATCCTTTAATTTTTCAATCTTATACGTTTGCTGTCCATTCGTAAAAAATCCCGTCAGCAATATCAATAATAAACAAGCTGCAGCCCATGCAATGTGTATTTTCATGTTTTCACTCCTAGTTATTTGATTCGTCCAAAAGATACAAGGTGCTCTCTCCAGTAACCTGATTTCAGATCAGAATATTGGATTCCACTGTCATTCGAATTAAACATTCTGCCATTGCCTACATAGATGCCAACGTGAGTAATGGCTTTTCCTTCATATGTGCCACCAAAGAACACCAAGTCACCCGCAGTCGCTTCTTTTTCACTTATTTTCTTTGTTGCCCCATGTTGTTCTTGTGCTGTTCTAGGAAGAGTGATACCAGCTTTCGCAAAAGACCACTGAACAAGGCCCGAACAATCAAATCCAGTTTTCGGGTTTGAACCACCCCAGGCATACGGTTGCCCTTCATATATCAAAGCTTCTTTCATGACCGTTTCATAGAAATCCATAGAACCATTCACAGGCTTCACATTTTTATCAGAGCCTTTTACATACCTCATGACATGATCAACATAACTAGGGTCACCATAGCTTTTCCAGCCCATTTTAAAAGCTTGCAATCGGCTAAAATCGAGTGCCAGTTTCTTTGTGTATTTCCCGCCATTCTTTTTCACATAGTCTATAAATCCAGAACCAAAGTTGTATGCCTGTAAGGTTAACCGAACATCACCGCCAGCCTGTTTAAAAACCTTCTTAAAATGTTTAATGCCGACTTCAATCGAACGTTCTGGGTCAGTTATGGAGTTGGGAGGTAAGCCGATACTTTCGGAACTTTGCATGATATCTAAAGAACGCCCACCACTTTCTTGCATGGTGAGCGCCATAATAATATTCACTTGGTCAAAAATGCTTTCCTGACGGGCGTACTTTTCAAATACAGCCCTAAATTCTTTCCACTTCCCGATGCAATGCCAACCGTTTCATATTCGCCATCTCCGCTGCCTCCTGCTTTAGTGAAATGGTTATAACCACTATTGCATGCGGTGAATAATAAATTATTTCAGTATAAACAAATAAACCATCATCATTGTAGAGACACCAGTAGATCATTTAAAAATAAACAAAAAAATACCAAAGGTCTAAAACCCTTGGTATTATTGGGATGCGGCCGAGAGGACTTGAACCTCCACGGGTTATTCACCCACTAGGCCCTCAACCTAGCGCGTCTGCCATTCCGCCACGACCGCGTGACTATTAAAATGTTGTGCTGGTTTTCAGGCTCTTAACCTAGTAAAACCAATTTGCGTGCACTTTGTAAAATAAAGTGCGGGTGAAGGGACTCGAACCCCCACGTCGTAAGACACTAGATCCTAAGTCTAGCGCGTCTGCCAATTCCGCCACACCCGCAAAAAGACAAATGGTGAGCCATGAAGGACTCGAACCTTCGACCCTCTGATTAAAAGTCAGATGCTCTACCAACTGAGCTAATGGCTCTTACTATTTAATTTCAAAAAATAAAAATGGCTGGGCTAGCTGGATTCGAACCAACGCATGACGGAGTCAAAGTCCGTTGCCTTACCGCTTGGCTATAGCCCAACGAAAATGGAATGACCCGTACGGGATTCGAACCCGTGTTACCGCCGTGAAAGGGCGGTGTCTTAACCGCTTGACCAACGGGCCGATGGTTGAGAACTTATATCGCAATCTTATGGCGGAGAAGGAGGGATTTGAACCCTCGCGCCGCTTACGCGACCTACACCCTTAGCAGGGGCGCCTCTTCAGCCACTTGAGTACTTCTCCAAATATGGCTCCACAGGCAGGATTCGAACCTGCGACCGATCGGTTAACAGCCGATAGCTCTACCACTGAGCTACTGTGGAATAATGAGACAAGATTCATTATATCAGGCTTGTCATTCAGAGTCAAGAGGAAATGTTTTTTATTTATCTCTCGTGACGACTTTTATAATGTAACATAGGCTTGCCAGTTTCGTCAACCTTTTTTACGAAAAAATTCTTTTTATTTTCCCGCGGCATTTTCCGCATCTGTATCTGTCAGGATTCATGGCGCGTCTCTTTATATACTGTTGGCCGCAAGCCGTACATATATACCTATATGTTTTTTTGCTTTCTGTTTTTTTCTTTAGAGGCGTACAGAAGCGGGGCGCATTGACTTGCTGGAGAAGCGTTCTGAAATCTCTGTCCCTGTGCTTGTATCCTTTTCCTTCAAGGTGAAGGTGATAATGGCACAGCTCATGCTTGATAATGCCGATCAGTTCCTCTCTGCCGTGCTCAATCAAATATTTTCTGTTCAATTCGATGTTATGAGAGGTTAACAGGTATCTTCCGCCGGTCGTTTTAAGTCTGTCGTTGAAAACAGCCTGATGTCGAAACGGCTTTTTGAAAAATGTGTTGGAAATATCCTCTGTAAGCTTTTGCAGCTCTTTATTATCCATGGTGCACCTCACTAAAAAAACATTGAACGGGACAATTCACTGTTCGCATACAATAGGGTAATCACCGCCCCTCTTATATCAAAGCTGAGGAGGAATGAGCCTATGCCAAATTGGCTGAAAAAGCAGATGCAAAAAGCGTTCCTTGAAAAAGATAATTATCAAATTAAACTGCTGAATCAATGCTGGTATTTCTATAGGAAAAAACACTGCTCGTAAGCAGTGCTTTTATTTTACCATAGACAGTGATACTCTGCCTTTTTGCACATCGACACCGTCAACCCAAACCGTCACGATGTCACCGACGGATACAACATCAAGCGGATGCTTGACGAATTGATTGCTGAGTTTTGAAATGTGCACAAGCCCGTCCTGTTTGACTCCGATATCAACAAACGCTCCGAAGTCCACTACATTGCGCACGGTGCCCTGCAGCTCCATTCCTTCTTTCAGATCCTCCAGCTGAAGGACGTCTGTTTTCAGCAGAGGCTTAGGCACCTCATCACGCGGATCACGTTCAGGTCTTGTCAGCTGTTCACAAATGTCCTTCAGCGTAATTTCACCGATTCCCAGTTCTTTTGCTGTTTCAGAAAGCTCCAGTTTGTTGATTTTGTCCTTCAATTCCGCCGTGCCGATTTGCTCTGTTGAAACACCGAGCTTTTTCAAAAGCGTTTTTGTTTCTTTATAGCTTTCCGGGTGGATTCCTGTTCTGTCCAAAGGCTCTGTCCCTTCCTGCACTCTTAAAAAGCCGATACATTGTTCATAGGTTTTCGCGCCGAGCCTTGGAATGTCTTTCAGTTCTTTTCGATTCGAAAATTTTCCGAGCTCTTCCCGCTTTTTGACAATGTTGCCCGCTACGGACTTTGATAATCCCGCTACATACTGAAGCAGCGCCGCGGAAGCTGTGTTGACATTTACTCCTACCTGGTTTACGACTGTCTCAACGACAAAGCGCAGGGATTCATTTAAGCGTTTTTGGCTGACGTCATGCTGATACTGTCCGACACCTACAGATTTCGGGTCAATTTTGACGAGTTCCGCAAGCGGGTCTTGAAGTCTCCGTGCGATGGATACTGCACTGCGTTCCTCGACCTGAAGCTCAGGGAATTCTTCTCTGGCAAGCTCAGAAGCCGAATATACGCTTGCCCCCGCTTCATTGACAATCACATAATAAATATCACGCGGCGTGTCCTTCAGCACATTCACAATGAATTGCTCTGTCTCCCTGGAGGCTGTGCCGTTTCCAATCGCCACCATTTCCACTTGATACTTTTCTAGAATCGCTTTCACTTTCTCATGAGCTTCCTTTGTTTTTTTGACAGGTGCATGCGGGTAAATCACATCAATTTTTAAGACTTTCCCGGTTTCATCTGACACTGCCAGCTTACAGCCTGTTCGGAAGGCCGGATCTACACCGAGCACCGTCTTGCCTTTCATCGGCGGCTGAAGGAGAAGCTTTCTGAGGTTCTCAGAAAAAATATGAATCGCCTGTTCATCCGCTTTTTCCGACAGCTCTTTTCTGATTTCACGTTCAATAGCAGGCTGAATCAGTCTTTTGTAGCTGTCTTCAATCGTTTCCTGCAAGATTTCTTTTACAGACGTTGAACGGTTTTTGATGATTTGTTTTTCTAAGTAAGCCTTAATGTGATCTGCTGGCGGTTCGATAGACACCTTTAAAATGTCTTCTTTTTCGCCGCGATTCATGGCAAGCACTCTGTGCGGAACGACCTTTGCGATTGGCTCTTCATACTCGTAGTACATTTCGTACACGTTTTTTTCATCTGTGTCTGCTGATTTTCCGGCAGCTGACTTGATCGTTCCTTTTTTAAAGGTTTCCTGGCGAATCCATTTTCTGAAATTCGGTTCGTCCGAGATTTGTTCCGCAATAATATGCTTGGCGCCTTCAATGGCTTCTTCTCTGGTGAACACTTCTTTTTCTTCGCTGATATATTGGTCTGCTGTTTCTGCAAGGCGGTCATCTTGCGGAAGAGTCATGATATAGTCGGCAAGCGGCTCAAGACCTTTGCTTTTGGCGACTGTCGCTTTCGTTTTGCGCTTTTGTTTATACGGACGGTAGAGGTCTTCTACTTCCTGAAGTTTTACGGATTGGTCAATTTTGCGTTTTAATTCATCTGTTAGTTTATCCTGCTCAGCGATTAGCCTGATCACTTCTTCTTTTCGCTGATTCAGGTTTTGTATGTATTGCCATCGTTCAGAAATGGTCTGAATCTGAACCTCGTCCATTGAACCCGTCTGCTCTTTTCGATATCTGGCGATGAACGGAACTGTGTTGCCATCCTCAAGCAGACGGATGACGCTTTCAACATGTTTTTGTGATAAACCTATTTCTTTCGCAATTTGCTGTTTCAAAAGGGCTGACGTTTCCATGTAACCATAGCCTCCAATTTTGTCGTTCTTTCTCTAGTGTATCAAAAACAGAAAAAAACACATAAAAAAAGACAGCTGATGTATTCATTTCTAAAAGTTTCTGTAAACCGCCGCTCATAAAGTTCCGTAAGTGGCTTATTAATAGCCAGCTACAAAAAAAGAAGCCGGCTTTCCCAGCTTCTTTTTTCTACATTCCTAGGACAGCAGTCCAAGAATATATGTCAGATCGTCTCTTCTAGATGTCGTATACATTTTCAGCGAATTTGATATTTCTTCTACCGATTGGCCTTTTTTTAAGTGGGAGCGGATATCGGGTACGTTGAGTCCATCTGTATGTATAATGAACTTAGAACCCTTTTCATAGGTAGCGGTGTGCGTTTTGTATTTTTGCGGCTTGCCTGATAAATAGCCTGAAATCGGGAGAGGATAAAAGCTTTCACCAGACGGGGAATGCAGAATAAACTGTACATTTCCGACGGAGCAGTACGTAAACTGCCTTTGTTCAAAGTTAATTTTCAAAACAGAAGCTGTAGCCCCTCTTTTGTTTTTCATCGCCTGATTACAGCGTTCGATGATGCTTTGTACGTCTTCGTTCGCATAGTTTTCCACTAAGTCTTTGATTGCTGAAGAAGATTCGTTGGCAAGCGATCCGCTTCCAAGTCCGTCAGCTACCGCACAAATTAATTCTTGATCATCAGCTTTCATAAAAAAACTGTCACCGCAAATCGATTTTCCTTCTTTACTCAGTTGGTATACAAGGGTTTGAATATGCTCGTTTTCTTCAACCTGGATCATTACATTAACTCCATGGAGGGATCTTCAATCAAGGCCTCTCTGAGCTTCTTCACAGCTTTGCGCTGCAGACGCGAGACGTGCATTTGAGATATACCGAGAATGTCCCCAGTTTCTTTTTGACTTTTGTTTTGAATGTACGTTAGGTCTATAATTTGTTTTTCACGGTCTGACAGGACATGAAGCACGCTCTGCAGCATCATTTTCTGGTTCACCCGCTCATATCCATCCTCCTGTGAACCGACGATATCGAGAATGGTAACTGTGCTTCCGTCCGCATCTGCTTCAATACTGTGATCAACAGATAAGGCTTGATAGCTTTTGCCCATCTCCATGGTTTCAAGAACCTCTTCCTCTGATACATCGAGGAATTCAGCAATCTCTTCCACTTTCGGCGACCTTTGTGTTTCTGTCGTCAGCTGATCGACCGCCATTTTGATTCTCGGCCCCAGTTCTTTGATTCGTCTCGGAACATGAACGCTCCATGTCTTATCTCTGAGGAAACGTTTAATCTCCCCGATTATGGTCGGGATCGCAAAAGCTTCAAACGATTTGCCCACCACAGGATCATAGCGCTTTATCGCGCCGAGAAGCCCGATCATGCCGACTTGGCGGAGATCTTCGTGGAAGCTTTTGCCCTTTGAGTATTTCTTCGCAAGCATATCAACCAGATTCGTATACACCCGCACAAGCGTTTCCTGCGCCTGTTCATCTTGTTTTGTTTGGTAATCGCTTATGAGCCGATCGACTTCATCTTTAGTTAGTTTCGTAGTTTTTGATGGTTGTGTCATGATCAACTCGCTCCCCATTTAAATACTTTGTCATCGCTACGGTGACGCCGGAGTTGTTTTGCACTCTGACTTCATCCATGAGCGTTTCCATTAAATATAGACCGAGCCCTCCTTCTGATAATTGATCGACTGTGTGTGAAGGTGTGTACGGCCCAAGATCCTGCTGCTTTTCATCAAAATCAAAGCTGTCGCCTTCATCTGCCACAATGACCTCTAAACGATCCTCGAACACGCCGAATCGTATTGACACTTCCCCGTTTTTGTCTTCTTTATAAGCGTGCTGAACCGCATTTGTACAAGCTTCGCTCACTGCGATTTTCAGATCTTCAATTTCATCGTACGTATAGCCCATTCTGCTTGCAACGCCAGACAGAGTCAGCCGTATAATCCCTACGTATTCAGGCTGGGCCGGCACTTTCATTTCGATGTAATCAGCTTTGTTATTCATTGCACTCCACCTTCTGACTTTGCTGAAATATCAATGATGTCCTTAAGACCAGTAATTTCGAACAGACGGATCAGCCGGTCAGACAGATTTTCAAGCTTAAGGGAACCGCCTTGTTTTTTCACTGTTTTAAAAACGCCTACGAAGACGCCAAGTCCGGTACTGTCCATGTAGCTGACATTCTTCAGACAAATCCTTAAGTCTGCGCCTTCTTCCGCCAGAGGAACGAGCTTTTCTCTGAGAACCGGCGCTGAATACACATCAATTTCTCCAGCAATGTTTACTTGTATATCATCGACATTCTGTTTCACATCAATATTTATATTCATTCGTTTCACCTCAAATTATCCTTTAAATAACTAGTAGTTATATACCCACGGCCGGCGAACGCTAAACCTTTCTTCTTAAAACAATTAACGTAAAATCATCATGAAGCTGAAAATCCTGCAATTTGAGGAGGCTGTCATAAATGTTTTTCACCATTTCCTGGGCATCGCAACACATATGTTCCTCAATGAGCTTTTGTATATCGTGACGCTCTAAGAAACCGTTTTCCGTCCTGCATTCTGTAACACCGTCAGAAAATAAAACAATCATATCTCCCTTTTCAAGTTGCTTGTCAAATTGCCTGTAGTCATAATCTTGCGAAATTCCGAGAACAAGCCCTTTAGCATCTAAATCATAAAATGTATTATCTTTTTGAGAATAGTAAAATCCTGGTTCATGTCCCGCTGAAGCGTATGTAAATCGATGATTGTCCGTATTGTAATTGGCATAAAACATCGTAATAAACATACTGGCATCAACGTTTTGTTCAACAACACGATTCAAGTTTTTCAGCACCTGTGATGGGTGAATGCCTGTTTCCGGCAAAGAATCCATTGCGTATTTAATCATAGACATACATAAAGCTGCCGGAATCCCTTTACCGATGACGTCAGCAATGGCAATATTAATGGACTCTTTGTCTTTAACAAAATGATAATAATCACCGCTCATCTGTTTGGCGGGCACACTGATCGCGCCAATGTCCAGCGCTTCTTCCTCCGGAATTTTTGTTCCTAGAAGCGTCTGCTGTACATTAGCTGCAATTTCAATTTCTGATTTGATTTCCTGCTGTATCCCCCTAAGGGTTTGATGCTCCTGATAAGCCATTCCATATCCAATCATGACTTCAATTAAAAAATCCAGCGAATGAAAAACATCTTCCGGGAGACTTGGATACAGCTCCTTCAGCACTTTTCGGTGAATGCTGATGATTTCTTCCGGAGGAATTTGATGCTCGATTGTTTTTCGGCTGAATTTTTGGGCCTGATATAAAGATGTTTCCGTTAATTCGGCTATATATCGATTAAGCAGCTGATGATACCGCTGCTCAATAACCTCCCTAAAATCCACTTTCTTACCTCCTACCGAAGCCATTTAATGGCTTGTATCTCTGTACCTTCCCCCGTTACGGAATTTAAACTGAATTCATCCATCAGCCTTTTCACACCGGGAAGTCCCGCTCCGAGTCCGCCTGACGTAGAAAACCCGTCTTCCATGACTTTACGGATATCCGGAATCCCCGGCCCTTTGTCTTCCGCTATAATTTTCAGGCCCTTTTTTCCTCTATCTGTGACCTGTTCAATCCCAATCTGGCCCTTGCCGGCATATAAATAAATGTTTCTGGCTAATTCTGATATAGCCGTTGTGATCCTTGCCTGGTCTACCGTGCCGAAACCCAGCTCTTTTGCAACGTTTCGTCCCAGTTGTCTGGCGGCCACAATATCCCATTCTGTCATGATTTTTACACAGGATTGGTCGTTCATTCGCTATTCCCCCAATTCCCGCTTCAATGTCTCAAGCCCCTGCTCTAAGTCGAGCGCAGTTTCGATTTCCTCGAGTGCAATTCCAAGTTCAATCAGCGTAACTGCAACGGCAGGCTGAATGCCGGTTAAGACAACTTTTGCCCCCATTAACTTAGACATTGTAATGACGTCGCCCAGCACTTTAGCGATAAATGAATCTATTATATCTACAGATGTCAGGTCAATCACGACTCCGTTAGCACCTGTTTCATAAATTTTATTTAATAAGTCTTCTTGAAAGGTTAATGCGGTTTGATCATCTAATTCCCATTGAATAGATACTAATAAGCAATTATACAGTTTCAAGATCGGGATTTTCGGATGTCTCACAATGTTATTCCCCCAATGAAACGATTTTTCGATCCGTCATTTCCAATGCTGTTTGAATTCCTTTTTGCAGGGTATTCTTAGTTATAACTTGAGATAAATCAATGCCCAGGTTGACGATTGTCTGAGCAATTTCCGGCCGGATTCCGGCGAGCAGGCATTTCGCTCCGACAAGCCTTACAGCCTCAGACGCCTGAATAATATGGTGGGCAACCATCGTGTCAACGACAGGAACACCTGTAATGTCTATCAACACGACTTGTGACCGGTGTTTAACAACGCCGTTAAGAAGGTTTTCCATAATTCTTTTTGCGCGTTCGGTATCAATTGTTCCGACCAGCGGCATTACGGTGATATTTTCAAACACTGGGATGAGCGGCGCAGATAGCTCCTGCAGCGCAATTTTTTGCAGAGATACTGTTTTTTCCCATGAAATTGAGTATTGGTTAAAAATCTCAGTATTAATCGGGCTGAAAAAGCGGTCGATCTGCCAGATTAATTCCGTACTCTCTTGATCTGGCAATCTCTTATCGTTCATCTTCGTGTAGAGGCGTTTCCAGAATTCAGCTAGCACCGTAGCCAGAAACTTTAAAGAGAGTCCGATTTGAACAGCTCTTAACGCCAGTTCGCTGATTTGGCTTTCAGCAGCACTGTCATCCTTAACAGATGAGAGCAGGATGTCGATATATTCTTTAGATATATTTTCATACACTTGGTGAGTCAGCTGATAGGATTCTTGCTCGCTTAATTCTTTTAGTGTGTCAGTCCACAGTTGGAGCAGTTCATTTTGATTCTCGGCAATGAACTGGTATACAGTCTGGTTCGACATCAAATTCGCTTACCTCCCGATAAAAAACAACATATTTTTTTCGTTATTCCACTATTATATCGTTAATTTTTTTTGAAAACAAAAAAAGTTGCTCTATTTGAGCAACTAGGCAAATATTACTAAAAATCAATGAGTGCCAAACTGATCTGTAAGGCTTCATCAACCTTATCCATCATTTCATCATCCAGATGAGTAATCTTATCCGTTAACCTTTGCTTGTCAATCGTCCGAATTTGCTCCAGCAAAATAACGGAATCTCTTTCAAAACCGTAGCGTTTTGCATCAATTTCGACGTGGGTTGGTAATTTCGCTTTCTGTATTTGGGCTGTTATGGCTGCAACAATAGCAGTTGGGCTGAAGCGATTTCCGATGTCATTTTGGATCACTAAAACCGGGCGCACCCCGCCTTGCTCTGAGCCAACAACAGGAGATAAATCAGCAAAATAAACATCGCCGCGTTTCACAATCAAATGATTATCCTCCGCTGACTAAGCGCTCAACTGTCGTTTCAGCCTCGCACTCCGCAAAGTGAGCCTCGGAAGAAATATTCAGGTTGATCTTCGCCATTTCCATATAGCCGCGTCTCATCAAATCACGGTTGTGACGAGTTGTTCGTTCGCTGACATAGGCTCTCACTGCTTGTGATATCAGTTCGTTTCTGCTTCGTTTCTCCCGCATCGCTACACCATCCAATTCAGCTACTAGGTTTTCGGGCAAGCTGATTTTCATTTCGGTTCTTGCGCTGGATTCAGACAAAAAACATACACCTCCACCAAACTTACGGATACGACTCTTTTATCCATCCAGTGATAATGATACCATTATTCACTCATCAAGCAAAGCTGTTTTAAAAATTCTCTATCGTGACATGAGCTATTTGCTTGCATTCCCCTGCAATAAAGGATTTCTCACTTCCATTATACTCCCATTTTCCAAAAACATACGGGGGACGCGCGAACTTATTGTACAAGCCACCTCGTAGTTAATGGTTTCGAGCCTGCCTGCGATTTCATCCATGGAAATATATTCATCCCCCTGGCGGCCGATTAATGTGACTTTTGTGCCAGGCGGATATTCATGATCCAGCTCCACCATAAATTGGTCCATGCAGATTCGGCCGGCAATTTTCAGCCGTTTTCCTTTCACGAGTATCTCTGTTCCCTTTAATTTGCGGAGCCAGCCGTCCGCATAGCCAACGGGCACCGTTCCGATCCACGTGTCTTTTTCCGCTGTGTATTCCGCCCCGTAGCTGACACTTTCCCCTTTGTGTACCTTTTTGACATGCGACAGGGTCGAATGCAGGGTAAATGCGGGTCGCAGTTTAAACGGGATTTCATCGGTAATTTCCGCTGACGGACGAAGGCCGTACATGCCGATGCCAAATCTGACCGCGTTAAAAAAGCCTTTTTTCAGACGCAGTCCGGCGGCGCTGTTGGCGCAGTGAACCATCAGTTTCTTTAAAGGCAGAGGAGCAATCAATTCTTTAAAGCGTTCAAACTGCATCAAAAAGTAGCCTCTTTGTTTTTCATCAGCAGTCGCAAAATGAGTGAAGACCCCTTTGCATTTCAAGCCCGGATTTCGCTCCAGGATTGTCATCACGTGATGAATCTCTTCTTCTGTTTTCACGCCGAGCCTGTTCATTCCCGTATCGACTTTCAGATGAAAATGAAGGGAAGCTTTCTTGAGGTGGCGAGCAGCTTCTTGAAGCCATTCAACAGAATACCCCGTTAAAGTCACGTCGTATTCCGCTGCGATTTTCACATACTCTGGAGGAACCGCACCGAGCACCAATATCGGCGCTGTCAGGCCCCGCTGGCGAAGAGAAATCGCTTCATCCAAGATCGCCACGGCTAAGCATGAAGCACCTGCCTCAAGAGCAGCCTTCGCTACTTCTGCATCCCCATGTCCATAGGCATTTGCTTTCACAACCGCCATCAGGTGGACCTGTTCACCAATGTGTTTTTTCATATTACTGACATTTTCTTTAATCGCGGACAGATCAATTTCCGCCCACGTGTCTCTGTAAAAAGGTTTTGTGCTCATTTATGACACTTCCTAGCGTTTATTCAATATCATTTACATATCATACTAAAATTATAGGGCAAAGTGAAATTCTGCCTGACGAAAAAAAGGCCAAATTGTATTCGGCCTTTAGGAGATTATTTGGATGATTGTCCCTGCATGCTTTTGGCGACTGTCACCATCTCCTCTTGTGACAGATCTTTAGATGACAGAAGATAATCTACGCCTTCGTAAGTCCATGTTAGCGAGGCATCTGATAAGGCGCCGATTGTGTAGCCAAGATTAACCGGTTCCGCGTTCAGCGTAACTGAGGAGGAAGCTTTCGCAACCTGGGCTTTTTCCTGAATCAAGGTAAACGATTTTTCTCCGCCGTAAGTCATGATGACGCGCTTGCCATCTTCCGTTGAAATATCTTTTTCTTCAAGCAGTTTTACGCCTAGCGGCAGTTCGAGCGGCGTTTTAACGGCAAAAGAGTCGGAAGGTTTCGCGCTAGTGGCAACATCCATTTGAGAAAGGGTCATATTTTTCTTTTCGTCAAAGGACTCTTTATCAAATTGCTTATTGAATTGGAAGCTGCTGAACTCTACTTTCACCATCACTTTTCGGTCGGTATCCATGACTTTGACAGATAACGGGCTCATGTCCTTCTTATTAAATGTGATTTCTTGTGTCGGAAGCATTTTGTTATGCTGATAGTTCGTTTTTGTTTCAAATACGTATTTTGATTCTTTTGAAGTGAAGACTGCATCCGAATCGTTTTGAATATCCTTCACTAGCGATTCAAACAAATAGACTTGGCTGCTGTTGTTTGGCCAGTCGCTTTGAAACCTGAAGCTCTTATTTAAAGACGGTGTGAGAACAAATACTCCGTTTTCGTTTCGTAAAATGACTTGGTTTTGGTCCTTTTTCGGATTTTCCAGATAGACCCGATACAGAGACGGTTTTTTGTGCCAAATTTCCACATTGTATACTTGCGGGTCACTCCCTGTCTCAATGGTCATTTTTGCTTTTGCTTTGTACGAGGTATATTCTTTCGCCTTCTCGTCCAGCCCGGTAACGACATCTTCCTGTGATTTTTGTCCGCAGGCAGAAAGAATAAGGACAGCCAGCAGTCCCGTTAAAAGCAAAACAAAGCTTTTTCTCACCTTTTTCAACCCCTTTTTCTCAATTGATGTAAAAGGAAGAAATCGCTTGTTTGACTTTAACGGTACGCTCGGTAAACGTTTAAACAGAACAGAGGCGTACCATAAAAGCCTCAAACAACTCGTCTCCCTTAATGCATTATCAAATATATGAGAGGGGTGTCCCTAATATGCAGACTAGCTTGACAACCTTTCAATGACAACCTGTGCAGCCGCATATTCCTTCGTATGAGTGATCGATACATGAGCGGCGGCTTGGCTCAGCTTTGCGCAAACAATAAAAGGCTTGCCATTCGAATCTTTTGTGATTTCAATGTCATGAAAGCTTAGGTTCTTGCCTATTCCTGTACCGTATGCTTTCGAAAAAGCTTCTTTTGCCGCAAATCTCCCTGCGAGAAATTCGATTTTTCTTTTCTCAGAAAGCTCCTGATACTGAGCAAACTCGCTGCCTGTTAAAATGCGCTCGGCAAATCGTTTCTGGCGATCAGCCATTGAAGCGATCCGCTTAAGTTCAATGATGTCCAATCCTATACCGTAAATCATATTTTACAACCTCCTTTGCGCTCGTACTATTTGAATGGTTTGTCTCATAAACGTGTTACTATAGAAATACCAAAATGAAGAAATGGGGCTAGGCATGTTTATACGGACTGAAAACTTTCAAACCTTTGTCAGGCTTTATCCCGTTGTCACCTTTATATTGGCTGCTCAGGCCGTTCTCTGGCTGTTCTTTTCACTTCCTGTTCCTTCAGTTGCGTTGTGGAGAGACGCTCTCACAGGCTATAACCTTGGCGTCGCTAACGGAGAATGGTGGCGGCTGGTCACGCCGATTTTCCTTCACGCAGGGTTTACCCATCTGCTGTTTAATTCAATGTCCATCTTTTTATTTGCACCGGCTCTGGAACGAATGCTTGGAAAAGCGCGTTTCCTTCTTGTGTATGCAGGCTCCGGAATGATCGGAAACATCGGCACGTATTTTACAGAACCGCTGGATTATCTGCATGTCGGGGCTTCTGGCGCGATTTTCGGGCTGTTCGGCGTTTATCTGTTTATGGTTCTTTTTCGTAAAGAGCTGATCGGACAGGACAATTCCAAAATGATTCTCACATTGCTTGCCTTTGCCGTTCTCATGTCGTTTATCAACTCCAATATTAACATGATGGCCCACCTGTTTGGACTTTGCGGCGGGTTTCTCCTGTCTTTTTTATGTGTACAAAAAAAAGAGCGGCGGTATTAACCGTCCGCTTTTTCATATGAGTACCAATTTAAAATGAAATCTGCATCCTCTTCTCCCACATCTCTCACCGTTAATTCTTCCATATGGCTCGACGATTTTACCGAGGTGGAAAGGGTATACAGCTTCCCCTTCTTTTGAAAATAAGATTGGCTCGCCTTGCATACCTGCATTCGCTTTCTCAACACAATTGCAGTCGTTCTGCCGATAAACCTCGATGTCAGCTGGAGACGGTCTCCGCTGATTACCCAGGCCGCATCCTTATAGGCAAGATACCCGAAAAACAACTCAATCGGCAGCAGGACAATCGAGAAATAGCCCCATGGCTGGAAGAAAATACAGAGCGGAATGATTAAAAAAATGGAGAAAATGGTTGAGCGGAATAAGTACCGCTTCAATGCGCGCCGCGGCAGATGGCGGCGATTTTCTTCCAGCGTGTATTCCGGCGTAAAAGTACGCAGCATGCCGGGAAGCTTTTTTTTGTGAATCATCGGAAACAGAATGGTCGAAGCGCCCTCTGCTTTTTCCGAGTCTCCTCCGCCGCCCGCGCTGACGATTGACACCGTCGCAAAACCGAAAAGCTGGCGGATGATGTTTTCTTTTATTTTGATGGCTTGTATTTTGCGAAGCGGTATGGTGACTTGGTGTTTTTCAATAATACCCCTTGAGATCACCAATTCCTGCTCTTTTTTAATGATTTGAAAGTTAGCATATTTGAACATCATGCCGGCTATGCTGAGAATCCAGGTGATAAATAAACCGATAAAGATAAGCACGGCGTATATGCCTATGTTCGCGTGCTGCAGAAAGGAGAATTTCCCGAAGAGCCAATCCATCGGCAGCACCTCGTCCAGCTGAGAAATAAGCGCAAATACAGCAGAGATAATTACGCCGATCCCTCCAGATGTTGAAGCGGCCATGAGTAATTCTTTTGCATTCATGCTGTAGCTCACCTGCGGCTCCGCATCCGGGACCGCCTCTTTAGCTTCTGACAGGCCTTCCTCAGTATCGATTGAATGTCTTTCTGCTTTTTTCTTAAATACGGCTTCTTTAATTCTTTCAGCTTCTTCAACTGAAATAGCCGATAATACCGCTTCCGCCTCTTTGCCGCCTCCAGCCGTTTCAATTTGCAGTTTGACAAGCTTGAAAATTTGCTGGACCACTCCCGCACTCGTATTCATTGTCTGAATCCGGTCAATCGATATGTACCTCTTTTTCGTTACAAACAAGCCTTCTTCGATTCTAAATTCATCATCTTCGATTCGATAGGAAAACTTTCTCCATTTGATAATGCTTGCTGCCACCAGCCAGATGAACAAAACGCCGAGCGCGATGGCTCCGTAAAAACGGACAGTGTGATTAGAGTTGACGATATACACAAAAAAGAATGGCAGAATGATATTTTTTATCGTTTGAATAATGGTATGGGATAAATTCAAAATGACTGCCGCCGGGTGAAGGCGCTTCGGTTCAGACATCATCGTCAGTCACCCTTGCCAGGCGCGAAATGGAGTCTCTCAGCTGATCCGCTTCCTTCATTTCTAAAGCAGGAATCGAATGCACAGTTGCAGCCGTAAAAATCTTCACTGTTGCCAGATTGTATTTTCTTAATAACGGCCCTTGTGAGGTGTCTACGTGCTGGACCCTGACCATCGGTACAATCACGCGTGTCACAACAAAGATACCCGATTGAATGTCTATTTCATTTTCATGAACCTCGTAACGCCACACTTTGTGCCGGACCTTTGGAATCAGATAAACCGTCACGACCGAACCCAGCAGCCAAACTGCGCCGAGCACGCCGCTGATCCAGTACGGCCAATGAAAAAAATAACTTAACACTGCAACTGCTATGACAATAAGCAAGCAGACAGCGGATATCATTATCTCCTGAAGTCGCCAAACCTTTAATCCGTCTGGACTGATTTGGTTTTTTGGCTGCTCTCTCAAAATACCTACCTCCCGTTTTTATCATCGTTACTTATACGCACTTATGCAGAAAAAGTTTCATCTTTAAGCATACATAGAATAAACGGTTCCGTCAGCTGAAAGTTTGCTTAATGGTCATGCATTTGAACATAAAAAAAGCCCAAAACAACTCATGTTTTAGGCTCTTATATTCTTTACAGAATTAGTATGATTTTTTCTGGCGTCTGTCACCTGAAGAACGGCGATCGCTTGAACGCTTTTTATCATAGGAAGAACGGTTGTTGCTTTTCCCTTTACCGCCACGGTAGCCGCCGCCTTGTCCGTCTCTGCGTTTAGAAGTGCGTTGGTTTTTGTAGCGTTTGCCGATCATCGGCGCTTCGTCTGTTAAGCGAACAGGCGTGCTATCCGGCTCTTTTGTAGCCATTTTGATAGCTGCTGCAACCACTGTCACTGCATCATGATCTTCAAGCAGCTCAGCTGCCGCTGTCATGTAGAAGTTCAAGTTGTTTTCGCTGATTGTCGTACGAAGACGATCAACTGTAACCTGCTGCTGGCCTTCTAACGCTTCATCTAGTGTCGGCTCTTTCATGCGGTCCATTTTGCGTTTCGTTGTTTGTTCAATTGCGCGAAGCATGCTTATCTCACGCGGTGTGATAAACGTCATCGCCATACCTGTTTTTCCTGCGCGGCCTGTTCTTCCGATACGGTGAACATAGCTTTCAGGATCTTGAGGCACGTCGAAGTTGTACACGTGTGTAACACCTGAGATATCGAGTCCGCGAGCTGCAACATCAGTTGCAACAAGTACTTCGATTGCACCTTCTTTAAATTTGCGAAGGGCAACCATACGTTTCGCCTGCGTTAAATCACCGTGAATTCCTTCAGCTGCATATCCGCGAAGGTTCAGGGCTTCTGCCAGTTCATCAACACGGCGTTTGGTACGTCCGAATACAATCGCAAGCTCAGGAGACTGAATGTCAAGAAGACGAGTCAGTGTGTCGAACTTTTTACGTTCCTGCACTTCCAAATAGAACTGCTGAATGTTAGAAACAGTCATTTCTTTTGCTTTTACTTTTACGTGTTCAGGCTCAGTCATGAAACGCTCTGCAATGCGTTTGATCGGCGCTGGCATTGTAGCTGAGAACAGAAGCGTCTGATGCTCGCTCGGCACATTTGAAAGAATAGATTCAATGTCGTCGATGAACCCCATATTCAGCATTTCATCCGCTTCATCCATTACAACTGTATTTACATTGTTTAAACGAATTGTGCGGCGGTTAATGTGGTCAAGAAGACGTCCCGGTGTTCCGACAATGACATGCGGATTTTTCTTTAACGCCCGGATTTGTCGTCCAATATCCTGTCCACCGTAAATAGGAAGAACTTTCGCACGTTTATCTTGTCCGATTTTATATAATTCTTCAGATACTTGAATGGCTAGTTCACGGGTTGGTGCGATTACGATTGCTTGAATATTAGGAGACTCGGGGTTAATTTTCTCAACAAGGGGTATACCAAACGCAGCTGTTTTACCTGTACCTGTTTGCGCTTGTCCAATGACATCTTTATTTGAAAGTCCGAGCGGAATCGTTTGTGCCTGAATCGGCGTTGCTTCTTCAAATCCCATACGGTTAATTGCCTTCATGAGATCAGAACTTAATTGAAAATCTTGAAACGTTATAGTCAAATTATTCAAACTCCTTCTAATTGCTGTTTCAGTAATGTCGTGATTTACCACTTAAAAACTGCCCTCCATGGAAAAAGGACAGGATCCTTACGTATACAAAGCCCGAATTACTTTAAGTTTTATCTTACCATTACACTACATGTTTTTCAATAACGCGGTAAGCAGATCAGCATTTTGAATGCGCTCTCTGACCTGCTAACCAAATATGCCGGACATGCCCAATCCCGCTCCTTGTGTCCGCGGAAAACCTAAGGTCAGCGGATGGCGGTCCGTACACATATTTTCGTATCGCGAAATAAACCTGTCATTATTGTACCATAGCCTGAGCCAGTCATACATAAATTATTTCGGGCCGGCATACATTAGTGTCTGCACATCATTTTTATTTTATGATTGCAATCTGCTTTTTTCCGCAGGATTTTTTAAGAAAACGGGCTCTCCATTAAATCTTTAACGATTTCTTCAAGCTTCATACCTCTTGACGCTTTGAATAAAATCAAATCTCCCTTTGCCGCTTTATTCTTCAGGGCCTGAGTAAGCTCTTTTTTCTCGCTGAAGTGGCTGACGCGCTCTTTATCAAAATGTTCCATCGCACCTTCCGCGATAAATGCCCCAAGTTTGCCATACGTAAAGACGTGGTCAATTTTGTCCGGGCTGATCACAGCGCCGCATTCTTTATGGAACGTTTCTTCAAGATCGCCGAGTTCAAGCATGTCTCCGAGCACGACCATTTTTTTTCCGTATCCTTCAAGGCTTTCTGTCAATTGGATCGCAGCCTTCATCGATGTCGGGCTCGCGTTATAAGCGTCATTAATAATAGAAATGCCGCTGTCTGTTTTCATCAATTCAAGTCTCATGCCGGTGACCTTCAGGCTGCTTAATCCTTTTGCCGCATCCTCAGGCGTGATGCCGAAATAAACCCCTGCGGCGATTGCCGCCATGGCGTTCATTACATTATGCTTGCCTAGTATAGGGATAAAAAACGGTTTTTCTATGCCTTTGATCGTAAAATGGGTCCCCGCTTCACTCTGGCTGACATCCTGCAGCTGATAATCGTTTTGCGCTCCAGTACCATATGTTTTCGTTTGGCAGCTGTAAGCCTTTTGCAAAAGCGGTTCGTCTCCGATATAAATCAGCACACCGTCTTCTTTCAGGCCGTTGATAATTTCCAGTTTTGCTTCCGCGATGCCTTCTCTTGAACCAAGATCCTGCATGTGGGATTCGCCGATATTTGTTATCACTGCCGCATCCGGATTTGCCAAGCGCGTCAGAAGGTCAATTTCTCCTTTTGCGCTCATTCCCATTTCCAATACGGCAATTTCTGTATCTTCAGGCATCGCTAACACTGTAAGCGGCAGCCCGATATGATTGTTGAAATTTCCTCCTGTTTTATGGACGCGGTACCGCGTTTGCAGGACAGCGTGAATCATGTCTTTGGTCGTCGTTTTGCCGTTGCTTCCTGTTACCCCGATGACACGTGTGCCGAGCTCCTGTAAATAGGCTTTTGCCAGCTGCTGGAGTGCTGACAAAGTATCATCCACTAAAATCACGGCTTGATTCTCGGGCGGATTGGGTTCAGAGCGGTTCCACAGAACGGCAGACACACCAGCTTCAAAAGCTTGCGGCACAAAAGTGTGGCCGTTAAAATGTTCCCCTTTCAGCGGGATGAAAAGCTGATTGCTTTCCAGCTTTCTTGTATCTGTAGCTACTCCATGAATGACTGTATTTTCATATTGCGGGTTTGTTAGTGTGCCTTTGACCATTTCGGCAATTTTCTTTACGGTTCGCTTAATCAAGTAAGGTCACTCTCTTCCTTTGGTAATATACGGGAAAAGACACTGCCCTTTTACCGGCAGTGTCAGTTTCCATTTAGAATGTATGTTTAATCAATTGTTTTTCAGCGTGGCGTTCTTTAGCCAGCTCTACAAGCTGTTCAATGAGGTCAGCGTATTCCACTCCGGCTTCTTTCCAGAGAAGCGGGAACATGCTGAACGGTGTAAAACCAGGCATCGTGTTTACTTCATTGATCAGCACTTCGCCGTCAGCTGTCAGGAAAAAGTCCGCTCTGACAAGTCCTGAGCCGTCAATTGATTTAAACGCTCTGATGGCCATCTCACTGATTTTCGCGTATTCCTCATCTGTTACAGACGCAGGAATAATCAGATCGGTGTCTCCATCCTCGTATTTCGCTTTGTAATCGTAGAAATCTGTCTTAGGTGCGATTTCTCCCACTGCAGAGCATCTAGGATCATCATTTCCGAGAACGCCGATTTCAATTTCGCGGCCGTTGATGCCTTCTTCTACCACGACTTTCCGATCATATTGGAACGCAAGCTCAAATGCTTTTTGCAGTTCTTTACGGTTTCGGCATTTGCTGATTCCGACGCTTGAACCAAGGTTGGCCGGCTTCACGAAGCAAGGATAGCCCAATTCTTGTTCTACCTGCTCGCAGCTTTCTTCAGGAGAACGAGTCCAGTCTTTTTTAAGGAAGGCTGTGTATTTCGCCTGTGCAAGGCCGGCTTGTGCAAACAAATGCTTCATGACTACTTTATCCATACCAGCTGAGGAAGCAAGCACGCCGTTGCCGACATAAGGAATATTTAAAAGTTCAAGCATTCCCTGAATCGTTCCGTCCTCTCCGTTCGGGCCGTGCAGGAGCGGGAATACGACATCAATTGCTTCATTTTGCTGTGACACTTCCTGTGGAAACATTTCCTGGTTGAGAGCAGATGGAGAAAAAGCGGTTCCGCCCTGCTCAAGCTGAAGCATTTTTACGTTGGAAACAGGCTCTGTTAAACGTGTGCCTCTTATCCATTCGCCTTTTTCAGTTATATAAATTGGATGTATATCAAACTTCTCAGTATTTAGCGCTTTTGTTACAGCCAGAGCTGTCTGAAGCGAAACATTATGTTCGGCTGACTTACCGCCGTACACTAATCCTAGACTTGTTTTCAATGGATACTCCCCCCACTACAATTCATCTTTACTATCTTATCACTTTCACAAGAAAATGATCTAATTATTTTTGGGCATGCTGAAGCTGAATGCATTTGTATGTAATTCCTTTTTATTTTATATTAAAATGGCATTGAAAAGGAGATGTGACATATGAAAAAAATCACAACAAAAGAACAATTTAATGAACTGATTCAATCTGATAAAGAAATAATTGTAAAGTTTTATGCTGATTGGTGCCCTGACTGCACACGCATGAATATGTTCATCGGCGATATTTTGGAAACGTATAATCAAAACGATTGGTACGAGCTGAATAAGGACGAGCTTCCTGAACTGGCTGAAACATATCAGGTGATGGGTATTCCAAGCCTGCTCATTTTCAAAAATGGAGAAAAAACAGGCCATCTTCACAGCGCCAATGCCAAAACGCCTGAAGAAGTGACTGAATTCTTATCAGAACATATAAGCTAATTCGATAAGCAGCCCTATTTTGTGTCGTCGGGCTCTACGTGAACATGAACATGAGTGACATCGTGTTCATGTTTTATTTTGTTTTCCACCTCATCTGCGACCCCGTGGCCTTCCTCTACTGTCAGCATCGGATCAACTGTAATGACCATCTCTATATGTACTGTGCTGCCCAAGTATCGCGCTTTCACATCCTTAAGACGATGCACATTTTCTATCCGGCTGACAGTCTGTTTATAAGGTTCAAGATCCTTCAAGTGAAACCCGTCCGTTAATGAATGCGAAGCGTCTTTGAAGATATCCCAGGCTGTCTTGCAAATGATGATTCCGATCACAAAAGCCGTAACCGGGTCTATCCAAGCCAGCTGCAGCTGGGAAGAAAAAACACCGATAAATGCTCCGGCACTGACAAATGCGTCTGACCTGCTGTCCTTCGCCGCCGCCATAAGTGCAGAGCTTTTAATGGATGCTGCGAGCCTTTTGTTATATAGATAGATGCCGTACATAAACACCGCACTGCCTAAAGCCGTCCACGCCGCGATAAGGCTTGGCGTTTCTGAGGTGCCGCCCGCAATCGCTTTTCCTCCGCCGATTAACACTTCAATCCCGACAGCCATCATAATAAAAGACGCAATAAGGGACGAAATTGTTTCAGCCCGATAATGGCCATATGGATGGTCGCTGTCAGCCGGCCTTTGGGAAATTCGCAGTCCAATCAGCACCGCTATTGACGCCACAATATCTGTCCCATTGTTTAATCCGTCTGCTCTTAGTGCTTCAGAATGATACAATATTCCGATTGTCAGCTTAACAGCAGCAAGAATGATATATGCCAAAATATTGAGGAGTGCTCCTTTTTCTCCCTTTTTAAGATTATCTGTCCTCCCCATTGAATACCAGCCTCCATTCTATTACATAGTATGGTTAAAAACATGAAAAATAGCAGCAGCGGTTCTCAACGGGAAGGGAAATTTCGACAGCAAATTATTGCCCGGGAAACTTTTTGTCGATATGTTGAAGGTTTGCTTACTTACGAAAGAATAGGACTGTTTTCACCTTTACAGGCTGTGGTGGACATTGTATACTGGTGTTAATTGATAATGATTATCAATATCGATTGATTGGAGGTTGGTGACACAATGACACCTCAGTCTGCAGAAATCAGAAAAAAACACCTCATTCATCTGTTAATACAGAATGGTATATACAAAAAGTCAACGCGACATTTATATGAATTGTCGCTGATGGAGCTGGAAAGGGAATATCAAACATTGTCAGGAGGCGCCAGGGCATGCCAAAGCGTAAAATAAAAACCTACCAACAGCTGATCCAGGAAAACAAAGAGGCGATCATGGGCAATCCAAAGCTGATGAACGTCATTTACGACAGAATTGACCGCAAGCATCAGAAGAATCTCCAGGAACAAAACAATACATAAAAAAAGAGCCCGCAAAGGCTCTTTTTTATTTAATGAAAGGCTTCTGCGGCCAGCTTTTGAATAACCGCGTCGTCCATCGGCGGGTTATGGAGACCTGCGCGCACATCCCGGTAATAGCGCTGAAGCGGGTTGGTGCGTTCAAGGCTTTTGGCCCCGACAATTCTCATCGCTTTGTCTACAACAGAAAGCGCGGCGTTTGTAACGATATGTTTTGCCGCACCGAGCTCATTCTTCAAGTAAGGGCGGCGCTCCGGATCGTCATACAATTCAGCCGCATGAAAGAGAAAATGCTTGGCATTCAGCAGTTCAAGCTCCATTTCGCCTGTTCTTTGCTGAACGGCCGGAACATCCTTGATCGGCCCCTTCAAACTATTTGGCGAATACTCGGAGGCAAAACGCACCGCATAGTCTCTGGCCGCCTGAGCCACACCAAGATAAACCGCCGGAATATGGAGCAGCCAGCCGTTTGGCTTTGCTCCCCGCGGCCCTTGAAGCAGTTCCACCAGTTTATTATCATCGAGCGTTACCTCGTTTAATACAAGATCATGGCTGCCAGTAGCCCGCATCGCCATCATATCCCATGTTTCTTCAATTGTTACACCAGGATCATTTTTATGAACCAACACCACACCTGTTGTTTGTTTTTCTTCAATCCATGCCGTTACTAAAAAATAATCAAGCGCTTGCGACATTGTCGTAAACGTTTTTCTTCCATTCACCACCCATTTGCCGTCCTTTTTGACGGCAGCAGTCCCGGGGCGCCCTCCCCTGGTCGGGCTCCCGGTTTTCGCTTCTGTCGCTGCTCTATTGATCACGGCGCCGTTTTGAACTTCCTTTGCGATAAACGCAAACACATCTTCATCCCAGCTGTTTCCTTCCCCGAGCTCTCCCATCACGCTTAAATGCCAGCCGATGCTCAGAGCTGCAGGAGCATCTCCTTGTGCAAGCCGCTCTTGAAATAGCAGCATGTCATAAACAGATATTCCTGCTCCTCCATGGGATTTCGGCACGGTTATCGCCGTATATCCCGAATCACGCAGTTTCTGGATTTTTTCGGCAGGAAATCGTCCCTGTTCATCATCCTCAGCGGCTGTTTGCTGAAATTCATCCGCTAGCTGTCCTATTTTCTCTATCCATTGCCGCTGTTTTTCGTTCCGTACAAATAATGACATCCGGCAGCCCCCCATTTTTTCAATTCCGATAAATTTAATATGTATTGTAGATTTCCAGCGTTGATTCCGCAACTGTTAACATTTTGTCCACTATAGAAAAACACGCCGTTCCCAAGGGAACAGCGTGTTTAAACCGGATTTGCATCCCGGTCTTGTTTCATACCGAGATAAATAAGCATATAAGTCAGGTAACCCATTGTCATGACCAATCCGCCGAAGAAAAAACTTGAGAAGATCGGCTCTTCAAAGGCCGTAACTGCCGCAAGCACAATCCAGCTTGCATACAGATAAATGATAAAATAACGGATACCCGTCTTCATTTTATATATCATGTACAGCCCCACGAGAGAAAACAATCCCAACGCGAGCCTGAAATACACAAGATGTTCAAACTGAAACATAAATGACACAAATGAGAATCCAAGCAGCAATACAATCGGTAAAGCGGTAATAAAGTTTCTCAATTCGAGACACCTCCGTCAGTACCTTTATTATAAACCAAAACATCGTTTGATATTGATTTACGTGAGCTTTTTCACAAAAATGTCATTCCTTGCCTTTAGATTCGAACATCCCGTTTGCAGAAGCTCCACCAGGCAACGGCAATGAAGAAAACAGCATGAATTACAAGTATCCCTACAGAGAACAATGGTGTCATGCCTGAAAACAGAGCCGTTTGTCCGCTTTTGTATTGAGTGAAGTCTGTGTTTGCAAAAAGCAAAAAGCTTCCCCATTTGTTTTCAAACAGCTTCATGATTTGCACAAGTGAACTTGCTCCATATAAAACGACAAAGGAAACGACAACTGAAATGGCGCTGTTGCGGAACAGTGATGAACAAAGCAAACCGAATAATCCCATCAGCACCGCTTCAAGCCAGTTTGTGCCAATTAGTTCCAATGTATTGATGAACAATGTTTTTGATTCAGATGTCACGGACGTGCCAAAAAAGACAAGACCGAATAATAAAGCCAGAATGTAGTATGTCAGATAAAGATAGAAGCTGACCATTATAACTGTCATTAATTTCGACCAAAAAACCTTTTGCCGCTTGACCGGGCGAATGAGCAGAAATTTAATTGTCTTTTTATCAAATTCATTAGAAATAATCGTGGCTGCAATTACAATGGTTAGCGCCTGCAGCAAGATATTCAGGCTCGGTGTATAGGAAAAGTAGCCGATGAAGTTTTCGTCAGTTCCGGCACTGATGACGATCCGTTTAATGATCAGCGCCATAAAAAATTGAAAAACGGCCATCAATATAAGCGAAACAAATGTGACTTTTCGATTAAAGAGTTTCATATGTTCATTCCATATTAATTTAGACAAGCTCTTCTCCCTCCTCTTGATGAGCGGTTGTCGCTTTTATAAATTCATCTTCCAGTGACTGCGTATAAGTCATAATTGAAAATACGTTCAGTCCTTGTCCGACTAGTGAGCGGTTCAGCTCTGGTATATTTTCTTTCGCTATATCCACCACGATGGAGCCGTCTTTACGTTCAGCTGTGTACCCATTGCCCACCAGCCAAGCGATCGCTTTTTCCGCCGGCTGCACTTCAATAACGGCTTTTTCCGTTTTCTGACCGGCTCCATTCAGGCTCACTTCTGCTTTGATCTCGCCTTTTTGTATGATGATGACACGGTCACACAGGTCTTCAACTTCACGCAATAAATGAGTGGCGAATAAAACCGCCGTTCCTTCCTCTTCGGCGAGCTCCTTAATATGGTCGCGAAAATCCTTCATACCGGCAGGATCAAGACCGTTTGTCGGCTCATCTAAAATGAGAAGCTTCGGCCGGTGAAGAATGGCCTGAGCAATGCCGAGACGCTGGCGCATGCCGAGTGAGTAGGTTTTCACCTTATCATCAATTGCTGACGTCAGCCCGACTCGTTCCACAACTTCGTCCAGTCTTTCATCATCTATTTTTTTGTGCATATTTGCAAAGTGTTTGAGGTTTTCCCAGCCTGACAGGTACGGGTAAAACTCAGGGTTTTCCACAATCGCACCGACAGCTTCCATCGCTTGTTCGAACTCAGTGTCATGCTTGAATCCGTTGATGGCTACGCTTCCGCTGTTTTGTTTTAACAGCCCGACGATGATGCGGATGAGTGTCGTTTTTCCGGAACCGTTCGGACCGAGAAGACCGATAATCTCTCCCTGCCTGACGTCCATGCTGATCTGTTTTAAAATCTGTTTAGACCCTATTTTTTTATCAA
Source organism: Bacillus sp. FSL K6-1005 (assembly GCF_038000225.1). Lineage (NCBI taxonomy): Bacteria > Bacillati > Bacillota > Bacilli > Caryophanales > Bacillaceae > Bacillus > Bacillus sp. FSL K6-1005. The sequence goes on from NZ_JBBOBP010000001.1 coordinate 2,986,548, forward strand.
GGCCTTCAATATGTAAAATCGGCTCAGCCATAAAGCCTTCCTCCTTTTTCGACAAAAAATAAACAGTGCCTAAAAATAGGCACTGTTTATATTATAGCATTTGTTGCTTCCAAATGTTTGGTTAAACCGATAGAGTCGGTGCTTGCTCCGTCTGTTTGTTCTTTTCTGTTTCTGTAATGATGACGGCACAGGCCGCGTCTCCTGTTGTGTTGACCACTGTACGAAGCATATCGAGCAAACGGTCTATTCCGAGGATCAAACCGATGCCCTCAACAGGCAGGCCGACTGATTGAAGCACCATGGCGAGCATAATCAAGCCGACTCCCGGAACACCCGCGGTTCCCACACTTGCTAATACAGCCGTCAATATCACCATCAGCAATTGCGTAAATGTAAGATCATGTCCGAATACCTGTGCAATAAAGATGGTGGCCACCCCTTGCATAATGGCTGTACCGTCCATGTTAATCGTCGCGCCGAGCGGCTGAACGAAGCTGCTGATTGGCTCAGGCACTTTTAGTTTTTTCTGGGCTACATCCATTGATACCGGAAGCGTTGCATTGCTGCTTGAGGTACTGAACGCAACGACCATAACTTCTGAGAAATCTTTAAAGAACGTAATCGGATTTCTTTTTGCTAAAAGGGCCACTGTTGAACCGTAGGTGACGATTGCATGTATGACAAGAGACAGCGTAACAACAATCATGTACAGCCCCATCGCTTTTATTGCACTTAATCCCTGGCTGCCGATAGCTGTCGCAATGAGACCAAACGTGCCGTATGGCGCAAACTTCATGACTAGGTTGACCAGATACATCATCAGTTCATTGCCCTGCTCAACGACTTTCAAAAGCATATCTGCTTTTTTGCCTAGCATCGTAATCCCGAGTCCGACAAAAATGGAAAACACGATAATTTGGAGCATATTTCCTTCAGTCATCGCTTGAACGGGATTGGCCGGAATCATGTTCAGAAGTGTGTCAGCAATACTCGGTGCTTCTTCTGCCTCAAATTTAGCGGATGAGACATCATAAGTGCCGAACTCACCCGGCTTAATGACAAGCGCCAGTATAAGCCCGATCGTAATCGCCACCGCTGTCGTGATGAGAAAATAAGAGACGGCCTTCACACCGATTCTGCCAAGCTTTTTAGGATCGCCAAGCCCGGCAACTCCTAATGTAAGAGAGAAAAAAACAATCGGTACGACAAGCATTTTGATGAGGTTTAAAAAGATGGTGCCAAGAGGGCCAAATACAAACTTATTCAAATATTCAAATAATTCAGGTGATGTTACGTTCAAAATAATCCCCGTGACGGCGCCCAGAACCAATGCAATGATAATCTTTGTTGCCAGTTTCATCCGCATTCCTCCTTTTTTGAAAAAAAGCCCGCGAGAGACTCCCGCGGGCTTTGGCTGTATCATAAAACCACAGGATTCTCTCTTCACGCTGATGAGGTTAGCTGCCGGGTTCGGACGAAGAGATGTCCGTTTTTCAGATGAAAAATAAACCCCAAAAGATTGGGTCCCCCACTCCTTTTAAAAAGGATTAAGCGTGTGGCTTACTATTGTATGATGTAGTTTATTTATACAGAAAAGATCCAATTTTGTAAACTATTTTTTGTTACTTTTTTCTCGGAATCTTTTGGGCCCATCTTCCTTGTTCGTCACATCAAGTATATCAAGAAGAAATACAAAGATCGGAATTCCGATAATTAAGCCCCAAATGCCTAGAAAATGCTCAGAAAAAATCAGGACTGTAAATGTGAAAAAGATCGGCAGCTCTGTTTTCGCTGACATCAGCTTCGGATTGAGGAAATATGTCTCAATCGCATGGATGGCGAAAATGACAAGCACAATGTAGAGCACATACATTCCGCCGCCTGTGCTGTACGCAATAATACTGAGCGGAATCAGGGAGATGACAACGCCTGCTACCGGGATCAATCCGAGAAAGAAAACCATGATGGAGAGTCCCAACAGCTGAGGGAAATGCATAATCCAGAGCGCAATAAAAGTCAGTATACAGTTCACGAGGGCGATGATAAATTGTGCCTCAAGCACCTTGCCGAACGTTCTCGCGAATTTTCCTCCAAAAAAAGCAATCTCATTATAAAACACAGCAAGCTTGCTCGTTTTAAACTGCTCCATAAATTCAGACAGCCGTTTTTTCTCAAATAAGAAGAACATGCTGAGAATGAGCGCCATCACGATCTGCAAGCCGAATGTGCTGATATCGGCCAGATACGTATAAAGTACATTGAAACCCTCTTTGACATACGAACTGATATTAATATCTCCGAAAACACTTGTGATCTCATCAAAGAAAGGAATGCTGCTTGGATGATACGCAATATGTTTAATTTGCTTGATCAGCTGCTGAATCTGTGCGGCAACGACCGGATAAAACACAAACCCTCCGACTGTAAGCAGCACGGCCAGCAAAATGTAGAGAAATGTAATGACAATCCGCTGGCTCACTCGGAAGAAACGGCTCAAAAACTGCCGGACGACAAGCTCCAAACGATCCATAAGAAATGTGAAAATGAAGGTCAGCAATATTAAGTTGATCATGCTCTTAAATAGATATAACACACCAGTTAACACGACAAAGATGGAAAAACGCCTTACTCCCGGGTGCTGAAAAAATTTTACTAAAGCGGCCATTTATACACTCCTGTTAGGACAAACGTCCTTCATTCAATATAGTATCCATTTGTAAATTATATAACAAAAAAATGCTGAGGTCTCTGTCCACACCTTAATAATTTCTAAACAATGAAAAAAACGGCCCCATGGATGGGCCGCTCTTTTTTTAAACTGCTGTTTTCATTTTTTTCAAGCCTTCCACAGCCTCTACGCTTTTTGCTTCATCGAATTCTTTTTCACTTTTTGCAACGATGATTGTGGCGATTCCGTTTCCGATCAGGTTCACAATCGCTCTTCCTTCACTCATGAAACGGTCGACACCGAGCAGAAGCGCAAGGCCCTCAAGCGGGATGACCTGAAGTGCTGACAAGGTTGACGCAAGAACGATAAATCCGCTTCCTGTCACACCGGCTGCTCCCTTCGAAGTCAGCATCAGAACGAGGATAATCGTTATTTGCTGCCCGATGCTGAGATCCACTCCAAACACTTGAGCCAGAAAGACAGTCGCCATTGATAAATAAATGGATGTTCCGTCTAGGTTAAACGAATAGCCGGTCGGAATAACTAGCCCGACGACTGATTTTGAACAGCCGTAGCGCTCCATTTTATCCATCATTCTCGGAAGAACTGATTCTGATGAGCTTGTGCCGAGCACGATGAGAAGCTCATCTTTGATAAAGCGCAGGTAGTTCCAAAGGCTGAATCCGTATAGCTTGCAGATGATATTTAAAACGACAAACACAAACAGGAACATTGTGATATACACAGACAGCATTAAGCTGGCAAGCGGCTTGATGGAATCGAGGCCAAAGTGCCCGATCGTATACGCCATCGCTCCGAATGCGCCGATTGGAGCTGCACGCATAACATAGCCGATAATTTTGAAAAAGACATGTGAAATTTTATCAAAGAAATCAATGACGCTTTTCCCTTTTTCACCTAACGCCGCTAGACCGACTCCGAAAAGAATGGAAAAGAATAAGACCTGCAAAATGTCCCCTTTTGCGAAGGCATCAACCATGTTGGACGGTACGATGTGTGTGACAAATTCAACCCAGTCGATCCCCTGACCGCCATTTTGCGTGTATTGTGAGACATCTCCCTTTTCAAGCTTGCTGTAATCGAGGCCCGCACCCGGCTTCATAATATTAACGACAAATAAACCGATAATGAGTGCAAGGGTCGTAACAACCTCGAAATAGATAAATGCTTTTCCCCCTACTTTTCCAACCTTCTTCATATCGCCCATTTTTGCAATCCCGAGAACGATTGTGAAGAAAATGATTGGAGCGATTACCATTTTCACAGCGTTGATAAAGGTATCGCCAAGCGGTTTCATTTCTTTGCCGACATCCGGCCAAACCAATCCGACAATGACCCCGATGATGACCGCGGTTATAACTTGAACTGTTAAATTTTTAAACAGTTTCATATTCTTCCTCCCCCTGTCCTAGTCGCCTTTGTGTCTTTCTTACTAGAATGATAGCGTTTTCATAAGGGGCGGGGAAGTTTATGTTCATAACGGACATTTTGGTCTTTTTGGTCTTGGATTTACATATTAAATATGTAGCGGTTGACGGGGCGTCCGACTCCTCCGTATTGAACATCAAGCTGAATCGTTCCATTCTTTTCGAGATAATCAAGATAGCGCCTCGCTGTCACTCTGGCGATACCGAGAGCCTTGGCAACCTCTTCAGCAGAAAGAGGCGAAGTTTGCTGCTTCAAAAAAGCAATGAGCTCATTCATCGTAAAATGATTCAACCCCTTCGGCAGATCCTGTACGGTCTGCCGCGGGATATTGAGGATGGCATCGAGCTGATCCTGGGACAGCGTGTCGTTTTCCTCTATTTTTTGTTTATACCGCTTATATTTCTCAAGCGCCTGTTTCATACGTTCGAGCTTAAACGGTTTTAAGATATAGTCAACTGCCCCATTTTGCAGCATAAGAGAAATTGTTTCCTTGTCTTTTGCAGCGGATACGACGATGACATCTACCTCAAGCTTTTGCCTTCTGATCTCCTGCAAAGTTTTGATTCCGTCTTTTTTCGGCATGTATACATCCAGAATCACGAGATCAGGCTGCTTTTCTTTGATCAGTTTGATGCCTTCGTCCCCGTTTCCCGCTTGCGCACAGACGGCAAAGCCTTTAACGGTTGTGATGAAATCCTTATTTACTTCCTGAACCATCGGATCGTCTTCAATGAGCAGAACCTTAATTTCCTTACGAGCCATGCTGCGATTCCTCTCCCTTCATCGGAAAAACGATTGAAAAAGACGTGCCCTGTCCCGGGTGTGAATCGACCTCTATCGCACCCGACCCTTTGTCTGTTATTTGCTTGACTAAATAGAGGCCATAGCCTGTGCCGCCTGTTTTATTCACTGTAAATCCTTTTTCATAGAGGTACGGCATATGTGTGTGTTCAATCCCGCATCCGTTATCTTCTATTAATATCGCTAGAATATCCTCCGTTTGTTCTATACTGATGTCAATTCGTTTATCATCAGACTGAACGGTTTCAAACGAGCCGAAGGCATTTTCAATCAGGTTGCCGAGAAGCACGACGATATCATGCTGGTCGACATGCTCGGGAAATTGCTGCAGGCTGCTGTTTTCATCAATATGCACAGCAATGCCGAGTTCTTTTCCCCTTCTGATTTTACTTAGCAAAAGCCCCGCCGCGGCGTCATTTTGAATGGAGCGATGCAGAAATTCAGTGACGTTTTCCTGCTCGGTTGAAGTCTGAAACGCCAGCTGCAGCGCTTTTTCGGATTTGCCGAGCTGGATCAGGCCTGCGATGGTATGAAGCTTGTTCATATGCTCATGATTTTGGACGCGGAGCGCTTCGACAAAGTTTTTGACACCCGTCAATTCCTCTGCCATCTTGGCCGCTTCTGTTCTGTCCTGGAAAATCGCGACGGCGCCGATGACTTTTTTCTTCATGACGATCGGAATCCTGCTGCTCATGATGACCTTTCCGCTGACACGAATTTCTTCATTATAAACCGCTTTGTTCCGCTCCACGATTTCAGGCAGGCGCGAATCCTTGAGCACATCCCAAATCACCTTTCCGACCAGATCGCCCTGCACCTCAAAAATCTGTTTGGCTTTTTCATTAAATATTGTGATGATATGCCGGTTGTCAATGGCGATCACGCCTTCATTCATAGAGTGAAAGGTAGCGGTTCGCTCTTCATACATCCGGACAATCTCATGGGGCTCGAGCTGAAACATTTGTTTTTTGATATGACGGGCCAAGAGGAACGAACCTGCCAGGCCGAATCCGAGTGTCAGCACTACAATGAAGGCGATATCCCTTCTTAAATGAAACAATATATCAGCCATCCCCGGCAGTGTTTTTCCAACGAGTACCGCTCCGATCTGATTCAAATCCTGATCCTTTACCGGATAAAAGGCCCGGACAGCCGTTCCGATCTCGCCTGTTGCTTCTGAGAAATAAATGTGCTCCGCAAACGCCGCCTCTTCATCTGCACCCTTTGACTTTTTTCCGATGTTTGCGCTGACAGGATGAGTATAACGAATATGATCCATGTCCATGACGACAATGTAGTCTGCTTCATTGATCATACGGATCTCTTCAACCGCATGACGGACGGCTTCTGTTTGTTCTTTTCGCGATAATGCCTCTTTCACTTCGGTCATCTCCGACACCGTCCGAGCCGTATTCATCAGCCGTTTTTTCAGCTCCCTTTCCTCTGTATGCTGAATATTGCCTATGAGCACAATGCCGCCGATCAAAAAGGAGAAAATGACGAGTATGTAGGAGAGGATTGTGATTTTCCAGCGGATTGAGAGCTTCTTTTTGTTCATCAGCTTCTCCTTTCAGGTCTTTACGAATGGCATTGCCCCCATTATCCTTAACATAAGGGGAGGGCTTTTCGTGAAGAGTTTGCTTGCATGTCTCGGTCTGATGATCGCTGGAATTGCAACCGCTTTATTTATCGGATTCCATGATCATACCGGCAATAAAGAGATTGTTTATGATGACGACCAGGAAGGGCTGCAGGATCAAATCATATTTACATTCAGCCATGTCGTTGCTGAAAATACGCCAAAAGGGCTGGCCGCCAATAAATTCGCTGATTTGGTGAACGAAAAATCAGGCGGGAAAATAAAAATTGAAGTATTTCCGAATGGAAGCCTGTACTCGGACATTGAAGAAATTGAAGCCTTGCAAAACGGTGATGTTCAATTTATCGCCCCCTCCACATCGAAGCTCGGCATGCTCTCTCCTGAATGGGGGGTGCTGGATCTGCCGTATGCATTTACAGATTACAATGCCGTCAAAAAAGGGCTGAACGGAAGCATCGGCACACAGCTGTTTGATTCTCTAAAGAAAAACCAGCTAAAAGGACTGGCCTATTGGACAAACGGCTTTAAACAAATCACGACAAATCAAGGGCCGGTCAAAACACCGGGTGATTTAAAAGGGCAAGATCTGCGCATTATGCAAAGCGATGTGATAGAGGATCAGTTCAAGCTGCTTGGCGCAACGCCTCATCAGGAATCCTTCAATTCTACCTTTCAGCTGTTAGAAAACAATATAGTCGATGGCGAAGAAAATACAATCTCAAACATCTATTCTAAAAAATTTTATAATGTTCAGGACTATTTGACAATAAGCAGCCACGGTTATCTCGGCTACGCTGTCATGACTGATGAACACTTCTGGAAGGCGCAAACACCAGAAACACGGCGTATTTTGACTGAAGCGATGAAGGAGACGACGGAGTGGAATGAAACGTATGCCGAACAAATGAATAAGGAGCAGCTGGAAGAAATTAAAAAGAATTCTACTATACATATTTATGAGCTGTCAGATAAAGAGAAAAAAGAATGGATGAAGCGCCTTGATCCTGTTTACCGGCAGTACGAGCCCATCTTCGGCCGGAAGCTGATTCAGGAGCTTTTGGAGCTGCGAAAAGATTCATAGTTCCCATCTCGATACGCTGTGTTTCGTTTATCTTTCATACGATCGGAAATATAAAAAGAGACAAACGAAAAGGAGATGGGTACATGTTTAAGCACACAAAAATGCTGCAGCATCCTGCTAAACCAGATCGTCCAGATCCATTATTCGCTAAAAAAATGCAAGAAATTTTAGGCGGGCAATTCGGAGAAATTTCTGTTGCCATGCAATACTTATTTCAAGGCTGGAATACAAGAGGAAATGAAAAATACAAGGATTTGCTGATGGATACGGCAACTGAGGAACTCGGGCATGTTGAAATGATCGCTACGATGATCGCCAGACTTCTTGAGGACGCTCCGCTTGATCAGCAGGAAAAAGCCGCTGAAGATCCGGTCATCGGCTCCATCCTGGGCGGCATGAACCCTCACCATGCCATTGTATCAGGACTTGGCGCCATGCCGGAAAGCAGTACAGGCGTACCTTGGAGCGGCGGCTATATCGTAGCAAGCGGAAACCTGCTGGCAGACTTCCGCGCCAATCTGAATGCGGAATCACAAGGCCGTCTGCAGGTCGCACGCCTGTTTGAAATGACGGATGACAAAGGCGTCAAAGATATGCTCAGCTTCCTGCTGGCGCGTGACACGATGCACCAAAACCAATGGCTCGCCGCCATTAAAGAATTAGAAGCACAGGAAGGCCCGATTGTGCCGGGGACATTCCCGAAAGCACTCGAAAAACAAGAGTTCTCGCATCAGTTGATCAATTTCTCTGAAGGTGAAGAAAGTGCCGAGCAAAACTGGCTGAAGGAGAAAGCGCCGGATGGAGAAGCCTTTGAATATGTAAAAGAAGCTAAAGCGTTTGGAGAAAAGCCGGAGTTAAAACCAGCACCGCCTTTTGTTCATGATACGCTTCCAGGACGCGAGTAAAGACACTATCATAAAAAGGATAGATCATCATTAACCGTGATCTATCCTTTTTTGTGCGTTGTCTGCCACTCAAGCATCTCCAGACGATTGCCAAATGGATCTGAAATATAGAATCTGTCCGCTCCCGGAAGTTTCTTGTCCTCAACAATTGCAATTCCATTTAATTTTACATGTTCTTTTAAGCCTTCTATATTCAAAACCTCAAATGCAGGGTGTGCTTTTTTAGCCGGGACAAAAGGTTCTTCTATCCCGATATGCAATTGTCTGTTCCCAAAAGTGAACCAGACTCCGCCCCGGGCTTTTAACTCATCTGGTTTTTCAATCTCCTGAAAACCTAATATCCCGCCGTAAAATTGTCTTGCAGCAGTTTCACAGCCTTTAGGAGCCGCAAGCTGAATATGGTCAATTTCATGAAAATGAAAAGTCATCCGAATTAATCCCCCTGATTTCACAATTGAATGCCATTTTCTTCATTCTAATTCAATCAAAATAACAGGAGAATATCTTAATTGTTATTATGAGCGATAAACTCAGCTTATCCTCTTTTTGAGGGCGATTTCTCATCACTAAGCTTTTGTCACGGTCCATCCAGGCTCGTATTCAATTTCCCAGTTCTCAAATAAGAAAGCGACCCCCTCTGCATCAACCTGAGTAAGCGCCACTTCTATTGAATATAACGTAGCCTTTTGCCCGATTTCTTCATAGATAGCGTCATGTTCGTTCTCCATAAAATGATCATAGGCAGCTCTGTTCTCCCAAACGCTGATGATCTCTGCGGTGAACAGCCCATCTGCTGTTTTCCGCCAACCGCCGGTCTGTTTGATGAAGCCATGTACATGTGATAGTGCTCCCCACTTTGACTGCGCGTTTGAAAATGCTTTAGCATTTGCAGTGTCTACTTCACATACAATCCTTTTGATCAGCATGGCAATTCCTCTATCGTGACTGTTTTCGCTTGTATATGCTCGACACAGAGATTCACCGTTCTGACGTAAGAGCGCGTGCGGTGAACCGTTCCTTTTGGGATCAGCAGGCTGTCATTCGCTTTGAGTACCGCGGTTTCTTTGTTCTTAAAATCGATCAGCAGCTCACCTTCAAGAACAATGAATAATTCATCAGAGTCAGGGTGATGGTGCCAGTCATATTCTCCTGTAAACACAGCGAGGCGCACACAGTGGTCGTTGACCTCTGAGATTGAAAAATTGGCGTGTTTTTCTTTGACTTCATTAGCGATGGCGAGCACATTTTGTATCTCGGACATTGGCGAAAACCCCTTTTTTTCACTTATTGTATCGCAATACTGGCATAAATTGAGAAAATACCCAAAATAAAAAGCGATCCAGCTGTTGCGCCGGATCGCTTTTTATCTACAGGTTGTCTGCCTTTTATGCTTTACTTAGTTAGTCGTTGTCGCGGGCGTTTCCGCCTTTTGAGCCAATTTCTTGGTAGAATTCCTTATCATGATTTTTGCTTGTCGCTTCTCCGCCTTTACGGCCGATTTCTTGATAGAATTCTTTGTCATGATTTTCACTAGTGGCTTCTCCGCCTTTTTCACCGATCTCTTGATAGAACTCTTTGTCATGATTCTTGCTAGTGGCTTCTCCGCCTTTTTCGCCGATTTCCTGATAGAATTCTTTGTCATGGTTTTTGCTAGTGGCTTCTCCGCCTTTTTGACCAATCTCTTGATAGAATTCTTTATCATGGTTTTTGCTAGTCGTTTCTCCGCCTTTTCTACCTGCTTCTTCTCTGCTCATTTTGTTATCTTGTGCCATTTTGAATTCCTCCTTTAATTGGTGTTGGTTGTTGTTTTCCCGCTGTCATTTCTTTTAAACAAACAAAACACATTGAGTGTGTTTTGACTGAAAAAAGCAGACGGAACGCGGTGCCCGTCTGCTTTTCTTCTATTCATGATTCTGTGCTGTTTCTTTGAGCCGCTCGAGGATGCGCCGCTTTTTATAGAGCATCATGCCTGTTTCGGTAATGTCATTTAATGTCGAGCGATTGGCTGCCGCGCCAAAGACCATTCCCGCGACCGGCACCATTTGAAAAAGCTTTTTCCAGCCAAAGGTGTCACGGTAGCCTAAAACCACTTCCCGCCAGCCTTGGACTTGGGAAGCGACATTCTTATATGTACGGTCCTGATCATAGTCTTTTAATTCTTTCAGAATGGATCTTTTACCGACAACATCTGCTGAAGTAAGCTGCAAACATTTTACGATGAAGACACGCTCTTTTTTCTCCTTTGGATTATAGCCATAGGCCACTGCGATATCCTGCAGCGTTTTTAATGATAAACCGAGCACAGCCGGAATGTCTGCCGCCAGTGTAAATACGCCGCCCACACCCGTGGTCGCTCCCTGAACGGTTGCAGCATTGATTCGGTTTTTGCCCATCGCTTCAGCAACATCATCCATAACAGCCAGAGGCGCTTTCTGTACGTCCTCCAGTGATTCAAAGGTTTGCTCGGGCAATTTCTTCTGAAACGTTTTGATAATCTGTTTTTCCGATGTCAGGTACTGTCCTCCAGTCTGAACAAAGGTGCCCACCTCATCCAAAAGCTTGCCGATCTTTTTCTGAATGAATTCCGGTGTCAGCTTGTCCAGCAGCTGAAACGGGAGACGGCTGAGTTTTTCCCAAAACCAGACTTTTTGCTGCTCCTTTTCCCATTTCTCTATTTCTTTTAATTGCTGATGTAAGTCTTCTTTTCGTTCTGTTGTCACCCAACTCGCACTTCCCTTCCGTTTTTCTACTTTATAGTATACCTTCATTTTTCTCTAAAACGTTTTTATTTTTCACCTGCGGGTACCCTTTTTATAAAAGCAAAAGGAGTGATGGAAATGCCTTGGTCTATGAAGGATTACCCCGCTTCACTGAAAAATCTCGAGAAGCCTGTGAAGAAAAAGGCGATTGAAATCGCGAATGCCATGATTGATGAAGGCTATGAGGACGGACGCGCCATTCCGATTGCGACGAGCAAAGCAAAGGTATGGGCGGAAAACGCCTCAAAAAAGGAAATTGACGACTTTCTTAAACATGATGATGAAACAGAACGCGATGAGGAGGCAAACGATGACGCCAGACCCGAGCTGATGAATAAGGCGGAACATGTCATTAAGCATAAGAATGGCTGGGCCGTCAAAGCTGAGGATGCCAAACGTGTATCTGAAATCAAGGATACAAAAACGGAAGCAATTGAAAGGGCAAAGGAAATTGCTGAGCATAAAGGCACTGACGTAATTGTTCATTTGGCTGACGGCAGTGTGCAGAGAAAGATAAAAACAGACTCATAAGCAAATGTGCTTTTGTACGTTTCGGATCTGTCTAGAACGGCTATTGATATATAAATCATTAAGGAGAGGTGAATATCATGCTTAGCTTTTTGGTTTCATTAGTTATTGCTATCTTAATTGGACTAATCGGAAGTGCCATCGTCGGCAATCGCATGCCTGGAGGAATCTTCGGTTCGATGATTGCAGGTCTGATCGGCGCATGGATCGGGCATGGCCTACTCGGAACTTGGGGACCGAGCCTTGCAGGATTTGCCATTATTCCGGCAATTATCGGGGCAGCGATCTTCGTATTCTTACTGAGCCTCGTATTCCGCGGATTGCGGAAGGAAGCCTAAATGTTAGATTATTCAGGAGGCATCGTTTCATACAGAAACGATGTCTTTTTATGTATGGACCCTTATCAGATGCCCTACATATCATGTTACATAACAGGGAAAAATTTAAGAAGTGATTTTGATCATCATTGGTTGACAAGAAATCGGGATGGTCATATGATGTAGATAAAATAATTTGGTTTAAGGAAACTCTTTGTTGTATGGCAAAAACAATTAGAATTCAGGTGAGTACATGATGAATAAGGACATCACAGCACAATCTCCCCGTTCCCAAGCAGTCCAAGATGCGCTTGACGGGAAAAGCAGAGGATTCAGAGGACTACTGCCTTTTTTAGGCCCGGCGTTTATTGCAGCTATTGCCTATATCGATCCCGGTAACTTCGCAACAAATATATCAGCCGGTTCTAAATATGGATATATGCTGCTATGGGTGATTTTATTTTCTAATATCATGGCGCTCTTGATCCAATCACTCTCCGCCAAACTCGGTATCGCGACAGGCAAAAACCTGCCTGAGGTTGCTCGTGAGGAATTTCCTAAGCCCGTTTCCATCGGCTTATGGATTCAAGGCGAGCTCGTCATTATCGCGACTGATCTGGCAGAATTTATCGGAGCGGCGCTGGGACTGTATTTGCTGTTCGGCATCCCGATGCTCGAAGCGTCTATTATTGCGGCGATCGGCTCTTTCGCGATTTTGGAGCTTCAGCGCCGCGGTTATCGTTCACTTGAAGCCGGTATTGCCGGCATGCTGTTTGTAGTGGTCATCGCCTTTGCGCTGCAGACCTTTTTCGCAAAGCCGGATGCCGTCTCAGTGATGAAGGGGCTTTTCGTTCCGACATTTCACGGGACCGACAGCGTTCTTCTTGCCGCAGGGATTCTCGGCGCAACCGTTATGCCGCACGCCATTTATTTACACTCTGCCCTCACACAGCGGCGGGTTGTCGGCAAAACAGATGCCGAACGGAAAAAAATCTTCAGATTTGAATTTATTGATATTTTAATAGCGATGCTGATTGCAGGGGCTATTAATGCGAGTATGCTGATTGTGGCTGCAGCATTATTCTTCAAAAACGGGCTGTTTGTCGAGGATCTTGATGTCGCGTTTCAGCAGTTCGGTCATCTTGTCAGCCCTGTTTCAGCCGTGCTATTCGGAATCGGCCTGCTGGTTGCGGGCCTATCCAGTTCGTCTGTCGGAACACTTTCAGGCGATGTGATTATGCAGGGATTTATCAATTACCGCATCCCGCTGTATGTACGGCGGTTCATCACAATCATTCCGCCGATCTTGATCATCGCATCAGGCGTCAATCCGACGTCGGCTCTTGTGCTGAGCCAGGTGGTACTTTCCTTCGGCATTGCCTTTGCCTTAATTCCGCTTATTATGTTCACAAGCAATAAGAGGATTATGGGTTCACTGATCAATGCCAAATGGGTAACAGTTGTTTCTTGGCTGATCGCTGTACTGATTGTTGCTTTGAATGTGTTTTTGATCGTCGATACGTTCCGTTAGAAAAAAACCGGCTGATAGAGCCGGTTTTTTATTTTGGCTTCAAAGCTCATTGATATCATTTTTTACAGAAATTTGTTATGATAGAAGAAAAAATCGGAGTTTTGATAATGTCAGTATTTATTCTGTTTTATTTATGGATTGTCCCTATTGTTATCGGAATTTTATGTTCTGTTATCGCTTATAAATCAACAGGTAAAAAAATGAGGATCGCGCCTGGCATCGCCATGGTGGTGCTCAGTATCATTTCCTTAATTACCGCTTTTACAGCCGGTGGCGCTAATTTTCACGTGTTTATCGGCGGCATGTTTTTATTCGGCACTTTATTAGTTGGTTCTGCTTTTCCTTTCTTTTTCGGACTTTCGAAAAAAGGGAAATAAGCTTATAGAGACATAAATTTTGGATGAAACAGACAAGGACAAATGCGCTGATCTTTTTGGTTAAAAAGCAGATGCATTTGTCCTTGTGTCCGTTTTGGGCACGGCGAGAATGTTGATCCCAATAAGTATACGAGTCATTTTAAAGGTTCAAACCACCAATTTTATGATTCAATAAAATCCAAAAAACAGGGGCCTCGCCCCTGTTTTTTTAGAATAACCGTTTTAAGCTTTTCTTCAATGATGGCATTTCGATTTTTTGATTTTCGAAGAAGTTTTTCAGCATGTATTTGCTGAAGCCTTTTGCCTGTCCGTAGGTGATCTTGCCGGGAAGCGGCGGTTCATTTCCGATCATTACGTCAACGACGACCGGCTGATCGGAGTGTAGCGCCTCATGAAAGGCCGGCGCAAGCTCTTCCGCTCTGGTCACCTTGATGCCTTTTGCTCCGCAGCTCTCTGCAAATGCGGCATAGTCAACATTCTGAAGTTTTGTGACATAGTCGATGTTGCCTTTGACCTGCTGTTCATATTCAATCATGCCGAGATTTTCATTATTTAAAATAACGACAGTAATCGGGAGCTTGTATTTGACTGCGGTCGGGAGATCCTGCATGACCATGGAAAAGCCCCCGTCACCGCAGACTGCGATGGCCTGGCGCTCCGGTTCAGACAAGCTCGCCGCTATAGCTCCCGGCAGGCCGCAGCCCATTGTCGCAAGCCAGCTGGAAACGATGAAATCCTGGTTCGCGTTCATTTTGAAATGCCGCGCCATCCAGACGGTGACAGTGCCGACATCTACTGACAGCACCGCGTCGTCTGCTGCTGCTTCCTGAAGACGCGCGATGACCTGCTGGGGTTTAAGCGGTGTTGTCGCCTCAGTTTCATCTTTTTCGATTTCGTTCCACCAATGCTGCATATGTTCAGTGCAGGCATTTAGGAATCTTCTGTCTTCCTTCCGTTCAATATACTCCGTCAGTTCGCGCAGACCCAGAGCCGAGTCACAGACAAGCCCCGCTGTTACCGGATATCGTTTGCCGATTTTCGCCGGGTCTGAGTCAAGTTGGATTGCCGGTGTGTCTTCCGGCAAGTAATCACGATACGGGAACGAGGTGCCGAGCATGATTAACAAATCGCATTCTTCCATTGCCTCATAGGCCGGTTTTGTCCCAATCTGCCCAAGGTTACCGAGAAAGTGCGGGTGCTTATCGGGAACAACGCCTTTTGCGGGGAGCGTGACGACGATCGGTGCCGCTGCTTTATCCGCAAATTCGAGCAGCTCCCGCTTCGCCTTTTTCATTCCCTGTCCCGCCAAAATGATCGGCTTTTTCGCATTGTTAATGTATTGCGCGCATGTCACAAGCTGTTCTTTTTTCGGTTCAAGATTCCCTTCAATATACAACGGTGATGTATAAACGGGTTCCCGTTTGATTTTCTCCGAAAACAAATCATCTGACACACTTAATACCGCAACGCCTTTTTTGCTGTAGGCAGTGCGGATCGCCTGATTCAACAGATCCGGCAGTGACTCCGCGCTATGTACCTCCCTGTTAAACACTGCCACATCTTCAAACATTTGCTCAAGCTTAATCTCCTGAAAGTAGTCCCGCCCGACTTCGCCTGAGGAAACCTGACCTGCAATCGCAAGCACAGGGGCGCCGTCCGCTTTTGCATCGTATAAACCGTTCAATAAGTGCACCGCACCCGGCCCTGCAATTGACAGGCAGACACCAATCTTGCCGGTGAGTTTTGCCTCAGCCGCGGCTGCCAGCGCTGCCACCTCTTCATGGCGGGTTTGGATGAATTCCAATTGATTTCTTTCGTGTCTCAGTTCCTCAATAAATTCGTTAATGCTGTCTCCGGGGATGCCGTAAACATGATCAACTCCCCATTGTTCAAGCAGTTCTGTCATTGTTTGTCCTGCTGTTTTGTGTGCCATGCCGTATCCTCCTTTTTCCTTTTTCAATACCACAGGGGGAGGCGTTTAAAACCCGGAGGCAACTATCGCTTGCTGTATTTCCTTCTGAACAGGTCTAGGGCCGCCAAAAAGCTGTTGTCCTTGACGGTACTCTTGATGCCCGCGGCACCGTTTAGAAAATCTCTGATTTGCATTTTCCGGTTTGGCACCATCAAAAGCGGCAGACGCTCCGGCGAAAACCACTTCAGCCCGGCCGTTTCCATGCCGTTTTCTATCGCTTGTCCGCCTGTTATGTTCCCTGCAAACACATGCTGTTCGTCCTGAAACTTAGGTCTTTGATAGACACCCAATTTCCCGGAAAGCTCTATCAGATATCCCGTTTCTTCCATTACCTCCCGGATCGCCGCTGCCTCCTGGGTTTCTCCTGATTCAACCCGTCCGCCCGGCAAATCCCATAAAGGAACGTCTTTCCGTTTGACCAGCAGAATTTGCCGCTTTGCGTTTGTCACTATAACAAATGCCCCTTCCGTATACACCGCCATTCCCCCTTTATTTAAAAAAGACCAAGGGATGTCCCTTGGTCTTAGCTGCTTACTTTTTAAAATGATACGGCAATGTGGCAACGATTATGTCCTTCTTCCAGAACAGCCGGACTCTCAGCAGGAAGGCTGACTGGTTGTGCAGAATGGTGTGCCAGCGTTTTTTTGTTATAAACTGCGGGAACAGCACCATGACAGAAAACTGTTTCTTCTTTGCTTTTGCTTCAACAGTTTCCAAGAACTTATCAAAAGGATGGACCAGGCTTCTGTACGAAGAGTGAAGCGTGACAAGACGCACTCCATTATTCAGCTCTTCCCAGCGTTTTTCCACTTTCTTTTCCTGTTCTCTGTCAAACGATACGTGAACGGCAATGACCTGATCTGACAGTGACTTTGCGTATTGAATGGATTTTTGCACGACGGTCGTGACACCCGCTACAGGCACAATCACGACCGTACCTTTGATTTCTTCCGGCTGTTTGTTTACGATACGAAGCTGCTCACCGACAGCCGTATAGTGATTCTTAATCGCGAAAAACAAAAAAACGACGATAGGCATAAAGATCAAAACAGGCCATACGACATTAAACTTCGTGACAAACAGGATGGACAGAACCATAAACGATATCAATGCGCCGCAGGAGTTGATCAGCATTTTTCCAATCCAGCCTTTTGGTTTTTGTTTGATCCATTTGATGCACATTCCTGTTTGCGAAAGCGTAAATGGAATAAACACACCGACCGCGTATAGCGGAATTAAGTGCTCCGTCTGCCCTCCAAATAACAGAATCAGCACAATTGAGGCAACGCCTAAAAAGATAATTCCGTTTGAGAAGCCTAAGCGGTCGCCTCTTACTGTAAACATGCGCGGCATGTACTGGTCTCTCGCCAAGTTGAAGGCAAGCTGCGGGAAAGCTGAAAAGCCCGTATTCGCCGCAAGGACCAAAATTAACGATGTCACACCCTGAATGACATAGTAAAACACATTTCTTCCGAAGGTATCCGACGCAATTTGTGAAATGACCGTTTCATTCGGTTTCGGAGCCGTCCCGTAACCGTATGCAAGTACTGTGATACCGGCAAACAGAACCGCAAGCAAGATCCCCATCATAGCCAACGTTCTCGCCGCGTTTCGCGCAGGCGGGTTTTTGAAGGCTGGAATCGCGTTGGAGATCGCTTCAACTCCGGTAAGCGCGGAGCAGCCGGATGAAAAAGCCTTTAGCAACAAAAACAGCGTAATGCCGGCTACCGGTGTGCCGATCGGTGTATGGTGGACAGGCTGATCTATTTGCCCTGTCATAAGCTTAAATAAACCGACGGCAATCAGGATGAAAAGAGCCGCCACAAACAGATAGACCGGGTAGGCAAGGATTGATGCTGATTCTGACAGCCCCCGCAGATTTAAAATCATAATCACTAAAACCAGCAAAACAGCAATGGGTATATGATAATCATGCAGTGCCGGGAACGCCGAGGTGATGGCATCCGTTCCTGCGGAAATACTTACTGCTACAGTTAATATATAATCGACGAGCAATGAACCGCCTGCAATCAGTCCGGGCTTTTCGCCAAGGTTTTCTTTTGATACAACATACGCCCCGCCGCCCTGCGGATAAGCGTAAATAATTTGCCTGTATGAGAGAATCAGCGCGAGCAGCAAAATGAGTACGCCGACCGCTATCGGAATGGAATACCAAAATGCAGCAGCGCTTACCGCCGCCAATATGATAAGAATTTGTTCCGTTCCGTAAGCGACAGATGATAAAGCATCTGAGGAAAGCATGGCAAGTGCCTTTAATTTTGTCAGTTTTTGTTCTCCTGCTGCTTGTGATTTTAACGGTTTCCCAATCAAAAAACGTTTGATTGAATGATACATCGATGTCTTCCCCTTTTAATTTCATTTTTCATTAAAACAATAAAACATCCGCATCTGTTCTCACATTTTATAATAGTCCTTTCTGCTATGATGTCTCTGTATGCGATTTACATTCTGAAAATTGAACAGCAAAAAACACAGAGGCAAACGGATGCCCCTGTGCCTTAACATCGAACACAGGTTTCATTCATCTCCTCTCATGAACGCTTACGAGGTTAGCTGACGGATTCGGGCATATGAGAGTTTGCCCTACCTAAAAAGGATTCACCCCGAGCGGCAAAATGCCGCCAAAATGGGTCCCCCGCTCTGTTTTCAGATTAAGCGATTTGTTTTCTAAAAGAGATCATACTCCCGTTTACGTATGTTGTAAAGAGGCTTATCGGCCCTGAGAAAAAAATAAAATGACAGGTTCCACAAATGGAAAATTTGATCCAAAAACAAAAAACAGAGGCTAATATCAGCCTCTGTCTTATTCTCTATCTATTTTTCTTTTTCTTCGTCTAACAGTGACCCAAATGAAGCATGCCGCAATCACCATAATGAGAGCCAGCACGCCGATATACAGCAGTTTTTGGCCTTGATCTTGGGCTGTTTTTTCTGCTTCAGAACTGTTTGTTTCCGATTTGAGCTGCTGGTGGTTTGTAAACACCTGCTGGCTGTTTGTTTCATTGATGACGGTCGCCGTGTCATCATTGCTGTTCAAAAAGCTGATCATTTCTTTTGTGACGGCTGCACCATTTTCTTTCAGCGGCGCAAAAACAGCCATCGTATAATTTGCATCCCATAAAGACGCCTGGGTAAATGCCACTTGTTTCGTTGTCTCGTTCAGCATTTCAAAGCCTGACACGTCAAACGAGCCGTTTTTCGCTAGAGGCACGAGCAGATCAGAAGATTTCTCTTTCAAAAGAGAGAACTGGCTGACACCGCCGATGAAAATTAAGTTCCGGCCTTTCGCGTCATCCGCTTTGACTTCAGATGCTTTCCTTACTGTAAATGATTGCTGGGCTTCGCTTCCGAAGGAATCAGTAACGAGTGAAAGCTCTTTAAGCTTAGGTTGGCTCACACTGTCAGGAAGCACAATCAGTGTTGCCTGTTCCTGATTTCCGGCGTAAGGAAGCGGCCACTCCTGAAAATTCGCTGACGGAGCTGTGCCTTTGACGGTGTAAGACAATGTGCTGCTTTTATCAATAAAGACCCATTTCTCTTCGTCAGTTGTATTGCAAGGATTGTCTTCCTTTAAGCCCGTGGTGATAAACTGCATATCAATGTAGCGGTTTTTCTGCAGCAGCTTAGGGTCTACTTTCAGCGTGACATGATAGTATCCGTTTTTATCTTCTTTTCCTAATTCATTGAGGCGGACCGAATGCGGCTGCCCGTTGATTAGGACCTTCAGCTCTGCTGCTTGAGAGGATGAATCGCTTTCTGCGGCGGCTGCTTGAATCGTTTCCGATTTCTTTAGCTTAAGCGACAGCTTGGCTGATTGGTTTTGATCTATCACCGCCGAAGCCGGATAAAAATAATGTGCTGAAGATGTTTTGTCAGCTCCAATAGTAATATCTTCTGCCCCAAATTTCTCAAGGGTCAGCTTATTGCTTTCCTGCTTTTCAGACTTGTGAAGCTTGCCAATAGAAAGTGTTTCTCCGCTTAGCTGGCCGGTGTAAGTCTGATCAGTGATGACGCTGATTTTTTCTGAGAGCACATCATCAGATGCCGCTTGAGCAAACAGAACCGGCTGCTGCTTGCCCTGCGCTTTCAGCACGCGCTCCGCAAGCAGAAGTTTTTCTCCTTTTGCCTGTAAGCCGGCTTGTTTGATCAGCTTTTTCACCTTGCCGTTCCAATGCTTGTCCACACCGATGAAAATGGTCGGCTTGTCGATTTGCTTCACTTCAGATTCCTTCACAAACGAAATGCTGACACTGCTGTCCGCAGTTTTCAGGTATCCTTCTGTTTTGACAGCCGCTTCAATTTCTGCCGAAGTCGGGTTATCCGGAATGACAATAGCAGTCTCTTCCGCTGTATTACCCGATTGGGCAAATGGGTATGGGTAATGTTCAAGTGACGTTCCCTTCGCTTCGCTGCTGTCCGCCAGTGTCAGGCGGCTGTCCGGAAAAATTTTGATCCAGTTGCCGGACGTATCCTGTCTGACGCAGACGCCCTCTTTCATGACGCCGTAAAATTTCAGCGATACGCTGTGATAGCCTTGGGCGGACTGGCTTTTGGTCAAGTTCAGCTTCAGTGTTTTCCGTTTTGAATCACCGTTTAGCTTTACCGTTTTGACCGGTTCATCGTCAATCACAGCCGTTAACGAAGAAGGAGAAATTAATAGATCCGATGCCTCGTATTCAATCACCAATTGCTGGCTGCCGGAAGAGGCGCCTGCGGGAATCTGATACGTCAGTTCCGCGCTGTCTTTTGATCCGTACAGTGTCATGAGATCGCTTGTCAGCACCTGCTGTTTGGCTTGTTCACGGCTGCTTTTGCCTAGAAGAGAGCCATCGACCTGCATCTCTTGGGCGAAGGCCGCTTGTCCGGTCATTGCCAGCAGCATAATGCTTGTCAGAAAAATAAGTAGTTGTTTCAAAAAGGTCACCCGCTTTTATGTTGATTGTATCGTTCTGTCTTGTACCATTTGACCTCCTGCTTGAATAAACGGTGCTTGATTTCTACGAATAAAGAATAGATCACGAGCACAATCCATGCCTGCGAGTACGTAAAGTACATCAGAAATACGATAAAGAAGTTTTGCCTGTTCATTTCTGTTTTTTCGATGCTTAACGTAATCATGACCTCGGTCATAAATAAGAAAAACGCCAAAATCCAAAGAATCATTGCCAAAAACCCGACCGACAAATGCAAATCATAAAACAGATTGACCACAAATATCGTGTTTGACATGATCACGCCAAAGAAAAACAGGAAATACGTAAAGAAAAAGTAAAACAAGTCAAAGATAATCCGTTTTCGTTTCAGTTTGAAAAACTGCGCCAAAAACTTCAGGACGACATATTGATTGCCGCGCGCCCATCTCGTCCGCTGGCGCCACCACACCTTCCACGTTTCCGGCTCCTGCTCCCAAGTAATAGCAGCCGGGAAAAAGCGGATGTGATAGCCGAGGTTATACACCCGGATGGTCAGCTCGGTATCTTCAGCCAGCGCTTTATCATCCCAGCCCCCGAGCTTTTCAATAATGCTTCTGCGGATTGCGAAATTGGTTCCGGGAATGGTAGCGATTTTGAACCACTTCCATCTGCCACCCTGCGCCATCCACTGAAAACAGATCGTTTCAATGTTGATAAACTTCGTCAGCAGCGTTTTTGCCGCATTGATGACACGGAATTTCCCCACCACTGCGCCTGCCTTCTCGTCATTCATCAGACCGAGAACAAGATAATACACGGCCATTTTTTCAGGCGTGTTGTCGGCGTCATATATACAAATGACATCACCGTTTGATTCAGCAAAACCGGAGTTGAGCGCCGAGGATTTGCCTTTTCCGGCGTTAGGCGGTTTTGTGATCACCATTTTGATAAAATCGTATTTCTGGGAAAATTCATTGACGATATCACCCGTCCGGTCTGAAGAATTATCGTTTACCACAATAATCTCCAGCCGGTCCTTCGGATAATAAAGATTCACCATAGCCTTCAGCGTCTGCCGAA
This sequence comes from Bacillus sp. FSL K6-1005, assembly GCF_038000225.1. NCBI lineage: Bacteria > Bacillati > Bacillota > Bacilli > Caryophanales > Bacillaceae > Bacillus > Bacillus sp. FSL K6-1005. Next base: position 3,008,550 of record NZ_JBBOBP010000001.1, read on the forward strand.
TGACAACTTCTTCATTATGGGCCGGGATGAGTACACTGACCTTCGGCAATTCCTTCATGTTTTCTCTCCACTTCGGAATGTTCCGCTCGAAGGTCATGTAGTGGCGGAATCCACCCTGCATGAGAAACATGTGATAGAGAAGCATGACCCATATTAAACTCAGCGAGATAAAGAACAGCATATTACCCAAGGCTTCTTCTCTCCTTAAACATTCGTTTTTTTAATGTGGCCCTCAAGTAAAACGTATAGCTGACAAACATGATGACAAACAAGAGCACAACTGCGGAGAGAATCCATAACGCCTTTTCCAACGGGGTTTGCCGATGGTGGTCGAAAAACTCGCCGACGGCACTTACGCCGTTTTTCACCTGAATCGTTCCGTCACCGCTTGTATGAATTTCCACTTTGTCTGTTTTGACGGTTTGTTTCGTTTTCTTCAAATCAAGCCATTCACTGTCCGGAATGCGTTCCATCTGGTCAACAAGCTCCGGCAAATATTTCATCCCAAGATACGGGTGATAAAACCCTCCGGCCACTCCGCCTTCAAAATCAATCACCTGTGATATGTTCTCCTGCATATCGCCGAGCGGGTTTTGTTTTGATGTATCGACAAAACCGATTGTTTCCGGATACAGCGTCATCCCATGCAGCATAGCTGGTTTGGTCAAAAACGGGGATGCACCGGAGGTTTTCCATGTTGTATTGCTGAGCTGCACCTGCCCAAACATGCTTGAAAAATACTGTGAAGCTATTTGATAGCCGTACTCAGACATCGTATAGTGCGGGGCTTCAAATGCCAGCGGATAAAGCCCTGCCGAGGTTAAATCCTCAATGGCGTGCGTCAGCTTTTGCCTTGTATATGTTTCTTCCTTTTCCTGAAACGGCTTCAAATAGCTCTTATAGGCCTGTTCATTCGGAAAAGCCTGTTCCTTTTCCAAAATGGACGGGGTGTCATCGGCATTTTCCGAAGTGATTGGCTGGTCCGCCTTGGCATCCCAAAACTCGAAGCCCTCTCCTGTTTCACTGTGGCGATAGGCGTGTGTATAGCCATGAACAATGATACTGCCGCCCATGCTTTGCAGTTTTTTCAATACCTTGACCATCTTCGGTTTATCAGACAAATACACTTTATCGCCTGTTTCCGGATTCAGATACACCGGAATGACTGACAGGATAAAAGGCACATGTCTCTTGTACAGATATGTACCGGCTTGAAGCAGCAAGGTTTCATCAGACATCGGGCTGATATCCTCCAGCCGCAAATATAAAAGCGTGGTTCCAGCCTTCTCTCCAAATGCTTCTCGAAGCTCTTTCGCCACGATCAGATTGTCATTTAACAGATTGGTTAAGCCGATATACACATTTGATTTTTCCGTTTTCCATATAAACGGACGCGCTTTGCCGTCACCAGATGTAAAGGTATACAGCGCCTTTCCTTTCAGGCCTGATACGCTCAGCACGTGAAGCCCGCTCTCTAAGGAAACATCGTTTCTTTCCGTGCTGCTGTGAATCTGATAGACATGTTCTTTGCGGGTTAAGGAAAGACCGGAAAATTGGCTGATTTGTCCGGCATTATAGCCTATCGCGACGACAGGTTCTTTTACGCCGCTGATGAGGGACACCAGTTTTTTGCTGAGCTTTCTTTTCGTTTGCCCGTAATAAATAACATGTTCTTTGCCTTTCACATCAGATGCTGTAACATCCGAATCTTTTCTGACCGTGACATGAGATGTAAAATGGCCAGCCAATAAATCGAGCATTTTGACTTGAGGCGACTCTTTGCCGTCCAAGGTTGAGTAGATGATGAGTATACCGTCATCCTGCCCCTTTGCTTGGGCCGACACGGGAAAAGAAGCAATAGCTGTCAGCATCAGAACGGTCACGCAGAGTAGCGTTATTCTTCTAAAGTTCATTCATCATCATCTCGTTTTCCAGTTCATCTAAAAATTGATCAGCCGTCCTTATATCTCTTCGATAAGGTAAATAACAGACATGGAACGTAAGCGACACATACTTTCCGTTTGTCAGCTGATACGTGTCCAGCTGTTTTTTCAGCTTTGCCAGAACGGCCGGCATATGTTCAGCCGGCGTGTGTGTCAGCACAATGCCGAAGCGCTCGTCAGAGGGGCGGAATTTTTTATCCGTTTCCCGGACGCTTGACCTGATTTGCAGGCTGACGAATTGAAAGAGGCGGTCGGTCTCTTTCTCTCCGTACAAAGACTTAAATTCCTTGAAATAATGCATATGAAGCAACAAAAAGACAAAGGAATTGCCGTAGCGCTCCGCCCGTTTGATTTCCTCTGACAATTCCAGTTTCATTCTTTGCTTGTTATCAAAACCCGTCACTCTGTCGACAGCCACGAAGCTTTTGATTTCAGATTGAAGACGTTTGACTGAACGGCGCAGCTCTGCTGCAATATCGTGGATTCTTCCTGACATAAAGGAAAACAGCAAAAGCGCAATTCCCCACACGATCAGCATGCGCAACCCGTCTTCAGCCGAAAACATCACAGCCTGTCCAGTCTGAAAAAACATCATGAGCGTGCCAAGAACAAAGAGAACGATTAAAGTGACCGCCAGCGCGTAAATCGGACCGAACCAAATGCCGGCTCCGATCACGACAAATGTGATGCAAATGATCAGAAAGCCCTCCGACTGATCGGCGGACACATAAAAAATAAACAGAGACAGGGCTGCGATAAGCCCTGAAAGATAAGCAAATAATTTTTGTGATTCATTGAATGATCGTTTCATTAAAAAGCTTCCTTTCGGCTAACAGCGGCAGCAGATTGTCGAACGAGTGCGTGTCGGAGCCGCTCATGTAACCCCCATAATATGGTTTCGCCGGATCAAGAATTTCAAAGTCATTCATTCTATCATAAATCGCTTTGATGACCGAGCTGTCTTCATGTTGTTTTGCCAAAAATAAAGCAGCTAACGCGTATACGGACGGCGACTCATATTGGACGGCAGGCTCCTTCGTATCTGCTGAATATCGTCCGTACAGCTTTCCGTTTGCCTGAAATTCCTTTTTGACCCACTCCGCTATCACAGCGGCTTTTTCATTCCCTTCCGGCAAATGCCACGCGGCGTAGAGCTGGTCAATGACGTTTACTTCACTGTCATATTTGTACTGCTTTGACTCTGCGCTGTACGTTTTTGGAAGGAACCCATTCTTTAAAGGGGCTAGATAGAGAACATCGGCATTTCGCTGTACTGTTTCTTCGTCTATGATTCCATACTTTTTCAAAACAGCTAGTGCATCGGGCATGACATACGAAAGCGTCACGTCCTTTGAAGCGGCCTGAGAGGCTGCATCGTAAAAATCTGTAAACATCCCGTTGTACATGTTGTATGTCTTTAAAGCCGTGCCGATATCACGGGCCGTTTTTTCATATTGGCTGCTCCCCCAAAGAGCAGCTGCCTGATCGAGAGACACCATGATTCTCATATCATCAATCAGCGCGTTTGTTCCGCTCGCTTGACCGTTTTGTATCTTCCATGTCACCAGCTGATGATTCAGAAGAAAAGAATCCGTCAGATGCTGATATTGCTCCTGAAAATGCGAGGCGTCTTGTCTGCTGACCAAAAACTCCATCCACAGGCCAATCGATTCTGATAAATAGGAGGGCTGATCTGAGAAATCCGTTTTGATAAGCCCCTGGTCATTCATAAGATGGTGATAGATGAAATACTCCGCCGGCTGAAGCGGTCGGGTATTCCTATCTGCCTCCGACTGATATAGGATTTTATTTCCAGATTCAACACACCCTGCGGAAAGTCCGATAGATAAGCAACATAAGATAGCAGCGACCAACACATGCCGCACAGGCAAGTCCCCCTTTGTCGTCCGAAGCGAATCAGACGCACACCAATATATGACGAAATTATTACTGCCATGTTACAAATTATATTAACTATAAAAGAAAAAAACGAAGATTACTAGCTTTTTTTCCCCTTTTTGAACTTTCAAAAAACAGGACCTAAGTCCAATAAAAAAACCTGTGCGAATCGCACAGGTTTCTTTTTATTTATCCAAACCGAGTTTCTTCAGCTGTTCCGCCAACGCATTGTTAATCGGTTCATCTTTATTTTGTTTTTTCAAATAGGAAGAGACGTCCCGCTTTGTAGCGCGCCCTTTGTCTTTGTTTTTCCGTTTTTCAAATACAGAAAGCTTCTCACGGTGCCCGCAAACACACGCGAAGGTCTGGCCTTCTCCTTGGCCTCGAAGCTCCATTCTTTTATGGCAGTTCGGGCAGCGCGCGTTTGTTTTTCTGGCGATCGTTTTTCTGCTTCCGCATTCCCGGTCCTGGCACACGAGCATGGTGCCGCGCTTGCCGTTTACCTTCAGCATCATTTTGCCGCACTCCGGACATGCCGTTCCCGTGATGTTATCATGTCTGAAGGTTTGGCTGCTGTTTTTGATTTCTGTTACCGTTTGCTTAGCGTAAGCCTTCATGTCTTTAATAAAGACAGCGGATTTTAATTTTCCAGCCGCAATGGCGGACAGCTTTTGTTCCCATTCTGCCGTTAAAGCAGGTGATTTCAAATCCTCAGGAACGAGCTGCAGGAGCTGTTTTCCTTTTGAGGTGATAAAAATGTCTTTTTCTTTTTTCTCAATTAAAAAGCTGTTGAACAGTTTTTCGATAATGTCGGCACGCGTTGCAACCGTACCGAGGCCGCCTGTTTCGCCAAGCGTTTTGACAAGGTCTTTTTCTTCTCCCTGCATAAAGGCGCTTGGGTTCTCCATAGCTGACAGCAGCGTCCCTTCATTAAAACGGGCTGGCGGTTTGGTTTGTCCGCTTGTTTCAGTTAATGTGCGGACAGTGAGCGAGGCGCCTTTTTGCAGAGCCGGAAGCGTCTGATCTCTGTCGTCCTCCTGCTCGTCATCCTCGTCAGCCATGTCATAAACGGCTTTCCAGCCTTGTGACTGCACAGTTTTTCCCTTCGCTGTAAAAGTTTCTCCGCCGATTTCTGCCATGACCTTTGTTTCTTCATATTCGAAAGCCGGCATCAGCACAGCTAAGAAACGTTTGGCAATCAGGTCATACAGCTTGCGTTCTTTATCGCTGAGACTGCTGAGAACAAGCGGCTCTTCAGTCGGGATAATCGCATGGTGGTCTGACACTTTAGCATCATTGACGTAGCCTTTATGCGATTTGATGCCGCGCTTTTTAATTTGGGTGACATATTGGGCATACGGTTTCACTTCCATGCCCTCCAGCCGGTCTTTTAAGGTTGGGACAATGTCACTGGATAAAAACCGTGAGTCTGTCCGCGGATATGTGACAAGTTTGTGCTGCTCATACAGCTTCTGCAGAACTGAGAGCGTTTCTTTGGCGGAAAATCCGAAGCGTTTGTGGGCGTCCCGCTGGAGTTCCGTCAAGTCGTAAAGCGCAGGAGCAAAGCTTTTTTTCGCTGTTTTTTTCAGTTCAGCGACCACCGCCTGTTTTCCATCAAGTTCTTTTAGCAAACGGCTTGTCACGCCTTGATCAAATGTTCTCGTCTGCTTCGATTTTTTGTCCTGCCACGTCAGCGTCATTCCATCGACCGCTGCGCGAATGCCGTAATATGGAACAGGCTTAAAGGCTTGGATGTCCGCCTCGCGCTTCGCAATCATGGCTAGCGTCGGCGTCTGCACGCGTCCGCATGAAAGCTGGGCATTGAATTTTGTGGTGAGCGCACGGGTCGCGTTAATGCCGACAATCCAATCCGCTTCTGCTCTGGCAACGGCTGAGTGGTACAGATTTTCATACTCTTTGCCGTTGCGCAGCTTTTGAAAACCTTCCTTGATCGCTTTGTCCGTTACTGAGGAAATCCACAGCCGTTTGATCGGTTTACGGACGTTCGCTTTTTCAATGATCCAGCGTGCGACGAGCTCACCTTCCCGGCCGGCATCTGTCGCGATGACGATCTGATTGACGTCCTTGCGGGTAAGCTGCGCTTTCACCGCATTGAACTGCTTTCCGGTTTTTTTGATGACCACTAGCTTTAGTGGTTCAGGGATAATCGGCAGATCCTCAAGCCGCCATGATTGAAATTCTTTTCCGTAGCCTTCCGGATCAGCAAGTGTCACCAAATGGCCTAAAGCCCATGTGACAATATATTGATCTCCTTCGAGATAACCGTTCCCTTTTTTATGGCACTTCAGCACCCGGGCCAAATCGCGGCCGACTGAAGGTTTTTCAGCTAATACAACTGTTTTTGACATGCTTGATCACTTCTCTTTCTTTCACGCTCATCCTTTTATTATAACAGACTTGACCAAGCACTCTCTAACCGCGCCCGTTTTTTGTATCAATTTCTGAGAAAATGACGTGAGTGACGGTTTGGGCGTAAGGTGTTGTTTTATTGATGAAAGCTTCAACTGCTTCAAGGCTTTCCGCGTTGATTTTCAGTATATAGCAGGCCGCTCCCGCAATCCGATAGCAAAATTCAATATTCGGCAGCGTTTGAATGTAGCTTTTGAATCGATCGTAATCCCCGTTTTTGACGGTTGCTTCGACAATACAGGAAACCGGAAGGCCAAGTTTTTTCTGATCAACCTCCAGCGTATATTGCTTAATGATGCCAAACGATTCCAGCTGTCTCACCCGTTCGGTGACTGATGGCGGGGACAGCTTAATTTTCCTTCCTAACTCCCTCATGGACAAACGGCTGTCTTTTTTCAGTTCCGCAATGATATTCAGATCAATTTGGTCAAGTTTCATACCAACATCCTTCTTTTATTTTTGTTCACATTATCTCGGGAATTTGTGTAAATGACAAGACTGAAGCCCAAGATAGATTTTTATTAAAATATGAATGTTTTCCGAACATTTTCTGAAACTTGTCATATATGCCCGCCGGATTGTTTATAGTATAGATGAAAACGTGTCCACGAGGAGGGCGATTTATGCTGCAAACGCCGATCGGAAGACTTCGCACGATGGGTTTTATTGAAGGAATGTCACTCTTAATCCTGCTTTTCGTCGCCATGCCGCTCAAATATTGGGCAGGCCTTTCTCTTGCGGTGACAATTGTCGGTTCTGTTCACGGCGGATTGTTTATTTTGTATTTGCTAGTGTTGGCCTATGTGACGTTTTCTGTGAAATGGTCGCTAAAATGGTCAGCGGCCGGTTTCGTCGCCGCATTCGTCCCATTCGGAAACTTTTTGTACGACCGCGGATTAAGGAACTTTAAATAAACGATAAAGCGGCATGATGTGATGCCGCCACTATTAAGAAAACAGCTTGAATCTGCTTCAGGCTGTTTTCTTTTTTAAATCCAATCATCATGTCATCATTATACAGTAGTGAAAGGAGATGGAATGATGACGAAGAGGATTCCCTACGACCAAACAGCCCCTGATGGATTACAAATCATGATGAAAATGGAGGCATACACAAAAACGTCCAATATTAACCGGACTACAAGAGAGCTAATAAAAATAAGAGCATCACAATTAAATGGCTGCGCCTACTGTATTAACATTCATACGAAAGATGCCCGAAAAATGGGAGAAACCGAGCAGCGTATTTACGGATTAAACGCTTGGGAAGAGTGCAGTTTTTACACCCCTGAAGAAAAAGCAGCATTATTGCTGACGGAGCATGTCACTTTTATTTCTAACAAACGTGTGCCTGATGATGTATATCAAGAGGTGCGTAAATATTATAATGAAAAAGAATATGTTGATTTAATCCTCATCATTAATCAAATTAACAGCTGGAACCGAATCGCCATTTCTATGGGCAACATCGCCGAATAAATAAAAAGCTGACCTTTCATCAGGTCAGCTTTTCTCCATCAAAACCATTTTGTCAGCCACGCGATATAATAAGCGCCAGGGATAAACAGAAGCTGGGCAAGAAGCGTGCCCGCTACCCTTGACGTCACCATTGTCACAGAGGTCCATTTCAAATAAACATAGCTTCGTTTTCCTTTTGCCACATCATCAGCAAGAACAGACACTTTCGGATCAACAAAAATGGCCAGCAGCATCGTCGCAATCCCGTTGATTAAGCCTGATGCCATAACCGCCGTCGTGCTGCGCTCGGGTGCAAGAAGCCCTGCGTAAAGTGCGGAAAGCACGCCGATTGTATAAATGGACGTGATCAGCATGTTAATGACAAACAGCCGTTTTGGAATGAAACGCATGTGAAATCCCTTCAAATACGAAGCAGACGGCAGACGCAAATAGGAGCAGGCATTTTTACATCCATTCTTAGAAAATCCTTTCCGAAAGACCTGAATAACGGAGCCGCCCCCGCTCGCCAAGTGGATGATCGCACGTGAAAAAAGGGCGACAAAAGACGGAAGCAGGATAATGCCCACAATAGTCCCGACCGTCGAGCCAAAGATCAGGAACCGGAACTGCTCGCCTACGAGCGCCAGTGCGTTTTTTCCGGCATCATCAATTAAGTGCCCCGTGAAGGGCTGCTGGACCATGTTTGACATTCTTGACACGATGACCATGACATTAAACAAGGAAAGCGCGGACGCGATAAACCCTACCCGGGCCCCTGAAAGCCTTGTGGCATAGGCAAGGGTCTCTATCGAGTGAATCAATAACAAAAAACAGAAAATAAAAACGACTTGTGTTGTAATAACATGCACGGTATTCTTTCCTCCAGTTTCATCCTAGTGATAAGACTGAAGGAAACAGCCAGAAGTTTCATGTGTGATTTGTTTTTTTTCACAATAAAAAACCGCCGGCGTATGCCGAGCGGTTTGTCTTATTCTTTTCTATACGCAAATAAAGATTATATCATCCGCCAAGTCGGGCGGGTTAGATTCTAAAGCATTGTTCCGAAGAATCATTCTGGAAAGTAAACACCATGGAAATTTCTTGAACACAAGACAACGAAAGCCCTACCTCTCAATCGTCACTGCGGCTCCGAAGCCGCGCCGGTGTGAATTGTAAAACAAAAAAGTCTTTTTTCCATCTCATCGTTAGGGGCGATTTGTTATGAAGGAAAAGAATAAGGGCAGCTGGTTTGCTGCTTGTGAAGCGGTAAAAGCTTCTCTCTCAAAACAGAAAAAAGAAGTTTACTTTCTTTTTTATTTGCTTATTTTTCTTGCTTAGCTATTCATGATAACATATCGCCCCTGAAAACACAAACTTTTTTTATAAATCAAGTGAGACTGGTGTTTTCTCTCCTGCATTCATTAATCTGATAGTTTCCGGTTCGATTTCAAGAATCACCAGGTCCGGGTCATCCTTGCCGTCAAACCAGCGCTCCAATTTAGAACTCCAGATTTTGTCTTTCAATTCTGTTGAATTGTTTATTTTTGCTTTTCCTGTGACTTCGACATACGCATCGCCAAAGCCTTCACAATCATAACCTAATAAAATGTGCACATTGGGGTTATTCTCAATTTCTTCAGCTTTATGAGTTTCTTTGCTTGTCGGTGTATAAATCGTCAGCCCGTCATGGAAAAAAGTCATGTAGCGGGAATGCGGTTTGCCCTTTTGAACCGTTGCGAGCGAACCTACTTTATGGTGATCTAGAACATCAAGCACTTTTTGTTTAATATCTTGCTGATTCATCTCGAATCACTCCTTTTTAACGTCTCCGCTGTTACTTTTCCACATTCGGGACCGATTTAAACAAGAAAATGTGCTCTTTAATTTTTTGCTTCCCATTCACGCTTTAACAGACTGTAATAGACGAGGTCGTGAAACTTGCCTTTAATGAATATGCCTTCCCTCGCTATTCTTTCCTCTTGAAAGCCGAGGCGCTCCGGGATCGCTCTGCTTTTGTGATTTCCGACAGCCGCACAGATCGCAACACGATTCAATTCCAGATCCTGAAAGGCATATGTGATGAGTGTTCGGCAGGCGGCAGTGATAATGCCTTTGCCTTCGTATTCCTCACCAATCCAATAGCCAATTTCCGCTTTTTTATTTACTTGGTCAAGGTTATGCAGGCTAATCATGCCGCACAAGCTGCCGTCATATAGAATCCCCGCTTCAATGCCGTTCAGGTCAGCATACTGACGCCGCCAATCCGGAATGAGCGTTTCCCTGTACGTTTCGGCATCACTTGGATTTTCAGCCCAGAATAGCCATTGGCTGATTCGCTGCTGGTTCTCATGAATGATCGCTACCAGCCGATCCGCATCTTTTGGCTCCAATAACCGGATGGTAATGTGCTCGTTTACGTCGCAGGTGAACATCTCCCTCGCCCTCTTTCCTTTTTTACCCATTATAACGGTGTTTCCGTTTTTTTCAATATAAAAAAAAGGATGGGCTTTTTAAGCCTCATCCTTAAATTCTAGGGTCGGAAAAGATATCATGTTTGTCTGTACTGGTTGAAGACATTTCCGTTACGACTGCGCCTTCCTCCCCGGCCTGGAACCAATGCTTCGTGTTCGGCGGAATTGTATATTGCCCGCCGGGTTCAAGCTCAATCTCATGCCAGACTGTATAGTATTCTCTATCCTCTTGTGGAGGAAGAACCTTTGGAAGCTGTGTTTTTTCTCCTTCAACATAAAGATATACTTTTCCGTAGCGGCAGCGGAAGGTCTCCTGCTTGCCTTCCTGCCCGTCAACCGGCGGATGGCGATGCTCCGGGCACGTCTGTCCGGGAAACAGCACCAGTTCCTTTGAACAATATCGGTCTGTATTCACATAGACAAAGAGCTGGAGCCCGACTTTTCGTTCTTTTCCCAAGCCGTAGTCCATGAGCTGAATTTGTTCTACTTCATCATCTGTTAAGACAATACCAGCTTTTTGGTAGTAGCTGTTTACTTCTTCTTTTGTGATGCTCATTTCCTCACTCCCTCTTACGTCGTCACAAAGTCTCCGCCGTTTACATGCAGCGTTTGTCCTGTCATATAGGATGATTCATCTGATGCCAGCAGCACATAGCATCCGACATGCTCAACAGGCTGACCCGGACGGCCCATCGGCGTATTTTGCCCAAATTGAGCGACTGTATCTTCTGAGAATGTAGATGGAATTAACGGTGTCCAGATTGGTCCCGGCGCTACGGCATTTACACGGATGCCGTCTTTGACAAGTGCCTGCGCCATTGTTCTAGTAAAGGCATTGATCGCACCTTTCGTAGCCGTATAATCAATCAGCATCGGATTACCGCGATAAGGGTTAATAGAAGTCGTATTGATGATCGCGCTGCCTGGTTTCATATAATCAATTGCTTTTTTAGTCAAATAAAATTGTGAATAAAAGTTTGTTTTGAATGTGCGGTGAAGCTGTTCGCTTGAAATATCTTTGATGCTTTCCTTCGGATGCTGCTCACCGGCATTGTTCACAAGGATATCCAGACGGCCGAGTTCATTCACGGTTTTTTCAACCGCTTCATTACAGAACTCCTCGTCGCCCACATCTCCGGAGATTAAGAGACATTTCACGCCCTCTTGTTCAACGCGTTTTTTGGTATCTTCAGCATCTCCCTGCTCATCCTTATATACAATGGCGATGTCAGCACCTTCCTTTGCGTAAGCCACGGATACCGCACGTCCGATTCCGCTGTCGCCGCCTGTAATGAGTGCGACTTTTCCTTTTAATTTATCAGCACCTTTATAATGCTCGTACTCATATACGGGACTTGGATTCATTTCACTTTCAATTCCCGGCTGGCGATTTTGGGTTTGTGCCGGCAGTTCTTTCGGATAGTTTGCCATAATGATTCTCCTCCTTTTTTTTCATGTCTATTTGTTGTGTACCTCGTGCCTACTTTGGATAAACATGGTTCAGCACCTTCGGATTGCTTTATCAGAAAAATGTTTCACATGGAACGCAAGGAGGAAAATGATGTGAAAAGGAGGTTGCTGAATGATTAACATGCTTTCTAAAAAATTCAGCAGACCGAAGGGGATGTTCGGCATACTTGCCGGATACATCATGGCTGCTGAAAATAAAACACTGAATCAGTGGACAATAGATCAGCTTGGATTAACACGCGGAGACCGCATTCTAGAAGTCGGTTTTGGACCGGGTTATTGCATGAAGCAGATGCTGAAACGCGAAAAGAGCGTTCATATCCATGGGCTTGATGTATCAGAGGCTATGCTGAAGCTGGCGGCACATAGATTAAAAACAGACCGTGTTCGGCTGATACAGGGCAGCATTGAAACGTTTCCCCTCCCCGCCACGTATTATGATAAAGTCATTTCCGTTAACAACTACACGATTTGGAATAACCAGCAAGAAGGCATCAAACAGATTTATCAAGCATTAAAACCCGGCGGCAAAGCAGCCATTACGATGCAGCCCCGGGAAGCAGATGCCAGTCCTGAAAAAACTGAATCGTTCGGAAAACAGATGCTTACTGACCTGAAAACGGCAGGCTTCAAAGACATTGATATCCAATATAAAGACATTAAACCTGAGCTTTCAGTCTGCGCAACCGCAAAAAAGCCCGTCACATAAATGACGGGCTTTTTCTTTTATGAATGTACGGCTTGCTTGCGCAAGACGTCTTTTTTTACTTTGCCGAGATTATTTTTCGGAAGTTCCTTTACGAATTCGATTTCAGGAATTTTGTAAGCGGACAAGCGTTCTTTACAATATGCAATGACATCCGCTTCCGTTATTTCCTGAGTGCCATTAGTAACGATAAAGGCTTTTGGTTTTTCTCCGTACAGCGGGTCCGGTATCCCGACAACTGCTGTTTCAAGGATGCCCGGGATCTGCTGGATAACTTCTTCAACCTGATCAGGATAGACATTATCGCCTCCGTAAATAATGACATCCTTGTATCGTCCGGTGATGAAGATAAAGCCGTCCTCATCCACGTAGCCTGAATCTCCGGTTCTGAACCAGCCGTTTTGCAGCACCTTTGCTGTCGCTTCAGGGTTTTCCTCATAGCCTTTAAATAAGAATGGGCTGTGCACAACGATTTCTCCGATTTCACCTTGCGGCAGCTCTTCTCTCGTCTCAGGATCTTCTACCTTGACTTGAACATCAGCAACGGGTTTACCGGCAGAGGCCGCTTTATCCATACCCATTTCAGGAACCCATGTGCTGATTCCCCAAGCTTCTGTGCTTCCGTAACCGTGAGCGAGCTGTATGCCGATATCAAGATAACGTTGAATCAGGCTGCTAGGCACTTTTGTTCCGCCTGTCATCAAAATGATGAGCGAGGACAGATCGGTTTGATGTTTTTCCCACGCCTCAAGCAAATAAGTGTAAAACACAGGAAGGGCCATGATCGTTTGAATTTTTTCTTCTTCAATAACCTTCAGCATATCAACAGGATCTTGGTCCTTTGTAAAAATAAACGTGGTTCCCGCAAACGTTCCAAGCATGATACAAATAAGTGCGCTCGTATGATAAATCGGGTGGCACGCCAGAAAACGCAGATTTTTCATTCGTGCGCTTGAGCTATTTGATTTTGATACGTAATTGTAAATACCGCCATGGGTGATCATGCATCTTTTCGGATTCCCTGTTGTCCCTGACGTAAACATCAGGAGCGCTGTATCATCTGGAGAAACTATTTCTGCTTCCGGCAAATGATCAGGACCTGCAAAAAGCGCTTCAAACACTGGAGATGTCTCATACGCTGTACCTGTTTCCATGATCAAATACACAGAAGACAGCTCAGGCAGCACTTCATCCATTGTCTCTTTAAATTCTGATCCGTAAAACAATGCTTTCGGTTCACTTGCTTTTAAAATGCCTGTCATCTCGTATGGTTTCAGCTGCCAGCTGACAGGTACAACAACGGCGCCGATTTCAAGTGCGGCAAACATAAGTGTTGATGCGGGGTGGCCGTTTTTGCAAAGTAATGCCACACGGTCGCCTTTTTGAATTCCTTTTTGAAGCAGAGCATTCGCCAGCTGATTGATTCGTTTGCGATATGCTGCGTATGTCAGCGTGTGAGCTCCGCTTTTTACAGCTTCTATTTCTTCGCTATCCGGCATGTCATGCAGAATCAGATGCTGTAATGTTTCCATATTGGTCATCTCCTATATCTCTTGAATCCTCTATAATTTGTTAGATTATCTTCCTTACCTCACCCATTTTAACCCAAAAAAGATAACTTGTAAAACTATTTCATTTTGGAACTATTCCATTACAGAATGATAAAATAGTCCCGCATTTTTTTATTTTGTTCTGCATCCAAACAAAAACACACGCCTTTTTTTGGCGTGTGAAATGTGTGATTACGGGATGTTTTTTTCTTTCATCCAATTGAAAAAGATGCGGTTTAAACGCTGATACATTTCTCGTTCCCCTTCCTCCTGAAAGCCCGCCATGCTTTCTCCGCTTTCAATAATGGCAGAGCTGATCGCACTCAAAACCTCGGAGCCTTCTGCTGATAATGTGGCCGGCGCCATCATGACGAGAATTCTCGTCATACTGAGGGTATTTCCGTCCATGCCATTGACTTCAAAAGATGTGCTGAGATCGTACATTTTGAAAAAAGGCAGGACGATATGATCATTTTTGAGATGATAAAGCGCCATGTTTGTACCGGGTATGCCCAACCCCCCTTGTTTTTCGCGTTCTGCAAGACAATCAGCCGCTTTTTTCGGATCTCGGATGAGGCCATCGTTTTTCAGCTGTTGAAAAAGCTCGAACAGCAGCTCGCCGTGATCCGGCTTTGTTTTCATTTCAGTGAGTGAAAAATGGCGCAAGACGTCTTGAATGACCGCCATGTATCGTCCGACGCTTTCCGCCGTTGCCAGCATGTCAGGGATGTCGGCTTGCCGCGTCTCTTCCTTCGGGCTTCTTTTTTTCTCAAGAATGAGCGGGATTTTCCGCTTGATATATTGCTTCACCTGGTTTGCGTCTTCCTCATTTAAAAGCGGGCTGACCATAATATAGTCGATGTTTTGATATGGGATCGGCACAGTGGACACAATCATATCATAGGCTTTAGTGTCGCGGTCCTTCAGCTCGATCAGGGATGACATATCAAACGATTCAATTTCCGGCAGCTCTTTCTTCAATCTCGAAGCAAGCATTTTCGAAGAACCAATTCCGCTTGAGCAGACAACAAGGGCTTTCACTTTAGCTTCTTCTTTTTTGATTTCAAGCGCTGAACCGAAGTGTAGAACGATAAAGGCGATTTCATCATCGGAAAAGGACATGTCCGGGAAAAATTTCTCCACACCCTCTTCTATCGCCATATACAGCAGAAAATAATCGCGCTTGATCTGTTCCTTCAATGGATTATAAATATCGATGTTTTCTTTCATGCGGCTGATGGCCGGTTCCAAATGGGCAATCAAACCCTCATATAAAGAGTAGTTTTTCGTCAGATCCATTCTGATTTTATCTGAAATAAAAGCGATCAGCCGTTTTGTTTGCAGGGCTGTTTCAAGCTCTATTTCCTGTGCTCTGTATTCTGTTTTGTATTTGCGGTTGGCGCTTCGCAGGTGGATCGTTATATAGCCGACCTCCGCTTCCGGGATTGTCACGCCGAAAGCACGTTCAAGCTCACCCGCGATTTCCAAAGCGGAGCTGTATTCTTTTGCACTCTTGAGTTCATCAAGCTCGCTCTCTTCCATGCTGATCGTTTCGCCAAGTTTAATGCGTTCGATCGCAAACGTCAGATGAACGACAAGTGCTATATAGGAGCTGTCAGATAGAGAAAATGCGATTTTTTCTTTCAGCTGGAATAAAATCCGCTCCATTTTTAACAGCTCGCCTTTGCTGACAACCCCGAACATCTTCTCGGAGGAATCGGCTTTCCCTTTTATGTTTAATTCAACCGCTTCCAAAAACATTTGGATGTCGAGGCGGTTCACAATCAGATTGCCGACAATTTTTCGTTTCGCGTTCTCCGGCCCCATGAGCTGGATGCCAAAGCCTCTTTTTCGAATCAGTGTTAATCCGAATGGAGAAATCCATTTCTCCAGCTCATCTAAATCGTAGCTGACCGTAGCATTGGTGACCTGCAAATCATGAGCGAGGGTGTACAGCTTCACAGGTTCTTGGGACTCCAATAGCGAACAGAGAATCAGCAGTTTTCGTTCGTCCGCGCTGTATTCATGCTGTTCATGTGACAGCTCGGTGATCAGCTTTTGTTTATCTTCGGGATTCCCTAGCACCTTCAAGCCTTTGCCGGGCTGTTTATCGAGCTTGAGCCCCACAGTCTCCATCAGCGGTTTGATTGATTTTAGCTCTCTGTGAATGGTTCTGGTGCTGACCTCCATCACCTCAGCCAGCTCCGTTACGGTTACATATCGGTTCAGTAATAATAAATGCTTTAAAAGCTTTTGTTCTCTTGCAGTCATATACATAAAAAGGCCTCCAGACATTCGTGATGTGCGGATGAGGTCGCATGGAGATATAGAAAGAGGAAAAAGAGGTTTTCTTTATTAATATAAAACGCTTTCATATAGGATTCAATCACTTATAAATGGGAATTTGGCACTAAGCGGTGTGACAGTATTGAAAAAGCATCAGCCGTTATGCTGATGCTTTTTCTTTATGGTATATCGTGGCCTTGTACGGCTGTATAAATACGGAACCACTGATCCTGATCAAGCTTATACGCCAAGGCGTTTACCGCGGCGGAAATCCGCTCGCGTTTTCCGCTTCCGACAATCGGCATGATGCCGGCCGGATGCGTGAAGAGCCATGCGTACATCACCATGTCCAATGAGGCCGCACCGATTTCAGCCTGAACGGTTTCAAGCGCCGTGCGAATGCGGCGGTCTTTTTCCGTGTTTCCGGCGAATACTTTACCGCCTGCAAGCGGCGACCAGGCCATCGGAGAAATCCGTTTTTCCTGACACAGGTTCAATGTGCCGTCCTGAATATTTTCTAATTCATATGCGGAAAGCTCAATTTGATTGGTGACAAGCTTTTCAGGCAGATACGATTCCAGCATTCGATACTGATGGCCTTTAAAGTTCGAAACACCGAAATATCTGACCTTGCCGGAGCTTTTCAGCGCATGAAACGCCTCAGCCACTCCTTCCGGATCCATGAGCGGGTCCGGTCTGTGAATCAGCAGCACATCGATATAATCCGTTCTGAGATTCAAAAGCGACTGTTCAACAGACGCCAGAATATGAGTTTTGCTTGTATTATAATGGTGCGATCGGTGAGCTGGGCGTTCAGGTGATTCAAGAACGATGCCGCATTTTGTGACCAGCTCTATGTTTTCCCTTAATCCGGGTGAAAGAGCAAGAGCATTTCCAAACCGTTTTTCGCACGTGTAGCCCCCGTAAATATCCGCATGATCAAAGGTGGTGATACCTTGATCGACACACCACTCAATGAGACTGAGCAGCTCAGCGTCTGAATAGTTCCATTCATTCAGACGCCAAAGCCCGTGTATCACTCTTGAAAATTGAAGATCCTCCGCCAAATGAATACGCTGCATGCAAAATCCCTCTTTTCTTAATAAACCGGGTTTTTGCCCCTTACTAGATCATTCGGCCTCAGACGCCCTTTTTCCTTTCACTCCCGTTAAAAAGGTTTTATTTCGATTGAAATTGCTTTTTTGCTTTTTCGACTACGTAGTGGCTGCCGCCGTGATCTTGAACATTTTGAATCATCATCGCGACAAGCAGGTCTTTGTTTTTATAGTCATAGCCGACGAACCAGCCATTTTCGGTGCCGTCTTTATCATCCTTTGATTTTTTCAGCTCGGCTGTTCCCGTTTTTCCAGCCACAGTGATTCCTTTTACGACAGGCTGATACGCTGACCCGCGTTCATCTTCGACTACACCTTTCAACCCTTTTGTAATATCGGCGGCTCCTTCTTTCGTGAGCACTTGTTTGTGCCAGACATCAGCGGTTTGTGACTCTTTCTTGATAAGCGTCGGTTTCACGAGGTCTCCATTATCGACAAATGGCGTGTAAGCTGCCGCTAGGTGAAGCGGAGACATTTGCATTTGTCCCTGTCCGTAGCCTGTATCCGCAAGCAAAATGTCTGAGTCTAGCTTGCCGTTTGCGATTGACGATTGCTGGACTGGGAATTCATATGGAATATCCTCTGCAAACCCAAATGTTTTCATGCCTTTTGTAAAGGTGTCCGCACCCATATCAAGCGCGTTTTGTGCAAAGTAAATATTGTCTGAGGTGATCAGGGCATGTTCCAAATCCACTTGCTCTAGGCTGTCAGACACTCGTGTAACAGAATAGCCGCCCCAGCTTGAATCTTTCTGCCACTGTTTACCTTTGATTGTTTTCTTCTCTGCGGCTTTAAGCGTGCCGTTTTTCAGGCCGATGGCAGCAGCGATCGGTTTAATTGTAGATCCTGGCGCATATGTTTTGTTAAATTTCGCAGAAAACGGATTGTTTTTGTCTTCGTTTAGTTTTTTCCATTCTTTATCGCTCCATCCGAAAATAAATCCGTTTGGATCGTAAGAAGGCGCGCTGACAAGAGCCAGTGTTTCACCTGTCTGCGGCTGCAGTGCGACTGCCGCTCCGCTGTCATCCTTCAGTTCGTCATACAGCTTTGTTTGTGTTTTGATATCAATTGTGAGATGAAGATCCTCACCGTCTTTCGCTTTCGTTTCAGCGATGACTTCGCCGGTTTGCGGAACGTAGATTTTCCATCCTGTTGTGCCTCTAAGCTTGTCTTCATACACATTTTCAAGACCTGAGATTCCGATGTTTGACGTATCGCTGTACGTTCCGTCTTTCTTTTTCTTCAGTTCTTCCGCCGTAATCGCACGAATGTAGCCTGTCAGATGGGCTGTTTTTTCGCCATACGGATAATAGCGTGAGCTGACATTTGTTCTTGTGACGCCTTTTAATGACGTCACTTCAGACACTAATTTTTCTTCGTCCGGTTTTACTTTTTTGACCGGCACGAATGAATCATCTTTGACCCAGCTTTGTTTCAGCTTCTGGTTGATGTCATCTTCAGTTACATCCAGTTTTTTCGCCAGCTCTTTTATGACTTTTTCTTTTTTATCACCAAGCTCTCCGGGAACAATTCCAATTTCCGGAACATCTGTGTTGACGGCTAAGCCTTTCCCGTTTTTATCGTAGATTTGGCCGCGTTTCGGTTCAATGCTGGCGATTTGAACGGTTTTGTCATCAGCCAGCTGCTTGAAAATAAACGATGGGTCCCAATCTATATTCCATGACTCCTCGTCATCTGTTTTTTCTTTTTTCAGCACAGCGGTATTTTTAAAGCTGACTTTTCCCGCATTTGTGTCCATGCTGACTTTGTATGGGATGTGCTTCATCGTTTCATTGTCTTTATCATCCTCATCCACTTTTCCCGCAGTGACTTTCAGATTTTTTACGCCTGCCTGCTCATAGATGGTTTTATATCTGCTGACGAAATCCTTTTTGGAGATTTCTTTTTTTACATCTTTGGTCAGGCTTTGATACATGTCATCGAATTGCTGATCGTTCCACTGTTTTACGAATGCTTCCATTCGGTCCTCTGGTGAATCTGTTTTGGAGCATCCGATTAATCCGATCAGCCCGATACATAGAAATAATAGTAGAATACACTTTTTACACATGACTTTCCCCTGCCTTCCACTTGTTATTTTCTCTTAAATGAATTAGTACGCGCAAGATTTTTTTGAAAATGAAGGAAAAGGTTCATCGATTTTGCAGAAATCTCCTTTCGTTTCCTGTAAACTATTTGAAAAGAGGGAAAGAAGGGATCGCATGGTCAGAGAAGCAGCTATGCTTCATATTAAAGAGGGACTTGAACAAGAATTTGAGGAGGCGTTCCGGCTGGCGGCGCCGATCATTGCCGGAATGAAGGGCTATATCACACATTCTTTATCAAAATGCATGGAAGAAACACATAAGTACCTGCTGCTCGTAGAGTGGGAAACGCTTGAGGACCACACTGAAGGCTTTCGCGGGTCTTCCGAGTACAAAGAGTGGAAAGCCTTACTGCATCAGTTTTATTCGCCGTTCCCGACGGTTGAGCATTTTCTGGATGTATCATAGATTTATATCATATAAAGCGTAAAACCGATGAGAGAAACAGACCAAACGAAAACGGCAGTATAGATGTTAAATGCTCCTGAGCTGTCGTTTTCTTTTTTGCGTTCTTCAAGTCCCTGAATAAACATGACCGCCCCCAGAAAAACGAGCATGACCGATTGGATAACAGAGGTGTGTTCCGTATAGTTAAAAGCGATAAGCGCCAGTATGATAATGATAACCGCAAAAGACATTTTAAAAATGCGAAACAAAAGGACCATCCTTCCTGATATACGAAATATTGAGCGTTATGCCTATATTTGCCTTTGCCCTCCATTATTCTAGCGCACTTTTTTTGTATATAGAACATGAGATGGGGAAATTTAAGTTTCTTTTAATATTTGAATTCATATAAAAAAACGCACCAGTGATCGGGCGCGTTTTCTATGAAACTGATCATTATCGATAACCTAGTCCGCGAAGCACTTCGGCCATTGCCTGATAGCCGCTGCTATTCGGATGGACACCGTCAAAAGACAGGTATTCCTGCTCTTTCCCTTTAAAGACACTGTAAACGTCAGCGATTTTAACATGAGCCGCTGAGGCCAGCGTTTTTAAATGCGAATTAAATGAAGTAATCCATTGATCAGCAATGCCAATGCCGGGGAACGGATTGTATAAATTAAAAACACGGATGGCGTAAGGTGATTGATCTGCCCCTTTGATTTTGGCGATTTGAGCAATCATCTTTTCAAAATTCTCATGACAATGCGCGGAAGCACGACTGAAAATCGTTTCATCCTGAGAAGATTGATAGGATAATACAGATTCAATGAGATCATTTCCGCACCCTGTGATCGTAATCATATCAGCGGCTTTAATTTGTTTTTGAACATAGGGATATGACAGGAGGCCGAGGATTTCCTCTGTATCAAGGCCGGATTTGGCGAAAACCGATACGGCTGTTTTTGATTTCAGATCGGCTTCCATCATGCCCCTGAAGCGCTGGACAAATCCGGCAGAAAACAGCCCTGAGCCTCTTCCCGTCGTTAAAGAATCTCCGAGCGCTGTATATTGAAGCACCATGATCTTTCCTCCACTCATGAACGTCGATACGTTAATGTACGCAGAAGAGAAAAGATCGGCTACTTATGGATACCCGATTTTTCTGGATATCTGCAAAGCGGCTTGTTTTACTTTTTCCGTTAAGTACGGCAGCCTGTCTTCTGTAAATCTCGCTTCAAACCCTGCAATACTGATACCTGCCGCCACCTGGTGATGATGGTTAAAAATCGGCGCACCAATGGCCGCCGTATAATTTTCGAGTTCGGAATAGCTGACGGTATAGCCGTTTTGCACCGCGGTATCAATCGCCTCAAGAAGCTTTGACGGATCTGTAATGGTCCCTGAACTGATCGGAATGAGCTCTGTCTGTTTCATGTACGCTTCAATTTCTTCACGGGGCAGAAAGGACAAAATGCTGCGGGCACATGCTCCTGCGTACAGAGGAGAACGCCGGCCGATTGCAGTGTACAGGCGAACGGTCTGTGTCCCTTCAATTTTCTCCACGTAGATTGCTTCATTTCCGTCCCTCATAATCAATTGAACGGCTTCATCTACTTCACGGCAAAGCTCCTCCATCACAGGCTTGGCTATTTTTCTGATATCGAGTCTGTCCGCGACAAGCTGACCGAATTCCAAAAACACCAATCCCAGCGTATAAACGCCGGATGGGTCTCGATTGAGGAACCCCATTTCTTCCAGTGAGCTGACCATTCGGTGAACAGAGGTCTTCGGCATTCCTGATAGGGAAACGAGTTCGCTTAAAGTAAGGCTTGGTTCATGCAAAAACAAATTGAGCAGCGCCATAGATTTTACTACGGTTTTGTTTTTATTCTGCATCATTCCATCCCCTTTGTTATGTCAGCCATTCCATTTTCATTCTTGTTTTCAGTTCTTTTAGATGCGCTTCCCGTTCAATGAAAAGCGCTTCCGCTTCCTGAAGGGATACAGGCTCAAATTGGACGTGCTCACCCGGCATGATTTGCGAGGCAATCGGAAGATCAGCTGAAATGATGTGAGCGATCCTCGGATAACCTCCCGTCGTCTGCCGGTCTGCAAGCAGAATAATCGGATTGCCGTCAGGCGGCACCTGAACTGTCCCAAATGTAACCGCCTCTGACACCATCTCAAGCGGCGCCTTCAATTCA
This sequence comes from Bacillus sp. FSL K6-1005, assembly GCF_038000225.1. Taxonomy (NCBI): domain Bacteria; kingdom Bacillati; phylum Bacillota; class Bacilli; order Caryophanales; family Bacillaceae; genus Bacillus; species Bacillus sp. FSL K6-1005. Next base: position 3,030,576 of record NZ_JBBOBP010000001.1, read on the forward strand.
AGCGGTTCCCCTTTGAGCCTGTAGCCCATTCGATCGGACTGCGGAGTGACACGAAACGTCTCTTCATAAAACCGCGTTTTCGATTCTTCTGTGAAAAAAGAGAATTGTTTTCCTTCCAGCACTCGGATCACCGGATTCTTTTTTAACGGCAGAAATCTGTATCGGCTGACTGACCAGTTCGGCGCTGCAAATCCTCGCTGACCAAGGTGTTGGCTCAAGCGGGAAACGATGGTTTTCGAAAGAAATGACATTTCACCAATCGGCAGTTCATCTTCCTTCTGAAGCGCTCTTCCGCGAAATCCGCCGATTCCCGCTCTGACATACGTGCTTTTGCTTTCCATGACAGCAGGTACATTGAAGCCGCCGGCTATCGCTACATAAGCACGGCTGCCGAGTTTGCAGGGGCCAAAGGTGATCGTGCTGTTTTCCTTAACGAGCACAGGTTTCCAAAGAGGCGCTTCTTCTTCATTCACACGCAGGGTAAAGTCCGCTCCTGTTACAGCAATCAGCGTTGGTTCTGACACATAAAGCGACGGGCCGGGACCCATCAGCGTAATTTCAAGGCCGGCTTCTTTTTCGCTGTTTCCGATCAGCAGATTGGCGATTCGAAGCGACACCGTGTCCATGGCGCCGCTTGCCAGCACGCCGTATTTTTGATACCCCGTTCTGCCTATATCCTGAACCGTTGTGAGCAGTCCGGGCTTTAACACTTTCATGCTCAATTGGACTCCTCCTTATAGGCGCGATAGTCATCCTCTGAGATGCGGACAAATGTAACAATATCTCCTGCTCTTAATAACGTCGGCGGGTTTTCCTGCGGCCGGAATAGAGCCAGCGGCGTTTTGCCGATCAGCTGCCAGCCGCCCGGTGTCGAAATCGGATAAACGCCTGTTTGCAGTCCCGCAATTCCGACTGAACCGGCTGGTATTGATGGTCTTGGCGACGATTTCCTTGGAGCTGCGATACGTTTGGACATCCCGCCTAAGAACGGAAACCCCGGTGCAAAGCCCAGCATATACACCACATATTCGCCGCCTGTATGAATCTCAATGACTTCTTCGGGTGTCAGATGATTGATCTTAGCCACCTCTTCTAAATCAGGCCCGAATTCACCGCCATAGCAGACGGGAATTTCAACGACGCGGCGGCTGCTTTCATAATCAGCCGTTAGTTCTCCAAGCCGCTCATGAACATCACGTTTCACCTTCTCAAAAGGTGAGCTGATGCCTTGAGGCAAATGCTTGTACACTTCATACATATCATAAAATACGGTAAGACTCGTAAAAGCCGGGATACATTCAATGAATCCCGGAAACGGCTGTTCTTCTATATAAGCGGCAGCGGCATGGACAAGACCGTTTACTTGCTCGCTTATTTCTTCTCCAAATCGGATCATCATTGCAGAATCACCGAGCTGTTCGAATTGTAATCGTTCAGTCATCTTTCTCACCTCGTTTATTTCTCGTTCATCAGGAGGACGAGAGGTTACAGCACCGCAAGCGACTCGTCTCGAATATCTGTGATGAGCATATGCCCCGGCGCATGTGTGATGACCATTTCAGGTTTTACATTCATAGCCACAGCTTGCGGAGTGACCCCGCATGCCCAAAATACAGGAACCTCGCCTTCACGAACAGAAACGGCATCTCCGAAATCCGGATTGCCCAGATCCTGTATGCCGATCGCTTTTGGATTGCCGATATGAATCGGTCCTCCGTGCACAGCCGGAAAACGCGAGGTCACCTGTGCGGCGCGTACAGCGAGCCGTTCAGGAACCGGTCTCATACTGACAACCATCTGTCCATGAAACGGCCCCGCCGGAACACAATCTATATTCGTTTTGTACATCGGAACGTTCGTCCCCTCGTCAATATGTCTGACGGGTATTCCATTATTGATCAGCGCCTGTTCAAAAGAGAAACTGCATCCGATCAGAAAACCGACAAAATTGTCCTCCCAGTATGGCGTGATATCAGATGCTTCCTCCGTCAAAACACCGTGCCTGTATACACGGTATTTTGGAAAATCCGTTCTGATATCAGCATCTGGTGCAACAAGCGACGGCACAGGCGAACCGGATTCCGTCACATCCAGCACCGGACAGGGCTTTTGATTCCGCTGGCAAAACAGCAGAAAGTCAAATGCCAGATCTTTTTTCAAAATCACAAGGTTCGCTTGAGCATAGCCGCCGGACATTCCGGCGGTCGGGCCGTTTATTTTCCCCTCTCGTATGAGCGCGCGCACATCTCTTGGCGCCATCTTATTCAAATGATCCACTCTTATCAGCTCCACAATTGAGGAAGTTGTGTAAATAACGTGTAGATGCCCATAATCGCCATGACGATGACAACCAGTGCACCTGAGCCTGTCAGCCAAAGCGGATGCTTATAATCACCGACAATGTTTTTCTTATATGCGGCAATGAGCAGCGTTCCAAGCGCAATCGGCAGAATCAAACCGTTCAGAGATCCGACAAGCACGAGAATTTTCGCCGGCTGGCCGATGGTGACGAAGGCTAATGTGGAAACGACAATAAATCCGATAATAATGCCGCGTGAATTCTTTTCAATTTTTGGAGAAAAGGTTTTAAAAAACGAAACAGACGTATAAGCGGCTCCGATAACGGACGTAATGGCTGCTGACCACATGATCAATCCGAAAATTTTATAACCGACATTTCCCGCTGCCAGCTGGAACACAGAGGCGGCCGGGTTGCTTTCGTCAATGTGCAGGCCTTTTGAAACAACACCGAGCACAGCTAAGAAAAGGGCGATTCGCATGATCGATGTAATTAAAATGCCGATAACTGAGCTTTTTGTCACCTGGGGGATGGATTCCTTGCCTTTAATCCCAGCATCAAGCAAACGATGTCCGCCGGCAAATGTGATATATCCTCCGACGGTCCCGCCGACTAATGTGACAATTGCGAATATACTGACACGTTCAGGGACAAATGTGTTTGCCACAGCCTGTCCGACTGGCGGCGCAGACGAAATTGCGACGTACAGCGTTAAGATGATCATGGCAAACCCCGCGATTTGCGTAAAACGGTCCATCGCTTTTCCTGCTTCCTTGATGACAAAAATCAGAATGGCGATGACGGCGCTAATTAAGGCGCCTGTTTCTGGTGTAATGCCGAACAAGACTTGCAGTCCGAGCCCAGCCCCTCCGATATTCCCGATATTAAAGGCAAGTCCGCCAAGCACGACGAGAATGGCGATGAAATATCCCAGTCCGGGAAACACCATATTCGCAATCTCCTGGCCCCTTTTTCCTGAGACCGCGATGATGCGCCATACGTTGGTTTGAGCAAAGATATCCAAAATAATAGAAATTAAAATAACAAAACCGAAGCTTGCTGCGAGTGTGTTTGTAAATGTTGCGGTTTGTGTCAGGAATCCCGGGCCGATTGCTGATGTTGCCATTAAGAAGGCGGCACCCATGAGCAATGACCAGCTGCCCGTTTTTTTCCCTGCTGTTTTTTTCTGCTGCTCCATCTATTTTCCTCCTTCTGATTACTTCTGGGCTGAAATAGCAGTCACTTCGATTCCCGCCGATGTAAGCTCTTTACGGATTTTTTGCGCAAACGTCAGCGCATGGGCACCGTCTCCATGAATGCAAACCGTATCTGCTTTTAAGGACACATCTTGTCCTTGCTGAGATTTGACCGTCCCTTCTTTTACCATTTTGATCACCTGAGTGACGGCGGCATCATCGCTTTCAATGAGTGCATCCGGCTGGGAGCGCGGTGTCAGTGTGCCGTCCGCTTGGTATGTTCTGTCGGCGAATACTTCGCTTGCTGTTTGCAGCCCGATCCGTTCTCCCGCTTTTACAAGCTCGCTCTCAGCAAGGCCGAAAAGAATCAGTCCTGGATCGACCTTGTAGACAGCTTTTGCAATGGCATCCGATAGCTTCTGATCGACTGCAGCCATATTGTACAAAGCGCCGTGCGGCTTGACGTGCTGCATGTGAAGACCTTCCGCTTTTAAAAATCCTGACAAGGCGCCAATTTGATAAACCACAAGATCATACGCTTCCTCTGGAGAAATCGCCATATTTCGGCGGCCGAAGCCGAGTAAATCCGGGAGTCCCGGGTGCGCGCCGATTTTCACGCCTTTTTCAGCAGCAAGGGCAACTGTTTTTCGCATGACACCGGGATCCCCTGCATGAAATCCGCATGCGACATTCGCCGATGTGACAAACTCTAAAATATCTTGATCAAGACCTATCGTATAGGCTCCAAAACTTTCCCCTAAATCACAATTTAAATCAACTTGAAACACAGAATCCCTCCTGCCAAGCAAACGATTGCTTTATGTATTTTATTGTTCCGAAATTCGGAACAACTATTCCGAATTTTTGAACTTTATTTCATTATATTCAATCATATTAGTTTGTGAAATAACTTTGTTAGAAAACCTACCATCGACCTAGAAGAAAATCTCCCTGATTAAATAGAAAAAGAGTCCTTATCTCAGGACTCTTTTTCTTATAGTACCCAATGGCGTATCGCTTTAGCGACTCCATCTTCTATATTTGTGTCAGTGATCCAATCAGCCGTTTCTTTCACGATGTCTTGAGCATTGCCCATCGCTACGCCCAGCCCCGCTTCTTTGATCATCGCGATATCATTCAAGCTGTCGCCCATCGCCATGACATGTTCCATCGTAAAGCCAAGTTTTTCAGAAACCTTCGCAAGGGCTGCGGCTTTGTTGATGCCGAGCGCGTTGACCTCAATGTTTGTCGGGCTTGAGTTTGTGATTTCGAGCTCTTTATTTTTTCTAAGCTCCGCCAGCACTTCGTTTCGAATGTCGTCATCCTCTATGTCAAATCCGAATTTGAGCCATTCATGATCGGTGATGTTTTCCGGAAACTCGCCTCTCCACACCTTGTTAACGGTTGAAGCCCAGAAATTGGTGTTGTGTTTATTCCGCAAATCCCACATCATTTTGATATGATCCGTGTGGAGCAGCTTGCGTTCCACTAAATTAAAATTCGAATCCCAGATTTCGCTTCCGTTAGCCGTGATTAAAAAAGACGACAGCTCCAGCGACTCAGCCAGTTCCCGGCACGTCATCAGCGTACGGCCCGTGCTGATCACCACATACACGCCTTTATCCTCTGCTTCACGAATGGCTTTACGGTTTTCATCCGAGATCAGCTGCTCGTCATTCAGCAGCGTTCCATCCATATCAATTGCGATCAGCTTGATATCTACATTTTCTCTTTGAACAGACATATATGTACCTCTCTTTATCTTAATTGTGCTTCTTTCTATTCTAATACATTACACCGAGCAGAACAAAAAAGCGATTTCACATGTTTGAGGTGCACTGATAAGAGGAAAACAAATAGTGAGGTGATCAAACATGAAAGAAAGAAAACAGCAGAACCGCCCAAATGAAAATCCCGAGCATAATGACTTAACCGATCCGATACCGAATGAAGAGCTGAAGGAAAACATGAATGATGAAAAACACAAACGCCAGCAAAGAGATGACTCACAAAGCGAACGAGATTACGATACGAAATAATAGAACCCCTCACAAAAATGGTTGTGAAGGGTTTTTTTCATTTCTCAATATAGATGCCGATTTCAGCTTCAGCAACAGGCCGCCCGCCCACTGACGCCTTGGCATGTCCAAACACAAACCCGCGGCGATTTCGCGTGACTTCAAACGATAGATCAAGCCGGTCACCCGGTACGGCCGCGCCCAGCTTTTCCGCTTTTTTCACGGATGACAATAAGCCCAAGCTGTTCTCATCTGTAATCCCTGTAAAAGCCGCGGTTTGCGCAAGTGCTTCAATCATAAGTGAAAACGGCATTTCTGTTTGCGTGTCAGTGATAAACCAGTCGTTCTCACTGACCAGCTTATAAGCAGCTGCATGTTTGCCAGGCTCACTTTCAATCACGCCATCAATAAACAAAAACGGATAGCGGTGAGGTAGCATATAAGGTTTCACCATTCTCCACCCTTTCTTTCATTTCATCAAGCATCATCTCTTTTTTGCGTATGTATTCATTTTGCTTGTCTCATCTCACCGAACGGATAAAAGACAAGAGACTCAGTACCAATGATATCTTCATCAGAAGGCATACCCATTCCATTTCTGCTGTCCACCGAGTTGAGACGGTTATCTCCCATGACAAAATATTTGCCGGAAGGCACCTCAGCTTTAAAATCATTCGTGAGATTTTCCCCTAACGCTTGCATTTCTTGTTTATGTTCCTTTAGATACGGTTCGTCGACTTTCTTACCGTTTATGTATAGCTGATCATCCTTCATGATAATAGAGTCGCCCGGCAAACCGATTAACCGTTTTATAAATGAACGGCCGCTCTTTTCGTCATGAATCACGATGATGTCGCCTCTCTGAAACCCGCCTGTATATTTGGCTGCTTTGTCCACCAAAATCCGTTCTGAGTCTTTTAGCGTTGGAGCCATTGATGAACCTTCAACAAGATAGGGAATATAAAATGCCATTCTGATCATGAATATGAAAGCCAGGATACATGCGATACTGAGTACAATAAATTTGGTTTTTGATTTCTTCTTTAATGTGATCGTTTTTGCGTTCAACTTCTTTTACCTGATACCTTCCTAAAGAATTCCATGTCATTATACAGCATTTGGGATCTTCTTGGTTAGGAATCTGTTGAAATGTTGTAAGTGGCCGAGGCAACTTCGCCCCGGCCTACATGATTATAGGTTTCTTAACCGCGCACAGATTTCGTCCGTGACCTCAGCCGTTGTGCTTTGTCCGCCAATGTCGCGTGTTTTGATGCCGTCAGCCGTTACTCGTTCCATCACATCGAGGATCTTTGCCCCCAGCTCTTCCTCTCCGAAATGGTCAAGCATCAGCTTCGCTGTCCAAATCTGGCCGATTGGATTGGCAAGACCCTGACCGGCAATGTCGGGAGCTGAGCCGTGAACCGGTTCGAACATAGACGGGTATTTGCCGTCCGGATTGATATTCGCAGACGGCGCAATGCCGATGCTTCCCATCAGGCTCGAGCTGATGTCGGTTAAAATATCACCGAACAGGTTGCTTGCCACAATGACATCAAACGTTTCCGGACGCGTCACAAAAAAAGCGGCCAGCGCATCAATATGCTGGGATGACGTTTCAATCTCGCTGTAATCAGCAGCAGTCTGCTGAAAGACTTCATCCCAAAACGGCATCGCGTGATATATACCATTAGACTTTGTTGCACTTGTCACATGGCCGCGCCGTTTTTTTGCCAATTCGAAGGCAAAGCGCATGACTCGCTCTGTCGCTTTTCTGGTAAACACGGCATTCTGGATGGCAATTTCATCATCGCCCCTGTGAATGCGTCCGCCAACTTCACTGTATTCACCCTCACTGTTCTCGCGAATCACCACGAGGTCAAAATCATTTGGATGCAAAAGCGGCGACGTAATGCCCGCCATTTGTTTGGCAGGTCTCATATTAATAGAAAGCTCGAGTTCTCTCCGGATTTTCAGGAGCAGCCCCCATAATGAGATATGGTCGGGAACAAGCTTCGGATTTCCAACCGCCCCTAAGAAAACCGCTTCAAATTGGGTGAGTGTATGTATTCCGTCCTCAGGCATCATTTCGCCGTGTTCCATGTAATAGTCACAGCTCCATGGAAATGACGTAAATGAGAATGACAAACCCCCGTGCACCTCAGCAGCTGTATGAAGCACTTTCTCAGCAGCCGCCACAACTTCTTTTCCTGCTCCGTCTCCCGGTATTGCCGCAATCTCGAATCGTTTCATCGTCATTCTCCTTCCCCTGCTATCGTAAGCGTTTTCTATTATACTAGATTACGAGATGGCAAAAAAAGCCCGTGACGTGCTGTCACGGGTCAGTTATTGATTCAGTTTTTTTAAAACGATGGCATGGAGCGGTTCATGGGACGGGATACCGCACACCTCGTGAAGCACTCCGCTGTATCCTTTTTCCGCGATCAGCGCTTGCAGCTCGACCGCTTCCGGATCACCGGCAAAGTCGAATCGCAGCGCCGCCGCAATGCCTTCAGCCAGTGCATTCGGCGCTTTGATTTTCTTCGCCGGACCTACAAGTCTGTCATTTTCTCCAAGCTTTCTGAGCGGCGATCTCGCCACACGGGTCACATCGTCAGTGATAAATTCATTTTCAAAGCGGCCGATGATTTTTTTAATATATTGCTCGTGCTCTGATTGCTTAAAACCGTACGTTTTGATGAGATAATCACCGGTTTCAAGCAGCGCCGAGTGTACAACACGGCGGATCTCCGGGTGATCGATCGCTTCTTTTATCGTTTTTAATCCGCGCTGATAGCCGACATAGGCCGTTACAGCATGGCCGGTATTTACGGTAAACAGCTTTCGTTCGATATACGGCGTTAAATCATCAACAAACAGCGCCCCTTTTATTGCCGGTGTTTCCCCGATAAAGCCTGATTCGTCGATGACCCATTCAAAGAACGGCTCAACCGACACTTTGAGCGGATCTTCATGATGCTGAATCGGCACAATCCGGTCAACCGCGGAATTCGGGAATCCGACAGTTTTGCCGACAGCTTCCTGTTCCGCCTCTGTTAAGTGGCTGTATACTTCTTTTTTTAAGAAGCTGCTTCCGCCAATCATATTTTCACAGGCAATGATGTTCAGTGTGTCAGCACAGGTTCTCCGTCTTAAGCCTTCTGCGATGGACGGAGCAATCAGCTTTAACACATTCGGGCCGACTGCCGTCGTGATGAGCGCCGCCTCATTGATCAGCCGATACAGCTCCTCCGGCTGGCTGCCGCTGTTAATGGCGCTGACCGGGCCGATCACCTCTGACGAACGCCCTTCTTCTGCGAGTTCAACAGTGTATGCCCGTTTTTCATTAAGGAGGCCGACCATCGTGTCATTTACATCCGCAAACACCACTTCATAGCCGGAGTGGTGAAGCAGCGCACCGATAAAGCCCCTCCCGATATTTCCCGCACCGAAATGTAAGGCAATCATGCTAGTTCACCTCGTTGAAAATCGCGATCAAATCTTCTTCGCTTTTCGCAGAAATCAGGCGTTCAATGTTTTCTTCTTCTGAGCAGATGATGGCGATGTTTGACAAAATGTCTAAATGCTCGTTATTTTTTCCGGCAATGCCGAATACGACTTTAGCTGTGTTTCCTTCTCCATACTCTACTCCGCCAGGAATTTGAATGATAGAAATTCCTGAGTGAAGCACTTCGCTTTTGGCATCTTCTGTGCCGTGAGGAATGGCAATAAAATTCCCCATGAAGGTAGAAGATGTTTCTTCCCGTTCAAACATTTTTTCAATATAATCGTCTGTCACGTAGCCGTTGTCAATCAGTGTTTGGCCGGCCAATCTGATCGCTTCTTCTTTCGTTGCAACCGTTTGATTAAGTTTGATGTTTTCTTTTGCGAGTACTTGCATGAATATCACTCTCTTTCTATGAGATTACTTTTTCAGCTTTTCAATCAGCTCGTCGTATTTCGGGCTGTTTAAGAAGTTATCCACTGAGATGTGCGTCGCATTCGGCAGCTTTGCTTTCGCGCGGTCTGTTAAATCTTTGTGGGTGATAACAATATCCGCGTCGCTTGGCAGATTGTTAATGGCCGTGTTGGTCACACTGATGTCAAGCTCCGCTTTTTTCACTTTGTTTCTTAAGATGGATGCCCCCATCGCACTTGATCCCATTCCCGCATCACACGCAAAGATAATTTTGTTCACGCTTTCAGGAGACAGCTCAGACGCTTCCTCTGCTTTGGCTTGTTCCGCCTCTAAAGCAGCTGCTGCTTGGCTTTTCTTCCCCTTCATGGACTGCATTTTTTCTGTTGCGGCAGCCAGGTCTTCTTCACTTACTTTTGAGGATTTCAGGATCACTGCTGAAACGATGAACGATACAGCTGCAGCGACCAATACACCCGCCAATACGCCGAAATAGCCTCCTCTTGGTGTCATTGCCATCAATGCGATAATGCTTCCCGGTGACGCTGCCGCGACAAGTCCGGCATTAAAGATCGTAAACGTTAGGAGTCCGCTTGCTCCGCCCGCAATCGCTGCCAGAATCAAGGCCGGTTTCATCAAAATATACGGGAAGTAAATTTCGTGAATCCCTCCGAAGAAGTGAATGATTGCCGCTCCAGGAGCCGTTGATTTTGAAGATCCTTTGCCAAAGAACATGTACGCGAGTAAAATGCCGAGTCCTGGCCCAGGGTTTGCTTCTACTAAGAACAGAATCGATTTTCCCGTTTGGGCTGCCTGCTCGATTCCGATTGGGCTTAAGATTCCATGGTTAATGGCGTTGTTTAGGAACAACACTTTCGCCGGCTCTACGAAAACGCTTGCAATAGGCAGCAAATTAGCGTGTACTATGACTTCCACACCAGCTGCCAGCAATTTGTTTAACGTCAGGACAACCGGACCGATGGCGTAAAACGCGAGAATCGTCAAAGCCGCGCCGACTATCCCTGCCGTAAAGTTGTTGATCAGCATTTCAAAGCCTTGTTTGACTTTATCCTTGAACAATTTATCAATCTGTTTAATGAGGTATCCGCCAAGCGGCCCCATTATCATTGCACCTAAAAACATTGGAATATCCGATCCGACAATCACACCGATCGCCGCTGTCGCTCCGACGACTCCGCCGCGGTGGTCGTAAATCATTTTTCCGCCTGTATACGCTATCAAAAGCGGCAGTAAATACGTAATCATCGGGTTGACAAGTGTATTCAGCTGTTCATTCGGAAACCATCCCGCCGGAATAAACAGCGCGGTAATGATGCCCCAAGCGATAAACGCGCCGATATTCGGCATGATCATTCCGCTCAAATAACTGCCGAAGCGCTGAACTTTCACTTTCATGCCGCCTTGTTGCTGTTCTTGCTGCATATATAAACCCTCCCTGTTTTGTTTGTCGCTAAAAGAATGATAATGTCAGAGAATGATGCTTCCCTTTGACTCTATATTAAAACGCTTACAGTACCTATACAATTGAAAGTAAAGAGGACTTTGGCACATGGGTGTGACAATTTTTTAAAAATAAAAAGACTCCTGGTTTCAGGAGCCTTTTCTCTTTCCTCTATAAATAATGTTTCCGTTTTGAATTACGTACTTTGCGATCATCCGCTCACTCACAATAAAAACGGGATAGGCGCACACAAGTGCAAAAACAGCCATCGGCACATGCTGAACGGCCGGAATCAATGAGCCTGCCGCATTGCGAAGGAGCAGCATCAGATAAATGAGCAGCACGATGACTGCTAATGATACCAGCATAATCGGTGCTGATACTTTATATTCATAAAGCCGTTCCCGGCAGTGTCCGCAGCGAAATTGGCACGGGACATTTGACGATCTGACCATATCGCCTGTCAAAGGTTTGCCGCAGTTCGGGCATACAGTTTCTTTCATATGGTATTTCACTCTCCATTCATATGTCCATTATACCAGAGACCACTCTGTTTCGTTTTGTTACTGTTCAACACATTTTCACATTTTTTATCATCAGCATACTTGTCTCAGTCTCTGAAATCCTCTACGCTTAAGAAGATCTTAATGAAGGGGATGTATGAATGCTTCCGATTAATAGACAGCAGCACATACTTGAGTGGCTGAAAGAAGAAGGCGCCCTAAGAATTTCTGATATCAGTCAACGGTTCGGTGTGTCAGAAATGACGGTATATAGAGATGTGAATCAGCTTGTCCAATCAAACCAGGTGATAAAAACAGCCGGCGGCATCACACTCCCAGTCCGTGCGCCTCAGACTGATCACATGTGCAGCTATTGCCTGAAGCCAGCAAATCAAGCTTATTCGGTCCAGCTGATCACGGTGACACAAGACATTGAACAGCTGTGCTGCGCACATTGCGCGTTTTTGCGGTATGCAGATAAAACGGAAGAGGTTTCTCATTTGATTTGCAGAGACTTTCTGTTACAAACTACGGTCAGTGCCGCTTCGGCTTATTTTGTTGTAAACGCCGAATTAAATCTGCACTGCTGCCAGCCGCAGGCCATACCGTTTGCGACTCTTGACCATGCTGAACGGTTTCGAAAAGGCTTTGGCGGAGCCGTCCGCACCTTCGATCAAGCGCTGGAAGACATGCTACGGGACAGAAAAAAACGCTGCACATGCACCAAGAAATAACACAACATAACTAGCGGAAGGTGGTGTCTGAGTAATGCAACGAAACAGATGGTGGATCTTCCTTCTGCTTTTTCTTGTTTTCCTGCCGAAAACAAGCTTTGCTCACGCCTATATTGTCAAATCTTCACCCGGAGAAAACAGTGAATTAAAAAGCGCTCCCGCACAGGTGGAAATTGAATTTAATGAACCTGTTGAAGAAGGCTTTCACTACATTAAAGTCTATAATTCAGACGGTGACCGGGTGGATACGGACAAAACAGAAATCAAAAAAGACAACAACCACATCATGACCGTGAAGCTGAAAAAAAATCTGCCTCATGACGTGTACAGAGCGGAATGGAATGCCGTTTCGGCAGACGGGCACCCTGTTTCCGGCGTCATTCCGTTCAGCATCGGCAAAGCGGAAGGAGGGTTCAGCAGCCAGAAAACATCAAGCTCAGCGCTTAATCCGGGAACAGCTGCAGACCGTGCCATTCTGTATACAGCCTTTTCTCTGTTTATCGGGACCGTTTTCTTCCACCTCTTCTGGTATAAAGGGGACGGAAAAAAACTCGCCAAACGGACGAAGCGTTTGCTTGTCATCTCAGTCACTGTGCTGGGACTGGCGCTCCTGCTTCAGCTTCCGTTACAGACAAAAGCGAATACAGGCGGCGGCTGGGCCAACGCCTTTCAGCCGGGGTATATGAAAGAAACGCTGTTTGAAACCGCGGGAGGCACAATTTGGATGATTCAAGCCGTGCTGTACGTACTGCTTGTCCTTTCTGCCATCCCAGTGTTACGCAAAAAGCGTTTTGCGTCCTTCGCATATTGGACGGCGCCGCTCATTTTCTTTTTCGGTCTTCTGCTTGCCAAAGCGTTTACCGGACATGCCGCTGTTGTAGAAGAAAAAACGGTCGGTATCCTGATGGATTTCCTACATTTATCCTCCGCCTCTATCTGGGTCGGCGGAATAGCGGCCATCGTTTTCCTGCTGTCACAGGAGTGGAGACAGCAGGACAAGACGATTGCATGGGAGACGGTAAAACGGTTCTCTCCATGGGCGCTCACTGCAGTCGGTGTCATTTTGTTCTCGGGCTTGCTCAATGGATTTTTCATCATCCGGTCAATGGATTCACTTTTCCATACGGCGTACGGCCAAGCCTTGTTAGTCAAAAGCGGACTGTTTGTTTTAATGCTGATTCTGGGCGGTATTCATTTTCTGCTCACCAGAAAACGGAAGGGGTCCAAAATCACCCGCACGCTAAAAGCGGAATGGGCAATCGGCATCGCTGTCCTGATCACAGCCGCCGTATTTACAAGTCTGCCAAGTCCGCCTGAGCCTGCACCGGAACCGTTTTATCAAACCAAAGCGATTGAAAACGGGCAAAGTGTGTCTCTCAGCATCAGCCCGAACCAGCCCGGCAAAAACGTGTTTGAACTCAGGGTTACTGATCATAACGGAGACCCAGCAAAAAACATTCAGCAAATCACCTTGACCGTTTATAAAACGGGACTGTCCGGCAGTAAAAACAAAAGCACGTTTCAGTTGAAAGAAAAAACAGATGGTATCTTCCAGACTGAAAACCTGTCTATTAATGAAAAGGGAAACTGGAAGATCAAAGTCCACGGACTGACCGGCGACTTTAACGAAATCAATATCATGTTTACAAAGACAAATTAAGGAGTGTTTGAATTGTTTAAAAAAATCGCATTCACACTATGCCCAGCTGTTATCGGCTCTCTTTTATTCTTTACGGCGCCTGCCAGCGCGCACGTGTCTGTAAAACCGGCTGAATCAGCCGCAGGCTCATGGGAGACCTACACAATGAAGGTTCCTTCCGAAAAAAATCAGCCGACAACAAAGGTTGTTTTAAAAATGCCAAAGAATGTTGAGTTCCAGCAATACGAACCGGTTCCGGGCTGGAAGGTGTCTACTGCAAAACACGACGACAAATCAGTGTCCGTGACGTGGGAAGCCACTGGCGGGGGCATTCAGGAAGGCCAGTTCCAGCAGTTTACCTTTGTTGCCAAAAACCCTGATAAAGCGGATGAAGCCGCTTGGGATGCTTATCAATATTACAAAGACGGCAGCATTGTTGAATGGACAGGCGATGAAGATGCGGAAACGCCTCATGCCATTACAAAAATCACTACATCCAAAGAAGTAACAGACGAGCACGGCGCCACTCAAACGAAAGATGATTCTGCTTCTGCAGACTCAGGTTCATCGGCTCTTGATATAACAGCAATTGTGCTGTCTGCAGCCGCTATTATTTTATCTGTTGCAGCTCTTGTAAAGAAAAAGCGCGCCTAAAGAAAAAGCGATCCAGATGAGTTCTGGATCGCTTTTTTTGATTTATCCGCGCCCTGCCTGGAAGGAAGGGTATTGTGTCATACCGCCGTCCGCAAATAACGTAATGCCTGTGACGTAGCTGGCTTCCTTCGAAGCAAGCCAGGCTGCCACTGCCGCAATTTCCTCCGGTTCACCGATATATCCCATCGGAATCATGCTTTCTACATCTGCTCTCTGCTTTGGATCAGCAAATTTTTCAGCATTGATTGGCGTGTTGATCGCGCCAGGCCCGATATTGTTGACACGAATGCCTTTCGGCGCATATTCTAGTGCCAATGTTTCCGTCATCAGCTTGATTCCGCCTTTACTTGCCGCATAGTGAACAAATAATGGCCACGGAATCACTTCATGGACGCTCGACATATTAATGACGCTTCCTTTGATATCATTTTCAACAAAATATTTTATCGCTTCACGGCTTCCTAAAAAGGCGCCTGTTAAGTTCGTGCTGATGACTTTTTCCCAATCCTTGAGCGGCATTTCATGAGACGGTACAGGGTTTTCAAGACCGGCATTATTAATCATAATATCGAGTGTGCCAAACTCTTTAATCGCTGTTTGGACGATGTTTTTTACATCTTCCTCTTTCGTTACGTCTCCTTGGACGACAATGGCTTCACCGCCCGCCTTGATGACCTCTTCTTTTACCTCGTTTGGATCCTGCTTGTTACTGTAGTAGTTGATTACAACTTTTGCCTGCTCCTTGCCGAAGCGAATGGCCATTGCCTTTCCTAGTCCTGAAGCAGCTCCTGTAATAGCGACGACTTTTCCTTTCAAATCCGGATACATATCCATCCTCCTTAATTGTTATGAATTCGTTTTGGCGATTCCTAAGAATACGGCAGCCACAATAATCAGTGCAATCCCAATCGCAATCGCAATCAGCTGGCGTTTTGATTTCTTTTCACGCAGGATGAAAATACCGCCAAGCGTCGAGATGACAATTCCCATTTGAGAAAGAGAAAAGCTTGTGGCAACGCCGACTTTCGGCTGAGAAATAAACAAAAACATATTTCCCCCTGCCCAGATTAAGCCCGGGAGAATATTTCTGATGGCATACTTATTGAAGGGCTTGTGCTTATAGGTTAGTATGACGCCTCCAATGACCATCCCGATCGCCTGCGGCAACAGGGCGGACCATCCAGATACATTGAACAACCTTGCGACAACAACATAAATCAAATATCCCAGTGTCGAGACCAGAAGGATTAAAATGCCCTTTTTTAAGTTGCTCGGCTCTCCATCTTTTTTGTCTTTCTTATCTTCTAATGACGTGAGAACGATACCGACAATAATAAAGATAAGAGCGAGGATTCCAAGTGTAATCGCAATCGGTGTTGACCACTCTCGGAAAACGATGACACCGAACAGTGAGGTGGAAACAAGCTGCATCCCCGTGGAAATCGGCATCGTTTTGGACACACCCATTAACTGAATGCTTTTGAGCTGGTTGCTCTGCCCAAGTGACCAAAATAAGCCGGATATAATTCCAACGATAAAAATGCGCATGGACAGGACGGGTTGGACAAACAAATAAATAACGATAGAAACAATTAACGCCCCGATCGTCGTTCCCAATGTTTGGCTGTAAGGCCCGCCGCCTAATTTAACATTGAAGAGAACAATGCTCCCCCAAAACAAAGCAGGGAGAAGAGCCAGTAATAAATCCATTATTGGGGAACCTTCTTTCAAAATGTATTTGCTGTTATTTTGGCTGGAATTGTTGTGTTTATTCGCTGAAACACAAAAAGAGGTACCGGATTTTCCGGCACCTCTTTAGGAGCATATCATTTCGTTTATAAACCGATGGACATATATTTTGTTTCGAGATATGGTTCGATACCTTCTGAACCGCCTTCGCGGCCGATTCCGCTTTCTTTCATTCCGCCGAACGGAGCTTGAACCGCGGACGGCCCTCCGTCATTCCAGCCGATAATTCCATATTCGAGGTTCTCGGAAATATAAATGCCGCGACGGTAGTTTTCTGTGAAGAAATAAGCAGCCAGTCCGTACGGTGTATCGTTGGCGAGCTCAATGGCTTCATCAATATCTGTAAAAGTGACGATTGGCGCAACAGGGCCAAAGGTTTCCTCGTGCATGATATTCATGGACGTATCGACGTCAGCGAGCACTGTCGGATTGACAAAGTAGCATCCTTTATCATCGTTTCGTTCATAAGTGCCCCCAGCAACAACCTTCGCTCCTTTTTCAACCGCATCATCAATTTGGCTGACGATTTTTTCAAAGCCCCTTTTGTTGATAATCGGACCGACGTTAACGCCTTCCTCAAGTCCGTTTCCAACCTTCAGCTTCGATACTTGCTCGCTCAATTTCGCAGCAAACTCATCTTTGATGGATTCATGGACAATGAGCCGGTTGGCGCATACGCAAGTCTGACCCGCGTTTCGGTATTTGGACACCATTGCCTGTTCAACAGCAAGATCAATGTTTGCATCTTCATCCACAATCAGCGGGGCATGTCCGCCGAGCTCCATGGATACGTGTTTCACAGTATCCGCGCTGTTTTTCATCAGGATTTTCCCTACAGGTGTTGATCCTGTAAAGGTGATTTTGCGGATTTTCGGACTGCTTGTAAAAACGTTTCCGATCTCCTCACCATCACCGATGACAACCTGAAGCACGTCTTTTGGGATACCCGCTTCGTACGCGAGGCGTGCAAGTTCATAGGCTGACAGCGGTGTATCAGGCGCCGGCTTGATGATAAACGTACAGCCGGCAGCAAGAGCAGGCGCCGCTTTACGTGTAATCATCGCATTTGGAAAATTCCATGGCGTAATCGCGGCAACTGGGCCAACGGCTTGGCGCGTTACGACAATTCGTTTTCCGGTTGTCGGAGCCGGAACGGTTCTTCCATACACACGCTTCGCTTCCTCTGCGAACCACTCGATATAACCAGCGCCGTACAGTACCTCGCCGACAGCTTCCTGATACGGTTTTCCGTTTTCCTTCGTAATTAAATCTGCGAGTTCTTCTTTATGTTCAACGATTAGCTCATACCACTTTTTCAACAGAGACGCTCTTTCGTTCGCTGATGTTTTAGACCATGATTTAAACGCTTGATGTGAACGTTCAATGGCTTCTTCTACTTCTTTGGCTGATTGCTGAGGAATCGTTTTGATCGCCTCGCCTGTAGCCGGGTTGTAGACCGTTAATTGATCTGGCATATTGAACATTCCTTTCTATCTTGGATTTACTTAAAATGATAGCAGACCCGTGCGTATTCTTTCCAATGATTAAGCTCGCAGACCTGCTTCCACAATGTGGAGCCCTTCATTCAGAAGATCATCTGAAATAACCAGCGGCGTCAGGAAGCGGATGATATTGCCGTTGATTCCGGCTGTCAGCAGCAGCAATCCGTTTTGATTCGCGTACGCTGCGATCGCTGCCGCTTTCGCTTTATCAGGTTCACGTGTTTCAGGGTCTTTGACGATCTCGATTGCTGCCATCGCCCCAAGTCTGCGGATGTCACCGATAAACGGGTATTCAGTTTTCCATTCAAGCGCTTTTTCTTCAATGATCCTGCCGATTTCCTCAGAACGTTTATTCAGGCCTTCTTCTTCAATAATATCCAAAACAGCCAATGCCGCCGCGCACCCAAGCGGACTTCCCGCATACGTGCCGCCGAGCTCTCCGGGCGCCGCCGCATCAAGCATTTCCGCGCGTCCAATCACACCGCTTAACGGCAGACCAGCCGCAAGAGACTTCGAAACCGTGATCAGATCTGGGACGACACCAAAATGCTCGATCGCGAAATAAGTACCCGTTCTGGCAAATCCGGTTTGAATTTCATCGGCTACAAAGACGATGCCGTGTTCTTTACAGAAGGAAGCAACATGCTGCACAAACCGTTTAGAAGGAATAATGAATCCGCCTTCTCCCTGCACCGGCTCCATCACAACACAGGCTACCGTTTCAGGAGCAACTGCTGCGATAAAGAAGTCATTGAAGGCTTGAATGACCATATCGTCATATGCATCGTCACTCAGTCCGGCAGGCTTCTGATAATAATATGGAAACGGCGCCTGGTATACCTCTGATGCAAATGGACCAAAACCGAATTTGTACGGCTTCACCTTGCTTGTCATGCTCATTGTCATATTCGTGCGTCCGTGGAACCCGCGTGTAAACGAGACAACGCCTTGGCGCTTGGTATACTTTCTGGCGATCTTCACTGCGTTTTCCACCGCTTCCGCTCCGGAGTTGAGGAAAATCGCTTTTTTCTCATGAGTGCCCGGCGCAATGCCGCAAAGCTTTTCAGCTAATTCAATATAAGACGAATACATCATGACGTTAAAGCCCGGATGGATCAGCTCCTCCGCCTGCCGCTTCACAGCTTCTACCACCTTCGGATGCGAGTGTCCGACGTTTAAAGTTCCAATGGCGCCAGCAAAATCAATAAATCTTCGGCCGTCCAAATCATACAGCTCTGCTCCCTCTCCTTTTACCGCCAGGCTGCGGTTTCCGTTGCTCACGCCCTTAGAAACAAATTGGTCCCGTTTTTGCTGCCACTCTGCGGTAGTGAAAGTTGATGCGGTTGTTTGACTCATGTGAATCCCCCCACTGTCATTGTTTTCTTATCATTCTGACTTCTTTTTGGTATGATGAAAAGTACCAATTATAACTTTTTAATGGTATCAGAAGGAGACACCGCAATGGACATCACAATCACTCTCGATCGCTCAGAAAAAGCCGATTATATCTATCAGCAGATTTATCAAAAACTAAAAAACGAAATCCTCAGCCGTAATCTGCTGCCCCACTCGAAGGTTCCCTCCAAACGTGAGCTGGCTGAAAAGCTGAAGGTCAGCGTAAACTCTGTGAATTCAGCCTATCAGCAGCTGCTCGCGGAAGGGTATTTGTACGCTGAAGAAAGAAAGGGTTTTTTCGTGGAGCACCTGGACACATTTTCCTCTGAGGAACAGCCCTCATCTTCACTGCCGGATGACCTGAAAGAGGTTCATATCGATCAAAGCGATTGGATATCATTTTCACATATGAGTGCCGATACAGATCATTTTCCAATGAAAAGCTGGTTTCGCTGTGAGCAAAAAGCGGCTGCACGCTCATACCGCACGCTCGGCGACATGTCTCATCCGCAAGGCATATTTGAGGTAAGAGCCGCCATTACAAGGCTCATCTCTCTGACGCGGGGGGTGAAATGCCGGCCGGAACAAATCGTCATCGGGGCGGGCACTCAGGTGCTGATGCAGCTGCTGACGGAGCTTTTGCCTCAGGATGCGGTGTATGCGATGGAGGAGCCTGGTTACAGGCGAATGTACCAGCTTTTGCAATATACCGGAAAACAGGTGAAGACGATTATGCTTGATGAAAAAGGGATTTCCATTTCTGAAATCATCAGACAGAACCCAGATGTATTAATCACTACCCCTTCGCATCAATTCCCGGCCGGAGCGATTATGCCTGTATCCCGAAGAATTCAGCTGCTGAACTGGGCAGCGGAGCAGCCGAGCCGCTATATTATTGAGGATGATTATGACAGCGAGTTTAAATATGACGTAGACAGTATCCCGGCGCTCCAAAGCCTCGACCGCTTTCAAAATGTCATCTATATGGGCACCTTTTCAAAATCACTTCTCCCCGGATTGCGGATCAGCTACATGGTGCTGCCGCCGGAGCTGTTACGGGGTTACAAAAAGCGGGGTTATGACCTGCAGACCTGCTCGTCGCTTACACAGATCGCCTTGCAGGAATTTATTGAGTCTGGAGAATATCAGAAGCATATAAAAAAAATGAAGCAGCATTATAAAGAAAAGAGAGAACGCCTCATCAGCGCATTAGAATCAGAGTTTAGAGGAGAGATCACGGTAAAAGGGGCAAATGCGGGACTGCATTTCGTCACCGAATTTTACACCTGCCGCACGGAACAAGAGATACTCGCGCATGCCGCCGCCCAGCAGCTTGAAATCTTCGGGATGAGCCGGTTCCGCTTAAAAGAAAGCCGTCCGCAGCCGGACAAACCCGCGCTCATCATCGGCTTTGCACGGCTGAGGGAAGAGGACATTCAGGAAGGTGTGCGAAGACTTCGCCGCGCTGTTTATGGGACATAAAAAAATCCCCTGTTCAGGGGATTTTTTACCAGCGCTCCTGGTCCACGTTCAGCACTGCTTTAAGCAGGCCCGGAAATGCCCTTTCCAGATCTTCTGTGCGAAGCGAATAATAACGGCGCTTTCCTTCTATGCGTACTTGAGCGATGCCCGATTCTCTTAATACTTTAAAATGGTGGGACAAGGTCGACTTTGCAACCTGTACATCGGCACAGGTGCCGCACGTTTTCTCTTTTGCTTCGGCCAATTGCTTCACCAGCTCTAAACGAAGCGGATCACTCAGTGCGTGAAGAACCTTAGTCAGCTGCAACGTTTCTGTTTCTGGATGGTTTGGAATGTTCATGACACAAATGTATCACACAACAATTAGAATGACAATTTTACTATTTGAGGGTTTTTCCTTTACCTGATTTTGATTACATGGTACATTTAGTTCGATCAAATTCGAACAATAAATTTAAAAGACAAATGGAGGAGATTTACATGATCGTATTACAAGCTTATATCAAAGTAAAACCCGAGAAACGTGAAGAATTTTTGAGCGAGGCACAATCGCTGGTTCAACATTCAAGAGCTGAGGAAGGCAACGCCCAATACGACCTTTTTGAAAAAGTAGGCGAAGAAAATACATTTGTGATGCTTGAACAATGGAAAGATGAAGCGGCGATGAAATCCCACAATGAAACTGCGCATTTCCAAGGGTTTGTAGCAAAAGGCAAAGAACTGCTGAGCGCTCCTCTTGATGTTGTCCGCACAGAGCTCAGCGAGTAAGGAAAGGATGTCTCACATGAACGAAGTAATCAAATCATTAACAGATCACCGCTCCATCCGCAGCTATACGGATGAGCCGGTGTCAGAAGAGCAGCTAGACCATATTATACAAGCGGTGCAATCAGCCCCTACTTCTATCAACGGGCAGCAAGTGACTGTCATCGCGATTCAGGATAAAGAGCGGAAAAAGAAAATCTCCGAACTGGCGGGCGGACAGCCTTGGATTGACCAAGCTCCGGTTTTCTTGCTTTTCTGCGCAGACTTCAACCGGGCAAAAATTGCGCTTGAAGATCTGCATGACTTCAACATGGAAATCACAAACGGTTTAGAATCCGTTCTTGTCGGCGCTGTAGATGCCGGCATCGCTCTTGGCACGGCGACAGCGGCAGCTGAATCACTCGGGCTTGGCACTGTTCCGATCGGCGCGGTTCGGGGAAACCCAAATGAACTGATCGAGCTGCTTCAGCTTCCAAAATACGTCTTCCCTGTATCTGGTCTTGTCATCGGCCATCCTGCTGATCGTTCAGCGAAAAAACCCCGCCTTCCAAAGGCAGCGGTTTATCATAAAGAAACGTATTTGCAGCAGGACGAGCTGACATCACACATTCAGTCATATGATGAACAAATGGCCGAATACATGAAAATCCGGACCAACGGAAAAGAAACACGAAATTGGTCACAAGGGATCGCCTCATATTATGAGCGCCTGTACTATCCGCATATTCGTGAAATGCTCGAAAAACAAGGGTTTAAAGTTGAAAAATAAGCCTCACCCCGGCCTGTCGGAATTCCGGCAGGCCTTTTTATTTGTCCGGATAAAATCCATTGACTTTCATTTTGTTTATTTGGTAAAATTTTATCAATGTTACTCATTGGTTTTCTGTGAACCAATGGGTTTTCTATTGTTCAAGAAAGAAGGAAGCCATGAGATGCTTGATAAAAAAACAGAAATCTTGTTAGCCGCGCGGAAGCTTTTTTCTGAAAAGGATTTTACGTCGGTTTCCATGCAGGCAATCGCGGAAGAATGTAAGATGTCAAAAGCTTCTATATATAAGCTGTTTCAATCCAAGGAAGATTTGCTTTTGGAGCTGCTGACGTTTAACCAAAAGCAGATGGTAGCCGCGGCATCAAGACTGCAGGAAAATACCGCGCTGACACCGGAGGAGCGTTTGATTCAAAAGGTCAAAATGGAGCTGGAAGGATTCAGGCGGAATCAGCAGTTTTTTAATATGCTGACCTACGGAAACCCCAAGCTGCACAATGACCGTGTAAAACAGCATATCCATCAGACCAGATCGACGATTATCTGCTGGCACCGGGATTCGCTGATTCAGGCCTATGGAGAAGCCATCCTCCCTTTTGTATGGGATTTGGTTATCATTCTTCACGGCATGATGCGGGAATTTTTAATGCTGATCAAAATAGAGGAAAAACCGCTTGACCTTGACCCGATTGCAGCGTTTATCATCAGCACCCTCAATCAGATTATCAAAAACAGAGAAACGCGGCAGTCCCTGCTTCCGCCTGAGACCATCGAGCTCTATATCCAATCGGCGTCCTCCTACCAGCCAAAGGATAAATCACTCCTGTTATCAGAAAGCCTGAAAGAATTACATAAAGGCATCTCTTCCCTGCCCGCCGCGGATTATGACATCGATGAGCTGGCATCCGCTGCAGCCATGCTGGAAGAGGAAGCAAAAAAGGAAGAGCCCCGCGCCTTTTTACTGAAATCACTGATTGGCTATCTGGAACAAACCGGTGTTTTAACACAGCCTATATCTATGTTAAAAACACTGTTAATTACTTAAAGAAAAGAAGGGATCTTATTGGACACAAGTATTGAAAAAAAACCGTTTAACCGTTCTGTCATTGTCGGCATTTTGTTAGCCGGGGCGTTTGTCGCCATTTTGAACCAGACACTGTTAATTACCGCTCTCCCCCATATCATGAGGGATTTTCATATAGATGCAAACCAAGCCCAATGGCTGACGACTTCATTTATGTTAACGAACGGTATCTTAATTCCGATTACCGCATTTTTAATTGAAAAATTCACGAGCCGTACGCTTCTCATTACGGCGATGAGTATTTTCACTGCCGGAACAATCGTTGGCACGTTTGCCCCGAACTTTCCGGTTCTGCTGGCGGCCCGTATCATTCAGGCGGCCGGAGCCGGCATTATGATGCCGCTCATGCAGACAGTATTTTTAACGATCTTTCCGATTGAAAAGCGCGGCCAGGCTATGGGTATGGTCGGATTGGTCATCTCCTTCGCGCCTGCGATCGGACCGACTCTTTCAGGATGGGCAGTAGAAGCTTTCTCATGGAGATCATTGTTTTATATCATTCTTCCGTTTGCGGTGATCGATTTGCTTCTCGCTATCATTCTTATGAAAAACGTGACGACATTAAGAAAAACACAGATTGATATTTTATCAGTTATCCTGTCGACACTTGGATTTGGCGGGCTGCTGTATGGCTTCTCAAGCGTCGGCTCTTACGGATGGACCAGCTCAACGGTTCTGGTTTCACTGCTTGTGGGTGTGATCGCGCTGCTCTTATTTATTACAAGACAGATGAAGCTTGAAAAACCGATGCTGGAATTCCGCGTATTTACGTTTGGTATCTTCAGCTTAACAACCCTGCTGGGAACACTTGTCTTTGCTTTATTAATTGGTACGGAAACCATTCTGCCGCTGTATACACAAAACGTCCGAAACGTCACAGCCTTTGATACAGGGCTTATGCTTCTGCCGGGAGCCATTGTGATGGGCTTCATGTCACCGATTATCGGAAGAATTTTTGACCGTGTCGGCGGAAGAGGGTTGGCGATTGCTGGTTTCTGTATCATCTTCCTGACGTCACTGCCGTTTATGCAGCTGACTGATCATACGTCACTGGCATGGATTGTCGTTTTATATACCGTTCGTCTCTTAGGGACAGCGATGATTATGATGCCTGTGACAACAGCCGGAATCAATGCGCTGCCGCGCCACTTGATTCCGCACGGAACAGCAATGAACAATACGGTTCGCCAAGTCGGCGGCTCCATCGGGACTGCTCTTTTGGTATCCGTGATGAGCAACCAGGCGGCACATGCAGGAACCACAAATGTGAAACACGCCGCTCTGCACGGCATGAACGCCGCTTTTATCGTGGCAGCCTGTATCGCGCTTGCCGGCTTACTTCTATCCTTCACATTAAAAAAACCTCAGCGCCCTGCCGAACAGCAGCCGGCACGCTGATCCTATAAAAAAAAGAGCCCCGCTTTGAGAGCGGAGGCTCTTTTTCATTTTACTTCTCTAAACCGTCTTTCACTTCTTTAATCATTTGCGTCATTGACTCAAGTCCGCCTCCTGATAAGTACCAAGTAGCTGAATCAAGGTATACGACATGATCATTTTTCACGGCGTTTACGTTTTTCACATAGTCGTTTTCAACGACTTGTTTTGTAGATGATGTTTCTCCGATTGCTGTACCGCGGTCAATAACAAACAGGTAATCCGGGTTTGTTTTTGAAATGTACTCATATGAAACGCTTTGTCCGTGAGTAGACGCTTTGATATTTTTATCAGCCGGTGTCACGCCGAATACGTCATGGATCAGGCCGTATCTTGATTTAGAACCAAAGGCGCTGATTTTGCCGTCGTTCGCCATAATCACAAGACCGTTTTTGTTCAGCTTTTCAGCTTTTTTCTTAAGATCTGAAATGGAGTTATCAATTGTTGCGAGCTCGTCTTTTACTTCATCTTCTTTATCAAAGATTTTACCAATTGTTTGTGCATCTGATTTAAATGATTCCATGTATTTCGCTGTGTCTACGCCAAGGTAAATGGTCGGCGCGATTTCAGAGAATTCTTTGTAAGACTCGGATTGTCTTCCTGAGATAATGATCAAGTCAGGCTCTAAATCTGCTACTTTTTCAAAGTCTGGCTCTTTTAAGCTTCCGACATCAGCATATTTGTCATCTTTGAATTTGGACAGATATTTAGGAAGGGCTTGTTTCGGCAGGCCTGCTACTTTATCATCAAGACCTAATTTATCTAATGTATCTAAGCTTCCTAAATCAAATACAACGACTTTTTTAGGGTTCTTTGTCACTTTTGTGCCGTTTTTGTCCAGCTGGTGTTTCACCGTAATTTGTTCTTTCTTCGTGTCAGAACCTTTGCTGCTTGAGCTTTGGTTTCCGCATGCAGAAATGACAACAGCTGTCACCAATGCAATGAATAGAATTGCAAACTTTTTCATAGTCTTCACCTCTTCTGTATATTAAGAAAAATAAACACCTATTCTTTGGTTATCTATCGTCTGAATCGGGATGGTCATATCGTAGATTTCTTCGAGCACAGAGGTTTCAATGATCTCCTCCGGCGGCCCCTCTTTTACAATACGGCCGTTTTTCAAAGCAACGATATGATCAGAGTAGACGGAAGCAAAGTTGATATCGTGAATCACGATCACGATTGTTTTTCCAAGCTCCTCTACCAGCCTCTTCAGAAGCTTCATTATTTCAACTGAATGTTTCATATCCAGGTTGTTCAGCGGCTCATCAAGAAATATGTAGTCCGTGTCCTGGGCAATGACCATTGCGATAAACGCCCTTTGGCACTGTCCGCCGCTCAGCTGATCCAGGTACTTATCCTGAATCTCCTCCAGCTTCATATAACTGAGCGCCTGGTTGATATGAACCCAGTCTTCCTCTGTCAGCCGTCCCTGTGAATAGGGGAATCTGCCGAAACTGACAAGGTCTTTAATGGTTAGTCTGATATTAATTTGATTCGCCTGCTTTAAAATACTCATTTTTTTGGCAAGCTCTTTGCTGTCGCAGGTTCCGATCTCTTCTCCGTCTATGAAAATCTCACCGGAATCCTTTTTGATCAGGCGGCTCATAATAGACAGCAGCGTACTTTTGCCGGCGCCGTTAGGACCGATAAACGAGGTAATTTTGCCTTTTTGAATCGTGACTGACGTCTCTTCAAGGACAACTTTCCCTCCATATTGTTTGCTTACATTTTTGACCTCTACCATGATTTATTCTCCTTTAACAGCAAGTAGATAAAATAAATCCCGCCGGCAAAATTAATAATAACGCTCAGCGTCGTTGAGAAGGTGAATACTTTCTCAACCACAAATTGTCCCCCGACTAACGCAATAATGCTGATTAAAACAGAACCTGCGATTAAGTATGAATGCTTATATGTTTTCAGAAATTCTCTCGCCAGGTTGACGACGAGAAGCCCCAAGAACATAATCGGGCCGACAAGCGCTGTAGAAACAGAAACAAGGATCGCGATCACGATCAGCATCTGTTTAACAACTTTGTCGTAGTTAATGCCCAAATTGACAGCGTGTTCACGGCCGAGTGAAAGCACGTCAAAAAATCTCGTAAAACGCCAGACATAGATACCGGTCAGCAGGAAGATGATAAAGGCGAGCCATAACAGATCCGTGTTGATGTTGTTAAAGCTGGCAAACATTTTGTCCTGCACAACCTGAAACTCATTCGGGTCAATCAGCATCTGCATAAAGGAAGACAGGCTGCTGAACAGCGTGCCGAACACGATTCCGATGAGCAGAAGGAAGAAGATATTTTTCCCTTCACCTTTGAACATGATCTGATAGAGAACAAAAGAAAACAGCACCATCAGCAACACAGAGATGATGAAGTTGATGTTTTTATTCATGATTACGATATTCATTGAACCGAACAAAAAGATGATGACGGTCTGAATCAGCATATAGAGAGAATCAAGGCCTAAAATGCTGGGCGTCAGGATGCGGTTATTCGAGATCGTTTGGAAGATCATTGTTGAAAACGCAATCGCTCCGCCAGTCAGCATAATGGCAGCGACTTTTTTGATTCTTCTCGGCAGTGTGTAATCCCAATTGCCTAAGTCATAAAACAGAAATAAACCGATACATACAACAGCTATACCAACAAGCAAAGCAATTTTCATCTGGTTACGCATACGCTTTTCTCCTTAACAGCATAAACAGGAAAATGCCGCTGCCGATGATTCCGACCATCAGACCAATCGAGATTTCATATGGGAAGATAATGACTCTGCCCAATATATCGCAAAACAGAACAAAAACCGCTCCCAGCAGCGCAGTGTGCGGCAGGCTGTTTTTCAGGTTGTCTCCTCTGTAAATCGATACAATGTTCGGGATGATTAAACCGAGAAACGGAAGCATACCGACAGTCAAAATGACAAGTGACGTAATCAGGGATACGATAATGAGCCCGATGTTCACAACCCGTTTATACTTGAGGCCGAGGTTGACAGAAAAGCTTTCTCCCATACCCGCCACTGTAAATTTATCCGCATAAACATAGGCAATGATGACAAGCGGAATACTCAGATAGAGAAGCTCGTATCTCCCTTTCACAACTAAGGAGAAATCCCCCTGAAGCCATGATGACACGTTTTGGATCAAGTCATATTTATACGCGATAAACGTCGCGATTGAGCTGACGATATTCCCGAGCATTAAACCGACAAGCGGAATAAAGATGGTGTCGTTAAACTTAATTCTTTCAAGAATTTTCATAAACAGAAAATTACCAACTAGAGCAAAGACAAAAGCAATCAGCATTTTCATTAATGGACTTGCCGATGTAAACAGAAGCAAGGATATTAAGATTCCCAGCCTCGCCCAGTCCATCGTGCCGGCCGTCGTCGGTGACACGAATTTGTTTCTGGTGATCTGCTGCATAATCAGGCCGCAGATGCTCATGCTCATCCCTGCGATTAAAATGCTGATCAGCCGCGGCAAACGGCTGGCAAAGAGCGTTGATGCCTCTTCTTTGCTTAGATCGAAGAGATCAAGCGGCGACAGATCTTCTACGCCGATAAATACAGAAGTGACTGCTAGTATGATAAGTAGAAAAAATAAGTAACGTAACTTCATGCTGCCTCCTTACATCCTTACAGCAAAAAGAACGTATCTCCTACTCCGCAAGGACTCAAAACAATATGGCCATATAGTAATTGATTATCATTATCATTTACATATTACCACTTTTCTAGTGTTAGTCAATATTCTTTAAAAATATTAACCTCGTTATCTATTCAATTTTACTCATAATTCAAACCATTTTCCATCACAAATCGTTAGTCTGTTTACCATATTTATCTTCACTATGCTTCAACTTCGGCATCAAACCTGACATAATTCCTCTCTGTAAATACAAATGTTCTTTCCACATAGAAATTTCCCCTTGATTTACAAAACTGAAAGAGGGATAATAAATACTAAATTTGTGTGAAAATTTTAAACATTAGGAGATGTAAACATGAAGGTCGTTAAATTCGGAGGCAGCTCACTCGCTTCAGGCGCACAGCTTGAAAAGGTGTTTCAAATCGTAACCTCAGATCCCGCACGCAAAGCTGTAGTGGTGTCGGCTCCGGGCAAACGCTATTCCGAGGATACGAAAGTGACTGATCTCTTAATCACATGTGCTGAACAGTATTTATCATCCGGAAGCTCCCCTGAACTGGCGGAAGCGGTAATTGAACGCTATGCTCTGATCGCAAATGAGCTTCAGCTTGAGCCGTGTATTATAGAAAAAATCCGCGATGATTTGTTTACGCTTTTAGAAGGAGATAAAAGCAATCCCGAACAATATCTGGACGCTGTCAAAGCAAGCGGTGAGGATAACAACGCTAAGCTGATCGCCGCCTATTTCCGTCACAAAGGCGTGAAAGCGGAATATGTAAACCCGAAGGATGCAGGCCTATTTGTAACAAATGAACCCGGCAACGCGCAGGTGCTGCCTGAATCGTATCAAAATCTCTATCAGCTGAGAGAGCGTGAAGGCCTCATCATATTCCCCGGCTTTTTCGGTTTCAGCAAGGATGGCGATGTGTTGACATTTTCACGGAGCGGTTCTGATATTACAGGCTCTATTTTGGCCAATGGTCTTCAGGCCGATCTGTACGAAAACTTTACCGATGTAGATGCTGTGTATTCAGTTAATCCTTCCATTGTTGACAACCCGAAGGAAATCCACGAGCTGACATACAGAGAGATGCGCGAACTGTCGTACGCAGGCTTTTCAGTGTTTCACGATGAAGCGCTCATTCCGGCCTTCAGAGCGGGCATTCCCGTGCAGATCAAAAATACGAACAACCCGTCGGCGAACGGAACACGCGTCGTCAGCAAACGCGATAACACAAACGGGCCTGTCGTCGGTATTGCCAGCGATACCGGCTTTTGCAGTATTTATATCAGCAAGTATTTGATGAACAGAGAAATCGGGTTTGGCCGCAGAGCCCTGCAAATCCTTGAAGAACACGGTTTGACGTATGAGCATGTTCCATCGGGAATTGATGACATGACGATCATCTTAAGACAGGATCAAATGGATGCTTCGGTTGAACGAAGCGTAATGAAGCAGATTAAAGAGGATCTTCATGCCGATGAAGTTATTGTCGAGCACAATCTGGCGCTCATTATGGTTGTAGGAGAAGCAATGCGCCATAATGTCGGCACAACGGCAAGAGCAGCCAAAGCCTTATCAGAGGCAAAAGTGAATATCGAAATGATTAACCAAGGATCTTCTGAAGTGAGCATGATGTTCGGCGTAAAAGAAGCCGAAGAAAGAAAAGCCGTCCAAGCATTATACCGGGAGTTTTTCGCGGGAGTGCTGGTCTCTTAATCTATACATAAAAGCGGGCGGCAGAGCCCGCCTTTTATATTGTCCGCGTCGATCGATGAATTTTTCATTCTTGCCTTGTCCACTATTACCCTATTCATCTGGCCGATTCCGCATCCATCATAGGGAGGTCAGGATACTCTAACGGTGGCGGTTACGGCTTCGGTTCTTTCGCTTTAATCATTCTATTAATTATCGTAGGTACTGCATTTACAAGAGGCTCTAAGTCTGCAGTACAGCGCCGTAAGACAATATCATTGTCTTACGGCGTTTTTTTAGTTGTTTTCTTTATTTTTCAATCCCTATCCGAAAGCCCTGTCCGCTGCGTTTATGCAGCATATCATAAAGTAATCTCACAGGGAGGTGGCATCAGATGTCTGGTTACGGAAACTCTTTTGCTTTGATTGTTGTGTTATTTATCCTCTTGATTATCGTGGGAGCTGCATTTTTTAACGGAGGCTACTAAGAAAAAGGAATCTCCATGAATCAGGCGGCGCCGTAAGATCCATATCCTGCGTCGCTGTTTCTTTAGAAGAAAACCCCTTCTCTTATTGAGAAGGGGCCTGGTTCTTACGTCATTCCTCTTTCTGTGACATGGAAGTCGGATGCTTCAGCATGTGCAGAGACGCCAACCGCTGTAAAAACAGCTGCTGCAGCCAAACAAATAACAAATAACTTAGATTTCAATTTCATACAAACCTTCACTCCTTTGTATTTGTTTTCTTGCCTCTTCAACTCTAAGAAAGTAGGAAGCAGACAGTTCAAACCATTTTTGTTCATAGTAATATTTTGCTACTTCTAGGGCTAAATCCTCTATATCAGCATACATATTTTTATTTTTTAAGTATTGAAAACATCGTTCGATTCCTTCTGTATTGGGCTGTGCCTGATATAGGGATTGTAAAAACTCAAATTTTACCGCGTAATCTGCATCGTCTGTTTCTTTAGCATATTCATAGCCCCTCTTGTGATATTCCGAAGCCTTCTCATGTTTTCCGCGTTTATAATAAATAAGTGTTATTAAAAAATATGCCTGAGGCAGAGAATTGGTGATTCTGCTGTCTTCAAAAGTAGAAACCGCTTTCTCAAAATGGTCAATGGCAGGGTCGAGAAGGTCTTGATTGTAATAACACAGCCCCAAATTATAAAATGCTCTTCCAACCAATTGGGCTCTTTGTTCCGCTTCCGCCATCTCCAGCGCCAATTTAAAATGCCGTGCGGCTTGTTCGAAATTTCTCTCATCCATGAGGTTAACCCCGAACACGAAATGGCATTGGATAATCCGAACATTATAGGTTTCCTGCTCTACATAAATTTCATATGCATTCTTGATATGAATCAATGAAAAGTACGTTTGCTTCATATAATAATAAGCTTCCGCGATTTTAAAATAAAATTCAGCCCGTTCAATATGATCGGAAACAAAAGAAAGTTTTTTCTCCGCCTGTTTGTAATATGTAATGGCAGAAATAAATTCCCGCTTATCAAACTCATACATTCCGCGGAAAAAATTCACATAGTAATCAAGAAGCCCTTTTAGGTCAGCTTGGTTGCTGTCTATATTTCGTGATAATTCAGACAGGCTTGGCTGGTCTTCGATATTTAATTTCTCCAGCGGCTCGAGATAATCAAGCATAAGCTGGTGGCGAAATTCCATTAGTGAGTAATATAACAGCAAGTTGGAGTCATGCTGCATGTGTTTCAGTTCCTGCTGGATTTCAGCTTTTAGCACCTCGGCATCCGGTACACTGAAGGTCCGGATATATTTGTACCACTCGTTAATTTTTTGACCGACCGCTGAAGAAGGAATTACCCCGCTCTTCATTCCTTCACCCTCTCCCATCAAAAACTGTTTATGTCATATTTTATCATGTTTACAGACTGTCCTAACCCGAAAAACACGCAAACTTTATTTCGGGAGCACGCAATAAAAAAAGGAATACCGAAGCGAGGTGAGAAAGAAGGCGGCAGCATCTGATGATATGCCGCCGCCTTACATGATTTATTGCTGTTTTGCAGGTAAAGGAAAGCGGATAATGAAAGTTGTGCCTTCCCCTTGTTCACTCTTAATGTCTATTGTACCTTGATGCATTTCAACAAGCTGCTTGACGATGGAAAGGCCGAGGCCGTATTCTCCGTACGCCGTGTTCGTTCTTGAAATATCAGCTTTATAGAACCGCTCCCAAATATGCTCGATATCCTCTTTTGAGATGCCGATCCCGGTATCTTCAATTTCAATAATGGTCTCTTTATATCCTTCTGTTCCCCGTAGCCAAATTTGCCCGTGTTGCGTAAATTGGATGCTGTTTTTCGTAATGTTCATGAGGATTTGAATTAACCGGTCATAGTCGGCATGAACGATCACGCTGTCCTCCACCTGAATTACCAGCTTATTTTGCTTTTCATCCGCCTGCTGTTCAAGGTGCTCTTTAATGATTTCGAATACCTCTATCAGCGGAACGTCAAGCTTGTTCAAAGTGATTTGCTGAGATCTGATCTTTTCGTAATCGAGATTTTCTTTAACGAGCCGCAGCATTCGCTTCGTTTCCTCACTGATGAGCGAGAAGCATTTTTCTTTATTTTCCTCTGGAATCGTATTGCTGTTCAGCCCTTCAACCAAACCGTTAATGGTTGTCAGCGGCGTTCTTAATTCATGGGATACATCGGCAATAAACTGCCTTCTCCGCTTCTCAAGCCGGTCGATTTCATCCCTTGACTGCTTTAATTTCTTTGCCATGATATTAAAGTCAGACGCCAGCACCCCGATTTCATCCCGATAGCTGTTTTCCAAGTGAATGTCATAGTCGCCGGAAGCTACTTTATCCGTTGCTTCTCTCAGCTTTTGAATTCGTTTCACATGGAATTTGGAGAGCAGCCAGCTGACGAGAATGGTAATGACAAGCGTGCTGATCATCGCGTAAAACATATAGAGATTGACCTGATTAATCATTTGCTCAACGCCGCTGATCGGAGAAATCAGCAGTACCGCACCTTTAAATTCATTGTTAACAAAAATCGGCTGTGCAACAAGGGAAACCTCATCGTTAAAACGGCCATCCGCTCTGTTCATGACCGTCTGCCCTTTTTTCAGCTTCTCCCACTCCGCTTTCTTCAGCTTTTCCCTTGGGTGAAAGTCTTCAGGGTGAAAATAAGGCACCTGTGCTTCATTAAAGATGATAAACTGTGTTTTTCTTGTCCTTAAAATATCCTGATATGGGTACAGCCGACGTATATCAACCTGGCCGGTTTGAAATTCGCTTGCAATCTGCACCGCATATGAGGTCAGTTCCTCTACTTTATTTTGGTAGGCAAACTCTTTCACGAAGTGAGAAAAAAGAGAAATAATGATAACAAAGGCTAAAATTAATATGCTTACATGGCTCAGCAGCAGCTGATATAAATATTTAATCCTCATCAAATTTATACCCTACTCCCCATACAGTATATAGGAAAGGCCTGTCCTCACTTGCAAGCTTTTTCCGCAGCCGTTTAATATGGACATCGACAGTCCGTTCGTCTCCGTAAAACTGATAGCCCCATACCTGCTCTAGCAGCTGCTCTCTGGAAAACACCTGCCGCGGGTTCTGCACAAGGTAATAAAGCAGGTCGAATTCCTTAGGTGTAAGGTTTTCAACAGGCTTTCCGTTTAAAAATACTTCTCTTGTCTTTTTATTAATTTTAAAGCATTCCGATTCAATCGTATCTTCTTCCACTGCCGCCTTGCCCGTCGCCTGATATCTTCTGATCACGGCTTTGATGCGGGCAACCAATGTCAGCGGGCTGAATGGCTTCGTCACATAATCGTCCGCGCCCATCTCAAAGCCGATCACCTGATCTGATTCGGTGTCTTTGGCAGTCAGCATGATAATCGGAACCGTGCTTGTCTCCCTTATTTTTCTGCAGATGGTTACGCCGTCCATAGACGGGAGCATAATATCCAGAATCACCAAATCCCAATTTCCTTCCGCAAAACGCTGATACCCCTCTAAACCGTCATGAACAAATTCAGCTTCAAAGCCTTCCTTAAAAAAGAACATTTCTGTCATCGTACAAACACTAACGTTATCTTCTATCATTAAAATTTTCATTGGTTCCTCCGATTGTTTAGATGCTTTTTTTATAATAGCACCATTTTATACAGAAGATTTTGGGTTTCACAATTGTTAGTTTTTATTTCATCAACTAGAAATAGATTGTTCATATTTTTTTCATACCTTTGGACTACTATAAATTTATCAACAAGCAGGCCTGCCTCACAGGCGGTCTTATCCATAAAAATACCTATACGGAGGAACATACATGAATTTTATCAAACGGGCTTTTTGGAACATGAGGGCCAAAAAAGGAAAAACGTTTTTGCAGTTATTTGTGTTTACAGTCATTTGTATATTTGTTCTGTCTGGCCTCACGATCCAGTCAGCAGCTCAAAAATCCAGCGACCTTGCCAGACAGGAGCTGGGCGGAACCGTTACGCTTCAAGTTGACCGCCAAAAACAAATGGAGAAGCAGCAGGACAGCGGTGAAAAACGCAGCTTCGAATCTACACCGATAAAAGTGTCTGATGCCAATAAGCTGACAGCGCTTGATCATGTGAAGAGCTACAACTTCATTACGTCAGCCTCAGCCAACGCCGGAAATTTCGATGCGATTGAAAGCTCAAGCTCTAGTGATTCGAGCACAGACTCAAGCTCAAGCGATACAAAAGGCGCTCCAATGCAAGGCGGGAAACAAATGGTTCAAGCAGATCTTTCGATTGAAGGTGTCATCAGCACGTCGCTGTTAGAGGAATTCTCTGACGGAGATGCAAAAATCACAGATGGGCGCGCGATTACAAAATCTGATGTCGGCAAAAAAGTCACAGTGATCAATGAAACATTAGCAGAAGAAAATGATCTAAGCGTTGGGGATTCCATCACAATTGAATCAGCAACAGACGAAGACACAACAGTCAAACTGAAGATTGTCGGTATTTATAAAACAACGTCTTCAGGCGATGACCAAGCCCAGAATTTCTCATTCTTAAATCCTTACAATAAGCTTTACACACCTTACACAGCAACAGCAGCTCTGAAAGGTGACGATTATAAAAATACGATTGATTCAGCTGTTTATGATATGGACGATGCTGAACATATTGATGCATTCGTTAAAGCAGCGAAGAAAACGTCAATTGACTTTGATACGTTTACATTAAATACAAACGATCAGCTTTACCAGCAAATGGTCGGCCCGATCGAAAATGTAGCTTCTTTCTCTAAAAACGTTGTGTACCTTGTATCAGCGGCAGGCGCTGTCATTCTAGGCCTCATTGTCATGATGTCAATCAGAGAGCGCAAATATGAAATGGGCGTGTTAATGGCGATCGGTGAAAAACGCTGGAAACTGATCGGACAGTTCTTAGCTGAGATTCTGATCGTGGCTGTTATCGCGATTGGCATTGCATCATTGACGGGAAATCTAGTTGCGAACCAGCTCGGAAATCAGCTTTTATCCCAGCAGATCAGTTCATCAACTGATTCAACACAAACCGCAAGCGGCCAAATGCCCGGCGGCGGGGGCGGCATGGGCCGCGGAATGTTCGGCCAAAGCTCTTCAAACGCGGACATCATTGATTCACTGAATGTGGCCGTTTCTATGAACGATATGCTTGTTCTCGGCGGAATCGGAATGGTAATCGCTGTGATTGCAACGCTGCTGCCGTCTATTTCAGTACTGCGGCTCCACCCGAAAACAATATTGACTAAACAGGAATAGAAAGAGGCGAAACGAATGAGCTTATTAGAATTT
Source organism: Bacillus sp. FSL K6-1005 (assembly GCF_038000225.1). Lineage (NCBI taxonomy): Bacteria > Bacillati > Bacillota > Bacilli > Caryophanales > Bacillaceae > Bacillus > Bacillus sp. FSL K6-1005. Next base: position 3,066,336 of record NZ_JBBOBP010000001.1, read on the forward strand.
CAACAAGTCGGCTATTGGTATAAAGACAAAAGCCAGCCCTTGTTTCAAGATATAAATATCAGCTTTGAAAAAGGTAAATTTTATACAATCGTCGGCACTTCAGGGACAGGAAAGACGACCTTTCTGTCTCTGGCAGGCGGACTTGACACACCTAGAGAAGGACAAATTCTTTATGACGGAAAAGCTGTTTCTAAAATCGGACTGGCGAATTTCAGAAATAAATACGTATCAATTGTCTTTCAGGCGTACAACCTGCTTCCATATATGACCGCTCTGCAAAATGTGACAACCGCCATGGAAATCACAGGTTCAAAGGAAAAGAACAAAGAAGCATATGCGTTGGAGATGCTGGAGAAGGTCGGCATCAACGAAAAACAGGCCCGGCAAAAGGTGCTGACATTAAGCGGCGGACAGCAGCAGCGTGTTTCCATTACAAGAGCATTTTGCTGTGACACCGATTTAATCGCAGCTGATGAACCGACCGGAAACCTTGATGAGGATACGTCAAAAGAAATTGTGCGGCTCTTTCAGGATTTGGCGCACAAAGAAAATAAATGCATTATCATGGTGACGCATGATGAACAAATTGCAAGGGTATCTGACATGAACATCAGACTTTCTCGAGGAAGCTTTACTGTGACGGAAAACGCCGCAGTCGTATAAAAAACGCGCCTCTGCCAGTGCAGACAGGGGCGCAACCTATATCCCCCTTTTATATAGAAGTGAACGGTAAAAAGAGCGGCGGCTGCATCCCCCCGCTCTTTTTATTGTTTCTGTTTATCAGCTTGCTTTGATTTCTCTCTTCTTTTCTTTTTCCAAACAGCGAGGATAAACAGAAATAATGGAAACAGCAATTGAAAGGGCAAATGAATGTACAGCGGCACTACCTTCAGCCCTTCATTTAAATGCTCTGAAAAATTGGTGGCAATTGTGATGGAGAGGATGAGTATGCCCAGTCCCATTGGATATGCCAGCTGTGAAGGATTTTTTTCTTTAAAGAGAGTGGACGTACCCACCACCACCGCATACAGGTAGAGGCTGACTTTGAAGAAGCCGCCGATAATCAGTGCCAGCATAAAAAAGATATCAAGCCGATCCAGAAATTCCTCCACTTTGATTGTCTGAATCGTACTTAAAAGCGGAAACTGCGATCGCAATGTCAGATCAACATCAAGCACACTGATATTAATCGCTACGGTAAGCGCCACAATCAATCCGCTGATGACCATAGCGAGCATCCCCACTTTTTTGACATTCTTGCGATCATTGAGATTGGGGAAAATCATGACAAATAAAACAACTTCACCGAACGGCACATACATGGTTTGTGTAAAAACAGAATGAATAACAGGGAAAACCCCGTCTGCTAAAACTGGTTTTAAATTTTTCAGATCGATAGAACCCGATACAATGATCAGCACGAGACCGAGCGCACCCAATAGATACATGGCCCCGAAGAGAAGCTCACCCGCCCGCGCCAGCACTTCAATTCCTTTTCTGACGGCATATATGCAGACCACCATTAGTAAAGCATTTACGATGATAATCGGAGTATCATGGTAAGCAAATGTCAGCAGCATTTCTCCGAAATCACGCAGCACCCGGGCGGCAATATATGCAAAATATAAGATATATAGAAACGAAAAGGTCCAGCTCAGTTTTTTTCCGAGCATATCATCCATGTATTCTTTTGGGGAGAAATCCGGATAGCATTGATAGATCCCCTGATACAAGTAAAAAAGAAACAAACCAACTGCACAGCCTAATAGCACAGCGATCCAGGCATCCCGGCCCGCCATTGTTCCCGGGGTAATCAATAAGGAGCTGCCCAGCTCGAATATGATCATCATGACAAACAGCTGCCTAATGCTGATTTTGGCTTTTTCCATCTGTCACTTCTCCTTTCTCTACCTATTCATCGATTAAGCTGGTTTCTGAGCGGGTTATTTCGCAGCCCTGTTCTTCTGATATAGGTCTCCGCCTTTACATCGACAGGCAGATCAGGCAAATATTCTTTGTCCCATGTATCCCTCATTTTTTCCCACTGCTTCGGATACTTTCTGTATATCGTGTCTCCGAATCCGATGAAGTCAATTTTATGTTCTTTTATGTTTTCAACCGCATGGCTGATTTCCTTTTCCAGCTGTTTGTTGAGTACTTTTTCGATATCGGCTAACACCTTGGGATCAGACAAATGAAATGGATATTTTACTGCGTCTATTATGCCTTCAACCGTCACGTGAACATGAATACGGGGACGGCCGTTTCGTATCTCCGGGGTAAGCTTTGTTGCCTGATGCGTGACCTGTAAGCTTACCGCATCTTTTGTCTTGCCCCAATCGGCATTAATAAAGGTGTGCTGAATTTGATTCTTAAGCCAGACGATCCCAACGCTTTCCTTATCCTCAATCCAATATTTTAAATGGCCTGTTTTATCGAACACCGCCAGACCGTTCGCCTGAAGAATGGCTTGCGGGTCAGTCGCCTGTGTGTTTTCCAGGCTGACTCCTTTTTTATCGTCCCCGATCATCCTGTATCCGGGGATCACCGGCGCTTCGGTGGTGATGGCAAGTGTTTTCAAGACATCTTGGATACTGGTTTTAATCACCCGCCCATATTGCGCTTGCGTGAAGTCGAGTGTTTTATTGACTTTATTGGACGGAATTTTATCAATCGGCGTAAGCGTTTTGACGATGTTTTCGGCTTTCGTTTTATGGGCGATGACAATCGTTGCCGTTGTCCTGAATTCCGTATCACGGTCAAGGTTGTCTAACACAAAATTCAAACCTTCCTCTCTCGCCAGCTTTTCACTGACCACGACCAGGTTGGTATGTGCAAAATAAAGCCGCCTGGATACTTTCATAGAGGCTTTCCTCAGCGCTTCTGTCATGTTGTCGCCTACTATGGAATAGACGGATATAGGCGGTCTGTCCCCCGCACCCCCGCCCTGAAGCCCTCCGGCAACGTTTCCGGGATTAATGATCTGAAAGTGCAGGACGTAGTTCCCTTCATTTGTCCGATCAATACCGATTGCCGAAATAATCGCAAGATCTGTCAGCTCGCGCTTATCCCAGCAGCCGGGCAGCACAATGATGCTCAAAAGCATGATAACAGCTAATACACGTTTACGTATCATCATGATCTCCTTCTCTCAACTCTTTGTTCACCATTCCGCGTGAACCATCCGGCTGAGGACGCTGGTCTTTCCCCTGGCGGACCTTATCTTTCTTGCTGATGGATTCGGGCCTTTTTTGATCGGCCCACCAAGGAACACGGAACAGCGTGTCTTTCACGCCTTGTGAAGAAAAGGGCGCAAGCGGCGACATATAAGGAACACCAAAGGAACGCAGGCTGCATAAATGAACAAACATCATAATAATTCCTAATACCAGCCCGTAAAAACCCATTACGGCAGAAGCAATGATAAAAATAAACCGAATGAGGCGGGCAGATATCGCCATGGCAAACGCCGGCGTTGCGAAGCTGGCAATGGCCGTTATGGCAACGATGATGACCATTGCCGGAGACACAATACCAGCCTGAACAGCAGCTTGGCCGATAACAAGCGCGCCTACAATGGACACTGCCGATCCCACAACCCTCGGCAATCTGACCCCAGCTTCCCTGAGAATCTCAAACGCAACCTCCATTGTGATTGCTTCTACAACGGCCGGAAACGGAACGATTTCCCGCTGGGCAGCAATGACGACTAACAGCTGTGTCGGAATCATTTCCTGATGAAACGTCGTGGCTGCCACATAAACAGCCGGTGCGACAAGTGAAATAAAAAAGATAAATATCCGCAAAATCCGTATACTTGTCGCAATGTCAAAGCGTGAATAATAATCTTCAACAGACTGAAAAAATTGAATAAATAAGGCTGGGGCAATCAGAACAAACGGTGTTCCGTCCACAACGATCGCAAATCTTCCTTCTAACAGATTTCCTGCGACGACGTCAGGGCGTTCCGTGTGATACATGGTCGGAAACGTCGTAAACGTTTCATCTTCGATCAGCTGCTCGATGTATCCGGATTCCAAAATACTGTCAATGTCTATTTTTTTCAGGCGCTGCTTCACTTCCTTCAGCACCTTTTCATCACAAATGCCTTGAATGTACATAAGCGCGATATCCGTATTGGTCACAGAACCGATTTTCATTTTTTCGACCCATACATTGGGATTTTTAATATATCGCCGAATCATGGAAATATTGGTTTGCAAAGACTCTGTAAACCCTTGGCGCGGACCCCGGAATGACACCTGGGTGCTCGGCTCTTGAATGGAGCGGTGCTCTCCCCCCTGGGTGCTGCAAATAAGCGCCTCATCAGAACCGTCCGCAAAAACCAGCGCATTTCCAAGCATCAATTCAGTGAACAGCTTGTCCCAGCTCTTTTCAGCTTTTACGCCGCCCAGCGGAAGCGTTTTTTCAAGGATCTGCTTCATTGCATGGGCGTTTTGGATGGCTTGATCCTGAATCAAAGGCTCGATTAACGATTCATGAATCGTATTATTATCAACCAAACCTGCGACATAAATAATGGCCAGGTGAACATTATCCTGTTCCCCTGCTTTCACTTCCCGTATGATGACATCAGAGCTGCTTCCGACTTTCTTCTTCACGTCCGCCACATTTTTCGCCAAACTTGAGGAAGCCAGAACGGGCCCTTGTTCTTTTTTCTGCTGATTTCTATCTTCTTGTTTCTGGCTGTCTTTCGTTTCGGTATTTTTCTTTTGCTTAAAAAATGACGGCATACACAAAATACCTTTCCTAATCGTTTTCTCATATTCTTCCTGTTAGCTTCAGGATTATGCATGTGACTGGGCGATCGGGGTATAACTCTCTCATAAAGATAGACACTAAAAGCGGAGGGTGATGAAGGATGAAAATATTAGGCGTGACGGCTGTTTTATTAATTTGTTTGTTAGTGATTTCAGTTTCAATGGACATGCTTCAAGGATTCAGTTTGGGAAAAGCCATTTATAATAATATGTCCAGCTTCAAGATGACATCGGTTGCGGAATGGGTGATGCTTTTATTTTTTGTTTTGATATTGGCGAGAGATATATTCGCGATCTATAAATCGAACAAAAAGAGCCCCTAGAGCGAGGCGCTTTTGTTCAGACGATAATATTGCCGTTTACCTTATCTCTGCTGTTAGTGGTGATGGTTCCTTTGATGATTCGATTTCCGATGATGGTGGAATTCGTTGAGGTGTCCGTTTGAATAGCCACCGCCGTGCTTGGGGAGAGATTGTTGATGGTGTTTCCTGAAATGATAGAGCCTGAGGAGCCGTTGAGATAAATCACAATTGGTTTGCCGGCTGTTCTATTGACTGATATGGTGTTATCAAAAATATCATGAACGCCGGTACTGATATAGATGGTTACTAGAAGAGGAGATCTTTCAAAGTGGTTTCCGATTATAGAGGTTTTTGCACTTGTCGTACAGTAAATCGGGTAATTTTTAAAGTTTTTAAATGTATTGTTTTTAATGATCGCGCCAGCATTGTTTGTAACAGAAACGGCATACGACTCAAGGGGCGCTTCAAACGCATCGGGGTTCAGTGTATTTCCTTCGATCACCGCGTTTCCTTGAGTGATCCAAATGCCGCGGCTGAATTTTCTCAGCACATTATCTTTAATAATCATATCGCCTCCTGAAATGTTCACCCCGTCGATGACTTGAATAAGACAGTTATTCAAAAATGCGGTATCATCAGACAGCACCGCCCGAAGACCGGTACTGCGCCTTGTTTCAGAGAGTCCGTTTTGAATCTGGTTGCCATCTACCTTTACGTCAGAAGACTGATAAACCAATATCCCAGTGTTTTCAAAATTGCTGATTTTGTTGTTTGTGACAAGAACGCTCTTTCCCCTGACATCAATTCCGGTTGAAAATCCGGTAATAAGATTGCCAGCGATCACTGCATCACTGCTTTCTTTTCCTTGTGAAACACCCAGTCCGGTAATCCCGACTCTAGGCGCCGCAGCCCCGTCTGCCGCCCTTCTGAGAATATTCCCCTTAATAACCGTTTGAGTGCCGTACCCATAGCTGATCGTATTGTCTGAGTGGTTTCCTTCTATTGAAATGCCGTACCCGTTAAAATTGGTCACAGAACTTGAAACGTTTCCATTAAAATAGTTATTGCGAATCGAAACATTGATCGGTTCCTCATAATCAATATTTCCTTCACCATATCCTTCAATGTCAATTCCGAATTTCGGCGCTGTTCCATTTCCCGTTCCGGCATCTTCAATCACGCAGCCCTCCACCGTGACTGTGTCACATCCGGTAATCGAAATGTTATTTCTTCTTGATCGCCGAACCTTACAGCGGCGGATGGTAATGTGCTTTGATGTTCGATAATCGTCATTTGTCGTTAAGCCCCGCGGACTGACAATGATCCCATCTCCGGTAAAATCAGAAATGTTGACATCCTCAACGACAACATTCGAACACCCTTCAATACAAATGCCGAAGCCCCATTCATGTGTTGACCTTACTCCCGCTGACGCATACGTATGCTCATCGCGCTCGCCGATAATTTGTCCACCGGAAATGGTTATATTCTCTTGCTTGCCTACATAAAATGCAGAATACCCCCATGAGCTGTTCGGAATGACTTTGATAATACACTCAGAATCCATGACAATATGAAGATTGCCGGGAACAATAATCCCAGCGTTGCGAAACACCTGATTCGCATCCCCTCCAAGCGTCCCGTCAATTAAATATGTTCCTTTCGGGAACCAGACTGTATGGTACCCCTTTGAAACAGCCGACTTGAGGCATTGATTAATCAGTTCTGTCGAATCCGTTTTTCCGTCCCCTGAAATACCGAAATCTGCTGCATTCAAGATGAATTCAGCCAATGATCCAGCCTCCTCCTGCATGATTGTTACTATGATATTCGCGGCAGCCCGATCCGCTTGTACATTTCTCTAAAATTTTATTGAAAAAGTATAAAGAAATACTATCGTTAGAAAATGTAACAAAATGAGACATAAGGAACAGGAAAAACTCACTATTTTTATACCCTTATAGTTTTTCCATTCTGGAACTTCTTGAAATAAGTATAATTTATATTGACACAAGTATTATATAAGAATATGATTTTTATAATACACTTTTTTAAGAAAGGGTTTGGCTGACATGGCTTCGATTGATAACGAAACTATCATCAAAAGCGTCCCGCAAAAAGGGTTCTTTGGTCACCCGCGAGGACTATTTACTCTGTTTTTTACTGAATTTTGGGAGCGTTTCTCCTACTATGGCATGAGAGCACTTCTTCTTTACTATTTGTATACAGAGACAGTAAACGGAGGGCTCGGCTTTGACAAAGGCACTGCGGTTGCTATTATGTCAATTTACGGATCTCTCGTATACATGTCCACTATTATTGGCGGATGGCTCGCTGACCGGTTATTCGGTACTGCAAACACTGTGTTTTACGGCGGGATATTCATTATGTTCGGCCATATTGCACTCGCCTTTCCAGGCAGCACGACAGCATTCTATATCAGTATGGCGCTTATCATAATCGGGACAGGTTTATTAAAACCAAACGTTTCAAGCGTGGTTGGAGATCTTTATACAAAAGAAGACGCGCGCCGCGACTCAGGTTTTAGCATCTTCTACATGGGGATCAACCTCGGCGGTTTACTTGCGCCATTAATTGTCGGAACACTCGGACAGAAGTACAACTATCATCTTGGCTTCGGAGTTGCCGCAGTCGGAATGCTACTCGGACTTATCGTATTTGCTCTGACAAGAAAGAAAAACCTCGGGTTTGCAGGTTCAAATGTGCCGAACCCGCTGTCTAAAAAATCAGCGATTGGCACTGGCATCGGGGCTATCATTGTGGCGGTCGCAGTGATTATTGCTTTGCAAACAGGTCTGCTGACGATCAATCGGTTCATCGACCTTGTAAGTATTCTCGGTATTTTGATTCCTATTGTTTATTTCATTATCATGTTTACAAGCAAAAAAGCCGACAAAACAGAAAAATCTCGTCTTGCCGCTTACGTTCCTTTGTTTATTGCTGCTGTCATGTTCTGGGCCATTCAGGAACAGGGAGCAACTATTCTTGCGCTTTACGCTGACGAACGCACAAGGCTTTCAGTGGGCGGATTAGAACTTCAGTCATCTTGGTTCCAATCATTAAACCCATTGTTTATCGTCATTTTCGCACCAATTTTCGCATGGTTTTGGATGAAGCTTGGCAAACGCCAGCCGTCTACACCAGTTAAATTTGCGTTCGGAATTATTTTAGCCGGATTGTCATTTATTATCATGGTATTCCCTGCCATGCAAGGAAAAGAAGCACTCGTCAGTCCGCTTTGGCTCGTTCTCAGTTTCCTGCTTGTCGTACTGGGAGAGCTGTGCCTGTCTCCAGTCGGTTTATCCGTTACAACAAAACTGGCGCCAGCTGCATTCTCTGCACAGACAATGAGTATGTGGTTTCTGACGAACGCAGCAGCCCAAGCAATCAATGCCCAAGTAGCCGGGTTGTTTGATAAAATACCTGAAACAACTTACTTCGGTACTATCGGCTTGATTTCTATCATACTCGGCGGCATTCTGCTGCTGATTTCACCGATCATCAAACGTGCGATGAAAGGTATCCTATAATAAAGAAAATCCCGCAGATCAGCCCTGCGGGATTTTTATTCGTCTATCCATTTTATTAAGCTTTGCTCGAAGGTTTGCGGTTCCTCCAGCATCGGCTGGTGCCCGCTCTTTTCAAAGATGACCTTTTTCACATGCGGATATAAGCCGTCAACGGCATCCCACAACGATACAGGAGCAACCAAATAGTCATACCTTCCTAAACCGATATAGACAGGAACACGAACGTCTGCTAACCGCTGTATGAGGTTCATCTGCGCGAAGGTATGTCCCCATAATTCATCTATGATTGGCATATTGGTGGAAACACCTTCCCATAAAGCTGCCGCATCCGGTCTCTCTTTATAAAAGCTTTTCGCTTCAGCACGAATACACATGTGCACGAAACGTCTTTCAGGATCTTTTTCTATGTCACCTGCTAAACTAGCAATATCTTTTTCGAAACGTTTCTTTCTCTCAGGACTGGCTGTTTCCCTAAAAAACGCTTCACTGTCCTGCTGTCTCTTTTGACTGTTATCAGGCGCTGAATTGAGAAGGACGGCCTTCCGCACATGCTCAGGATATTTTCTAGCGTATTCTAATGCCATAAACGCGTGCCCCGAATGCCCCATGATGATAAAATCCTTAAGCTGGAGATGGCGTCTTATCGCTTCAATATCGTCCAACACCGCATCCAGGCTTTGATCTTCCGGCCGCAGCGCCCGCGCCGGCTTGGCAAAACCTCTGTGATCGGCAAAGATTCATTGATATTTCTGTTTGATATCCTCATGAAATAGACGCGGGTAGTAAACCGCACTGCCGACCACGAGAATCGGCGCGCCCTCTCCTACAAGACAATAAGATAAATCAAAACCGTCTGAATGACAGATCCCCTTTGTGCCCATTCCTCACGCCCCTTTGTTTTTATATGTTTCATTATAAAATAAAAGCCTGACGCATGGCGTCAGGCTTTTTCATTTATCGTTTTAATTCCTCCAGCGTCACTTTCCATCTGTTCAGCACTTCGTCAGCATGGTGAAGCTGTATCCTGACGCCTGAAGTTACATCAGCGTACTTTGCAACATCCTCCTTAGCTGAAGCGATACGGCAGGCAAAGCGTTCCCTGTCATAGACCGCATCGTTCAGCGGCGGGAGCGGCTCACATTGCAGTTTCACGTAATGAGCAGCTCCCTTCCACCATGCTGTGAGCTGAGCTTGTCCCGTACGAAGGATATTTCCCGCGGTCTCTGTGTGTTTCCACAGGGCGATCCGGATATCCGTCCGATTCAGGGCGATGATTTCTCCTGCGCTGATCATGGCGGCATGCGGCATGCCGTCCTCTGATACCGTCTGCAGAACGAAGGCTTCATGCTGCTTCTCTTTCAGGCGTTCTCCGTCAAGCAGCTCAAAGAGACGGTCTGATAGTTGATTCACGCCGATCAGGCCTTTCGTTCCGGAACAGCGGGGACTTCAACCGCTGTTTTTGTTTCTTTTGGATCGATTTTAAAGGCTGGATTATATTTTTCCGGATTTGTAATGCTTTCTGGTTCACAGGATCTCCATGTGAAAAAACATGTTTGGCATTGATAGACTTCCCATGCGCCTTTTACAGGCGATTTGCTCATGACTTCTCCTTTTTTTGAATCGCATCGAGGACATGTATGCATATCAAATCATCCTTTCCTATTTATTCATCAAGTCCATTAGTTTTTGTTCCCATTCTTTTGTTGTTAATGGGGAATCAAGCGGCTGTGAGTAATGGCCTCTTGTTTCCGGCGCAACAGGTGTTGTGGCGTCAAGAATCATTTTGTGTGTGATTCCTGATGGATTTGATCCCGGGTCAAGCGGCAGAACTGATAAATCCGGTATAATGACCGCATCGTGTTTCGGATGCATTTTTGTAGAGAGCGCCCACATGACCTGCGGCAGGTTGAATGGATCGACGTCCTCGTCGACAACGATAACCATTTTGCAGTAGCCTAGTCCGTGCGGGGTTGTGAGCGCTCGCATGCCGACCGCTTTCGCAAATCCGCCGTAGCGGTTTTTTGTTGATACAATCGCGATTAACCCGTGAGTGTACATAGCGTTCACAGCCACAATTTCATTCGGATACGCTTCTTTTAACTGCTGATACAGCGGCACACAAGTATTAATACCGATCATGTAGTCACATTCTGTCCACGGCATGCCTAAGTATAAATGTTCAAAAATCGGGTTGTTTCTGTGATACACACGTTTAATTTTGATAATCGGCATGCTGCGTCCGCCGGAATAATGCCCAGTAAATTCACCGAATGGGCCTTCATATTCACGTTCTCCGGCAATGATTTCTCCCTCGAGCACAACTTCTGCTCCCCATGGAATATCAAGGTCAGACAGCTTTGATTTTACGATGCGGTACGGTTCTCCTTGGATTGCTCCCGCCATTTCGTATTCGGATTGGTCATAGAGAAGCGGAGTGGATGCCGCAGTTGTAATGACCGGTTCACATCCGAGCGCAATCGTGACCGGAAGATTGATGCCGCGTTCTTCCGCTTGGCGCAGATGGATCGCAATATCGTGCTGCGGCACAGGCTGTATGCCGAGGCGGTCTTTTCCCTTTACCTGCATTCTGTATATGCCGACATTCTGTTTTCCGAAGTTGTCAGGGTCCTCAAGATCACGAGAGATGACGCATGCTTTGTCTAAATAGTAACCGCCGTCTCCTTGGTTAATCCTGAAAAGAGGCAGGATATCGAACAAATTGATGTCTTCTGTGATTTCATTTTCATGAAATGGTGCTGTTTCTTCGCGTTTGACCTCCATCGGAAACTGTTCATATCGCTTTGCGAATTCAAAAAACTGCTCTTTCACCGGTGTATCTTTCGGCAGTCCGAGCATCATCGCGTGGTTCGGCCAAGAGCCGATGACATTCATCGCGATTTGCGCATTGTTGTAGCCGTAAATATTGTTAAATAACAGTGCGGGGCTTTTATCGCCGAGGTTGCTGGCTGCCCGTGCAGCTGCTCCCAGATCTGGCTCAGGCTTTACCTCTTCATTCACCGTTAACAATTGTCCCTCTTTTTCAAGGGCAGCGAGAAATTCTCTGAAATCTTGATAAGCCATCATCAAGCTCCTCCTTTTTGTTTTTCAATTCCATTCCAGCGCTTTGCCTCAGAAAGGCGTATGCCGAATTGGTCCAAAGTTCTGAATACAATATGGTCGACCATTTCTTCTAAGCTGCTCGGCTGATTATAAAACGCCGGCATCGGCGGAAGAATAATCGTACCCATTTTTGTGAGTGCAAGCATATTTTCGAGATGAATCTGGTTTAAAGGTGTCTCTCTTGTTAAGAGAACGAGCTTTTTTCGCTCTTTCAGCATGACATCCGCCGCGCGAGTCAGCAGATTATCCGCCATCCCGGTACGGATGCTCGCAAGCGATTTCATACTGCACGGCGCCACAATCATGCCATCGGTATCAAACGAGCCGCTGGAGATGGCCGCCGCCTGATCCTTATGCGAGTATGTGTATGTGGCCAGCTTTTCAACTTCTTTTAACGTATAACCTGTTTCATGTTTGATGGTAACGTTAGCCCAAGGAGACACAACGAGATGGGTTTCCACTTCCGCTGCCTTCAGCCATTCTAATAGCCTGACACCGAAAATAGCCCCTGTTGCCCCGGTCATACCGACAACGAGTTTCAAATTTTGCCCCTCCTTTACGCTTGAATTCTGTCTTCATTTCAATCATACTCCTGATATATCCATATGAAAAATATTCGTTAAATCTATATTCAATACCTAAAAGGTATATAAAAGGAGGCGCTTCTTTGGACATCCGTCAGCTGCGATATTTCATTACCATTGCCCAAGAACAAAAGATCACCTCTGCCGCCAAAAAGCTCCATATGGCGCAGCCGCCGTTAAGCAGGCAGCTCAAACAGCTTGAGGATGAGCTGGGTGTTGTATTGTTTGACCGCAATAAGAAAAAACAAATGACCCTTACATATGAAGGAAGCATTTTTCTCAAAAGAGCCAAAGAGATTCTGCACAGGTTTGAAGATGCAGTCATAGAGGTGCAAGAGCTCAGGGAGGAGGTTGCCGGCACGCTGGCTGTGGGTTCGACGATTTATTGTGCGGCTCTAATGCTTGAGAAAGTGACGCAAATGAAAGAAAGATATCCGCACCTCACCTTTAATATTTGGGAAAACGAGCCGGCAACGCTGTTAGAGCTGCTGGAAAGCCGGCAAATCGACGCCGCTGTCACGACAACCATGATAAAAAGCGATACCGTACAATTTAAAAAGCTTGACGACATTCCATGTGTGCTCGTTCTTTCTGATGATGCCGGGTATACATGCGGAGACACCATCCAAATGGAGGATATCCCTTCTTTCCCGCTGATTCTGCTGCGGCCTGTGAACGGAAAAGGTGTTTATAATCAGGTCATGAATGAATTTCAGCGTCTTCAGCTGGAGCCGCGTATTGTTTGTGAATGCCACGACTCAGCAACACTGCTCAGTCTCGTCTCATCAGGATTTGGCGCGTCCATATTGCCCGTCACCATGATTCCTGTTCATATGAGAAACCATATTCACACAGTTAAAATTAAAAACAATCCCTTCGTTATGACACCGGCTGTCATGTGGAGAACTGACAGTTATTTGCCAAAACCGGTGCAGCAATTTTTGAATTTATTTTAAGTGTTTTTGTCTCATGAAAACCAAATACTTGACTCATACTAAAAAAAAGTTATCCTTTAGATTTGTAAGCTATTTTTTTATTTCAATAAAATTAATCAGAAAAGTGGGGAATAGAATGAAAAAAGCACTTTTAGCTTTATTCATGGTCGTAAGCATTGCAGTTCTCGCAGCTTGCGGAGCAGGAAATGACAATCAGTCAAAAGATAACGGAAAAAACGGCGATCTTTGGGCTTCAATTAAGAAAAAAGGCGTACTGACAGTCGGTACAGAAGGAACGTATGAACCGTTCACTTATCATGACAAAGACAATGACAAGCTGACTGGCTATGATGTGGAAGTCATCACAGAAGTCGCAAAACGCCTTGGACTGAAAGCCGAATTTAAGGAAACACAGTGGGACAGCATGTTTGCCGGCCTGAATTCCAAACGGTTTGACGTCGTTGCCAACCAAGTCGGAAAAACAGATCGTGAAGACAAATATGATTTCTCAGACAAATACACAACATCAAGAGCCGTTGTCGTGACGAAAAAAGACAACAACGATATTAAGTCTGAAAAAGACGTAAAAGGAAAAACGTCAGCTCAATCACTGACAAGCAACTATAACAAACTAGCTACAAATGCCGGCGCGAAAGTAGAAGGCGTCGAAGGCATGGCGCAGGCCCTTCAAATGATCCAGCAAGGCCGCGTCGACATGACGTACAACGATAAGCTTGCCGTATTAAACTATTTAAAAACATCAGGCAACAAAAACGTAAAAATCGCGTTTGAAACAGGCGACCCTCAGGAAACGTATTTCACGTTCCGTAAAGGAAGCGGCGAGGCTGTCGACCAAGTCAACAAAGCATTAAAAGAAATGAAAGAGGACGGGACTCTTTCTAAAATCTCTAAAAAATGGTTCGGCGAAGATGTTTCTAAATAATATACCGGCACTGACGCTTGGCACGGCGATCCCGTGGGATCTGGTGCAGCAGTCATTCTGGCCGATACTTGCAGGGGGAATCTACTATACGATTCCCCTTACGATTCTTTCCTTTATATTCGGAATGATACTGGCGCTGATTACGGCGCTTGCCAGAATGTCGAAAATGAGACCTTTGAGATGGGTGTTCAGCGTATACGTATCCGCCATACGCGGCACGCCACTTCTCGTTCAATTGTTCATCATTTTCTATCTGTTCCCGGCCTTTAACATTACACTAGATCCATTTCCAAGCGCAGTCATTGCCTTTTCCTTAAACGTCGGCGCCTATGCATCTGAAATCATCAGGGCATCTATTTTATCCGTGCCGAAGGGGCAATGGGAAGCTGGCTATACAATTGGCATGACACACCAGAAGACGCTGTTCCGCGTCATTTTGCCGCAGGCGTTTCGTGTGTCAATCCCGCCATTATCCAATACCTTTATCAGTCTGATCAAAGATACATCGCTTGCGTCTCAGATTCTCGTCGCTGAGCTGTTCAGAAAAGCGCAGGAAATCGGCGCGCGGAATCTCGATCAAATCTTAGTCATTTATATTGAAGCGGCTTTTATTTATTGGATGATCTGCTTCTTGCTTTCGCTCGTCCAGCATGTCATCGAACGGCGTCTTGACCGCTACGTGGCCAAATAAGGAGGTTCCGAGTATGCTTTCCGTTACAGGATTAAACAAATCATTCGGTCAAAATGAAATTTTAAAACAGATAGATATGAAGATAGAAAAAGGAAAAGTCATCGCTATACTTGGGCCTTCCGGTTCAGGGAAAACGACGCTGCTTCGCTGTCTGAACGCGCTGGAGATCCCGAATCGCGGGGAGCTTGCATTTGATGATTTCTCCATCGATTTTTCAAAGAAAGTGAAGCAGTCGGATATCCTTCAGCTCCGCCGGAAATCGGGAATGGTGTTTCAGGCGTATCACCTCTTTCCTCACCGCACAGCCCTTGAAAACGTCATGGAGGGGCCTGTTCAGGTGCAAAAACGCAACAAGGCAGAGGTCAGAAAAGAAGCGATTCAGCTTCTGGAAAAAGTCGGATTGAAGGACAAAATGGATTTATATCCGTTCCAGCTTTCCGGCGGCCAGCAGCAGCGCGTCGGCATCGCCCGCGCACTGGCCATTCAGCCGGAGCTGATGCTGTTTGACGAACCGACCTCAGCGCTTGACCCTGAGCTTGTGGGTGACGTGCTGAAGGTTATCAAGGATTTAGCCAATGAAGGCTGGACCATGGTCGTTGTTACCCATGAAATCAAATTCGCCCAGGAAGTGGCGGACGAAGTCGTCTTCATTGACGGCGGCGTCATCGTGGAGCAGGGGCCGCCGGAGGAAATCTTCTCCGCCCCAAAAGAAGAACGGACCCAGCGGTTTTTGAATCGGATTTTGAATCCGTTATAAAATCCAAAACAGGGCGCCTGCCGGCGGCCCTGTTTTTTTGTTGAGCCTTGTTCGCCTATTCCGCCCTTCTGTCAGATATGCTACAATGACAATCGATTGATTTTTACGAAAGAAGGGACTTCACGTGAAGCGAGAACTTGTTCTGCGCTGGACATTTTATTTTGCCGGTCTGCTTATTTTGTCTTTTGGTGTATCCCTTACGATAGAAGGAAAAGCGCTAGGGATCAGTCCGTGGGATGCATTTCATTACAGCCTGTTTCAGCACTTCGGGCTTACGATCGGCCAGTGGGCCATCATTATAGGTGCGATCATCGTTGGGTTGACGTCATTGTTTACGAGAGCTTGGCCAAAAATCGGAGCGATACTGAACATGCTGCTCATCGGTATTTTTATAGATTTTTTCAATTTTCTCCTGCCTGAACCCTCCGGTTACATGGCTTCCGCTATTGTCTTCTCTCTCGGCGTGCTGC
The DNA here is from genome assembly GCF_038000225.1 of Bacillus sp. FSL K6-1005. Lineage (NCBI taxonomy): Bacteria > Bacillati > Bacillota > Bacilli > Caryophanales > Bacillaceae > Bacillus > Bacillus sp. FSL K6-1005. Next base: position 3,082,470 of record NZ_JBBOBP010000001.1, read on the forward strand.
TGATTGGCTACGGCGTCGGTGTTTATGTATCTGCAGGTCTTGGTGCAGGCCCGCGTGATTCGCTGATGATGCTGATTTCAGAAAAAACCGGCTGGAATGTGCAATGGGTGCGAAACGGCATTGAAATCACGATTTTGTTCGCGGCATGGGGCATGGGCGGACCGATCGGGATCGGAACCATTTTGACCGCCATCCTTACTGGGCTGATTTTGCGTTTTTCATTGCCGCAGTCCACACAATTATTACAATATGCTATGGCGAGACGGACAGCCGCTGCCAAAGCGACTCCGCCTCTGCACTAATCTACTGTTACACAAAAACCGGACCAATTACATTTGTCCGGTTTTTTGCTTTTCACTCATGTTCTGCAAGCTTGTCTCATAGATTGGTACTATCTCATATAAGAGAAATACAAGAGACGGCAGGTATCATAATGGAAGTTATCCAACAATTTGCTAGACGCTCCTTCAGCATATTGCTCTTTTTCTTTTTACTCTATTGTTTCATCCTCCTTGAACCCGACAAGCTTTCTATTCCTGTTCCAAATTCCCTGCTTAACGTCAATACCATTTTTCTGAGTATTTTACTTGAGTCCATTCCTTTCATCATGCTCGGCATCTTTTTTTCATCACTGATTGACTTGTTCATATCCGATCAATGGATGACCAAATGGATCGTGAAGAACCCATATGGCGCAATTGGCTCCGCTCTCTTGATCAGCATTCTTTCTCCAGTGTGTGAATGTGCGGTGATTCCAGTGGTGCGCCGTCTGATCCAAAAAGGCATGCCTCTGCACGTCGGTACGGTCATTTTAGTCGGAGCTCCTATCTTAAATCCGATTGTCGTATTGTCCACCTACTATGCATTCAGCAAGAACCTGGAGCTTGTCTATGCGCGCTTCGGGCTGGCCGTCGTCATTTGTATCATCACTGGCCTCATGATGTATTGGTTATTCAGAAAGCAATCAATGCTGAAAGAATCTACATCAGACGCGCGGACAGAATACACCCCGCAGCAGCACAGAAACCGCTTGAGATCTATCGTTACCCATGCGATTGAGGAATTCTTCGACATGGGCAGATATTTAATCGCCGGCGCATTTATCGCCAGTCTTTTTCAAACCTTTTTAAATCGGGGAGCTCTCGCTGAACTGGGAACGAGTGATCTGTCAGGTTCGGCCGTCATGATGGGACTTGCATTTGTCCTTTCACTCTGCTCGCATGCGGATGCTTTTGTCGCTTCTACATTCGCCGGCACTTATTCTCACGCTTCCCTTCTCTCCTTTTTGCTGTATGGCCCAATGCTTGATTTGAAAAATATATTTGTATATGCTGCATGTTTCAAAAAACGCTTTGTGATCGCATTTTTTCTGATCATTTCAGCTTCGGTGCTTGGAATCGCATGGCTCTATGGTGTCATATTCGGATAAAGGGTGGTTGAATTGAAACATACTACAATGTATTCTTTTGAAGCTGTGGTTCGCGGACTTCTATTAATCGGCTTTGCTTTTATGACCTTAAAACTTTATCTGACAGGCGACATTTTACATTTCATTTCTCCCCGCATGATTTGGTTTACAAAGTTCTTTATCTTAACTGCTTTTACACTCGGGATATTGTCAATCATGTGGCGAAAACAAGACAATCGGTACAGCTGCTCCGTCTGTGCATGCAGTCATCAGCATCCACAGACTCACCCATGGCTGTACAGCTTTTTTCTGATACCTATCGCATCAGGCTTCCTTTTCCCAAACCATGTTCTGACAAATGAAATCGCCCAAAACCGAATGTTTTCCACAAATGGTTCGAAAAGCATTGATGACATCAAATCAGAAACAAAAGCTGGTGAAGAAGGAACGGCTTCTACACTTCCAAGCGGCTATGAAAAAGAACTGGCGCGGCAAATGGAGCAAGAAGAAATGATATCTGTAGTGGATAAATATTATGTTCCGGTCGTTCATCTTTTGGTGGAGAATCCGGAATCTTATGAAGGAAAGGAGATTCATATCAAAGGGTTTGTCTATTTTGACGAACAGCTGAACCGCTATATTATCGGCCGTTATGGAATATCATGCTGTATCGCCGATGCCACGGTTTACGGGCTGCCGGTTGGTTTCTCTAAAAAACCTGATATTAAGGAAGGCGAATGGGTTTACCTAACGGGAAAGCTTACAACGATCAATCAGGACGGCGAACGGCTTCCAAACATTTCTGTGACAAACACACAAAAAATCAGCACACCTAAAAGCCCTTATGTATATGAGATCATCGAGGATCTTACTCCGAAGTAAATCAAAATATGATAGGATGGTTTTGACAATCTTTTGCAGACGGAGGATCTAGAATGAAAATTTACGGAATTTATATGGACCGCCCGCTTTCACAGGCAGAATCGGATCGGCTGATGTCTTTGGTTTCCGCTGAAAAACGGGAGAAATGCCGGAGATTTTATCATAAAGAAGATGCTCACCGCACCCTGCTGGGAGATGTGCTTGTCCGCTCTGTCATCAGCGAGCAGTACCAGCTGAATAAAGCCGATATCCGCTTCAGCGCGCAGGAATACGGGAAGCCTTGCATCCCTGACCTCCCCGATGCCCACTTTAACATTTCCCACTCCGGCCATTGGGTCATCGGCGCATTTGATTCAGATCCGATCGGCGTCGATATTGAAAAAATGAAGCCAATCAGCCTCGGGATTGCCGAACGTTTCTTTTCAAAGACCGAGTACAGCGATCTTTTATCCAAACATAAAGACGAGCAAAACGATTATTTTTATCATCTATGGTCTATGAAAGAGAGCTTTATCAAGCAGGAAGGCAAAGGCCTGTCGCTGCCGCTTGACTCCTTCTCCGTGCGCCTGCATGAGGATGGCCGAGTATCCGTCGAGCTTCCGGAATATCATACGCCTTGCTTTATCAAAACGTATGAGGTAGACCCCGGCTATAAAATGGCCGTGTGCGCCGCCCGCCCTGATTTCCCGGAGGACATCACCATGATCTCGTACGAAGCGCTTTTATAAATGGCTCATCAAAAGCTTAATGCCTCGCTCAATATCTTCCGTCTTTACATTGGAAATATTGATTTTTAATAGATTTTCTTTCGGATAGTCTGATAAATAATGGCGGTCAATTGCTTCAAGGAGAACCTCCTGCTTTTTCGCCTTTTGAATCACTCTTGATGCCGGCAGATCCTCAGGCAGCACCAGATGGGTATGCATGCATGGGGCTTGGCCGCTGGAAAATATAAAGCGGCCGCGGCTCGATTGTCCGTGTGTTTGAATAGCTTCATGAAGTCTGAGGAACCGTTCCTTATAGGAATTTCTGATTTTTTCCTTGTGCCTGCCGAACATTCCGCTTTTGATGTAAATTTCTAACGCGGCTTGAGAAATCATCGAGCAGTCAATATCGTTCAACTTTTTGTACGTATGAAATGTGTCAGTCAGCACATCCGGCAAAACGGCGGCCCCCACGCGAAGACCGGGAAACATCATTTTTGAAAAGCTTTTTAAATAAATCACATGTGAGGACAGATCGTACGCGTACAGCGGGTCTGCCTTTTTATTTTCCTCAAGATCACCAAGGTAGTCATCTTCAACAAGATAGACGTCATAGGCTTCTGCCAATCTCACCAGCTCTTGTTTGTCCCGTTCGGCCAGTGAACTCCCAAGCGGGTTATGGAAGCGTGGCATCGTATAAAAAAATTTGATCGGTTCTGTTTGAAACAGCCGCTCGACTTCTGCTAAATCAAGCCCCTCCTCCGTTCTTTTTATCCCGATTGCGGGGATGCCCAGTGTCTCCAGCTGTTCAACCATCAAATGATAGCCTGGCTGTTCAATGGCGATCTTCTTTTTCCCATTGGGAAACGGCATTGCACACAGCAGGGAGAGTGCCTGCTGTACGCCGGATGTGATAAACATATGCCTCTCGTCCGCAAATACCTGCTGATCAGCAAACAGCTTTCGCAGAACAGAGATGAGCGACGGGAGGCCCTTCGGTGTTCCGTATAGAAACAAATCACGCTTGTATGTATCAATCGCTTTGTTGATGCAATGCTGAAAATCCACATACGGAAAAATATCAGGGTCTGGCGCAGATGTTGCAAAGTCGATTGGGCCTGCCTTGCCGTGATGCGGCTTCTTCGTCTTTTTCACAAGATAATAGCCGCTTTTCGGAACAGAATAGATGAGATGGCGTTTTTCCAGCTCTTGCAGTGCGCGGATCACCGTGCTTTTGCTGACTTGATAGCGGGTAGACAGCTGCCGGATGGAAGGAAGCCTGTCTCCTTCTTGATAGACACTGCCTTGCATCATTTCCTCTATCTGTATTAAGAGACTGATATACTTCTCCATTCTTTCTCCCCCTGTTTTGTACCGGTACAGTTCATTGTTTTTCTCATTGTACCGTTCCGATCCTCCCCATACAATAAAAGGGAGCGGCCGGCTCTATTATTTATATAAAGGAGCACTTCCTGTATGTATAAAAATCAGCAAACCTCAGCTTATCTAGCAGCGTTGTTAAATGCATTGATTATCGGTTTATCCTTTCTTTTCGTGAAGATCGCCCTGCAATCGGCAGAACCGTTTGATATTCTTGCACATCGGTTCACCCTTGCGTTTGCAGCAGCTACTATACCTGTCTTATTCGGATGGGTAAAGCTGTCCATCCGTTTAAAAGATGTAATGGCGATTTTGCCGCTCGCCCTGCTGTATCCGGCACTGTTTTTCAGCTTTCAGGCATTCGGCCTGGTGTACTCGTCATCCTCTGAAGCCGGGATCATTCAGGCATCCATTCCGATTTTCACAATGGTTTTTGCCGCTTATTTTTTAAAAGAGCGATCGACGTGGGCTCAAAAAGGGTTCACCGTGTTATCAGTTGCGGGCGTCATGTTTATTTTTGTGATGAAGGGCGTGAACGTAGAATCGGCCAGCCTAAAGGGGTCTGTACTCATTCTATTGTCCGCGCTGTCTTCAGCTATGTACAATACCGCCGCAAGAAAAATGACACAGCGTTTCCGGCTGATGGAGCTTACCTACATCATGTCAGCGATCGGATTTGTCGTCTTCAATGCCATCGCTTTGGTGCGTCACGGTGCTTCCGGAACGGTCGGCACTTACTTCCATCCATTCAGGGAGCCCGGCTTTATCCTCGCAATTGTGTATTTGGGCGTGTTATCTTCGCTCGTGACTTCGTTTATGTCCAACTATGCGCTGTCCCGGATTGAGGCGTTTAAAATGAGCGCTTTTAATCATTTGTCCACCATCGTGACGATGATTGCCGGAGTTGTGATTCTGAACGAAAGCCTAGCCTGGTACCACCTTGCTGGTGCGGTTTGTATTATCATCGGCGTGCTGGGAAGCAATGCCGGTCTCCGAAAAAGAAAGCAAACCGAAAAATCCATTTCTATGAACAAATGAGATGTTATGTTAGAGTTGAAGGAAAAATGGTTTGAGGTGCAGTGTAAGAATGATTCAACACAGTGTCTTCCTAGAGGGAGCCATATCATTACAAGATATGAGATGTTACTTTTTATACCGGCAAAGAATATCAGCATTGTTTTCTTTTATTTATATTTTTCTTTTATCTTTATTGGTGTATTCACTTTATGGATTTCCGTTTACTGTTTATGACAGCGAAACACTTGAAGTGATATATAATGGTATTTTCATAGCGATTCTATCTTTGATCTTTACATTGCTTTTGATTGCTTTTCATTATATGCGGCTGCGTACCAGCTATAAGAACAATACACGGCTAAAACGCCAAAGGACATATACCATGAACCGGCAAGGCATTCAAATTCAATCCAAAAACGATGTTACGTTGTTTGAATGGGATGAAATAAGGGCAGTTGCAGAATATAAACACTTATTCTCTATCAAAACTTCTAGTCACCAGGTCATCTTAGTTCCTAAACGTTTTTTTGTATTCGAAAATGAGCTCCACTCATTCAGACAGCTTGTAAAAGAACAAGTACGTGCCAAAAAAGGAAAACGACAAACTTAAAAGAGGGTGTTCCCTCTTTTATTTAATGAGATATTTTATCTTCTTTCCATCGAGTAACATTCTCTTCAGCTAATGGAGATTAATTTTCAACACTCTCTTCGTTATGAAAATGCTTGTTTTTTTTGAATGGCACCAGCTCCAATAATGCTGATAAACATACTGCACCAAACACACAACCATAATCAGCAAATAATTATGATTCATATCAAAAAACAACCCGCCCACATACACACTGAGAGCGCCGGCGATTTGATGGATAAAGAAATTGATGCCTAGGAGCGAGCCGATAAGCCCGGTTTGAAAGCTTTCAGAAATGGACGCAGCGGTCAGCGGGATCACGCCTGTGTAGCTGAGCCCGAATAACAGCGTAAAGCCCAAGTACCAAAGCTCACTGTTATGAATGCCGAGCGCGGGAATGAGCAGGCAGATCAAGCTAATGAGACGAATGAAAAACAAAATGGAGAGCATCACGCTTCTGCTGCCAAGCAAATCTGACAGCCAGCCTGCCAATAATCCCCCAATGATAATAAACGCCCCGAACGCAGCCATCATTCCGTTGATATGAGAGACATGCGCATCCTCCAGCATGGGAACGAGATGAGCATCAATGATTCCCATTGTAAATCCGCACGTAAATACGCCGAAGTACAGGATATGAATGAGGCGGGACTGCTTTAACACCTTCCAAAATCCTTGCCAGTCATAAGATTTTTTCATTGACTGTCCTTGGACATTGGGCGGGTGCCTCATTCCGAAGGCCAAAAGAGGCAGCAGAACAGCAGCTAAGAAAATGCCCAATATCGTATACGTAGTTTGCCAGCCTGCATAGTAAGGAGCTGCAGCCCAAACTGGTGACAGCAGCAGCAAACCGGCTGAATTTGCATTGGTTAAAATGGCGAGTGCCAAGCCTTTATGCATGTCAAACCAGCGGCTGATAAAATACTGTGTCGTCACGCCAACCGCGCAGGAATAGCCAATTCCGCCGAGCACACCGTAGATCACGGAAAATATATGGACATTCGGCGAATGCGGGAGCGCCAAAAAGCTTGCGCTGATACAGATGGCGCCGATCCCCATAATCTTTCTGACGCTGAACCGGTCAAGAAAAAAGCCGACAAAAAACTGAACGACACCCGTCGTGATCATAAAAATGCTGACGGAAGCCGAAATCAGCGACCGGTCGGCGTGAAAGGTCTCTGCCATCGGGAGCATAAAAAATTGAAAGGAATTTCTGAATGAGTTCATTCCGATGGCGAAGACAAACGTGAACAGCAATACAAACCATTTCATCTTAGGAGACGCGTGAAGGATGTGCTGAGACATTTTTTCCTGACCTGCCTTTATTTGAGTATTGCGACTATTATATCATGAGAAAATTTACATTCTATATCAAAAAAACGAACAGCACAGCGCTGTTCGCTTCTTCATCAGGAACTGGAAATCGGATGCTGATTCAAAATCGCAAATATCCGTTCAGCCACTTCCTCCGTATGTGACAGCAGAAACATATGCCCGCCGTCAAATTCATGGAACGTGGTATGGTTCGCCCACTTCTTCCAGCCTTCCGCATCCCGGATGCATTTTTCGTCATCCAGTCCGTTAAAGACATGGACCGGCGATTGGATCGGTGTCATGTCGTAAAGTTCGAATTGTTCAAGCGCACGGTAATCCGATCTGAACGAAGGCAGGAAAAATGACATGACTTCCTTATTTTCAACGAGCTCTGCGGGCATTCCGCCTAATTTCATAATATGATTGAGAAATTGATCATCAGGCAAATGCGATACTTTTTTCCGTTGAATATGCGGCGGCTGAATCGCAGAGATAATCACGGCCTGCGGAAAAATGCCTTCACGCTCCAGTTTTTGCGCCAGCCTGAAGGTGATCATGCCGCCCATGCTATGCCCGAACAGCACAAACGGCCGATCTGGATGCAAATGTAATTCTTGCTTGTACAAATCAGTCAGCTGCTCGAGATCCTCAACGGCTGACGTCTGATTCGTGCCGTGTCCCGGCGGTTCAGCTGCGAGCATTTCACATTCCCCCTGCAAAAAAGCATGGAGAGGGCGAAATGAAGCCGAGTAGCCGCCGGCAAACGGAAAACAGATGAGCTGCGTTTTTTCCGACGCATCAAATGATTTGAACAGTTGGCTCATTGGCCGGCTCCCCCTTTCATCGCTTCCTTAAGAAAGCGTTATGGTTTGTTTCTTAATAAATTCGCGCAAAATCCCGGCATTCCTATCAAGACATTCGCCCTGCAGCATTTCGGCGTGTGTTCCGAAGCCTTTTTTCACCCGGTAAGCGCCCGTTGTCGCCTCTTCCCACGAGGAAAGCCATTCGGGCATTTCAAAGTCAAGATCAGAGGTCAGCAAATCAATGTCTGCTTTTACTTGGCCCGAGCTGATCAGGTTGACGTAGTATGAGTAGAAGGCATGTGTTTTTTTCTTGAGCCCCTGCTTGACGGCTTCACTATTGAGCGCTTCATTGTCCCGGTTTACATTCATCAGGGCTTCGACATCGTTTTCGACCGTGCGTCCGTCCAGATCACTGACGCCTTGTTTTTTATAGGAATCCACCATGATGATCCGCTGTACGGTGCGTCCTTGCTCTTCAAGTTTTTTAGCCGCTTCAAACGCCAGGCTGCACCCTGCTGAATAACCGAACAGTGTCACAGGCCCTTCCGGCTGAAGCTCCTTGATCAGAGCGGCATACCGGTCAAGACGGTTTTCCTCTTCAATAAAGTCAAATGCGCACAGCTTGTATGACGGCAAGTGCTTGGCCAGGTTCTGATACATTAAGCCATATCCCAATACCGGAGGAAACGCGAAAATGATGTCATCCTGTTCCGGATTCATGATTGTTACGTCCTGAAGTCCTTCTGAGCCCCCGTTTTTCAGGTATGCAGAAATGCCGGCAATCGTCGGCGCTTCAAACAAAAGCTTCACCGGAAGGTCAATTCCGAGCTCTTTTTTGATGCGAGAAGCGGCTGTCATCGCCTTTAAGGAATGACCGCCATGCTCGAAGAAATCGTCGTGGATGCTGACTTGCTTTCTCCCGAGAATCTCGGACCAGATTTGTGCAATTGTTTCTTCCGTTTCATCTCGAGGTCCAATCCATTCTTGCGATATCTGATCTGGCTCCGGTTTTGGCAGCAGACGTTTATTGACTTTTCCGTTTGTTGTTAAAGGAAGCTCGTCCAAGAACGTAAATGTCTGCGGCACCATATAAGCAGGAAGCTGTTTTTTCAGATGTGCCTTAACGTCTTCTGCTGAAAGCTGCGTCCGGTTCACGAGGTAGGCGTTGATTGATGCGTCGCCAGACTCGTGGCGGTCCACTACGACAACCGCGTCTTTTACTCCGGGATATTCCTGCAGCTGTTTTTCGATTTCTTCCAGCTCGATCCGGTGCCCCCGTATTTTCACTTGATCATCAATACGGCCGGCGTATTCAATCGTTCCATCAGGCAGCCAGCGAGCGAGATCCCCGGTTCGGTAAAGTGTTTCTCCGGGTTTGAACGAGTTGGCGGTAAATTTCTGCTTTGTCAGCTCGTCACGGTTAACATAGCCTTTTGATACGCCCATTCCGCTGATGCATAGTTCACCGACCGCTCCGAACGGCTGGAGCTGATTTGATTCATTGAGAATATAAACACTCGCATTGCTGATCGGCTTTCCGATTGGCAGAGAGGAGAGAGTTCCCGGAATCTCGTGCACGACGTGAGCCGTTGCAAACACCGTGCCCTCAGTCGGGCCATAGCAGTTAATCAGCTTGCCCGGCCCCATGATCTTCAGTGCTTTCCTGACATGAGGCACAGACGCGCGTTCCCCACCGAATAACACACAGCGAAGCCCCTTCAGCCAATCCTCTCCCGCATCTGTGAGAAGATTAAATAAAGCTGTGGTCGCAAACATGACGCTGACATTCTCTTGGCGGATGAGACTCGTGAGACGCTCTGGATCAAGCAGTGTATTTTCATCAGCAATAATCAGTCTTGCTCCATTCAGAATGGAAGCATAGAAATCAAAAGTAAATGCGTCAAAAGCGTAATTCGATACAGATAAGAACGTGTCTTTCTCAGAAAACGTCATGTAATCAACGTGCTTCACTAATCCTTGAATATTGGCATGCGTCGTGATATTTCCCTTTGGTTTTCCGGTTGTGCCTGATGTATACATGATATACGCCGCATCATCAGGTGCAATCACGGTTTCAGGATCGCTTGCCTCTTCTTCAAAACGGATGGGATCATCAATGATGAGTGTTTGGCCTGTAAACGGCAGCTGATTCGCTTGCTCTTTCATCTCCTGATGTGTAAGCAGACATGCCGCCCCGCTGTCGATCAGCATATATGAAATTCGGTCATTCGGCAGCTTAGGGTCAACCGGTACATAAGCCGCTCCCGCCTTTAACACACCGAGAATCCCAATCACCAGTTCCAGCGAGCGCTTTGTGTACAATGCAACAACAGAGCCTTTGCCAGCACCTTGCTTTTGTAAACGGCGTGCGAGGCGGTTCGTTTCCTCGTCTAATTCGTGATAGGACAGCGTTCGGCCTGCAAATGTGAGCGCCGGTGCACTTGGATTGACGTCCACCGCCTCCTTGAACCAATCTGTCAGAGGTTTTGGCTCACACGTTTGAGGTGTCGGATTTAAGCCGTTAAGCAAGTACTCTTTTTCTTTTTCATCAATGAAATCAATGGTGTTGACAGGCTGATCGGGATGCTGAATGAGCTGCTGAATCGCTGTGAGAAGCTGGGATTTTAAGCGCAGCATAAACGCTTCATCAAACACAAGCTCATTATAGGCAAGCTTGATCAGCATTTCGTCACCCGGGGAGGCCATCAAATTGAGATCGTAATTTGACTTCTCAAATACATGGACATCCTCCATATCGAATCCGTTTTGACCGCTTTCTTCATTGCTTGCATCCTGAAGCGGATAATTTTCAAACACGATGATGTGGTCAATCAATTTCGGCTGGTTGGCCTGGCTTTGGATGTCATAAAGCGGCACATATTGATGCGGTTCTGACTCAAGTGACTGCTCCTGAAGCTGCTTGAGCAAACCGTTGAATGTCATGTTTTCAGCCAATTTCACTCTACTAGGAACAACGTTGATAAACAGGCCGACCATATGTTCAACGCCTTTGATTTCCGCAGGACGCCCGGAAACGACTGTACCGAAGGTCAAATCGTCAGACCGCTGATAACGGCTGAGCAGTACGCTCCAGACTGCCTGCAAAGCGGTACTCAAAGTGGTGTGCTGAGATTTCGCAAGCTCTGTAAAAGCTTTTGTTTCCGCCTCCGGCAGTGAGAAGAGCAGTTCTTTCGGCTCGTATCCTTCCTTTTGTTTCTTTCTTTGCTCCGCAAACGTCGTCTGTCCTTCAAAGTCTTCCAAGTACTCGCGCCAGTAGCGGAGCGATGCTTGTTTATCCTGCTTTTCAAGCCACTTGATGTATTCCTTATACGGTTTGACAGGCGGCAGACTGTACGGCTTTTGTTCACGCAGGGCGTTGTATACCTTAAACAGATCCTGCACGACGATGCCGAAGCACCAGCCGTCCAATATAATGTGGTGGTAGCTCCACACCCATTCAAAGCTGTTGTCAGCTTTTTTGAAGATGGCTGCTCTCATCGGAATATCACGCGTTAAATCAAAGCCTTTGATCTTATCCTGTGCTTTGTATTCATTGATTTTATCCGTTTGCTCTCTTTCGGATAAATGTGTCAGATCGATTTCTTCTATATGAAATTGACGTTTTTTTAATACGACTTGAACGGGCCTTTTTACTTTCTCGTGAATGAACACGGTACGAAATACATCGTACCGGTCCATAATGACATTCATGCTCTCTTCAAGGCATTTGATATTGAAGTCGCCCTTTACTTTCATCGTAATTTGTTCAAGGTAAAAGCTCTGGCCGGGATTCAGGATGCTATGAAACAGCATCCCCTCCTGCATCGGCGATAGGTAATACATATCTTGAACCTGATCTTTGCTAAATTGACTCATATGTTTCTCTCCCGCCTTCTGTAATTCCCTTGCATTTTTATTTCAAATTCTCCTCAAGCATGTCAAAGATATCGCCCATCTCATCCATTTCAAGGTCTCCCGCACTGAAGTCGCTCGGTGTGAATTCCTTGTCCTCTTTTTCCGTACAATGGCGGATGATCAGGAGGAGATTTTCTTTAAACCGCTCCATTTGTGCTTCGACCGTTGCTCTTTCATATTCCTTCTCATTGTAGGAGCAAGAAAGAACAAAACGTCCGTTACGGATCATGCCGCTGAAGCTTAAAGCGTACAGGGCTTCTGATTCTTCGCTCACTTGGCGTCCCATATCGAAAGCGGACGGTTCAAAGAAATCCGTTTTCACTTCACTGTCGAATTGGCCTAAATAGTTAAAGCTGATTTCCGGTGTGAAGCCTTGCGCTCCCGCTTGTTCTGTAAAGTAGCGGAGAATGCCGTATCCGACGCCTTTGTCCGGAACGCGGCGCAGGTTTTCTTTGACTGCTTTGATGACCGCTGAGACATCTGTTTCAGACATGTCGAGCACAACAGGATATTGTGCCGTAAACCAGCCAACCGTTCTGGAGATGTTCAAATTCGGGATGATGTCTTCCCGTCCGTGCCCCTCAAGATTGATGCCGATTTTGACACCATCTGTCCATTCTTTCATCGTTAATCCGAGCGCGCTGAGAAGAATATCATTGATCTCGGTTCCATATGGCTGATGAACATCTGTTAAGAGGTGTTTAGTGTCTTCCTCATTTAATTCACAGATGACGGATGAGGTATGTTTGACAATCCGCTCCTCTGTTTCATCATCCTTCGGAACAGCAGAAACCTCTTCATCGTCAATTTGCGCCCAGTATTCAGCCTGCTGCAAAAGGTGTGCTGATTGGCTGAATGCCGCCAATTCTTCTGCCCAATCCTTGAAGGAGTTCGTTTTTTGCGGGAAGACGATTTGCTCTTCTTTCTCCGCCTGCATGTAGCCTGATGCAAAGTCTTCAAGCAAGATCCGCCAAGATACGCCGTCGACCACGAGATGGTGTACAGCGATGAGCAGGTGATCCCCTGCTTCCGTGCGGTATAGCTCCCCTTTCAGAAGCGGTCCGTTTTGCAGGTCGAGACTGCTTTGCAGACTGTCAGCAAGAACCTTAATCTGGCTTTTCAGCATATCTTCATCTGAGCCGTACAGATCAACGATTTCAAAGCTGACCTCGCACTCGTCTATCCGTTTATACGCTTGAATGATGTCGCCATTTTCTTCACGGTAGACCATGCGAAGCGCGTCATGATGCTCAATCAGTGCCCGCAATGTCTTTTCAACCCGTTCAGGATCAAAGCCCTCCGAGGCATGAAGCATAACCGACTGGTTCCAGTGATGTTTGTTCGTGAAATTCTTTTCAAAGAACCAGCGCTGAATCGGCGTCAGGATAACTTCGCCCTCCACAGGGCCTTGGTCTGCCTGTTTGCCTTCGGCACGCTCCACGTATTGGGTAAGCTCTTCGATCGTCGGGTGCTGGAAGAGATCCTTCATTTCCAGTTTCCAGCCGTGCTGGTTCAAGCGGCTCGCCATCTGGATGCCTTTAATGGAATCTCCGCCGAGCGAGAAGAAATTGTCACTGACACCGACTTCAGAAATACCGAGCACGTCCTGCCAAATGCCGGCAAGCAGTTCTTCCATGTCAGTGGACGGCGCTTTGTATTCTCCGTTTCCTGTTTCAATATCCGGCTCCGGCAGCGCTTTGCGGTCTACTTTGCCGTTTGCGGTAACCGGAAGCTCGTTCAAGGCCACCCAGAACGCCGGGATCATGTAGTCCGGCAGGGTTTCCTTCAGTGCAGATTTCAGCGCTTCTATGTCAGCTGTTTCCGGTGTGACATACGCCGCGATCGCTGTATTCCCGCCTTTATCCTTGACGGCTATCACCGCCGCATCCTGCACCGCAGAAATCTGGGCGAGCTGGACTTCGATTTCTGACAGCTCGATCCGGTAGCCGCGGACCTTGACCTGCTGGTCGATCCGGCCGATGTATTCGATGCCGCCGCCCGTCCATTTCACCAAGTCGCCCGTTTTGTACATGCGTTCACCCGGCACAAACGGATCTGGGACAAACCGCTTCGCGGTTTCGTCTTCCCTGTTCAGATAGCCGCGCGCCAGTCCGCGTCCCGCCACACATAGCTCTCCGGCCACGCCCTCCGGCTGAACCTGATGGCTTTCGCTGAGAATGTACCCTCTCGTATTGGCGATCGCGCGCCCGATAGAAAGCGAGCCTTCCTCCGGATTGATCTCTGTGCTTGTCGCAACGACAGTGTTTTCGGTTGGCCCGTAGTTGTTGATGAGTTTGTACGGCTGTTTGACCGCACGCTTCAGCTTGTCCCCTCCGGTCAAGAGCACGCGGAGTGACGTGTTTTCTAGCTCCATGAACTGTTCCGCCAGCTGTGTTGGCAGGAAGGTGATCGTCACGCCGTTTGTTTCGAAATAGTCATTCAGGCGGGTGATATCAAGGCGGATCGCTTCATCAATAACGTGAAGCTCAGCGCCGATCGTCCAGGTCGGGAACATCTCCCAAATGGAAGCGTCGAACCCGAAGCCCGCGTACTTCGCACTGCGGTCCTCCGCTGTCATGCCGAACGCGTCATGATGCCAGAAGCACAGGTTGACAAGCGCATGGTGCTCGATCATAACACCCTTCGGCTGTCCGGTCGTTCCTGACGTGTAAATCATATAAGCAAGGTGATCCGCGGTTGTGTCGGTCTGCGGATTTTCCTCATCGTTTTCGTCAAGCGGCAGACTCAGGATCGTCCGGTTGCCGTCCAGAAGAATGACCTCGCCCGTATAGCTGTCCGGCACTGAAATGCCTTCCTGTTTCAAGAGAAGCTTCGCACCGCTGTCCTGTAGGATATATTCAATCCGCTGATCTGGATAGTCAGGGTCAATCGGCACAAATGCCGCTCCCGCCTTCAGGACACCAAGCACCGCGGTGGACATTTCAAGCGACGGCTTCGTCAGAATGCCGACGCGCTCATCCGCGCTGATGCCGCAGTCGATCAAAATCCGCGCCAGACGGTTCGCCTTCGCATTCAGCTCGCCGTACGTCCATGACTGCCCGTTATACGTGACAGCCGGGCGGTCCTTGTGGCGCTGAACGGTTTCTTCAAACAGCTGATGAACCGTTTTGTCTGTCGGCACAGGCAGTGTTTTTCCTTTCCAGGCCTCCAGAAGCGTTTGTTTTTCTGTCTCGTTGACGAGCGACAGGCTGGAAAGCGGCTGGTTTGGATTTTCTGCCACAGCCTGCAATAACCGCAGGACGTATTCGCTCCATTTCTCAGCTGTTTCTCTTGAGAATAGATCAGTCGCATATTCCAGCTGCAGACCGATGCCGTTTTCGTCAGCGAAACCACCTAATGTCAGATCAAACTTCGATGTTCCCTGATGGGCCTCATAAGGTGAAATCGTGAGATCTTGCAGCTCAAGCTGTTCTTTATCAGGGTTTTCTGTCGTAACCATCACATTAAACAATGGATTTCGGCTCATATCCCGAGGGAGGTCTAACTGATTGACCAGATCTTCAAACGGATACTCCTGATGCTCAAGCGCTGACAGATTCGTCTCCTTTGCTTGCTCCAGAAGCTCTGCAAATGTCTGCTTTTCTTCTGCTTCCATTCTCAGTGCAAGCGTATTGACGAACATCCCCGGCATGTTTTGCACGTCGGCATTCGTGCGGCCTGCTGTAACCGAGCCGATCACGATATCCCGCTGTCCGGAGATTTTGCTTAAAAAGACATGGAAGACGGTATGAAGCACCATATGCAAAGTCGTTCCCGTTTCTGCGAGCAGTTTTTCAATCGCCTTTGCCGTCCCGCTTCCCGCGCGGAAACGTACAGTATCCCCTTCAAAGCTTTGAACAGGCGGTCGGGTGTAATCAAGCGGAAGGTCAAGCTCCGGCAGTTCGCCTGAGAGAACTGATAGCCAGTATTGCTCATGCTCCTTCATCCGTTCTTTCTGTCCGGCTTCATTTTGCCAAACAGCGAAATCCTTGTAATGAAGCTTCGGCTCCGGAAGCTGTTCGCCTTTATAAAGCAGTGCCAATTCTTTAACGAAAATACCTCTTGATACACCATCCGCGATAATGTGATGCATATCCAATAGAAGCAGATGTTTTTGGTCTGCAATTCGGAGTAATGCCGCGCGAATGAGTGGAGCGTTGCTTAAGTCGAATGGCCTGATAAATTCCTTAATCTTCTGTTCCGCCTCGCCCTCTTCTGCATCAAACACGTGAAGATCAATTGATGCCTCCTCAACAATGCGCTGGACAGGCTCTCCGTCTGCTTCCGTAAATGACGTGCGCAATGATTCATGACGGTTTACGAGCTGGTTAAGTGATTCTCTCAGGCGCGAAATGTGAAGCTCGCCTTCCATCAGAAGAACCGATGGCATATTATAGCTGATCGTCTGCCGGTCAAGCTGATTGAGCACGTACATCCGTTTCTGCGCGGATGACAATGGATACACATCCTGTTTGTCAGCCGGCTTTAACATGTGATAGCCGCCTGATGCTGCCGATTCCTCCATGTAAGCCGCCAGCTGGCGTACAGTCGGCTGCTCGAACAGCGCTTTAAGCGGCACGGTTTTCTCCAATTCCGCCTGTATATTGGCGATGAGCATCATTCCTTTTAGTGAATGGCCGCCTAAATCGAAGAAATTGTCATCGATTCCGATCGCTTCAATGCCGAGTGTTTTCTGCCAGATGCGGCAAAGGCTTTCTTCAAATGCTGTTTCCGGAGCAGCTGACGCCTCATATCCGGATTGCGCTGCGTTCGGCTTCGGCAATGCGTTTCTGTCGGTCTTCCCGTTTGCCGTGAGCGGGATGACATCTACCTGCACGAAGAAGGCAGGGATCATATGAGACGGCAGTATTTGTGAAAGCTGTTTCCGGAGCTCTGCTTTTTCAATGGCTTGATCCGCCGTATAATACGCACAAAGCTCTTGAAGCCCGCCCTCAGAAACCGCAAGCACTACCGCTTCTCGAATACCGCTGAGGCTAAGCATGACCGTTTCAATTTCTTTCGGCTCTATGCGGTAGCCACGGATTTTCACCTGATCATCAGCCCGGCCGATAAATTCAACCGTACCGTCCGCCAGTCTCCGGACGACATCTCCGGTCTTGTACATCAGGCTCCCCGGCGCATACGGGTTTTCAACGAATTTCTCGGATGTGAGCTGAGGACGGCTGAGATATCCTCTGGCAAGCCCCTGTCCTGTGATATATAACTGACCGCTCGCTCCCGGAGGCACAAGCTTCAATGACTCATTTAAGACAAGTGCGCCGGTATTGGCAATCGGCCGTCCGATTGTCGGCCGTTTCGCGAATGTGCCAGGTTCAGTCAGGTCAATCCGTCCGGCAATGGCGCCGATTGTTGCTTCGGTCGGACCGTAGTGATTGATAAATTCGGTATGCCGATATACTTTGCTGAACGCTAGAACATCAGCAGGGATGATCTTTTCTCCTCCCAACACAATCAAGCGCAGGGATTCAAAATGCGGCTCCTTTGTAAAGCTGGCCGTGTTCACCATCGTGTGGAACAGGGACGGTGTCAGCTTGATATACGTGATGCCGTGCTCCTTGATATAACGGCCAATCTGATCGGGCGCCGTATATGTCTCTTTCGGCACAATGTGAAGCTCACCGCCTGCTTGGAGCACAGGGAAAATGCTTGTATAACCCAAGTCGAATGCGTAAGACGAAAGTAAGACCGACTTATCCGTTTTTGTCAGGCCCGCCTCTTTGCTAAACCAAGAA
The DNA here is from genome assembly GCF_038000225.1 of Bacillus sp. FSL K6-1005. NCBI lineage: Bacteria > Bacillati > Bacillota > Bacilli > Caryophanales > Bacillaceae > Bacillus > Bacillus sp. FSL K6-1005. The sequence goes on from NZ_JBBOBP010000001.1 coordinate 3,100,274, forward strand.
ACATAGTTTGTCAGATTGCGATGCTCAATCTGCACACCCTTCGGCTTCCCGGTCGTGCCGGATGTGTAAATGATATATGCAAGATTCTGAGGCCCAGACATCAATTCCGGGCGCTCCTTGTTTTCATTCCGCCAATCCGCTTGATCGATATTGATCGTGGTTCCTTGATATTGCCCTATGGCAGTCATATTTCTTTCATTCACGACTGTAAATCTCGCACCGCTGTCTTCTAATGAATAGCGGATTCGTTCCTCAGGCGTATCCGGATCAATCGGAAGGAAAGCGGCTCCCGCCTTCATGATCCCAAGAACAGCTGTCATTAGGTCAGCTGAACGATCCATGACAACGGCTACGATGTCTTCACTTCCTGCCCCGTGCGCGCGCAAATGATGCGCCAGCTGGTTCGCCTGTTCATCAAGCTCACGATAGGTCAGCTGGTTTCCGCCAGAAATCACAGCCGGATCATCAGGTGTTTGCTGCACCTGTTTTTCGAAAAGTGATACAAACGTGTCTTCGCCAGAATGAGTGGTTTGTTTTTTCTCTTCAAGCAAAGCTGCCGTTTCAGCCGGTGAAAGAATCTCCAAATCAGACAGCCGTACGTTCGGGTTAACCGCAGCTGCTTTGATCAAATTGACAAAGTGGCTGCTCCAGCAGCGGATTGTCTCGTCCTTAAATAAGGCAGTTGCGTAGTCAAAGCTTAAACCGATTTCTTCTTCACGTTCGACAGCTTCCAAGGACAGATCAAATTTCGCCACGTGATGAAGCATAGAATAGGAAGAAATCTTCAAATCTCCTAATTTCAAAGAAGGAATCTCCATGTTCTGCATGTTGAACATAACGCTGAACAGCGGGCTACGGCTTGTGTCCCTTGTGAGCGGCAGCTTTTCAATCAATTCCTCAAGCGGATAGCTTTGGTGCTCGAATGCTTGAAGACTGACCGTTTTGACTTCGTCTAGGAATTGCGCAAAGGTTTTGTCCCCCGCAGGCGCTGTCCGTAATGCCACCGTGTTGACAAACATACCCGGCACACCTTGCAAATCAGGATGTGTTCTGCCCGCAGTCGGTGAGCCGACGATGATGTCATCCTGTGACGCATACTTAGAGAGCAATACATGAAATGCGGCTAAAAGGAACATGTACATTGTTGTGTCTGTTTCTGACAGCAGCGATTTGATTTGAGCCGTGATTTGTTTATCAAGCCCGAACATGACGCGCTCCCCGGAAAAGCTCCGTTCTGCAGGCCGCGGGAAATCCGCCGGAAGGTCAAGAACCGGCAGCTCGCCTTTAAACGTATCCAGCCAGTATGCTTCATCTTTTTGATGATCCGCATGTTCTTTTTGCCAGACAGCGTAATCCTTATAGTGAATCTGCGGGAGCTCCAGATCTGCGCCTTGATAGATTTTGGCGAGATCGCCGATGAGAATGCCAGTCGAGCTGCCGTCCGTAATGATATGATGCATATCAATGAGCAGCAGATGGCGTTCTTCTTCAAGCTGGACAAGCTTCGAACGGACGAGCGGCGCGCGGTTTAACTCAAACGGCTGAACAAACGTTTTGATCAGCTCTTCCGCGTCTTCTTCCCGCCCCTTGGCAGCCTCCAGCTGGAACGATATGTTTTTATGAACGGTCTGTACGACTTCTCCGTCTATCATGTCAAACGACGTACGGAGAATTTCGTGCCGATCGATTAATTGCTGAATCGCATGTTCAAGCCGGTCTTTGTTTACTTCTCCCTCCAGCAAAAGTACAGCAGGGACGTTGTAGCTTGTGCTTGCTTGTCCAAGCTGATTGAGGATGTACATTCTCCGCTGGGCCGGGGATACAGGATAATGCTGCTGATAAGGTGCTTGCCTGATCGGTTCAAACGTCTGCTCCTCCTTGCTTTCGCTCTCTTCCAAATACAGTGCCAGTTCTTGAATGGTCGGCTTTTCAAAAAGCACTTTAATCGGTACTTCCTTGTGGAAATGCTCTTGAATTTTCGCCGTCATCATCATCGCTTTCAGAGAATGTCCGCCGATCATAAAGAAGTTATCTGTAACGCCTGCTTTAACGCCAAGTATCCCTTCCCAAATCTCGGCTAATTTCGTTTCACTCTCTGTTTTGGGTGCTGCATATTCAGACTGCACAGCGTCTGATTGAGGCACAGGCAGTTCTTTTTTATTGATTTTTCCGTTTGGTGTAAGCGGCAAGCTGTCCATCTGGATCAAATGGGCAGGAACCATATAGTCCGGCAATGATTGAGACAGCGTTTTTCTCAGCCCGCTCACAGACACTTCGCGATCCGCCGTAAAGTACGCGCAAATTTCATTTTCATCCGCTTTGTTCTTGCGAATGATCACGGCAGCCTCTGTCACATGTTCGGCCATGTTCAATTTGTTTTCGATCTCCCCAAGCTCAATCCGGAACCCGCGCACCTTCACCTGGTTATCAATTCTTCCTAAAAACTCGATATTCCCGTCCGGAAGCCATTTCGCCAAGTCGCCAGTTCGATACATTTTTTCACCCGGTCTGAACGGATCTTCGAGAAATTGCTTCTCCGTCAGCTCTGGGAGGTTGACGTAGCCCCGTGCCACGCCGCTTCCCCCGACACACAGTTCACCGGGCGCTCCGATCGGCTGCAGACGCTGCTGCTCATCCATGATGTATGCAGTGGAATTTCCGATTGGCTTCCCGATTGGAATTGAACCGCTGTACTCGCGATCAATCAAAAAGCTTGTAGAGAATGTCGTATTTTCTGTCGGGCCGTACCCGTTCCACAGAGAAAGCGACGGCGATGCCTGTTTCACTTTACTTACAATATGCGGCACGAGCGCGTCTCCGCCGATGATTAAATGGCGCAGTGTGCCAAACATGCCGGCATCCTTTGCAGCAAGCTGGTTGAATAATGGCGATGTCAGCCACATCGTCGTAATTTTCTGCTCACGCAGGAACGCTGAAAACCGTGTCGCGTCAAGCAGTGTCTCTTTTTTCACCGGATAAAGCGCCGCGCCGTTCAGCAGCGCGCCAAAGACCTCAAATGTGCCGGCATCAAAGCTGACAGCTCCCGTTTGCGCCATGCGGTCTTCTTCATGAACAGGAACGTATCCTGCATTTTTGACGAGACGCAGAATGCTTTTGTGTTCGATCATGACACCTTTCGGTTTTCCGGTCGAACCTGACGTGTACATGATGTAAGCCAGGTCAGACGGATCGGCGGGCAGATTCAGATTGTCAGCCGTTTCATTCTCTTCAAAAACGCCTTCCAGCGGGAGAACCGGCACTTGCAGCTGATTTGCCTGTTTTGTATAGACCTCTCCAGCTAAAGCGATCCGAATCGAGCTGTCCTCCGCCATGAAACGGAGCCGATCCTCCGGAAGTGCGGGATCAAGCGGCACATATACAGCGCCTGCCTTTAAAACAGCCAGTATGGCGGCAACAGTCTCTGCCGAACGGTCATTCATAATGGCTGCTGTTTCACCCTGTTGAAGACCTTGCCCGATAAGCTTTCTCGCCAGACGGTTCGCCGCTTCGTTCAGCTCGCGGTACGTCAGCTCGGCTCCTTCATATACGAGGGCAGTACTTGCCGGTGTCCGCTTTGCTTGTTCTTCAAATACTTGATGAACAGCCATTCTTTCAGGGAGTTCTGTTGAAGTGCTGTTAAAGGTCTCCACAATTTGCCGCTGCTCTTCTTCTCCCACAAGCCCATGCTCACGCACAAAGGCGTCCGGCCGCTCGACAGCGGCTGTCATCATGCGGGTGAGATGTCCTGCTGTCCGTTCAATAAAAGCAGAATCAAATGCAGCGCCGTTATATTTGATTTTGACGGTCCAGGTTTTACCCGGGTAAACAATGAGGTTGAAATCAAAGCTTGTTTGTTCAAATGCGCTCTCAACCTTGATAGAGAAACCGAGCCTGTCTTCCATGCTGCCGTTTTCAAGCTCTTGATCAAGCGGATAATTTTCAAAAGCGACAAGATGGTTCAAAAGACTGCTGTCCAAGGCTGAACGTTTTTGAATCTCGTAAAGCGGCACGTAATCGTAGCGCTCCGCCTCCACCGCATGCTGCTGAACGGCTGTGAAAATATCAGCGAATGTAGACTGCCGATCAACCTTTACACGCACCGGAATGGTATTGATGAAGAGCCCCGCCATTGTTTCGATTCCGTTGATTTCAGACGGCCGTCCCGATACGACCGTGCCGAAGACAACATCATTCGTAAAGTTATATTTGCTGAGGACGATTCCCCAGATCGCCTGAAACAGGTTAGGCCCCGTCACTTGATGGCGGTTCGCCGTTTGCTGAATGCGTGCAACCAGTTCCTCGTCCCATGTAAATGAGTATTCTCTGTTCACATACTCGTCTTTTTTCTCCGGCAAGCGGCCCGGGAGCACGCTTGGCTGTTCAAAATCCGCCAAGCGTTCGCTCCAGTAGCCTTCCGCTTCTTCATTGTCCTGTTTTCCAAGCCACTTAATGTAGTCGGAATATGGCTTGCCCTGCCCATTTGCAGGTGTGCGGCCTGCTCTGAGCGCTTCGTAGTTTTGGAACAGGCTTTTCATCAGCACGCCCATGCTCCAGCCGTCCATCATAATATGGTGATTGCTCCAGACAAGATACAGCTGATCTGCGTCAAGGCGGAAAACTGCCACCTTGAACAAAATGTCTTTTGCCAGGTTAAAGCCTTGGCGCTGAACGTCTTGTTTGTAACGCTCAATGTGGTCTTTCTGGCGATCCTCGTCTGCATGACTGATATCTTCATAGTGCACCTTTGTCTTGCGTTCCGCTAACACAACCTGACGCGGCTTTTGCAGCTGCTGGTGTACAAATACCGTACGGAGAATATCGTATGACCGGATCAGTTCATTGACGCTTTTCTCAAAGATTTCAAGATCAAAAACACCTTGAATGCCAAGCTCTAATTGTGTGAAGTAAGAGGAAGAATGCGGATCAAGCATCGCATGATACAGCATTCCTTCCTGCATCGGTGTAAGTGCGTACACCTTTTGAATTGATTTTTTGCTCATATGCCACCTCTATTAGAAAATTTCCATTAATTTATCAAGCTCATCCAGCGTCAAATCGTCGTCGCCAAGGTCACTCGGCGTTAGTTCCGTGCCATCTTGAGATAGGCAATGTTCAATGATTCTAAGAAGATGGGCCTTAAAGCTGTCACTGAATGTCTGTATCGTTTTTTCATGAAATTCGAGAGAATGATAGGCCAGTGACATCGTCAGTTTTCCATTTTCAATATATCCGACAACATCAAGCGCGTTCGGTTTTTCCGTGTCCGGGCTTAATGACTGTCCTGATGGCAGCTCTGATCTCGTGAATAAACCTGCATCCGACATTTCGTCGAACTGCCCTAAATAGTTAAAGCTGATATCCGGCTGAATGGAGAACGCCACATCTTCTTTATGCTCCGGCGCTGTCAAATAGCGCAAAATGCCGTAGCCCACTCCCTTGTTCGGGATATGTCTGATGTCTTCTTTCATTTGCTTCAGCTGATAAGCCAGATCATCCGCATGCTTCATATCCAGCACCATCGGGAACATACTCGTAAACCAGCCGACTGTCCGGGAAATGGTCAGGTCTTCTACGATATCTTCACGTCCATGCCCCTCTAAATGAACACTCACTTGCTCCTGACCTGTCCACTCCTTCATCGCTAATCCAAATGCCGTCAGCAAAATATCATTCATTTCTGTATGATAAGCCTCATGCACCTTAGTGGTAAGCTGTTCTGTCTCTTCAGCAGTCAGCGAAAATCCGATTGTCTTTGTATGTTTCATTCGCTGATCACTAGATTCGCGGTCTTTCGGAAGCTTCACCGGGACAGTCTGTTCTTCAAGCTGTTTCCAATACTCTTTTTCTTTCAGAAAGGCCTTGGAATTTGCGAAATCTTGTAATCTCTCTGCATACTCCGCAAACGAATGGGTTTTCTGCGGAAGAACCGGCTCGTTCCCTTGCTCCAGCTGTGTATAAACCGCGGCGAAATCCTCCAGTAAAATCCGCCACGATACACCGTCAACCACTAAGTGGTGAATCACAAGCAGCAAGTGGTCTCCATCTTCCGCTTGGAACAAGCCTGCTTTTAACAAGCCGCCTTCCTTCAAATTGATGCTGCTTTGCAGACGCTCCGCTTCTCTCTCTATGCGGTCTTCATGATCTATAGCCTGCCCCTCAAGTTTGGTGATCTCTAAGTGTACAGAGACGGCATCAAGCCCTTTGTTAAATTGAACGATCTCCCCTTGTTCCTCGCGGTAGACCATGCGAAGCGCGTCATGATGCTCAATCAGTGCCCGCAATGTCTTTTCAATCCGTTCAGGATCAAAGCCCTTCGCGGCATGAAGCATAACCGACTGGTTCCAGTGATGTTTGTTCGTGAAGTTCTTTTCAAAGAACCAGCGCTGAATCGGCGTCAGGATAACTTCGCCCTCCACAGGGCCTTGGTCTGCCTGTTTGCCTTCGGCACGCTCCACATATTGTGTCAGTTCTTCGATCGTCGGGTGCTGGAAGAGATCCTTCATTTCCAGCTTCCAGCCGTGCTGGTTCAAGCGGCTCGCCATCTGGATGCCTTTAATGGAATCTCCGCCGAGCGAGAAGAAATTGTCGCTGACACCGACTTCAGAAATACCGAGCACGTCCTGCCAAATGCCGGCAAGCAGCTCTTCCATGTCAGTGGACGGCGCTTTGTATTCTCCGTTTCCTGTTTCAATATCCGGCTCCGGCAGCGCTTTGCGGTCTACTTTGCCGTTTGCGGTAACCGGAAGCTCGTTCAACGTCACCCAGAACGCCGGGATCATGTAGTCCGGCAGGGTTTCCTTGAGCGCTGACTTCAGCGCTTCTGTGTCGACAGTTTCCGGTGTGACATATGCGGCAATTGCGGTATTGCCCGCTTTATCCTTCACAGCTGTCACTGCCGCATCCTGCACCTGAGAAAGCTGGGCCAGCTGCACTTCGATTTCTGACAGCTCGATTCGGTATCCGCGGACCTTGACCTGCTGGTCGATCCGGCCGATGTATTCGATGCCGCCGCCCGTCCATTTCACCAAGTCGCCCGTTTTGTACATGCGTTCACCCGGCACAAACGGATCTGAGACAAACCGCTTCGCGGTTTCGTCTTCCCTGTTCAGATAGCCCCGCGCCAGTCCGCGTCCCGCCACACAAAGCTCTCCGGCCACGCCCTCCGGCTGAACCTGATGGCTTTCGCTGAGAATGTACACTCTCGTATTGGCGATCGCGCGCCCGATAGAAAGCGAGCCTTCCTCCGGATTGATCTCTGTGCTTGTCGCAACGACGGTGTTTTCGGTTGGCCCGTAGTTGTTGATGAGTTTGTACGGCTGTTTGACCGCACGCTTCAGCTTGTCCCCTCCGGTCAAGAGCACGCGGAGTGACGTGTTTTCTAGCTCCATGAACTGTTCCGCCAGCTGTGTTGGCAGGAAGGTGATCGTCACGCCGTTTGTTTCGAAATAGTCATTCAGGCGGGTGATATCAAGGCGGATCGCTTCATCAATAACGTGAAGCTCAGCGCCGATCGTCCAGGTCGGGAACATCTCCCAAATGGAAGCGTCGAACCCGAAGCCCGCGTACTTCGCACTGCGGTCCTCCGCTGTCATGCCGAATGCGTCATGATGCCAGAAGCACAGGTTGACAAGCGCATGGTGCTCGATCATAACACCCTTCGGCTGTCCGGTCGTTCCTGACGTGTAAATCATATAAGCAAGGTGATCCGCGGTTGTGTCGGTCTGCGGATTTTCCTCATCGTTTTCATCAAGCGGCAGACTCAGGATCGTCCGGTTGCCGTCAAGAAGAATGACCTCGCCCGTATAGCTGTCCGGCACTGTGATGCCTTCCTGTTTCAAGAGAAGCTTCGCACCGCTGTCCTGTAGGATATATTCAATCCGCTGATCCGGATAGTCAGGGTCAATCGGCACAAAAGCCGCTCCCGCCTTCAGGACACCGAGCACCGCGGCGGACATTTCAAGCGACGGCTTCGTCAGAATGCCGACGCGCTCATCCGCGCTGATGCCGCAGTCGATCAAAATCCGCGCCAGACGGTTCGCCTTCGCATTCAGCTCGCCGTACGTCCATGACTGCCCGTTATACGTGACAGCCGGGCGGTCCTTGTGGCGCTGAACGGTTTCTTCAAACAGCTGATGAACCGTTTTGTCTGTCGGCACAGGCAGCGTTTTTCCTTTCCATGCCTCCAGAAGCGTTTGTTTTTCTGTCTCGTTGACGAGCGACAGGCTGGAAAGCGGCTGGTTTGAATTTTCTGTTACTGCTCCTAAAAGCTGAATCCAATATTGCTTCCATCGTTCAATCGTTTCCGGTGTAAACAGCGCCGTATTGTATTCAAGAACAAATGCGAGCCCTCCGCCGGTTTCGTCAGCTGTCAGCGTGATATCAAACTTGGCCGTTTTCCGTTCAAATGGATGCGGTTCAAGCTCGACTCCTTTCATTGTTAAATCTGTGATGCTCGCATTTTGCATAGAAAATACTGCATCAAATAAAGGATTTCTGCTTGTGTCACGGTGAATCTCAACTTTTCCGATCAGGTCCTCAAGCGGGTAATCCTGCGCTTCAAATGCGCTAAGTGCCGTTTCCTTCACTTCACCAAGATAATCCGCAAACGTCTTATCACCCTTTGGATATGTGCGCATCGCCAGTGTATTGACAAACATTCCGATGACGCGGCTGATGTCCGCTTGAGAACGTCCGGCTACCGGCGAACCCACAATGATATCGTTTTGGCCGCTCAATTTTGATAAAAACGCGCTGTAAGACGCCAGAAGGACCATATACAGAGTGGAATCCGTTTCCTTTGCAAGCTTGCGAAGAGCATCCGCTTTTCCTGCGTCCAATGCAAACGCAATCCGATCTCCTTCAAACGTTTGAACAGCAGGACGGCTGTAATCAGTCGGAAGAGTCAGCACCGGCAGCTCTCCGTCAAGCTCCTTCAGCCAATGCTCCTCTTGCTTCCGGTACAGCTCGGACTGAATAAACTGCTGCTGCCACACGGCATAATCCTTATATTGAATATGAAGCGGCTCAAGGGTTTCTCCGTCGTACAGCTTCGAGAGTTCATCAATCAGCACGCCGACAGACGCTCCGTCAGAAATAATATGGTGCATGTCAAACAGCAGCAGATGCTCAGCTTCTGACAGCTTGATCAGCCCCATTCTGAACAGCGGCAGCCGGTCAAGTGTGAACGGACGGATAAACTCAGAAACGATCCGCTCGGTCTCTTCTTCTGGCGCTTCGAAATATGCCATATCAAACGCCGCTTCATCCCAGATTCGCTGCACCGTTTCTCCGTCTTTTATTTCAAAGGTTGTTCTAAAGGCTTCATGACGCTCCATTAACTGATTCATTACGCATTTGAGCCTTTCAACATCCAGATGACCCTTCAGGCGAAGAACCGATGGCATGTTGTAGCTTGTGTTCGCTCCTTCAAGCTGCTGAAGCACGTACATCCGTTTTTGCGGAGAAGAAACTGGATACGTCTCTTGTGTCTTTGCCGGTCTTATGCTGACCGCTGTTCCTTTTTCTGCGGCGGCAATAACCTGTGCTAAGCTTTCAACGGTCGGTGATTGGAAAAGATCCTTGAGAGAAAGCTCAGCGCCCAGTTCCTGATGAATCAAGGCAAGCATCTTCATCCCCGCTAACGAGTGTCCGCCAATTTCAAAGAATTGGTCATAGATGCCGATCTTTTCAACCTGAAGCACCTGTGCCCAAATGTCTGCAACTTTTTGTTCTATTTCATTGCGCGGCGCAATATATGAAACACCATTTGAGATGTTGCCGTCAGGAAGCGGAAGCGCCCGCCGGTCGATTTTTCCGTTACCGGTCAGAGGCAGCTCGTCCATTTGGATAAATACCGCAGGGATCATGTACGCCGGCAGATCCTTTGCCGTATGCTCTCTCAGCTCTTGCGCTGTAATTTCACCCTGCCCGACAAAGTACGCGCAAAGCAGTTTGTCTCCCGCACCTTGATCGACGGCAAGCACAACGCTCTCCTGAACACGATCGTGGCTTTGCAGCTGGTGTTCAATTTCTCCGAGCTCAATGCGCTGTCCGCGGATTTTCACCTGGTGGTCTATCCGTCCGATAAATTCGATATCGCCATTCGGCAGCCATCTTGCCAAGTCGCCCGTTTTATACATGCGTTCGCCTTTTTTAAACGGATGCGGCACAAATTTCTCCTCAGTCAGTTCAGGGCGGTTGTAATAACCTTTTACGAGGCCTTCCCCGCTGACACACAGTTCTCCCGCGATGCCGGCAGGCTGAACATGTCCTGCGCGGTCAAGAATGTACACTTCCGTATTGCTGACCGGTCTTCCAATCGGAACGGACATCGTATGCTCATCCAATTCATCAACCGGATGATACGTTGCGAAAACCGTGCTTTCAGATGGGCCGTACATGTGAAGCAGCTTGCCTTTTCCAACAGTCTGCAGCGCTTTTTTCACATGATCTACAGAAGCCCGTTCTCCCCCGAACATAATCTTGCGCAAAGTCGACAAGCATCTCGGATTTAAGTCCACAAGAAGATGGAACAGAGCTGTCGTGATCATGAGGATGCTGATGTTCTCCCGCTCAATAACGCGAGAAAGACGAGCCATGTCCAGAACAGTTTCTTTCGGAACGAGCACAAGCTTGGCGCCGTTTAATAGAGAGCCAAATACGTCAAACATAAATGCGTCAAATACATAATTTGAGAGTCCGAGTATCGTATCCTGTTCCGTAATGCTGAGATAATTCGTCTGCTTAACCGTACGCAGAATATTGGCATGTGTCACAATATTTCCCTTTGGCGTTCCTGTCGTTCCGGATGTATACGTCAGGTTGGCCATGGCCGCAGAATCAAACGGCAGAGCGAGATTTTGCGCATCGCCGTGATAGCTTTCATCCTCATCAGCGAGCACGATGACACCCTTGAATTCAGCTTTTTCCGCTAACGCCTTTAATTTCGACTGGGTGAGAAGCACTTTCGCTCCGCTGTCTTGGAAGAAATGCTGCATCCGCTGAATCGGGTGTTCCGGATCAATTGGTACATAAGCCGAACCGGATTTTAATACCGCAAGGATGGACACAATCATGTCCATTGACCGTTCACACAGGACGGCCGCTGTCCTGCTTTCGCCGGCTCCCATTGAAAGAATGCCGCGCGCTAAGCGGTTGGCCCGTTCATTCAGCTCTCGATATGTGAGCGATTGCCCTTCATATTGAAGTGCCGGGCGATCCGGCGTTTTGGCAGCCTGCTCCTCAAACAGCTGAACAATCGTTTTGTCTTTCGGATAAGGCGTTCTTTCCGGGTTAAACTGCTGAACTTGTGAGGCGGCTTCCTCTTCAGAAAGAAGGTTGTACTCAGAAATCTGTTTCTCAGGCTCAGCAACTACATCTTCAAGCAGGCGCGCAAAATGCGTGAGCAGCCTGTCTGCCGTGCTTCGTTTAAACAGTTTTGTGCTGTAGTCTAAATCAAGATCAATGCCTCGGTCCGTTTCTCTTGCCTGAACCGTTACATCAAATTTGGCAATGTTGAAGTTGGTTTCATGAATCGACAATGTCAAATCACCGACAGCCGGAATGCCCGCCGCCGCGTTTTGGAGACTGAACATCGTGTCAAACAACGGATGTCTGCTTACATCACGCGGGATGTTCAGGTCTTCAACAAGCCATTCAAATGGATAATCCTGATGAGAAAAGGCATCCAGAACCTGCTGGCGCACACGTGTGAGCAGGCTGTTAAAAGTCTCATCCTGCTTCACTTCGCTGCGAATAGCGAGCGTATTAACGAACATTCCGACAATGCCCTCTGTATCAGAATGATGTCTGCCCGCTGACGGAGTGCCGACAATGATGTCATCCTGCCCCGTATATTTAGACAGGAGCGTATAGTAGGCTGACAGCATGACCATATAAAGTGTGGCGCCATTTTTTTCAGCTAAACGATACAGGCGATTCTTTAACTCTGCATCCAGCTTGATGGAAACCCGGTCTCCTTCAAAGCTTTGGACAGGCGGTCTCGGATAATCGGATAGAAGCTGAAGCACGGGAAGCTCACCCGCAAAGGCTTCCTTCCAATACGCCCGATCCTTTTGGTATCCTTCAGCAGCCTGCGCGCTTTGCCAGACGGCGTAATCTTTATACTGAAGGCGAAGCTCAGGAAGCTGTTCACCGCGGTAAATCTGTGCCAGTTGCTCCAAAATAATGCCGATGGAAACACCGTCAGAAATCAAATGGTGCATATCAAACAGAAGCATATGACGGTTTTCTTCAAGCTCCATCAATCCGACTCTCAACAGCGGCGCTTTCGATAAGTCAAACCGGCGGACAAAAGAAGTCATAACCTCCTCATTTGAACGGCCGCTTCTTTCAATCATCTCGATGTTGAACTGGACGCTGTCATGAATTTTTTGTCTCGGAATGCTGCCTTCAAGCACAAATGATGTCCTCAGCGACTCGTGGCGGCTGATTAACCCGCCAAATGCTTGTTCCAGTTTTTGAATGTCTAAAGGTCCCTCTAAAATAGCTGCCGCCGGCATGTTATATCCGACTCCCGCGTCCTCGAATTGGCTGACAATGTACGTCCGCTGCTGCGCCAGAGAAAGCGGGTAATGCTCCTGTTTTTCAGCCGGCTCAATCGCCGCAAACGTCCGGCCTTCTTTACGCTCGGCCGCCTCAGCAAGAGCGGCGATGGTCGGATGCTCAAACACATATTGCAGCGGGATGTCAGCGCCCGTTTCCTTATGAATCTTTGTTAAAAGCGTCATTGCCTTCAATGAATGACCGCCCGTTTCAAAGAAATTGTCAAAGACCCCGGCTTTCTCAACGCTCAGCACATCCTGCCAAATCTCGGCGATTGTTTTTTCCATTTCGTTTCGAGGTGCGGTATACGCTGTTCCCCTTACCGCTTTTACCTCAAGCGCAAACAGCTTGCGGCGGTCCACTTTTCCGCTTGGCGTGAGCGGAATTTCTGTGATTTCTGTGATGTAGTTCGGCACCATGTAGTCAGGAAGGTGTTTTGCCGCGTGTTCCCGCAGACGCGCAGGAGCAAATTCGCTTCCCGCTTTTTGCACAACATACCCACAAACCTCAAGATTCCCTTGGTCATCAGGCTTTGCCAAGACGACAGCTTTGGCAACATCAGGCGCCTGCTGAAGCACGGTTTCAATTTCTCCAAGCTCAATGCGGTATCCGCGAACTTTGACCTGATCATCTTCTCTTCCTAAATATTCGATCGTTCCATCCGGAAGCCAGCGCACCACATCTCCGGTACGATACATGCTGTCACCGGGCACAAACGGGTCTTGTGAAAATTTCTCAGCTGTCAATTCCGGGAGGTTTAAATAGCCTCGTCCAACACCGTCACCCGCGATATAAAGCTCACCCGCCACGCCTTCCGGCTGCAGACGGCCTTTTTGATCCAAAATATACAAGCGGTTATTCCCAAGTGCTTTCCCGATTGGCACATACGCTGATTGAACTGTACTGTCCGGGTGAACCGGATGAACAGATGCATCCACACACGTTTCAGTCGGCCCGTACACATTGGTCAAACGAGGAACGGCACCCGCTTCTTGAAACAATGTCAGAAGCTTGTCCGCCACAACAGAAGAAAGACCTTCCCCGCCAATCAGCAGGTGTTTGAGCTTAAGACCAGTCAAATCTCCCGCTGCTATCAGCATTTGCAGATGGGCCGGTGTTCCGTCCGTCGCCTCAATCCCGTGTCTGCGGTAATACTCCGCAAGAGCAGCGCCATTCGTCACCGTTTTCTTCGGCACAATATAAAGAGTCTGTCCCAAAAGGAGCGACGCGAAAATCTGTTTCACTGACGCATCAAAGTGGAACGGCGCAAGCAATGCCATCCGCAGGGTCTGGCTCTCACTCTGATAAAGAGTCTGCTGCAGAGATTCAACCAAATGATGAACCTGGCGATGCTCGATCATCACTCCTTTTGGACGTCCGGTTGTTCCCGACGTATAAATAATGTAGGCAAGATCATTAGCATTCACATTGATATCCGAAATAGCATCTGTACCGCTTGCAATCGCCTGATCAAAATCAATAAGCTCAGCAGATGCATCTGGTGACGCAACCTTCGATTCAGTCAAGACGAAGTCCGCACCGCAGTCCTCCAAAATAAATTGGATGCGCTCTGCCGGAAACTCGGGGTCAATCGGCACATAGGCTCCGCCGGCTTTTAAAATCCCCATGATAGCCGTAATCATCCGTTCAGAGCGTTCGAGCAAAACGGCAACCGGGCTGTCTGCACGGACCCCCTTCTCTTTCAGCACATTGGCAATGCGTGCGGATTGTTCATGTAACGTTCGATAAGACAATGCACCATTTTCAAACACAACCGCAGGCTGATCAGCAAGCGATTCCGCCTTTTCTTGGAATAGCGCCGGAATCGTCATGTTCTTGCGGTAATTAACCGGTTCACCGCCAGCCCGCAATAGCAGCCGCTCTTTCTCCGCCTCAGAAATCAGCGTCAATTCATCAATCGTATGATCCGGGTGCGTAAGTGCGTTCTCAAGCAATGTCATCATGCGTTCACAAACAATTTTAATTTCTTCACTCGTCATGAAATCAGTACGGTAGTCAAAGTCAATTGTAAGTTTCCCAGTATCCCATCGATCCTTCACATGAATCGAAACATCATTTAATCCGCTTCCGCTGAAAATGGGCTCAGTCAAAAAGGCTAGATTCTCTTCTTTCTGCCACTGCATCACCTGATATTCAAGCGAAACGGTAAACAGCTTTGTCACAGAGCTGTTTGTTTCACGAAGATCATTGATGAGAAGATTATACGGGTACTTTTGATGCCGAAGAGTCTTCATTAAATCCTTCATCCGGTCTTTAACAAAATCAAAAAACGCCTGTCCGCCGTTAATGTTTGCCCGAAGCGGAACCGTAGAAACAAACATGCCAAGCATCTGCTTCTCTTTCGCATTTGTCCGGTTGCCCATAAATGTACCAGTTACCACATTATTCTGCCCGCTGACTCTGTACAAGTAGGCGGCAAGCACCGATTGAAATACCGATAAAACGCTGACCTTGTGCTCCTCACAAAAGGATAAAATCTGCTGATGCAGCGCCTCAGGCACATCTTGAGAAAATCTCTCAGCATCTAAACTTCCGCCTGCAGGAGCATTCCGTTTCAGGGAAACGAGTTCAGGCACCGTCTCGAATTGCTTGTTCCAGAACGCTTTATCTTTTTCAAACCGCTTTGATTGAGCATAGTCCTGTTCAGACAAAACATGATCGATAAATGAATGCGAGATTCCTCTTTTTGTTTCTGAGCCGCCTGCTAATTCCAAGTAAATATGCATAATGGCGTTTCCGAGAATGTTCATGGAGATCCCGTCAGAAATCACATGATGAACATTTGCATAAAACCATACTTCATTTTCTTTGATGGTAAACAAGGAAAACCGGAATAAATCACAATCGTACAGAGGCAGAGGTTTTTTCGTTTCCTCCCGGCCCCATTGTGAAATGGATTCTATCGCATGCTGATCTCCAGTGGTGTCAGTATGTTTTATATCAACAGGCTTATACTCGCTTATATATTGAACGGGCTCTCCGTTTTCATCGAGACGCAAACGAAGACGCATTGCGTCATTTCTGCGGACAAACTCTTGGATCGCTTGCTCCACAAGCTTCCAGTCAATTCTTTCAGTTGAAACCAGCTTACCAATACCCGCAAGATTTGAAATACTCGTGTGAGGATAAAATTTTTCTGTATACCAAATTCGTTTTTGTGCATCAGTTAAAGGATAAAAAGTTATTTCCATATTATCTTACCTCCCCTAATCTTCAATAATTTGTAACATGTGCAGGATGATTTCTCTTTCGTATCCATTGACAACTTTTGAATCTAATGGACTAACTGATCAAAAAGCCGAAAGTACTACATCTCAAAAGCGTTGCATCCAAATAAAAAACAACTACCGCTCTTAAAAGCGGGTGCCGTAAGCCTTTATTGCGGGCGGCCGGCACAGGCAGATAAAGACTGCAGTTTCTTTTTCACCAAAGAGAAACATTTTTGCCTAATTCTTCATTGTTTTCAATATTTTTAACCTTTCTAACGTTCACTTTAAATGAAAAAATTGTTTTTATCACCGAAAAATGGGTGAAAAGTTCCATGCGGGATACCGAAAAGATTCCAGTTCTTTTACAGGGGTATTTTTGCGGGATACCGCAAAAATTTCCACTAAACATTATTTACAGAAAAATAAAAATTTTTAAATTGAGCCACTTCGCTACAACCCATTTACTGTTGGAAGCCATTTACAATCTTTACATCCCATATGTTTACCGCCCAAAAACCAAAAAACAGGCAAAAAAAAGACACCCTTAACCGAGAGCGCCTTACAACGATTCCTTAATGACATTTTTGTCGATATCAATCAATTCCATATAGCCTTTCCCCCACTCATACATGGCATCAAGAATAGGCATCAGGCTTTCTCCTTGCGGGGTCAAGGAATATTCAACCTTCGGCGGGACAACCGGATACACTTCCCTGTGAACGATCATATCCTGCTCCAGCTCTCTCAGCTGATTCACGAGGATCTTCTGCGTAATATCAGGAATCAAAGCTTTTAATTCATTAAAACGTTTTGTGCCTTCTTTTCCTAAATGCCACAAAATAAGCATTTTCCATTTACCGCCGATCACCGCTAGCGTCAATTCCTTCTCACAATTAAACCTTTTGTCGTCCATCCGGCTCAAAAGAAATCCCCCCTTAGTATACTTTTTATATGTTAGATACGTATCATCACTTACTTACTATTTAGCAGGCTCTTTTTATTATACTCACTCACAAAACCAAGCGAAAGAAATCTGATTGCCTCTTCTCACAGTATCCTTCAAGTAACTAGTTGACTTCAAAGTGCCTACTTCTCAGCTAAAGAAGGAACCTATAGAATGAGAAATAATTCGAATAAGGGAGTGGATCAACAATGGAATTACAGCTGGCATTAGACCTGGTAAATATCCCCGAAGCCATCGAGCTTGTCAAAGAAGTGGAACAATACATCGACGTGGTTGAGATCGGAACACCGGTTGTCATTAATGAAGGCCTTAGAGCCGTTAAAGAAATAAAAGAAACATTTCCGCGATTGAAGGTCCTGGCAGATCTGAAAATCATGGATGCCGGCGGATACGAAATTATGAAAGCGTCGGAAGCGGGAGCTGACATCATCACCGTGTTAGGGGCTACAGACGATGCAACGATTAAAGGTGCAGTAGAAGAAGCCAAAAAACAGAAGAAGAAAATCTTAGTGGACATGATTAACGTGAAAGATATTGAATCTCGTGCGAAAGAAATTGACGCACTCGGTGTTGACTACATCTGCGTCCACACTGGATACGATCTTCAAGCAGAGGGCAAAAACTCTTTCGAAGAATTAACGACAATCAAAAATACAGTAAAAAACGCAAAAACCGCAATTGCGGGCGGCATCAAACTTGATACACTGCCAGAAGTGATCAAACAAAACCCCGACCTTGTCATTGTTGGGGGCGGAATTACAAGCGCAGCTGATAAAGCAGAGACAGCTTCAAAAATGAAACAGCTTATATCCCAAGGATAATTCATATGAAAACGACTGAATACGTAACGGAAATTCTCAATGAGTTACACCGTTCAGCGGCTTATATTTCTAATGAAGAAGCTGATCAGCTTGCAGATCACATTCTTTCGTCCAACCAAATTTTCACTGCGGGCGCGGGCCGTTCTGGCCTGATGGCAAAATCCTTCGCGATGAGACTGATGCACATGGGCTTCAACGCTCATATTGTCGGTGAGGTTCTCACTCCGCCGCTCCGCAAAGGAGACCTCGTCATTATCGGCTCAGGATCAGGCGAGACAAAGAGCCTGATCAATACAGCAGCTAAAGCAAAAAGCTTACACGGAGTCGTTGCCGTTTTAACCATCAATCCGGATTCGAGCATTGGAAAACAATCGGATCTCATCGTCAAAATGCCCGGTTCTCCTAAAGACCGGTCAAACAGAAGCTATCAAACCATACAGCCAATGGGATCATTATTTGAGCAAACATTGCTGCTATTCTATGATGCAGTCATTTTAAAACTCATGGAGAAAAAAGGACTTGATTCTGAAACCATGTTCACTTACCACGCAAACCTTGAATAGCCTCACATAACCGGCCTGGAGATCAGGCCGGTTTTTGATATTCCTCTAAAATAAAACTTTAAACCCAAAAACCCGATAAGTAATATGACCTACAAATATACAAAGGGAGGAATTATATTGAAAAAGCAAATAAAGCTGAAGCTTGGAACTAAAATTCTCGGCTTGGTCTTCGCGGTCATTCTATTGTTTTCTCTATCAGTCGGCGCCGTGATGCTTAAGGACATTACAAGCAGCATGAAAAAAATGGCCACTGACAAGGCGAAAGGCGATCTTGCTTTAAGCAGCACGTATATTGACGACGTGATTTTAGGGAACTGGGAGGTAAAAAACGATAAGCTGTATAAAGGCGAGACACAAATAAACGGAAATGAAGACATTGTTGATCTGCTTGGCAAAAAAACAGGTGACACCGTAACGATTTTTCAAGGAGATACACGGGTGGCAACCAACGTAATGAAAGACGGCGAAAGAGCTGTCGGCACTCAAGCTTCTGCTGAAGTCACTGACGCTGTTTTAAAAAACGGGAAGCAATTCTACGGACAAGCAGATGTGGCGGGCTCCTCTTATCAAACAGCATATATGCCCTTAAAAGATAAGGAAGGCAACATTATCGGTATGCTGTATACAGGAGCCAATCAAAGCATTTTAGCATCGCTTACCCAATCGCTGTTCACTCAATTCGCTATCGTTCTCGCTGTAGTTATTATTATATCTGTCATCCTTGTTCTGCTTTTCACCAGAAGAATCAATCGGCGGCTAAACGTGTTAAAATACGCCTTTGAAAGCGCCGGAAACGGAGATATGACAATAGAAGTTTCAGACAAGTCCGCTGATGAGTTAGCAGAACTGAGTGTTTACTATAATAAGATGAGAATGAAGCTGAATCAGACAATCCAAACCGTACAGCAATCGGCCCTTCAGCTTGCATCAGCCTCTCAGCAGCTTTCAGCCGGAGCAGAAGAAACAAATCAAGCTTCAGAAAAAATCACAGAAGCTGTTCAGCATATTGCAAACGGAGCCAAGCATCAAATCACACGAATTGAAAACAGTGAAAAATCACTAGAGCAAACAACGGCTGACATACGGCAAATTTCTTCAAATACTGTTGCCATTGCTGAGAAAGGACAGCTTGCGCAATCTAAAGCAGACATTGGCCAAAAAGAAATTTCAAATGTTCAGGCACAAATGGATACCATTCACCATTCGATTGAAAAAAGCGGTGAGATCATTCAGCAGCTGGACGGCCGCTCTAAACAAATTGAACAAATCTTATCTGTCATCACCCAAATTGCCGATCAGACAAACCTGCTTGCCCTTAATGCGGCAATTGAAGCTGCCCGAGCCGGAGAACACGGCAAAGGCTTTGCCGTTGTTGCTGATGAAGTTCGCAAATTAGCAGAGGAATCTCAACGGTCTGTCGGACAGATTTCCAAATTAATCGCTGAGATAAAAAATGATATGACTGTATCTGCGCAGTCTGTTGAACATGTGAAAACAGAAGCTGCTGAAGGTGTAAACATGATCCACCGCACCAGAGACGCATTTAAAGAAATTGCAGCCGCAACAGATGAAATTACTGCGGAAATCAGCGATTTATCAGCATCTGTTACCAACATTTCAGCAAGTACGCAAAAAATAAATGAATCCTTTGCCGCCAATACAACAGACATTAAAGAATCAACAGAAAATACCCGGCAGGCAGCAGCTTTAACAGAAGAGCAATTTGCTGCAATGGAAGAGATTACTGCAGCCTCGGAAACGTTATCCCATTTAGCTGAAGAGCTTACCGGTATCATAAGCCAATTTAAAATGATTAATCAACCTGAAAACAGCTTATAATCTAGTATTAATATTTCAATTTGATAACGTTATTTTCTTAAAAATGAATATTTCGATCTGCTAAAATGACGATTCCTGCAATAAACCTAAGGCAAAACAAAAAATGTTAATCTTTACACCAAGCCCTTTCTGCATTACTCTTGGAGCAGTTTTAAAAGTTGCTGACGCGGGAGGTGATCATCACGAATGGACATTATAAAAACTTTACTTCTCGTAATAGTTGTCATAGCAGCTGCAGCTGTTGGCCTGATTAAGGGAGACTTTTTCTCAGACGAACAAAAAACGTCTCAAACAGAAGAATATGACGAAACAATAGCCTTCCCTTCTGAGCGTTATCCTGAGACAGCAAATCATATCAAGGACGCAATAAGTGAGGGGCATTCAGATGTGTGCACTGTAGACAGAGACGGAGCTGAGGAACGCCGCGAACAATCATTGAAAGACGTACCTACCAAAACAGGGTATGACCGAGATGAATGGCCAATGGCCATGTGCAAAGAAGGCGGTGAAGGGGCTTCTGTAGAATATATTTCTCCCGCTGACAATCGCGGCGCAGGCTCCTGGGTCGGGCATCAGCTGACCGATTACCCTGATGGCACAAAGGTTTTATTTACGATTCAGTAAACAGTTAAAAGAGGAGGAACAGCACATTGATCAAATCATGGAAGCCGCAAGAACTGACGATTTCATATCATCAATTTACTGTATTTCAAAAGGGTTCCGCACCGCCTGTCATCGATTGGACAGATGAAGCGATTGAAAAAGGATATGCGGAAGCGGACGAAGCCATTTCGTTTGAGGCACAGCGAAATTCAAAGGTATATATTCTTTTGCGCCTTAACAGTTCAGAAACAGTAGCATCCTATGAAAAAAAAGTGACTGTTCCTTTTCACGTCACAAAAGACGGAATTGAAATTGAAAGCATCATGTCCAAAAGGCTCTCCTTTGACCTGCCTAATGGGAACTATCAATTCACATGCTACACTGTACCGGCTGAGCTGTCAGATCTGCATGCTGACACTTACATCATTGATGCTGTTTCCGTCTAATGAAAAGCCCTGAGAGGAATACTCTCAGGGACTCTTTATATATTTTCTCCATTTTTCTTAATAACGTCCTGATACCAATAAAAGCTTTTTTTCTTCAATCGTTTTAAGTCATATTCATTCTCTTCGTCACGATTCACATAAACAAAGCCGTATCTTTTTTGATAACCGTTCAGCCAGCTTAACAGATCAGTAAATGACCAGCTGCAATATCCGATCAAATCGACTCCATCACTAATGGCCTGTCTGCATTGCTCAAGATGCGATCGCAAATAATCAATTCTATAATCATCATGTATAGTGCCGTTTTCAACTTTATCGAATTCTCCTAAACCGTTTTCTGTAATAAACACAGGAAGCTGATAACGTGTCGTAATGCGGCGGAGCCCGATACGCAATCCTACCGGATCAATCGTCCAATCCCAGTTGCTCGTTGTGAGGTTCGGGTTTTTCTTAGTTTTAAATAGTCCCGGCATCCCTGTTTCCTGATTGGTCCCTTTTTGGCCCGTCGTATTCATTTTCCCTTCTGAAACGCCGTCGAGCGGATTTCGTTCGTAAGTAATCGTTTGATAATAGTTGACACCTACAAAATCCGGCTTCCCTTTGGCAAGCAGCTCCATATCACCCGGTTCGATTGTCGGCGCCCATCCCTGTTTTTCTAAATAGCGGAAAGGAATTTGCGGGTAGGTTCCCCAGCAATACATGTCCAGCCACCAATTATTCATAAATTCTTCAGCATTTTCAAAAGCTGTGATATCCTCTGGATGACTGGTTAAAGGATATGCGGGAGAATAAGCAAAGCTAGGTCCTATTTTGCCTTCGGGCACATATTCTCTGAAGGATTCAATAGCTTTCGCATTTGCCAGAAACGCAATATGATTTGCTTCGTAAAATCGTTTTCTGTCCTTCACGCCAGGCGGATGCATGGCTGTAAGAAAGCCGTGATTAAAATTGTAGTTTTGTTCATTCAACGTTACCCAATATTTCACTTTCTGTCCAAAGCGTTTATAAAGAGTAATGCAGTAATGATTAAAATCCTCTATGATGTTTCTCGACTCAAATCCGCCATACTCGTCCATAAGTGCCTGAGGCAAATCCCAGTGATATAAAGTCAAAACCGGTTCAATGTTATGAGAAAGCAATTCATCAATCAGGTTATCGTAAAATGCCAGACCGGCTTCATTGATTTCTCCTTTTCCTTTTGGAAAAATACGCGGCCAGCTGACAGAGAATCGATATGCTTTCAGCCCCATCTCAGCCATCAGAGCGACATCTTCCTTATAACGGTGATAATGGTCAACTGCAACATCACCATTGGTGCCCTTAAACGTTTTGCCGGGGATTTTCGTAAACACGTCCCATACAGAAGGGCCTTTGCCATCTTCGTTCCATGCTCCTTCAACCTGGTAAGCTGCTGAAGCCGAGCCCCATAAAAAATGTTTCGGAAAAGATTCTGGATGTTGATGGATCATTGTGTTAATCACTCCTGAAGTATTTGATAAACCTATCATAGGCTATGAAACGCGTTTCATAGCAACACGATGTTAATCTCGGAACAGCTCCTCTAATATTTTCTCTCTTTGTTCAAGAAAATACCTGGTTAACTGGACGTGTTCAGTGCTTTCGTATTCTGTATGATGTATACTGCCCCCGTCAAAGCTGAAAATGTCAGCATTCGGATAACCCAGCAAAATTGGGGAGTGAGTGGCAATGATGAATTGTACATTTCCACCCTTCACTAAATCGTGTATGACTCTCAAAAAAGCTAACTGCCGTGCGGGAGAAAGTGCAGCTTCAGGCTCATCTAAAAGATAAATGGCTTTTCCTTTAAAACGATGATGGAACAGCGACATAAAAGACTCACCATGCGATTGCTTGTGCAGCGGCCTTCCGCCATAGGAGAGATATGGCTGCGGAGCATCTCGTTCCACTTCATCAAGGTGAAGAGAAAGCTGATAAAACGATTCCGCTCTTAAGAAAAAACCATTTGTGATCTTAGGAAGCCATGATAAACGTATGTAATCTCCCAAATGAGAGTCTGACTCCTGCAATTCATAGATATTATTACGGCTGCCGCCCGCTGTGTTAAATTCACACTTATCCGCAATTGCTTCAAGTAAAGTTGATTTCCCCGAGCCGTTTTCTCCGACAAAAAAAGTTACTTCTTTGGTAAATGAAATATCGTGTAATTGATTTACAGCTGGGATAGTGAATGGGTATCTGTCAAAGGCCGGGATCTTATCTCTAAGGAGTGTGACCTTTTTTAAATACATAGCTTCTCCCCTCGCGTTAAATGAATATATTCAAAAAAATCTTTTGCAGTAGCAAAAAAGCGATCCATCCTAGGACTCCAAAGGATAGCGCTAACCAGAATGAAACATTCGTTTTCAATAGAAACACCATTATCGCGAGCAAACAAACCGTAGCAGGTATGCCCTTAAGCACACCAGACGCAAATTGACTCAATTGTGCTGTATTTTCGCCCTGCACTTTCATCCAAAACAGGCTTAACAAGCTGACTAAGGGCAAAGCTGCAATAATCCCTCCATAGGTTGGATGTCTTTTTGATATTTCAGTAACGAATCCAATAATCAGTGCTGAGATGATTACTTTACTGATTACCGCCATTGTTTAGCTTCCTTGCTTAAAATTTCAAATGCTTGTTGAATCAATTCCTTTTCCGATGAGCTTATTCGTTCGATTATTTCTTTTAATTTCTCTTTGTCCAGCTGAGTATGCTGTTCAAGAACAGAGCGTCCTTCCTTTGTTAAAACTACCAAAACCTTACGTTCGTCTTGCTGACTTCGACGTTTAGCTGCCAATCCCTTTTGAATCAACCGTTTTGTATGTTCAGATGCTGTATTATGAGAGACAGATAAATACTCTGCTAAAGCTCCTATTGTTGCCTCACCTTGCTTTTCAATATGCTGCATGAGTCGTATCGCCTGATGAGAAATGTTATCTTTTTGCTTGTAGTGTAATGAATAGTAGATGTCGGTCCATTGCTGATTTAATTTATTTATGAAATCCAGTTCCATTATTCACACCTCTCTTTATATCTTATATTACGATATATTCTTTTTGAACGATATAATTTTATAAAAAAAACTTCAATATCATAATGGATAATACCTTTAATCAAAAAAGCATCCAATCTCAATTGGATGCTTAAAGCCTAATGTCTCTTTTCAAATTTATGCTGATGAGAATGGCGTTTCGGAACAAAGCCGTTTTGTTTCATCATTTCAAAGTGTTGGACCATGTGATTTTTGATGTGATCTCCTTTTTCTTTAGGCAGAACGCCGTATTCTACATACTTAGAGATGACATCCTTGCGTTTTTTTAATATGTCTGCTTCCAGCTGTTCAATTTCTTTCTTTTGCTGTTCAGTCAGTGTAACGTTTGCAGGCGGCTGTTGCTGTTGTTTTTCCGCCGCTTCAGCTGTGCCAGTTAAAGAAATAACAGCCGCGGCAATGAGCATTCCGATGATATTGACATTCACTTTTTTCATCCAGTTTATTCCTCCTATCTTTTTATATATATTTTGCTTCATTGTGTTTTTTATGTATACAAAATAAAAAGAGCGAACCATTATTCGCTCTTTCTGATCTGTTCGTCCGTATAAAGTTCTTCTTCTCCCGGTGCTGCGTAAGTAACGTATGTTCCTGCGATAAAATCATGCAGCGTCCGTTTGTCTTCTCTCAGCCCGATCATAAACAGGCTGACAATTAAACCGAGCCCGAAGGTTATGCCGTAAACCAGTGCGGCAATGATGACTCGCATAATCATGGTTACCAGGCCAACCTGTGACCCGTCTTTTTTTACGATTCTGATTCCGCAAATTCTTTTTCCGATGAGATAGCCTTGCCAAAATACCGGCAGCAAAATAGAGTACAGCAAAACGACCATGCTGATGATCATGCTGTCGTTCGGGTCTTTTCCTGTGATCAGCCAATAAATCAGCAAAAGGGGCACCGAGACAATAATGTAATCCAGTAATGAAGCTCCTAGTCTGATCCAAAATCCGGCCGGTTTGTAGATGTTCATGTAACTCCCCCATTATGGTTTCAATTTGACTATGATGTTGCTGTCTTCTTTCTTATCGAATATATCATATGCTCTAGGGGCATCAGCAAGACTTAATTTGTGCGTAATGATATCAGGCTCAGCCGGAATCCCGTTTTATCCAAATGAAGATCAGAGCCGCAAATACCAGTTGCCGTAATTCTGATAATAGCATCTCTTGCTTCCTGAATCCGGGGAGCTTCAACCTCTTTCATTCTCACCCTTGGCCAACTCCTTTTCTGCGACGCCTTCCCAGCTGCTTTTTAACTCACAGTCTCATTTGTATACACAATTCGAACTTTTTGAAAACGCCATCAACATATTGCAACCCCCTATGTTCAATGCTATCTTTTTAGTTGATTAACAGATTGGGGGAAACATAGGTGAAATCATTTAAGCAATCAAAAGCCGTTATCTTTAGCTTAACAATGGCTTTCTTTCTTATATTGGCAGCCTGTTCCGGCAAAGATGAAGCCGGTTCCAAGGATTCAGGCTGGAAACAGATCAAAGAAAAAGGAAAAATCGTCGTTGCTACGTCCGGCACACTTTATCCTACGTCCTATCATGATACCGATTCAGGTAAGGATCAACTGACAGGCTATGAGGTTGAAGTTGTTCGAGAAGCGGCTAAGCGTCTCGGGCTGAAAGTCGAGTTCAAGGAAATGGGTATCGACGGGATGCTGACAGCGGTGAACAGCGGCCAGGTTGACGCTGCCGCCAATGATATAGATGTGACAAAGGACCGCGAGAAGAAGTTCGCGTTTTCTTCTCCTTATAAATATTCATACGGCACAGCCATTGTCCGAAAAGATGATTTATCAGGGATCAAAACGCTGAAAGATTTAAAAGGGAAAAAAGCGGCTGGCGCAGCGACAACTGTCTATATGGACGTTGCCAGAAAATACGGCGCCCAAGAAGTTATTTATGATAACGCGACCAACGAGCAGTATTTAAAAGATGTTGCCAACGGCCGCACTGATGTCATCTTAAACGACTATTACCTGCAGACACTGGCACTGGCGGCATTTCCGGATCTTAACATCACGATCCATCCTGACATCAAGTACATGCCGAATAAACAGGCGCTTGTCATGAAAAAAAGCAATACTGAGCTTCAGAAACAAATGAACGAGACGCTGAAAAAGATGAGCAATGACGGCACTTTGACCAAGCTGTCAAAACAATTCTTCAATAAAGCGGATGTATCAAAGAAACTGGATGTCGACGTTCAAGACGTTGACCTTTAATCAGACGCCATGATGTACAGCATTCAGTGGGAATATATTTTCAACACGCAGCTGGCGATAGAATCGTTTCCTTATGTTATAAAAGGTATTGGATACACGTTGCTTATTTCTTTTGTCAGCATGTTTGCCGGAACGGTGATCGGGCTGTTTATATCGCTCGCCAGAATGTCTAAGATTGCCCTGCTGAGATGGCCGGCGCGTCTTTACATTTCTTTTATGCGCGGCGTTCCGATTTTGGTAATCCTGTTTATCCTTTATTTTGGTTTCCCTTATATCGGCATTGAATTTTCTGCCGTTACAGCCGCCTTGATCGGCTTTAGTCTCAACAGCGCTGCTTATATTGCGGAAATTAACCGTTCAGCCATTTCATCCGTTGAAAAAGGACAGTGGGAAGCTGCATCCTCGCTCGGTCTTTCATATTGGCAGACGATGAGGGGGATCATTTTGCCGCAATCGATCCGCATTGCGCTGCCTCCGCTCGCCAATGTTTTGCTTGATTTGATCAAGGCATCCTCGCTCGCCGCGATGATTACGGTGCCGGAATTGCTCCAGCATGCGAAAATTATCGGGGGCCGAGAGTTTGATTACATGACCATGTATATTCTGACCGCACTCATTTATTGGGCCATCTGCTCCGTTGCGGCGGCGTTTCAGAATATCCTTGAGAAGAAATACGCGCATTATCTTTAAACAAACGTTTCATTAAAAAAAGCCGCTCCGCAGGAGACGGCTTTTTCCTATTGATTCAGCTTCCATTTAAATGGATCTTCAAACAGCGACCAATCGGAATCAAACTCATATTCAGTCAGCAAACATTGATCAAGCTCATTTGTAATGGCTTCTTCGTCCAAGTCTGTTCCGATAAACACCAGCTGCGTCAGACGGTCGCCAAACTCTGGGTCCCAATCCTCTAATATTTCCGGCTCCTGCTGTTTGATTTGCTCCTGTTCAAGCTTCGGCATCGCCGCCACCCAATAGGATACCGGCTCAATCGTTACGGACGGGCCGGCTTGTGACATCAGAAGAGCGAGGCTGTTATGCGATGCGCACCAGACGATGCCTTTGGCGCGGACAACATTTTTAGGCATTTGATCCATCCAGTGATAAAAGCGCGTTGAATGAAACGGCAGTCGTCTTTTATAAACAAATGAAGAAATGCCATATTCCTCGGTTTCCGGGGTATGGGCTGCATGGCCTGCTGTCAGCTCTCTTATCCAGCCGGCAGATCCGCTCGCTTCCTCGAAGTTAAATAGCCCTGTATGTAAAATCTCCTGCGGCTTGACGTTCCCTTTGACAGCGCGAATGAATTTAGCCCTTGGCTGCAGGGTGCGAAGGACTTTCTCAAGCTGTTCAAGCTCTTGCTCGCTGACTAAATCACATTTATTTAAGATCAGAACATCGCAAAACTCAATTTGATCGATTAGCAGGTCGGCAATTTCTCTTTCATCCTCTTCCCCGAGTGCTTCTTTGCGGTCCAGAAGGCTGTCACCCGACTGATAGTCATGCCAAAAACGGTTTGCATCGACCACTGTCACCATCGTATCTAACTCACAAAACTTTGTGAGATCGATTCCCAGCTCTTCGTCAATATAAGAAAATGTCTGGGCCACCGGGATCGGTTCGCTGATTCCCGTCGATTCGATTACGATATAATCAAACCGTCCCTCTTTTGCCAGCTTCTCCACTTCGACTAACAAATCCTCGCGAAGTGTGCAGCAAATGCAGCCGTTTGACATTTCCACTAGCTTTTCATCTGTTCTGGAAAGCCCGCCTTCCTGCTTAACCACCCCAGCGTCAATGTTTACCTCACTCATGTCATTTACAATAACGGCTATTTTTAAGCCTTCACGATTTTGCAAAATGCTATTGAGCAGTGTTGTTTTTCCCGCGCCAAGATAGCCGCTAAGTACTGTAACCGGAATTTTTTTCATGTGATCTCATCCTCCCAAAATAGAATCATTACGATTTAAATCATTTACTTCACCGTTTGTGTAATAGTGAATGCCGCTTTTCGCGCCCCAGAAATATTTCTCGCAGTCGGCCCGATTTCAAGTTCCGCAAAGGCACCCATCACGTATAACCCGTTCCCCCATTGCAAATCCTTGCCGACAATCGGAAAGCCGCAGCCGGCAGAAGGCAATTGCTCTGCTTGCGCTGCTTTTTGAACCCACTCGAATCGGCTGATGTCAGAGGCAAAGCCTGTTGCCAGCGCGATATGTTCGAATGTGTATGACGATTCCTCTTTTTTCAGCTGTATGTGCAGCCGGCCGTCAGCTGTTTTTTGACATGATATCACTTCATCCTGAATGACCTCTATCCTGCCCTCTTCTCTATAGACAGCAAGCTTTCTTGAGATGTCCTTCGGGAAGGAGCCGCGATGTCTGGCGTTTGTGATCCATTGTCTTCTCTTTTGATAGTCTGACGTTTTGCTGAACCTTTTCATATATTTCGGGCCAAGCCAGCCCGGATCACTGTCAAAATCATAGGTGCGAAACGGATGCCTCACGAGCATCGTTACGTCGTACCCGTCATCTGAGAGCTTGATGGCGTAATGAGCCGCCGTGATCCCTCCGCCCACAACTGCCGCTTTACCACCTTCCTTTCTTAACCCTTCCACATTCCTGTCAAACACATGGTAAATGCCGTTATTCTGAAATGGCTTTGTCCACTCCGGCCAGCAAGGCTGTTGTGAAAAACTTATGGCTAGTACAACTCTTTCGCCCATGATTGTTTCGGAGGCATCTGTCCTCACTTCCCACAATCCGTTTTTCCTTCTCAAGTCTGTCACCATACCTCTCTTCCACGCCTGATCAATATGTATCTCATCCAATACCGTTTCACAATGCTGATTAAAAAGCGATAAAGAGGGGCGCTTATACCTTCCGAAGAATACCTCCGGCCACTGGCTTTTATCCGCATACGTTTGCAGGCTGAACGGCTCGGTATCCATGTGATGAACCGATGGAGAGCGTAAATAGTTCATCCGAATGCGGCCCGTATTTCGTTTCCAGCACTCAAGAGGCTGTTCATGAGGATCAATGACTACTAGATCCTGGATAGACACCTTTCCGCTTTTCACCAGATACACAGCCAAGGTCGAGCCTTGAATTCCGCCGCCAATGATAAGCCATTTATACATAGGAGTAACTCCTCTTTGCACAAAACGTAATTATTACGATTTAAATCGTATGTTCTTTTTCCCTTTTTGTCAACTGCTTTCTATCAGCTGATCACAACTTTTGTGTGGTCAGGTATGTTTTTGTATATCCATTTCGTTGGAGATCCATCCAAACCAACCATCTCAAAACGACCAAATTATGTTGAAGTTTAGATAAAACAAACTCTATCGATCTTTGTTATAGAATAAGAGTTAGATGGATATGGGGAATTTTTTATCGACTGGGGACAATTGGCATTACACAAAGTATACAAGCTTCATAATAAAATTATGCTACAGGCCAATCCTCTAATTTTAATGTTTTTGTCATTTGCTCAATCTCTTTTTAGTACTCCATCCATCATAATGTGATAATTGGTCCCATTTTATTGTTGCTGAGGGTTTATTGATAAAGAACCCATGCTTGCATCTTACATTCAGTTGAAGAGTTTCATTCAAAGAACTTTCATTCACATCCATGAATATTCGAAACTTCATTAAATCAATACACGACTTGGATGAGCATCGAACATAGAAATTAATAAACCCCATTTTGATAGAGATTATCCAAAATGGGGGTTGATTGATAATATTCAATTAAGTCGCTGCTCTATCTGCGACTTTATAAGTGGACTGCTCATTAAAAGCATACGAAGCGCCAGAAACACCAACAATGCCAAATAAAAGCGCTAAACAAATTGCAATTTTACATTTTTTCATTTAAATGTTTCCCCCTTTGAATTTGTTTGCGTGCTTCAATTGCCAATTGATAAAAATCGACCGCATCATGTCTTTTTTCTTTGTTGGTCAGAAAATCAGCAACAGCAACTGCGTATTCTTCCATGTCACCATACAGATTTTTTTCCCTGAAGAACTCGAACACTTCTCTGAGTGTCTGCAAATCAAATGATAAATAAAGCCCTTTAACGAGTTTCAGTTTTTCTGCTACCTCTTGATTGTTATGACGTTCTGCAATC
Source organism: Bacillus sp. FSL K6-1005 (assembly GCF_038000225.1). NCBI lineage: Bacteria > Bacillati > Bacillota > Bacilli > Caryophanales > Bacillaceae > Bacillus > Bacillus sp. FSL K6-1005. Next base: position 3,130,747 of record NZ_JBBOBP010000001.1, read on the forward strand.
TTTTTTCCTTCTTCGTACAATTTTAATGCAGCCTGAAGGTCATTTTGTTTTGCCTTAACATAAGCTAAATTAAAGACCGCTTTTGACTCATAGATATGTTTCTGGGCCTTGTGAATTTCATAGGCAATTTGAAAATGTTTTTCTGCATTGTCAAGTTCTTCAAGATGATTATAACATAATCCTACATTAAAATGAGCAGAACCAATTAAATGCTGCTCACCTATTTTAACAGCATCTTTTAACGCTTTTTCTGCTGTTTCTAAGGCTTCTTCATAACACATTTTATCAAGCCAGTTACCAAAGATAACAAACTGGCAGTGAACCATTTCTTTTCCATATGTAAGATTGCCCTTATCGTCTTTCTGCCGTTTAAAAATAGCGTATGCCCGTTGAGCATAATTCATGGAGAAATGAGTCTCTTTCATGTAGTAATAGACCTCTGACACTTTGAAATAGAACTCTGCCTTATCTGTATTTGCGTTTTCATCTAATAAATCAAGATATCTCTCGGCTTCTCGATAATATGTTAAAGCAATGACTAAATCTCTTGTCCGGAAATGATACATACCGGTGAAAAAATGAAAATAAAATTCAATTGTATTCGTAAGAGATTCCGGAGCAAGGTTTTCTCTTGTCTCTTTAAGGCCCTCAAAAACGCTGTCAATATCTTTAACAGAGTCAGGCTCTAAATAAGAAAGCATAATCTCATGCCTCAATTTTAAGAGCTGAAGGTAAACTGCAACCTTCTCGTTTTTCTCCATCTTATTAAATTCATTCTCTACTTTTCTTTTCATTTCCTTTGCTTTCTCTATTCGGCCTTGTTTTATTACAACATACCAGTGATTTATGTCTGTGGTAACAAAATGATATGGGATTAAATCAGGGACAGACAACGATTTACCTCCTTTTCTTTACATTTATTAAATATTATACCACTAAAGACATGTATCAATAGTATTATTTTTTGAAAAATCTCTCTATTCATCCTAATTATGATTTAAAAAGTAAAAAGCCCATATCAAATGATATGGACTCGTTTTTAGCTTTCTTTCTCTTCCACATGAGAAGAACAAGCTGACAGCAGAATTACCGGCGCAAAAACAGCAATAAATAAGAATGAAAGTTTCATAGTCATTCCTCCTGTTTTGAAAACCTAAGCTTCGCATAGGCATCGTGCAGATGAATTGATTCTTCGTTTCGGCATTCAATATCAAAGGCCGATACCCATTCAAGCTCATACAAGTCTGCGGCAATGAGACGGGCCAGATCCTCAACAAATCTGGGATTTTCATATGCTGTTTCCGTTACGGCCTTTTCATCCGGACGCTTTAGCACCGGGTGCAGTCTCGCGCTTGCATTTGATTCTGCAACGTGAAGCAAATCGGCTTTGACATCGACTGGGAGCAGTGCCGCCGGATGAATATCGGCCAAAATGCTGACCGTTCCTCTCTGATTGTGGGCACTGTATTCACTGATTTCCTTAGAGCAAGGGCAAAGAGTCGTTACTTTCGCTGAGATACCGGCCCGCTGTTTAAACGGCTGATCTTCGTGATAGGCAACAGACATCAACATCTCTGCATGCATCAGCCCCGCTTTCTCAAGCATTGGACTCTTTCTTTCGAAATACCACGGAAACCGCACTTCGACGCAAGCCGAGATTTGATCCATGTTTTCTGCCAGCTCTTTCGTAAATTGCTGAAGGGAAGAAAAAGAGAGAACCCAGCCGTTTTGATGATAGCGTTGAAGCTGCTCTGTTAACCTGCTCATATTGATGCCCTTCTGATTCCGCTGCAGGCTGGCGGTCATGGTAAAGTTCGCTGCTGTCGTTTGCTGAAAAGGCTTCATCGCTGAGACAACAGTAACCGGGTGAGACACATTGGTGACACCTACTTGCTGAATATCAAAAAAATAGTCTTTTCTGATATTCTGAAGGTCCTTCATGTTCTCCTTTTCCACAGGCTTTTGCCCTTTCATGGGACTGACTGACCCAAAATAGTGAAGACGCTCCGTTTTTCCCGGGAGCAGAATGTGCTGTTCCAATCAGAAAACTCCTTCCAATTTAAATCGTAATAATTACTATTTATTCTGATCGGTTCACGAGTTAAAATCAAGGGAAAGTTGAAAACAGCAAAAAAAGACACGCACAATCGCGTGTCGCCCATTCAAACATCAAACATCCGCCGGACTGCTTTCCGCGCTCCAGCTTTTTCTCCAGTAATATCCTGCGGCAATCACAAGCACAAACGCCAGCAATGCGATACAGGAAAATGTGATAAATCCGATGGCATATGTGCCTGTCATCTGTTTTAATGACCCTAAAATGTTTGGCAGAAAGAAACCTCCGATGCCTCCTGCTGCGCCGACGATTCCCGTCACCATTCCGATTTCTTTCCGGAAGCGCTGCGGGACGAGCTGAAACACTGCTCCGTTGCCCATTCCGAGTCCCATCATTCCGACAAATAAAAGGATGATAACCACTGAAAGAGACGGCAGACTGCTGACTCCGGCCATGCAAAGGGCCACAATGACAAACAAAACAGAAAGAACCTTCGTGCCCCCGACACGATCTGAAATCCAGCCCCCTACAGGCCGGAAAAAACTGCCGGCTGCTACACATAATGTGACGAAATCTCCTGCATGAATTTTTGACAGCTGGTATTGATCGACGAAGAATATCGCCAAAAAGCTGGACAGCCCCACAAAACCTCCAAACGTGACGCTGTACAGCAGACAGAAAAACCACGTTTCCTTTTGTCCGAACACCTGCAAATAGTTTTTGAGCGGCTGCGGTGCCGGTTGTTCAGGGGAATTCTTCGCCATGAAAACAAATAGAACAAAGACGATGATCAGAGGAAGAAGCGCAATTCCCATCACACTGTGCCAGCCAAACTGCTCTGCAAGCCGGGGGCCAAACAGTGTCGCAAACAAGGTGCCGCTATTACCCGCACCCGCTATCCCCATTGCAAGTCCCTGCAAATGAGGCGGATACCACCGGCTTGCCATAGGAAGCGCAACAGCAAAGCTCGCGCCTGCCACGCCAAGCAGAATGCCGATCGCATAAAGTTCAGTCAGCGACCGGCCTCCAAATGTCCCCCAAAGCAGCGGAATCATTGTCACCAGCATCCCGATGACAGCTGTTTTTTTCGGACCGATTCTGTCCGTTAACACGCCTAATATGATCCGAAACACAGACCCCGATAAAATCGGCACAGCCACGACAAGTCCTTTTTCAAAGGGAGACAGGCCAAAATCCTGAGAAATATAAACACCGAGCGCTCCAAGCATAACCCATATCATAAAACTTACATCAAAGTATAAAAACGAGCAGAGCAAAGTGGTTGGGTGACCGCTTGTTTTCAGTTCCGACAGCTTCATAACATTCCCCTTTCTTGACCCAATAAAAATTTCAATTTTCTGAATCAAGAATATATGACCATATTTTTTCGGAAAAGACATGTGTAAGCTAATGTGACACGTTTAATGCGTTAACTGAGCATTGTGCCATAATTTTTGGTAGGAGAAAAACTTACAAGCTGAGGCAAAGGAGGTCTGGCAAATGAAGAAACAAAGATTAATCGTAGCAGGGAACGGAATGGCCGGAATTCGCTGTATTGAAGAAATATTGAAGCTTCATCGTAACATGTTTGAGATTGTCATTTTCGGCAGCGAACCGCATCCCAACTATAATCGCATTCTCTTATCCTCTGTTTTACAGGGGGAGGCAGCGCTCGATGACATTGTGCTGAACAGCAGTGAATGGTACGCCAAGCAAGGCATAACACTTTACACTGGAGAAACGGTCGTGCAAATCAACACAGATTTGCAGCAAGTCACTACAGATCAAAAACGCAGCCTGTCCTACGACAAATTGATCCTGGCAACAGGCTCCTCCCCTCATATTCTCCCCATACCCGGGACAGACAAAGAAGGTGTTTACGGCTTTCGGACAATAGAAGACTGTCAAGCTATTATCAGCATGGCTGAACATTATCAAAAGGCAGCGGTCATCGGCGCCGGCTTATTAGGCCTTGAAGCGGCTGTCGGCCTGCGGCACCTGGGCATGGATGTCAGCGTCGTTCACCACTCCCCCAACATCATGCAAAAACAGCTCGATCAAACAGCGTCTCGTCTGCTGCGGTCTGAACTGGAACGAAAAGGCTTAACCTTTCTTTTAGAGAAAGACACAGCAGCCATTACAGGAGGCTCACGGGCAGATGGTATCCGATTCAGCGACGGTTCTTCGATAAAAGCAGACTTGATTGTAATGGCGGCTGGTGTAAGACCCAATATCCAATTGGCTGCATCAGCCGGACTCGCCGCAAACCGCGGCTTCATCGTCAATCAATTCATGCAGACGAGCAAACCGAATGTGTATGCCGTCGGGGAATGCGCCGAGCATAACGGAATGGTATACGGATTGGTCGCCCCTCTTTATGAACAAGGAAAAGTCCTCGCACAGCACATCTGCGGCGTTCCATGTGAAGGATATCATGGCTCTGCCCAATCGGCAGCCTTAAAAATAGCGGGAATTGATGTGTGGTCGGCAGGAAAGGTGCACGAAGACGCAGGCACGACGAGCATGAAGCTTCATGATGAACATGCCGGTTGCTACAAAAAAGCGCTCTTTGAGAACGACAAACTGGCTGGCGTTATTTTATTCGGAGACACACGCGATAAACAGCGGCTTCTCGACAGCCTTCTCAAGCAAAGAGACATTTCCATTGTCAAACAGCAGCTGATTGAACCGGATCAAACGGGCATTTCATTTGCAACCATGCCTCCCACTGAAACCATTTGCCAATGCAACTCAGTGACAAAAGGTCTGATTGAAAAAGCGGTGCACACGAAAGGCTTAAAAACGGTCGAAGAAGTCAAGCAGTGCACAAAAGCATCCGGCTCTTGCGGAGGCTGCAAGCCGCTCGTTGAAGACCTTCTGAAATACATGGCCAGCAGCGAATATACAGAACCAGCCGGCCAGCCTTCGTTTTGCGGCTGCACTGATTTGACGGAAGACGAAGTCATCGCCGAACTGCACCTCTGTCATTTCACTGATCCTGCTGAGGTAATGAATCAGCTTGGCTGGAAAACGAAAAACGGCTGCAATGTTTGTATTCCGGCGCTTCACTATTATATGGAATTGCTGCAGCCCGGCTATATCCAGTCCCCTAAAGCATCGGCCCAGGATACATGCACCCTCATTCCGCAAATGTACGGCGGACTGACAAATGCGAAAGAACTCAGAAACATCGCAAACATCATTGAGACATACGGTATCCCCTATGTTTCAATTACTCACGGCCAGAGGCTGAAGCTTTCCGGATTCCATCCAAATGACCTTGCAAACATCAAAAAAGAACTGAACATGCCGGCTTTCTCTCATCAGCACCGCCGCACGCTGCGAAGTGTCTTAGCATGTACGTGCGGAGAAGATCAATCTATTCAAAAGCTGGCAAGCCATATCGAAAGACATGCTGATATGCTTCCCATGCCCGATCACATATCGATCAGCTTGTCGTGTGAAAAAGACTGCACAACGGCAGCTATACAGGATATCGGCGCCATTCAAACACAAGAGAGCTGGGACATTTACACTGGCGGCATCCGGGGAGCACATGCCCGTTCCGGAATGCTGTTTTGTGTGACAGATAGCGAAAAAAATACTGCCATTATGATGAAAGGCCTTCTTCAATATTATCGCGAAACGGCTCACTACGCAGAAGCGGTTCATCAGTGGATTGACCGCCTCGGCATCATTCATATCAGAGAGGTACTATTTGAACAAGATTTGCGGACACAGCTGCTGGAAAACCTCCAAACAGACCTGTCACTGCTGCAAAATCAGCCTGTACAGTCTGGCGCAATGAAGAAAGGATGAGGCATTTTGACTGAACGACTGCTTAGATATTTCCGGGAAAAACAACAAGACGTCCAATCAGAAAAAACATACGACACCCAATGTCCGTTTTGCAGCATGCAATGCAAAATGCAGCTTGTGGAACAAACCATCGTTACACGGAAAAGATATACAGCCATCGGCATCCACAATCCTACGACACAAGGCCGTTTATGCATGAAAGGGATGAATGCCCATCAACATGCCCTGCACGCCTCCCGTATCACCCGGCCGCTGCTCAAAAAAAACGGTGAATTTGTGCCTGTTTCCTGGGATGAAGCACTGACCTATATAAAGGAGCAAGTCACCCTGATCCAAGCCAAACACGGCCATGATGCGATGGCTGTCTACGGAAGCGCCTCGATTACGAATGAAGAGGCGTATCTGTTAGGAAAGTTCGCACGAGTCGGCTTACAGACAAAATACATCGATTACAACGGCCGGCTCTGTATGTCCGCCGCAGCAACCGGAGCCAACCAAACATTCGGAGCAGACAGAGGCTTGACGAATCCATTATCGGAAATCCCCCACTCCCGAGTGATCATTTTGGCCGGCACCAATATCGCAGAATGCCAGCCGACCATCATGCCGTATTTTGAACAAGCGAAAGAAAACGGGGCTTATCTCATTGCCATTGACCCCCGGGAAACAGCGACGACAAAAATAGCCGACCTTCATCTAAAAATCAAACCCGGGACAGACGCCGCCCTTGCCAACGGTTTAGTCAAAATCATTATAGACGAACAGCTCATAAATGAAGACTTTATTCGCACACGCACGAACGGATTTGATGAGCTCAAACAGCATATCGGTGCTTTAAATCTGGAAGACATCGCCGAGCAGACAAATGTTCCTTTAGAGCAAATGCGAAAGGCTGCTATGAAGTTTGCCATGGAAACGTCCGGCATGCTGTTTACAGCCCGCGGCATTGAACAGCAAACCGATGGTACCGCGGCTGTGAGAGGCTTCTTAAATGTGGTGCTGATCACAGGAAAAATCGGCAAGCCTTACTCGGGCTACGGAGCGATCACCGGACAGGGTAATGGGCAAGGCGCCCGAGAGCATGGCCAAAAAGCAGATCAGCTTCCCGGCTACCGTTCCATCGAAAACGAAGACCATCGGGCTTATATTGCAAAAGTGTGGGGAGTCAATCCGGATGAGCTCCCGCGAAAAGGCGTCTCAGCCTATGAAATGATGGAAAAAATCAACGATGGAGACATTAAAGGACTGTTTCTAATGTGTTCCAATCCAGCAGTCTCCAGCCCAAATGCCAACCTTGTCAAACAGGCGCTGTCAAAACTGACATTCTTTGTTGCAATCGACTTGTTTATATCTGAAACAGCGAAATTTGCTGATGTCATTTTGCCCGCATCCTCTTACTTAGAAGACGAAGGCACGATGACCAACGTTGAAGGCCGCGTGACATTAAGGGAAGCGAGCCGCCCCTGCCCGGGGGAAGCAAAGCATGATTGGCAGATCATTTGCGAGATCGCGTCCGCTCTTGGAAAAGGCCGTTATTTTCCCTACACGTCTGCGGAGGACATCTTTAACGAATTGAGAGAAGCAAGCCGCGGCGGAATCGCCGATTATTCCGGCATCACATACGACAGGCTCAGACAAGAAGGCGGGATTCACTGGCCGTGTCCTGAACCTGATCACCCCGGAACCCGGCGCTTGTTTGAGGACTCATTTGCACATCCGGATCAAAAAGCGGCATTAAGTGTGATCCCAAACGAACCCGTTGTTCCTAAAGAAAAGCCGACTGCCGAATATCCGTTGTTTTTAACGACCGGCAGGGTCATGTCTCATTATTTAACAGGTGTCCAAACGAGAAAAAGCGCCTCTTTGGCCGCAAGAGATTTTGAATCATTTATGGAAATCCATCCGAAAACAGCAGCGGCCTACAATATCGAGGACCGTGTTCTCGTGAACATAGAATCTCCTCGCGGAAGCATCACCGTCCGCAGCAAATGGTCAGAACACATCAGAAAAGACACAGTATTTGTTCCCATCCACTGGGCGGATGCCCAAAACGTAAATGACTTGATTGGTGACAGCCTAGATCCAGCGTGTAAAATGCCCGGTTTTAAGGTATGCGCCGTCCGAGTCAGACCTATTTAAATTTTTCATAAAAATTTTAGAAATTTTCGTATATTTTGTTACATTTTATAACATGCATCTTAAATATTTCTTTTTGCTGTGCTACGCTGGAAAAAACATTGATAAGGAGCGGATCATCTGATGGGGAGAAAACAGCTAGTTCTTGTTGGTAATGGAATGGCCGGGGTAAGGGCCATTGAAGAAATACTGAGTGTTTCAAAAGACGAATTCCGAATTACAATTTTTGGTTCCGAACCGCATCCCAACTACAACCGAATCCTTTTGTCAAAAGTGCTGCAAGGCGATACAGATATCAAAGATATTACGCTAAACGATTGGAACTGGTACGAAGAAAACAATATACAATTGTATACCAATGAAACAGTCATCAAAGTGGACATAGAAAGCAAAACCGTCATCACCGATGCAGGCCGAATACAGCCTTATGATGAACTGATCCTGGCTACAGGTTCTGTCCCTTTTATCCTGCCGATTCCGGGCGCAGACAAAAAAGGTGTCACAGCTTTCCGGGACATAAAGGATACAGACACGATGCTCGCCGCGTCAAAACAATATAAAAAAGCAGCCGTCATCGGCGGGGGCTTGCTTGGCTTGGAAGCTGCGCGCGGCCTGCTGAATCTCGGTATGGAAGTCTCCGTTATCCATCTCGCTCCCTTCCTGATGGAACGCCAGCTTGACGCAACGGCCGGACGCCTGCTGCAAAACGAATTAGAAAAACAAGGAATGACCTTTCTGCTTGAAAAGCAAACAGAAGAGATTCTCGGAGATGACCGGGTCGAGGGCGTCAGATTCAAAGACGGCACAAGCGTTGAAGCCGATTTAGTCGTCATGGCCGTCGGCATCCGCCCGAATACAGCGCTTGGGGCCGAAAGCGGCATTCCAGTCAACCGCGGCATTATTGTCAATGATTATATGCAAACCGAAATCCCGCACATTTATGCGGTCGGTGAATGCGCCGAGCACCGAGGAATCGCATACGGACTCGTGGCGCCGCTCTATGAACAGGCGAAAGTGCTCGCTAAACATATCTGCGGTGTTGAAACGAAACCTTATGAAGGCTCCGTTCTCTCCACACAACTGAAAGTATCAGGAGTCGAGGTCTTTTCTGCCGGTGACTTTCACGAATCAGACGAGAAAAAAGCGATTAAGGTCTTTGATGAACAGGATGGCATTTATAAAAAAGTCGTGCTGCGAGGCAATCAGATTGTCGGAGCTGTTTTATTCGGCGACAGCAGTGAGGGCAACCGCCTGTTTTCGATGATTCAAAAAGAGGCAGATATCTCTGAAACCTCTAAAATCTCAATTTTACAGCCTCTCAACCAAGAAGCGGGCACAAGTCTGACCGCTGCCATGAGCAATGATGAAATCATCTGCGGCTGTAACGGTGTGTCAAAAGGAGCAATTATTCAAGCCATTCAGGAACAGGGCTGTTCATCAACAGATGAAATCAAAGCTTGCACCGGCGCGTCCCGTTCATGCGGAGGCTGTAAGCCGCTCGTAGAAGACATCCTTCAGTATACGCTGGGATCAGACTTTGACGCATCAGCCCAAAAAGAAGCGATTTGCGGCTGCACCTCATTGTCGAGAGACGAGGTAGTCGAAGAAATCAAAGCCAAAGGGCTGTCACATACAAGAGAAGTCATGAACGTGCTCGGCTGGAAAACGCCAGAAGGCTGTTCCAAATGCCGTCCGGCTCTGAACTACTACTTAGGCATGATCAATCCGTCCAAATATGAGGATGACAGAACATCCCGCTTTGTTAATGAACGGATGCACGCCAATATTCAAAAAGACGGAACCTACTCTGTCGTACCGCGGATGTACGGCGGTGTAACCAACTCTCAAGATCTTCGCAAAATCGCTGATGTCGTCGACAAATACGAGATCCCGCTCGTCAAAATGACAGGTGGCCAGCGTATTGACTTGATCGGCGTGAAAAAAGAAGACCTGCCAAAGGTATGGGCCGATCTTGATATGCCGTCAGGCTACGCGTACGGAAAAACACTCCGCACGGTAAAAACATGTGTAGGCGAACAATTCTGCCGCTTCGGCACACAAGACTCCATGGCCTTAGGCATCGACCTTGAGAAAAAATTTGAAGGACTCAACACGCCTCATAAAGTGAAAATGGCCGTATCTGCCTGCCCGCGAAACTGTGCAGAGTCCGGCATTAAAGATCTTGGCGTTGTCGGCATCGACGGAGGCTGGGAGCTTTACGTCGGCGGAAACGGCGGAACCCATTTGCGTGCCGGCGACTTGCTGATGAAGGTGAAAACAAATGAAGAAGTCTTGGAATACGCAGGCGCTTACCTTCAATACTACCGGGAAACCGCAAACTACTTAGAACGCACGTCCGCATGGCTGGTGCGCGTCGGTTTATCCCATGTCCAAGATATTTTAAACGATCCGGAAAAACGGCAGGAGCTGAACGACCGAATGAATGAAACGCTCTCTGTCCACAAAGATCCGTGGAAGGACTTCCTGGAAGATAAACAAACCTCTAAAGAATTATTTGAAAATGTCGTGACCACATCATAATGACAGAAACAAACATTGAGGAGGAATGGACATGGTGAACAAAGACGTCACAAAAGTATGTATCGGAAAAATCGAAGAATTGCCTGAACAATTAGGAAAAACAGTGTATATTGAAGATAAGGAGCTTGCGGTCTTTAAGCTTTCAAACGGGAGCATCCGCGCCATTGAAAACCGCTGTCCCCATAAGGGCGGCGTCCTTGCAGAAGGTATCGTCAGCGGCGAATATGTCTTCTGTCCGATGCACGACTGGAAAATCTCCTTGGAAGACGGAATCGTTCAAGAGCCGGATCACGGCTGTGTCAAAACATACGAAACGCTGATCGAAGGAGAATACGTTTATCTCGTATATTGATCAAAGACCGGATCACTTTCAAAGTGATCCTTCATTTTTTACAGTGACGGAAGGATGACATGATCATGAAAAACGGAATCGTATATTTTGTGGGCGCCGGACCTGGAGATCCAGGGCTCATCACCATAAAAGGAAAACAGGCGCTGGAGGAAGCGGATGTCATTTTGTATGACCGGCTCGCAAACCCAAAGCTGCTCGAATACGCATCACCAGACTGCCAGTTCATTTATTGCGGAAAACTGCCGGACCGCCATTTTATGAAACAAGCAGAGATCAATGCCCTGCTGATTGAAAAAGCGTCGGAGGGATTAACCGTTGTCCGTTTAAAGGGCGGAGATCCCAGCGTGTTTGGCAGAGTCGGCGAGGAAGCAGACGCTCTCCACCAGCATGGCATCCGCTATGAAATGGTGCCGGGCATCACCTCGGGAATCGCCGCGCCGCTGTATGCGGGAATCCCCGTCACGCATCGGGATTTCGCTTCGTCCTTCGCCATGATTACCGCACATGATAAATCATTAAAAGGCACGCCGAACCTTGACTGGGAAGGGCTTGCCCGAAGCGTTCAAACGCTTGTGTTTTACATGGGCGTGAAAAACCTGTCATTTATTTGCCAGCAGCTCATCGCGTACGGAAAATCTCCTTCTGTCCCTGTCATCGTGATTCAATGGGGAACGTGGGGCCGCCAGCGGAGCGTAAAAGGAACGCTGCAGGATATCCATCAAAACATACAGGAACAGCAAATCACAAACCCCGCCATTATCGTCATCGGTGATATTGTAAACGTTCAAACACACAGCTGGTTTGAGAGCAAACCATTCATCGGGCAGCATATGATGGTAGTTACTCATAACGAAGATGAGCATACACTGGCAGACAAGCTGCGCGAATATGGAGCCGATGTCATCGAATGGCCGAAATGGCGGACTGAAAAAATGCCTGTCAACGAGGATATTCTAGAACAGATCAGCGCCTTCGAGGATATTTTCTTCACATCACGCCGTGCGGTTTGCGAATTTTTTCAAGTCATCGCATCCAAACGAATCGACATTCGCCAGCTGACCGCACGCCTGAGTGCAGCGTCAGAAGCAGGAAAGGCAGAGCTTATAAAACGCGGCTTCATCATATCCGAGCACCATCACAATTCGCCTAAAAAGCTGATTGTCGGCAGCCGTCATTCAGTAGAAGAAATGCAGAAATCAGAGTCCTGTTTGTGCTATATCACCCATGAAAACGTCATAGATGAGCGATTCACCCGCATGACAGAGCGTACGATCAGTGAGTCTCCTCTGCACATGATCATTTGCCCCAGCAAGCTGTCCGCTCAGCAATTGATCAGCGCGGGAGAAGAAATCGGCATTTCAACAGAACCGTCCGCAAGCCGCCCCCCTGTCATCTGTATAGGCGACGACACGCCCGCCGCTGCATACGGGTTTACTGCCGTACAAGACCATAAGCAATTATTTGCGTTTATACAAAATGAGCAAGTGGAGAAAAAGCTCCTCCACAGCTGATGAACAGCCCTTTTCCAAAGGGCTTTTTTATTTATGAACCAATTTTTTGTGGTGGGTGGAATACATCGCCATATTTTCCGCCTGAGGGTCCAGATAAGATTTCGCACTGTTGACGGCAGTCGGGCCTTCTGTAAAACCGCCGGCAATCAATCTGAGCTTGCTTTCATAATAAGCCGCGTCCCCCGCAACAAACACGCCCGGAAGATTTGTCCGCATATGTCTGTCAGCTTTAATCCGGCCTTCTTCAATCTCGAGACCCCAATCCTTCATCGGGCCGAGATCAATTTTAAACCCGTGATTAATAATGAGCTCATCAAGCTCGATTTCCTCGGGATGTCCAGACGCCGCATGACAAACGGTGACGCTTTCGATGCGTTCATCTGTGCCGCTAAGATGTTCAAGCCGATAAGGAGTAAGCACCCGCACAGATGACTGCTTCATTTTCGTCACGCTGCTTTCCAGTCCGCCGAATTCCTCTCTGCGATGCACGACAGTAACAGACGCCGCAATCGGTTCCAGCTCATTAGCCCAATCGACCGCAGTATCTCCCCCGCCAGAAATCACGACCCGTTTGCCTTTAAACGCATCAAGCTTCTCCACTTTATAATGAAGATTTTTTCCTGCATACCGGCTTGCATCCTGGCTGTCAAACTCATTGACCTCCAGCGTGCCCATGCCGACAGCCAAAATAACGGTTCTTGTATAGTGCTTCTCCCCCTCAGAGCTAGTCAGCACCATGGTTCCGTCATCCAGACGCTCAAATCCGGTCACTCGCTGATTCAGCACAATATCAGGGTCAAACGTCGCCGCCTGCTCCTTCAGCTGTTCGATCAGCTGCTCCCCGGCAATCCCCGGTATCCCGCCAATATCGCGAATCATCTTCTCAGGGAAAAATAAAGACACCTTTCCCCCGAGCCGCGGCAAAAACTCGATCACTTTCGTTTTCAGCTCCCGCATGCCGCAGTAAAAAGCCGTAAACAGCCCGATCGGTCCCCCGCCTATAATCGTGACGTCATACACCTCTTGATTTTCAGCCATCCGTCCTGCCTCCCGTTCCAAATCTATCATTAACGTTATAACGTTTAATTGAGAATGAATATCAATACAAAGTATATCATATTTCTAGTGTCCGTGTTCAACCATTTCGTCGGCCCTGAGTAATAATTCCCGCAGTTCACTACGTCACTGGATTTCTTAGAATCCTAAACAAGGTGAAACGATCCTTCCTCCTCTTCCGTCAAACAATCAGTGCCTTTTTTCGTGATATAATCAGAGGCAGCTTACCATGAGCGGAGGTTTTATTGTGACTGCACAATCGTCTTTTCTTCAGCTGAATTCTATTTTTATCAGTATTTTAATAGAAGCCATTCCGTTTATTCTGATTGGCGTCATTCTGTCCGGAATCATTCAAATGTTTGTTTCTGAAGAAATGATTGCAAGGATCATGCCGAAAAACCGGTTTCTCGCAGTCTTATTTGGTGCGCTTGCCGGCATCTTATTTCCCGCCTGCGAATGCGGCATTATCCCGATTACGAGGCGGCTTCTGCTAAAAGGGGTTCCCCTGCATGCGGGCGTTGCTTTTATGCTGACCGCTCCTATCATCAATCCCATTGTTTTGTTTTCTACGTATATTGCGTTCGGGAATAGATGGAGCGTTGTCTTTTACCGGGGCGGGCTGGCGCTGGCTGTCTCGGTGATTATTGGCATCATCTTATCCTATCAATTTAAGGATAACCAGCTGTTAAAGCCCGATGAAGCCGGGCATCACCATCATCATCACCACACCCTGTTTCAAAAGCTGGGAGGGACCTTGCGTCACGCCATTGATGAATTTTTCTCCGTGGGGAAATATTTAATTATCGGCGCCTTTATCGCAGCCGCGATGCAGACGTACGTCAAAACATCCACTCTGCTTGCGATCGGGCAGAATGATGTATCTTCTTCCCTCGTGATGATGGGGCTTGCGTTTGTCTTATCGCTTGTTCAGAAGTGGATGCATTTATTGCGTCTTCCTTCAGCAGCACATTTTCTTTAGGCTCGCTCATCGCCTTTCTCGTCTTCGGTGCGATGGTTGATATTAAGAATCTCTTGATGATGCTCGCGGCCTTCAAAAAACGATTTGTTTTCCTGCTGATTACATATATTGTCGTGATCGTCTTAGCGGGATCACTACTTGTAAAGGGGTGATTGGATGTTTCGTCTATTGGTGCTGATGGGATTTACATTTTTCTTTTATCATCTGCATACCTCAGGAAATCTAACAAAATATATCAATATGAAATATTCCTATCTGTCCTTTATTGCGATCTTCCTGCTGGCCATTTTGACAGCTGTTCAAGCGTATTTGTTTGTCAAATCGCCTGAAAAAGGCGGGCATCATCATGACGATGATTGCGGCTGCGGCCATGATCACGAGCATGACCATGAACAAAACAAACCATTTTATCAGCGGTATTTTATTTATCTTGTTTTTCTTTTTCCTTTGGTGTCAGGCATCTTTTTTCCGATTGCGACACTTGACTCATCTATCGTCAAAACAAAAGGGTTCTCGTTTAAGGCCATGGAAAGCGGAGACCACTACTCCCAAACCCAGTATCTGCGGCCTGATGCCAGCCTTTATTATGCGCAAGACAGCTATAACAAGCAGATGAAACAGCTGTATAAAAAATATTCTGGTAAAAAAGAGATTTCTCTGACCGATGATGATTTCTTAAAAGGTATGGAAACCATTTATAACTATCCAGGCGAATTTCTCGGACGGACGATTGAATTTCATGGATTTGCGTATAAAGGAAACGCGATTAACAAAAACCAGCTGTTCGTATTGCGGTTTGGCATTATTCACTGTATCGCTGATTCCGGCGTGTACGGGATGCTTGTGGAGTTTCCGAAGGACATAAACATCAAGGATGATGAATGGGTTCAAATTAAGGGCACTCTTGCCTCAGAATATTATCAGCCATTCAAATCCACCCTTCCTGTCGTGAAAGTGACAGACTGGAACACCATTAAAAAACCTGATGATCCGTATGTCTACAGAGGATTTTAATTGAAGACGAAACCAGTACAAGTACTGGTTTCTTTTTTATTTCTTTTTCATCAGCATCAAATCAAGATAGAGCTGGCATCGCGTTCTGAAATCGCTTAAATCGATGGATGTCATCTCAAGAATCTGCTTGATGCGGTAATTTAATGTGTTTTGGTGAATAAACAGCTGTTCCGCGGCTGGTTTTGTTTTGCAGTTGTTGAGGAGATAGATTTCCAGCGTCTTCAGCAGCTCGGTGCTGCTTTCTTGGTCTTTTGCTTTTAGTAAAGCTAAATCCTTATTCTCGTATTCCAAAAAGTCATTTTTCTGTTCAATGCTTTCTAAATAACGATAAATACCGAGCTTCTCATATTCATATGGAATGTTTTCCTGGTTGCCGGTTATTTCTGCGGCTTTAATGACTTCCAATGCTTCTGTATAGCTTTTGCCGAGCTTTAAGATGTGGTCATATTCGTTTCCGATACCGATATAAATAGGGGTAGGAATTTTTTGAAAGTGAAAATGTGTTAACAGCTTGTTAATGAATTCAGCAGCTGCTGAGGAGGCGGAGCTTTTTTGGGAAAAACTCGCTACGACGATGACAATATTTGATTCTATCGTTAAGACATGACTGACTTTATCCCGCAAATTCAGGTAAGACCTGATATTTTCCTTTAAATCTTCCACCGCTTCCCCATCCCCATTCGCGGCGTGCAGGATGACAACTGAAAATACAGAAGGCAGCACGGTGTTGATTCTCTCAGCTTCCCGCCTGAGCTCCTTTTCAGAAATAAATTGCTGATAGATAGCCCGTTTGATGAGGTCCTCAGCTCTTTCTTCCTTTTCCTGTTTCAGCTTGTTCGCTTTATAAATAATTTTTCCGACATGGAAGGAGGTCTCGTACAAAAAGTCGAGCTCTTCGTCTGTCAGATCACGATCCAGTTCTTGAATCCAGATGTAGCCCATGACTTCCCCTTTATGCTTTGCACTCACGACTACCCTCTGATTTAACCCAATGCTCTCAATTTTATTGACGCGAAAAGGCTCAGGTTCTGTTTTCAGCTTTTCAATGATCCCGTCCTTCAAAAACCTCTCAAAAATCTGAACTGGACATTTTTTTGAAAAAATAGTCTGCTGGTTTGCAGAATCAAAATGGTTAATATAGTAAGAATTGTAGGCTAACAAAAAGAAATCCGCGCTTTCCAGTATCACTGGTTTTTGCAGCTCATAGCTGATAAAGTCAATCAGCTTATCAACATCTGAAAATGAAAAAACTCTCTCTAAAAGCTCTTCCATACCTTTTTCTCCTATACTTTTTTTACTTTAATCATATCCATACGGGGTCTTTTTGTATAGAAAAAAATACGTTTGTTTCCAAAAGAAAAAACAGCAGTCTTAAAAGGAGAAAAGAGGAAAAAGGGATATCCCCTTCCTCCTCCTTTCGATCTTTATTGTGACATCGTATCTTGGTAGTCTTTAAACTGTTCTGTAACATCTTGTGACGGAGCCTGCGTCAATACACTGACGATATAGACAGATAATAGACTCGCAGCAAAACCAGGTATGATTTCATACAGAAAGTCCGAAAGACCGGCATTCGCCCAAATGATTACAGTTGCTGCTCCCACAATCATGCCGGCGAGTGCCCCCCATTTGGTCATTCGTTTCCAAAACAGACTGAGCAGTACTACCGGCCCGAATGATGCACCGAAGCCCGCCCACGCGTAGCTGACCAACCCAAGGATGGTATTGTTTTTCTCCCAAGCCAGAACTAACGCGACAATTGAAACAGCCAGCACAGCCAGACGGCCCAAAAACACCAGTTCTTTATCAGAAGCTGAGCGCCGGAACATCGACTTATACAAATCCTCTACCAAGGAGCTTGACGTAACAAGCAGCTGGGAAGAAATTGTACTCATAATGGCCGCTAAAATCGCAGAAATTAGAAAGCCTGTAATAATTGGGTGGAATAAAATATTTCCTAATTGGATAAAAATGGTCTCCGGGTCCTTCAATGACATGCCCCGCTGATGGTAATAAGCGATTCCGCCCAAGCCTGTCAGCACTGCGCCGACTGCCGAAAGAATCATCCATCCCATTCCGATTCTGCGTGCTCTTTTTATCTCTTTGACAGATGTAATCGCCATAAAACGCACAATGATATGCGGCTGGCCAAAGTAGCCCAAGCCCCATGCAAACAGTGAAATGATGCCAAGAACACTGGTTCCTTTAAAAATATTAAACATATCAGGGTCCACAGAGCGGATCTCAGCAGTTGTTTCACCTATTCCTCCGGTGTGGAAAAACGTAACGATAGGAACGAGAATAAGCGCTGCAAACATAATGATCCCTTGAACAAAATCTGTCCAGCTGACAGCCAGAAAGCCCCCAAACAGGGTATATGCCACAACAACACCTGTCACCACCCACAAGCCGGTGTGATAATTCATTCCCAGAATGCTGTTGAACAAGACGCCGCCGGACACCATTCCGGACGATACATAAAATGTGAAAAAGACTAAAATGACAATTCCCGAAAACAATCTAAGGAGCTTTGTTTGATCTCCGAAACGATTCTCAAGGAATCCGGGAATTGTAATTGAATTCCCCGCTTTTTCAGTATATGTTCTCAGCCGCGGTGCGACGTAGAGCCAGTTCGCCCATGCACCAAGGCAAAGACCGAACACAATCCAAATACCGCTCAGCCCAGTTGAAAACATGGCGCCCGGAAGCCCCATCAGCAGCCAGCCGCTCATATCGGCAGCTCCCGCACTGAGAGCGGTTACAGCCGGACCTAAGGAACGTCCTCCCAGCATGTAATCCGTCAGGTTTGACGTACGTTTGTAGGCAAAGTAGCCGATCAGCAGCATCCCCGCCATATAAATACAAATCGAAATAATCAGCTGTGTGTTTTCTATAGCACTTCCTCCTCTTTTTTATAGTATATGGATGAAATGGACACCCCCGCAGGGAGGATGCCCATTTAGTCCCGCTTTAGAACATTTCACTGATTGTTTTTGCCTGCATGTGCAGTGCCAGGTAATCCGGACCGCCGGCTTTTGAATCTGTGCCGGACATTTTGAAGCCGCCGAATGGGTGGTAGCCAACAATGGCTCCTGTACAGTTGCGGTTAAAGTACAGATTTCCAACATGGAATTCTTGTTTTGCACGCTCAATGTGCTTGCGGTTGTTTGTGATTACCGCTCCCGTTAAACCGTACTCAGTATTGTTCGCCACTTCTAATGCTTCATCAAAGCTTGATACTTTAGAGAAAGCGACAACAGGCCCGAAAATTTCTTCCTGCATGAGTCTTGCTTTCGGATCAAGGTCAGCGAAGATCGTTGGTTTGATGAAGAATCCTTTTGAATCGTCACCAGTACCGCCGCTTACTAATCGGCCTTCCTCTTTTCCGATCTCGATATAGCTCATAATTTTATCATAAGAACCCTGGTCAATGACAGGTCCCATGTAAACATCTGCGCTGTCAGGGCTTGCCGTTACTTTAGACTCTGTGATTTCAATAACGCGCTCTAATACTTGATCATACACTTTTTCATGGACAACAGCACGTGAACCTGCAGAACATTTTTGGCCCGCAAAGCCGAATGCAGATGTAAAGATGGATTGAGCCGCCAATTCAATGTCCGCATCCTCATCGACAACAACCGTATCCTTACCGCCCATTTCAGCGATAACACGCTTTAAGTGCTGCTGGCCTGGCTGAACTTTTGCCGCGCGTTCGAAGATTCTCGTACCGACTTCTCTTGATCCCGTAAACGTGATAAGGCTTGTTTTTGGATGGTCAACAAGGTAGTCACCGACTTCCGCTCCGCTTCCAGGAACAAAGTTCACAACGCCTTTTGGCAGGCCGGATTCTTCAAGAACCTCAACGAATTTCGCAGCAATAACAGGCGTTGCGCTCGCAGGTTTAAGAACAACTGTGTTACCGGTAACGATCGGCGCTACTGTTGTTCCCGCCATAATCGCGAACAAGAAGTTCCAAGGCGGAATAACGACTGTTACACCAGTCGGCGTGTATACATATTGGTTTTTCTCGCCTTCACGGCTGTTGACCGGTTTGCCTTTTGCCAGTTCAATCATTTGGCGTGCATAATATTCCATGAAGTCAATCGCTTCAGCAGTATCAGCATCTGCCTCGTTCCAAGGCTTCCCTGCTTCTTTCACGAGCAAAGCGGAAAATTCATGCTTTCTGTTGCGGACTTTGGCAGCCGCGCGGAACAGGACAGCCGCTCTTTCTTCCGGAGACGTGTATCTCCACTCTTCAAAGGCTTTAGCCGCCGCTTCAATGGCTTGCTCAGCGTGCTCTTGAGAAGCTTTTGAGACTCTGCCGACAACCTCTTCTTTATTAGCCGGGTTAATGGAAACGATCTTCGCTTCTGTTTCCACTCTTTCACCGTTGATGATAAGCGGATAGTCTTTTCCTAAATATTCGTTTACTGTCGCAAGCGCTTTTTTAAACGCTTCTACGTTGTTTTGGTCTTGGAAATTTGTGAATGGTTCATGTTTGTAAGGTGTTGTCATTGTAATCTCTCCTTTTTTACTTCTTCGTCATTCCTTTGAAAGCAAATGCAATATTTGATGGACGTTCTGCCAGGCGTCTCATAAAGTAGCCGTACCAATCCTCTCCGTAAGGCAGGTAGACTCTCATGTTATAACCTTCTTTTACGAGGCTGAGCTGGGTTTGCGACCGCATGCCGTACAGCATCTGGAATTCAAACATGTCATTGGAAATGCCGTTTTCCCTGGCAAGCTGCTTTGTATAATCGATCATTTTATCGTCATGTGTCGCAATCGCTGTGTAGTGACCATTTAAGAGCTGCTTTCGAATGATTTTTTTGTAGTTCTCATCGACATCGCTTTTTTCCGGAAAAGCCACTTTTTCTGATTCCTTATATGCTCCTTTTACAAGACGAAGGAACGGTTTCAAAGAATCCAAATCGTCAATATCGTTTTCCGTGCGGTACAGATAAGCCTGCAACACCGTGCTAACATACTCGTATTTCCTTCTGAAATCCTTGAATATATCAAGCGTTTTCTGGCATCTGACCTCGTCTTCCATGTCTATGGTGACCATGACTTTATGCTTCTCGGCCGTCTGGACAATTTTCGTCATATTTTCATACACCAGATCCATATCTATATCGAGACCTAAAGACGTCATCTTTAAAGAAACGTGTGAGTTCAGCTGCTGATCCGCAATGGTCTCAATGGTTTGGATGCATTCTTCCGTGCGTTCCCTTGCGACCTCGGCGCTGTTCACAAACTCGCCTAAATGATCGACAGTAACTGACAAGCCTTGGCTGTTAAGCTGTCGAATTGTCGGGATTGAACTGTTAAAATCATTCCCGCCGATAATTTTACCCGCTGCTACCCGGCTTCCCCAGTTTCTCGCCATCTTATTGAGAAAGCCGCTTTTGGATAAAAACAAGAAAAAATCTCTTGTGATCACTTCCAACCTCAACACCCCGCAATCTAAGAAGTATTTGTATGAGTTTATTGTAAATGGACAAAACCTCCGTTCACAATATTCTCAAAATACAAAGATTCTGATTATTTTTGTGGGTTTCTCACAATCAGATAGTTAGAAAGTCGGGGGACTTCCTGTCGAAATATGGAGAGAGGAAGCGACATGAAACATCAGCTTCCTCCATCATTCCACACTTCTTCAACAGTATTCAAAAGCAATCGATTCAGCTCAGGCGTGATATCTTTTTTGATGATTTTCAGCGTTTTCGCTGCCTCCATAATCCTTTCAATCTCTGTTTCAATGAATTGGTGAATCACATGAATTCTTGCTTCAAGATCCAGTTCTTCACCTTTTCTTTTGCGCTCAAGCAAGGTTTCCATCTCTGCTCTCAGTTCGGGTTCCGTAATCAATTCATTCATCAAAACAGTAAAATCCATCGGCGGAATGGTTCCGTGCTTTTCAATCCACTTACACGCCAGTATCGGCCGCAGCACGTAAAAATACTTTTTGATTTTCACCTCTTGCCCTTGCAGGTAATCCTTGACGTTTCTTTTTGCCATATTGATATAGTGATACACACTGGCTTCAGGCTTAAACGCTGTGCTTCGCAGCTTTCTCAGCTGCTCTGCGGTCGTAAAGGCTTCGTAATACACAATGTCTGAGGACAGCCACTCAAGCAGCGGAGGGTTTGATTTTTTGAATAGACGGAGCGTTTTTCTCAGTTCCCAGCCGCTGATGTCCAACAAGTCGTGGATCGGCTCTTCAATGACATCCCTCTCCTGCTCAATTGAAAAATACCACTCCTTTTTCGGCACATAAATAAAGCGGACATCATAATCGCTGTCTTGCGATGGGAATCCCCAAGCACGGCTCCCTGATTCAACGGCATACACGATTTTAACGCTGTACTCTTGCTCAATTCGTTTTAGTTCATCAATGATTCTTTGTTTCATATATATTCGTCTCCCGTCTTTTCTCATTCCGGCTGTCTGCAGAAAAAAACCGCCCGATGATGCGGCGGCTCTTCACGTCTGTCAGCCTTTAAGATGCTGCTTAAAAAAGGAAAGCTTTTCCGTTTGAAAGGCAGGGATATACTCATGCCCAAAGTAGCGGTACACCTTCAGCTCTTTTTCTGTCTCCAGATGGTTATAGGCCGCAAACACAGTAGAAGGCGGCGTAGTCTTGTCAATCAGCCCGATCGACATCAGTACAGGCACCTTCACCCTGTCAGCCAGATTCATAATATCGAAATACGTTAGTGTATTCATGGCCCGCTCTTCTGTTTCCGGGCTGCCATTTCTTCTGAAAAAGGAATTGATTTCGAGATACGGCTGTTCAAGCGCCACATCGATGGCTCGCTCGAAATTGCTTAAATAAGGATAATCAGCAACAGCGGCTTTCGGAATATCTGACAGAGCAGCGGCCGCAATGGTTATGCCTCCGCCCTGGCTTCCGCCTGTCACGCCGATTCTCGTTTCGTCGACTTCATCAAAGCTGCTGATGACTTCAAGCGCGCGGACGGCGTCCAAATAAACTCCCCGGTAGTAGTATGTATCTTTATCAAGAATTCCTTTCGTCATCCAGCCCAATGCGTGTCCGTGCGGAGAAATACTGGTGTCCTCGCTGCCCTGCTGGCCGCGGACAAGCATGCCGAACGCAGCGTATCCGTGCAGCGCCCAATTGACCATTTCATGAATGTCTCCGTCATAGCTTGCATTGTAGCCGTGATATTTGACGATCGCTGGATGCGGGCCTTCTTTGTCAGGCACCGCATACCATCCGGCAATGCTGGCATTTCCAAAACTTTTATATGTAAGGCGGTATACCTTCACTCCATCAGCAGGATAATCAACCGGCTGTAAGTCAGGAACTGCTTGAACTTCGGCAAGCTCATTCAAAGAGGACTTCCAAAACTCAGAAAAATCTTTTTGGGCAGTTTTGTCAGGTTTATACGTTTGCAATTGGTCGAGCGGCATATCGAATTGTTGCATTTCCGATTATTCTCCTTTGTTTAATAAGATTTAGTTTATTTTATACTATCACGTTTTGAATCTATTTTCTAAATTTTTTAACATCTGTTTTCTGATTCAATCCCTCGATGTGAACTCGTTCTTGTGATGAATAGGCTTCTATCCTTGAACACCATACTCACTCTTCTTGATCAAACGTTTGTTTAACCGATTCCCGGCTAAATTCCATAAAGGCCTGTGCGGTCAGACTGACATAGCGGTTTTTTAAAAATACAAAAACAAGAGTGCGTGAAGGCGCGGATTGAAGCGATAAATAGATGACACCCGGATCTTTTCCCTTTTGACCATATTTGGGTCAGTGTTACCCCAAACCGTTTGCGGCAAGGGATTGCGCGATTTTGATGTGCTCGTTTTAAACGCGGCGTTTGGCTTAAAGCCGCTTTCCGCACATAGGTCAAGTACCATCCGGCGAAAACCGTATCCCTTCTTCAGCAAAATAAAAGGAACGTGCTTTGCCATCTCAAGCGGCACGCACGGCTTCCCTCACCTTCCAGTGCTTTATCAATCAGTGCAGTCATTTCGAGCGGCATCCACCTTTGTTTTTCCTTTGATACGGCAAGAACGATCTGCTCAGTCAGCAAGGGTTCGATGGAGAACCTCTCGTCCTCAATCGGCAAGGATAACCTCTCCCTTTGCCGTTATCTCCTCTAAGGCAGCCGGGTCTTGTTCGATAAGCTGAACCTCCACATGGGGATAATGCGCCAAAAACTGCTTCAGAAGCCGGGGGAAAGGTATATCTCCCTGTTACAGATCGAAAGCTTGTGCCCCAGTCCTGCCTGCATCTTCACCAGCAAGTCATCCCTTAATCGAATGATGTCCTCAGCCTTTTCAATGAGATGGAGGCCGTGCGGTGTCAGCGTAACAGAGCCGTGTGACCTGTGAAAAAGAGTAAGCCCCAGCTCCGTCTCCAGCTTTTTGATTTGCTGGCTGAGAGAAGGCTGGGCGATATGAAGGTGCTCCGCCGCTTCGTCCAAGATATAAAAATGATCATAACAGAAATTGCTAACATCATCCATATCATAACAAACAAAGATGAAAGAGCTGGTTCATTTGGCCAAACGAAACTCCGTTTTCGAAAAACGCTGTGATGTATCGTGATGAGAAGGTATTTGCTGATGGGGAAGATTTAACGATGCTGATCAAATTTGCGGAATGCTGTGCAGAGCAGCAAGTGCTTGATGCGGAGCGGGAGCGGGCCATACGGTGCTTGCATTTGCCCCTTATGTCCAAGAATGCATCGGCATTGATGCGACGCAGGGAATGGTTGACGTTGCTTCATCTTTTGCGGAAGAAAAAGCCGCTGCCAATATATATACACTTTCAGAAAGGGACAGCGTCTGACGAAGGCCCATAGACACAAAACGGAAAGCCTGAATCCTTTAGCTTAAAAGCGATATTCATCCAAGGCGTAAAGCGATAAAGAAAAGCCGTGCATCCCGCACGGCTTTTACATTGGCTGATAAAGATCCCAGCCGATTTTTAGCGTCTCCACAATGTAATCTGCAATCTCTTCGGGAGCAAGGTTGTCTGTTTCCACTTTTGAATTGTGCTTATCATAAATGACTTTTCTCTCGTTAAACAGCTGCTCCATTTCGTCCATTGACCGATTATGCAGCACCGGGCGGCTTTCGATCAGCAAATTCGCGCGCTGCTTCCAGTTCTCCCAAGACAGATCGAGGTGAAGCACCAGACAATGTTCGAGACAGCACTTTCTGATTTCCTCTTGTTTAAAAGAGCCTCCGCCAAGTGAGACAATTTTAAATCTTGTATGATGGCATAAATTCAGGATATATTCTTTTTCTGTTTTCCGGAAAAAGTCTTCACCTTTTTTTTCAAACATCTCAGGGATCGACATGTTGAAATCCTTTTCGATTTCTTGGTCAATATCGATAAAATCTCTATATAATTTCTTAGCGACCAATTGGCCGATTGTCGTTTTTCCTACACCCATGAATCCAATCAGGACGATATTTCTTTCTCTTACTGGGATGGCTCGTTTAGCGTTCATCTTCGGCGAAATCCTCCTAAGGAATGAAAGTTTATCTTCATTATATGCTGATTTTGCGAATATTTATATAGGTACCGGCTCGGGCTTTCTCTATTTCATCGTCATCCGTTCAAGCTTTCCTACAATAAAACATGAGAAAACGCAATGGACGAAACGTCGTTTTTGAGCAGCCGGCTCCGTTTCTTTTTTGCGTTCAACCTTCTTGGTCGGATGAAATTCATTGTACAACATTTTCAGACATAATTTAATACTTCGACGCAAAAAAGCATTAAATGATTAAAAACGCCCTTCCTCTATCTGCGTTTATCCGTTTTTCATCAGGGAAAAAGATGACGGGAGGGATTGAGATGAAATTAAGCTTTTGTACAACCGGGTGTAAAAAGCAAAATATAATGGACGTCATTTCCTTTGCAAAGGAGCAGTCCTTTGACGGGATTGATTTGTGGTACGGCCACATCGAACAGTATGAACAGGACTTCGGGCCGCTGGACGGCCTTTATACTCTGCTGCAGCAACATAATTTGAAGGTGCCCGCGGTGAGCTTATACACCGATTTTGTGACACAAGGAGAAGAAGAGACAAAAGAAGCAGTGAGAAAAGGGCTTCGGGCGGCAAGACAGCTTCACAGCCCGCTCATTCGCGTATTTGCCGGGAATCAGGCGTCAAACAGAACGTCGCCAGAAAAATGGCTGCGTGCGGTTGAACAATTTCAGCAGGCTGCGCAAATGGCAGACGGCTATGAGGTAAATATCGGTCTGGAAATTCATTACGATACGTATGCCGATACACCTGAAGCTGCTTTAACATTTTTGAAGGATGTCGCCCATCCGAGACTCCGAACGATTTTTGACGGGTCAAATCTGCACGTGAACCGAATTGACCAGCTGCCGGCTTTAAAAAAAACCTTTCATACGATCAGCCATATCCATTTGAAAAACTATCGCTGGAATTTTGAGAACTGGTATCTAAGCGAACCCACTCCGATTTTTCAAGGAGATCTCGATCAAAAAGCATTTTTAAAAGAACTGATAAACAGACAATATGATGGTTTTGTTTCTCTTGAGTATTTTGGAGAACATGCCTTCACGCATATAAAAGAATCGCTCCGCGAATATACGGCTGTTTTTTCCCGCTGACTCTTCGATCGAAGGGTCTTTTTATGTATCATAAACAAAAAGGGGGAAATCACGATGATCGTGTGGATAAACGGGGCGTTCGGTTCCGGAAAAACACAAACGGCGTTTGAACTGCATAGAAGGCTGAAACCTTCTTACGTATATGATCCTGAAAAGATGGGGTTCGCGATGCGTTCAATGATACCGCCGGATATCGCTGAAGACGACTTTCAAAGCTACCCGCTGTGGCGGGAATTCAATTACTGCATGCTTTCCTATTTGTCAGATACATATCAGGGCATCATCATTGTGCCTATGACCATTACGAACGATCAATACTTCGATGACATTATTGGCAGGCTGAGACAGGACGGCCGGATAATTCATCACTTTACCCTGCTGGCTTCAAAAGAAACATTGCTGAAACGCCTGCGCACCAGAGCGGAAGGGAAAAACTCCTGGGCCGCAAAGCAAATCGACCGCTGCCTCAACAGCCTGTCTGACAGCCTCTTCACAGAACATCTCCATACAGACCAAATGTCTATTCAGCAGGTCGCAGAAGCGATTGCTTCCCAAGCAAATCTGCCGCTTGAGCCTGATTCGAGAGGCAGCCTGCGAAGGTTCACTGACAGATTAATGGTGAAGCTGAATCATATCCGCATCAAATAAAAGACATTTTGAAAATATGTACATGTAAAGGAATCAATAAATAAAAAGCCCACTACGAGAGTGGGCTTTTTATCATGTTATTTCCACCAGTCATCAAACATAGAAGCTGGAACCTGGCGCTTATGCTCCGTCATGCTGTAGCGTTTCTCCAGCGCTTCTGACGCTTTCGCCGATACTTCTTTTCCTTCGAGATAATCGTCAATTTCATCATAGGAAATGCCTAGCTCAGTTTCATCGGACTGCTGCGGCTTTTCATCCAGCAGATCAGCAGTCGGTTCTTTTAAGTATAAGCGTTCTGGTGCACCCAGCTCTTTCAGCAGGCTTCTTCCCTGACGCTTTGTTAAGCCTGTCAGCGGCAGAAGATCTGCGCCTCCGTCACCGTACTTCGTAAAGAAACCAGTCACGGCTTCGGCCGCATGGTCTGTTCCAATCACAAGAAGGCCTTCTTGGCCGCCGATCGCGTATTGAGCAATCATTCTCGTTCTCGCTTTTACGTTTCCTTTATTAAAGTCTGTCAGCTTATCGCCTGTCTCTTGCTGATATTGATCTGCAAAAGCGCTGACTGTTGATTGAATGTCAAATTTCCATGATTTATCCGGCTTGATAAACTTCAGAGCGAGCTGGGCATCATCTTCATCCTGTTGTGTGCCGTGCGGAAGACGGACCGCGATAAATTGAGCGTCTCCGCCCTCCTCGCGAATGCTTTCCACTGCAAGCTGAGCCAGTCTTCCCGCAAGTGTGGAATCTTGGCCGCCGCTGATGCCAAGCACAAGTCCTTTGGCGCCGGTTTTCTTTATATATTGTTTTAAAAAATTGACTCTGTCCTCAATTTCTTGCTTTGGATCAATTGAGGGCTTCACATGTAATTCACGCATAATCTTTTCCTGCATGCTCATCCAATCATTCCTCCTGTACATTATTGCTTATTTACTGAATCATTTCCCTAAATCGATGAAAATGAATCATGACTGTTATGTATCCATATTAACTATAGCACAGGTCTTATTTCATAGTGAATAAGAGCGATCAGCTGACTTCAACCCGTATGGACGTCACACTGTCGCCATTGCACTTTCCTTTTTCAATCGGACAGGAAGAAAACGCGACAATCAAATCCATCTCCGCCCTGAGTCTGACGTAATCCCCGGCATTTGACAGCGGCGTTTCCACAGACAGGTTCCCCTTTTCATCTAAAACAGTATTCATAAAAATCGCAAACGGATAATGCATATGCGGCTTCGGCACGCCGAACTGCTCAAGCGCCCGGTTCATATTATCATAACACGTATCCTGGAACTCGTTCTTTTGTTTTCCGTATAACAGCCTGTTCATGTCAGGACGGCAGGCGGGCAGAAGAAGGTCATGCTTGCCGACCGTATCCTCAATGAGCGTCAGCATCGGTTTATACAAATTAGAGTAAATATGATCGTTGACCTTCACATGAATGGAATGATTGGCATCAATGGTCGCTCCCTGATCAAGATGCTCATAAAAATCCTTTGCATGGTACGCCACAAAATCAGCAACCTGCTGCCCCTCTACATCAACCACCTTCAAAATCTGGCCCTTTTTCAGCTTCAGGCCGAGCCCTTTCTTCGGCTGAACGATATATTGCTTTGTCATCCGCTTCGCTCCTTTTTTTATTTAGTATGAACGTTTGCCATCGCCTCCATGTAAAAAGAGGCAAAAATCCGATGCATATAAGCCTTGCGCGGGTTGCAATCTAACCTTAGATAAAAGGGGTTGAATGTAAATGAGTCAAACAAAAAAAGACCAAGAAAAAGGAAATCTGGCTTGGTGGCAGCTTTCATTAATCGGGATTGGATGCACAATCGGAACAGGATTTTTTCTCGGTTCCAGCATCGCAATTGTAAAAAGCGGATTTTCCGTTCTATTATCATTTCTCATTGCGGCGATCGGCACGTATTTTGTATTCGAACAGCTTGCCAAACTATCGGCAAAACACCCTGAAAAGGGCTCGTTCTGTTCATATGCGAGAAAAGCATTCGGAAGGTGGGCCGGCTTCAGCAACGGCTGGGTGTACTGGTCATCTGAAATGCTGATTACCGGAAGCCAGCTGACAGCCATTTCGTTATTTACGAAGCATTGGTTTCCCCAAGTGCCGCTGTGGGTATTTGCCTCCATCTACGCTGTACTTGGGCTTCTCATTATTTTTACCGGACTTTCTGTTTTTGAAAAAACAGAAAACGTGCTGGCTGTTATCAAAACTGCCGCTATCTTCATGTTTATCGTTATTGCTATTCTGGCTTTGTGCGGCATATTGTCAGGCGGAAAGCCGGAGGTGCAGATTCCGAATGAGACAAAAGAATTTTTCCCATTCGGAGCTATGGGGCTGTGGACAGGCCTTATTTATGCATTTTACGCGTTTGGCGGAATTGAAGTTATGGGGCTCATGACGGTTCATTTAAAGAAGCCGGAGGAAGCCTCAAAGTCAGGCAAGCTGATGCTGGCAACGCTGGCGATTATTTATACCATTTCAATCGGGCTCGCTTTGCTATTAGTTCCTTTACACAAGTTTACAGAACAGGACAGCCCATTTATTACGTCTTTAAAAGGATTTCATCTCGAAGTGATTCTTGATATTTTCAACGGCATTTTTATTATCGCGGGCTTCTCGACCCTTGTCGCTTCACTCTTTGCTGTGACAACATTGCTTTGTACGATGGCCGATGACGGCGACGCGCCGAAATGCTTTACTCTAAAAGAAGGCAAAAAAATATGCTGGCCCGCGCTCGGATTAACATTTGCGGGGCTTATCGTGTCTATCGTACTGTCTCTAGTGCTGCCTAAAAATATTTACGAGCACATGACAACAGCGGCCGGGCTGATGCTTTTATACACTTGGCTGTTTATCCTGTTCTCCAGCAAAAAGCTGACCGATCCGGCAGCCATGGCGAAAACGCAAATTTATTTGGCGACAATTTTGATCGCGGCGGCTGTGTCCGGCACGCTGTTTGAAAAATCGAGCCGACCCGGATTTTTTGTCAGCTTGGGATTTCTAGCTGTCATTGCCGTTGTCACCTTGATTTATCAAAAAAAGCAGGGACATAAAGACCGCCCTGCCAGCTCGTGAACTATTTCATTTTGTTAAACATGTTCTTTAAATATGAAAACGGGCATTTTGATACGTGTTTTTCATCATCTCGGAGAAAATACTGTTTCCATTCCCGATTATCCTTTCCTCCGTACCAGCCTAAATGCGGATGAATCGGAGCTTGATCGTAAGCCTGTAAACGGGATCGGATCAGCCTGCTCATGTTTCGGCCAAATGCGGTTGAATCATTTAGATTTTCAAACACCCATCTTGGCTGAAACGTGATCATAAAATAAGGGAAGCTTCGGCTTCTCCTCGCATCATGAGCCGGCGTTGCACACAGAATAAAATACGGCTCGCCGTTAAAACAAAACTCCCACTTATAATGCTCTGGATCGGCCGGCATATCTGCCGGCCACTCTTTTTCATCTTGTTCGCTCAGTCTATTTAAAAAGCTCCAAAACAGCTCTTCATACGCCTCAATGGAATAATGCTCAGCCAAATCCTCCGGTGTATCAAATAACACAACCAGTGAGGAGTACTTCCCGGTGTCTCGCGATATATTCCCATACTCCGCAAGCAACAGCGCCAGTTCCTCCACCGTACCGTTTTCCCTTGGATCCCCGGCAAAAGCAATGCGAAGCTGATCAGTCAGAAACGCCTGGCGTCCGGGAATGCACGGAAACGTATCCGCGTCATCCGCCACAGTTTCTGCCAATAGCTCAAAAGCGATTCTTTGCCATTCCGGGAACTCAGCTTGATTCCGTTCCAGAAAACTTTTGGTGTAAATCCCTTTCACCATTGATCCACCTCCAGTATCATCTGGATACTATATTAAAATGGAAGGCGGCAGGTGACTGTCCTTTCATGAATCAGCCCAATAACTCTTTGATGCCCTGATAACCGAAGTAAAACCCGAATACAAGAAGAGATATGCCCGCGATTGCGGTCAAGCCCCTTAACAGCTTTTCATTAAGCAGGTTTCTGAAAGTGCTGGCTGCAATGGCCATGCAAAAATCCCAGATTAAGATACCGATCATAATGCCGGAACTATAAATGAGTAGCTGATTCACATTGTAAGTCTCAGCCGTTTTCGCAAGAATGCTCCCGTAAATCCCAAGCCAAAACAGGATACTCAGTGGATTGGATAGTGAAATGAGAAAACCCGATGCAAATGTTTTTCTGTAGGTCGGCTTCCCCTTCGAGCTGCGTACGTCCATCGCTTCCCTGATATTCTTCAGCGTTTCAATACCGGTATAGGTCAGTACAAAAAAACCGAAAAGCCACAAGAACGTTTTTACGAATGGAGCGGTCAGAAACTGTGACAGTCCGAAATAGATGAAAATCATATACAGTCCGTCAGCAGTCATGGCGCCTAAACCAAAAATCCACGCATGCCAAAATCCATTTTTAATGCCTTTATCGATTTGCGCCGCATTGACAGGTCCCACAGGCGCAGACAAGGACAGCCCCAGCACAATATAACTCAAAAAAGTGTTCACCGGCCCGTACTCCCCTCTCTTACTCAACTTGTACAATTTATTCGGGAACGGGCCAAGCTATGCACAAAAATCACCTATTGTTTCAACCGGTCAAGCTCTTCCTCCATAATATCGGAGGCTTTGCCGATAAAACCGAAAATCAGTTCCAATTCCTCCTCCGTATACTCGCGGCACAGATCCATCGTGGACTCTGACAGTGAACGGAACAAATCCTTCACATGCTGTTTAGAAGCGGTAAGGGGCACGATAATCACTCTTCTGCGGTCGTTCGGGTCCCTTTCACGAGCCACATACCCCGCTTTTTCCAGCCGGTCAACAAGCGCCGTAACGGAACCGGTGCTGAGTCCCGTTTTTTTTCCCAGTTCACCGGCCGTCATTGGTCCTGCTTCATTTAATATGTCAGCTGATTTCAAATCGGTAGGAAACAGACCGAGAGCTTGAGCAGCCGCCTGATGAAACAGAATGGTTCTAGTGCCCAATTTCCGAAAAATCTGAATAGCGGCCTTTTCCAACTCACTTCTGGAATTTCTTGTTGACAACTGACAGTCCTCCCTATAAAATCAAATTTATCTTGATAATCGAGATAATTAATAATCAAACTATTATCATGATATCAAACCTTACTTAAAAAAGGTAGAGGAGGTAGAATAAATGGATACAACAGCCGCAAAAAATCCTTCCACTAAATTTGTGGTTCTTGGTCTTTTGCTGGGCATTTTAATGTCCGCGATGGACAATACAATTGTTGCCACCGCGATGGGCAGCATTGTAGCGGATCTCGGAAGCTTTGATAAATTCGCTTGGGTGACTGCATCCTATATGGTGGCAGTCATGGCGGGGATGCCGATTTACGGCAAGCTTTCCGATATGTACGGCCGAAAACGTTTTTTCCTGTTTGGACTTATTTTTTTCTTAATCGGTTCGGCATTATGCGGAATTGCACAAACCATGAACCAGCTAATCATCTACCGGGCCATTCAGGGGATTGGCGGCGGAGCGCTCCTGCCGATTGCCTTTACGATCATCTTTGATTTATTTCCGCCGGAAAAGCGCGGAAAAATGTCGGGCATGTTCGGCGCTGTATTTGGATTATCAAGTGTTCTCGGCCCGCTGTTAGGCGCTATTATCACAGACGCTATCAGCTGGCACTGGGTGTTTTACATCAACGTCCCTATCGGCGCACTGTCATTGTTTTTCATCATCCGCTATTACAAAGAATCGCTGGAGCATAAAAAGCAGAAAATTGATTGGGGCGGCGCTATAACTTTAGTCGTATCCATTGTGTGCCTGATGTTCGCACTTGAGCTCGGCGGCAAAACATACGACTGGAATTCGATACAAATCATTGGCCTGTTTATCATTTTCGCGGTTTTCTTTATTGCCTTTTTTATTGTGGAGAGAAAAGCGGAAGAACCGATTATCTCCTTCTGGATGTTTAAGAACCGCTTGTTTGCCACAGCGCAGATTCTCGCTTTTCTTTATGGCGGAACATTCATTATTTTAGCAGTGTTTATTCCGATTTTCGTACAGGCAGTATACGGCAGCTCAGCGACAAGCGCAGGCTTTATTCTGACACCGATGATGATCGGATCAGTGATCGGAAGTATGATCGGCGGAATCTTCCAAACGAAGGCAAGCTTCCGCAATCTCATGCTGATTTCCGTGACATCTTTCTTTATCGGCATGCTGCTGCTTTCCAATATGACGCCGGACACAGCGCGTGTATGGCTGACTGTCTTTATGATGATTTCAGGCTTCGGCGTAGGCTTTAACTTCTCGCTGCTCCCAGCAGCATCCATGAATGATTTAGAACCTCGTTTTCGGGGAACGGCCAACTCCACCAATTCATTTTTACGATCATTCGGCATGACGCTCGGTGTCACGATTTTCGGCACGGTTCAGACAAACGTGTTCACAAACCAGCTAAGCGACGCCTTCAGCGGGATGAAAGGCTCCGCCGGCTCAGGCGCGCCACAGAATATCGGTGATCCGCAAGCGATTTTCCAAGCCGGCACACGATCACAGATCCCTGCTGCGATTCTGAACCGGATCATCGACGCCATGTCCTCAAGCATCACATATGTCTTTTTACTTGCTTTGATTCCAATTGTTCTCGCGGCGATTACCGTTTTGTTTATGGGAAAAACAAGAGTCAAAACAACTGAGGAAATGACGAAGAAAGCAAATTAATGAAAAAGCAGTACACCCTGGGTGTACTGCTTTTTTCTATTAAACACCTAATCTTGCTAGAATAAATGTCCATATGCAGATGATCAATAACAGAATCAGGCTGTACGCTACTGTCCGTTTAAACAGCTTTGATTCCTTCCCTGTCTGGCCGACCGCGGCAGCGGCAATGGCGATAGATTGCGGAGAAACGAGCTTCGCCATTACCCCGCCCGCCGTATTTGCGGCTAACAGCAAATCAGAACCGGCCCCGATCTGCGCACCGGTGACGACCTGCAGGTGACCGAACAGCGCATTATTGCTGACAACTGAGCCAGTGATGAACACGCCGATCCAGCCGAGAACAGGACTGACAAACGGGAACAAATCGCCTGTTTTCGCCAGTGCCAGCCCGATGGAAGAGCTAAGCCCCGCGAAGTTGGCCAGATTGGCAAACGCCATCACAAAGCAGATCGTGACAATCGGCATCCACAGTTCCTTCCCCGTCTCCTTCAAGCAACTGAAACCATCCCGATAAGAGAAATTTTTGCTGAACAGTCCCGTAACAATGACCGCCGCTAAAATCGCTGTACCGGTCGCTGACAGCAGATCGACTTTAAAGACTGCATCTAACGGCATGGCAGATGGGGCAATTGGCGGCATCTTCATAATTTGCTGATGCAGAAAAGGCATTTTCAAAAGAAGCGTTGTTTGATATAACAGTCCGCCTTCTTGGAAAAGCGCTTTGAAGGCAGGAAGGCTCCAGATGGTGATCGCCGCGGTTAAAATGTAGAAAGGTGACCATGCCTTGGCAATGTCTGCCGCGCTGTATCTTTTTTTCTCACTAGCTTCTCCGGCTCCCTGCTCACGATAAATCTGTTTCGGCTGCCACTTACGCAGGAAGAGCGCAAGCCCGCCCATACTGAACAGCGCCGCCAAAATGTTAGCTAATTCCGGTCCGAGCACAGCCATTGTCAGCGTCTGAACCGCTGTATACAGTCCGCTGACAACCAGCAAGGCAGGCCAGGTTTGTTTGATACCCTTCATCCGGTCTAATATGAACACGAGTAAAAACGGAATCAGAAATGTAATGATCGGCAGTGTCCAGACCAATGCCCGTGACAGCTCAAGAGCAGACAAGTCTCCAATTTGCGCGCCTGTAATCACCGGTATCCCGATCGCGCCGAAGGCTCCAGAGGCAGCGTTCGCAATTAAGCAGAGCGCCGCCGCCTTTAACGGTTTAAAGCCAAGTTCGACGAGCAGCGCCGCACTGATTGCAATCGGAACACCAAAGCCGGCCGCACCTTCCAAAAATGCGTTAAAACAAAAACCGATTAATAATAGCTGTAATCTTTGGTCAGGCGAGATGCCGGCAATGCTGGAACGAATAATGGTAAACTTCCCGGTTTTCACAGCGATTTTATAGAGCCACA
The DNA here is from genome assembly GCF_038000225.1 of Bacillus sp. FSL K6-1005. Lineage (NCBI taxonomy): Bacteria > Bacillati > Bacillota > Bacilli > Caryophanales > Bacillaceae > Bacillus > Bacillus sp. FSL K6-1005. Next base: position 3,165,653 of record NZ_JBBOBP010000001.1, read on the forward strand.
CTGCCATCAGGACAATGTAGCCGATCGGCCACAAACCGCTTCCGATGCCTAATAAAACAGAAGAAACAGCTTTTTCAACCGGCATATGAAATGCCAAAACGGCAACCAAAAAGCTGACGGCTAGGGTAAGAAATGCTGCAAGAATGCCTTTCATCTTAAAAACGGTTAAAGCTAAGAGAAAAAAGAGAATCGGAGTGAGCGCCACAAGTGCGCTCACATACTCGTTTCCAAACGGATCATACAACTGCTCCCACATTGACAATCAGCCCTTTACTCTATAGTTGCGATTAGTTGACCTTTTGTTCTGCAAAATGAGGTTTTAAAATATTTTTAAGGACGTCTGCGCTGTGAAGGAACTGTTCTTTTTCTTTCTCATTTAAGTTCAGCTCAGTGATGTCTGCGATACCTCCGCGGTTTACGACAGCCGGAACGCCGATGTATACGTCATCTGCGCCGTATTGTCCCTCCAAATAGGTGCTGACAGTTAAAATGCTGTTTTCATTATGAAGAATGGCTTTTGTAATGCGGGCAAGGCTCATCGCAACACCATAATAAGTCGCACCTTTTTTCTCAATGATATGGTAAGCAGCGTTTTTCACGTCATCTACGATCTGGTCTAGCTCCTCTAGTTTGTACGCATCGTTTTTCTCAACGAGTTCACCGACAGGCACACCGCCGACATTTGCGTGGCTCCAGACAGGAAGCTCAGTATCGCCGTGTTCACCGATAATATGCGCGTGCACGTTTTGAGGCGCTGCGCCAAAGTATTCGCTCAGCATGTAACGGAATCTCGCAGAATCAAGTGTTGTGCCGCTTCCGATCACTCGCTCTTTTGGCAGGCCGCTGAATTTCCATGTTGCATAAGTCAGAATATCAACCGGATTTGTCGCGATTAAGAAAATGCCGTCAAATCCGCTCGCCATGACTTCACTGACAATTCCTTTGAAGATCTTTAAGTTCTTTTCTACTAATTCAAGGCGTGTCTCACCAGGCTTTTGGTTTGCTCCGGCGCAAATGCAGACAATATCAGCATCCTGGCAGTCTTCATATGTTCCGAAAGATGTTTTGACCGGATGCGGCGCAAACGCCTTTCCGTGGTTTAAATCCATTACATCGCCCATTGCTTTTTCTTTATTTAAATCAATGACCACAAGTTCATCTGTGATCCCTTGGTTAATTAACGCAAATGCATAACTGCTTCCAACAAAACCCGCTCCGATTAAAGCTACTTTATTTACACGTTTATTCATCATTAATCATCCTTCCAGGGTATGTTTTTCTTCGATGACTGTTTGTGAAGTATTTCACATTTATATTGTGCAACATTTCACAAACTTTTGCAAGAGAAAAGATTTGTCTGATTTATGAACAAAAAAAGAAACCATCCTCTATGATGATTTCTTCTTAGACTCCTTTTTTACCGATCTTCTGTAAGACAGCTTCACGATCCCGAATCGTAGCAGAAACAGAACGCCGCCGCAGACGATAAATAAGAGAAACATTTTCAGCCAAGCGAAGAATGTATGGGGAATCCCCCTGTCATACATCGTAAGCACCACTACCGCAAAGGCGACAGCTATTGATTCTATGAACTGCTGCTTCACCCGTTTATGCAGTTCTTTCTCGGTGTCTATTCTCGGCATCAGCATTCCAGAAGCAGATGCCCTGATGCAGTAATATAAGATGATAATGAACAAAAACACAAGGCTCGCGACCCATTCTTTAAACGGAAATTCAAACATAATGCCGCGGATGATCACATCCAGCAGCGCAATCGCCCCGGCTAACATGCCGATCTCCGACCAGATTTTTTGTTCTTTTTCTTTTACTCTCTTATTTTTCCCATTCACGCCTGAAAGTCTGTTATGCAGATTATTCATGACCTTCCTCCCGCACTTTTACGAATGGCTTATGGCTTACATGTTACAATAACAGCCTGCGCTTCTGCAACGAATAAATGAAAAGCCCGCCGTACAAGCCGGCGGGCAGCAATGTTTAATACGGCCCCCAATTGATCAAGACACCGATACAAATAAACACAAGCCCGATTAAGAACCAAATCAGAGCGAGCGGCAGCATAAACCGAAGCCACTTGACGTACGGAATTCCGCTGGCGGCAAGCACTGCCATCAAAACGCCGGACGTCGGGTTCACACAGTTGACAACCCCTTCTCCAAGCATAACCGCTTCCACCGCGACCTGTCTCGTGATTCCCATCAAATCAGCGAGCGGCGCCAAAATCGGAATGAACACAACCGCTTCGCCCGATCCTGAAGAGATGAGAAAATGAAGCAAAGCACTGGCGATATACATGCCGATTGCGCCGGCCATCGGACTGAATCCGTCCAAAACGGAAGCCAAAGCATTGACGACTGTATCCAGCAGCTTTCCATTTTCAAGAATGACAGAAATGCTCCGCGCCATCCCGACAATCAGCGCACCGTATACAAGACTCTGACAGCCGGTAATAAAAGTTTTGGCAATATCGTTTGCCGCAAGTCCTCCAATGAATCCGGCAAGGACCGAAATAAAAATAAATGTCGCAGCCATTTGGGAATCTGACCAGCCCAGCTTCAATGCGCCGTACAAAAATCCGATCAGTGACAAACCCGCGACTCCCAAAATCAGCTTATGGCGAACGGTAAAGGGGACAGACTTATCTTCTTCTTGATTCGCATCGCTCAATCCTGCCGCCGGGAACCAGTTTGTGCCTAGCACGCTGGCATCCTTTGATTTCTTTAATTTTCTTGTATACCAATAGATATAAATGATAGAAGACAGCAAAAAGCATATGTATATGACCACACGAAGGCCGATCCCCGAAAACAGAGGCAGCTCCGCAATCGATTGCGATAAGCCAAGCGGGGACGGTGATAAAATGGTAGAGTTAAACCCGGCATAGCAGCCTATATAAATAACAGCTGCACCCGCGACCGCGTCCCATTTTAAGGAGCGTGCGACAATAAGGCCGATGGGAATAAATCCGATCACTGAGTTCACGACAATTCCGGTCGTTCCAAGAACAGAAAACAACGCACCGACAATACAAATAAATAATAATTGCTTTGTGCGGAACTTGCTGATGACATTGTAAATAAGTCCGTTGATGGCACCTGTTTTTTCTAAAATAGCGATCGTGCCGCCTGTGAATAAAATCAGAAAAATAATAGGGGCTGAGCCGACCATTCCATCCTGAAGAGAAGTGAAAAAGCTGATCAGGCTGACCGGAGACTGTTCAATTGAATGGTAGCTTCCCGGCACCGCAGTGGTAACCTCTCCCTTCGTCACACGGTCAAATTCTCCCGCCGGCACAATATACGAAGCAACGGCGCACATGAAAGCGATGATAAATAAGAGGACATAGGCGTCAGGCATGTTAAAGGCGGTACGTTTTTTCTTCGGCTGTGTTTCGGCTGCTGGCATACTCATATTTCGATCCATCCCCTCTTTTTAGAAAATACCTATTATTCTGAAAAATATAAATATGTGCTATATTATAAACAGCCTATCTACCTGTTTCAATATAAAAAAAGGAAAGAAGGAGGTTTTTCTCCCATGCAAAAACTCTCAGAAGAAATGAAACAAACCGTAATGGACATCTTTGAACATCTTCACGCCAATCCAGAAGTCAGCTGGAAAGAATATGAGACAACTGCATTTCTTAAACAAAAACTCGAAGATGCAGGGTGCCGCACGCGCACATTTTCAGATTGCACCGGAGTTGTCGGTGAAATGGGTTCGGGCTCGCCTGTTGTAGCTGTCCGTGCTGACATTGATGCATTATGGCAGGAGGTCAACGGCACATTTCGCGCCAATCATTCCTGCGGACATGATTCGCATATGACAATGGCTTTAGGTACGTTAATGCTGCTGAAAAAACAGCCGCAGCTTCCGAGCGGAACGATCCGTTTTATCTTTCAGCCCGCAGAAGAAAAAGGCGGCGGCGCTCTAAAAATGATAGAAGAAGGCGTGCTTGATGACGTCGACTATTTGTATGGCGTCCACGTCCGCCCAATTCAGGAAACCCAAAACGGACGCTGCGCCCCATCCATTCTGCACGGGTCAAGCCAGCACATCGAAGGCACAATCATTGGAGAGGAAGCTCATGGCGCGCGGCCGCACCTTGGCAAAAACAGCATCGAAATCGCGGCATTCCTCGTCCATAAGCTGGGACTGATTCACATCGATCCGAAAATTCCGCACACTGTCAAAATGACAAAGCTTCAAGCCGGCGGCGACAGCTCTAACATCATTCCCGGAAAAGCGACCTTCAGCCTTGACCTGCGGGCGCAAACAAATGAAGCCATGGCGACGCTGATCGCAGAAACAGAAAGAGCCTGCGAAGCGGCTGCCGCGGCATTCGATGCGAAAATTGAACTTCACAAGGAACACAGCCTTCCGGCGGCAACACAGAATAAAGAAGCTGAAGGCATTATGGCTGAAGCGATCACAGACGTTATCGGAGCTGATCAGCTCGATGAACCGCTTGTGACAACCGGCGGTGAAGACTTTCATTTTTATGCCGTGAAAGTGCCGAATCTTAAAACGACCATGCTTGGCCTCGGCTGCGGACTTCAGCCAGGACTCCATCACCCGCATATGACCTTTGACAGAAACGCGATGTTTACCGGGATTCACATTTTAGCAAACGCTGTGTTAAAAACGTTCCAAAAAGCCGATACACTCGCATCAGCCAATGCTTCTTAAATCAAAAAAGCAGCCTGCGAACAGGCTGCTTTCTTCATTATTTCTTCAGATCTTCAATTGAGTTGACGTTTTTCATATATTGAGGCACAACAAGACCCATCTTCACGCCAGTGATACTGACGCCTACATCATCATATTTGCCTTTATATTTGACAGCGTATGGTTTATGGGTATTCGGCAGCCATGCGGAAAGAGATGCGTCCGCGCTTCCCGTCGCAATCGCCGTCCACATCGGACCAGCTTCTACCTGAGTGAGTTTCACGTCATAGCCCAAGTCTTCTAAGACTTTGCCCATAACGTTTGTACTTGCAATCTCACTGTCCCACGCCACATAGGCAAGGTTGATTTTGTCTCCCTTCACCTTTTGCACGCCTTTGGTCCACTCCGCGATTTGATCCTTGTGCTTCTTCACATAATCAGCAGCGGCTTTGGAAGGTTTCTCGCCTTCTTCCACCTTGATCATCACTTCACCCATGTCGTCTTGCGTCCATTTAAACTGGCTCAGAAGCTTAACGGCATTCGGCTGTTCTTTGCTGAAGCCTTTTCTGGTGATCGTATGAATCTCCTCAGCACTGCCGTAAGTTTTTTTCGGATCATCAAGATATTTTAATTTATATCTGGAGAACATCCAGTGCGGAGTCCATCCTGTGATAATAATTGGTTTCTTCCGGTCGTATGACTTTTTGAGCGTAGCAGTCATAGCAGCGCTTGACGATGAAATCAGTGTCCAGTCGTTCAGGTTATAATCCTTCAACGCTTGATCAGTCAGGCTCATAATACCTGAACCGGGGTCAATCCCGATGATCGTCTTGTTCACCTGTTCAGCTGCGGACGCATTTTCGTCGTTTTCTGATCCGCAAGCCGCAAGTGAGAGTGCCAGCATGGCGGAAACACCGATACCGATGATTTTTTTAAACATCAGGCATTCCCCCTGCTTTTCTTCTTCACTTTAATATTTTGTGTAATACGGTCGAGCGTAATCGCAACGATAACGATAGCGATACCTGCTTCTACACCGACCCCTGTTTTCAGCTGTGTAACGGCGCTGTATACTTCTGAACCTAGTCCAGGCGCACCGACCATTGCTGCGATAACAACCATTGATAATGCAAGCATGATACTTTGGTTGATCCCGGCAAGAATGGTTTTTGTGGCAAGCGGAAGCTGAACCTTAATCAAACGCTGAGCTGTTGTAGAACCAAACGCTTCAGTTGCTTCAATCAGATCCGCAGGCACTTGTTTAATACCGAGAACCGTCATACGGATTGTCGGCGGCATTGCGAAGATAACAGACGCAACAACACCCGGCACAACACCGATATTAAAGAAGAAAATTGCCGGCAAAAGATATACGAAAGCAGGCATTGTCTGCATTAAATCAAGGATAGGCGTTACGATACGGCGAACCGTTTCTTTTTGAGATGCCCAAATTCCGATCGGCACACCGACCACAATCGAAATAATGACGGACGTGACAACCAGCGCTAACGTTTGCAGCATTGGGTCCCAATATCCTAAATAATCAATAACGAGAAAGCCAATTAAAGTAAACAGCGCAATTCCTCTCGTACTGATCCACCATGCAAGAGCTGCGAAAATAATCGTTAACAAAATAGAAGGAATAAATCCAAGCCCGGTTACAATCCCGTTTACAAAAATGGCCAAGCCATTTGCGATTCCATCGAGGAATCCGCCAAACGTTATCGTAATCCAGTCAACAAAACGGTCAATGATGTCTGCTAAAGGTATTCTAGGCAGTCTATCCAATTTACTTCACCTCCCGTACAGAAGGATCTTGTGTTTGCTCAGCAGTGCCTTCAACATTGATATAATCGTTATTGCCCGCAAGTGCGCCAATCAGCGCGCCTCTTACGACAATCCCTTTCATTCTTTGCTTTTCATCCACAACCGCAATTGGAATATTCGCGTCAGAAACAACGTCAAAAATCTCAGTCAGATACGTATTCTCTGGTACAGTCGTAAATTCCTTATTCAAGATATCCTGAAGGGATAAATCAGACTCGGCTGCTTTTTTCGCATCAGCCGCATAAATGACACCTAACAATTGTTTTTGTTTATCGACTGCATAAATAGATGAAATTCCTAGGTTTTTCATCAGTGTTAATGCAACGCGCGGCCCTTTATCAATCCGCACCGTTTCAGCGCGCTTCATAATGTGGCCGGCAGTTAATACTTTAGACAAATCAACGTCCTCAACGAATTTCTCAACATATTCGTTGGATGGATTCATGAGGATTTCTTCCGGCGTGCCGATCTGAACGATGTTTCCGTCCTTCATCAGCGCGATTCTGTCGCCGATGCGAAGCGCTTCATCCAGGTCGTGCGTAATAAAAATAATCGTTTTTCCGACATTATCATGCAGATCCAAAAGTTCATCCTGCATATCTTTACGGATTAATGGATCAAGCGCACTAAACGCTTCGTCCATCAGAAGGATGTCCGGATTATTCGTCAAAGCGCGGGCAAGGCCGACACGCTGCTGCATCCCGCCTGAAAGCTGGTCAGGGTATTGGTGTTCAAATCCTTCAAGCCCGACAAGTTTAAGCGACTCAAGCGCTTTTTGCTGGCGCTCCTGTTTGTCTACACCTTGAAGCTCCAGTCCGTATTCTGTGTTTTCAAGTATCGTTCTGTGCGGGAACAAAGCGAACTTTTGGAAGACCATACTGATTTTTTTCCGGCGGACTTCCCGGAGCTGGTCTTTAGACATATTTGTTATCATGTCACCATCAATGTAAATTTTTCCGGCAGTCGGTTCAATAAGCCGGTTTAACAGCCGTACTAAAGTTGATTTACCGCTCCCTGATAGACCCATGATGACAAATATCTCACCATCATATACATCAAAATCTGCTTGGTTAACCCCAACGGTTGATCCGGTTGCTTTCAGGATCTCTTTTTTATTTTTTCCGTCGGCAAGCATTTGAACTGCTTTCTTGGTTTGTTTCCCAAAAATCTTAGAGACTTTCTCGACTTTTATCTTAATCGGTTTCTCATCTACACTCATATTTTCCCTCCATATTAAGCAATCTTTATTACCGTAACACTTATGTAACAACACACACAAACCGCATATTCTCTTTTATTCTGTACCATTTCATGATAAACATCCCTGTGACCCCAAGACCTTAATTATGCTTCTAAATACTCTGTAATCCTCCTTTATTATTATATTTTACAGGTAAAATTAAGCCTTTTTTATTGAAAACGCTTTTATTAAATCGAAAATCCTTCTTCCTCTTATGACTTCAAGCTCCTTTACTGGAAAAATAAGTTGCTTTTTCATCTCTATGTATGTATGAAGGTTGCCCGATTGCTGAGCACCAAATATCCTTTATGTGCTGAAACTCCATCCAAGCCGCGCACCTTTTGACCAGTCACAGTAATTTTCATCTGGTCCCATCGCATACATGCATGCTGAGCTAATCATAGTCAGCTGAGACTTTTAAACGAATAAAAACAGCACTGAACAAAGTGTAATACATTTGTTCAGTGCTGTTTTTTAATTTATAAGCTTCCAAAAAGCCATGTCATCCATAAGTTCATACCTATTTTTAGTAACAGAAGTGACTAGACTTTTATGTTTTTGAAGCTGTGCAATCTTGTTTACGATCTGCTCTCCTTCTGCTTGGCTCTCAGGATTAAAGATCGCCTGTACCTCTTTTTTCTTAATTGTAGGCACTCTGTGTATGACCCAAGTTAAGATATACTGTGCATAGTCGTTGTCCGTAGTTGCAAAGTGGTCTAAGAATTGAGTGGACAGAATTACTCCAACACCATATTCCCTTCCCTCTTTCATGATTTTCTTTAAGGAAGAAAAATTTTGACTTAGGAAGTTATCTGCTTCATCAACAAGGATCATTTTTGTTAATTCACGATAATCACCCTGAATCGTACTGTGACCCTTAGTGGACATTTGGGAATAAAAAGTATCTAATGTAATGCCAACGATAAGGTTTTGAATGTTTGGATCGTATCCTGCCAAATGTACTACAGTGACTCCCTGAACCATATCATACAATGATTTTGTATTTTCACTATCTGGTGAAAAAATTTCAAAATCATATATTTGTTTTAAAGCCGCATACATGCTGTCTTCTTTAACATCTTCTCGGTCCATTAGCCGCTCAAAAACACTATTCATAGTAGGAGGCACCATGTCCCAGGTAGACATATTTGCCTTATGAATACCGGCACGTGCATAAGCTTCAATAATTAGGTCATTCAATAATTGTTGTTGTTTTATACCCAAATTAAATGCATTGGCTATTGTTTCTTTTATCGTATTAGCTGTATGAAGAGGCAGTAACGGTTTCGCCTGCTTTCCTCTGTATAAGGCCAATGGATTGAATGGAAGGTGGTAAGGAGCATAAATAGTAGCATTTGTTGCTGCCACAAAGTCATCTTTAATATAGTCACCCTTGTAATCAAAAATCAATATATCAATAGGTGTACCGTTCACGTTAGCGGCTGCACCATCATGCAGCTGTTTGATAAGGGCTTTCGTAAACTGTGTTTTACCCGTTCCCATTGTTCCAATAATCCCCGTATTTGTATGCATGATTTTACTTGTTGTCGTAGGATACCAATTCAATGGTTCATTGTTACTTATAGAGCTTCCAAACAAGATCCTTAAAGGTTCTTCTTCAGGAGGTGGATCAAGTACAGGGATTGGTGGTACAGCTTCAGGTTCTGTCTCCTCCTCCCTATCTTTCTCTAGGTTTGTTATATTTTCTCCAACCTCGATAATGTCCTCTAGAAATGTTTTCAATAAGAGCGTTTCTGGGTGATAGTCTTCTTGAGATTCATGGATTCTGCTAAATAATTTATCCATAGGAAGTGTTAAATATTCATACCCATCTTGTTCGGTCAATTTGATAAGCAAAGTGTCCGATTCTCTTCCCGATTTTCTAAAGTGATTATCTGTTTCAAATGATATAACTGCTCCATTTCCAATATAAGATGATAGTTCATTTGAAAATGTATATTCTTCATTTAGTAACTTCGTTAGTACTTTTTCGCTTAGAAAAACATCCCATTCTTGATGCTCTAATACTCCGTAAATCTTCATCTTCTTTACATTCGTAATCGCTAATTGTACTAAGAAATCTTTGTATACAGAACTTTTAAATCTATTTTCTGATAAGTAGGTTTCTAAAGCATCGGCAGTTTGAGACACTTGTTCCTTGGCTTTCTCAATAATTCCTGTCTTATTTTTACCAATTTTAACTTCTATTGGATATAGATGAATTTTAATTTCCCCATCTAGAATCTCAAAACCCATTAATAGTAAATCATCATTTACTGATCCTTTAATACCTAAATTTTTTGCTGAGAATAAACCGTCTTTTTGATTTAACCCTACAGCACCAGAAACCCTTAAAATTTCTTCTAATGATAGTGGTACCCATATAATATTGCTATGTTGTAAATAGGCGAGTGAGAATTTTACAGCAGACAAAATACTGATCTTCTCACGTGGAAACTGTGAGCGGCTTCCAATCATTCGTAGTAACCAATCACCGTTTATGGTATTAAACAAGTTAATAATGTCTCTTGTTGTTTCCGAACTAACTTCCACTGATTTACTTTTCAGCATTTCTTCAATGATTAGTTTAAATTGATCCGACTTTTTTGTAACCGTGATAGCATCGTAACTACTAGAAGGTGTGTATTGATCACTATAATGAATAATTAATACGTCTTCTCCCCCTTTTGCACCAAAATAGTTTAAGTCAAATTTCGGTTCAATGAATGTAACCCAGTAAGAGGATTCGTATAAATGCTTTAGTTTTTTCTCACCTTGATTTGAGAAAGCTGTAACAATAGCTTTCCCTCTTTCAAAGGTATTTTGTCTTCCTGATGCTAATACTAAACTGTTATATAGCTTAACTACATCTAAACAAACGTTTCCTTCTTCTTTTAAATACTTTGTTCCGAAACCTGTACGATAAGAATCTCCTAAATATGTTGAAGTTAAAGAGGCAAACAGTCCAGATAAAGATAGACCTGTTCCAATCTTATCTGTTTGATCAATTGTCTCGTCTACATTTTCATCTGATTCAAAGAAAGAAATATGACAATAGTCGAATTCAGAGTCATGGTAACTTTTTTTATAAAATTCAACTTTAGTTCTGAAAGCATTTAAAATATCTTCTGCAGCGTAGTTATCGTTTTGGAACTTTAAGCCAAAGTACGATTCAATTTCTTGTATATCATCATAAAATGATAATTCCTCGAAAGCATTAACAGTATTGAAATTATCATAAATAGTAATTTCAATTGGGGTTAAATCTTCCAAACCGCTTTTTTTCAACTCTACCATGTAATAATTAAAAATCCCTAGTAAGACCTCTTTGCAATCTCCTAAATTAATAATATTAATTTTTAAAGGAGCGTTTTTATTTAACATAAATAAGTAATGATAATGCTGTTTAAACTCTTTTATTTTGTCTGTCACAAGCTTAGAAACAAAAGAAGAAGAAAGATTATTTCGAGGCCCTTTGTAATCGTAATAATAAATCCATTCAGGTGAATGTCCTTGATTGACAGCTTTATATATTTTGTTTTCATGATAAATATAAGGAACCAAGTATGTCGCAGATAACCGTCTTAATATTTCTGGTGGAATTTCTGGATCTGTGACCCGCTTCACCAGAAGATATTTGTGAACTACATTAATTGGATGAAGTGGTGAACACTTCACAGCATGTAAGCTGTCTCTATTTTCCAATACACCTAGCTTACTTAAATCTTGATGGCCAGTTGAGAGAGAAAAACCTTCTTCGATCTCATTTAAAATTTCAAAAAACGTCTCAATATATACTCTTGCTAATTCTGTAATTTCATCGTTCCAATAGGTTAAGCTAGGCAGAAGATTCCTTGCTTTGAAATAGCTTAAGTAGTTTAAATAAGCCTTTTCCAATTTTGCCGGTGCGTCTAATCGTTTTTTTGAATATAGTCCATTTTCCTGTTCTAGGCATAAGGCTTCTTCTTCTATGAAGCGCTTTTCCTCTTCTAGGTTACGGAAAAATTCTAGGTCATCAATTATATATTCATCATTCCCTAAAATTACTTTCTTTGTTTCTTGTAAGTAGAAATGTTGCTTCTGTTTCCATTTTAACTGAAAAGCTTTGTTTCCATTAATTTTCTTTGATTCGACTTTCTCACCAAGAAAAGCGATAGGAAATTCTACGTTGTCCACTTTTAACAAGACAATTTCATTATCTCTTTGGAAGTAATCTTCAAGAATATTAAATCTAACTTGTTCATTCAAATTGGTCCGTACCTCTTCGCCTTCACCATCAGCATCCACTTGAATTTCTTTTTCTTGTTCTGCTCCATTATTAAGAACAAGCTTTTCTCCACTGTATAATACTTTAATACACTGTATGTTTCTTTTTGTATCAATTTCAACTAAATAATTTAATCGGATAGAATCTAAAAAATCGCTAGTAAAAGGTACTACTGCTATTTTAAATTCAAAACTTGCTCCCGATTCTTTGTATAGAACTGAAATGAAATTTACTCTTTCAGATTCAAATCGGTGGGAAATTTTGATTTTCTTTCCAGAAATAACTCCAGCATTACCGAGGACATTCTCCAAATTATCTTTCTTTAAGTACCTATCGAAACTAAAACTCAGCGAGATGTCCGTCACTTGAGAAGGGTTGAAAACAATAATATGTCTTTTTCTTTTCTTGGCTTTGCTCTCTCCTTTTCCTCTCTCCCAATACGCTAAGCCCTCTTCTGTTTCTTTGTTGCTTTCTTCTATATATTCCGGCGGTACGACTTTCTTTTTGTTATCATGAAATTGCTTAATCTCTTTAAATTCAATTTTTCTCCAATCATTATTGAGGATTTTATTTATTCCTTCATCATCAAACTCTTTCTCTAAGTCATTAGACAAGTCTCCAAAACTCTCTGTTTCTTGAATAAATTTAAAAAGCTTATAGTTCTCACTTAATCTTTCTTCACGTGCTTTTTGGTCATAGCCCTCTAACGCTGCATCGTAAAATAATCCTAAATCTTGATAAGATTCCGGTTTAACACCAGCCGAAATAGCCGATAGTATATCTTCATATTCAAATATTGAGTAATGAAGATGGTTTATTATCTCTTCAATTTTACTAAAGGCAAACGACAGAACCGATTTCGCAACGTCATCTAAATCAGATTCACTGATCGCTTTTGAAATAATTGATTCAATTGCTTTTCTTGATAAAGGCATACCAGCACGTTGAAGGTCGACTGATCCGCCCACAATGCTATCTAATGTTGTGTGATGGATAAAAAGGATACATGTTTTTTCAAAGTTGTTTTCCGATGTTCCCACTAAATTCCGTAACTTAGTCAAAAAATCTGGAGTGACCCCATTTAGAGTGCTTGCCACAATGACATTAACCTCGTTTGTATGTATAGAAAATGATTGATACGGTTCATCTTCACCCCATACAAACTCATTATAAAGACCTTTTTCAGCTACAACTTTTTTTAATTCATTATATAGGTGTTCTACCTCGCTTAAATGTTCAAACTGTACATGGAACTTATCACCCGGGTTCAATGAGTTATTTTGAAAATAACTAACAATTTGATTCGAAATAAGTTTATAAAATATATTTGACATATTGCGCATCACCACTATCTGATTTTTTCTCTAAAATATTTAAACGCTCATACAGTAAAACTACTTGCTTTCTGGTATCACGATCAAAGTAAATTCCTCTTCTTTGAAGCTCTTTAAATAATTCCTTCAGAGACAGTTTCTCTTTATCCTTTATACAAATTCGAGTCAACAAAATTACAAAGTCTTGTGTTAAATTCAGTGTATATCCTAGAGAACCGCTTTTTTTTAAAAAATATGTTTTAGCTAATTCTTCATACCCTTCGTAATAACCTTCAGCAGCACGACTGCGGTTAGACGCTTTGAATTGGTAAGAAATAGAATGTTGAAGCTTCCTAACTTCTCTTAGTACAGATGACTCTCCTTCTAAGAAAGGCAGCGGGGGCATCTGCTCCCAAATCACGTCACCTATATAACTTTTATAATCATTATGCCAAGCTTCTATATGGTCTTTTAATTTCTCTTGCTGTTCAACCGTTAGCTCCTGTAAAGAACGCTTAAACGATGTATAAGAGACAGGATAGTCATTTAAACCATTTACATGATTTAACATAATCGTACAGTTAATATGAGAAAATAAATTAGGCAGTTTTGATGAAATCATTTTCCACCCTTGCTTAAAACTATCTCTCGTTTTAGAACGTTTCTCCCACTCTAGGTTGTAATAGACTGGAATCACTTGATCATGGCTATTTTTAAATAACTGATCAAGATTTAAAATAACTTGAGTCGTATAAAAAAAGTAATAGTACAGCAGTAAATTTTTAAATGATTTTATAAGTAAATCCTCATGTTTTAATAAAAATAATAAATCCTCTTCAAAAACTTCCACAATTTCTTTCATGTATTTCACATAGCTTCCAGACTTATTATGTTCTTGTTTTAGATCTGGTAAACACTCATAAATAAGTCTTAACAGTACATTCTCAGGTTGCTTTTCAAATGCTTTTTGAAATCCTTCTGTTATATTTTCACTTGAAAAAATAATGCTTAAAAACTCTCCGACTTTTCGTTCAGCATTATCCCCTTCTGGGAGATGGTTAAAGAATGAGGGGTGCGATAATACTAATTGATTATTTTCATCAAAAAACAATTCATTTATGATTACATTCAATTTTTCAATAGAGTCCGTTGTCACTTTTGTCTGGATTTTCCGGAAAAGTTCTTCCTTTTCAAAGACAGTATAGCCTTTATCAGTAATAGACCTTGAATAATTACCTAGGACAGCATCGAAGTTAGAAATCTTATTATTTTTTGTTGAGTAAGGAAAAATTCTATAAGGACTTTGAACTTTTGCATGAGTTAGTCTTACCTTTTTTTCTTCATCCTTTTTTACTGCAAATTCTTTCTCAATACTTTCTCTGTTAAGGTTAACTGTTTCAATCATTTTACTTCTCCTTAAATTCATATCCAAACTCGTCCACTGTTAGGATATACTGTTTGGAATCTTGACTGACTTTTTCTCGAATTACAACATTATCTTGTTGTACGTTTTCTTTTATCATGCGGTCAGCAAAATTGGCGAAATTGATAAAGTTGTTTTTGTCCCTGCTATTTGGACGATAACCATTTTTCATTTTGACAATTAACTCAAAAAGATTAAAATCTATACTTATTGAATAAATTTGATCTGACCCCTCCACTTTAAATTTCAATACCATATAATTCAAGAACCTAGATAATCTTTCATCTAAATCCACTTCTTTTTGTTCTAAATGAGGTTTTATAACAATTTTTTGGCTGATGGCATACTTTAGCTGATTTCTTCCAACAAACATATTGATTCTTTCTGTTTCCGTTTTTCCGTTCCAGTTGTAAATGGCCTCTATAACGTCATAATATAGTGTTCTTAGTTCTTTTACGTTGTGGGTATTCCAATAGAATAAATACGTTAAAAACTTAGGAAATAAAGTACTCTGTTCATCTTCTCTCGCAACTCCAGAAATTGCCCTTAAACGCAGCAGTGTTTTCAGTATTAGTTCTCGACCTTCTTGTTTCTTATCAAATCCACCTACTGAATTGTTTAAATTTAGTTGTTCAAGAAGGCTTTCTGGTACAATATCTTTAGTTAAAGAGCTAATGTTATCTGTAATGAAAAATGAAATGATCCATTTATCTGATAGCTGGTTTCTCTTAGCCAAGGACCCTAAAGTTTCTATAGGTAGAAAAGCTTCCGACCGTTTTCCAAGGTCAAATAATAAATTAGGCAACAAACTTTTGAGATAGCGTTCTCTTATTTCATCTTTGTTTTTATTATCTAACGCTTTACTAATAGCAGAGTCTTGTATATAATCAGGTACCAAAATGCGATAAATAAAGTCTAGAAACATACGTGGTGAAACGATCATTTTATACTTAATCATTAGCTCTGCAAGTAAGTAAACAATACTTTTTTGAACATCGCGATTCATCAATAATTCATAGTTTTTTACAACTGGACATTCATCTTTTAATGACGCTTCCTGACTGCATACCAATTTATATTTTTCATAAAACGGATTGTCTGGTGATTCAGCTGTGATTTTCTCAAATAACGCCTCTAAAAATCCTGATTGGACGCCATCCTTTGCTAATTCATACAAATGGTAATCACTCAAGTTAACAAATTGAAAACGCTCCTCGGATTCTTCACCACTTGAAGTCACACCTTCTTCTAAAATCTTCTTATCTTCAACGTATCTCTGTAATTCCATAAATTCCGAGCCGTACTCCGAGTGCAGAAAATTGTTTAGCGTTCCTAAGTTAATAGCCACAACAACATGATTCATATCATTTTGATCAATTGATAAATTATCATCCGTAAAGGGATTCAGTATGTTACGTAATGTTTCAATAGACGTTTTAGTTGGTGAAAAACTTTCTGTTGCATCATTATGAATAGTCACGTTATGAAATAGGCCTGGATAGTTGTTTTTCAGATATGAAATAAGATGGGACTTCCCATCTCCAACACTGCCACACACCATTACCAAATGTGGACGTTTTTGTTCTCTTATTCTTTCCATTATATGAATAAGGCTTCTTTCAAATGGCCTTTCCACATGCATATATTGTTTAAATTTATTATATGACTCTATATTTTCAACTGCCTCTTTTGACGACTGCTTTAAACGACCTAATTCCTTAATTAGAGAATTCCCCATAAAGCCCACCTTATTATCATTTTAGATAGAAATTTAATAACAAAATTTTATTAGTTTAATAATAACAAACTTATTTGTGAGTCATAAACAAGAAAACCCAGCCACATGCTTTTTTAATATATTTTTCATAGAATTTCTGTTATTCTTTATATAACGCATTAATATTACGTACGTAAAAAGGAGAATGGACGTGGAATTTGGGTTTAGTTACAACTTTCCGGCCTTGAGGGGAAAACAGGGTGGGAGTGAATATTATGTGGTCATGTGTCCTTTGCGTCTTATTCCAAAAATATTTCTATTCGATGAAGAAGAAATCTCACCTGAATATAGAGCACAACGCATTTTAAATAAGATAAGGATTCCCGAAATCACAAACTACATTGTTGAAAATCCGAACGATTACGTATTTTCATCTTTAACAGCATCTATTGATGGAGATATTGAGTTTCATCCTTTTAGTAATAACCTTACAATGCAAGATTTGGGTCAACTCCAGATTTCGTTGGATGCTAAGTTTTTGATTAATGATGGTCAACACCGCCGTGCTGCCATTGAAGAAGCCATTAAGTTATCACCGGAATTAGGAAATGAGACAATATCTGTCGTTTTTTATCACGATTTAGGACTTAAAAAATCCCAACAAATCTTCTCCGATCTTAATCGTCACGCGGTCAATACTACTTCTTCCATTGGGATTTTGTATGATCATCGAGACCATTTAGCACTCGTGACGAAACAGATTGTAGCTGAAAATGAATTACTGACTCGGTATACAGATAAAGAAAGAGTTACGTTGTCAAAGAACTCACCAAAGATCCTAGCTCTTAACCATATATTCAATACCAATTGCCGCTTACTTGGAAAAGTAAAAGGAGACTCTCTGTCTGAAGACGAGATAAGCTTTTTAAAGGAATTTTGGAGTATGCTGTGTGCTACAATTATCGAATGGCAAAGAGTCTTTAACAAAGAACTAAGCCCGAAAGATTTGCGAGAAAATTACATCGTAGGTCATGGTGTCTTTATAGAATCTCTAGGTGTATTAGGCAGATATTTACGTGAATATCATCCTGATGAGTGGAAAGTCTACCTTAAAAATCTTGCGCAGATCGATTATAGCCGGACCAACATAAAAGATTGGCGCGGTAGAGCATTTGGCGCAAACGGCAGAATTCATAAGACGAAAGAGACGGTAACGTTAACTTCAAATAAATTAAAAGAATTTTTAGGTCTTCCACTTACAGAGGCAGAACAAAAAACGGAAGAAAAATTTCAGTTAGGAGTCTGAATATGCTTGATAATTTAATTGGAAATTTATTCGAACAACAAAGTAACCAAATAGAGGAAACAAAAAAGCTTATTAAGGAAGTATACCTTTCTGATAATCGTCCTTGGGTAGTAGGATATAGCGGCGGGAAAGATTCAACCGTTGTTGTTCAACTTGTGTTCGAAACTTTAAGCGAACTTTCTGTTGAGGAGTTACATAAAAAAGTGTATGTGATTTCATCAGATACTCTTGTCGAAACTCCCTTAATTATTAATTCGATTGATACAACTTTGAGACGTATACAAGAAGAAGCCTTAAAACGTGATTTACCTATTGAAACGCACAAAGTAAAACCACAGTACGAGCAGTCTTTCTGGTCAAATATTATTGGGAAAGGATATCCTTCTCCAAATCAGTCATTTCGCTGGTGTACGGACCGCTTAAAGATTGAACCGGCTAATGCATTTATTATGGACAAGGTTTCAAAGTTTGGAGAAGTTGTCATGGTCCTAGGTGTTCGTGAAAATGAAAGCCAAAGCCGTGATAATGTTTTAAAGTCTCATACAGTAGAAGGAAAAGAATTAATGAGACATACATCTTTAACCAACGCTTTTGTATTTGCACCGATCCGCAAGTTTAGTGTCAACGATGTTTGGGACTACTTGCTCTCTTATCCTTCACCATGGGGAAACGATAACCATGAATTAAATAAATTGTATCAAGATTCTAGCAGTGGTGAATGCCCTCTTGTTGTTGACAAAAACATTAAGGAAAGTGCTGGTTCTTGTGGCAATAGTCGTTTCGGCTGCTGGGTATGCACTGTGGTAAATGAGGATAAAGCATTAAACGGCTTTATTATTAGCGGTTCAGAATGGTTAAAACCATTATTAGCTTTCAGAAATTGGTTAGCTTCTATCCGAGATGATCGAGAAATGAGAATGAAGTATCGCATGGGTGGACAAATTTATTTTAATCCGATTAAAACAGAAATTGGAGATGACGGACAAGAGTATGTCGTTATCCCAA
Organism: Bacillus sp. FSL K6-1005; assembly: GCF_038000225.1. Classification (NCBI taxonomy): domain Bacteria; kingdom Bacillati; phylum Bacillota; class Bacilli; order Caryophanales; family Bacillaceae; genus Bacillus; species Bacillus sp. FSL K6-1005. The sequence continues at coordinate 3,184,437 of NZ_JBBOBP010000001.1, forward strand.
AGAAATCACAACGTCCTAAACAATATATTGCTCTAGATAAATACACTATTGTGAAAAAAGAGAATTTAAAATCATATCTCGATGAGAATAATATTGATTTAAGCTCTTCATACGATCCAGCTATCTTAATCGAGGATGAGAACGGAGCTTACGGACAATTAGGTCTTGGCCCGTACACAATGGAAGCAAGAAAAGAAATTTTAAAGAGACTTCTAGAAGTTCAAAAAAACTTGCAACATCCTGAAGAAGAAAATTTTGAACTAATTAAAGAAGAAGAATTGCGCGTCATCCGACGCTATTGGCTTGAAAACGGAGATTGGGAAGATTCTCTTCCACCGATCTTCGAGGAAGTAATGGGTTACACCTTAGACTGGGAACAAGATGATCGGCCTTTATTTGATTCTGAACAACTCACGGATTTAGAGAGCTTATGTCAAAAACATAATGTGGATTTTAAATCGTTAAAAAAGCTTATTTCGTTAGAAAAAAACTATGCAGGATACAAAGTACGACGCGGTCTTATGCAGGATATTGAAAAAGTATTAAAACAGGATTACTTACACCTGTAATGCATCTGGGGGAAACTTATGTTAATTAAGGAATTACATCTAGAAAATATCGGGTCTTACAAGGACCAAAATCATTTTGATCTCTCACACCAATCATCCCAAAAGAATGTCACGTTAATAGGTGGAGAAAACGGAGCCGGCAAAACAACGTTTCTTAATTCGATTAAACTAGGCTTATTTGGATGTTATAGCTATGGTTATAAGACGGAAAACGATGAATATTACAGACGTGTTTATTCTTATCTTAATGCCCAAGCTAGAAAGCAAGAGCAATCCAGCTTTTCGATTACAATTGTATTTAGCGAAACCGAAAATTATATTACCCATACGTACAAATTTAAGCGTTCTTGGAAAACGAAAGGACAAGCTGTAAAAGAATATTTTGAAATTATGAAAGATGGACGCTTTTTGAACGAAGCTGAAACGGACATACAACGTTCCCGTCTTAGAGAACTATTTCCTCCAAAGTTATTTGATTTATGCTTGTTTGACGGTGAAGAAATCTCTAGAATTATTATTGAAAACAAATTGGCATCTTACCTTCGAGAATTGTCTACAGTGGTTTTTAACCTAGACTTGTTTAATAGTTTGGAAGGAGATTTATTATCTTACTTAAAGCAGGAAATTGATGAAAAACAACTTTCTGCTCTAGAACAAGAGATTTTCAATTTACAAAATGAAAAAAAAGAAAAAACGCTATACAATATAAAATTAAAAGAACAAATAAATAAAAGTTTGTTAAGAATAGAAAAACTCCAAGAAACCTACGCTTCTATTAAGAAAGATTTTGAAACACACGGTGGGCTGGTAAAAGAAGAAAGAGACAAACTGAATGAGCAAATGCGTGCAATCGAAGCAGTACGCAAACAAAATTCAGAGAAGATCCGAGATTTTATTCAGACACTGTTACCATTGTATCTAAATAAAGATCTTTTAATGGCAGCAAAACAGCAAATTGAAGAAGAAGAAAAACTAGCCTTATATAATCAACTAGAACAAAAATTGACTGTTGAACGCCTTACTGAAGCGCTCCAAAATTCATCAAATAGTTTAATCAAAGAGCAATCTGCTACAGATTTACAGGAATTACTCCTTAATATGTTGAAACCAAATCAATCTGATGTCATTTATATTCATCGGGTCTCCCCTTCTCAACGGGCTGAAGTGGAAATGGTGCTCAATGCGATTGAAAAAGAAACATCAGAAAAATATATTGACCTAATCGACCAAAATAAAGAAATGCTTGTGAAATCACAGTTATTACGACAACGGATGAATATAAATGACTCAGCTAATGAATTTATCGAAATGTTAAACCGGATGGAACAAATAAAAGCTGAAATCTTCACACTGGAAAAAGCGATCGAAGAAAGTAGAAGTGAATTAGAAGATAAAGAAAAAGAACTCTTAACACTATCACAATTAATCGAAGCAAAACAAAAGGTAGAAGAACAAGGTAATAAAAAACGAAACTCGTTTACCATTGCTCAAAATCTTATGAAGCTAAGTACAGAGTTTCAAAAGTTGCAACACCAAAAGAAATTACAGCAAGTTCAAATAGAAGCGACTCAAATGCTGAACAAATTAATGCGTAAACATCAATATATACCGGTTATCCGAATTAATCCTGAAACATTTGAAGTTACTCTTTATGATCAGGACCGGGAAATAATTTCGAAAGAAACCCTATCAGCTGGCGAGAAGCAGATTCTGTTACTTTCTTTAATCTGGGCTATGTTCAAATGTTCAGGACGGCGTGTACCTTTTATCTTTGACACTCTTCTTGGCCGCTTAGATAAAACACATAAACGAAATGTGTTAGTAGACTTTATTCCTTCTTGTGGAGAGCAAGTTCTCATTCTATCCACCAACTCTGAAGTAGACGAAGATCATTATAAATTACTGAAAAACCACGTATCACATCGCTATCTATTAGAATTTAATACTGAAAAGAGAAAAACAGAGATTTCTCATCAATACTTTAAGTTTCAAGGTGAGGAGCAAATGATATGAGTAATCGTTTAAAGATTTCAAAGAAAACATCTGATAAATTGGCCGAGCTGCAGAGTTATACAAATCATACCCGTAATGTATTAGTTCGCTTAGCTGTAGGGCTATCAACTAGAGAAGCATCAATGCCAGATTTGCCTAATGATAAAGCAGGTGGGGGATTTGAAATAGATCGAAGTGTGTTAACAGGAGATTTTGATTTTGCCTATAAAACGCTTATTGCACAGCACGCTAAAAGAGAAATTTCAGATGAAGAATACTTCCCTATCCTATTTAACGCTCACCTTGAAAGAGGGATCGTTCTTCTTGAAAACGAATATAAACACGCTGGAAATAATGAAAAATTTCAAGTGAATTTACTTCGCTACAACGAGGAGTGAAAAGATGCTTTATTTGGATAACAGTGCTACTACGCAAGTATTACCTGAAGTAAAAGAAGCGATGTTGCCATTTTTACTTGAAGAGTTTGGAAACCCTTCAAGCAAATACTACTCCTTAGCTATCAATGCAAAAACCGCTGTTGAGACAGCACGTCAAAACGTCTCTCGACTCGTTGGCTGCGATGAAGACGAAGTGATTTTTACAAGCGGAGCTACAGAAAGCAATAATTTTATACTAAAGGGTGTTGCCCACTCCTTCAAAGAAAATGGAAACCATATTGTCACGTCAAAGGTCGAACATCCTTCTGTTCTCGAAACATGTAAATATTTAGAAAGCATTGGATTTAAAATAACGTACTTAGACGTTGATGCTTTTGGAAGAGTAAGTACCGAACAGATACAGGATATTATCTTGAATGAGAAACCAATCCTTATTTCGATTATGTGGGGCAATAATGAACTCGGTTCTTTGAACCCCATTTCAGATATAGCAGCGATTTGTAAAGAACATGGCGTATTTTTTCATACTGATGCAACACAAGTAATCGGTAAAGTTGCTATAGATTTATCTGAAATTGAAGGGATTAACTTTGTATCGTTCTCTGCTCACAAATTTCATGGTCCTAAAGGAGTTGGGGTATCAGTTTTACGTAAAGATGATCTTGGTTTACCTATTCAGATCACTCCCCTCCTCCATGGAGGTGGGCAGGAACGTGATATTCGAAGTGGAACTCTGCCGGTCCACAATATTGTCGGTATGGGGAAAGCAGCCGAGCTTGCAACAAAAACTTTAAAGCAAAACATTGAGCAATTACAAAAATTAGAGCAAGAGTTAACTTCTATCCTTTCAAGTAAGTTTGAAGATAAAATAAAGTTTAACAATGATACTAAAGACAAGATTCCAGGCATCTTAAGCATTCAATTTAAAGGGATTAATAATGAAACGTTAGTACGTAATCTTGCACCGGTTGCAGCTGTTTCAACTGGTTCAGCTTGCAGCTCCAGTAAACCAAGTCATGTTTTACAGAATATTGGCTTATCACTTGAAGAAGTACGATCTACTATACGTTTTTCTCTATCCTCCACTATATCACTAGATGAATTAGAAATATTTAAAAGCTTGTAATACACACAGGACATTCTTTCTATTTAGATGAGATGTCCTTTTTTTTAGATATAAGTATCCCTAACTTGAAAAAAAATACACTGAAATTTCTTTTTGAATCAATACCTTATCCTATATCTCTCAAAGTTTATTTTAAGACTTCAACGTCAAATAAAAAGCTGTATTGCTGTTTTTAAAATCTGATTTAATATGGTGTTCTCGAGAAATTCATTATACGGCAAACCATACTCCGCATCATGAGCGTATTTTGCTCCACAGAACCCGTTACATTAATTTTCCCCCGCAAACTGCTCGTAGCTTCCGTTTGAACAAAATAATCTTTGTGTATACCGTTTTTACTTACGCCTTTAATAAAGGTAGCTGCCATCAAGTCATGAAGATTTTTAAACTCTTCCACCTGAATGCTTTTAAAACCTGTTTCATTTAATGTTTAATTAGCATAAACCATTATTATAGATATTTTTAATTTTTATCACAAACAGCATCACAGTTTGCCAGCCCAGTGTTCTAGTTTCGATGGTTAATTGAAACAATATTATTGAACAACGGTATTAATTCATATTCTACAACGTCTGACAGCCAGTCATCTTCCACATCCCCGCTGGTAGAAAAATAACTGTGACCAATGAAGAACCCCCTTTCCTAATGAAGGATCTTCTTCAATAACGTTATTCAAAGCCATTACGGTATTTATCAAGCGATCAAACTTTTCATTCGCTAGACTTGCTTGATATTGCTTAAATCCTTAACTTTCAAAAGCAGGTTCAAACTCTAAAAAAGCGAACCGGCGGCGCAGTGCGTAATTAAGTAGGGCAAGACTTCTGTCTGCTTCATCATGCCGATAATATAGACGTTGTCAGGAACGGAAAACTGCTCACCTGAATACAGCAAACAGAGTTCTTTTCCGCGTTTGTCGTTTTCAATTAACATTGATAATTTACCAAAGATCTAGCTCAGGTTACCGCGGTTTACTTCATCAATAAAAAAGAAATAGGGCCGGTCATCAAGCTTTGTGTCTTTGCAAAATTGATAGAAAGTGCCGTTGAATAAAGAAAATCCTTTTTCGGTAGGGCGGTTCCCCTTCAAAAAAACTTCATAACTATAACTCTAGTGAAACTGAACCACCATTACGCGGCTTTTATCTTTATCACCCATCAAAAATCCAACGCCAGGTACACCCAGCAAGATAAGATTTTTCTTTTTAAGTAGCAAGTTCTTAAGCCTGTTGTATTTATCTTTATTCAAGTATACATCAGATAAAAAACTTCTGCCGTATAGCTTTCATAAGACACATCTTTGTCGTCTGGAACAAGGGCTTGATTATTCACTTTACTTTGATTACGAACAGCAACTTACCTGTTCGTAGCTGCCGTTTAAGATACTTTCAATCACCGCTTCTTCCTCTTTTTCCACTCGAAAATTGGTTGCACCTAGATATGTTAAGATCTCCATTCGTTCGCTCGCCTGTAAGCAGGGTGGTTCTTTTTATAATATCATCCAGAAGTTTTACCTGAAGTTCAATCTCAACTGTTAAATAAGATTCAGTGTTTAAAGCACCCTTTTAGTAATAAAGATCATCAGGATTCGAATGCATCATTTCGGGATCATTAAGAACCTTGCCGGAAGCAATGACGCCTCCATCTGAACCTAAAAGCCAGATATAGGCTTTGTCCCCTTTTTAATTTGTTACTTATACTGGTTTACAGCCCATGTAATGGCCCAGATCTCTTACAGCATTAATTACATCATAGTAATTCAGATCCTGAAAAGAAATCCAACAGGAGGGTTCGTCAATTCTTTTAAAAACGTAAAATAATACTCCAGATCTATAAAATACGCGCCATTTCCATTAGACAAATCTATGCCTTTAAAATTAGGTGCAGATCAAATAGTCTGATAGACAGCATCCGTTTGTTAAAAATAGAAGGGGGGGAATGACGTCATTTCCCCGCAAGATTAGCTGCTTCACAAATGCTCGGGCTTCCGATCGGCGGATTTTTGGCTTCCTTTACTTGGCACACACCCTTTTTTGTACTGTCAGCAGGCTCGCTGGTTCTCCTGTTCATTTTGGCGGCGGCCATGCCAGACATTCATCCTGCAAAATCGGCAGCACACCGTTCATCTATATTCAGCCCTTATCGTGAACTGTTTTCACTGCCAAAGACATCAATGATCCTGCTTGCCTATTTTCTCTTTCAAACAGGAAATTTCGCCTCGTTCAGCTTTCTCGGCACCTGGCTTTCTGCAGATTATCATTTAACCGTAGCCCAAATCGGGGCCGCTATGCTTGTACTGGGGCTGGGAAATATGCTTGGAAGCCTTATAGGAAACAAAATTGCATCAAAGCTCGGAACGTGTAAGACATTAATGAGCGGCATGCTGCTGATGGGTGTGCTCTATTTTTCTCTTCCTTTCTTCCCTACCTTATTTATTGTAGAAACCAGCTTTTTTCTGACTTTCTTTACAGCAGGGATCATTTTCCCGTTAATGATGGGGATATTCCAATCCATTTCACCGAACGCACGCGGAACAATTGCATCTCTTTCCAATGCGGCTATGTATGCAGGAACCACTGTCGGCACATGCCTTGCCGGACTTTTATATCAAAACACGCATCATTTTGGAGCTGTTACGGCGTTTACAGCGATTTTATTTGTCCTGTCTATGGCCCTTTATCAAACAAGCAGAAAAAACAAACCGAAAGCTGCCGGTTTCCATGTAAAAAGCACCTCATGATGAGGTGCTTTTGTTTATTCAAGCTCAGTTTGTTTCGTTTCTTTCCCCATAATCAAAATACACACGACCGCCAGTAAAATGGCAATGCAAAAGATTGAAAAAATCACTGAAAACGAAATATGGCGGGCGGCGAGTGTTCCGACGAGCAGCGGGCCGAAAATGCCGCCGATTCTTCCAAACGCCGCTGTGGTTCCTGAGCCTGTCGCGCGAATCGCTGTTGGGTATTGCTCCGGTGTATAGGCATACAGCACGCCCCACGCGCCAAGATTAAAAAAGGATAACAGCATTCCAGCCGTCAGCAGCAGACCTAAGGAATCTGCCGTTCCGAAGAAATACGCGCTTCCCGCTGTTCCAATCAAATAAATGACCAGTATCCATTTCCGGCCCGCCTTTTCGATCAGCCACGCAGCCGAAAAATAGCCCGGAAGCTGAGCAAGCGTCATCAGCAGAACATATTCAAAGCTTTGAATCATACTGAATCCTTTTAACAGCATCACACTCGGCAGCCATAAAAACATGCCATAATAAGAAAAGACAACGCAGAACCAGACGATCGACAGCATCACAGTCGGCCGTACATACTGTTTCGCCCAAACGCTTTTAACGTTCTCCCACACCGATTTCTTTTTCATAGAAAGCGATTCGTACTTTGGCGAATCAGGCAATCCTGTCCGCAAGTACAGCGCATAAAACGCCGAAAGTGCGGTTAAAAGCAAAGCCGCCTGCCAGCCGAAGCTTGGAATGACAAAATAGGAAATAAGCGCCGCTGCCAGCCAGCCCACAGCCCAAAAGCTTTCGAGAAGCACAATGACCCGGCCCCGCTTTTCAGGCACAACCGCTTCCGAAACAAGTGTTGAAGCGACAGGCAGTTCGCCGCCAAGTCCCATCCCAATCACAAAACGGAGAATGAGAAATGCCGATAAGCTTGTGACGAAAGCTGATATCCCGCTTCCGATTGAAAAGCATAAAAGGGTAATGATAAATACTTTTTTACGGCCGATTCGATCAGCCAGCAATCCAAATAAAAACGCACCCACAGCCATGCCGATGGAATTCACGCTTCCGATCCATTTCATTTCTTCGGGCGAAAGATTCCACTCCACGTGGAGCGCGGCGATAATAAACGATAATATTCCGACATCCATTGCATCAAACAGCCACCCTAAACCGGCGACACCCAGCAGCTTACGCTGGGATATAGGCTGTTGTTTTCCCATAGCCAACACCTCTGATATGCAAAATGATTACCGTTTAAGTTTACACCTGTCTTTACACATTGTCATTACCTAATTGATGTCAATCAAAAACCCCGCTTATGATTCACAAGCGGGGGTCTTTTTATTGCTGTAATGCTGCTTTTTTAATATTATCCTGCAGCTGGGCAATTCGTCTTGCGCCCTCTTCCCGGAGGCGTTTGTTTTCTTCTTCGATTTGTTTTGTTTCCTGCATGCCGCTGACAATCGTGTTCCAAGAGGATTCGATCGTTTCTATATCAATGCTCGGTCTGCCGGCCATTCTGGCAATTTCAACACTCTGATTCGAGATGTTCTCCGCATTGCGTTTCAGCATCTCGTTTGTCCGGCGGTCAAGCTCGCTCATAGAGTCAGCCACAAGCTTTTGGCGTTTCACTGTAACGGCCTGAATAATGCCATTTTTGAAAATCGGAATCGTGATAATAAAAGCAGAGTTGATCTTGCCGATCAGCTTAGCATTACCGCGCTGAAGGAGACGGATCTGCGGTGCGGTTTGAAGCGCCACCATTCGCGCCATATCAAGATCATACACGCGTTCCTCAAGCGCCTGAATGCCGTTGCGCAGCGTATCGAGCTGCATTTGCGCAAGCTGGTTTCCGCTTGCCGCTTTTTCTTCATAGGAAGGAAGGATTGACTGCATCTCTTCCAGCTTCATTTGACCGGCAACAACGTATTTTTCAAGCTCCATGTAGTAGTTGATATTGTTTTCATACATTTCATCGAGCGTGTAGTTTGTTTTTGTCATCTCATCTTTATATTTAGAAATCTCAACGTTGATTTTTTCAATTTCTCCGCCAAGCGTCTGATACTTTTTAAAGATTTTCTCAATCATGCTGCCGCCGCGTTTAAAGATTTTGGCCATCAGTCCCTTGGGTTCGTCAAAATCATTTTTGTCAAAGCGGTCCATGATTTTTCCAAGCTGAGTCAGCATCGTGCCTGAATCTGTCACGCTTGTTGTTTTCATCATCCCCAAGATGCGGTCAGAGAACTTGGAAATTTCAACAGCCGGCTCCTTTCCGTACTCCAGCAGCTCCATTTGGTTTTTCACGTCAATTTGCTGGGCGAGGCGCTGCACCTCTGGTTCCTGGCGGAGCTGCAGGCGGATATCGTCTGCCTTTTGCTGAGAAATTTCTTCGTTTTTATCGAGAACAAGCGGATTTTGATTTTCTGTTGTCATGCTTTTTTTCTCTCCTTACTTTTGGGTAATCGTTCTGAACAGCCTTTTCACGAGCGAGGGCTCTTTATAGTCCTGCTGAAACACCATGTCGTCCAGCCAGTGAATATCATACTGATCCTCTTCGATATAATGCTCAATGTCTTGATGTCCGGGAGGATTATAAATGACGATATCAATGCCGATTTCATTCAAAAACAGCAGGGCTGCGGCGTCTGAGCGTGTGAGCTCACCGTTCATTTCCGTATGATACAGCACCAGTTTCGGAACGGTCTGCGCATAGTCGAACATTTGAATCAATTTCAGCAGGTTAGCAGGAAGGTTTGTTGTTTGTTTAAACAAGTAGATCTGAACATCCTTGACCTGTTCCTGATGCAATGCCTTCAGCCGCGGGTGTCTGCACATTCTCGAGATCGTTTTGGCGATCGCGGTCTGAATGCCTGCCGGAAGCTGTTTGTACTGCCATACATTGCTTGCGATCAGCTTTTCCGGATCAATGTTTCCTTCATGATCAAGCGCGTGGCTGTAATGAAATTGATAGTTCGATCTGATTTCTTCTGTAAGCGGAAAGCTTCGAACCATTTCTGTTTCCGGATAATCCGCCATTGTATGAAGTCTGTTCCAATATTCTTTATTGTCCTTCGACACGCCCATAATTTTGGCAAACACATTCGGAATGTCGATTGAATGTTTATCGGCTTTGAAATTCGGGCGAATAAACGCACGTTCTTTCGCAATTAAAAACAATTCATCATAGGTCGTTTTCAGCGTCACGGAAACCGGTGTGTGATCTCTGAACTGCCAAGGCTTGTACAGCATGGATTCCTCGTGATTCAGCACATGCTCAAATTCCTTTGTCGATCGATACGCCACCGTTGATTTACGGTCAGGTTTTTCTTTCGGGAATGGCTGAAGGTCTGAGACATCCGGAAGCTTTTCCGTGAAGCTTAGCTCCTGCTTAGGATCAACGAGCGTCAGCTGATCGGTTCCCGCGGGATGGAACAATAGGACATCACAGCCGACAAGCATCAAGTAATATAAGAAATACAGCTGACTTTTCGTCGCGTCTCCATACCAGACCACCTTCGGCATCTCCCGCTCTATATCGGCTTTTTCCAGCCAAGGATTCAGGTGGTTCAAGGAAAACTTTGAAACATCAAGAAGCACTCTGCGAAAATCAGGGTGATTCAGTCCCTGCTCATGATTTTCGGCAAAGGTATGTAACAGCGTCATCAGTGCTTTTCTTAAATGGCGGTGCAACATGGGATTGGAATGCTTCGCAATCAGCTGTTCCCCGTCCAGAAAGGCGACAAAGCGGCTGACCGAAAGGCCTTTTTCCTGCTGATTGATGGAATGAATATGCTGAAGCGCCTGAAAAGTTTCAGGTGCAATTGTTTTATCAAGCGTTTCGCTCAGGACATAAATATGATCGTTTACAGAAAGATCATACAGCTCGTTAAAGTAGTCGGTCTCATCAATGGGCGTGCCCAGTATTTGCCCGGCAAGCCGCGAAAAAGAAAGACCTTGTTCATTCTCATAGTGATCCCGCTCCGGCAATGGCTGAAACAGCATACTTTTCCAATCGCCATGAGCCGGAACAGCTTTATGGATGGTTAACTCTTCTTGTCTCATCATATCCTCCTTTCTGGTTTTTTTTTGTGTTTTATACGTGTTTTAATTTGGATATTTGCGATAAAACTAACGCTGTGATTTCTTCTCCCGCCAGCATGCCGCTTGCAGCCGTTTTGTGAAGTTTCGGATCGTGACTTAATACCTCGCCGTGCGCGGGTGCGATGCCAAAATCGGCTTCCCGGATCAGTTCAAGGTCAAGCAGAGAATCTCCAGCCGTATAGATTTCATCAAGAGAGAGCCTGGATTTCAGGTATTCGACCGCTTTCCACTTATTAAGCGGATTGGGAATAAAGTAAAGCTTTCGCCCCTGCAGGGATACTTGCCAGCCCTTATCGGCTCCCCACTTTTTCACAGCGGATATATCGATGTACGGTATTTTTTCCTCATGTAAAATGAGATACACAAAATAGTGATGGGCGATTCGGGTTCTTTTTACCGCATCTGATAACGAGAGACCTGCAATTTCCCGCAGCATGGCCTCGATCGGCAGACACGACGCCAGCTCCTCTTTCATCAGCTCGTCCCACTCTTTCAGAGGCTCGCCGTCCTTTAAGATGCATCCGCCATTTGTTGTCACCGCATATTCCGGCACAATGTCCTGCTGGAAACATAGGATTCTCTTATACTGTTCGTTTGTACGCGTGGTGACGGGAATAAAATAGTGATCCTTCTGAATCTGATTTATATGTTCTTTTACGGCTGAGGAAATATAAGAAAGCTCCCGCCCATTTAATGTTTCAATCAGCTCAATCCCGGCCTCCTTATCGGGCGTGCCGATCATGCGCCTTGAATAAATTAATGTTCTGTCTAAATCGCTGGCAAACGCGTTCATAGGCTTTTCTCCGCCGGACGAATCAGCCCGCAGCAGCTGTAAGACATGTTCTCGTATTCTTCTACAGGCACTCCCCGATCCTTTGCCAGTAAAAGAATATGTTTCAGCGTTTCTTCAGCGCCAGGCTGAATTAGTATTTTCCAAGGCACTCTGCGAAGAAGCACACGGGTCGTTTCTCCGACTCCCGGTTTGATCAGGTTCGTATTGTTGATGCCAAATTGCTCTCGGATCGTCTCAATGGAAACCAAGCCGCTCCAATCCGGTTTCATACGTGCGCGCTGCAAGCCAATCGCCAGGCGTTCTGCTTCTTTAAAAATAGACGGAAATTGCTCGGCTATCGTTTCAATATAGAATACAGAAACATCCTCTTCGCTCAGCTCACGGTAATATTTCGCCCCGTGAAAATCATCCGGCCCGATCCATTTTTCATTTAAGACCGTGCGGCTGACAAGGCCCGATACTGTAGAGTTCAAGCAGGCACTCGGAATCAGAAAATCCTCCTTCGTTCCGTAGATGTCCGCGCAATCACCCGGATCGGCAAGCACCGCAATTTCTGAGGAAAGTCTCGTATTCCAGCGCTGGTTAAACTGTTGGATGGATCGGTTCAGTTCTTTTGTAATAGCGCCTTTGCCTGTCCAGCCGTCGATAAAGGCGATCTTTCCGTCTGGATGATGCTCCAGCATATGCTGCAAGGCGTTTTCATCAATTCCTCTGTCCCGAATAATCGATATGCTGTAGTGCGGAACTGAGATGTGATACTTCATTTTGATGTACCGTTTAATCAATACACCGATCGGCGTGCCCGCCCTTGCCAGGCTGCACAAAACCGTATCGTTGCCGTGTTTGGCGAAAAGCTGCTCCGCCACAGCTCCGGCCGCCAACGCAACCTTCTGTTTACTGTCTTCAAGCGAGGCATAAAACAGTTTCATATACTCATCTGTCGGCTTATATTCGATCGGCAGCATCTCAGAGTAATGGGTGCCGCTTTGAATCGACCGTTCCCGTTCTTCCGTGCTTTTTTCAATCGAAACGGCGGACAAATCTTTTAATAGAAAGGTGACATCCTCCTTCGGATAGCTTCCAATCCGGTCAATTATCTCTGTCAATTCAGATCACGCCTTTCCTGAAAGGGTTACAATGTGGATATGCGGCACTTCTTTTTCTTTGAATATATGAAAAATCGGCTGTAACGTCTCATCCGAAACGGTCTTTTCAAGACAGAAAAAGACTTCGTCATACGCTCCGGCGGGGAGGTTATAGATAAAATGGCGAACCCCCTCATCTTCGGGATTCATAAATGAATATCCGTTCTGCACAGCATAGCCCTCTTTGGCAACAGGGTGAATCGGACTGCGGGTAGTAGAGTGATAAGAAATAGAGCCGTGAAGATGCGCTGCGATGTTCATAGGGATGTACATCAGCTCTCCCGTTCCGAGCACAAGCGTTCTTCTCCCCTTCCGATATTGTTCTACATGCTGCGCAGCTAGGCGGCAGGCCTCGTGAACGGCCTGCCTGTCACTCGCCTTTAAGCCAAATCGCCCTGTTTCTTTCACATAAAAATGCTCGTCTGCGAATGTGGCCGGCTGATAGGGTAAGGATGCAAAGAAGCCGGACAAGTCGATGTCTGTTCTGTTTATTGCTGATTCCTGCGGCTTCGGTTTGTAATCATAGATGGACTCTGACAAAAGCTCTCCCTTAAAGGAAATGCGCCCAGACAGTAAAGCTGTTGTTGATATGGTAACCCCTAATTCCCGTTCCGCTTCAGCATAAGCTTGTTTGTGCTCCTCAGTCCGCCAATCCAATAAAGACAAAACAGCGTATTCTTTGCGGGGAAATTTCGATTGTATATCCCGAATGATATGCAATGCCGTTTTTCCTGTTGTGATTTCATCATCCACGAGAATCACCGGGCAATTGTTGTTGATCGTATGAGGTTCCGCATAGCACAGCTGGTCGGTCGCATGGGAGTGCTCCTCGACAAATGTAATGGAAGGCTCGTTGTTTCGTATTTGTTCACGTGTTGTATGGACATACGACGCATTCTCAATGCAGTCATAAACCGCGTGTCCAAGTGCTGTCGCCGTTTCCGCAAACCCGATCACAAGCGGCGCCTCCTCTAGTGCCACGCGCTGCTTTTGCAATGTTCGATAAGCATTCCGAAGGCCGCTGTCCGTTCCTGAAAGAAACCCATTCAGAATGTCAGCCTTCTCCTTCAGCTCACGGCTCGTTTTTCGTTCAGCGTACTCCAAAGCAAGCAGCCCTGACGCCAAAAGCGGCTTCAGCGGATGAACTGGAATATGCTTTCCCAGCACTTTGCTGACAAATAAAAAACCCCTTTTTTTGTTCACTCGCGCCGCCATTTCAAATAAGACTTGCTCCGGAATAGAAAGCGGATTGTCAGTGACCGACAGATCAACCGCCATATTGTCCAATATTTGAAGTGTTTTGCTGTTCGTTGAGCAAATCGGAGAAAGATCGGTTTTCATGATACACCCCATAGATTTCTGATTTTATTATGATGTTCTCAGCCCATTTCATATGGGGCTTCATTTCATTCATTTTGTTGGAAAAATGGCTTTTCATCACACCGATTGAACCGTTTCCGTGATGAATAATGCTTAAGGCATCCATATAGTCTTCCTTTGATACAACATACAGGCTGTTTACCGCTTTAAGCTGAGACGGGTGAATGACCGTTTTCCCGTGAATCCCGTTAGCGATATCAAGCTCTGTTTCCTTCACCAAACCTTTGACATGCTCATTCAGCTCCGAAGGCTGGTGCGCTGACAGAAGGTGAGGCTTTTGCGCTGCCTGGAAATATTCCCAGACCGGTCCAGAAACAACAAACGTCCGGCCGAAATAATTGATGACATCTGCCATAAAATCAGCAATCAGGCGAATATCATAGATGGTTTGCCCCGGCTTTCTCCGGATGCCGTATAACCCGCACAAATCAGTCGCACCGATTCGCACGTTTAAAATCAAGTCCTGATATTGATGCAGTACCGCACTCAGCTCTCCGAAAGCCTCTGTCCGCGTCTCTTTTGAAAGCAAATCGGGCGTTTCTAAAATCGGCATTCCATAAATCGGCGCTCTCCTATCGCGAGAGATGTTTTTCAGCGTTTCCGCATAGTCACGGGCGTTGACTCCTGAACATTTCGGAAACACAAAACCGGTTAACAAATGGAGAAGGTGCTTTAAGCGGCCAGCCAGCTCCTGCATCTGCTTCGGAGAACGCACCCTTATAAACATGAGCGGAAGATTTTCCGGTTCTATTTTGTTTTGCTGAATTGCCTGTTCTATGCGCTCAAGCTGAATGTTGAGATTATGTTCAGCCTGCTCGACTTCATGATCCCCAATCGCATCCTCTAAGCAGAAAACAACGGACGTTAGATCCTCGTACTTTTGTTCAGTAATCATAGCGGCTATGTCGTGGCGGGTTGCAGGCATATATAATAGGGCTCCCAGCGCTTGTTCAAGCCATTTTTTCGGCGCCTCTTTCGTGACCTGTTTCGGCACTTGATAAAATACATGCTCTTCTTGACGCGCTGATAAATAGTGGAAATACCGCAAACCAGTCACCCTCTTTTCTGTAACAAAAAAGGAAGGACATGAAACTCCCTCCTTGTTTTGTTTTATTCTTCTTTTGACGCAGCTGTTTGTTCGCGCACCTGCTTTTGTTTGTTGATATAGTGAATGATAAATGTTACCGCAAATGCAGCGATAATGATAATGAAGAATACAGAATGCGGCATTTCATAATGGAAAGCGCTCCCTGCCATTTTCAGCGCGATAATTCCGATTAACACGAATGCTGTGTTTTCAAGCTCAGGGATTTTATCGATCAGCACAAGGAATACTTTTGCGACTGTACGCATCATTAAAATACCCAGCATACCGCCGATCAAAAGAACCCATACTTTTTCAGATACCGCAAACGCGGCTAAGATGCTGTCCACAGAAAAGGCAAGGTCCATCAGTTCAACTGAAATAACAGTTGCCCAGAAGATACCGAATGTACGGACCATCCAAGAATTTTTCTTAATACCGTCTGCTTCCTCTTCTTTTTCTCCGATCCAAAAGTGCTTAATGACGAGCCAAGCCAGGTAAAGCGCGCCAAGCACCTTGATCCACCAGAATTTAATGAGAAGCATACCGAGTCCGATGAAAATAAATCGGAAAATATATGCTCCGAATAAACCATACGTTAACGCTTTTTTACGCTGTTTTTCCGGAAGGTGTTTCACCATTACCGCAAGAACTAACGCGTTATCGGCCGATAAAAGGCCTTCCAGCACAACAAGGGAACCGATCAGACCCCAAGAAACCGGATCAGTCAGAACTTCCCCCCACATTTCCCAATCGAAAAATGAAGCATACGTAGACATGATGTGATGTAAAAATTCCAAGTTTTTTCCTCCTATTAATTCAAAACGGTGACTGCTTTATTTGTCACTCGCTTACACCTGCAAACCGTAGTTCCGGCATAATGAAGCAAGGCCGCCGGAAAAACCGCTGCCGATCGCATTGAACTTCCACTCGTTTCCGTGTCTGTACAGCTCACATACGACAACGGCTGTTTCAATGGAGAAATCTTCCCCCAAATCGAAGCGAAGAAGCTCATTTTGAGTCTCTTCATCTGCAACGCGTACAAACGCGTTTGACACTTGTCCAAAGTTTTGGCTGCGTGCTTCCGCGTCATGAATGGTAACTGTGATGCCGATTTTCTCAATGTGAGCAGGTATTTTTGAAAAATCAACGATGATCTGCTCATCATCTCCGTCGCCTTCTCCGGTGCGGTTGTCACCCGTATGGATGACACCGCCGCTCGGATGCTCAAGGTTATTATAGAAGACGAAATCGAGATCATTCACGCAGTTATCATGCGCATCCACTAAAAAGGCTGAAGCATCCAGGTCAAAATCGTGTCCGCCTGAGTACTTATTTGTATCCCAGCCTAAACCGATCACCGCTTTTGTGAGTCCCGGATTTGTTTTCGTTAAATCCACACGCTGTCCTTTTGCTAATTGAATGGCCATACTGCCTCTCTCCTTTCTGCTCTTCGTAATATGTCTTAACCGACTTGCAAGCCGTAATCTGTTGCGATGCGGGCAAGACCGCCTTGGTAGCCTGAGCCGATAGCGGAGAATTTCCATTCGCCGTTGTGTCTGTAAAGCTCTCCAGCGATAATTGCCGTTTCAATAGAGAAATCTTCCGCAAGATCGTAACGAATAAGCTCTTCATTTGTTTCTTCATTGACAATGCGTACAAACGCATTTGACACTTGTCCAAAGTTTTGGCTGCGCGCTTCCGCTTCGTGAATCGTGATAACAAATGAGATTTTGTCGATATTGGCAGGTACGGCGCTGAGATTGACTTTTACATTCTCGTCATCACCCTCGCCAAGACCTGTCAGGTTATCGCCTGAATGAACGACTGAACCGTTTCCGCCTTCAAGCTGGTTATAGAAAATAAAATCGTTTTGAGATGCGCATTTTCCAGACGCATCTAAAAGAAACACACTTGAGTCAAGATCAAAGTCATGTCCGCCGTCATACTTATTCGTATCCCAGCCCAAACCGACAACAACCTTTGAAAGACCCGGATTCGTTTTTGTTAAATCTACTTTTTGTCCTTTTGCCAATGAAATTGCCATGTTTCATCCACTCCTTTTTCTTTTATACGTATCGGTTGACAATATCTTCTAATCTCGTATCGTTTGTGCCTTCGCCGACCGCCGCGAATTTCCACTCGCCGTCCTGGCGGTAGATTTCAGCCGTAATCAGGCTTGTTCTGCCGGCATAATTGTCTTTCAAATTGTATTTGAGCATTTCTTCATGATTTGATTGGTCAACAACACGGATAAAAGCATTTTGAATCATGCCGAAATCCTGTTTTCTTCTTACGCAATCATAAATATTCACAACAAATACAAGCTTATTAATGTTGGCAGGCACTTTCGCCAAATCAATTAAAATCTGCTCATCATCGCCCGCTCCGTCGCCTGTCAGGTTGTCACCTGTGTGCTTGACACTGCCGCAGCGGCTTTTCAGGTTTCCAAAATAAATGACATTTTTCTTATCAGTGAACTTGCCGTTTTCCAGCATCAGCACTGATGCGTCACAGTCAATATTTGGTCCGCCTCCGCCGAGCAGCTTTCCAAAAAAGCCGCCGCCTGATGAAACAGGGTCCCAGCCGAGACCGACCATCAATTTTGACAGGCCCGCTTTTCCTTTTGTTAAATCAATTCGCTGACCTTTTTCTAAAGAAATTGCCACACGATTCACTCCTAATCATCGAAATGTGAATATAGTCACATTTATTTTTACGTACAAACGTAACTTGAATGCCGTAAATTATTAATATATACGTTTTTTATTATATCAAAGTTTCGTAAAAGTTTAGAATAATTGACGAAAATCCTCGAAAAAAATCTCCCATATTTGATATATCTTTAGCAAATCATATGAATGACGGATCTTAAACAAACCATTTGACGTGAGCGAGTCATTTTGCCTATTCTTGTATCACATTCTAAAAAGCAACGGAAAGGAAGCGGCCTTTTGATTCATTTAAGCATACTTGATCAGGCACCTGTTTCTAAAGGAGAAAGCCCCGTGACAGCCCTTCAGCATTCGGTTGAGCTGGCCGGACGAAGTGAAGAGTGGGGCTATAAGCGTTATTGGTTTGCCGAACACCACAGCACGAAAGGACTGGCAAGCACGGCACCGGAAATTATGATCGCACGCATCGCGGCTCACACCAACAAGATTCGTGTCGGGTCTGGCGGTGTGCTTCTGCCTCAGTACAGCCCGTTTAAGGTGGCCGAAACCTTTCGCCAGCTTGAGGCCTTGTATCCGAACCGGATTGACCTCGGCCTCGGGCGTTCGCCGGGCGGAACGACGAAAACCCGGCTCGCCTTAACCGACGGCATCAAAAAAAGCTTAACCGATTTTAACAGACAGCTTCAGGATGTCTCTTATTTTCTGACCGATTCGCTTCCCGCCGGGCATCCGTATGCCGGGATCAAAGCAGCGCCTCTTATTGATACAGTGCCGGAGCTTTGGGTGCTTGGATTGGGGGAAAACAGCGCAAGGCGAGCGGCCCATCAGGGAATCGGATATGTATTTGGACATTTTATCAACCCCGAACGAGGGGAAAGCGCGTTTCGCGTTTATCGTGAAAACTTTCAGCCATCAGCCCATTTCACATCTCCAGCCGCACTGTTTACGATCTTTGTCATTTGCGCAAAAACAGATGAAGAGGCAGAGGAGCTCGCGTTAAGCCAAGATTTGTGGCTTCTTCGCGTCGGGAAAGGCTTGGACAGCAGGGTGCCAAGCATTGAGGAAGCGAAAGCATACCACTATACCGAATCAGATAAAAACCAAATACGAGAAAACAGAAAGCGCATGGTCATCGGTTCTCCAAGCACTGTAAAACAGCAGCTTCTAGAGCTGGCTGACCGCTATGAAACAAATGAAATGATGGTTCTTTGCAATGTGTTTGACTTTGAGGCGAAAAAAGAATCATATGAGCGTCTTGCAGAGTTATTTCTATAAAAAAAGCAGTTTTTCCTGAAGGAAAAACTGCTTTTTATTTTTACCTGCGTCCTTTTTTACGCTGGGTTTCTTTTTTGATAAACGTCCATATCCCTTGAACTGCAAATCCGATCAAGAGCAGAACAATTAACAGCAGGGTAATGGAAGGCCCTGGCGGTGTGCCGAGCTGATAAGATGATGTCAGCCCCATAAATACACTGAATAAGGAAATGAGGATGGCTGACATAAATACCATATTAAAGCCTTTGGCGATTCTAATGGCGAAAGCTGCCGGCAATACGAGCAGTGCCGATACGAGCAGTACGCCGATAATCGGAATAATAACTGAGATCGCAAGACCAGTGACAATACTGAATGACATCGACAGAATGTTTGTATTGATTCCGGACGTTTTGGCTGTTGCTTCATCAAATGTCAGCAGGTAGAGCGGCCTTTTTAATACGATAAAATAGAGCAGGATCAACAATGTAATGATGCCGATAATATAGACCTGCTGCTGGTTAACCGTCACGAGCGACCCGAATAAGTACTGGTCAATGCTCATAGTGGCCGCGCCTTTCGAAAGGCTGATTAAAAACATCGCGAAGGACAGACCCGCCGCCATTAAAATGGCAATCGATACTTCCGAGTATGTCCGATATGCCCGCCGCATGTATTCAATTCCGACCGCGCCGACGGTCACAACGACTATGCTCGCCGCGGTAATATTGGTGCTGAGGAAAAAGCCGATGGCCACACCCGACAGTGAAATATGCGAGAGTGTGTCAGCCATTAAGGCCTGCCTTCTAAGCACAAGGTATACCCCTAGAATCGGGGCCATGATGGCGATCATGCCGCCTGCTAGAAAAGCTCGTCGCATGAATTCCAAGTCAAACATTTCCATCCGCCTTTTTCTCCTCTCTCTAATCGAATCACTTTATCTAAAAACTGCTGTACTTCATTTTGTTCATGAGTGACCATCACAACTGTGCGATTGTGATTTTTCACCAAGTGGTGCATGAATTCGTAAAACCCTTTTCTGCTGTCATAATCAACCGCTGTGGTCGGTTCGTCCAGCATTAGGAGATCGGGATTGCTGGCAAGCATTCTGGCAATACAGATTTTCTGTTTCTGGCCGCCCGACAAGTCACCGATTTTCCGATGGCGAAGCTCCCACATTTCCACCATTTTCAGGGCTTTTTCTACTTCGATATGATCTTCTTCATTCAAACGTTTAAACCATTTCCCTTTTGTGTACCGGCCGGATTGGACAAGCTCAAGCACGGTGCTCGGAAAACCTGCATTAAATGAAGAAATTTGCTGCGGGACATACCCTATAGTCAGACGTTTGCCGTCTGCATTCTTTTTACTGATTGTTACTGTGCCTTCCCACGGTTTCAGCATGCCGAGCATCACTTTTATCAGCGTTGATTTAGAAGCGCCGTTTGGACCTGTAATGCCGACAAACTCGCCGCTTTCAATATCAAGAGATACTTTATCCAACACAGGCGTGTGGGAATAGCCAAACACGATATCTTTCAATGAGACGAGATTCATGTCAATCTTCCTTTCTCACAAAGAAATAGTGTGCACCCTCCGGCGCACACTATCTTTTTATTTATCCAATAGTGAATCTTTCAGGGCATCGAGGTTTTGTTTCATGATGTCGATGTACCCTACACCTTTATCCTGTTCTTCTTTGCTTAAGCCTTCCAGCGTATTCAGCACTTCTGTTTTCGCACCGATTTCACTGGCTAGCGTATCTGCAACCTTGGAGGATGCAACTTCTTCAAAATATATGATTTTCACGTCATGCTCTTTGGCATACGTTTTCAGTTTTGCTAAGTCAGCTGCACTCGGCTCTTGGTCAGGAGAAAGCCCCGCAATCGGAACCTGAGTCAGGCCGTATTCTTTTGCCAAATAGCCAAAAGCTGTGTGCTGTGTGATAAATTCTTTTTTCGCCGCTTTTTTTACGGTTGTACGATATAGTTTATCAAGATCCTGCAGTTTTGCAATATATTCTTTACTATTTTTCTCATAGTATTCTTTGTTATCTGGGTCTTGCTTCACGATTTGCGCAGTAATATTTTCAACTTCCTTTTGCGCTAAAACAGGGCTGAGCCATACATGAGGGTCCATTTCATGACTGTGTTCATGCTCTTCGTGATCTCCGTGTTCGTGTTCATGCTCATGTTCGTGTTCTTCTTCAGAGCCCTCCATTAAATCAATGCCCTTGCTCGCATTTACGAAAACTGCGTGATCTTGGCCCATGCTTTTTTCGGTTGAAGGAACCCAGGTTTCCATGTATTTGCTATTATAAACGAACAAATCTGCGTCCTGAATGCTTGCAATATCCTTCGGCGTCGGCTCCCAGTCGTGCGGTTCGACTGAAGATGGAATTAATAGATCTACATCGCCCTTATCTTTCACAATTTGTTTCGTAAATTCATACATCGGGTAGAACGTCGTGACAATGTGCAGTTTATCACTCTTTGAATCCGTTGACCCTTTTGTTGATGAGTTGCCGCATGCCGCGACCAATAAGAAGCACGCTGCAATCACAAACAAACCGCTCCATTTTTTAAACATAACGAATATCCCCTCTTTTTCACAATGACTTTAAATCAAAATGATAACGATTTTGTAATCCTATATAATAATAAACCGAAGTCATTACGTTTTGCAAGATTAATTTTATGTTAACGTTATGTTTTTATTATTTCCGTTTGCAGCGCAAATATATGTACTGAAAAACCCGGCAAACTGCGCCGGGTTGACTTCTTATTCTCTTTCATTCAAAAGATATACTCTGCTCTCGTAAGGCTGAAACACCATTTCATCAGCAATATCACTGTTTTTATAATTGCTGAGAAGAAGGGACGCCTGGTCCATGCTGCAAAGCTCCGGCCAGTGGAATTCAGCCTGCTCTTTTGAAAAATTATTTACCACCAAAAGCTGCTGGTTGCCATTCCCCCTAACGTATACAAACAGCTGCGGATCATCTGGGAGCAAGAGATCGTAGCTTCCTTTTATGAGATCTGCATACTGCTTTCTCAGGCTGATCACCTTTTTGTAATAGGCTAAAATGGAATCGGGGTCTGCCTCCGCTTCCTCAGCATTGACGGATGTATAGTTCGGATTGATCTTCAGCCATGGCGTACCATCCGTGAATCCGGCATTCTTCCCGCTGCTCCATTGCATCGGCGTCCGGGCATGATCCCGGCTTTTGGCCAAGATAGAGGTCATCACTTCTTCAGGATCATAGCCGTTTTCAAACACCCGTTTATGATACATATTGATCGTTTGGATATCTTTGTAGTTCTCAATTCTCATAAACGGCGCGTTTGTCATGCCGATTTCTTCTCCTTGATAAATATACGGCGTGCCTTTCATAAAATAAAGGACAGTGGCAAGCATTTTCGCGGACTCTTTGCGATATCTCCCTTCATCTCCGAAACGGGAAACAATCCGCGGCTGGTCGTGGTTGCACCAAAACAGTGTATTCCAGCCTTTATGTTCAAGCGTCTTCTGCCACTTTGATAATACGGATTTTAAATCAGATAGCTCCAGGGGCTTCAGATCCCAATGTGCTTTTCCCGGCTGCTGGTCAAGCTCCATATGCTGAAAGTGAAAAATCATATTCAGTTCATGCTTATCAGTTCCCGTATACGTCAAGCCTTCCTCCGGCGTGACAGAGCCAACCTCGCCGACCGACATGACATCGTATTGTGAAAATACTTCATCTGTCATCTCTTTTAAATAGTCGTGGATACGTTCGCCGTTCGGCTGGAAGGGTTTCGGTTCTGCGCGCTGATTGACGTAGTCCTCATATGAAGGAAGGAACTCTCTCTTTGAGATCAGATGAAGTTGGTCTATGCGCAAGCCGTCGACCCCTTTATCGAGCCAAAACTTCATCATGTCATATACGGCTTGGCGAACGTCAGGATTTTCCCAGTTTAAGTCAGCTTGTTTGACGGCGTTCATGTGCAAATAATATTCGCCAGTGTGCTCCTCATATTGCCAAACCGGACGCCCGTAGTCTGACATCCAGTCCGTTGGCGGACCGTTCTTTGTGCCGGGGCGCCATAAGTAATAGCTGCGGTACTTGCTGTTTTTGTCCAGCTCCGCTTCTTTAAACCACGGATGCTCGACTGAAGTGTGGTTTAGGACAAAATCCATGACAAGCTTTAAGCCGCGCTGATGCACCTCGTCAAGCAGATCATGAAAATCCTCCATCGTGCCGTAAGAATCCATAATCGTCTTATGGTCAGTTACATCATAACCGTAATCAACATTTGGAGAAGGATAGATGGGACATATCCAAATTACATCTGCCCCAAGCTCCTTTATGTAGTCCAGCCGGGAAATTATTCCCCGCAAATCCCCGATCCCATCTCCATTACTGTCCTGAAAACTTCTTGGATATATTTGATAAACGACTGCATCCTTCCACCAGTCTTTTTTCATCCCGCACTCCCCCTGTTTTTCTTTCTACTCGAGCTGAGACGGATAGAGTGTCATTCCGCCGTCGACAAACAGTGTTGTACCGGTCACATAACTCGCTTCTCCCGATACGAGCCAAGCCGCTGCAGCCGCCACTTCTTCCGGTTGTCCAAAGGCTCTCATCGGAATTTTTTTCAATTGCTTTTGTCTGTTTTCTTCTTTTTTCGTGTCGACGTTGGACTCTGTGGCGATGGTGCCCGGTGCTATTGCGTTGACGCGAATTCCCTTGTCTGCATAGTTAAGCGCCAGCGTTTCCGTCATCATCTTGATGCCGCCTTTAGAAGTTGAGTATTGAATATTGACTGGGCGCGGAATCTGCTGATGAACACTTGAGATATTGAGCACGTTTCCTTTGATATTGTTCTTCATCATGTGATTGAGCGCGGCTTTTGCCCCCATAAAGGTTCCCGTTACGTTTACATCAATGACTCTTTGCCAATCTTCAAGGCTCATCTCATGCGGCATAGCTTCTGCACCGTTGAAGCCTGAATTGTTCACCATTACATCAAGCGTGCCAAAGTGCTCCAAAGCGGCATCCATTAGCGCCTGAATCCCTTCTTCCTTTGACACATCCGCTTCGACTACGACGGCTTTTCCTCCGTTTTGCTTAATGATGTCCACTGTTTCATCGGCTCCTGACGGGTCGCTGTGATAATTCACAACCACATTCATTTTCTCCTGCCCAAAGCGTTCCGCAATGGCTCTCCCGATTCCTTTTGAAGAGCCTGTTACGATGGCTGTTTTCCCGATTAAATCTTTATACATAAATGATTTCCTCCTCTGATTTTCCTTTGTGTACTGGAAAATACCCTGTTTTCCCGGGTTGAAAACAGCATAAAAAAAGCAGAGAACCTTATCGGTTCTCTGCCATCTCTTATTGGAAGCGCTGCTCGGCAAGTGTCTTTTTTATGTCCATCAGCCTGCGGTAAAAGAAAGCGGCGGACTCATAATTTTGCTGCTGATTGAAGCGTTCTGCCGCGTCCTGCATCAGCTCTTCTGCATCAGCGAAAAGCTGGCGGGATTCCAAAAGGTCAAAGCATTCTTCGAGCACCTTCCTGTCGCCGCTGCCAAGATAAAGCTCATGAATAAGGCGGAATTTTGTTAAGTACATGTCATCTGCCCATTCTGCCGCGCTTGTAACCCCGTGTTGATACGTCTCTATTGCTTTGTCGTATTTTCCTTCTTTACAGTAGATATGTGTCAGTGAAAATACAGCTTGAACGGTCTGCTGAAATTTGTGCTTTTCAAAAATGGCGGCGGCCTTCTTAAAATAGCCCTCCGCTTCGCTAAGATCTCCCAAGCTGTACTTACAGTGGCCTACGTTATAATGAGCCGCAGCAATCATGTATGCTTCCTCAAGCTGACTGGCATAATCCAAAGCGCTGCACAGGTGCTTGAGTGCCTTTTCGTGATGATAGACATCCGTCAAATTTCCGGCAATGATAAATTCACACTGCACGCGGCGGCGGCCGTACAGTTCGTATTTCGTATAGATATCAAGCGCCTGGCTTGCATAATTCATCGAAAAATACGTTTGTTTGATGTGATAATAGACTTCTGCGACCTTAAAAAGAAATTCAGCTTTTTCAATCTCATCTTCCACATACTCCAGCTTTTCCTCGGCGTGCTTATAATGATCAATGGCTAAAATGAAATTTTTCTGCTTAAATTCGTACATCCCTCTGAAATAGTAAAAATAATATTCTAATAAGCCCGTCAGTTTTTGCTGATTGCTTTCAATTTCATTCAGCATGTCAGAGAACGGAGGCTCGGTGTCGCTGTCTTTCACCGGCATCAGCTTGTCCAGCATGATCCGATGCCGAAATTCCATCAAAGAAAAATATAATAGTAAATCCTGATTTTCTTCCATGTCTTCTAATTCGTACTCGATCTCCTGCTTTAATGCTTCTGCTTGATCTGCTTCAAACGCACGAATGTGTTTATACCATTCGTTTAGTTTTACCGCCACTTCTTCAGATGGAATCTTTGCTCTCAATGATCTGCCTCCTTCCTCCTGCTACTATTTATGTTATATTTTATCATAGCTATTCTCTTTTAGAGAGAGTCAATGGCTTAAAACATAACATTCAGCAACTCATGAGAAAGTGAGACCGGTATGAAATTAATAGCAAAAACATCGTTCATCTTATGCCTCCTGTTTGTGGCGGACCTTTGTTTTTCATATGTGCGGCACGCATGGCACTCTCAAACCGCTCTGCAGGACAGGCCTGTTCCTTCCGCTCTTGATCCGATTGTGAAGCAGAATGCCGACACCCTCAAGGCTGCC
The DNA here is from genome assembly GCF_038000225.1 of Bacillus sp. FSL K6-1005. Taxonomy (NCBI): domain Bacteria; kingdom Bacillati; phylum Bacillota; class Bacilli; order Caryophanales; family Bacillaceae; genus Bacillus; species Bacillus sp. FSL K6-1005. Next base: position 3,210,477 of record NZ_JBBOBP010000001.1, read on the forward strand.
GCATCAAATAAAGGCATCTCGATCGTGGTTACTGAAGGATTCAGATCCTTCAAGGAACAAGACGAATTATATAAGCAAGGACGCACAAAAAAAGGGAATATTGTCACCTACGCAAAAGGAGGGGAATCGTATCATAATTATGGTTTGGCGATTGATTTCGCTCTTCAGAAAAAGGATGGCAGCATCTTATGGGATATGGATTACGACGGCAATCAAAACGGGAAATCAGATTGGCTGGAGGTCGTCACCATCGCTAAAAAACTCGGATTTGAGTGGGGCGGGGATTGGGAACGGTTCAAAGATTATCCCCACTTGCAAATGATACCTGACTAGACACCCTCACAGCCTCTTCTTTTTTCTTTTATGCGCGTCAATATATGGAGGATAAATCGGCTTATACACAAGCTTATAATGCTGATGGCTGCCTGCTGAAAAATCAGGCTGCCACTCCAGCCTCACATCAAACGCAGATAAAAATGCTTCTCTCGCTTCGTCGGCTGAAACATCCGGTTTATGGTTGATTGTTTCTAATAGCTCTGGGTCTATATCCGGAGCCATAAAAGCGTCAATTTTTCCGGTTTCCGGGTTGACGATGATGCGGGCAGCACCGAACCGCAGCGGTATTCCTTTATACCAGACAGAAAAGTGATTGCGGACCCTGCCTCTTTCATCGATTCGGATTGGGTTCACTCTGAAAAACTCATCTGCTCTTGGATAGAGCGCGTACAAAAACTGAAGCGCTGTCTCTTGGCATTCTTCCGTTGAGTATTGGCCGGAAACTTGATTGTCCATGAAGGAAATAGCTGCTTTTAATTTCCCTGTTTTTTTATCAGTCTTCATTTTGATTGTATTTTTATTTCTCGTTGCAAAATAGCTTCCTATGCTTAAATCCTTCCGCTCGGGTGCAGTACCTTTGCGCCAAGTGCTTCCAAGTTCATCTCCGAAGTCCCTTTCACCGACTTTTTTCATATCAGAAGTAAGTCCCAGCATTTCATATATATCGGTTTCTTCTTTTTTTTCAAGCGGCGGGAGAGGCGCCCCGTTTTCCGTTCTTTCATCCGATATGTGCTGGTCAGGCACAATTTCGTCTACATCCGCTGGATAGTTGTAACCCGGCAAAATCGGTTCATAGACGAGTCTGGGCAATTGTTCATCATCAATGACGTCATACATAAGCCGTAAAGACATTGTATTGACGTAATGGGAAATGACCTTCTCTTTCTCTACGAATTCCTTTGGGATGTCGGCTTTGTTCCCTTCTCCGTAATATAAAAAATGGACAATCTGTCCGCTGCGTGTGATATCTATTAAAAATCCTGAATTGGGGAGCGAGAGGCCCAGCTGTTTTTTTGTATAAACAAACCGGATGTGATGCCCTCGTTCTTCCTTGGCTTGAAAATGAAATTTCATAAATGTGGCCGGATGGTGGGCTGCGGCAAACTGAAGAGCTGTCAGTTTCAGCTCGGCATCTGGGAGCTTTTTGTCCTGCTCGAGGCCGGCGGCTGTTGAAAATGTGAGCAAAGCGCCGTCGCTCGCGAGTTCTACAATAATTTGCTTTTCCGGATCTTCAGGGTCCTTCCAAATGAAGTATGCATGCCCCTTCTTCTTTTGTTTTTGAGCATAATCTTCTATCTCAAGCTCATAGTGCGGCGGTACATTTCCGATCTCTTGCGCCTTCTTTTTCAGCTGTTTGTTTACCAATGAAGTCATCCTTTCAAAGAGTCTACGACAAAGAGAACCTTGTTTATTATATAAAAAGACCCTTCTTCTTTTAAAGTGAAGAAAGGTCCTTTTCTATTAAGGAAACTGGATTTCCACATTCTCTCTATTACTTTTTTCATGCATCAGCCAGTACACACGCCGAAAATGTGTGACTTTTGGCTGTTTTACAATGCACTTATGACAGCCTCACCAGTATGGGCATCAATCAATCTCGGATATACCGGCTTGTAGACGAGACGATAGCTGTTTTCTTCATCTTCTCCGTATTCTCTCTCCCAGCCAAGCTCCACTTTAAAATAGCGCCAAAAGATAGACTTGGCTTGTTCCGGTGAAATGGATGGAACTGGGTCAACAGCTTTGAGCACTTCAGGGTCAATGTCCGGTCCCATATAAACGGTAATGCGCCCAGTCTGGCGGCTGACGCAGATTTTGACCTGCCCAAACCGAAGCGGAACTCCGTTACAGTGCACGTCAAACGTAAAGCCGGCTGACGAACCTTCTTCACCCTGTTTATCGTATTTGATCTTAAAATATTGATCAGCATTCGGGAATAACGCGAACAGAAAACGAATGGCGATTTTTTCGCACTCTTCCTCGCTTACGGTATTCGGCCCTTTTTCGTCTATAAACGACATAACACCTTCGAGTTTTCCGGATTCTTTGTTATGGATGGTTCCAATTACATTGTTAAGACGTCCTTCAAACCAGCTGTTAAGACTCTTGTCAGCTTTATCGAGTTCCTGCTCATCCTTGTCCCGCCATACAATCTTTTTTCTGCCGTCCCCTATATCTGCTTCCCTTACTTTTACCAGTCCGCTGCTCAAGCCGATCATGCTGCCAGGGTCTGCATTTTCGTGAATACCTTCGAATAAGGGAAGGGGAAAGCTTTCTGACTCCACGTAATCATCATCACATATTTCTTTCTCTTCACTTACATCTGCAGGTACAGCAATGCCCGCCTTTTCAAACTCATACACCAAATGCGGCTGATCGTCTCCGTTTTTGTAGACAGAGCGATGAAGGATCTCAAATAGGAGAGTGACATCTACATCTTTCTTGAAATAAGCCATTGCTTCTTTTTCATCTGCGACCTGTTCCGACTTGATTATATTGCACGCTTTTCCGTAATACCGAAAATACACCACCTCCCCTGATAAGGAGACATCAGCCATAAACCCGCTCATAGGAAGCGGCAGTCCGTCTTCCATTTGAACATATGAAAACCTTACTTTATCATCATACGCCTCATCATTTTCTTCACGGACAAACGCAGACGGAGCTTCAGGATAATGAGAGTTCACGAACTGAATCAAGATATCCTCTATTTGGTCTTCGGACAGCTTCTCACTGCTTTCAGGCTCAACATCTCGAGAAAGCCCTTCCAGCTGTCCGTCCGGTCCAAGCTCTACGATGATCCCTTTGTTTTCATCCTGCGGATCTATCCAGCAAAAATACGACCTTTTCTGTTCATCTCCATAATCTTCAATTTCCAGCTGTAAGTGTGTCGGCACACGGCCGATTTCCAGTGCTTTTTGTTTCAATTCCTCTTTTTTCACCAAAGCAGCCCCTTTCTTCGTTCGAATGTCACCCTTCAACTGATTACAAAGTAGTAGTCTAATATACACAAATTTCTGTGTTTTCCAGTTTTACCAGAACATTTTTCACCAAAAATAGTAAGATGAACCTATTCAATATAAAAGCTAATAATCTTAAAATTAATTCCGTTGCAACTTTTTATAGGTCATCAATCGCAAAGAAGGACGGAGTTTCCAGAAATCTGGGTAAAACCATGAGAAAAGAACCGATTTTTTTGGCTGCATCATGTCAATCCATTCAAAAAGATTCAATTCTCAAAGACAAAAGACTCCCCTTTCCCAAAACCATTTGAGGAGGAAAAATGAATGTTTCAGAAAAAAACGTACGCTGTTTTCCTTGTTCTCCTGCTGATGCTGTTTACAGCTGCTTGTTCCGGAAGTAAAACAAGCGCGGAGAAGAAAAGTTCAGAAACAGAAAAAAGCGCAGATATAGCTCAAGTTAAGATCAAAGATGTCTCTTATACACTTCCGTCTCAGTATGATAAGTCAACTTCAGATGATCAGCTCGTGTTAAAGGTAAATGTCGCTGTGAAAAACACAGGGAAAGAACCGCTTAATGTAGACCATATGGATTTCACTTTGTATCAGGGTGATACCAAAATGTCTGACACAGATCCTGAAGACTATAACGAAAAGCTGCAGGGTAGCACGATTAACACTGACAAATCCGTTGAAGGAAATCTTTTCTTCGTTGTAGATAAAGGCGAAAAATACGAGCTGAATTACACGCCGGAATCTTACGGTGATAAGAAGCCAAAATCAGTTACATTCAATATTGACGGAAAAGACAAAAAAATCCTTGCGACAGCAGATCAGCTCCAAGACTCTGCGAAAGCTTTATCGGCATATATAGATGTCCTTCTTTTCGGTAAAGATAACAAAGATTTCGAAAAAATCACCGGCGCGAACAAAAATGAAATTGTGAACGACTTTAACGAGTCCGCAAAAGACGGCTACCTCTCAGCTTCAGGCCTTTCAAGCACATATGCGGACAGCAAAGCGCTTGATAATATCGTGAACGGCATTAAAGCAGGATTAAGCAAAAACTCATCGATTCAAGCGAAAACAACTTCCATCTCAAAAGATGAAGCCATTGTAGAAGCTACAATTAAACCAGTCGACGCTTCTTCTCTCTCAGACCGCATCGAGGACAGAATGAAAGACTACTACAGCAAGAATTCAGGTGCGAGCTATGAAGATGCTGTAAAATATGCGCTTCAAGTCTATCCAGAAGAGTTCAAAAAGCTTGGCCCGGCTTCAAGTGAAAAAACGGTTGAAGTGAAAATGAAGAAAAATGACATCGACCAGTGGCAGCTTGATATGGACGATTACAGAGCAGCAGAATTAGTTGAAGCATTCATTAAAGAATAAACATCAAAAGGAAATAGCCCAAGGGCTATTTCCTTTTCTATTTAAAAATCCCGCTGATGAAATCTGCTTCATTATCCGTCAATTCAACATCTAAGGTTTTCAGGTTATCCTTCAGCTGTTCCGGGCGCTTAGCACCTGGAATGATGGCGTCTACAGCCGGTCTCGTTAACAGCCATGCCAAGGCGACATGAGCCGTCTCTGCTTTCTTTTCCTCAGCTACCGCTTTGAGCTTGTCTATTTTTTTCAGGTTTCGAATAAAGGTTTCTCCCTGGAATTGCGGGTTGTTCTTTCGATTGTCGTCAAAGGCATCATCTTTTGTAAACTTTCCGGTCAGCAGCCCGGATGCGAGCGGGAAATATGGAATAAAAGAAATCCCGTGTTTTTCACAGTATGGGAGCAGCTCCTTCTCAGCATCACGCTGAATTAAAGAGTATTCTGACTGAAAGACCTCCAAGTAGCCGTCCGCATTAAATTCCTGCAATTGCTGATAATTGAGGTTCGAGGCTCCAATCGCTTTGATTTTCCCTTCATCCTTCAGTTCCTTCAGCGTGCCCGCGACTTCCGCAAGAGGTGTCTTGCCATCCGGAAAATGAACATAATACAGATCGATGTAATCTGTCTTCAGCCGCTTTAGGCTCTTTTCCACCTCGCCGCGAAGAAAGTCCCGGCTGTTGTCTAATTCAATGCGGCCGTTTCCTTCTTTATGGGCTCCTTTAGAGGCGATCATGAGCTGATCCCGGACACCGCGTTCCTGAACGACCTCACCGATTAATTCTTCGGATCGCCCCAATCCATATATAAAGGCGGTATCGATAAAGTTTACGCCGCCGTCCAAAGCCGTGCGAACCAAGTCCTTGCCAGTTTCATCATTCAGATTCGGAAACAGATTATGCCCGCCGACCGCATTTGCGCCGAATCCGATCCGTTTCACCTGTAAATTCGTTTTCCCAAGTGCACGTGTTTGATCCATGTCCCTTCTCCTTCCGAAATGATTTGATGAAAAATAGCGCAGGTTCCACTTTTTGTATTAGATATCCTTTTTCTATTTTCCTTCTTTTTTCAGCATACACAAAAAGGAGAAAGTGTATTTCTCCTTTTGCAAGTTTATTTTGGCAGAACCCATTTGTCTTTCAAGAAGCAGGCTCTGGCCAGTAAAAAGAAAATGGCGGTGAGCACGACGATGGTTCCGCACGTATATAGAATGGCAGCCGGATTTATCATCCCGAATAATAGCTGTTTAAATAAGGCGTGCAGATTTAGGAACGGGATGAAAAAGTAAGATAGATCGATTTGATTCGGCGCCTTATTGAAGATGAAAAACATCGGGAATATAGGCAGAAAGACGACAAGAGACATATAGCTCTGCGCTTCTTTTACCGTGCCGGAAATGATGCTGGTCAAAAGCTCCATTGCGGCGATCAGCATGGCAGAAAGCACGATGATCAAGGCTGAGGCTCCGATAATGACCCATAAGTGATCTCCCAGCTGAAAGGCTGTTCTTAACTTTTCCGTAAATAAGACGGTGCACAGAATCAGAAAGATCAGTGATAATACGCCAGAGGCTATTCCGAAGGTAGAAACCGCAAGCCACTTGCCGATTAACACTTTGTTTCTGCTGACCGGTGTCAGCAGCAGCGCTTCTATGGATTTCCGGTCCTTTTCTCCGGCAATAATGTCAAGAGCGATTGGCATGGCACCGGAAACGATTGATGTTAGAAGCAGCATCGGAAGAATGGCAGAAAGCATGATCGCAGAAACGCCTTGCTCTTCATCTGCTTCTTTTTGTTGAACTGAGAACGGCTGGATCACCGAATGGTCAATATGTTTACTCGTTAAACGTTTTTGCACAATTTCATTTTTGTACTGCTCTAAGGCAGATTGCACAAGCTGCATAGCATTTGATGACCCTTGATCGACCGAGCTGCCGTAAACGTCAACCTTAAAAGTTGTCATACTGGTGATATAAGAATCAAACTCTTTCGGGATGTTCAGATACACATCCGCTTTCCCGTCATCGACCGCCTGTTCAGGTTTTGCGAATGTCTTTACACTGATTTCCTCAATCGCATTCAGCTTGTTTTCCAGCTCTGAAGGCAGGGAGTGGCCGACAGCGATCGTGTACTGCTCCCCTTTGTCCGAAAGCATGCTTTCGTAGAAAAACACAAGGCCCAGCATCGTAATCATCGGAACTAAGATCGTCAGTAAAATTGTTTTTCTGTCCCGTAAAGCGTCGATCATCTCTTTTTTATAAATCTGTCCTACCATTTATGAAATCCCCCTGACCAGCTTAGACATAAAGATGTAGTTCAAATCGTCGCTGCGTTCGCTCTCGTATAGTGTTTCAAGTGCTCCTCTGTAAATGACCTCTCCGCTGTGCATCATAATGACACTGTCACAGAGCGCCTGTACCTCCTCCATAATGTGGCTGGAGAACAGGATGGTTTTGTGTTCTCTTTTCAGCTGCTGAATAAATTCACGGAAGATATTGCTTGACGTAATATCTAGTCCTGTCGTCGGCTCGTCAAATAAAATGATATCCGGATCGTGAATCAGCGCCCTGGCAATGGCGACTTTCTGCCTCATTCCTTTTGAAAACCCGCCCACTCTCCGGTCCATATAATCACGCATGCCGAACCGTTTTGATAAATCTTCTATTCTCGCTTTGATTTCGTGGCGGTTCAGCCCGTACAGCCGGCCAAAGTACTGTAAATTTTCTTTTGCAGTCATCCGGTCATAGAGTCCTGTTTCTCCCCCGAATAAGACGCCGATTCGTTTCTTGACCTCCGCCGGCTGCTTGGCCGTGTCAAAGCCGTCTACTGCGATCGTGCCCTGTGTCGGTTCAAGCAGGGTCGCGATCATTCTCAGCATCGTTGTTTTGCCGGCTCCGTTTTCTCCGAGAATGCCGACGACTTCTCCTTTTTGAATCGTTAAGCTTACATCACGCACAGCTTTGACTACTTTTTTCTTATCTGTAAACCTGCGGCTGCAATCCGTCAGTGTAATCATGTCACAATCTCCCTTTTTGTTATTTCTAGTAATGACTATATACGAAAAGCTGGATTTGTTGGATAAAGTTGTCGCGAAGAGTTCTTTTTATGTCGCGAAATGGGATAAAATAAAGGTGATTCTATTTAACTAGGGGAATGATAATGGTAAAAGTCGGACTAGTCGATGATTATCGAGTAGATTTAGAGAAGCTGGAAGCAATCGTGTCCAGAATGCAGGATGTCGAAATTGTCTTTGCCACCGATTCGGCGGAGGAAGCTTACAGCCGGGTGAAGAACGGGGACATTGATCTTCTGCTTGCCGATATTGAGATGCCTCACATGTCAGGCTACGAGCTGGCGGATTTAATCAGATCTCATTCGCTGGATGTGGATGTGATTTTCGTCACCGGCAACAGCGGCTATGCGGTTCACGCATTTGATCTGAACGTCCACGACTATATTATGAAGCCGTACCACGCCGATCGTCTCAGCTCTTCCTTCGAACGTTATTTCACAAAGAAAACGGAAACGAGCTTGAACGGGCGGATTTTGATTAAACAAAAATCTAAAATGCATGTGCTGCAAAAGAAGGACATTATTTTCGCCGAACGCACAGGACGGTCAACGACGATTGTGACAACATCTGAAGAAGTGCAAACGTATCAAACATTGAACGATATTAAAGGCGATCTGCCGGAGAAGGATTTTCTTCGTTCGCACCGCTCCTTTATTATCAACATTCATTACATTAAACACTTTTCCGCTTATACGAAGCATTCGTTTACGGTTTCGTTTGAGGGAACATCTAAAAAAGCGATGATCACCAAGCAGCAGCTTGATTATTTTCAAAACTATTATTTTTGAGGAGCGCAGGTTGTGATGACTCTGTTTCAATGTCTTTATTTGTTTTTATTCAGTTTCATATTTTATCAGTCGGCGTCCATTCTTTCACACAGCACATCCGTTTCTTGGCTCGCCGCTGCTTTAGGCGCGGCGGCATCGGTTTTATACATATGGAAAACGAAGCCTATGCAGGATCGCTGTCCCCTTCAGCTCTATTTATGTATCGCCGTGATTCACATTCTGTCGGCGGTGTTTTTGCTGATCGTCGCTTCTGGATTGGCGGTGCTGCTTGTAATGATGATATTCGCGGCAGGTGAATGGCTCCGCATCGGGCTGTGCCGCTCGCTGACAAAGCTTTATGAACAAATCGATTGGCTGACTCAGGCTGAACAGCACGCCAATCGAATGCTGATGGATGTCAGGAGCCGGAATCACGATACAATGAAGCATATCACAGCGCTCAGCTCGGCGCAGTCAGAGCCGGACACACAAACATACATAAACCATTGGGAAGACCAGTACAGTCAATATGACCGTTTTTTAAAAGGAGAGAATGCGTACCTTGCAGGAGTGCTGTATGACTTTCTGGAAAAAGCAAAAGCTTCGAATGTGAACGTTTCACTGCATTTGCATACGCCGCTTTCTTCCCTCCCTTTCTCTCCCGCTGATCAGGTCAGCCTGGCCGGCAACCTATTAGAAAATGCGCTCGACAGCGCCGCAGAGGCCCCCGAGAAAGCGGAGATCAAGCTGGAGACATCACTGCGAAGCGGGCTTTACGTGCTGATTTGTGAAAATACAACACCCGGCATGGAACCGAAAGTGCTCGATACACTGTTTCAGTCATTCGGCCATACGACGAAAAGCGGCACTCATGAAGGAATCGGCACTTATGTGATCCAAAAGCTGGTGAACCAAGCTTTTGGCAAGCTTGATTTCACATATCGCCACCCTGTCTTCCGTTTAGAAATCAAAATTCCGTTCCAAAAATAAAAAACCTTGAAAAGCTTGGCTTTTCAAGGTTTTTTGTTCGTCATTACGATGTTAATGATTGTGCAAAGCGATCCGCTTCATCTTGAAGCGTGCTTTCAATTTCTTTGTAGCGGCTTGAAATCGTTGATGCGCTTACGCCGTATTTTTTCGCCAGTTTGGCTTGGGAAACGGTTGCGCCGTTAAGTGAGATTGCATTTACATAATATTCAACTGCCGCCGCAAAAGCTTCCGGCTTTCTGATGACAGGTGATTTTTTCTCGCAGAACGATTTCCAAATGTCAATGACTGCCGGAATCAGCTCATTCGGATATTCATCTCCGCTCATGCCTTTTTCGATCGCCGCGGCTGTTTCTTTCTCCATGTCGTTTGCCCACTCAACGCTGCTTTCTTGAACAGCCTCCGCTTGCTGCGGCTGTTCATCTTTTTCCGCTAACAGCGCGAAAAGTACGTTGTTGAACTCCTGCTTCATGAAGTCCTCCGGCGTTTTGCCGTTTTTCACAGCAGCATCCGCATATGTCTTCACCTTGCTGATCAGCTCTTCCGTTCTCTTCACTGGGAAGATTGTGAACTGCATGAAGAATTCCGCTTTTTCGGCTTCGTGGATCGGATAGCCGAGAATCAAGCTTCCTACTGGCGGGAGGTCTTGATTCGTGACGTCCATTTCCACGTCGAATTGCTTTTTCGTAATGACATCTTCAAAATGAATGACTGCTTCTTTCATATCCTTCAGCAGCAATAAAGCAGGCGTCATGCTCTTCCAGGATTCAACGATCTCACGTGTTTTCGGGCGGGTGATCGAATCGCCTTTTTTCTGAAGGTACTCTTCAAAGATTGTTTTGTCACCAGCGAGCGGGTGGAAGAAGATTCCCCAGATTCCCAAATTAAATACACTGATGTCCTTTGTCTGCCTGTCCATAGTAGAAAGAAAATCATGCTGGTTGATAAAACCCGAAATGCTTTCTCTATGTACTGTGAAGGCATACTCCACTAAGTCTTCCTGAATTTGTTTTGCTTCTTTTGCCGCTAATTCTGTCGGGAAGTCGACAACTTTATTTCCGCAGCATTTTTTATATTTCTTACCGCTGCCGCATGGGCAAGGGGCATTTCTTTTCACTTTTCCCACAATAAACCCTCCGAATTCTGTTGTAACTTTTCTATTTTAACAAAAATAACTTCTGAGGGCTTGGTTTCGGGCTAAAAAAGAATTTGGTAATGTGACAGCCTGGTTCATGATGTAAATTTACCTATGACTTTTTCATCAACTTTTGTGATTTAAGACTTATAACCTATTCCCACTTTAGGCCCTTCTTTTTACAATCATTAGGTATTTATCTAAAATTTTTAAGGAAGTGTTTATGTTGGAACTAGCTGGTTTTATGCTGCGCGCCTGCGCTCTTGTGCTTGACGTGATCATTGCGGCCGCAGTGATTTTAGCATCCGGATTTATGTTTGGCGACGGGTCCGCTGGCGTCATCGCTGTCGCCATATTGATGCTGCTTGTGTATCCTTTGCTGATGCCGCTGACAAATTGGAAGGGTACGCTGGGCAAAAAAATCATCGGCCTGCAAATTGTAAGAGACGAAACACACGAGAAAATCTCCCTCCCTCAGGCCATTATCCGTTACATGATAGCATGGGTGCATGTGTTTTCCCGCCTGATCTATTTAACAGCCGCATTTACGAAGAAAAAACAAGCCGTTCATGATATGGCTGCGAAAACAATTGTGCTGAAAGCAGAATAACCTTGAAGAATAGGATTCTTCAAGGTTATGTTTCTCATTAGTTCGTATTTTGTCCGCCGCCGTTAAGCCCTTCTTTAATCAGGCTGTTGACTTGGCTGCTGTATAGAAGGCCGATATGTCCGACACCATGAATTTGAACATTTTTAGCCCCGTCTAATTTTGATAAGTAATTCATAACAATCATATCAGCACTACTGTAAACGGATGTGTACAAGATCTTTTGGTTGGGATCAGTACCCGGAAGCGCCTTGCCTGTCACAAGACGATTCGCGCCGCCAAGTGTTACGACGTTTTCAATTTTATTACCGCCATCCAGATTTTTTATGTAGTAAAGCGTGTTAGCGCCGCCCATGCTGTGAGCGACAATATCCACTTTTTTCGCACCGGTTTCATCTAATACCTTTTGCACAAAACGCGATAATACTGGTCCGTTGTTTAAGTTATTGCCTGTCTTGTCCCAAAAATCTACAGCATACAGCTTGTCCCGTGACCAGCCCTGTGATACCAAATAAGTTTTAATACCGGCAAAGTTAAAAGAAGCTCCGCCAATTCCATGAACCATTACCACCGGATTATGTTCAGCGGCTTTCGCTGACGGCTGCATCGCAAACATGGATGTAACTGACAGCACAACAATTGTTACAAGTGCAATGATCTTACCTCTTAAAAGTTTCATAATTTCCTCCTTTTTTTGTAACAAATTCTTAAATTATAATACTTTGCCAAATTAATTAAGTAAAGGGTAAATTTGACTTATTTTTAAAGAAATTTTAAGGTTGAGAGAACATTTCAGCTGTTTCGATCCCGAAAACGCACAAAAAGAAGGCTTTTCCGCCTTCTTTTCTTTAATATTCATTAAAATAGTCTTGGATTTTCCTAGGATCATCTGTTTTGGTGAGCGCGAGCATTAACAATATCCGGGCTTTTTGCGGATTTAAGGAGTTTGATGCCAAAAGGTCGTTTTTCACATAGTCGCCGTTCGATGTGACGACACCATTTCCCGTACGGGTTGAGCGAACCACTGTGACGCCTTTTTTAACCGCTCTGACTGCCCCCTTTTCGGCTGCGTCAGATAAAGATCCGTTGCCTGATCCCGCGAAGACTATGCCTTTTGCGCCAGCCTTTACAGCCGCATCAATCAGATAGCTTCCGTCATTTTGGTAGCCGTACAGAATGTCTACTTGCGGCAGTTTATCAAGGCTGGAAATGGAGAACTCCGAATCCTTTGTATGCTTGCGTGTGATTTCATTATGAAAATAAATGTCATCGGCAATCGTTCCGATGTATCCCATTTCTTCTGATTTAAAGGTATCTGTTGCGGTTGTGTTGGTTTTTGTAACATACCGTGCTGAAGCAATGCGGTCATTGAGAACGACGAGCGTCCCTTTCCCTTTTGCCTCTTGTGCGCCGGCCACTTTAACTGCGTTGTACATGTTGGACGGGCCATCAGCACTGATGGCTGTGGACGGCCTCATCGAACCGACAACAACAATCGGTTTATCACTTTTTACAGTGAGATTCAGAAAATAAGCCGTTTCTTCTAATGTATCTGTTCCGTGGGTCACAACAATACCGTCGACATCTTTTGAAGAAAGCAGTTTGCTGATTCTTTTTCCGAGCTTCAGCAATGTTTTGTTATCAATGTTTGTGCTTCCGACATTAACCACTTGCTCGCCGCTGACATTCGCGATGTCCTTCATCTCTGGCACCGCTTCGATCAGAGACTCAACGCCAACGACACCTGCTTTATATTCAGTTGTAGAGGTTTTTGATTTATTGGCTCCGGCAATCGTACCTCCTGTCGCCAGTATTTTAATAGTTGGAAGGTCATTCTTTTTGGAAGCAGAAGCTGAAGAAACTTTTTGTGTCTGCGTTTTTTCTTTTGGGGATTCTTTTGCTTCAGGAGATTGAGAGCATCCGGTAAAAACAAGCAATAGTGCGGTAAAAAGGATCAGTAAGAGGAATCGTTGTGTTTTCATGTTTTTCTCTCCTTTGGATGGTAACGTCTTTATGCCTTTTAATGATTGAATATTTCATTTATTCAGTCAAAATGTGCGTCAGGTTATCTCTCAGCTTTTTTATATGCTTATTTTATTTTCTTATTCGAGTTTCTTTATCTTGACATTCGATGGGTGAATCATGATAATAGACCAGTCACTATATTTTATGATAGCAATTCAGTAAGGTGGGAATGTTATGAGCTATGGAGATGCTCGTGAGAAAATCCTTTCTGCAGCTACCCGGCTTTTTCAGCTGCAGGGGTATTACGGAACGGGACTGAACCAGATTATTAAAGAAAGCGGTGCACCTAAAGGCTCTCTTTACTACCACTTTCCCGGCGGTAAAGAACAGCTGGCAATTGAAGCCGTAAATGAAATGAAGGAATACATCCGCCAAAAAATCACAGATTGCCTGGACGTGAGCCCTGATCCAGCAGAAGGCATTCAAGCCTTTTTGAAGGAGCTCTCCTGTCAATTCTCATGCACAGAGGACATTGAAGGCCTGCCCGTCGGCTTGCTTGCAGCAGAGACATCATTAAAAAGCGAGTCTTTGCGAAAAGCCTGTGATGAAGCCTACAAAGCGTGGTCCCTTGTGTTTGAGAAAAAATTGCAGCTGTCAGGTTACAGCGAGAGCCATGCCAAGGAAGCAGGCATCGTCATTAACGCCATGATTGAAGGCGGCATTCTTTTATCATTAACAGCAAAAGACAGCACACCGCTTCTTCATATCTCCAGCCGCATTCCAGCACTGTTGAAGAAATAAATAAAGAGACATACTACTACAAGCTGAATGAATACATTCAGATGAATGAGAGGAGAAATACATTTGGAAACAGCAGCTAAAGCATCTCAGCAATATAAAGTGATGCCCATTATGATATCTTTGCTGACCGCCGGTTTTATCGGCATGTTCAGTGAAACAGCGCTGAATATTGCGTTAACTGATCTTATGAAGGAGTTACACATTACAGCGGCAACCGTTCAATGGTTAACAACAGGCTATTTGCTTGTCCTCGGTATTCTTGTTCCTGTTTCAGGTCTGCTATTGCAGTGGTTTACAACAAGACAGCTTTTTACTGTGTCACTGATCTTTTCAATCATAGGCACCCTGATTGCGGCGCTTGCGCCTAGCTTTTCATTTTTATTAGCGGCGAGAATCGTTCAGGCACTTGGAACGGGACTCCTATTACCGCTCATGTTTAATACGATTTTGGTGATTTTCCCGCCTCATAAACGGGGAGCGGCTATGGGAACAATCGGACTTGTCATTATGTTTGCGCCGGCAATCGGCCCTACATTTTCCGGATTGGTTCTTGAGCACCTTAACTGGCACTGGATTTTCTGGATCTCTCTTCCGTTCCTTGTGCTTGCGCTCATTTTCGGTATCCTCTACATGCAAAATGTGTCTGACATCACAAAACCGAAAATTGATGTCCTGTCTATTATTCTGTCGACGATCGGCTTCGGCGGCATTGTGTTTGGATTCAGCAATGCGGGTGAAGGCTCTGGCGGATGGTCCAGCCCGACTGTGATCGTTTCACTTATTGTCGGTGTTATCGCCCTTATTCTATTTTCAATCCGTCAGCTTACGATGAAGCAGCCGATGATGAACCTGCGTGCGTTCAGATACCCGATGTTTATTTTGGGCGTCATTATGGTCTTTATTTGCATGATGGTCATCCTGTCATCCATGCTGCTTCTGCCGATGTACTTACAAGGCGGCTTAGTCCTAACAGCATTTGCCTCAGGACTTATTCTCTTGCCGGGCGGTATTTTAAACGGATTTATGTCACCTGTCACAGGCCGTCTGTTTGATAAATACGGACCTAAGTGGCTTGTTATTCCGGGATTTTTGATTGTCACTATTGTTCTGTGGCTCTTCTCAAATCTCACGACAGCTTCCACAGCAGTGCTGATTATCGTGCTGCATACCTGCTTGATGATCGGGATCTCCATGATTATGATGCCTGCTCAGACAAACGGTTTAAACCAGCTTCCGCGTGAGTTTTATCCGGACGGCACTGCCATTATGAACACACTTCAGCAAATGGCGGGCGCGATCGGGACAGCGGTTGCGGTCAGCATCATGGCTGCCGGTCAGCATGACTACATGAGCAGCGTAAAAAATCCAGCCGATCCAGCAGTCATTCCGCAGGCGTTGACAGCAGGCGTTCAGCATGCGTTTGTCTTTGCGATGATTGTTGCGATTATCGGATTAATTGCCGCTTTCTTTTTGAAGCGAGTAAAGGTTGATCAATAAGAAAACCCCCTGATCTTGAGGTCAGGGGGTTTTTTATGCCTATATTGGACAACACACTCAAGCAAGACGCGAGCGGCGCTGAAGAAGGTGAACATCTATTTTTAGGTGATCGCTTTTAACGTGCGGATAACATCGCAGCCAATTCATCAATCGCATAACGCAGTTCGCCCTTCGTATTGTAAAAGTGAGGAGCGAGACGGATGACATTGTCCCGCGGAGCGCAAATCACGTTTTTCTTCTTTAGTAACGCCGCCGTTTCCGATGCCCGTTCATCCCGAATGGAAATCATGCCCGGCTGTGGTCCCGATGGCGCCCCCGCAAGCTTCATCCCTTTTTCAGCAGCATATTGACACGCATCGGCAATCACCGCTTTTATATGATCACGGATACGAGATATTCCGATTTGATTCAACAGCGATAAAGCCGCAGCCGCTGCATACACGCTAATAAAAGCAGGGGTTCCTGTTTGAAAACGCCTCGCGCCTTCTGCATAAGACGACACCCCAAACCCGTTTTCCCGCCCGAACCAAGCAGATGCTTTTGGCTTCAGCTCGTTCGCCAGCTCTTTTCTCACATAAAGAAATGCCATCCCCGGTATGCCGAGCATATACTTTCTGGTGCCTGCCGCCAGCATATCAATGCCCCATTCCTTCACATCAATGGGAATATGCCCTGCAGATTGATAAGCATCCACAAATAACATCGATCCCTTTCTCTTGGTGATGGCAGCGATGGCTTTTATATCCTGAATGCAGCCGTCACGGTAATGAACGTGCGGAACACAGGTCAGCACCGTCTCTTCCGTGATATATGTTTCATATTGTTCGAGCGGCTGCTCACCGTCTATTGAAGGGATCACAGATACATTATAATCAGATTGCGCCTGCCAAATATGAGACACCGCCGGAAAATCCATCTCCGTGTATACAACATGCTTCTTTTTAACAGCAGACAAGGATGATGCCACGGAAATCAGTGCATCAGAAACTGACGGCACAATCGCAATCTCATCCGGCTCTGCACCTATCAGCCTCGCAAACTCGTTTCTGGCGCTCTCTGTCTTGTCAATCGCTTCATTCCAGTTCGTCCCCCTATGCAGCAAGCTGTCATGATAATCTTGTATCGCCTTTGACACCGGCTCTGCCAACGCGCTCTGTGAGCAGCTGGCAAGCATGATGCGGCTCTGCACGGTTGGGAACAGATGTCGGTACTGCTGCGGCAAATGTTCCATTCTGATTCACTCCTTTTTATTATTTTGATGAAAAATCCAGAAATAAACAATAGAATAATAGAAAAAAGGAGATGGTAACCATGAGAAAAAAAGTGCTCTTCACAGGTTTTGACCCTTTTGATCAGGAAACTGTCAATCCATCGTGGGAAGCGGTGAAACGGCTGAATGGCTTTGAAACGGATCAGGTGATCATCGCTTCAGAACAAATTCCAACTGTGTTCAGAACCGCTCTCGACACTTTGCGGCAATCGATTCATAAGCATCAGCCGGACATCGTGATCTGCGTCGGGCAAGCCGGAGGCCGGATGCAGGTAACACCGGAACGGGTCGCGATCAATCTTGCAGACGCGCGTATCCCGGATAATGAAGGAAACCAGCCGATTGATGAGGAGATTGTTCCCGGCGGGCCTGCCGCTTACTGGACAGGACTTCCGATTAAACGCATCACATCTCAAATGAAGGAAAACGGCATTCCGGCAGCTGTTTCCTATACGGCCGGCACATTTGTATGCAACCATCTGTTCTACGGGTTAATGGATCACATTCACCGTATGTCTCCGCACATTCACGGCGGGTTTATCCACATTCCGTACATTCCGGAGCAAACAATCGACAAAACAGCGCCGAGCCTCAGCCTGGACATGATCGTCAAAGCATTGAGGATCGCCGCTGTTACGGCCGCACAATATGATCAGGATACGAAGTCACCCGGCGGCGCGCTGCACTAAGCGGCGGCCGCTTCACTGGTCAGTCTCTTTTTGTATACAAACGCTGATAGTGTGACGCTCACTTCAAACAGGACAAGCAGCGGAATCATGACGAGAAAATCAGAGATAAAGTCTGGCGGGGTAATCAATATGGACACCACGATCAGCAGAAAATAGGACAGCTTTCTCGCTTTGGCCAGCCGGTATGGATTTAAGATGCCTAACCTCGTCAAAAACATCACCACGAGCGGCATTTCAAACAGAAAACCAAACGGCAGGCTCAAATTCACCATAAACCTGAAATAGCGGTCAGCGGTAAACATCGTTTCAAAATGTCCGGCAGATAAATGGGTCAAAAAGCCGAGAACGATCGGAAATAACACAAAATATCCGAACGAGATGCCGGCCAGAAACAGGGCGAATAATCCCGGTATGTACATCAGTGTCACTTTTCGCTCCGTATTTGTCAGCGCCGGCGCTACAAAACGCCAAAGCTGATAGGCGGCAACGGGGATGGAGGCGGCAATCGCACAAATGCCGGCAAGCATCATATATACCCAGAGAATTTCACTCGGTCCGAGAACAGCTAATTTTCCGTCAAAATCTCTGATCAGCCAATCATAAATGTCCTCCACAAACAAAAAAGCCGTAATTAAAAACAGAAGAAAAGCCGCAAGTGTGAAAATAATCCGACGGCGAAGCTCTTCTAAATGTCCGATCAGATGAGTTTCTTTTTTATCCATATAAAAAAGCCCTCCCTTTCATGAGAAAAAGAGGCAGACCATGCGTCTGCCTCATCAGCACTCAGCCTGCGTTTTTGTCCTGCTTGACCGCTGACAGCTCAGCTGATTTTTCTTCTTTTTCATCACCAGACACAAGTGATTTTGTGGCGCTTTTGAATTCCAGCAGAGTCCGACCGGCGGCTCGCCCGATTTCCGGAAGCTTTGAAGGGCCAAAGATAATGAGGGCGATGACAAAGATCAGAATCAAGCCGGGTATTCCAATATTTGAAAACATCATGTATCACTCCTTAATGCGTAATTTTTGCCCGCTTTTTGATCATTTGTTTTTCATGGGCTTTGTTGTGCTCAAAGAAACGATCCTCTTCGACTTCATTGGATTGTTTCACTCCGCCTTGAACCATTGTCGAGGATACCTTTCTCAATCCGGTTTGGTCTTTTTGATAGACGAATGAAGCCCGTGTGGAAATGGCTGCTCCCGGCTCTGTCACAAAAGGCATTACCCGATAATCAGCTTTCCACTGGTGAGGCGTCACTGTACAGCGGACATATCCGCGGTAATCGTTAAAGAACTTGATATGTGGATTTTCCTTTAAAATTTGATCGGTATCCGCCCGCTTATCCGCTCCGTTTCCTCCTGATGTGATGGAGGTGCCGACAAATTCAGCCCCGAAAATTTTCGAGCTTGTTTTATTAAAATCGACATGCAGATTCGATGCCCAGCTTGCGTGTACATCTCCTGTCAGCACAACAACATTATTTAAATTTTTGCTTTTAATGAAATTGACGACCCGTTCGCGCTGAGCCGGATAACCGTCCCATGAATCCATGCTGTAGATCGGGCTTGAGCTTGTCCCGAAATTCCACTTTGCAAAGAAGATTTGCTGTGCCAGCACATTCCAATATGCAGTCGAGCTGTTTAAATTGTTGAAAAGCCACTGCTCCTGTTCTTTTCCTAACAGGGTCCGATTCGGATTGAGCGATTCATCAGATGGCGGCTTATTGCCGTCGTTATTGGCTTGGTCATCTCTGTATTGGCGTGTATCCAGCACATTAAATGATGCCAGATTTCCGTACGTAAAGTGGCGGTACAGCTGCATATCCGGACCATTTGGCAGAGAGGAGATGCGGAGCGGCATATGCTCATAATAAGCCTGATACGCCGCCGCACGGCGCAGTACAAACGCATCAACCGACTGCCCTTTTTCCGGGATTTTATTGGCATAGTTATTTTCAACTTCATGGTCGTCCCACGTGACAACCCACGGAAACGCCGCATGCGCCGCTTTTAAATTAGCGTCTGAACGGTATTGGGCATGGCGGTTTCGATAGTCCTGCAGCGTAATGATTTCTGCGCTGTTGTGTGTACGGACATTGCCTGTTTTCGATACATATTCATTTGGCCCGTACTCATATATGTAATCACCAAGATGGAAGACAAGGTCCAGCTTTTCCTTCGCCATATGCTTGTAGGCTGTATAATAGCCATGCTCATATTGCTGGCAGGAAGCGAAGGCAAAGGTCATTTTCGGCACATTGGCACCAGGGGCGGGCAGTGTTTTTGTTTTTCCGACAGGACTTAGCTCATGTCCGGTTTTGAATCGGTAATAGTACACTTTGTTCGGCTCAAGCCCGTCCGCTTCCACGTGAACAGAATGAGCGAGGCTCGGTTTGGCCATTTCAGTGCCCTTTCTTACGATCTTGCGGAAGTGCTCATCCTTTGCCACTTCCCATTTGACAGGCACAGCCTGGTTCGGCATCCCCCCGCCATTCAGCGGATCTGGCGCCAAACGCGTCCAGAGCACAACGCTGTCAGAAAGCGGATCTCCTGAAGCAACGCCGAGCGTAAACGGATAACTAGAGAACTTAGGTGCAGCATTTACTTCAAATGCTCCGACTGACTGAGCAATGGTTAACCCAAGAGAAAGCCCCGCAATTTTTCCAGCCCCCTGAATAAATTTGCGGCGGTCAAACGTATTGTTCTGAAAGCTTTCGTCTTTCAATTTCTTTACCCATTCGTCAAAACGACTGTCATATGCCATTCCAGATCCCCTCTCTTCTCATTGATCGCTTTCATTATAGGAAACTATTGTTAATTAGCTGTGAAGAAGTGTGAACGGTTTGTAAGCACTGAACATGGGAAACAGGACTTCCTTCACAGCCATTTAGCCGAAACATGCCGATAGCTGGCAAAACGGCGTATTTTCTGCAAATCCTGTCGTTTGCAAGCCGCCCTTTTTACCTATTTTTCTTCACATGATCTTAAAAAAACAAAAACACCGAGCGATTTTGCATAATCACTCAGTGTTCGGGAAGGCTGTCTGTTATTTAGAAAACAATCTGCTGAAAAAGCCCTTTCTTTCCGGTTTTACAGCAGCAGGCTCTTGTTCTATTAAAATTCCTTTTTCCTTCACTTCTTTCAGCCAAAATGGAAATTCAGTAAGCAATGCATCATAAAGCTCATCATCAGAGATGCGTTCAATGTCTTCGATATGCAGGAAGTTTGCGTTATCAACAACACGTCCTTCTAGCGTATCCAGTTTATTAAGAAAATCGAAGTTGCCGTTACCGATGCCGACAAACTGCCAAAACACCGGTTTATCAGAGGCCGCTTCAATAAGGGGTTTGATCGTTTTTTTACACCCGCCATCATTAATAAAAACGATAAAAGCGGGATATGAACTCGGTTCTTCCACAACATATTTATGTAACACATCCTTCATGACCGGCGGCTCATCATTTCTCCCGAATTTATGCAAGAGCTCATTATTTAAAATTTCGCGATCAACATAGCCTGAAAAATCGATTTCAGAGACTGGCTTTAACCGGGAGAATTCATTATCATAAACCCATACATCCAGCAGGCCGTTATCATCAAATTGATCAGCCACTGCCAAAATCCGCTCCACCACTTTTTGAACCGTCCCGTTTTTGTACAGCGTTCTCATTGAACCGGTAATATCCAGCACCAGTCCGACACGAGCCGTCACCTTGGTTAACTGCTTTTTCTCCAGTACGATTTTTATGCTCTTCTTTTGCAGGTCAATTGTCGCCATTTTGTCATCTCCTGTAGTTCTTTTCTACGATTATCTCACAGAAATATTTTCCAATAAAGAAAAAACACCGTTCAAATGCGAACGGCGTCCTGCCCTAAAAAGTGTTATATACGTTTTCACATGTTTCGGCCGTCGGCTGATAAAAACAATGTGACTTGTATCTGGCTACAAACGGCTGGTTATACCAGGTTGACGGGCAGTTTCCTCCCGGCTTGAAATACCACAGGCTGAATTTTGCCGGCCAGAACCTCTCCCCGTTTATCGTCCGGCGCGCCAAGGCCCGCTCGCTTTCCCGCGGTCTTTGATAAAAGTATCCATGGGTCACCGCTTCAAACGCATGCGGCTGAAAAATCATCTGCCTGATGGTGCGGAGGCCTTTAAAATCAGAGCAATTGGCCCTCAGCCGATTAATCCCAACATTGCCGACAAGCAGCATTCCCTGCTTACCTTCACCTTCCGCTTCCGCTCTGAGCAGCCGTGCCATCAAGTTGACATCAGCACTTGTTGCTCTCACAACCGCCATCACGTCACCTCCCCTTTTTCTCCTTTCATCATATTGCAATACCCAAAGAGTGATGACGAAGGGACAGGAGAAGTTTTAAAATTTATTCTCGGAATTGTTAAAGAGGCCAAATATCAGTGCGATAAAAAACGGACGGGTGAGCGTTAGGGAACTTCCGATAAAAGCCCTGGTTTCACGGACCGGCCAGTCCCCTGTTTGCAACCGCCGCCAATATGCTTTATGAAAAACACAAAATAATGTTTAACTTTCCGTATTTGAGGAATCATACATAACAAATCAGACAATAGAAGGAGGTACCTTATCATGACACATGTGAAAGCGCTCGCGATTAAAGGTATTATGACGATTATTGTTTTGTATTTGGTGCTGGGTCTTGGCTTTGGTTTCACGTTTGGTGATACGCTGCTGATGACAGTTGTGTTAGGGGTTATTTCTTATTTGCTTGGAGACCTTTATGTCTTGCCCCGGTGGAACAATATGATCGCCACTTTGGCTGATTTCGGTTTGGCATTTCTCGTGATTTGGCTGATGGGCATGCCGCTTTCTATGGGAATGACTGGCGGAGAAATTGCGCTGGCGGCTCTATTTGGAGCAATCGCCATGGCCATCGGGGAATATTGCTTCCATTTCTATATGATGAGCAAAGAAATTGGCAAAAAGCATTATCTTGAAACAAGAACAGATTCATAATCAAAAGGCCGGTGCTGACAGCATCGGCCTTTTATAAAACGTCTTCCCGGTCTATGTTTCGGACAGACCAAATCGCTATCAAGATGCCGATCGCACCTAAAGAAAGCGGAATATAGATAATCGTTGCCAACGAAAACTCGGGGCTTTGCTGACTGATCAGAATCGTCAATATAACCGAAGAAATGATGGCAGCCGGAACAGAGCGTTTCCTCATCCCAAACCATAAAGGAATGAAACTCAAGCACGCAGCCGAAGCAGCATATATCGCCATACTGCCGATCTCTTGTCCGATAGTCTGGACTGATAACATCGCAGGTGTAAGTTGATAATATTGATTGATTTGCGCAAAGATGAATGCAAGCACAATTTCAGACACCATAATGGTGATAAACGTCAGTCCGCCTGTAATCAGCAGCTTGGCAGCAATCAGTTTTTTCCGGCTGATGGGATATGTAAACATGACGGTTATAGTTTTATTTTTGTACTCGCTGATAATCAATTTGGCAATCAGCACACTGGCAAAAACAACAAATACAGACCTTACAAACGTTCCAAGTAGAAATAACGTGGATACCGCATCAGTCATCACCTCTGGCTGCGGGAGTTTTTTTTCTTCTGAAGCAATCAAACACATAAATCCGAGGATGCATAGATTTGCAATAACGGCGCCTCTGTAATACCAGCCTAATTTTATTTTTTTCAATTCAAGTTTCATTACATTCAACATGTTGTCTCAACTCCGTATTCAGGCATCTTGTTTGTCTGCTTTCCTGACTGCCATGTATGAAAAAAACAAACCGACAGCCGCAAGAGATAATGGAAGATATACAATGGAAGAAAGGGACAGGCCCGGGCTTGTTGAACTCATCAGCATGACAATCACGACAGATGAAATGATGGTTGCCGGGACAGAGTGCTTACGCATCCCAAAAAAGATGGGAACTAAACTGGTTCCAGCGGCGCCAAAAGCGAAAACCGCCATTTTTACCGAATGCTGAGACATGACATCGGCGCTCAATTCTCCCGGAATGACATGGTAGATCGGGTTCAGCATATAGTAAGCGGCTGCTACGAACGCATTTGAGACCAACATGGTGATAAACGTCAGCCCGCCTGAGATGCTAAGCTTGGCAGCGAGCAGTTTTTTCCGGCTGATCGGGTACGTGAACATCACTTGAATCGTTTTGTTTTTATATTCCGAAATGACTAATTTGGCGATCAGCACGGCGCCAAAAACGATAAACACCGCTCTGACAAAAGTGCCAATGACGACAAATGCTTCATCCATGCTTTGGAACGACTCGGTGCCCTCCGCTTTTTCTGTGTAACTGACCAACCACATAAAGCCAAGGATAATCAGGTTAGCAATGATGACTCCTCTTACATACCATCCCATCTTCATCTTCCTTAATTCGATTCTGATCAATTTGAGCAACGATCCCGTCTCCTTTACGCACTGATGTGATTGCCATTGATCAGGCTGATGAAGTAGTCCTCCAGTGACGTATACTTTTTGTTCATTGATTCGATGTCTACATCATTTAAAATCAGCGCTTTTGATATGGCACCCTGTGTTAATTGAGCGTCATAAATTCGGATGGTTTTGTCATTTAAGATTTTAAAGTTGGCAATGTGAAGTTCTTTCTCAAGCACAAAGCAGGCTTTTGTCTGATTCGTCGTAACGAGTTCAATGTATTCTGTGTTTTGTCCTCTGACATCTTCCATCGACACCTCTTCCAGCAGCCTGCCGTCACGAATGACGCCGATTGTATCCGCAATTTGTTCGATTTCACTCAGCATATGGCTGGAGATCAGCAGTGTCATTCCATACTCCTTGCTTAATACTTGAAATAAGTTTCTGATCTTTTTAATGCCGACAGGATCAAGGCCGTTTACCGGCTCATCCAATATAAGCAGTTCAGGTTTGGTGAGGATGGCCCGCGCTATGCCGAGCCGCTGTTTCATTCCAAGCGAAAATGTTTTGACGGGTTTCTTGTCGATCTGTTTTAAATTCACCATATCGAGCACTTCTTGAATGGCTTTTTTATTGTGATATCCCATATATGCACAATGCAGCTCTAAATTTTCGATAGCCGTCAGATTTTCATAGAAAATCGGATATTCAATCATGCTGCCGATCTTGCCGAGCACCTCATATGACGTATGGGTAAAATGGTTTCCGAGGATATTGATTTCACCGCTTGTCGGTTTAACAAGACTTGTCAGCATTTTCATGATGGTTGTTTTCCCCGCTCCGTTCGGGCCGAGAAAGCCGTAAATTTCACCTTTTTTGATATGCATGCTGACATCTGATACGACTTCTTTGCCTTGAAACGTTTTGGTCAGTCCGGTTGTTTGCACAATGTAAGTCAACGTTGTTGCTCCTTTCCCCTTGTTCTTGTTTCCTATTGTAACGGCAGGCCCTGTCTTTTTTATTTCTTCATTCTTAAGAAATTCTTACGATTGTTAATAGGTCATTCGTTTTAATGTAATCGTAAACGCTGTCCGTTCATACGGGTTGCTATGAAGAGAGATGGAGCCCCCCATTTTTTCCACAAGCCTTTTCGTGATCGTTAAACCGAGACCGCTCCCCTGGAATGTTTTGTTTCTTGATTCTTCAAGTGTGTACAGCCTTTCAAATACCCGCTGCTGATCTGTTTCACTGATCCCTTTTCCGCGGTCCCATACAGAGATGGCGATACTTGTCTCATCATAAGAAAGTGATAATCCGATAACCTTGCCATCCGCGCCATATTGAATCGCGTTGGATAATACATTTTGCAGGATACGGTCCAGCGCTTCTTCATTTGCATGCGCGTATACCGGCGTATCCGGTATATCAATCTCCGTGTTAAAACCTTTTGCCTGAACGGCATCATAGTAATGCAGGATATTTCGTTTGCATACTTCGTTGATATGTATTTTTGTGATCGGGATTTGTTTATCTTCAGATTCCAATTTGGCTAAATCAAAAAAAGAGTGGATCATTTGTATGAGTTCATTTGTTTTTTGGTGAAGCTTCTCAAGCAGCCTTTCCCGCTCTTTGTCCGGCATATCCCGGTCACTTTGGATGGCTTCGATATAACCGAGAATGACCGTCAGAGGTGTTTTGAGATCGTGCGACATATTGGTCAGCATCCGTCTCATGGAATGCTCTGTTTTTGCAAACCGGGCGTTGATATGCTGATGATCCTCGGCAAGCAGATTGATGTTGACGAGCAGGTCCCTGAGCGCACGGTCATCTGTATGCAGTAAAACCTGATCGGCCGATTCATTGTCAAGCATGGCGCTAAGCTTTTCTGCCGTATACGTCAAATTCCTGTCCCGGTTCTTTTTCATCATATATTGAATGACATTCAGACACGCCAAAGCGATGATAGCAGCAATCGTTAATACTGCCATTCTAAAACTCTCCCCATTTATAGCCGATGCCCCATAATGTTTTGATATATTGAGGAGACGATGGATCATCTTCAATCTTTTCTCTCAGCCGTCTCATATGTACATTAATGATGTTTTGGTCGCCAAAGTACTCCTCATTCCATACGGAACGATAGATTTGTTCTTTCGTAAACACCTTTTTAGGATTTGCTGCAAATAGTGTCAGCAGCTGCCATTCGGTTGACGTCAGCTGAAGCGGTTCGCCGTTTTTCAGAACGGATACATTGTCTATATCGATCGTAAGCTGGTGAACACGAATCACCTGATGTTCAGCCGGTTCATTCGACGAATATTGCGTCGCCCTCCGTATCGCTGCTTTGACTCTGGCTGTCAATTCAATCATCGAAAACGGTTTGGCGATATAATCATCCGCCCCGAATCCCAGGCCCAGTGCTTTATCAACATCTCCGTCTTTTGCTGAAATCATTAAAACAGGGATTTTGCTTTTTTCCCGGATGATTTTCAGAAAATCTATGCCGTTCAGCTTCGGGAGCATGATATCAAGCAGAATCAAATCGTACGCCTGCTCTTGAAACCTCCGAATGCCCTCTTCACCGTCGAATGCATGCACGATGTCAAAGCCTTCTTTTGTTAAATAATGATCCACCATTTCACTGATTGAATGGTCGTCTTCTACTAGCAATATGCGCTGCATCTTCTCACCTCACCTTTTCCTAGTCAAAAAAACACACATGTCATTACGCTTATTGTAATTGAAAAACATGTGTGTTTTACAAAATTTATTCTTTTTTCCTGTTTTCAGCTTTCTCCTGCAGCCGCTATGCTCATCTCAGTTCAGTTTTTCTCCTTTACTTGTTCATATGTTTTTGGATAAAATCCAAAAGCGTATTCCCTTGTGCAGTGAGAATGACCCCCTTCCCGCTGCATGCCGGACAAGGTTTGCCTTCTATTTCACCGGCTCTTTCACAATGCGGACAAGCAATCTCCAGATCATCAGTTGCGATTACCATTTGAATTCCTCCTTTCCCATTGATCAAACATGGACCACCAGCCTACTTCCATCGGCCGTCACCTCCTTTAAGAAACACAAAAACCCCCATCCTATCAAAGGACGAGGGTCTCGCGGTACCACCTTTATTAATAGCTAAAAAGCCATTCGCTCATCAGTACAGAAAACGTCAGTTTCGATACTCCTCTCTTGGTAACGGGGAGAGAATCCCGGCATTGCCTACTATCTATTCAGCAAAGCAATTCAGAAGCCCATTCGGCATCAGGGGAGGATCGGTTCACACCTGCCACCGACTCTCTGAACCCCGCTCACTGATGCTTACTTGCTCTTCCTCACAATTGTTAATCCGTTCTTTCTTTTTTAAAATTTATAATACTCCGCCAATTCAAGGAAGTCAATTCTTAATCCAATTTAGATTGGCCAAGTGCTTCCAGAGCCATATTTATGTGCTCCTCCTGCTGTGTCTGAAGAGCGAACTTGGCAATTTCCAGCGGATACGCCGCCTGCATCTCTGAGATGTGATCCTGCATTTTTGACCATACACGGCCGCCTGCCTGATCATAGCATTCAAGCAAACGGGCTGTTTCTTTTTCTCCAAAAATCATGTGGTAAAAGACAAAATCCTTGGCTGGATCGGAGACTTTCGCTTCTGTCCAATCCAGAAGGCCTGTGATGTGTTCGGTTTGATCAATAAGAATATGCGCCGGATGGAGATCGCCGTGTATCAGCGCGGAAAAACCGGGCCAGTATGCATCATCATTGATCCACGTTTGCCATCTTTCCCAAAGCTGCTTAGATACGCCAAGCTTATTCTTTACATCATCCATAGATTCAGCTGTCATTTGCCTAAAATCTTCTGGCTTCACCACTTCTATTCCTAATAGGCCGGCAGATGTTTGATTCATGCCATGTAATTCTGCCAGTATTTCGGCAAGTGTATGAATAAAGCCGTCTGACGGCGGCTGATGATTCATATTCCATACATACTGTTTCTGTTCCAAATCAATCCAAGCAGCAGGCGTTCCGCTAAGCTTCGGGTAAGCGATCAATTCCGGCGTATGAATTTTCCAATCCGGCACATCAGCTGTAAGATTCGCGCGGAGAAAGGCAAGCGTTCTGCCTTCTGAAGCTGCTCTTCCAACAACATCGCTTCGTCGCGGTTTTCGCAGCACCCATGGCATACCTGAATCATCCTCAGCAAATACAACATGAAAATCCATTCCCGTTTCATTCAGTTGAGCGTTATCAGAGTGAACCGTCAAACCTTGATTGCGCGCAAGTGCGACAATTTCAGTGATAAGCTGCCTTTCGATAGGGTTTGTCATCTCTTTTCCCCTTTCTCATATTCCGCCTGTCGTTAGAGAGAAGGGATGTTTTTAAGGAACAAAAAAAGAGGGCAGCATCGCCACCCTCTTTTCATGACCATATAAGGGTACATACATAGGCAGATTCATCCCGATCCCCGCATCCAGGCGAGAGTCGTTCACTATTGAATTCGTGTCAATCGGAATCTAATGAATGCCATGTCAGAACCCCTCCGTTCATTGTACGTTGATTTTCATTTTACATCATATTCCAGTGTTAATCTACTATAAAAAATGAATCAAGTCACAGGCGCGGGATTAAACAAACACAAATCATTGTGAAGGCCCCAATGGTCCGCCCATGTTTGTTTCCTGCCGCTCGCTACATCTAAGATCATCCGAAAAATTTCCCAGCCGACTTCTTCGATACTGGCCTCTCCGGTAGCGATTCGCCCGGCATTGATATCGATTAAATCCGCCCAATGCTCTGTTAATGAATGGCGTGTAGATACTTTCAGCACCGGCGCAGCAGCCAATCCATATGGTGTTCCTCTGCCTGTCGTAAAGACCTGCAGATTCATGCCTGCCGCCAGCTGAAGGGTTCCGCACACAAAGTCGCTTGCCGGCGTCGCCGCAAACAGCAACCCCTTTTTCTCTGCCTTTTCTCCAGGCCCGAGCACACCCGAAATGGGACTTGTGCCTGACTTTGCTATCGATCCTAACGCTTTTTCCACCACATTGGATAAACCGCCTTTTTTATTGCCAGGTGACGGATTGGCGCTTCTGTCTGCTTCCCCCCGCCGCAGATAGCTGTCATACCACTTCATCTCATCGATCAGCGAACGTCCGACCTCTTCGCTGACAGCCCGCGGTGTTAATAAGTGAATCGCATCCCGCACCTCTGTCACTTCAGAAAACAAGACCGTTGCGCCTGCCCGAACCAACAAATCAGCCGCATATCCCACTGCCGGATTCGCCGTCACGCCGGAAAAGGCATCACTGCCGCCGCATTGCAAGCCAATTACCAGGTCAGAAACAGGGCAGGTTACACGGACTCTGCTGTTGAGTCTGATCAACCGCTCCTCCGCCATTTCCATGATCGAATGAATCATTTTCGCAAAGCCTCGATGATCTTGAAGTGAAATGATATGATCTTTTTTCTCAGGTGCAATCCGTGCCGGGAGGAGCTTTTCACATCCTAATCCGACCACCATCACTTCCCCGCCGAAGTTCGGATGCTTTGCCAGGTTTTGAATCGTGCGGATGGGAATAACAGCGTCTGGGGCATTGATGGCCACGCCGCATCCATATTGATGATGAAGCGGCACGACATCATCGACATTAGGATATTTAGGGAGAAGCTCTTCTTTTATCCGTTTTACCGCATAATCCAGCACACCGACGACACACTGAACACTTGTGGTGATACCGAGAATGTTTTTCGTCCCCACACTGCCGTCAGCATTTCGATATCCTTCAAACGTATAGCCTTCAAGAGGCGGCAGCGGTTTGGGCACTTTGTTTGCGATAGGGAGATCATGGAGTTCGGGAGGGGCGGGCATTCTCACCAATGCTTCCCTCACCCAGCTTCCGCGTTTGATCGGCTGATCTGCAAATCCGATCACTTCTCCATAACGCACAATGGCCTCCCCTCGATTCAAATCGGTTAAGGCCACTTTATGGCCTTGAGGAACATCTTCTTCAAGCATCAGCCCGCATGGAAAAACAGTGCCCTTTGGCAGTCCTCCGTCATTGACGATAATCGCCGTGTTATCTGTAACATTCACTTTGATGTAAAGAGGCGTTTGGTTTTGCCTGAGGTTCATTGCCATAAGAAAATCACTCCTCCTATCTTAGTAAGCGTTTTCTAAATCGGTTCAAGAAAAGCCGCAGATCTTACGTTTCAACTGCGGCTGTTTCAACAATTATTGATCATCCATACCCTTCAAAATTTTGTCACGGACAAATTTCAAATGCTCATACATGTGGTAATGAGCCTGGTAAGGGTCTCTTTTGGCAAGAGCGTCATAGATTTTTTTGTGGTATTCGACCGTTACATCCCTCTCCCTATACGGAATCTGGCTGTCGATTTTCGCATGGGTGATCAGCAGGGATTGAATCATGCCTTCAACAACGGGATTATTGGCACTTAACGCTATAATTCGATGGAATTCTTTATCGGCTTCTCCATAATTGTTGTCAGTGCTGCTGGAGATGTCATCGATTGTTTTCTGTAAACGCTCGAGCTCATCTTCATTTATTTTTTCTGCGGCGATCGTCACCAGCCCGAGTTCTAACGCCATCCGCGCTTCAATAATAGCCGGAAGATTATCTGTCGCCAAAGCAAGCATGACGGAAAAAGGCTGCATCCCGATTTTGTCGTTGAAATACGTGCCGCCGCGGGTTTTTCTCGTGATAACACCCAGCGTCTCTAGTGAGCTAAGCGCCTCGCGAAGCACCGGTCTGCTGACATGTAAGATATCCATTAGCTCCATTTCTGTGGGCAATTTGTCTCCGGCCTTTAATTGTCCGCTTGACAGTAAATGGACAATCCGTTCAATGACTTGTTTAGCTAATGTTTTCCGATTGACTGTATCCACCTTCAGATCTTCTAAACCTTCGTACACGAACAACTCTCCCTTCAGTTGTTCAATTGTAAGACAAAATATTCGTTATGACAATATTTAGAATAAAACTTATCGCACGAGACACGGGCGCTTGCGGTCAAACTCCCAATTGCTGATCAGAAACTGCATAGGGATTGCATCATTCCGTGCGCCTAACTTCATTTTTCGATAGAGATCATGCGCTTTTTCCACTTGTTCCATATCAATGTCGATGCCAAGCCCAGGCTTATCAGGCACCTTCACACAGCCATCAACAATCTCTAAAGGCTGTTTGGTTAAACGCTGTCCGTCCTGCCAGATCCAATGGGTATCAATCGCCGTGATTCGTCCCGGAGCAGCGGCCGCGACATGGGTAAACATGGCAAGGGAGATATCAAAATGATTATTAGAATGCGAGCCCCACGTCAGCCCCCAATCATGGCACATCTGCGCAACCCGCACCGATCCCTGCATCGTCCAGAAATGAGGATCAGCCAGCGGAATATCGACCGCATGCAGCTGAAGCGCGTGCCCCATTTCCCGCCAGTCAGTCGCTATCATGTTTGTCGCGGTCGGCAGGCCTGTCGCGCGGCGGAACTCAGCCATCACTTCACGTGCGGAATAACCATATTCCGCCCCGCACGGATCTTCTGCATACGCGAGCACATCATGCTTTCCTTTGCACAATGCAATGGCTTCCTCTAATGACCACGCCCCGTTCGGATCAAGGGTGATTCTTGCCTCTGGAAAACGTTTTGATAATGCAGTGACAGCTTCGATTTCATCCTCTCCTGACAGCACCCCGCCTTTCAGCTTGAAATCCTGAAAGCCGTAGCGCTCCTGTGCGGATTCGGCAAGACGTACAATGGCCTCAGGCGTCAGCGCTTCCTCATGGCGGAGGCGGAACCAATCGCAATCTGACTGCTGATTGCTTTGATACGGCAATGTCGTCCGCCTTCGGTCACCGATGTAAAATAGGTAACCGAGCATCTTGACCTCATCCCGCTGCTGTCCTTCGCCCAACAAGGCCGCGACTGGTTCCTGAAGAAACTTTCCAAGCAAATCTAACAAAGCAGCTTCCAGCGCCGTAACGGCATGGACTGTAGTGCGCAAATCAAACGTCTGGATTCCGCGGCCTCCCCTGTCCTGGTCCGCAAACTGCTTTCTGACTGTTTGCAAAATCGACTGGTACGCGCCGATCGATTTACCGACAACAAGCGGCTCTGCAAGCTCCAGCGTGCGGCGAATAGCTTCTCCGCCCGGCACCTCGCCCACTCCCTGATTCCCGCTGCTGTCTGTTAAGACGACAAGATTCCGGGTAAAAAACGGGCTGTGGGCGCCACTTAAATTCAGCAGCATACTGTCATGCCCCGCGACTGGAATCACTCTCATTTCAGTAATTGATGGAATATTCGATCTTTTCTCTTTTTGAACCTGTTCTTGTATGGATGAACTCATGTTTTCTCCTCCTTATAAAGCGCTTTCATAAATATTAGACAGGCAATGATTGATCGGGGTCTTGCTGTTGTTTCTTTAATACGACCCGTTTGATCGGCCCGACCAGCAGCAAATAGCTGAGAACTGCTGCAATCGCATTAGCGCCGACAAAAACGAGCGCGCCATTAAAAGATCCTGTGGCATTCACGATGTAGCCGATAATAATCGGAGTCGTAATCGAGGCGATGTTTCCGAATGTATTGAACAAACCGCCGCTTAATCCCGCACACTCTTTTGGCGACGTGTCCGACACGACAGCCCAGCCCAATGCGCCAAAGCCTTTTCCGAAGAACGCGAGTGACATGATCACAACGACGAGCCACGCTGAATCTGTATAGTTGCAGATAATCATGCTGCAAGACAGCAGCATGCCGACAATGATCGGTCCTTTTCTCGCAAAGGTGAGAGAACGGCCTTTTTTCAGTAAAAAATCAGACACGATGCCTCCAAGCACGCCGCCCGCAAATCCGCACAACGCCGGGAGGGAAGCCACAAACCCCGCTTCAAGAATGGACATTCCGCGGGCCTGAACCAAATATACCGGAAACCATGTGAGAAAAAAATAGGTGAGAGTTGTAATGCAATATTGTGCGATGTACACGCCAATCAGCATGCGGTTGGTTAATAACTGTTTGATATACGGCCATTTTGATTCTTTTTCCTGCTTGTTTTGACTATCATCCATTGAAATCAGCCCGCCGCCTTCTTCAATGTACGCAAGCTCGGCTTTGTTAACCTTCGGATGTTTTTTCGGTTCATATACCGTTTTTAACCAGATAAAAGCCAGAAGAATTCCCGCGGCCCCCATCACTACGAAGACGGAATGCCAGCCAAAAGAGTGGGTGAGCCAGCCCATTAAAGGAGAAAAAATGACAATTGCGAAGTATTGAGCTGAGTTAAAAAAGGCTGAAGCTGTACCGCGTTCGGAGCTTGGGAACCAGGAAGCAACCACTCTGCCGTTTCCGGGAAATGAAGGCGCCTCAGATAGCCCGACTAAAAAGCGCAGCGCAAACAGCAGGATAATCGCTGTGCCAGCAGTAAAAAAACCAATCGCCCCTTGCAGCAGCGTGAAAAATGACCAGAAAAAGATGCTTAACGCAATAACCGTCTTTGAGCCAAACCGATCCAGCAGCCAGCCTCCGGGAAGCTGCCCGATGACATAAGCCCAGCCGAAAGCAGAAAACACATACCCCATAGCGACCGAGTCCAGTCCAAGGTCATGCTGGACGGAATCTCCCGTAATCGAAAGCGTCGCACGATCTGCGTAGTTAATAGACGTCACAAGAAACAGCATAAACACGATGAACCAGCGTACAGAGGTTTTTTTGCCCGCCGGCGAAACATTCGCATGGTCTTTTTTCATAATATCTTCTCCTTTGTCAAAGTAGAGAATCATATGCTGGCTGGATAAGGATCGGAAAGAGACAAGCGCCTCTTTCCAGCACCTTTATTGCTTCACAAACACGGTTTTGATCGCCGTGAAAAAGTCCTTCGCAGCCTCACCCTGTTCGCGGGAGTGAGAGCTTGATTGCTTCATGCCGCCAAATGGCGCCTGAAGCTCAACCCCGGCGCTTTCTGCATTGACCCGAACAAGCCCGGCTTCAATCTCATCAACGAATGAAAGCATACGGCCGATGTTTTGCGTAAAAATAGATGCACTTAATCCGAACTTCACATCATTGGCGAGGTCTAAAGCCTCCCCCATCGTATCCACCTTTAACAGAGCGATGACCGGCCCGAAAATTTCCTCCTGGGCTATCGCCATGTCAGATGTCACGTTGTCAAAAATGGCAGGCTGCACATAATATCCGTTTTGATACTTTCCATCCTCCAGCTTTTCTCCTCCAATCAAAAGGGAAGCGCCTTCTTGTTTGCCTTTTTCAATATACGATAGGCAATTATCAAGCTGATTTTTACTTGCGATCGGTCCCATCCAGACGTTTTCGTTCAAGCTGTCTCCAATCGTAATCTCCTTTGTGCGCTGCACCAATTTTTCTTTAAAGCGGTCATAAATTCCGCTTTGGACAATGACACGGCTCGTTGCGGTGCACTTCTGGCCCGTTGAACGGAAAGCGCCTGTCACCACGGCTTCCGCTGCCGCTTCAAGATCAGCATCATCCGCTATGATCACCGGGTTTTTCCCGCCCATTTCAAGCTGATATTTGGCGCCTCTCGCTAAAGCGGCTTGCCCGATGATTTTCCCAACCTGATTCGATCCCGTGAACGTAATGGCATTGACCCCGTCATGTTCGGCAATGCCTTGGCCGACAACTGACCCTTGGCCAGTCACCAAATTGATGACTCCCGCCGGAAGTCCCGCTTCTTCAAAACAAGCGATGATCTTCGCACATGTAACGGCAGTTTCTGTTGCCGGTTTGATGACAACAGTATTGCCGTACACCAATGCCGGCGCCATTTTCCAAATCGGGATCGCGACCGGGAAGTTCCACGGCGAAATCACACCGACGACACCGAGCGGGACACGGGTTGTAAACATCAGTGCGTCTTTGTCAGTGGACGGGATGACATCGCCTGTTTTGCGCATGCCCTCGCCGGCGTAATAGCGAAGAATCGCAATGCCGCGAGCGGTTTCTCCTTTTGCTTCCGGCAGGGTTTTTCCCATTTCACGCGTCGCACATGCGGCGATGTCCTCTAAGCGCTGTTCCATAATATCGGCAGTTTTGTACAGCAATTGGCCCCGTTCTGCACCCGTCAGCTTTCTCCATCCCGTTTTTGCCTCATGAGCGGCGGCGACGGCCCGGTCCACATCATCAGCCGTTGAATTCTGCACATAGCCGACGATGTCGTTCACATCGGCAGGATTTTCCGACTTGATCATATCGCCTGATTGAGATTTGACCCACTCTCCATTAATAAAATTGAGATATGTGTTTTTTTCCGTGATTACAGTCATGCCCATTGCCCCTTTCAGTTTTTTATGTTCGTCAAACCGTCGCGGCCTTCTTCGGGAAACGATCCGCCGCTTGCTTTAAAATGGCTTCTAATTGCTGATAATGTTCTTTTTCAACCGGCCCGACAGGCGGTCTGGCTGTATTTCTCACATTCATCCCCATAATCTCCATGCCGGCTTTGATCAAGGATACCGCGTACCCTTTCCGCTGCTTCCGAATATCGTTGATCGGCAGAATGACATGCTGATAGAGTTCCTTCACTGCATCGTTGTTTCCGTTTTTCAAAGCTTCATAGAACATCCGGGAAATATGCGGAATATAATTCGAAATGGCTGAAGAATAAGAGTGAAAACCGATTGGCAGGTAGGACGGCATCGTCACTTCAGCCATCGGCATTCCGTTAAGCCATCCCAAG
Source organism: Bacillus sp. FSL K6-1005 (assembly GCF_038000225.1). Taxonomy (NCBI): domain Bacteria; kingdom Bacillati; phylum Bacillota; class Bacilli; order Caryophanales; family Bacillaceae; genus Bacillus; species Bacillus sp. FSL K6-1005. Next base: position 3,246,079 of record NZ_JBBOBP010000001.1, read on the forward strand.
CGGTCACCGATTGTATAGGCGAGGTTGATATTCAAATCCATGTTCCCCACTCCGTCTTTCACACCCACAAGCTGTTCAAGCTCCGTCAGCCGCTTGATCTGTTCAAGAGAAAATACGGCATTGTCGCGCTGATACAGAATGGCATTCAATTCTGTGCTTTCAATAATCGTTTTGGCGTACTGATACAGCCCCTCCTGTTCGCCATGCACCAAATACGGAGGAAGGATCAAATAGCCGTCAGCGCCTTTTTTCTCCGATAGGCGCGCCCAATCAAGCGCGGTGCTGAGATTGCCGCCCACGCCCGTATAGACCGGGACCTTTCCTCCCGCAGCCGAAACCGCGACTTCAACCATGTTTTCGTATTCTTTCTGGCTAAGGGACTGAAACTCCCCTGACCCACAGGCGATAAAAATCGCTTCCAAGCCTTCTTCCAGCAAAAACTCGATATTTTGAAACAGAGCTTCTTCCTCCAGCTTTCCTTGTGTATTAAAAGGCGCAACCGGAAAACCTAAAATCCCTTCAGGTGCTTTTCTTATACGGCTCATGTACAAAACCTCCTGTCATTTGTGTAAACAGCTCATTTGAAAGCGCTTTAAAAATGTGCGGCTGTATATCCTCTCCTTCCCGTATATCCTTTTGTTTTATTGTAAGACAAATAAACAATAAGTCAATAACTTTATTTTCTGACTCTTCATAAAAAAGTCAGAAAGCCGCGTTTTCCGCATAAAAAAACAGCCGTTGGTATCCGGCTGTTTTTTCACATACTTCTTTCTTTCATCGTTTCGTTCAAAAGCTTCGCTTCTAAAAAAAATACGTGGATAAATTTTTTCATATTCACTCTGGCAGGGGCGAGGGGTTTCGCATCTTTGGATTGAATTTCTTTCATTTTTTGGCTGACGACCGGGAAATCAAAGAATTTTGATGCGTAGGTTTCGAATTTAGGGTTCGAAAAATCAGTTGTGCCCAATGAGGCAAAATGGTCCAGCGAATGAATGATGGCCCTGCGGATTCGCTGTTCCGAGGCTTTCATTTCACGATTGATTTCCGTTTGTGATGCCGCAGCTCCAAGCTTTCGTTCCGCTACTTGTGTGAAAATTTGTTTTAAAGAAGGGATATTTTTTTCGTAAGGCTCAGATTGTTCATGCTCAGCTAAATACTGAAGGACCGCCATCATATCATGAGCGCCGCCTTCACCCATCATGCCGAGCTCGGATAGCAAGAATGTTCCCGCTTCTTTTAAGCTGTTGTCATTTTTATACTGGGACCGTGCTTTTCGTTCGGTTCGGTTGACCAGCCGGCTTAAAGAGTTTTGGATATCTCCGATCGAGTTTTCAAGCTGGATCCGTTCCTTCACCTTTTGCAGAACAGTTACAATTTCAATACGGTTTATCGGTTTATGAATAAAATATTCAATGCCGAGAGAATACGCTTCTCCGACCATTTCTTTAGCTTCCACTTGTGAGATCATCACGATTTTCCCAGAATAATAGTCCTTGATTCGGCGTATGGTCTCAATTCCGTCCCGCCCGGGCATTAATAAATCGATTAACAAAATATCAATCTGCTTAAATTGCAATATATGCCCTTCCACTTGGCTTCCGTCTTCCGCTTCACCCGCAGCCTCTCCAAGATCCTCATCCTCTATGATCTGCCTTAAAATTGACCGTACCGCACGGTCATCATCAGCGATAAAAAAACGCATATTATCTGTTCATCCTTTCTGAATCAAATGCCTGGCAGGCAGCCTGATGGTAAAGACCACTCCTTGCTGCTGATTGTGAAACTTGATGTTTCCCTCAAGCTCTGTCACGATTTCCTTGACGTAGGAAAGCCCAATTCCGGTTGAAGGCGTGCCAAACTCGTCATACGTTGAGGTAAAGCCCGGATCAAACACAATATCCCCTATTTTCTCCGAAATGCCGGGACCATTGTCTTCCACCTGGAATTCTATCATACTCTCATCTGGCTTACGGAGCCTCAGGCTGACCGTTCCCTCATCCCCCATTGCCTCAACTGCGTTTGCCGTCAAATTATTAATGATAGAAAGAACGATAAATACATGATAATCATCGTGCTCCCCCTCTATTGAACAATGAAAATTGATCTGTTTGCCTAATGATTCAGCGTACTTTTCATTCATTCGAATAACAAGCCGGAAAAGATCCGAGGCATTCATATAATCTTTAAAACTTTCATTGGAAATCAGTTTCGAAAGCCCGGCGAATATCCTCTGGTTGTCCTTTTTCACTTCATGAATTTCCCCGGCCAGCCTTAAGATCCTGCCGCCGAGCTGATCGTCCTTGCCCTTTACTTCCCGGTAGAGCTGATAGGATTCGTTTGTCACATGCTCTGTCGTTTTCAGCGTCTTTTTTAAATGCACTGTTTCTTCATATAAATTCGACACGATCATCAGCATGTGCTCATTTTGCCGCCTTGTCTGCTTTTCTCTGGACTGCGTTTCATACAGTTTCAGCACGTTAAAAAAGCTGATCACAATAAATGTATGAGAAATCGCAACGACCGCGATATCCGTTATTTTCTCAGGCGTCACCACTGTATGAAAAATAAGAAACTGAACAACCAGCTCGACGCTATCGGAAGCAATTTCAATCATAAATCCGTAAAAACCGAGCATAACCGGCCGATCACGATAGCGGTTCGCCCGCAACACATAAAACAGACATGCAAACGTCATGTAAAAGAAAAAGCCTGACGCTTGATCATACAGGATTGGTATCAGTCCAGCGTGTCTTCCGTCCCATAATTCCAATAAGACACGAAATACGAAAACCGATGTTCCAGTCAAAAACCCCGGCAATACAGCGGACACATGCCGCAGCAGCACTAAGAAAAAGAAAAAAGCCGGCGCGCCGAAGCTGATTCGGAACTCTTCATTGAGGGGATAAAATTTCAGTTCGCCTGCAAGCGGCACAGTAATCAGCATGAGCGCCAGTATATATGCGTCTTTCTCAAAAAAACGTTCCAGTTTAATTATGATCACATCCTCATTTTTATTTTGAGGAAAGGACAAAAAACCTGCAAATTTCTTTCGACCCAGTATGTAAGCTTTTTATAAAACCAACGGCTTATTTTCGAAAATTTTTTGTCGTATTTTGTATGATTCTGTAGTCTCTATTATACAGTTATGATACCTTACCGCACTCATGAAAGCGTTTAACGCCTCGTCTGTCTTTAATTATACTCCGCCTCAGTCCCAAATAGCTAAAACAGATAGGAGGAATTTGATGAAAGAACTGATAAAAGAACGCCCGGAAGAAAAGAATCTGGCGTCGCAGCTGTATGAATGGGTAGAACATTACCGCCCCTTTTCCGCCAATGGACAAAGCGCAAATTATATCCCCGCGTTAGGAAATGTCAATGACTCACAGCTCGGCATTTGTATATTGGAGCCTAATGGAGCAATGATACATGCCGGCGATTGGAACGTCCCTTTTACCCTACAAAGCATTTCAAAAGTCATCAGCTTTATCGCTGCGTGTATGAGCCGCGGCATTCCCTATGTGCTTGACCGCGTCGATGTCGAGCCGACAGGTGACGCCTTTAATTCAATCATCCGTCTCGAAATGCACAAGCCCGGAAAACCGTTTAACCCTATGATTAACGCGGGTGCCATTACAATTGCCTCGCTTCTTCCGGGAGAGACAGCCCGCGATAGGCTGGAGTATCTGTACTCTGTCATTGAAACATTAATAGGGAAACGGCCCAGAATACATGAGGAAGTTTTCCGGTCTGAATGGGAAACCGCCCACCGCAACAGGGCACTGGCCTACTATTTAAAAGAGACAAACTTTTTAGAAGCCGATGTGGAAGAAACGCTCGAGGTGTACCTGAAGCAATGCGCCATGGAAGGCACGACAGAAGACATTGCATTGATCGGCCTGATCCTTGCTCATGACGGTTATCACCCGATTCACCGCCAGCAGGTGATCCCGAAAGATGTAGCAAAGCTCGCCAAGGCTTTAATGCTGACATGCGGCATGTATAACGCCTCCGGCAAATATGCGGCATTTGTCGGGGTGCCGGCCAAAAGCGGTGTCTCTGGCGGCATCATGGCGCTGGTTCCCCCAAGCGCCAGAAGAGAGCAGCCTTTCCAAAACGGATGCGGCATCGGCATTTACGGGCCTGCGATTGATGAATACGGCAACAGCCTGACTGGCGGCATGCTGCTGAAGCACATCGCACAGGAGTGGGAACTCAGCATTTTTTAAAATAAAAAACGAGGTGATTGTATGCAGCAATTCCTGGAACATATCGTCGGTTTCGCAAATGATTTTTTGTGGTCAAAGCTATTAATTGTATTGCTTCTTTCTCTGGGAATCTATTTTACGTTCAGGCTTAAATTTTTACAGGTTCGCATGCTGAAGGAAATGGTCAGGGTGTTAAAGGAAGGCGCTGCATCCCGCTCTAAAAACAGCATCTCTCCGTTTCAAGCGTTTTGTATCAGCATGGCAGCCCGTGTCGGCACCGGAAACATTACGGGTATTGCCATTGCGATTGCGCTGGGCGGGCCCGGTGCGATTTTCTGGATGTGGATTATTGCCATTATCGGGTCAGCGTCAAGCTTTGTCGAAAGTACACTGGCTCAAATTTATAAGGTGAAAGATGCAAACGGCTTCCGTGGCGGTCCTGCTTATTATATGGAAAAAGGACTGAACAAAAGATGGATGGGCGCCTTGTTCGCCGTTTTAATCACGCTGTCGTTCGGTATTGTCTTTAACTCGGTTCAATCAAATACGGTCAGTCTCGCGTTTGAAAACGCGTTCGGCACAAACCGCCTGACACTTGGACTCATTTTAATTGCTGTGTTTGGAACAATTATCTTTGGCGGAGTCAAACGCATCGCAAAACTGGCTGAATATATTGTTGTTGTTTTGGCTGTCCTGTATATCGGAGTCGCTTTTTTCGTGATTCTCACAAACATCACCCAGCTACCTGCCGTTTTTACGCTAATTGTCAAAAACGCGTTTGGATTTGACCAGGCGGCCGGCGGCGCTTTGGGAGCGGCTTTAATGCAGGGTGTCAGACGGGGGATTTTTTCAAACGAAGCGGGAATGGGAAGCGCACCGAATGCCGCTGCCACCGCGACGACAAGCCATCCTGTAAAACAGGGGCTGATCCAGGCATTTGGTGTGCTGACTGATACGCTGGTCATTTGTACAAGCACGGCCTTTATCATCCTGTTTTCAGACGCCTATCATACCCCGGGACTGAGCGGAATCGCCTTAACTCAAGCCTCTCTCAGCTCCCATATCGGACCATGGGCATCAGGCTTTCTCGCCATCCTGATCCTCTTATTCGGATTCTGTGCCTTGATCGGCAACTATTATTACGGGGAAACCAATATCGGCTTTTTGAACAAAAGCAAAAAACTGATATTCGTCTATCGCATCGGCGTGCTTGCAATGATCGTGTTTGGCTGTGTGGCCAAGGTGCAGCTTGTATGGGATTTGGCCGATTTGTTTATGGGCTTGATGGTCGTCGTCAACTTAATCGCCATTTTCTTATTATCGAAGGTGGTTTTTGCGGCTCTCCAGGACTATACCCGGCAGAAAAAAGCGGGCAAAGACCCTGTTTTTTATAAAGATGTCATAAAAGATCATGAGCGGATTGAATGCTGGGAGCTTTCAGAAACTTCTGCTGATCCTCATAACAAACAAATATCGTAATGCATGCAGAAGGTGTTCAGATCAATGGAATCTGAACACCTTTGTCTTTCGGTTGATTGACAAACGTTAAGACGTCCTTTACCATTTTCATATCTTTTCAAAAAATCAGAAAGAAGGGTCCGAACAGCCTATGAATCCAATTCAGCATCTATTAGATACATACCCGCTTATCGTGTTAGACGGCGCGATGGCAACCGAGCTTGAACGCAAAGGCTGCGACTTGAATGACAGTCTCTGGTCGGCAAAAATCCTGATGGAGCAGCCGGAGCTGATCAAACAAGTTCATGCCGATTACTTCGCTGCAGGCGCCGACTGTGCGATCACCGCCAGCTATCAGTCTACGTTTGAAGGCTTTGCCGCACGCGGGCTCAGCGAAGCGGAAGCCCGCCGGCTTATCCAGGTGTCCGTCAGTATCGCTGCCGAAGCCCGTGATGAATTTTGGGCACAGAAAGAAAACCGTTTAAATCGGCCAAAACCGATCGTTGCGGCCTCTGTCGGACCATATGGCGCCTATCTTGCGGATGGCTCCGAGTATCGAGGAAACTACGGAATCTCTGAGGATGAGCTGGCTGAATTTCACCGCCCCCGCATGAAAGCCCTGATTGACGCCGGTGCGGATGTCTTGGCATGTGAAACGATTCCATGTCTCACTGAGGCAAAAGCAATTGTCAGCCTGTTGAAGGAATTTCCTGACACATATGCGTGGTTCAGCTTCAGCGCAAAAGACGGTCTGCATATCAGTGACGGAACCCCTGCCGCTGACTGCGCGTCATGGCTTGATCAGCACAGCCAAGCGGCGGCGGTCGGCATCAACTGCACTCCGCTTCAGCATATCTCTTCATTAATAGCTGAGTTAAAGAAGAACACATCTAAACCGATTATCGTCTATCCGAATTCAGGCGAACAGTATGATCCGGACACCAAAACGTGGAACGGCGCAGCATGCGGCGAGCCTTACGGACAAAGCGCGCGCATCTGGTTTGAAAACGGAGCAAAGCTGATCGGCGGCTGCTGCCGGACAAAACCGGAGGATATTAAAGAAATCGCCGGCTGGGCCCGGACTTTAAAAACCACTTGACTTATCGGAATAGTTTGTATATTCTAACTTAAAAGCCGGCTTGCCGGAATCTCGTGTCCCCCGCTGACATGAGATTTTTTATTAGGAAGACATCAAATCGCCGTATAGAAAGTTGGAAAAAGATGAAACCCGCTCACAACAAGAATGAGACAAACTTTCAGAGAAGTATGAAAAGCAGACACCTCTTTATGCTTTCATTAGGAGGCGTCATTGGAACCGGTCTGTTCTTAAGCTCAGGCTATACCATTCAGCAGGCAGGCCCTGCCGGAACCATACTTGCGTACTTAGTCGGCGCGGGAATTGTCTATTTGGTCATGCTGTGCCTTGGCGAATTGTCTGTAGCCATGCCAGTGACAGGCGCGTTTCATACCTATGCAGCAACATACATAGGACCGGGCACAGGTTTTACGGTCGCTTGGCTGTACTGGCTCACATGGGCCGTTGCATTGGGATCTGAATTCACAGCGGCAGGCCTGTTGATGCAGCGCTGGTTCCCCGATACGTCTGTTTGGATGTGGAGCGCCGTTTTTGCTTTGTTGATTTTCCTGCTGAACGCGTTTTCGGTCAAGTTTTTCGCTGAATCAGAGTTTTGGTTTTCCAGCATTAAAGTATTAGCCATCGTATTATTTATTCTTTTAGGCGGCTCCGCAATGTTCGGCATCATCCCGATCAAAGACGGGGGCGCTGCTCCGATGCTGTCAAACTTCACAGCGGAAGGCGGGCTCTTTCCGAATGGATTTGTCCCCATTTTCATGACCATGCTGTCTGTCAACTTTGCCTTCTCAGGAACTGAGCTGATCGGAATTGCCGCGGGAGAAAGCGTCGATCCCGACAAGACCATACCAAAAGCGATTAAAACAACGGTCTGGCGTCTCTCACTTTTCTTTATCGGAACCATTTTTGTACTCTCAGGGCTGATTCCGATTCAAGAAGCGGGCGTTATCAAAAGCCCATTTGTTGCAGTCTTTGACAGAGTCGGTGTACCGTACGCAGCTGACATCATGAACTTTGTCATTCTGACAGCCATCCTGTCAGCCGCTAATTCCGGACTTTACGCATCGTCCCGTATGCTTTGGTCACTGTCAAAAGAACAGACGCTTCACCCAACATTTGCAAAGCTGACACCAAAGGGAATTCCGTTAAACGCGCTGGTGTTCAGCATGATCGGCGGCATCCTGTCACTACTGTCCAGCGTATTTGCGCCAGACACGGTGTACGTTATACTCGTGTCGATTTCCGGCTTTGCCGTCGTTGTCGTTTGGATGGGCATCGCCGCTTCTCAATTCATGTTCAGAAAACGTTATCTGGAAGCGGGAAACAAGATCACGGATTTGAAATACCGAACGCCTTGGTACCCATTTGTGCCGATTGCCGCATTTCTTTTATGTCTGGCATCCGTAATTGGCATTGCCTTTGATCCAAATCAAAGAATCGCGTTATATTGCGGTGTGCCGTTTATGGCCATCTGCTATGCGGTGTATTACGCGAAAAACCGCAAAAGCCGTCCGGCCGCCGATATGACCCATTCAAAATAAAAGAACCTGCCCCAAGGCAGGTTCTTTTTCTATCCTCATACTTCCACTGTCCAATGAAACGGATCTTTCACTTTTCCAAGCTGAATGTCGGTTATCGTTTGATACAGCTTTTTTGAAATTTCTCCTATTTGCCTGTCGTTCACAATCACCGTTCTTCCATGAATATTGAGTTCGCCGACAGGCGTAACAACTGCAGCCGTACCTGTGCCGAATACCTCTGTCAATTCCCCTCGTGCGGAGGCTGCATAAATATCATCGATCGATATCTTTTCTTCCCGGACCGGAATGCCCCAGCTTCGGATCAGCTCAATAGCAGAAGCTCGTGTAATCCCGCTCAAAATGCTTCCGCTTAATGCAGGAGTCACAACCTCTCCATTTATGACGAAAAAGATATTCATGCTCCCTACCTCTTCCGCGTATTTCTTTTCAATGGCATCCAGCCACAGCACCTGATCATAGCCTAATTCATTCGCCTTCTGCTGCGCCTGAAGACTCGCCGCGTAATTTCCTGACGTTTTGGCATTTCCGACTCCGCCATTGACTGCCCGCACAAACTCATCTTCCACATAGATGTTAATCGGCTGCAGCTGATCGCCATAGTAAGAGCCGACAGGCGAAAGCACGATCATAAATGTATAGTTTTTTGACGCCTTTACACCGAGACTCGGTTCGGTGGCAATAACAAACGGACGAATATACAGCGACGTTCCCTTTTCCCTTGGAACCCACTCTTTTTCCAGCTCGACCAATTGCGTCAGTGCCTCCAGCACCAGCTCTTCGTCTAGAGGAGGCATACTCATTCGCTGACATGATCTGTTCAGCCTTTTGATATTTTGCTCCGGCCTGAACAGCAGCACCCTGCCATCTTCAGTTCTGTATGCCTTCAAGCCTTCAAAGACAGCCTGGCCGTAATGAAAAACAGAAGAAGACGGATCGAGCATAATCGGTGCATAAGGAGTAAGTCTAGGATGATGCCAGCCCTTTTCCTCCTCATAATCCATCACAAACATATAATCTGTAAAATATTTGCCGAACCCTAAAGATGATGGGTCTGGTTTTTCCTTCTTTGATGTGATTTTCTCTCGTTCAATAAGCTTGTTCACTGATAAGCACACCTTTCCAGATGAATTTGTTTAAATTTTCTGTCAATTTTGAGATGCAGATCGGTAATGCCTTTCTTTTTTTACAGGCGGTTTTCCGTTCTTATTTGATATAAGAGGGCTCAATTATAAATGTCAGAATATTCTCTATCGTCTTCAGCTATTATACACTACATTTCGTGTAAGATGAAGGTGAAGTTAAAGAAAAAACAGCCAGAGATTTTTCCGGCTGTTTTCGTTAAACTGCTAAAAACAAAATGACAGCATGACAAATCAGCAGAATATAAACCGCGATCCCTAACTGCCAGTTGACCTTCCGTGCCAATGCAAAAGCAATCATCAAGGCCGGCAAGATCGCTGTTCCAGCCAGCTTATTGACCGTCGAATCCGGGCTGTTCGTTGCATCATAATGAATCGGCATATCTGCCGGAAGAAATGGATAAAAGACCATAGAGAGTATGACAGCTGCAATGACAGACCCCCACACCACTTTTTCATTCATCAATAGAAACATAGAACCATTCCTCCTCATCACATTCCTAAAACAATAAAACGTTCTTTATCTCCCATTGCTTTACGATTGATATGACTGTTCTACGGTGAATTTCGTTCGGTCTCCTCTTGTAATAATTTGAGCATATTCTACTACTTCTTCATTTTTATCATAGGTGAGGGATTCCGATAAAAACGCAGGCGCTCCAACATTGGTTAACAGGTGTCCGCTGATCGTTTCATCCGTTAAAATCGGTTCTATCGATTCCGTACCCCTGCTGATTTCAATATTGTATTTTGTTCTTAATAATTCAAACAGAGATCCGGTGCACTCTTCCTGCACCAATCCCGGTGCCGCTTTCCAAGGTATATATGAGGTATGGTATTGCAAAGGTTCACCCTCGGCGTATCTGACTCTGACAAGCTTGTTGACAGGCTCATTCTCTTTCATTTTCAGCAGCTCGGCTATGGAATGGTCAGCAGGGATCACCACAAGTTCAAGCACTTTTGACTCAGAACGCAGCCCCCTCATTTGTTCTGCAAAACTCGTAATCTTATGCGGAATCGGCGTTTGGATTTTAGCTGCCGATACAAAAGTTCCTTTTCCCTGGATTCTCTGAATATATCCTTCAAGCTCAAGTTGCTGCAAAGCCAGCCTTACAGTTGTTCTGCTGACATCATATTGTTCGCAAAACTCACTCTCTGTCGGCAGCTGATCATTCGCCTGATACTTGCCCGACTTGATTAATTCAATGATTTTAAATTTGATAACAGAATATAAAGCTGCCATTTCATCCTCCCCATTCTGTATGTAAACCGATCTTTTTGAATGAAACCATAATACCATCTGCTTTCCTATTTTGAAAGATTTGTATTCTCTTTTGTAACAAATTTTCAGAAAATAACGTTGACAATTTTATGATAACGGTGCTAAATTCGTAATGACAAATATCATAAATTGATCATAACAAATATGATGCTTGTCTATTCCATTGAGGGGGTGTCAGATGAAGATCATCGTTGCTGATCATTATGAAGATCTCTGTAAGTTAAGCGCTGTCATTATTAAGGAATGTGTGCAGGCTAAGAAAGATGCCGTTCTCGGCCTAGCAACAGGAAGCACGCCGGTCGGCTTGTACAAGCAACTGATTTCAGACTATCAGGCAGGCGAAATTGATTTTTCAAAGGTTATAACATTTAATTTAGATGAATACGCGGGCCTCTCTCCATCTCATCCACAAAGTTATAACAAATTTATGCACGAGCATCTTTTTCAGCATATCAATGTTCAGCCTGACCATATTCATATCCCGCAAGGAGACAACCCGCAGCTTGAGGCTGAGTGCAAAGTGTATGAGGAGCTTATTCGCCAGGCGGGAGGCATTGATGTGCAAATCCTTGGCATCGGCTCGAATGGCCATATTGGTTTTAATGAACCCGGCTCTGATTTTGAGGAGCGGACACGAATCGTCCGGCTGTCTGAAAGCACGATACAGGCAAATGCCAGATTTTTCGGCGGCGATCCTGTCCTTGTGCCGAGACTTGCCGTTTCAATGGGCATCAAAACGATCATGGAATTCAGCAAACACATTGTGTTATTAGCAAATGGCGAGGAAAAAGCGGACGCGATCAAAAAAATGGCTGAAGGCCCTGTGACACCGGAGGTACCAGCCTCGATTCTTCAACAACACAATCACGTTACCGTTATCGCCGATCCAAAAGCAGCTCAAAAACTGAAGAACTTATCATACTTATCAAACAAATAGAAGGAGACTGTTATGTTTAAAAAGGCATTTCAAATTCTGCAACAGCTTGGCCGCGCCTTGATGACTCCGGTTGCCGTCCTCCCGGCAGCCGGTCTGCTGCTCCGTTTCGGTGACAAGGATTTACTGAACATTCCTATTATAAAGGATGCGGGCGGCGTTGTATTCGATAACCTGCCGCTGATTTTCGCCGTGGGTGTTGCGATTGGTTTAGCGGGCGGCGAAGGAGTGGCCGGACTAGCCGCTGTCATCGGATACTTGATTTTAACCGTCACCCTGGATAACATGGGAAAATTACTCGGCCTTCAGCCTCCTTATGAAGGGGCCGAGCATCTGATTGATATGGGTGTATTCGGCGGCATTATCATCGGGCTGCTTGCCGCATATTTGTACAAGCGTTTTTCATCAATAGAGCTGCACCCCGTCCTTGGATTTTTCTCTGGAAAACGGTTTGTCCCGATTATTACTTCAGTCAGCTCATTGGTCATCGGCGTTATTTTCTCATTTGTTTGGCCGCTAATTCAGAACGGAATAAACGCCGCCAGCAGCTTAATTGCCGATTCAACGGTCGGCCTGTTCTTTTATGCAACAATCTATCGCTTACTGATTCCTTTTGGACTGCATCATATTTTTTATACACCTTTCTATTTTATGATGGGGGAATACACAGATCCATCAACAGGCAATACCGTAACCGGCGATCTGACAAGGTTCTTCGCGGGAGACCCGACTGCGGGACGTTTTATGATGGGGGATTTCCCTTACATGATTTTCTGTCTGCCGGCAATCGCGCTTGCCATCATCCATACCGCGCGGCCCGAAAAAAAGAAAATGATTTCCGGCGTCATGATTTCAGCAGCGCTTACGTCTATGCTCACTGGAATTACCGAGCCAGTTGAATTTGCTTTCTTGTTCGTCGCGCCTGTGCTTTATTTAATAAACTCTATTCTTGCCGGTGTCATCTTTGTCGTGTGTGATCTACTCCATGTCCGTCACGGCTACACCTTCTCGGGCGGAGGAATTGACTATGTGCTGAATTACGGGCTTTCGACAAATGGCTGGGTCGTCATTCCTGTCGGGATCGTCTTCGCCTTCATTTATTACTATTTGTTCCGTTATGCGATTTTGAAATGGAATCTGAAAACACCCGGCCGTGAAGCAGATGAAGGTGACCAAAGTGAAACCAAATCTCCTGTTTCAAAAGACCAGCTCGCCTTCCACGTATTGCAGGCGCTGGGCGGCCAGCAAAATATCGCTAACCTCGACGCATGTATTACAAGGCTGCGTGTCACCGTTCATCAGCCAAGCCAAGTGAACAAGGACGAACTAAAACAGCTTGGGGCGGTAGGTGTGCTAGAAGTGAACAACAACTTCCAAGCGATTTTCGGCACAAAGTCAGATGCTTTAAAAGACGATATCAAAACAATTATGGCTGGAGGCGTCCCGGCTACCGCCGCGACGCTTGATGCTGAAGCCCCGCCCCAGCAGGAGCCTCCTGCCGAAGAGTCTTTTATCTATCCGGTACAGGGAGAAATACTCTCCCTATCCGACGTGCCTGATCCAGTGTTTTCAGAAAAAATGATGGGTGAGGGTTTTGCGATTGATCCCACAGAAGGAAAAGTCGTTGCCCCCGCTGACGGCGAGATTGTATCCATATTTCCGACAAAGCACGCCATTGGCTTTACAAGCGCTGGCGGCACGGAAATATTGATTCATGTCGGCATTGATACGGTGAAGCTGAACGGTAAAGGCTTTGAAGCTCATGTCACGAGCGGCCAAACCGTCAAACAAGGCGAACTGCTTCTAACCTTTGATCTGAATGACATTAAGCAGCATGCCGCTTCCGCCATAACGCCTATTATTTTCACCAATGTATCTGAGGAAGAGATGAACCGTATGAACATGAAGTAAAAAAGCCCCCCGCATCAGGGGGACTTTTTAGCCAACATAATGAAAGCGCTATTAAAATAAATTTTTAAAAAAGGGGTTTGCATTTGATTCACGAATGGTATGAATAAGCCTCATCATATCATTCTAAAGGGGGATTCATTTGAAAAAATTTATCGCGTATCAAATTTTAATCGCATTGGCTATCGGCGCTGTGATCGGCCACTTTTTTCCTGATTTCGGAATGGCGCTCAGGCCTGTCGGTGACGGGTTTATCCGCCTGATTAAAATGATTGTCGTGCCGATTGTATTTTCTACCATTGTCATTGGAGCTGCTGGAAGCGGAAGTATGAAAAAGATGGGCAGCCTCGGCGTAAAGACCATAATCTGGTTTGAAGTGATCACCACTTTGGTGCTGGGCCTGGGACTTTTATTGGCAAATGTCTTAAAACCAGGTGTCGGGCTGGATCTTTCTCACTTAGCGAAAAAAGATATTCATGAGCTTTCCGGCTATACAGAGAAAGTCGTGGATATCAAACAAATGATCCTCGATATTATCCCGACAAACATTATTGATGTCATGGCCAGAAATGATTTACTCGCTGTCATTTTCTTTGCGATTTTATTCGGTGTTGCCGCTGCTGGTATCGGCAAAGCCTCTGAACCAGTGATGAATTTTTTTGAATCAGTCGCTCAGATTATGTTTAAACTGACGCAAATCGTCATGGTGACCGCTCCTATCGGCGTGCTTGCCTTAATGGCCGCCTCTGTAGGCCAATATGGCATCGAACTCCTCCTCCCCATGTTTAAATTAGTCGGTACTGTTTTTCTTGGTCTGTTTCTGATCCTCTTTGTCCTCTTTCCGCTTGTTGGTCTCATTTTTCACTTTAAGTATTTTGAAGTGCTGAAAATGATATGGGATCTGTTTCTGATTGCGTTTTCCACAACCAGCACCGAAACCATTCTTCCTCAGCTTATGGATCGAATGGAGAAATACGGCTGTCCGAAACGGGTGGTATCATTTGTCGTTCCCTCCGGCTTATCGCTGAATTGTGACGGATCAAGCCTATACTTATCGGTTTCCTGTATTTTCTTGGCACAGGCCTTCAATGTAGACATGACGCTGTCACAGCAGCTTCTCATGATGCTTGTGCTTGTCATGACCAGCAAAGGCATCGCCGCTGTTCCGTCGGGCTCCCTTGTCGTTCTTTTGGCGACTGCAAACGCTGTGGGGCTGCCTGCTGAAGGCGTCGCGATTATTGCAGGCGTGGACCGCATCATGGATATGGCCCGAACAGGTGTGAATGTGCCGGGACACGCGGTCGCCTGCATCGTGGTTTCTAAATGGGAAAAGGCCTTCCGTCAAAAAGAATGGGCCGCCGCAAACGGACAAACAGAAAGCATGTAAAAAAAGAACACCTCTGCATAAGAGGTGTTCTTTCCATATTATTCAGCAGCAGCGTGCTCTTCTTTTTCAATCGCTGCAAGTCTGGCGCTAACTTCTTCCGCCGTCATATTGTGTTCTTGTGCATATAAGTTTCTTGGGTTCGTGCGGCATTCGTGGCTGCAGCTGCGCATATATTTGTACTCATTTTCCGGTGTACATATGATTTTCTTATTGCATGATGGATTTGCACAGTTGACATACCGTTCACACGGTTCACCCGTAAAGTAGTCTTTTCCGACAATGACATGCTCGACACGGTTGACCGGCACGCTGATTCTTTCATCGAATACGTAGCATTGGCCGTCCCAAAGCTTTCCTTGCACCTCAGGATCTTTTCCGTATGTGACGATTCCGCCGTCAAGCTGTGATACATCTTCAAAGCCTTGCTTCATCAGCCAGCCTGAGAATTTTTCACAGCGCACGCCTCCCGTACAGTATGTCAAAATCTTTTTGCCTTCCAGCATCTCTTTATTTTCTTCGATCCACTCTGGCAATTCACGGAACGCCTCGATATCAGGACGGACAGCTCCTCTAAAATGGCCGAGATCATACTCATAATCATTACGCGCATCGAGGACGACTGTATCAGGATCCTGCATCTTTTCAAAGAATTCTTTAGGCTTCAAATGCTTTCCTGTTGTTTCATTCGGGTCCACATCATCCTCAAGGCGAAGCGTCACAAGCTCTTTTTTATGACGGACGAACATTTTCTTGAACGCATGATTTTCTTCTTCATCAATCTTGAACACCATATCCGCAAATCGTGGATCAGCTTTCATCGCTTGCATATATTGTTCAGTCTGCTCAAACGTACCTGATACCGTACCGTTAATCCCTTCAGCTGACACAAGAATACGGCCTAACAAACCAAGCTCCTTACAAAAAGCCAGATGCTGCTCTCTAAACACCTCCGGCTCTTCAATCGGAACATATTTATAGTAAAGTAATACTCTGTATTGTTTTTCCATGATATAAACACCCTGTTCAATGATATAGTTAGTTGTTATGCACACTCTTACTATATCATACAGGAAAACATCTCAAAGATGAACACATCCGCCCAGACTGATAAAAATATCCAAACTCTTACAAACCCAGGCAGCGAGTGGGTTCGCGGAAAAACTATAGTATTTTCCATTCATTTACTAATAAATACACCATGTATTTTTCAGATAACTACACTTATAATTCTTCCTCAAACGATAAATTAACAGGCTCATCTAAAAGCTCTTCGTTTAGAAAAGCCTGAAACGTTTACAATATCCTTGCCAGATATCGGCTCATGCAAATGTGATTCAAGCCAATCAATGGTTTGCTGAACAGCTTTTTCATAATACATGGGACAATTTAATCTCCTTTCTGTTTCAGAATAAAAGATCCCGCCTTACATGTTTTGATTATGTTTGCGGTATGTAAAAATCCCCTGTGTGTTTACACAGGGGATTTACTTTCCTCACTTTATAATAACAGAAGGCGTTATATGCTCCAGCCAAATCACACCGTCATATTGTTCCTTCAATATCATTTGCTCCTCCATGAAACCCCAATACAGCGCTGTACGCGGCGTATACATCCATGAAGTTCCTTTGCTTTTTTTGGTATGAAGAAAATCAACAAAGACCGATGGATGGTTCGCAGCTTTCAGCAAGTCTTCGAGACTTCCAGCCGGCGGCGGACTTGTTACCGGATTAACGGTCTTATTATCGGAGCTATCCAGACTGGCTCCAGAGTACGCATAGATTCCAATGGTATAGGTCTGTTTTTTCAGCCGCTCAGGCAAATAATCACCCATGTTAGGTCCGTTTAGCTGTACCCAGTCCTTTATCATTTTGGTATTCTGTTTGCGAAGATGGTAATTGTGACCCCAGACAATGATCTTCTCTTTTGGATAAAGCGTTTCCGCAACCCACTGAAATTGTTCAGCCATCATGCGGTCTCTCATAAAGAATGAAAAATCCTCCACATTCTCCGGATAATCCATTAGCTTTTCTTTCATTTCTTCCAGCATGTATGTTTCCATTACGTCAATTCTCAGCTGAAGGGAATGCACAAAGATCTCATAAGCTTTCGGCTCTTTCGGAAGGTGCGCTTTTAGCGTTGAAGCATGTGTTTCAGCGAACTTGATCAGCTCCCGGTAGTTTTTCACAAGCGCTTCCTTCTTTTGCGTAAATTCTTCCAGCGTTTTGCTGTTTGACACTAAGCTGAAAAAATCATGTTCTGATTGGGAAAGCAGCTCGGCTTTTTCAGGGTCCACCGCCTTTACCCATTGATTCGCAGCACTGTCGAATGAATTTTTGAGGCTTTGAATATCAAATCCAGTGAGAATAAGCGGATCGCCTTTCTCTTTTTGCTCTTTCATATAATCAAACAGTTCAATCACATCTTCTGTGTGCCATACGGGGTAAATGGAATTTTTCATTATGCTCTTCGGGGTTAATTGATCCATGTGAAGGTAGGATGCATTTGCTTCGGGAAAGCCAGACTCAAAGGCCAGTACATCATATCCCAGTTCTTCGTGGAGGTATTTGATCATGCGGACCTTTGTTGCGTTCATCTCACCTGAGCCATGTGTGGTTTCTCCTAACTGAACGATTCGTTTTCCTTTCAGCACTTTCTTCAGAAATCGCAGATCTTTGTTTGAAGCATCGGAAGAATCCAGTGGATGGGCATTCCGTTCAATCCAGCGATCCCAATGTTTTTCTTCAGAAGCAGCACGGGCGGGCACCGCAAAAGAAGAGAACGCCAGACAGACGATCAGCAGCGGCAAGGTTATTTTTATTAACTTACGTTTCAAATCTATCTCCCCTTTTCTGTTAGGTTCTCTAGTAGTTACGAGATAGATATAGAAAAAGTTTCCTTTTCGGTTATAAAAAAAAGCTTCTACTGATAGAAGCCGTTAAGAGCCTTTCATCGCCTGATGAAAATAAAATCGGTATGTATTTCTCAAAAACGTTTCAATTGGAAGCTGCACATCCGATTGGTATTTGCTGATGATGAATGGAAACCGCTCCAATCCTTTGTGGCGCAAATCGTTCACTTGCTCTGCATCACTTGCCGCCTCTTGCAGAACTATTTCAACAATCGGCCAGCACGCTTCCTGCACCTTGTGAAGAGCCGCTCCATCTCCGGTTTGCTGATAATGTGTGATCCAGCTGACGATTTGTTTTTCCATCACTCTCACCTTTCTTCAAAAAAAGAGGCGCCGCTTTCATTTGCGAGCTCCTCTTCTTTACTCTCCATAACCTATCAATTGCCCGACTTGGACTTCTTGGCCTTGTGTTAAATCAGCGGAAGGCTGGAACGCGTCTTTTTCAAAGATCAAAATGACGGTTGAACCAAATGAAAAGTACCCCAGCTCCTCGCCGATCTTCAATTGATCACTTGTGCTGGTCTGCACGATTGAGTTAATATTCATCGCGCCGACAGGAATCATCAGCACGTTTCGATTGCCGCTATTCAACCCATAAACAACTCGGTAATTTTTCGACAGTACATCTTTTCCGTATTTTAACCCAAACTGATTCACCGGGTATGAACGGTTTCCGAGTTCTGCCAGCTTTTGATATGTGCAGCTGATCGGCGAATGAAAGCGGTGGTAATGCCGCGGGCTTAAATACAGCACAACGAAATATCCACCGTTGTATTGATGATCAGCGCTTTTACAGCCGGTCAATTCAGCGAATGAATAGTCTTTTCCCTTTACCGTAAAGGTTTGATTATGATTGATTGTCCCTATCGTCTGAACGACACCGTCAACGGGGCTGACCACAGCATGCGCCTCATTTGAAACAGGGCGCCGCTCCAAATTAATATTCCGAATAAACAATTCTGAAAGCGAACCGTAATCAGCGGCCGTTCCGTCTACATCATTCCAGTTAATCTGAAAGTGTTTAGAGAAGAGCGGAATGACAGGCTTACTGATTTTCGATTCACAAAATCCTTTGATCAGGCAGGATGATAATCGATGGTTCGTCAGTTCTATCAATGATCGGTACAGAATCTTTACAGCCGTATTAAACATGAATAATCCCTATCACCCTTCCGATTGTAATAAAAACAAAGCACCACAAAAAGGCGCCGATCGCTGCATATGCAATATACGTTTTCAGCTCCATTTTGCCGATTCCCGAAAAGTAACACGTCACATGCCGGACGCCTGGAATAAAATAACCTAATATAAGAGAATACGGTCCGTATTTTTTCATCCATTTTTCTACTTTCAGCATTCTTTTTTCCTTCAAACCGACCCATTTGCCATACTTATCGATAAACGGACGCCCGGCCTTTCTGCCGATTATGTAGCTGATCACCATGCCTAACAGGGCTCCAACAAAGCTGATAAAAATGGCAAGCTCATAATTCAGCACATCAATATGCGTAAAATAACCGACGATTGTCATCATGACTTCGTCGGGTATCGGCAATCCTATAATCCCAAGAACAAGCATCAAAAAAATAGCGAGATAACCATAATCCGCTATCAGCTGCTGCACTAATTCCATCTTTCGGACTCCAGATTTTCTGCTTCTGCTGCGTGTTTTTTAAAATGAGGAAATTTCACTTTGCTCACCATGAGATAAGACAGTCCGCATGTGCCGAGCGCCAGCAGAATCGGGTTATTCACAAAGCATAAAATGACGAGACACATTGCCGCAAATGGAATCGGCATTCCGATAAACGTCGGAAGCTTGCTTTGTTCAACATTAAATTTAGAGAGCCGAAGCATTCCGCAAATACTGTAAGCCAGCGCGCATAGTATCCCGATAAAGGGCAGAGCATATAAAGCGACACTGTAGGCGAGCATGGATGGCGCCACACCAAATGTAACCAGATCCGCAAATGAATCCAGTTCTTTCCCCATATCAGATACAGCATTCAGCTTACGAGCAGCCATTCCATCGAAGAAATCGAGAAACATGCCGGTAAAAATGAAAATCACTGCTGAATGGATGTTGTGAAATATTAAAGAATGAACCGCCAAAAGCCCGCAAATAAAGTTTCCTATCGTAATCATACTGGGTATATAATTCACAGTGTAACCAAACCTCCAATTGAAAAAAACCTTATATCAACACGACGTTGTATATCGAATCAGCGTTACAGGAAAAATCTCTCTATTAAACATGATAACATAGACTGCCAGAAAAAAAGCAGCACTCAAATTCTATTATTATACAACATTTGTTACCTTTTGAACAATGAATGCCAGTCTTTTCAATTTATGTACTCATTTCATTTTCGCCTAAAAATGACATTACACGTTTATTGACATAGTCCGGCTGCTCCAGAGGTAACAGGTGTCCCGCGTTCTTGACCATTTCCGTCTGAATCCCCGCGACTAATACAGAAGCTCTTTCTAAAGCCATTTGCTGATGGTACATCACTTCATGCTCGCCGAACATCAGCAGTATCGGAACCGTGATTGACTTTAACTCCGCGTCTGTGAACACGTAGGGAAAGCCATTTTCTTTTGGTGTCAGGCTTCTTTTCTCATCCTGCCACTTGACTCCAGCCTTGATCTGCTTTTGCAGCTTGGGATGAAGCTGATAGCGGCCGGCCGTCAGCCACTTGATGTAAGCATCAGCCCCGTTCGGCTCACTAAGGCCTGCGGCATATTTATAGACATCCGGATGAAATGATATAAACGCTTCAGCAGGACTGATGACCACTGCCCTCTCCACTCTTTCAGGCATATCAAGCAGAAAATTTACTATATGAAGCCCGCCAAGGGAAAATCCGGCCAGATGTGCGGTCTGAAGTCCAAGGGAATCAAAAACGTCTTTCAGCCAATGAACGCAATCAGCTCTCGTATCCAGAGAGGCTGATGGTATACTTTTATTTTTGTCTCCTATTATATCGACTGCATATGTACGATATTGACCGCTCCACTCGGCGATATTCGGATACCACATGACAGAGCTGAAGAGCCCTCCGTGAAGCAGTACAAGCGAAGGTGCGTCCTTTGGCCCACTTGCCATGATATGTGTTTTTCCGAAACGAGTAGAAACATAGTAAGCTTCCGAATCAATCGGCCACAAAGAAAGGCTTTCATCATAAGCCTGGTAAAAGCATGTACCGCCTTCAGCCGCGGCAAGCTGCATTGAATCCTGTTTCATCTTTTTCTTTTTCCTCCGACTTTCATTTATAAATAGAGAAAGGAGTCTGCCCTTTCTTGTAAGAAAAAATACCCATTCTTATTATCTCATATAACAATTTTCCAGTATATAGTTTGATCGTATACGAAGATTAATAAAAAAAGACGCTCTTCCTAAACTTGAAGGAAAACCGTCTACTCTTTAAAGATTAATGGAATAACCTTATCTTTTTTGTCCTTTGTTAATGACACTTGATGCGTCACAGACGTTTCATTCTTCGTCAAAGCGATGGAATAGTCACCCTTTTTGCCGGTATCCCATGTGATGTCTCCGTTTTTGTCTGTTAAACCGAGAATCTCACCGATCTCTGTATTCGGCTCCTGATCTGATGCCGGCGCTTTGACAATTGTCACTTGAACGCCTTCCATCGGTAACCCGGCATCGTCTTCCACATGAAGGGTCACAGGGATCGTTGTTTCTTTCGAAGCAGAATCTGAATGCGCCTGAGAGCTGCATCCGCATAAAAATAAAATAGAAATGAAAACGGCCAGTTTGCCGTATTTATTGATTTGCCCAATATTGAATATTATTGAATACATCATTCGTCACCCTTGTTCCCAAGTTATATGACGATCCTCCGTTGGTATGAATTGCAATGGCCGTCTGCCCCGTATCACTATAATTGCGGTAAACAGGCGAGCCGCTTTGGCAGCCGTACGTATCAGTTGTATAGGTCAGCTTATACGTTTCCGCAGAGCGAATCGGCTTTGTATCAGACCACATGGTGCCGAAAGTCTTGTCACACGGATATCCTGTAACTGATGTAGAGAGGCCGACGGGGCTGCTGCTGTTTGTTGTTCTATACCCATACCAGCCAACCGTGTTGCCAGGAGAACCATTTAGTTTTATTGCACCGTAATCATAATTGGTATCTTTGCTTTCCGTCCATCCTTTAACGGAGTAAAACATCGTGCCGGAATAAGTGCCGTATGGATACGATGAACCATTGCGGCCCGGCGCAGCAGTTATCGAAGAAGCCCACCCGTGATCCTGGCTGTACACACAATGTCCGGCCGTTACCACAGTATTCGGGTTTACTAAAAAGCCTGTGCACCCATAAGTGCTTGAGGTATTGGGATATTTGATAGATAGCTGAACCGTTGCTCTGTAAGGAAATGACGTAGTGCCTGAGATTCTGACGCGTTCATCAGATCCGATGACACTTGAAGGCTTTAAGGATTTAATGTTTTTTTCTGATTCTATGAGACCCTGTAATGTTTTGCTTGTTTTTCCGGTTCCTTCATAAGGATCAGAAACCAATTCCGCTTTCGATGTCTGGTTATTGCTGACTTCAGCTTCTTTTCCAGTATTGGAGACAGAGGTTTGCGGGTTCTCTGCCGCTTTTGCCGGCGTTCCGAAAGATACTGCCGCTGCCGTTCCCAAACACAAAATCGTAAAACCTGCAATGCATTTTTTTCTGAATCTTGAGACTACTCTCATTTTAGTCATCCCCCTCCTTTTATGTCAACCAGCCTTTCGTTGGAAGACTTTTACATTATAATCAGGAATCCGATTCTTATGATAAAATTTTTGGATGTGATGATAAAAAAAGCGGGCCATGTATTAAGACAAGGCCCGCCCATTTCATTTCTATTGAATCGATAGTTGATCCAGCGCTTTCTTCGCGTTTTCTCGCGCTTTTTCAACGGTGTCAGCCGCAGAAAGCGCAACCGCCATACGGCGTCCGATCTTCGTTATCGGCTTTCCAAACACGCGCACTTGTGTCTTTGGCACTGCCAGCGCGTTTTCCAAACCTTCAACAGTGTAGTCCGCTGACTCTTCCGGTGCTTTGAGGGGCCGGCTGGCGCCTGGAGAAAGCTGTGTGATTTCTGTAATCGGAAAGCCGAGAATCGCCCGTACATGCAGCGCGAATTCCGACAAATTTTGCGTCACCAGCGTCACAAGACCTGTATCATGCGGTCGAGGAGACACCTCACTGAAATACACCTTGTCTTTCGCAAGGAAAAGCTCAACGCCAAACAGACCGTACCCGCCAAGCTCATCCGTAACGGCTTTCGCAATATGCTTCGCCTCTTCAATTTGCTGCTCTGTCATATGATGCGGCTGCCATGATTCGATATAGTCTCCATCCTTTTGCACATGGCCAATCGGCGCACAAAATACCGTACCGTTCACTGCACGCACAGTTAAGAGTGTAATTTCTGATTCAAACGGGATAAACTCCTCGACGATCACGCGTCCGTTCTTCACGCGTCCGCCTTCCATCGCCGTCTCCCAGCAGCTCTCCAAATCCGCTTCAGAGCGGCATACGCTTTGGCCTTTTCCCGAAGAACTCATCAGCGGTTTGACGACACAAGGGAAGCCGATATGAGCTGCAGCCTGTACAAATTCTTCATATGTATCCGCAAATTCATAGCCTGCCGTCGCAAGCCCGAGCGTTTCTGCCGCAAGCCGCCTGATGCCTTCCCGATCCATCGTCAGCTTTGCTGCACGCGCATTTGGGATCACGTGAAATCCTTCCTCTTCAAGCTTCAGCAATTCATCCGTCGCGATCGCCTCAACCTCAGGCACAATCAAATCAGGTTTTTCTTTCTCAATAATGTGTCTGATCTGCTCACGATCCAGCATGTCAATGACATAGCTTTTATGCGCCACCTGCATCGCCGGAGCATGCTCGTAGCTGTCTACCGCCACCGTCTCTACCCCAAGACGCTGGGCTTCAATCACAACCTCTTTCCCCAGTTCACCTGAGCCTAACAATAAAACCTTCTTTGATTGATACATCTTTGCCCCTCCTATCTGTTCAAAAACCATTATAACTGAAATATTCAAAAAATAAATTTCGCAATAAAAAAGCTAAAATAAGAAAACCCTTATTTTAGCTTATGATTCCAATACATTGATTGCCGCCACAACATCCGCTTCACAATAAGAACCCATTAAACATAACGATTCTTCCGGCTTGCACGCGTGAGCCGCAACAACTTTCTTCGCATGCTCTTGATTCTTATAGATGCCTAAATCACTCAGTTTCACCGGGAAGCCAAGCTGCTGATAAAACGGAATCAGTTCTTCAATTTCCTCATTTCTCTTCTCAAGCGCAAGCTGAATCAGTATACCGTACGCCACCTTTTGTCCGTGCAGTACATGATGGGTTTCCGGTATAAAACTCAGACCGTTGTGAACCGCATGGGCACCCGCCATCCTGCCGAAGCGTCCGGCATAACCGCCTACAGTCCCCGCCAAAGTAATAATGGTTTCTGCTACAGCTGTGAAAGAAGCCGAGGCTTCCCCTTTCTCAAGGCTTTCAACAGTCTTAAGGCTTTCTTGCAGCAAAAGATCACGAATATAGACAGACTGCCTAAGCCCCGCTTGGACCATTAATGAAACAGGCTCCTTCGTATTTCTGATAATCGCTTCCGCTTCATACCACTTCGCAAGCGTGTCGCCAATTCCGCTTTTAACATACTCAATCGGAGAAGAAAGCAGCAATAACGGATCAACAAGTGTCAAATAGCTGGAACGTTTATGATAACCGACTCGGATAAAGTTGCCTTCTTGATCATAGATCACACTCAGCGGCGTGCTTGCCGCGCAAGTTCCCGGGATTGTCGGAACAGTTATAACTTCAATATCCAAACGATCTGCGACAGCTTTTGCGGTGTCTAACACTGTTCCGCCGCCAATCCCAATAATGAGATCAGCAGATGCCGCTTGTTCCGCAATCTCCCTTATTGCTTCAGGCGAGCTGTACCCTTTATGCTGAATCACTCTCCACTCCGACGGAATCGCAGCATACGTTTGAAATGCCTCATACGACTTAATGCCCGTTACAACAACAGGATGCTTCCATTCCTTCACAAATACCGGCAGCTCTTTTACAATTCCTTGTTTGCATATGTATTGATTCGGACCGCTTCGGACAATATCTTCTGGCTGCATTTCCATCTCTCCTCCATTTTTTCATCAATCATCTCACTCTCCTTCAAATGGTGTCAATCCGCTTTCCCCGCAAACCAGCCGCCTATGGCATAAGCGTCGAAAAATGGAGCAACATCGGTAAATCCTGCCTTATAGAAGTTCCTCTTCCTGTGATGCGGGAAGAGTAATGACGCCTATGGAACCCGCAAATGTCTCCGACCTGCTCTCTCTTTGAGCGCTTATATTTACATGATGCCAATATCACAATCATCTCTTCTATCTTGATTTTGTAGAAAAAAATGACATGGATTGCTCTTCTGGGAGGGGCGCTTACACTGTTAGGACTCTATTTTTCAGAGCTAAAAGAGCGAAATGGAAAGATGAACGGGTTTAAAAGATGCCGTATCGGCTTTTTTTAAACTCGTCCTACGTTTGCCACCTATAGATGAACGCGATCAAAAGAATGGAGGAATCGAAATGGATGAAATGGTTTTAATCACACAGCAGTGGCTGAACGAGACGTACAGGGGCAAACATGGGTATAACCCAGTAGAAGAAAGCGGGAAAACTGGGTGGGATACGATCTACGGTCTGACTCGGGCGCTTCAAATTGAACTAGGTATCTCAGAGCCAGCTAATAACTTCGGGCCAACAACGCAGCGCTTATTTAAGCCTCTTAAACGCCAAGCTCCAGATTCAAAACCAAGCAACATGAATTTTATTTTACAGGGGGCTTTATGGTGCAAAGGCTTCAATCCCGGCGGTTTTACAGGCGTCTTTTACGAAAAAACAGAAAATGCGGTGAAGGAGTTTCAGAAAGCTGCAGGACTGACAACTCAGGACGGAATTGTCACCGCCTTGATTATGAAAGCCTTATTGGACATGAGCGCTTTTAAGCTAGTGTCTGGGGGCGATTCAAGGATCCGTCAGATTCAACAAAACTTAAACCGGGACTACAATGACTATATCGGTTTAATGCCTTGTGACGGACTGTATGCCCGCGATACCAACAAGGCCCTTATTTATGCTTTGCAAAAAGAAGAAGGTATGAGCACAAGTGTCGCCAATGGATTTTTCGGAAACGGCACAACAAGCTTATGCCCTACTTTAACTCCCGGTGATTCAAGAACAGGCTTTGTTTTAATTGTTCAGTACGCCCTTTATTGCAACGGAAAATCATTCGACCCTGGTGAGTTTGACGGCAAATACGGCGTCGGTGTTGTTTCAGCCGTTAAAGCATTTCAAGAGTTCATGTGCCTGCCGCAAACAGGTTATGCAGATATGCCGACCATTAAAGCTTTATTATCAAGCTCAGGAGACACAACACGCGCCGCTTCAGCTTGTGATACCGCTACTATTATAACTGCAGAAAAAGCTCAAACACTGCGGAATAACGGTTATAAAACAGTTGGCAGATATTTGACCGGAAATGTGCGGACAAGCAATGGCCTCACATCAAAAGCCCTGACGTCTGAAGAACTTGCGGTTATTTTTGATGCCGGATTAAAGGTCTTTCCGATTTATCAAGACGGCGGCTATGAATCTTCTTACTTTGTAAAAGACCAAGGAACAAGAGATGCTTACAGTGCGGCATCAGCAGCTCGCAGACTAGGCTTCCCATCCGGAACGACCATTTATTTTGCTGTCGATTTTGATGCCTACGATTATGAAGTAACAGATAAAATTATTCCTTATTTCCAGGAAATCAAGTCAGCTTTTGCGAAAATGCAGACATTTTCTACTGCGCCTAAATACGAAATAGGCGTATACGGACCAAGAAATATTTGTATCCGAACCCAAGAAGCAGGACTCACAAAGTATAGTTTTGTGGCAAATATGTCAACTGGCTTCAGCGGCAATCTCGGCTATCCGATGCCAAATAACTGGGCCTTTGATCAATTTTATGAAGGAACAATCGGAAGCGGTTCTGGAAGCATCGGGATTGATAAAGACGGCTTTTCAGGAAAAGACTCTGGAGTAAGCCATGTAAATCCACCTTCTGATCCGGTATATGATGCAAGACTGCGTACACTGACAGACATTTTATCTACCATTCCAGCTTTAGAAAATCTATCAGGTCTCGCAAACGCGATGTTTGAATTTGACACGACAGAAACCATTTTCACATCACCAGAGTTGGATATTATTCTATCCACATCACTTCTGGCAACCATACCAAGTGAAGGCTCACCAAACACAATTACCATTACAAATGGTAAACCAGGTGCCTATATCACGGGTTTATTGGGCGATACCCAAACGTCTCTCACTGCGTCACAAATTGATTCTTATCAAAACCTTTTAAACAGTCTCAGCTTGTCAGTACGTAATGGATTTTTAGAAATTTATGTGAACCCGACAGCTCAATCATTAAATATTCAATTTAAAATCTATACGCCTGATATTCCAGTAGGTGACAGTGCTACAACTGGACTTACGACTACGATTACGTTTAAAATAAAACAGAAGCACTTTAGATTACCAGATTCGGAAGAAGAAGTATACACACCAAATTGGGATACTATTGTAAACAACATGCTGCTGGTAGGTACAGGTATTATTGTAGTTGTAGGTATTGGTGCTTTAGTACTCTTAGCACCTGAGGCAGGAGCAGCGGCAGTACTGTTCGGTTCGTTATTAGCAGCTTTTAGATAGTTTTATAATCCATGAATACTCTATGAGTATTCATGGATTTATTTTCAAGGAGGATTCTACATGAAATTTGATATGCAAATTTATAGGAAAACAGTCAAAAAAATTGAAACTGAATTGTTTCCTGTCAGAAATAATGATAATGAATTATTGACATATCTTATGAAACAAGATTCATTGACATTAAACCAAATGAAAATGTGCTTAACTGAACCTGAACTCACCTTCAAGCATTCTATTAAAATCGTATTTTGCGTCACATTAATAACTCTATATATATTTTTTTTCAGCACTCATTATAATGACTTAATAGCCATGTCTATACAAATGTTGTTTGTGCTAATCGGCTTGTTATGGATTGTTGCATCTTTTCCAAATGCTAAAAGAATTCAAATCTCCCAAAACTTCAAACAAAAATCCGAAAACACCCGCATTGTCGGTATGATCGACTTCGTATTAGAACAAAAATACAAAAAAAGCATCTCTGAATAATCCTCTCCAGAGATGCTTTTTCTCACTTACACCTTCTCCGTCACAGCCGCATTGTCACGATTCATCGCCGCAGGCTCCCTCAGCATCACGTTCATCACGCTCGCAAGCACAAGCATTCCAATCGATACATAAAAAGCCAGCGTATACTCACCTGTTACGGTATAAATGACGCCGGGCACATATGCTCCGAGGGCAGAGCCGATTTGATGGGCAAGTGACAGCCAGCCGATCATGAGGCCGATCGAGTAATTTTGAAAGTACTGGGTGGCAAGCATTTGCGTCGGCGCTACCGTTGCAAAGTCCACTAATCCAAACAGAACCGCAAAGCCTAAAAGCAGGTAGGGTTCGTGGCTGTAAATCAGAATTACAATCGACAGCGCGCGCACCGCATATAAAAAACACAGGATTTTCCGGCTGCTCCACCGATCCGCTATGATTCCGGACAGTAAGATACCAGCGATATTAAAACCGGCCAGCAGACTGACAGCGGCGCTCGTAACAGTCGTAGAAAAACCGTGATCATGAGAAAAGGGAATCAAATGGGTATCCATCAGCCCGACGGTCGTAAAGCCGCAGATTAAAAACGGAAGGATCAACAGCCAAAACTGCCTCATACGAAACATCGCAGTTACTGAGCCTGCTTTGGTTTTTGATCCTGTTTCTACCTCCTCCTCAGCAGCTCCGCCGATCGGCTCTTCATTTTTCTCTGAAGGATGATTTCGCAGCAATAAAAGGGCTGCCGGAAGGACAATGACCATTAACAGCAACCCCAATGCCACAACCGTCAGCTTCCAGCTAAACCAATGGATCAGCATAAGCGAGCCGGGAACCAGCAGCATTTGACCCGCTCCAAAGCCCGCTTCCATGATTCCAAAGGCAAGGCCGCGCTTTTTGCTGAACCAATTCACCACCAGCACACTTGTTGCTACATTCGACGCTCCGCCAACTCCGAGTGACACCCCCAACCCGTAAAGCAGAAAGAGCTGCCACGGTGAAGTGATAAAACATGTCGAGAAAATGCTGATCCCGGTCAGTAACGTGCTCCATGATAAAACCGCCCGCGCGCCCCATCTGTCCACAAGCCGCCCGATCACAGGCTGGGATATCCCGTAAACGACAAAGCTCAGCGTTGAAATCAGCGAGATGGTGCCCCTATCCAGCGAAAACTCCCGCTCCCAAGGCTCGACAAACGCACCAAACGACAGGCGCACACCTTGTACGGCCAGTAAAATCAAAAAGGTGATAAAAACAATGATCCAAGCATAGTGGAGTCTTTTCATGACAGCTCTAAATCCCACCGCTCTTCTGTCAGATGCTGTCCCCATAATGACGTTTCTTCTTTCACTTCACTCAGTCTGAATCCAAATTTCTCGTAAAGCGGACGGGCTTCAGCCATACTGCTCACTGTCCAAAGATAAATCCGTTCAAACTTCATCTCTCTGCTATATGTAACGAGATGCTCAAGCAGTTGTGTGCCCAGCCCTCTGCCCCGAAAAGCGGCATC
Organism: Bacillus sp. FSL K6-1005; assembly: GCF_038000225.1. Taxonomy (NCBI): domain Bacteria; kingdom Bacillati; phylum Bacillota; class Bacilli; order Caryophanales; family Bacillaceae; genus Bacillus; species Bacillus sp. FSL K6-1005. The sequence goes on from NZ_JBBOBP010000001.1 coordinate 3,275,753, forward strand.
AACCAAGAACCATCTCAGCTGCACCGTCTTTTTATCTTGTTTGACCAATCCGACACAGCCTGCAAATTTTCCGCCGCTTTCCGCGATCCATATCTTTTCAATTTCCGCGTCAAATGTCTCATGGAGATAAGCTAAAAATGTATTATCCCAGCCATGAGCTTCTGCATAAAATTGCCTTTGCTTTTCGATGAGAAGGTGAATGTCATCCGATAGATAATAATCTCTGATTGAAATACCCGATGTCTTGGATGAGAGCGACTGAGACAATATGGCTTCAATCTCCTTCATAGCTGTCGCAAGCTTGTGCTGCTTTTCGTCATCGATTTCCTTCAACATCAGCTCAACCTGTTCATTTGCTTTCTTCTCAAGCTTTTTATAAATGGTTTCCCCCGTTTCCGTCACATATATATAATGGTGGCGGGCATCAGCTTTGCTCTTCTCTTTATAAATCAAATCTTCTTTTTCAAACTGTTTTAGCATTCTGCTGACATATCCCCGGTCAAGCCCCAGCTTATCCTGAAGATCTTTCGCCGTACAATTCGGCGTATTGTAAATCTCAAATAGAATCCGTGTCTCCGTTAAGGAAAACGGGCTGTCATAAATGTGTTCGTTAAGGAAGCCAAGAACATTCGTGTAAAATCGATTGAACTTTCTGAATTTTAATCCCACAGCTGATTCATTGATTTTCAAACTCATCCCCACTTTCTTATATCGTTGATTAAAGCAATTATAGTCACATATAGTTGCTATAGTCAACGATATATCAAAAAGCGGGCGAAATTTCATTTTCCAGATGCCTTCCTCTTCCTCACCACCATCAATGTAATATACGATAAAATCAGCGAAAACAAACTATAGACAACGACCCATCCCAAAAATGATTGATTGAAAATCGTAAACGTAAGCACGAGAGAAATGATCAGACTAATCAACGGCATCATATACACGTTTTTACAAACATAAGTCCCGGCGACCGATAACACAATAATCGCTAACGGTAAAATGCCGAATGCGATATCTAATTCATCCACCTGGCAACAGCCTCCTCCCAGATTTTTATGCTACTTGTAAAAAAACATAACCCCAATGACTAAAAGGATAATATTTACTTTTTTCACTCCATTTAAAATTACCCGTTTACATTCACTCCAGACTATGATAATTTAAGAAAGCGCTATCATGATAAGTTAATAGCTTGGATGGAGATGAGGAGAGCCAGGAATCCCACCCCTTTTGAAGGGGTGTTTTCTGGCTCTTTTTGTTTGTCAGAAAGGAGGCACGTCACACATCCAACACAAACAGCAAAGGGGATGATTTGATGTTTCACCTATTTAAACCGGCTCCTCACATTGAGAGACTGGATGAGTCAAAGACGGATGCGGCTTATAAACGGCTAAGGCTGCAAGTATTCATAGGTATTTTTATCGGCTACGCAGGTTATTACCTGCTGCGGAAAAACTTTGCCTTTGCCATTCCTTATCTGCAGGAACAGGGGTTTTCAAAAACCGAGCTTGGATTGGTGCTGGCCGCGGTATCCATTGCGTACGGCTTCAGTAAATTTATTATGGGCATGGTGTCCGATCGCTGCAACCCGAGATATTTTCTCGCGACAGGCCTATTTTTATCTGCAATCGTTAATATTCTTTTTGTTTCTATGCCTTGGGTAACTTCAAGCGTCACCATCATGTTTATTTTTATGTTTATCAATGGATGGTTCCAAGGGATGGGCTGGCCTCCATGCGGAAGAACAATGGCCCATTGGTTTTCTATAAGTGAACGCGGCACGAAGATGTCGATTTGGAATGTCGCTCACAACATTGGCGGCGGAATTCTGGCTCCGCTTGTCACTCTTGGAATTGCTATGTTTGTCACTTGGAAAAGCGTGTTTTTCTTCCCTGCCATTATTGCGATACTGATTTCATTTTTAATTGTCCTTTTGGTGCGGGATACCCCTCAATCTTGCGGGCTTCCGCCAATTGAAGAGTACCGGAATGACTATCCAAAACACGCTTTCAAAGATCAAGAAAAAGAATTAACGACAAAAGAAATCCTTTTTCAATATGTACTTAATAATAAGTTTCTTTGGTACATCGCATTTGCAAATGTATTTGTTTACTTTGTGCGATACGGCGTAGTGGACTGGGCGCCTACTTACTTAACAGAAGCCAAAGGGTTCTCTCCGGAAGACTCCCGGTGGTCGTATTTCCTTTACGAATACGCCGGCATACCGGGAACAATCCTGTGCGGCTGGATCAGCGACCGCTTCTTCAAGAGCCGCCGCGCACCGGCAGGCGTTCTGTTTATGGCGGGTGTTTTCATTGCCGTATTGGTGTACTGGCTGAATCCGGCCGGCCATCCGCTGGTAGACAACATCGCTCTGATCAGCATCGGCTTTTTAATTTATGGTCCTGTGATGCTCATCGGTCTGCAAGCCATTGACCTCGCACCGAAGAAAGCAGCCGGAACGGCGGCTGGATTGACCGGGTTTTTCGGATACATCGGCGGATCTGCTTTCGCAAACGCCATTATGGGACTTGTCGTTGACAGATTTGATTGGAACGGCGGCTTCATCATGCTGATCTCATCTTGTATACTGGCTATCGTGTTCTTGGCCTTGACATGGAATACGGGAAAACGAGCGGAGCATGTATAAGAAAAGATTATAAAAGATTAATATTTTCCCAACACGCCATTTACATCCGTTATCTAACATAAAAGCTGTTACTGCTTGTTCATAAGGAGGAAGAAAAGATGCGAAAAAATAGATTACTAGCTTTGGTTCTGCTATCTTTTGGTTTGCTGTCGTTTATGGTTACACCAGTTTCGGCAGTCTCAAAAGGAAACCTGCTGTCTCCTGACCGGATCCTGACAGTCGCGCACAGAGGGGCTTCCGGATATGTGCCTGAGCACACCATTCTGTCCTACGAAACCGCTCAGAAAATGAAAGCTGATTATATTGAGCTGGATTTACAGATGACAAAAGACGGGAAACTCATTGTCATGCACGATGAAAAACTGGACCGCACCACAAACGGAACGGGCTGGGTGAAGGATCATACGCTCGCGGAGATTAAGAAACTTGATGCCGGCTCTTGGTTTAATGAAGCTTATCCGGCAAAAGCAAAGCCGCAGTACGCCGGCCTTAAAGTTCCGACATTAGAAGAGGTATTAAATCATTTTGGCAAACATGCTAACTATTACATCGAAACAAAATCGCCTGACACCTATCCAGGCATGGAGGAAAAACTGATCGCTTCCTTACAGAAGCATAAACTGTTAAGCAAGCATTCAAAGCGCGGCCAAGTCATCATCCAATCGTTCAGCAAAGAAAGCCTGTTAAAAATTCATCAATTACAGCCTAACCTGCCGACTGTTCAATTGTTGGAAGCAAAACAAATGGCTTCCATGACAGATGCTGCTCTGGAGGAAATCAAAACCTACGCTGTCGGCGCGGGTCCGGATTATAAAGCATTGAATGCAGAAAATGTCCGCATGATTCGCAGCCACGGTCTGCTTTTGCACCCTTACACAGTCAATACAGAAGCAGATATGCGCCGCCTGCTCAACTGGGGAGTTACCGGCGTGTTTACCAACTATCCGGATGTATTTCATCATGTGAAAAAAGACTACAAAAAAAGCTTTGAATCCTAGGATTCAAAGCTTTTTCTCATCATTTTCCCTCAAGTACAGCCTGCGCAATATTTACCGCATGATCGCCGATACGCTCCAGGTTACTGATCATATCAACAAATACGATACCCGCTTGCCCTGTACACAGTCCTTCATTTAGACGGATAATATGCTTTTTGCGAAGCTTTCGTTCCATCTTGTCAATTTCATCTTCTTTTTCAATGACATGAGCAGCAGTTTGTTCATCATTGTGGTGCAGAGCCTCCATTGATGCCTTCACAGTGGAAATTGTTAAATCCATCATGTCCGTTAAATCCGTCATGGCTGATTCGGTAATAACGACACGGTGTGCCTGCTGATACTCAATCAATTCAATTACATTTTCAAAATGATCGCCGATTCTTTCAATATCTCTGACAGTATCCATCAGCATATGATGCTCCTCAGATTCATGATCTGAGAGGGAGCTCGATGAAAGCTCAATCAAATAATCGGTAATTTTCCGGTCGAGATTGTTGACCGCATCCTCTAACTGATAAGCATTTGCCGCGTATTTTGTCTGTTTTGTCACTAAGAATTGTTTTGTGACTTCCAGCCCCTGAACCGCAAAGTTCCCCATCTGCAGCACTTCTTCCTTCGCTTGTCCGAGAGCAATAGATGGAGACTGCTCAATAAAAATCGGATCAAGATGCGACTTGTATTCCATCATTGAATCCTTGCCCGGAATCAATTTTGTCACAATCAAAGCCAATAGCCCGACAAAAGGTAGCTGTATGATCGTATTTGACGTATTAAAGATTCCGTGAGCAAATGCAATCGTCATTTTAGGATCAAGTCCCATCGAAGCCTGGAGCCATAAGATCAAAGCTGTAAACGGCTTGAGCAAAATCATGAAAATCGTTGTCCCGATTAGGTTGAACAGTACATGAGTAGCCGCAGCACGTCTCGCTGCAACAGATGCTCCAAGAGACGCAAGCACCGCGGTGATCGTCGTCCCGATATTGTCCCCGAATAACACTGGCAGCGCGCCGTTAATATCAATCAGACCATCTGCGAATAAACCTTGCAGAATACCAATAGTGGCACTGGAGCTTTGCACGAGAACCGTAAACAAAGTGCCGATGACGACACCGAGAACCGGATTTGAACTCATATTGACTGTTAAATCATGAAAGGCCTCGAGGGAACGGAGCGGTTTCATGCCGCCGCTCATTAACTCCAATCCATAAAACAAGGCCCCAAACCCAAACACAATCTGACCCACATTTTGCACATTTTTATGCTTAAAGAAAAACAATACAAATCCGCCGACAGCAATAATCGGCAACGCATAGGCTCCTATATCGATTCCGATAATAAAAGCGGTAACCGTTGTACCAATATTGGCGCCCATAATGACCCCAATCGCCTGCCGCAGTGTCATAAAACCTGCGCTCACAAGTCCAACGGTAATAACCGTCGTTCCAGAGCTGCTTTGTATCAAAACCGTCACAATCAAACCCGCTAACACGCCCATTAGCGGATTGCTTGTAAAACGGTCTAAAATATTTCTTAGTCTATCTCCAGCCGATTTCTGAAGTCCGTCTCCCATGAACTTGATCCCAATCAGGAAAATACCAAGGCCTCCCAGAAATTCGAACAGTAATGTTTGTACATCAATCCCCAACGCTTTCACCCCTGTTTACGACATCTTTCAGCAAACTCTCTACGATTATGTTTCAAGTTCATATGATTGTAAATGAGTCACCTGTCAAATTTACAATAACTTAACAATGAGTAGAATAGACCTTGATCACATTTACATGGGTGTAATATTTCGCGTTCACCATAACAAGTTGACTATAAAAAACCTTGTGCTCTCAGCACAAGGTTTTTCTCCATTTATTCTTTTCCCGCAGCAGCTTCTGACTGTGCGCCTGCCAGCTGACTATTAATTTCCTTCGCATCTTTCAAATACTCTGTCTTGAATCCGCTCTTCAGCGCCCACACATAGAAACCGAGTGATACAAAGGCAATCAAGGCCATATCCCAGCCATACGTAATGACGTTCAGACCGCCGAATTTGTCACTGCCCAAATAGGAAATCATCATCATGACAAGCAGGTAAAACACCATCCATATCCCAGCTTTAACGTTTTGGCCAAATCCTTTCCATTTCGCCTTAGCCTGATAATAGAAATAAATCGGAAGTCCGATCAAAATAATAAACAGAACCTGCCCTGTTAATGGCCAGCGCGCCCAATACAGCACAAGCGACGCAAAGATAAATCCAAGCGGTGCAATTACGCTTAAGCCTTTTAAACGAAGAGGCCTGTACAAATCCTTCCCTGTCCGTCTCAATGTCATCACTGTAACCGGGCCTGTAATATAAGAAATTAATGTGGCTACAGAAATAATTTCCGCTAAAACACCCCACCCTCTGAACAGGAACAAAAAGATAAACGAAACAATCAAGTTAAAAAACATCGCTTGCCGCGGAACGCCGTAAATCGGATGAAGCTTGCCAAACACGCTCGGCATGTATTTGTTCTTCTCCATTCCGTAAATCATGCGGGAAGTCGTCGCCGTATACGTAATACCAGTTCCGGAAGGTGACACAAAAGCATCCGCATATAATACGATGACAAGCCAGTTAATATTTAATGCAATCGCCAAATCAGCAAAAGGAGAATTAAAATTAAGATGGCTCCAGCCGTGAGCGATATCAGACGGATTCACCGCTCCGATGAAAGCAATCTGCAGCAGCACATAAATGACTGTCGCAACTAACAGAGAACCGACAACTGCAATCGGAATCGATTTCCCGGGATTTTTGGCTTCTCCCGCCATATTGATCGGGCTTTGAAATCCGTTAAACGCAAACACGATACCGGAAGTCGCAACCGCAGTCAGAACACTTGCCCAGCCATTCGGTGCAATGCTCTGGCCCGCTGTAAAGTTTTCTCCATGAAATCCGACAAACAGTAAAGCGCCAATTGTCAGGCCTGGAATAATGATTTTAAAAATTGTAATTAATGAATTCGCTTTCGAAAACAAATTGACTGTCCAGTAGTTCAGCAGAAAATAAATCAGAAGCAAAACAGAAGCAAACACCAATCCTTCTCCTGTCAGCGTTCCGTTTTTCACCAAACCGCTTGTCCATTTCGCCCATTCCCATGGCCATGAACTCATATATTGAACGGAGGCCACAGCTTCAACAGGAATAACAGATACAATCGCAATCCAGTTGGCCCAGCCTGCAATAAATCCGATAAACGAACCATGTGAATATTGCGTATATTTCACCATTCCCCCTGCCTCAGGGAACATAGAACCTAATTCACTGTAAGAAAGAGCAATAAATAAAATAACGATCATGCCGATAACCCATGAAATAATGGCAGCCGGCCCAGCAATTTGGGCAGCGCGCCACGCCCCAAATAACCAGCCTGACCCGATCATCGACCCGAGCCCGACCATCATAAGGGCAAACGTCCCCATTCTTCGATGTAACTGATTCATATCGTAAACACCTTTCATGTATGATGACATTCTGTTGCTAAGTTATATTATTATTCTGATTACTTCACTTTGTCAATATTTATCGAATTTTAACTAAAATAATATAAAATCAATGTATAGTGCCTTCCAATATAGGAATGAAGTAACTAGCTTCACCTAAAATAAAATGTACTGTTGATAACATACACAGAGGTTTAGCCTTAAGCAAAACGGGAATGATACAGGAAACATTACTTTTTAAAATAGAAAGGAGTTATTACCATGAAACAAAAGCTGTTATTTTCCGGTCTCGCTGTTTCAACTGTCGGCATCACTTCTTATCTATTAAAAGACCCGTCAAACCGCCAAAAGGCAAGAGAATTCATTCACAGCATGAAAATGAAGTTAACAAAACAACCAGACATGGAAACGTTCCCAGTCGATAAGGCCGGTCACCCGCACCCGCATGACATTGAGGACAACAAAATGGTATCCGAAGGCTCCATGTACCCTGTTCAATACTACGATGAAAAAAAGAAGTAATCAAAAAAGCTCTCTTCGAAAAGGAAGAGAGCTTTTATATTTACCTTTTCCGTCTAATGCCGCTCATCACAAATCCACTTTCAGGCAATGACGGCATTCTGGCAAGACTGTAATGCAGCGATTGTTTTGGCACGTCATATTCAACCTGATTCACGAGAAAATTCAGGCTCGCTTTCATCACTTCAATGGTAATCCCTTCCCCCGGACAGCGATGGCCCTTCTCCGCGTTGCCCCCGCCTTGAGGGATGAAATCAAACGGATTTTCCTCCCGCTCTTTAAAACGCTCAGGCCGGAATTCATCAGGATTGTCCCACATACGGGGATCATGATTCGTTCCATACACATCAAGCAGCACTGATGCCCCCTTCTTAAACTCACAGTCATTCCATGTAAAATCCTTTTTGACAACGGCTCCTAAAAACGGCCCAAAGGGATAAAATCTGCGCACCTCCTGCACAAACATTTCTCTTTCCTGACTGCCTCCAGAACGAAGCCATTCCTTATACTTCGGGTGTTCATGCAGCGCCAACGCTGAAAACGAGATAAAGTAAGCAATCGCTATAATCGGACGCAGCACATTAATGAGCTCGATGGCTGCCATGCGGGCATCAAGCCGGCTCCCATTCTCTTGCGTATAAAAAGCCATTTCATGCAGCGCTGATCCATGTTCTGTTTTCAGCCTGCCGCCGCGGACATCTTCTATCAATTTTTCAATCCACTCTTCCGTCCGAGGTCTTGCCCTTCTTCCCTTCCAATGCCGCGGCCCCACAGCACCAAACGCGTCTACCATATCAATGAAATCGTCCGCTCTCTCTTTCACTTCCGTTTCCTTCAGCGGAACACCCGCCCAATAGCAGGCCACCCGGCATAAGATTTCTTTTGCTTCATCAAACAACACCACCTGATCCGCCATTTCCCATCTTGTTACAGCCGCTTCCCACTGCTCTGTCATCAGATCAGCGAGCCGTTTTTGATGCGGAGGTGTCATCAATGACAGAAAAAGCAGCTTTCGATGGATATGAGCGTCGCCATCCATTGTCTGGATCGCATTGACGCCAAACAGCGATTTCTGCACTCGTTTCGGGAGAGCACCCTGCCGCTGAAACCGTTCAGTATCATAAAATACCTTCGCAGCCTCCGCCCCGCTCATACAAATAAATGTTTTTCCAAGCAAGCGTGCCTGAAACAAATCCGAATGGTAATGTTCTTTTCTATTCTTGATAAACAAATATCCTTCCCGCATCAAAGCCACACTGTTATCGAGGCTTTTGTCATGTGGAATCTGCTCATTCATCCCGCAACCCTGCCTTCCTTTTTTACTTCTGTTTTCACTTTATCTCACGAAGATAAACCCAATGACAGTATTTGCTTCCAAGCAATTTTTCATTACTTTTAAAGGTAGAAACACAGAAATGGAGAAAAGATAGATGATCAAAACAAAGGGGAGATCAAAATGAAGAAATGGATATATGCTTTTCTTGTGCTGGTCATTGCCGGTTCAGGAGGTTTGTCCCTCTATGCAAAAGCGCCCGCCAATGAAACAAAAAAGCACCTGAATCTCAGCCGAATGAATGTGGATAAGGAGTTCAAGGATACTGACGGAACCTTCATCCTTCATGATTTAGAAAAGGATCAGACATTTGTCTACAACAAGAAACGGGCCAACAAAAGACAAACTCCGCAATCTACCTTTAAAGTGACCAATGCCTTAATCGGCTTGCAGGTAAAAGCCGTCCGGGATGAATATGATGTCAAACGCTGGGATGGCGTCAAACGCGAATTCGAATCATGGAACCGCGACCATACACTTGGCTCAGCCATGCGGGAATCTGCCATCTGGTATTACCAAGCATTAGCGAGGGACATCGGCGAGGAAAGAATGAAAACCTGGCTTCATACCCTGTCATACGGAAACGAAGATATCAGCGGCGGAATCGACCAGTTTTGGCTGCAAAGCTCTCTGACAATTTCTCCGTTGGAACAAGAAGCCTTTATGGAGAAGCTTTACAAAGAGAAGCTCCCGTTTGACAAAACAGTCATGAAAACCGTCAAACGCATGATGATTCAAGAAGAAGGAGATCATTATACGCTTTACGGCAAAACCGGAACTCGCCTGACAGACATGGGATTAGGGTGGTTTGTCGGATTCATCAAAACAGAGCACGGCTCCTATACGTTTGTCACCAATGTTGATGACTCCGGTACAACAGCCAAAAACATCACAATTGATCTTCTAAAAAAATATGGCCTGATCACTTCATAAATGAATGAGCCCTGCAAACGCACAGGGCTCTTAAATGTCATGCTCAAAGCAATAATGATTCACAAGCTCTTCAATTAAATCATGATCCGGGTAGTCACCGTTAAACTCGAATTCAATTTCTTCAACAAATTCTCCATGACGATACACGTGGATCGCCCCATTTTGCCGGACGACACTAAACTCCGGCTGAAACGTATATCCGCTTCGTTCAATCGCACCCAATTTCATTCCCGCCTTTCTCAAAGCAGTAATTCATACACCTCATTTAATTCCTTGGCCCGTTTTTGATCCTGTTCGTCTTGGGCATACTTAATCTCCTTTTCCAGCACCTGATTCAAATATGACATCTCATCGTCATCCAAATCCTTTACAAACTCCTCTTCATTGGCATACCGCTTCGCCAGCATCTTCTTGCAAATCCGCAGACAGACTTCATTTTCAAGATGATTTGAAAGTGACTCCCGCAAATAACCGAGTGTAACATCCATAATATAAGCACCTTTCCTTTGCGTTCTTTATCCTATAGGTTGCTGAAATGAGAAAAATCCATACGCAAAAAATGAAAAAAGAGACATCAGTCAATGTCTCTTTTTCCTGTTTATTCAGCTGCTTGATTTCTTTTCGTAACATCCGCCTGCACGCGCTTGCCAATTCCAAAAGCATAATAACTGATGACCACAAGAGCTAAGAAAATAACCCCTACAATTAAAGATATCCGAGTATCATTATTAAACCACATGCCGACAAGAACCATCAGCAAGAAAGCAATCGTCAAATAATTTGTGAAAGGTGCAAACGGCATTTTGAACGGATGTTTATCTAACGCAGCGCCCTTCGCTTTTCTGAACCCGAGGTGGCTGATCAAAATGATAAACCAAGGGATCATCCCCGGCAGCACGCTTGCGCTGTATACATATACGAAGATCTTCGGCGGCGCAACATAGTTCAGCACAACGCCGACAGCTAATCCGATCAGCACTGCGATTGTGCCATACAGCGGCACACCATTTCGAGAAATCTTCGCAAAGAATTTCGGTGCCTGTCCATTGACACCTAATGTATAAAGCATACGTCCCGCGCTGAAAATCCCGCTGTTGCAGCCTGACATCGCCGCCGTGATAACGACAAAGTTAATAATGCCGGCCGCTGCCGTAATTCCAACTTTAGAAAACGTAGACACAAACGGGCTTCCAAGTGCATTCAGCTCATCCCAAGGATATACCGTCACGATCACAAAAATAGCACCAATATAGAAAATCAAAATGCGCCAGATAATGCTTTGAATCGCGTTGCGCAGCGTGTTTTGCGGGTCCTTTGCTTCTCCGGCAGTAATCCCGATCAGCTCAACCCCTTGATAAGCCGCTATAACCAGAGACAGTGCAAAGAAAAATCCTGAGAAACCGCCCGCAAAGAAGCCGCCGTGAGACCATAGGTTAGACAAACCGATAGCATCTCCGCCATTGCCAAAGCCGAAGAAAATAATTCCTAATCCCGCAATAATCATTAAGATAATCGTCACAATTTTAATCATCGCAAACCAAAATTCAAACTCACCAAACGACTTAACAGAAATTAAGTTCGCCGCACCAAGAATTGCCATAGCTACGATACCAGGTATCCAAGCAGGCAAATCCGGGAACCAATATTTCATATAAGAACCGACTGCGATAATTTCTGACATGCCGACGATCACCCACTGGAACCAGTTGCTCCACGCCGTCATATAACCAGCAAGGGGATGAATGTATTGATGGCCAAATGTTGCAAAAGAACCGGTACTTGGTTCCACATACAGCATTTCACCCATTGCACGCATGATAAAAAAGATAAAAATTCCGCAAATCGCATAAGCCAGAAGGACAGACGGGCCAGTCCATGAAATCGTGCTGGCAGAACCCATAAATAAACCAACACCGATCGTACCGCCCAAGGCAATCATCTGAATATGACGGGCGCTCAAGCCCCTCTTCAATTCTTTATTTTCCACTCCGCTTCCTCCTCTTAAAAACGAATACAGCTCAACCGAAATAGCATAAAGGCCGATCAGCCTTCAAAACGTTCTTCATTTCGTATAAAGCTACAAATATCAGAAAATTCAATCATAAAATAGTTAGATAATCTCCAAAATTACTTATTTCATCATAATAAATTTCTCTGGAAAATACAATTGTTTTTTTCGGGTAAACACTTTCATTCAATGGGTTTGATCTATCACTTCAATTAAAATCTTTTATATGAATATAATGAAATCAGAACAATATTAGGAACGATATATGATACAGCTGCTTTCATGAGATGGGCATAAAAAAATAAGCTGTTCACGATGAACAGCTTACCTAATAATTTACGCCAGTTTGGCGTTTTAATGTTTCAAGCCACTCCGTATCACCTGTCCCATAGCCCTTGCTTTTCCCAGATCTCTCAAAGACCCATTGCTGTAGCCAATTGACAGTATGAAATCAGGGATGGCATCATATCCGATTTCCGCCATTTTACTGAGCTGTGAACCATAGTGAGATATAGCATAGGAAGCAGTTTGTTTTTGCACAGGGGCATTCTCAAGTTTTTCTTTATTTATCAATACGATGTCACAAAGCAGTTTTAATCTACTGAGCTGGCAGCTTCCATGATCCGGCTCTTTTTTTATGCTAAGCTTCCATAGAATAGACTTAGCCCAATATGCAATTGTTTTGATAAACTATAATCAGTACAACTAAGGGAAGTGCAGCGCGAATGGCATTAAAACAGTTAAAAAAGCTATTATTTGACCGCCCTCTGAAGGACGGCGTCATACTGAACAACCAATACAAAATCGAAGAATGCCTCGGCATGGGCGGCTACGGCTTGGTTTATGTGTGCACCGATGTCCTTACGCAAACACCGTACGTCTTAAAACAGCTCCGTCCGACAAAAGCCAAAAAACAAAAGGAAAGAGTCCGATTTCAGCAGGAAATTGGTCTGCTCAAAAGCATCAGCCACCCGCAAATTCCGGCCTATATAGAAGACTTCATCATAGACGGACAAGCCTACTATGTCATGCAGATGATCGAGGGCGATAATATAGAGGAATTGTTATTTTTTCAAAAACAGCCGTTTACAGAGCTGATGGCATTACAGCTGATGTCTCAGCTGCTGGACATTGTAGAATACCTGCATGAACGTCTTATTTTTCACAGTGACATCAGAACGCCAAACATTATGATGAATCACGGTAACGTATGCCTCATCGATTTCGGCCTTGCTAAACAGTTATCTCGTGAAGAAGATGAGGAATTAAAGCTCAGAAAACGGGATGACTTCTTCGACCTCGGTGAAACCCTGTTGTTCCTGCTGTACTCTCAATATAAAGGGAAAAAGAAGAAAAACGCCACTTGGCTGGAGGAATTAACGCTGACAAAAGAAGTAACCCTGCTGCTGAAAAAATTATTGGGCATTGAGGAAGAATATCAGCACACCGCTTCTATTCGCGAAGACCTGAACCGCGCGGTTCAATCAGTGACATAAAAAAACCCTTGTCCCAATGCGGAACAAGAACTTTTTTGAATTAACTGCTGCTGTAGCTACGGCGTTTGTAGCGGTGACTGCCGCCATAACGATCGTAATGTCTTCTTCTGCCAGAGCTGCTGCTGTAGCTGCGGTAATGGCGGCGCCGGCTGCTGCTGTAGTGCCGGTGTCTGCGATGGCGATCACTCGAGCTGCTTGAGAGGTACTTGATTGTTTTGATGATTTTTTTAAACATATGCTGTTCACCCCTTTTCTGCTCCCTATTATATATAATTCTCTGATAGAAAGAAAAACATAGCAGGATCACTTTTTCGAAAACAAAAACGCAGTTCCATTTTCATTTGTCTGCAGCACATAGGTAATACGAAGCAGCCGGCATACATCCTCAATAATCTTCAGCCCAAGCCCGTCACTGTCTTGTTCTCTGTCAAATCCAATGCCATCATCGCGAATCGAAACAGCGCCGTTTTCTATCTTGACTTCCAGCTTTTCAGCTTTCGAATGCTTTAGCGTATTTTGAAAAATGTTATCGAACAGTCTTTGCATCCATAAACCGTTGCTTATCCATATCACATCTTGATCTGTTGGCTTATAGTGCAATTCAATCCCATTCACACTGTATAAATAATCCCACTTTTTCACCGCTGTTTCTAATAGATCGTTTATTCGTACTTCTTCATTTATAATATATGAACTCTCTAACGTTTCAGTGGAAAATAGATTCAAATCATTCGTTAATTCCGCAATATATTCAATTTGCTGGTACAAAGATTCAAATGCAGTTTGATCCTGGCACTGGCTCTCCAAATAAAATAACTGCAGCCTGAGAGCTGTTAAAGGTGTATTAATATCATGCCTTAGTTTTTGCATCAGCTCCTTTTTCATGTCCTCTCGCTGTCTTAGTTCCAGTTCCCGGTACGTTGTCCGTTCAATTAACAAGTTGACCGATTTGATCAATTCGCCAATTTCATCATCGTTTTTAACTGCCAGTTTATTGGGGATCTTTTTATCGCTCGCTAAACGCCGAATGGTTTGATTCAATAGATTGATTTTACGCAGCAGAGAATGAATTGATTTTGAAAATAAAAAAGCTAACAAAAAAAGTGATAATAAAAATACGGCCAGCATTGCCGGATACGCAAAAGACCTGTGAAAAGGCATGCCATGATTGATCGGTTTAAACATGCTGTCATAAATCACCGACATCAAAATGCTAACCGCCAGCAACAGTACCGGAACACTAATGACGGCCGTACATAATAACAACTGATATTTTGTCTTTAGCTTCATTTCTTCACAACGGTATTCAGCCGATACCCTTCTCCATAGATATTTTCAATGATCTCACCCGCTACATCATTAATTTTCGCTCTGATTTTTTTAATGTGCACATTCACAATATTCGGGTTTCTGTCTTCAAGCTGCCATAGATAATCAAAGAAATGTTCCTTCGTTAAGATACTGTTTTTGTTTTCGTACAGATAGAAGAATATTTTCCGCTCAATCGCGGTAAACAGCACTTCATGATGCAAATCTCCATTGAATACCTTTTTGGTGTCTGCATCAATATGCAAATGTTTAATTCTCGTAAAGGTGCCATAATGATGCTCAAGCATATTCTTCATTCTCAGCAGCAGCTCTCTCGGATCAAAAGGCTTTACCATATAATCCTCGCCGATTTTTAATCCTTGAAGCTTGCTGTCCATATCATTGCGGGCGGACAGAAAAATGATAGGAATATTTAACCCTACATCTTTTATTTTTTTAGACATTTGATACCCGTCCTCACCCGGCAGCATGATATCCATAATGACCAAATCAGCCTTCTGAATGACTGAAAGCACATCCGCTCCGTCCGTTTTCCAGCTGACATCGTATCCCTCACGCTGCAAAATCTTCTGCAGCAGATCACCAATCATGACATCGTCTTCCACGATTAAAATATGATAACCCTTCATCTTAGCGAACCTTTCATTTCAGTTTTTGTTTGAGAAACTTCATAGAAAGCTGATAGATCTGATCAGGCTGGTATAAATATATGCTGTGTGTGCCCCTTAACTCTCTCACTTCTGATACTTCTAATTGGTCTGCAAGTTCTTTATAATCTTTACGTTGCTGTTTTGTATATTTTGAGTCTTTATATTGATCAGCAATGGCATCTAAAAATAAAATTGGTGTTTCTTTTGGTACCGGCAGATTCACAGATTTCCTGCCGTTTTGGTAAGACTGTAACAGCTCATGCTCCATATCAGCATTGAAAAATTGCTTAAATGAAATGGCTTTATAGATTTCTTTTTCATGATCAGTTAAAAACGACTGCCGAATCACCTCCGGATTATAGGCAGCAGACGGCATAAACCGATGAAAACCAATCGCCGTTAACAGATGGAACCCCCTTACTTTCAGTCTGTCAATCCCGCTCAATTTATACGTGACATACTGCTGAGGCAATCCTATGTCCATCGCAATAATGGCCTTAATTTCCTTAGGATATTTCTGCGCCCAATATATCGCTTCAATTCCTGATATGGAATGAGGCATTAAAATATACGGAGGCTTATTCCCGCTTTGCAGAAGCGCTTTTCTCGTCTGTTCTAATATTGTATCAATATCCCTGTCATCATCATACACATCGCTGTAGCCATAGCCCGCACGATCCACTACAGCAATCTTATTTTCTTTTGAAAACTTGCTGTACAACCCCTTCATCTCATAAGCAGGCGCAGCAACCCCCGAACCGGACATAAACACAAACGTATCCTTCCCGCTTCCCTCTTGATAAACATTCATTCTCTTACCGTCAACATCGACTACTGTGCCTTTTTCTTTAAGAAGTGCTGCTTCCTTATTTAGTTGGTAATGGTGGTAGATAAAAACGGAAACAGACCCAAGCAAAATCAATGCACCTATGCCGCCAAAAAAGATTTTTACGACTTTCCATAATGTTTTCATATGATGCTCCTTTCACGTGATACTGAAAGGATACGGTATAAAAATAAATTTCTGATTAACTTTGGAAAGGTTTCGTTTTGACATTTGACGCATTTTACCTAATTTGATTTCATAAAAGAGCCCCTCTCTCGTTTGATAACAGACACTCAGCATATTTTCCGATAAGCGCCTTACCTTCAAATTGACATATAAATACTCCTGTGAGGAGCTAATAAAACGACTAACAAACCATTTTGACTCATATACTGGTGTACCTTGTTCGATCAAGGCAATCGTGCCGTGCTTCAGCTGTCCGCCGGCAAAGCCTTAAGAAATCTCTTTCAGCTTCAGCGCCTTCGACACATACAGAACGATGTCTTCCCTTGGAAGGCATATGGACTGACTTTGAACAGCTTATAAAAAAACACCCGCTTGTATTGATGAGCGGATGTTAGATCTTTCGATATGAACCTATTGAATTTTAAGAAGTAAAACAAGCCAGTGTGTTATTGATTGATATCCTTTAGCGCCTGTTTCGGTTGTGAATGAAAACTCATTAATGATGCAATAATTGCAATCATAACCCCTAATGCACCAATCCAGGTAATCGAGGCCAATGATACGTTTTCTACAAAAACCCCGCCTATTCCTGCGCCGACTGCCATGGCGAATTGCATCATTGACTGATTCATGCTAAGCAAAACACCTGACATTTCCGGTTCTATTGTAGCCAAGTGAAATTGCTGTGTCGGACCGGTAGACCATGCGGCAAACGACCATAATATCAGAATCACCAACACTCCGACATAGGAATGGGTGACAAGTGACAGCAGAATCAGTGTGACGATATGCAATGTCATCCCGCCAACGAGTGTAAAGGGCACTCCCCATTTATCGGTGCTATATCCCCCAAACTTTGATCCAACCAAACTGGCAATCCCGAATATAAGCAAAACACCGCTAAGCAGATTGCCGCTTATTCCTGAAATGTTCAAGAGAAAAGGTGACAAATAGGTATAAGCAACAGAATATCCCCCGAGCCAGAAGAAAGTGATTGATAATCCCATCGCCACTTTCCGTTTTTTGAAAAGGGCAAGCTGTTGAAGCAAAGGTACGGGCTTATCTCCTTCAGTATGCGGAAGAGTAAAGAATATAACGGCCATTGCGATCAATCCCAACAAAGCAATTGCACCAAATACAGACTTCCAGCCTAATGCTGTTGCTATCAATCTTCCAAGCGGAACACCAATGATTAAAGAAGCGGTAAATCCCATAACGACCGTAGCGATGGCACTGCCCTGCTTCCCTTCCGGCGCAATCTTAGCAGCAATCGTTAATGCGGTGACAACAACAACACCTGCTCCCATCGCCATAATGATCCGCGCTGCAATAAACCATCCATAACCAGGCAGGACAAAGGCCAAGATATTGCCGAACACAAACAAACCGAGAGCATACATCATCAATCTGCGTCTATCCATACTTGCTGTCAATGCCATAAGTACGGGTGTAGAAAGAGCATATACAAGTGAAAAAATGGTAATAAGCTGACCCGCGGCAGCCAAAGTGATCCCGAGAGTATGAGCAATTTGATCCAAAATTCCCGAAATGATGTACTCTGATGTTCCGACTAAAAAGCTGACAATGGCTAAAATGTAAATTTTCCAAGTGTTAGACATAAACGTTCACTCCTTAATCATTAATATAACTACATATCACGAATTAACGATATGTTAGATCAAAAAAATAAACACATCGTAATATGTCGATATGTATGGCGTAAAAATAAACATCTATTGATGTTTATTTTTATATCTCTGTTTTAAGAAAGTCAGCAAGTTTCCCAATGGCTTCTTCATCTCTTTTGTAATACGTGTACTTTCCGATTCGTTCAGCCTTAATCAGGCCGGCTCTTAAAAGGATGGTGAGATATTGGGAAGCCGTTGATTGCGTCATTTTCAATTTGTCTGTTATTTGACTGACACATACCCCGATTGTATTCATATCAATCCCTTCATGGGGTGCAAAATGACGATCAGGTTCCTTCAGCCATTGCAAAATTTGCAGCCTTGATTCATTTGATAAGGCTTTGAATACTTCAATTGGTTCCATATTGATTATTATATCGTTATATTCCGATATGTCAATTCGTTTTTTTTATTTTTGATGACTTACTTTTTTAGAATTAAAAATCTGAAGACTTATTTCAGTTCCGTTGGAGGTATTACAGAACTTAACTTTCCTCCTATCTGCTAGATTGATCATTAGAAAGCGTTGCTTTATATATACTTTGCTCTACTTCTGCTTTTTTATTTCTCCAATAAGGACCATATCTTAATCTATCCATAACACCATATATATTCGCTTCATGTGTTTGCTCACGAACAGCAACTTCCTTGACGTTTCCGCGAATGCTTGTGTTTGGATATGTAAGAATGTTTTTCATGACTTTCAGTTAAAATGAATGTAATACTGTTCAAGTGTAGACTGTAAAAAACATCCGCTTGTAACAAAAGCGGATGTTAGATCTTTCCGAAATGAACCATTGAATCTTCAGGAATAACAAGACAGTGTTTAATAAAACATTTTAACTCTCTAGATTATAATTTTTTCTCCAGATCATTACTTAATTTAAATACCATTACTCGCTCACCTGTCCGAGAGCTTAAATCTGTATGAAAACTTTTCACTTCTTCTCCAGTTATCGTTAGGATGATATTCTTAAGACCTTCTATCCCTGATTCAACTAACTCCGAACGAGTTTGTTTGATAGATAACATGCCCTCTTTTGTTCCACAAACTGTATATTCAGCTGGTGTTAAAATTCCCTTTAAATTAACAATGATCATATCCCTCAATATATCAGTCTTAACAGACACAGACCCGCGCCCAAGATAATCCTTTTCCCATTGCGTAATTGACTTACTGATCTCTGATTCATAAGAACCCTTCGATTTCTTCATATATAAAACATCTCCTGGCAAAATAATTAGCAGCATATTCTATTTGTTCGTTCGTCTCATTAATATTCTCTTACAACATGTCCTTCATATACACCTTCAATATCCAAATCAGTTTTACCGTTTCTTAAGACCACTATCATTTTGGATAACATATTTTCTTCCATCATAGAGTGTACATGCAAAATACGAATGCTCCCTAAATGGGTTTCCTCAACTTCTTCATAAGATTTTAAATGATAAAAATGAATGGCTTTTCTTATTACTTTTTTCACACATTCCATATTTTCACGATCAAACGAGCTCATTTCCTCTATTGATTTCGTGACAAAATCAGTTATATTGGCGCCCATTACATTCTCCTTAGAACTGCTTTCTCCCCTATATGGGTGTAGAAGCTGACCACTTCACTCCATCATGACAAGCAATGATCAGGTAAGGCTTGACCTGTTTTGCTAGAAGGAACCTCCACAATTGAGGATTCCCCATCCTTATGATCAACGATTAAACCTCTAACTTTAACATATGACGGCACAAGTGGATGTTGGCGTATGATATCAACACTTTTTTCAATCGTGCCGCTGTTATTTTCATTTAGCCACTCATCGACCGTACCGCCTAAAAATTCAGGCTTGCAATGTTGAAAGAGATAATCCAATGTTTGTATTTTATCTTTCATTGTTTCAAGTTGAGTGAGTCCATAACCTGTTGAAGTCCGCTTATCTTTGGTTCCTACTACAAAAACCTCCTCAACATCTTCCTGGTAAATCGCAAAAATAACAGACCTCATGATTTCTCCATAAGGATGTGAGATAGCGGCACCATAGCTTTGTATAGTCAGCATATTTTCTGCTGGAGTGTTAGTCATTTCTTGTAAAATAGGCTCCAAACCGTTTTCCATGTCCGTCAAAAATAATACTTTTTTATTTTGATTTACATTCATATAGCACACCTCTTCTATATGTTTATCATTTTTATATTGAGTAACAAATCCATTTGATAACTGTTTAAAATTATAATTACCAGCTTTCCCAACATCCTTCTGGATCAATACTAGCCAGTCGAACCCATCCATTTTGAACTTTCTGCAGAAATACTGGGTCATTATTTAATAGCTGTTCTACATGCTGTCTAGGTGCTTGGATAACAATCAACAAACGAAGAGGAGAATGATAAGCCTCATGATCTGATTGCATGACGGATTGCCAAGGCAGTCCGGCTAACAAGTCACTTGCATTCCCCTGCATAACTCCGAGACCTGCAGTAACGGTTTGAGTTGCTTTATTTCCGCTGCCATAATAATGAGGTGCTACTGTTGATGCGTAATATTGTAAATTAATCCATTGGGCCACAGTTCCAGGTCCTGCGATAATATTTGCTAGGAGTTCACCGTTTTCATCCTGCTTCCAATCATAATTATGAAGAAAGGCTCTTCCTTCCAAATCACAATCCTGAGTGAGTTCACGTTGGCCGATAATAAAAGCGGCATTACGAGCCAGTCCCCATTCCGGACGTATCTCACTCCAATCTTCCGCAAATCGGTGTGCCTCAGCCTTCGGGTTTTTAAGTTTCGATTGGACATTCGGTAATTGGGCCAGACGTTCTGCATTAACGTTATGTCTCACTTTCGGCATAATAGCTTCAATATGGTCAAATGCTTCCTGTGCAGCTTCGGAAAGCTCTGGTACATAAAGCCAGTGTAATTCATCCACCGTTGTATTATGTTCAGCAGCAGCAAAAACCGTATCCTCAGGGATTTTCATTCCTTCAGTTAATAGAGCTTCTCTTACCTCTGAAAGATTACATAAAGCAGCTAAAACTCTTGCATTGAATCCACCGGCCGCTCCACCGCAGGCACCACAATCAAGAGCAGCGGCATAAGGATTATTGGTGCTTTGACTGCCATGTCCGCAAATCACGACCAATGGGGCGATATTCTCTGTTAACCCCATCATTTTTAATGCTTGGCGAGCATAGTTTACTTTTTCTTCATCAGTAAAACCCAAAGGTATTTCTGCCTCTGTAGCATCATGATGAAGCGAGAGTTTTGTATCAGGTTTGCGCAACCAAGCCTCACGGAGATGACGAATGAAACGACCCGCCTTTCTTGGCACAAAGCTACGGGCTGCCATTTGCAGAGTAAGCCAAGGTCCACTTAGCTCAGGCAGTAGTAAGTTCGAAAGCACATTCTGCTTCATCGTTTTAAATGTATGGCTTAAAGAATGAAACGCTTGCGTTCGTTGGTTGTATTTTTCGAGTACATCTTCATCTACAAACTCTTTAACTTTATGTTGTGGTTTTTGTATGATCGGCAAGGAGGCATGACTGTGTTTACTGCCAAGTTCACAAGTTGCAATTGGCACCCCGAAGAAACCAGCCATACCAATCGTTTCAAACGGCCCTTCTTTTTCCAGTTGACGACGAAAAGGTTCTGATCGGACATCGATACAGAATGCTAATTGAGCTAATGCAGATTTTTTACCATTGGTTTCACGTTGCTTCGAGATAATCTTCTGACTTAATCGATCAGTGTATGTTTGTTCCCAAGCTTCTAACCAAAGTTTCCTGCGAAGTTTCTCATCAAAGCTGTAGGCAAATGATAAATATTCGTTTTGTTCATCAGCCGACATCTGTGACCATTCCTCTAATGTAAGTCCCCCCCAGTGAATCCAAGCTGCTAAAAGGGGAGGAATCGAAACGTTTTTCTCAGATCGTTTATTAGTGAAAGGTAAATATGGCTTTATAAGGGCCCACTCCATAGATATTCGAACTGCTAAATATTCTGTTAGGAGTGCATGTTCTTGGCTCGATTGTTGGGAGCGCCATAGCATCATCCCTGCCCATCCAGGTAAGGAAAGTAAATGACCTTCAAGATAACGCTGGATTTCTGATTCGGGGATTTCTAACGCGAATAACGCTTTTTGTAAAGCCAAATGTGCCTCTTGCGGCCAGCCTTTTAACCTTTCACGCTGCTTTTTACTAAGTGCTGGATCATATTGAATGAGATGCTGCCAGGCACGATAGAAACCTTCCTCACGATTTGGCATTGTCCAACCTGCTTGAGAGTCATCAAGATATAATTTAGACCACTTAATAACATGGTGATCCAGTATATTGACTAACCTTTCACCATCCTGATTCTCGATATACGAACTGATTGGTTGCATAAAAACATTCTCGATATGATCCAGTCCACTGCATTCATTCACCAATTGCTCCAGCTTATGTGATGATAAAAGGTTGGAAGGCAGTGGTTCTAATTTTAATCCAGCATGACAAAATCGCTCTGCCACGTCCCGTGGGATGTTAAAAGAATGTGAATCAAGCCAACGCTGTAGCCCCATTTCCAAAAAGTCTTCATCAATCTCGCCTTTATTCTTTGCTGAACGGATCATAGACACACTAGGATATATATCAACATCACGAGTATTTTTCAGCCAGCTTGCAACCTGATCAAAAGGTTGGTTTTCAAGTCCCATCCACGGATTACGTGCAGCAAATGTAGAAATAGGCCAGAGTGGCGCAATGACTCGGCTGGCAGATGTAATTAAACCGTGAATATCACACTGTTGAACATCAATATCTGTATCTTTGTTTTTTACATTTTCTTTCGTTAATACGGATGTAATGCCCATCTCTGATTAGCTCCTTATGATAAATATTGTTTAAGGTAGTCTGGGTGACTCTCTACTGACTTTGGTTTTGCTTCACCTAAACGCACTAACCAAAGATAGATCACCGCGGAGAAAACGGAAGAACGATGACGAGCAACCCAAGTACCTAAAGCACTGCCAAATAGTAAGAGACATACGACAATGATGACAGCTGACATTGGAGGTTGAACACTTTGAAAAACGCTTGTATGCAGCCACTTATAGAAGAGGTTATGAATGATAAAATAAACAAAGGCTGCTCCGCCTAAACATGTTAAGCCGGCAATTCGACCCAATCTTCCCTCTCCAAAAGCTACAAGCTGAGTCCAAGAAACGGACAATGACCACCCTAAGATCAGCGCACTAATGAATTGATACCCCTCTCCAGGAGCAGCGAGCCAAAAAGCAACGCCTATACCTAAGGATAAAAACCGACCAGCCATGATCCATAAATAGGATGTTCCTTTATTAGCGCGAGCTGATACTTCATGACGCCGTACTGCCGAACCAGCCTGTAAAAACAACGTAGCTTTGAATAAACCATGTAAAATAAGATGAATAATGGCTGCGATATAGGCTCCTAATGCGCACTGAATGAGCATGAACCCCATTTGTGCAATCGTGGAGCCTACTAGCTGGCGTTTATAATCAACCTGGACTAAACTAATGCCAGTTCCAATCAATACTGAGATGCTAGCAAGCATAAGTAAAATAATCGAAGCTATTCCACCATTAAATAGAGGTGAAAATCGAGCCAGTATGATCCCGCCTGCATTTACTAAACCTGCATGCATAATCGCAGAAACAGGAGTTGGAGCAACAATAGACTCAATTAACCATCTTTGGAATGGCCATTGAGCCGCAGGAATCATCACTGCTAATACAATCAATAGATTAATCCCTGTTCTCTCCCATGCCCCAAATTGAGATAAGCTTTCATTTGTTAATACCAATGATAACTGCCATTGACCTGTAACTTGAAAAAGCCAAACCATCGCGAAACACAAAGAAAGCCAGCTTACCAAAAATAATCGGCCAGAAACCTTGGCTGCTTCACTGGCCACTTGCCAAGCACTGTTTAACCTTATAAGCAGGGTTAAACCGACAAGAGTGGCTCCCCAAAATAGAACCATCAAGCGGAGATCACCACTTAACCATGCAATTGAAGCAGCACCTGTAGTGAAAGTAAAAAGCGTAAAATATTTTCGATAAGATCGGTCTCCCATTAAGTAACGTACAGAAAAACGCTGAATGATTAAACCAATTGTCAAAACAAAGAAAGTCATTAACCAAGCTAAGGAATCGAAGTGCCAAGGGCCAACATTTCCTTCCACACTCTTTTTGGCAAGATTCACTAAGGAAACCAAAGGCGGTAAAGCCAAGATACCAATATGAATGCGGACATAACTCAAGGGTACGCGTGGATGTAAAAACAATAGTCCACTTATCCCAGAAGCAATAAGTGTAATAAAAAATAATGTTAATAATGATGATAAGCTCAGCGAAACTAACATTCTAACTTCTCCCTTTTTTAGATCTCGTTATTGTTCAAAAGACCTTTAAATCAGATCATTTTTTTCTATTATTTAATACAATTTTTATCTATCTCCATTTTTTTCCAACAAAAAAGCCGACAACTTCAAAATTTCAATGATGATGCTAGATCATTGAATCTTGAAAATTGTCGGCTTCACTTCAACTAACTTCTGCGAAGTTTTTTGAAGAGCTACCTTATTATGGGTCATTTTACTTTATGCTATGTTTTAACTTCCTCTAAAGAAGTCATCGTTAAAACCTTTATTTCGTCCTTTAATTATAAAATCAAACGATTTATGTTTCTCTTCTTTGTTTATTAGATACTTTTTCATCCAGTCAAGATTAAAAATAAATATTAAAAGGATGCTAAAGTCCTAATTATTTTAACAAACGAAAATCAACATCTGCGCCGATTATTAAGTTACATATAAGATATGCTAAATTTTAAAAGTTGTCAAGCTGTTGGAATACAGAGAATGACGTATCAAACCCTTCCTTCCCTCTGAAGATACATCCTGAACATTTAACCAAGGCTCATCATATCTACCATTCTATTAACCCATGAAATGATGGTAGTTTCTGCATCGCTGGTTTAAATGAACTACGACATTTACATAACTACTGGTTTTAAAAAGCATAGTAACTGTTCTTACATTAAAACTCATTTTATTACTCATTGCTAGATGAAGCTTGCTTTTCCAGATCGAGGAGCAGTGTCTTCATTTCAAATCCACCCCGATAGCCAGTTAATGAGCCATTCTTTCCTATTACACGATGGCACGGTACAGTAATTAATGCCGGATTAGCCCCAATAGCCGCGCCTACAGCTCGAACAGCTGCGGGTTTATTTATATCATTTGCAATGTCGGAATAGGATTTCGTTTGTCCATAAGGGATTTCACAAAGTGCATTCCAGACTGCTAGCTGAAATGTCGTACCTGCGTACTCAATTGGAACAGTAAAGTTTTTCCGGTTTCCTTCTAGATACTGAGTAATTTCAACGACATAGGGCTCAAGCTTTTCATCATCTTCAACAAGAGGACTTCCTGGAAAGCGTTTCTTAGCCCATTCGAACAATTCCTCGAATGGTTTGTTCTGTGAACCTACAAACACAAGCCCCTTTGACGTTGAAGCAATATACAAATTCCAATCCTTAAACATTAGTAAAGACCAATAAAGGGTTGGTTTACTCTTTGTTTCCATTGTACGTTTCCTCCACTTTACTCATTTGACGAAATTGTGCTGGTGTCTTTCCAGTTTTCTTTTTAAATAAGGTAATAAAATAAGACGCGTTGGCCATA
Organism: Bacillus sp. FSL K6-1005; assembly: GCF_038000225.1. Lineage (NCBI taxonomy): Bacteria > Bacillati > Bacillota > Bacilli > Caryophanales > Bacillaceae > Bacillus > Bacillus sp. FSL K6-1005. The sequence goes on from NZ_JBBOBP010000001.1 coordinate 3,301,554, forward strand.
CCCACACATATGGCGATATCCCCAATCGCTTTATTTGTTTGAATCAAATACTTTTTGGCCGCGTGTACTCTAACTTGCTGTATATACTCAACCAGCGTTATGCCTTTAATCTTTTTAAATGTTCGATGCATATGATACGGACTCCCATGACAAATATTTGCTAACGATTCTAGAGTTAATTTTTCTGTGAAATTTTTATCAATGTATTCAGTAATGAAATCAATCCACTCGCTATCAGGCAGATCTTCATTAGTGGGCCTGCAACGTTTACAAGGGCGAAAATTTGCGCGGAGAGCTTGTTCTGCGTTTGGAAAGATGCATACATTCTCTTTTTTCGGAACGCGAGATTTACAGGATGGTTTACAGAATATCCCTGTCGACTTTACAGCATATAAAAATTGATTATTGTACGCTGCATCATTATTTATAATTGCTTGCCACTGTTCATCTGTTATTATTTCTACATCATTCGAAATTCTATGATCATGGCTCTCTTTATGTCCGTTATTGATACTATCCGGCATTTATCTCACCTCTCCTTACAATATACTCCCTACTCATCTAATTCATTTTAAATTTAATCCCAATTTAAATATTCGACACGTGTTTTTTATATCTTGGGCCATTTTTATCTACTCCCGTTTAGCATTCTTGATAACTACACTATAACCTCATAAATAGAAAAAAATAAGGTGGTTAGAATGTAATAGCAAGATAACAAAATGAGTAAAGCTTATTATGTGATAAAGTAAAATTTCAATCAGTTTGAGTTTTCTTATAATTATTTAAGATAAGGAGAATGAAAAAGTGATATGGCATGAAGTCAATGACGTTATTGTCATTACATTACCTGAAGATTTCGACATGAATGCTAACCTAGGTTATCTAACTAGGGAAAAAAATGAATGCATGTATGAAATAGAGAACGATATCATTACAAAGGTTATTGCCATAGGTGAAATTCGCTCCTTAGTACAGGTAAGCGTAATCAATAATAAACAAATGGTTGTTCAATTCCTAAACGATTCTAGACCTATTGAAAAGTGGGAACGGGAAGAGATTGTAAAATATATTCATGAATGGTTTGATCTAGATAACGATTTAAAACCATTTTATGAAATGGCAAAAGCAGATCCATTACTTAAAATGCCTGCCCGAAAATTTTATGGATTACGCGTTATCGGCATTCCCGATTTATTTGAGGCTTTATGTTGGGGCGTTTTAGGGCAACAAATTAACTTAGCCTTCGCGTACTCCTTAAAGAAGCAATTTGTAGAAGGATTTGGCGATTCTATCGAATGGAATGGTAAAAAGTATTGGGTGTTCCCACCGTACGAACGAATTGCACGGTTAACACCTACCGACCTAGCAGATATTAAAATGACGGTAAAAAAAAGTGAATATATCATTGGAATTGCCAGATTAATGGAAAGTAGAGAATTATCGAGGGAAAAATTCATGAAAATGAACGTTAAAGATGCTGAAAAGAACTTAACTAAAATACGAGGAATCGGCCCTTGGACAGCCAATTATGTTCTAATGCGCTGTCTTAGGTTCCCGACAGCTTTTCCAATCGATGATGTGGGACTTATGAATTCGATTAAATTATTACGTAATATGAACCGAAAACCTACGAAAGATGAAATCTTAGAAATATCGTTACCATGGAAAAAATGGGAATCATACGCTACCTTTTATTTGTGGCGTGTCCTTTACTGAATAATTACACCTTAAACCGGAATATACTCAATAATAAGAGAATGAACTTTAAATTCTCATTCAATAACTCCTCTTTCATTTTAATTGTACGTGCGACTTCATGAATTCCTTGCCCTTTATTAATTTTGAATAAAAAACCGTAATGGTCTTTTCATCTTGCTGACCGAGCTAATGAGGAAACATATTGAATCTTGAGCCATGGCCGATAGTCTGTACCTGTTCCTGTACCACGACATTTTTCCACTTTTCTTTTGGACATAAAAACACCCCTTTAGACAATCATATCCAAAGGGGTTAAACATTTATTATTCCACAGTAACACTCTTCGCAAGGTTACGCGGCTTATCAACATCACAGCCGCGATGCAGTGCAGCATAGTAAGCGATCAGTTGCAATGGAACAACAGATACCAACGGAGCAAGCGCTGGGTTTACTTCCGGTAGTACGAATCTGTCATCCGCATCGTCTAGGCCTTTCAGTGAGATGATGCATGTGTTGGCTCCGCGAGCGGCAACTTCTTTGACGTTTCCGCGGATGCTTAGATTTACGTGCTCTTGTGTTGCCAGTGCGAATACTGGTGTACCTTGTTCGATCAAGGCAATCGTGCCGTGCTTCAGTTCTCCGCCAGCAAAGCCTTCTGCCTGGATGTAAGAAATCTCTTTCAGCTTCAGTGCGCCTTCGACACATACGAAGTAGTCGAGTCCGCGTCCGATGAAGAAAGCGTTTCTGGATACAGTCAGGTATTCACGGGCGATCATTTCCATTTCGTCTTTCTGGTCGCAAAGGGCTTCCATTGCGTTTGCCGCGATTCCGAGTTCTTTGACGAGGTCAAATCCGATATCAATGCCGTTTTTATCAGCAGCTACAGATGCAAGAACCGCAAGAACAGCGATCTGTGCAGTGTATGCTTTCGTTGAAGCAACAGCAATTTCAGGGCCTGCATGAAGCAGCAATGTGTAGTCAGCTTCACGGGAAAGCGTTGATCCCGGTACGTTTGTGATCGTCAGCGCTTTGTGTCCGAGTGCTTTGACTTGAACAAGAACCGCGCGGCTGTCAGCTGTTTCTCCGCTTTGGGAAAGGAAAATAAAGAGCGGTTTCTTAGACAGAAGCGGCATGTTGTAAGAGAATTCACTCGCTACATGCACTTCAACCGGCACGTTTGCCCACATTTCAATATATTGTTTACCGACAAGTCCTGCATGGTAGCTCGTTCCGCAGCCAATGATATAGATGCGGTCCGCTTCCGCTACAGCCTCAGCGATATCGCCAGGTACAGACAGTTTGCCGTTTTCATCTTGATACGTTTGGATGATTTTGCGCATGACAACTGGCTGCTCATCCGTTTCTTTCAACATGTAGTGAGGGTACGTGCCTTTTTCGATATCACTGGCATCCAGCTCAGCGATATAAGACGCACGTGAAATAACGTCGCCATCAAGGTTTTTGATGACAACTTGATCATCAGTGACGATAACCATTTCTTTATCCATCAGCTCTACATATTCGTTTGTGACTTGAAGCATTGCCATCGCATCAGACGCCACGACGTTGAATGTATCTCCAAGTCCAACTAATAGAGGGCTTTTGTTTTTCGCTACAAAAATCGTTTCTCTGTTGTCGTTATCGAATAGAGCAATTGCATAAGAGCCTTTTAACAGTGTAAGTGTTTTGCGGAACGCTTCTTCTGTATCAAGTCCTCCGTTGACAAATTGCTCGATTACTTGAACGACTACCTCTGTATCGGTGTCACTTTTGAGCTCTACATCTTGTAAAAAGTCCTGTTTTAGCTGAACGTAGTTTTCGATCACGCCGTTATGAACAAGTGTAAAGCGGCCCAGTGCGCTTTGATGCGGGTGAGCGTTTAGATAGCTTGGTTCGCCGTGTGTTGCCCAGCGAGTATGGCCAATTCCTGCTTTGGCTCCAACATTGGCATCCACAACCTCACGAAGATCGGCAATGCGTCCTTTTTCTTTAAACACATGGATCCCCTGTTCGTTGGCAACTGCGATACCCGCAGAGTCATAGCCGCGGTACTCAAGCTTCTCTAACCCTTTCAGCAAAATTTCCTTCGCATCAAGCTGACCGATATAACCTACGATTCCACACATAATTTCTTCCTCCTAAGATTGTAAAAGGAGACGAAGAAAGTCATTTTTCAAGGGGACTTTCAATCGTCCCCTCCTACATGTTTTATGGAAGATCATGTGATTTCCCTTTGTGCAAGGAGTCGCCTCCTTGGTTTGAAGAAATCCTTACGGCTGTGATCTGTATACTCAGCCGGGAGGCATCCGCCGAAAAATCGATAACCTCCATCCTCGTCAACTAAGCCTTTTTTCGGGCGCTTAGTTCGGGCGCTATAATTATAAGTGAAACAAAATCCCGTCTTTCCTGCCTCGAGAAAACAAGAACAAGACAAGCTTGATTTTACAGCATGTGCCAAGAATGGTCAATTGTTTTTTAAACAACTTTGCCGCCTGTCTCACAATTATCATATGTGAGTCGCACTTGTCTTGTTCGCTCTCTGTTTAAAGATTTCGTTACTCTAATCCCATTTCTGACCGGACGACTTCAACAATGCGATTAACATAGTCATCACACAGTTCTTTCGTCTTCGCTTCAGCCATGACACGAACGAGCGGTTCAGTGCCAGATGGGCGCACTAAAATCCGGCCGTCGCCGTTCATTTCTTTTTCAACCTCAGAAATAACAGCTTTTACTCTTTCATTTTCTTCGACTTTATATTTATCAGTTACTCTCACATTGACTAAAAGCTGCGGAAACTTCTGCATTTCAGCCGCAAGCTCTGAAAGCGGCTTGCCTGTCGCTTTTAATGTATTCATCAGCATAATAGCGGACAATAATCCGTCCCCTGTTGTGTTGTAATCAAGGAAAATTAAGTGGCCGGACTGTTCTCCGCCGACATTGTAGCCGTCTTTTTTCATCGCCTCAACCACGTAGCGGTCACCCACAGCCGTCTGCACGCTTTTTATCCCTTCTTTTTCAAGCGCTTTATAGAAACCGAGGTTGCTCATGACAGTGGAAACAACCGTATCGTCCTTTAAGCGGCCCTCTGATTTCAGGTATTTTGAGCATATGTACATGATTTGGTCGCCGTCAACGATATTTCCTTTTTCGTCGACTGCGATCAGGCGGTCGCCGTCGCCGTCGAACGCAAGGCCGATATCAGCATTTTTCTCTTTTACAAACGCACTGAGCGCTTCAGGATGGGTCGATCCGACTCCGTCATTGATATTTAATCCGTTCGGAGAAGTTCCCATTGTCGACACATCGGCGTCTAAATCGGCAAACAAGTGTGTCGCCAGCGATGACGTCGCTCCGTGTGCGCAATCCAGCGCAACATGAATGCCTGTAAAATCTTCGTCAGCAGTCTGTTTTAAGAATTGCAGGTACTTTTGGCCGCCTTCAAAATAGTCGTTTACAAGTCCCAAATCGGCGCCAACTGGTCTTGGCAGCTTATCCTCCGGTTCATCCATCAGACGCTCAATTTCAGCCTCCTGTTCATCAGAAAGCTTAAATCCGTCTCCTCCAAAGAACTTGATTCCGTTATCCTGCACTGGGTTATGAGAAGCAGAAATCATGACGCCAGCCTCTGCATCCATCGCTTTTGTTAAATAGGAAACACCAGGGGTAGAAATGACTCCCAGACGCATCACTTCTGCGCCAATTGATAAAAGTCCGGCGACAAGGGCTCCCTCCAGCATATGGCCGGAGATGCGTGTATCGCGGCCTATCAGCACTTTTGGACGTTGTTTATCTTTTGTCAGCACATACCCGCCGAAACGTCCGACTTTAAAGGCCAGCTCAGGCGTAAGCTCGCTGTTGGCAACACCTCTTACACCATCTGTTCCAAAATACTTGCCCATTTTATAATCGCTCCTTTTTTATTCTGATGAAGATTGTGAACCTGTATTTGATTCATCTTCATTCTGATCCTGATTTTGATCTTGGTTTTCGTCTTGTTTTTGATCATCACTGTTTTTATCGCTGTTCGTTGTATCTTCTCGCTGATTATTCTTTTTGCCATTCGTCTTGTCATCAGTGTCATCCTGGTTCCCTGACGTCGTATTGCTGTTATCTTTTGTTGTCGTATTCGTTTTTTTAGATGTAAGCTTGATTTTTGCGTTTTTCTGTCCCAAGGACCAGGTTACATTTTGAGGTCCGTTTACTTCAAGCTTCACACTGTGCTCTCCGTCATCTAAATCAGATACATTCACATATAATTCTATGTCTGATTTCTGCAATTTTTTTATGTTCCCGGGAGAGCCTTTGGCCGTCACGTCTACCGTTTGTGACTTCGGATCCAGAAATTCTATATTCTGTGAGCTGCTCAGCCCTACAGTCTTAATAGGGACATTCTCAAATGTGTGATCCGCTTCGCTATCTACTTCTATATGCAACGTCACCTTTGACGGCGAGATTTTTTTGACGCCGTCAGGAAGCGGAATATCAGCCTCGATATCGGTATCCTTTTTGATTTTGCTTAAATCTAAGCTGACGCCGTCTATAAATTCAAGAGAATCCAAGACATCCTGCGAGCCGTAAACCGTCACCTCGCTGGGACTTGATTCGATATTCGCTATGCTGACCCCGTCAGGAAGGCTTCCTGTCCGTTCGATTTTAAAGGGCACTTTTTTACTCGGACTTGTCACCGGAACGGTTATTTTGATGACCGATGGCTCCACATCGACAGGAAGCGCGTTCCCGTCTTTATCATAGACAGTCACTTTCGCTTCCTTTTCAATCGTTTCATCTGCATTTTCCAGGTTTACCGAAGCTTTCACAAGAGAAATATTATCAATCACGGCTTTAGAACCGGTAATCTGTACATTTTTAGGACTGACAATCGGCTGCTCCGGAGAATAGCCTTTTTTCATTTTGCTTTTGTTGTAGTACTCCACTTCAACAGGAAAGCTTTCTGACGTGCGTTCTTGAATGGTGACGGTCGTTACGGATGGGTTAATGGATATCGTCAGCCCATCCGACACGTTTTTGGCCTTAAGCTCGACCTTATGTGTGCCGGTTTTCAGCTTCTCCATATCCGCGTATATTTCAAAATTCTTTGTCTGTCTCGCCTTCTTCACGGCGCTTGTCGAGCCTTTAATCGTGACATTCACCGTTTGCGGAACGCCCGTTACGACATAATTTTCATCATCGTAATATGCTTTAACCGGTATATCAGTCAGTGTTGCTTCATCAGTTGTAGATGTCGGAAAAAATGATTCACCGGGTTTTTTCGGAGTTGGTGCTTGGTTGCTGTTAACCGCTACATAAAGCAAGAGCGCGAAAAGCAGCGCAATGACTTTCACAGCCCAGCGGTTGTTTAAGAATTTATCCATTTTTCTTGCCCCTCCAATACCAGCGGTTAGAAGAAGTCTCTCTGGTGTTCTTCTTAAACTCTGCTTCAAGCATTTCTTTCAGCGCTTCTTCCGTCAGCTCTCTGTGAAGGTCGCCATTCCTCGCCACACTGACGCCGCCAGTCTCTTCAGACACGATAATCGTCAAACTGTCTGTAACTTCACTGATTCCGACAGCAGCCCTGTGCCGCGTTCCCAGTTCTTTTGAAATGAACGGGCTTTCAGAAAGCGGCAGATAACAGGCCGCAGCGGCAATTTCATTATTTTTCATAATGACCGCTCCGTCATGAAGCGGTGTATTCGGGATAAAAATATTGATCAAGAGCTCAGAGCTGACCTTTGCATTTAAAGGAATGCCCGTTTCAATATAATCCCCCATACCCGTATCCCGCTCAATGGTTAAAAGGGCGCCGATCCGGCGTTTCGCCATATAATTGATGGCTTTCGTTATAGCCTCAATTGTTTTCTGCTGCGCTTCCTCAACAGGCGTGCCGCTCCTTGAGAAGAAACGGCCCCGTCCAAGCTGTTCAAGCGCTCTTCTCAGCTCTGGCTGAAAGATAATAATAATTGCTAAAAATCCCCATGTTATCGCTTGGTCCATCAGCCACTGAAGCGTGCCGAGGCCCAAATATTGACTGGCCATACGGACAAGCACGATTACAACGATTCCTTTTAAGAGCTGAACCGCCTTCGTGCCGCGTATCACCATAATCAGTTTATATATCACATACCAAACAAGGAGAATATCAACGGCATTGCCGAGGTACTGCAAAAAAGGGATATCCTCAAAAGCCATTTCCTCGTCCTCCAAGAATTCAGTCATTTCGTATTTTGAAGTTTCATGTGTTACGCATATGTACTTTACATAGCGAGCCCATTATACCACATTTCGTTTTGGCAAGTGAAATATGCCAGCCGTTTGAGAACCTAAAAAAGAGTAAAGCGCACCACACGCTTTACTCTTCTCCGTTCGGGTCTAATGCATTGAATACACTTTTCCCCGCAGACTTCATTTTATACCATGTCCAGTCGAATAATTGATTAATCTCCTCTATTTGACCGGTGACTTGTCCAGCAGAGGCCATATACTTTTCTCCGTTTACAACGGTTACATCCCCATCTATTTTCCCTTTAATAATTAGCTTGCCGTTTTTGACGGTGACATCACCTTTGATCGTCTCACCTTCAGGCACGATCACAGTGTTGTTGTGCACGACCAGATTCGGCTGCTTCGACACGCTGAAGTTATGGTCATTGTGCCAGCTGTTTAACAACCCTCCGCCCATCAAAATGATGAATACCGCAGCAGCCGCGATAACCGGATGGGATCTGAACCATCTTTTCACAGAAGCTCTTTTCTTCTCCTTAGGCAATTTCGCCATGACGTTAGCGGTAAAATCGGCGGGGGCTTCGACATGCGATGTGCTCCGGACGAGCGCGATGGATTTTTCCATCTCATAAAAATGCTTTCTGCATTCCTCGCATGCCTCCAGGTGTTCTTTTAATACTTGTTCATCTTTCGGAGGGATATCTCCATCAAGATGCATATGCATAAGCTGCACAATTTGTTCAGGACAGCTCATTTCATCACCCCACTTAAAGATCCCTTAATTGTTTTCTAAGAGCCTCTCTGCCTCTGTGAATCCGTGTTTTTACCGTTCCCACAGGAATGTTCAGAATCTCGCCGATTTCAATTAATGAGAGTTCATCAATATACTTCAACACGATGACAGTTCTATATTTGTCAGGAAGCTTTAAAATTTTCTGCTGAATCGTGTGTGAAAGCTCCAGCGATACGACTGCATCTTCGGGCAAAACTCCATCTGCGGCGATTTGGGAATACATCGTCAAGCCTTCTGTACCCGCCACTTCTGCATCGAGGTAATAATCCGGCTTCTTTTTGCGTATGCGGTCAATGGTCAAGTTGGTCGCAATTCTATAAAGCCAAGTTGAAAATTTCCGGTTGATATCAAAACTGTCGATATTGACATACGCTCTGATGAAAGCCTCTTGTGCGATATCTTCCGCCTCATGCACATTGCCAAGCATACGGTAGCAAAGCTGATAAATTTTATCCTTGTAAATATCTACGATGTCCGCAAATGCATTTTGATCGCCTTTTTTGACTTGCTTAATTCTCTTTTTAATCATCATTTCCATATTTATCTAACCTCTGCCTTCACCGGTCTGTATGTATACGAGCTTCGTTTCTAAAGGTTTCAATTTTTTTATAAAATAAGTTTAACAAATTTTTGGCAGGGTGTAGATGGCAATTCGTGAATAAACTACCTTAACATATTTTTAAAATTATTACACAGACTGAACAGTTAGAAGTTGGAAGGATTTTCCAAAAAGAAAAAAGACACCTTTTGGTCAAAGGTGTCTGTGACTGGGCTAGCTGGATTCGAACCAACGCATGACGGAGTCAAAGTCCGTTGCCTTACCGCTTGGCTATAGCCCAATAATGGTGGAGGGGGGCAGATTCGAACTGCCGAACCCTGAGGGAGCGGATTTACAGTCCGCCGCGTTTAGCCACTTCGCTACCCCTCCATATTTTTAGAAAAAACAGTGCCGGCAAGAGGACTTGAACCCCCAACCTACTGATTACAAGTCAGTTGCTCTACCAATTGAGCTACACCGGCAAGATGGTGGAGGATGACGGGCTCGAACCGCCGACCCTCTGCTTGTAAGGCAGATGCTCTCCCAGCTGAGCTAATCCTCCAAATGGTGACCCGTACGGGATTCGAACCCGTGTTACCGCCGTGAAAGGGCGGTGTCTTAACCGCTTGACCAACGGGCCGTTTGTGTTCTCGTCGAGCTGACAAAAGTTATTATATACAGGTTCCCCCCCTTTTGTAAAGAGGAAATTTAATTTTTTTATTTTCAAACTTTTTAACCTCTTTTTTAACTGAAAAAGCCTCCCAACATTTATCATTTATCTTAAGATAGATATAGATCGAATCAAGAGAGGAGAAACCAATATGATACTAGTCAGCTCTTGCCTCGGCGGCATTGAATGCAGATACAACGGTTCGCATGCCGCATCAGAGAAAATTCGAAAACTGATTGAAGAAAAGCAAGCAGTGATGGCTTGCCCTGAACTTCTCGGCGGCTTCTCCACTCCCCGGGAACCAGCAGAAATCATCGGAGGCACTGGTGAGGATGTTCTTAATGGATGCGCGAAAATCATAACGTCTTCAGGAGAAGATGTAACAGATTTATATATGAAGGGCGCGGCCCAAACATTGGCCTATGCAAAAAAAATCAACGCCTCTGCCGTCATATTGAAAGAAAACAGCCCATCATGCGGTAGCAATTTCATCTATAATGGCTCATTTTCAGGCAAAAAAATCGCTGGAAACGGAGTAACCGCCGCCCTATTAAAACAAGCGGGGTACCGTGTAATTTCTGAAAACCAGCTAGACGATATATTGTAAGGAGGCTCATCATGACGCAAGATATCTCTTTATCCTTCTATAAGCCTGAGCATTTACCTGAGCTTTACGCATTTACTTTACACAATGATGACAAACGCTTTACCGCTCTCCCTAAAGAGGTGCTGACTCAGGCCCTAAGCATACAGGAGCGCTATCCTGTTGTCATCTTAAAAGGTGATCTGCCAATAGGCTTTTTCATTCTACATACGTCAAAAGAAATCATTGCTCCCTATTCCAACAATCCATTTGCTTTATTGCTCAGTTCCTTATCATTAAACTCCGCTCACCACGGACAAGGCTATGCGAAAAAAGCCATGCTCCAGCTACCCTCCTTTGTTAACGGGTATTTCCCATGGTGCGATGAAATCATTTTAGCCGTCAATCACCTGAACACCCGTGCAAAGCAGCTTTATATGAAAACTGGATTTCTTGATAAAGGACGCCGAAAAATCGGGCCGCTCGGCGAACAGCTGATACTTCATTATTTTTTATAACCTCTTTTGAAATAAAGTTTCAAAAATTAAAAATGATAGTTGAAATATCATAACAGAAATGAATATACTGAATATTGAGATATATTTATTTTTTATACAGGGGGCATCCTCATGTCAGAACAATTGAATCTTCACAGCCTTACAACGGAATCACGCAATAGCCAAACAATGGAAATACACAAAGCGAATACCCTCGATATCTTAAAAATGATTAACAATGAAGATATCAAAGTCGCTGCCGCCGTTCAGCATGTCCTCCCCGATATCGAAGCAGCGGTCGAATGCGCGTATGAATCCTTTCAAAATGGCGGACGGCTCATTTACGCAGGTGCAGGCACTAGCGGCCGACTCGGTGTGATGGATGCAGTTGAATGTCCTCCGACCTACAGCGTCAGTCCTGATCAGGTAATCGGATTAATGGCCGGCGGTCCCAACGCATTTTTGCAGGCGGCTGAGGGGATTGAAGATCATGAAGAAGCAGGGGCCGAGGATTTACGATCCATCCATCTCACCTCAGCCGATACAGTGATTGCGATTGCAGCAAGCGGCCGTACGCCTTATGCAGCGGGTGCGCTGAAATACGCCCGCAAAATCGGAGCAAACACCATCTCCCTTACCTGTAACAGACACTCCACCATCAGCAAACACGCTGATCACAGCATTGAGGTCGTGGTCGGACCAGAAGTCATTACAGGCTCGACACGTATGAAAGCCGCAACCGCTCATAAAATGATTCTAAACATGATATCCACCGCTGTAATGGTCAAAATCGGCAAGGTCTACGAAAACTTGATGGTGGATGTCAATGTCAGCAACAAAAAATTAAAAGAACGCGCCATCAGCATCATCCAAAGCCTCACAGACGTTTCTTATGAGAAAGCGAAATACACACTTGAACAGGCGAATCTTCATGTCAAAACAGCAATCGTTATGCTCAAAACCAGCACAGATCAAGACAAAGCGAAGACGTTGCTTGATGAAGCGAACGGTTTTATAGACAAAGCAATTGAAAACTACTATTCATGATAAGGAGAGACAGTAATGGCGACAGGCGGTTTAGCTATTATTCAATCGATGAAACACAAGCTGCCACAATCAGAGCGTAAACTTGCAGACTACATATTAGCCCATCCCCACAAAGCGATAGAAAGCACAGTCAGCGAAATCAGCGCCTTAGCTAATTCAAGTGACGCTGCCGTCATCAGGCTCTGCAAGTCACTGGGACTAAAAGGATTTCAGGATTTAAAAATGAGGGTAGCGGGTGATCTGGCAAAACCTGCTGTTCAAGGCTACCGGGACATCGCCCCTCATGAATCACTGCCTTCTATCTCTGAAAAAGCAGCCGGCAATGCCATTCAAGCAATTCAAGACACCTCAGATCTCGTGGATTATCAAGAGCTTGAGCGCGCTGTTTCTCTGCTGCTTCAAGCGAACACTGTACATTTCATCGGCCTGGGCGCCTCGGGCATTGTCGCCAAGGACGCCCAGCAAAAATGGCTTCGAATTCATAAACAGGCGACTGCTTTCACGGACACTCATCTCGTGGCATCTTTAATCGCAAATGCAGATAAAAAAGACATTGTATTTGCCATTTCGTTTTCAGGTGAAACACAGGAAATCATCGAGCTGCTTTCGATGGCAAAGAAAAAAGGCGTCACAATCATCAGCCTCACACAATACAGTCAAACTTCCGTCTCCGTATTAGCCGACGTTTCATTATATACAGCCCATTCCAACGAGGCCCTGATTCGAAGCGCAGCGACTTCCTCTCGTCTCGCCCAGCTCTTTATGATTGATGTTTTGTTTTTAAGCATGGCGGCCGAGCAGTATGAAGAAACGGTCAGCTACATTGATAAAACGAGAAAAGCAATCAAATCTATGAGAAAGACATAAGGCATCTTGAAAGGGAGGGGTTTGTATGAGCAAAGAAAAACAATACAATATTCTGGCGGAAAAAATCCTTGAGCTATGCGGGGGGAAATCCAATATTTCTTCCTATACGCATTGCATGACCCGCTTGCGCATTACGCCTTACGATGTCAGCAAAACGGATAGTAAGGCGTTAAGAGAGCTTGATGGCGTCCTTGGAGTCGTCGAAGCTGAAACCCTGCAGATTATCCTCGGCACTGGTGTCGTTAATCATGTCACCGCCGCTTTTTCGAAGCTGGTATCATCAGAAGAAGATTTCAATCTAAAAGAGGCCGCGTCCAAAAAGAAAACCGAGATCAATCGCAAGAACGCCACCCCGTTTAAGCTTTTTTTACGAAAAATAGCCAGCATCTTCATACCTCTCATTCCCGCACTCGTCGCTTCAGGTTTAATTACCGGGATTACCAAAGCGGTAACCCAAGCCGGCTGGCTCTCTGCAGAATCACAAACAGCAATTGTATTGACAGTCATTGGATCAGGCCTGTTCACTTATCTCGGTATTCTCGTCGGCATTAACGCGTCAAAAGAATTTGGCGGAACGCCCGCTCTCGGCGCTCTGGCAGGGATTCTGATCATTAACCCGGAAATCGCAAAGATCAGTTTATTCGGAGAACAGCTTCTTCCCGGCAGGGGAGGCCTCATAGGCGTTCTATTCGCAGCTATATTCATTGCTTACACCGAACAATTCGTCCGCCGCTTTATTCCTCAATCACTCGATATTATCGTAACGCCAACAGTTTCACTTTTGATCACTGGAATATTGACGTATGTCGTTTTCATGCCTTTAGGCGGTTTCATTTCAGATGTCATCACATCCGGTCTTCTGTCCATCTTAGACATCGGCGGAATCGCTGCAGGCTTTATTCTGGGCGCGACCTTCCTGCCTCTCGTTGTAACGGGGCTACATCAAGGCCTGACGCCGGTGCACATGGAACTCATCAATTCCATCGGTGATGACCCGCTTCTCCCTATCCTTGCCATGGGAGGCGCGGGACAAGTGGGCGCAGCCTTCGCCATCTTCGTTAAAACAAAGAAAAAAACGCTGAGAAAAGCGATAACAGGGGGTCTTCCTTCAGGACTGCTCGGCATCGGTGAACCGCTTATATTCGGTGTAACGCTGCCGCTTGGCCGTCCGTTTTTGACAGCATGCTTAGGGGCGGGGATCGGCGGAGCTTTTCAAGCTTATTTTCAGGTAGCCACAGTTGCAATCGGTGTCTCTGGACTGCCGCTCTCCTTTCTGGTCCTGCCTTCACAAATCATCTTATATATCATTGGTCTCTTTATTTCCTATGCGTTCGGCTTTTTATTGACCTACGCTTTCGGATATAAAGATGAAATGGCTGCCCAGTTCGATTAAATGATGACAATTTAGGAATAGTAACGGCATAGAAACACGGAAAGGAGCAAGCTTGTGAGAACGAAGACATTAGCATTACTCAGCGCTATTTTAACCGTGTCCATTCTGACGCCGAACGAAGCCTTCGCACACACCGCCCTTCATCAAGCAGACAACCAGATTAAACCGAAAACAATAAATCCAGAAACTGCACAGTTTTCGTCGAAGAAACTAAGGAAGGTTGATCAGATGATTGAACGGGACATTGCAGCAGGATTCCCCGGCGCCGTTCTAGTCGTCGTGAAGGACGGCCGTATGATCAAAAAAGAAGCGTACGGCTACAGTAAAAAATACGACGGGGCTGAACTCTTGCGCCGTCCGGCAAAAATGAAAACCCGCACGATGTTTGACTTGGCATCAAATACAAAAATGTATGCGACCAATTTTGCTTTACAGCGCTTAGTCAGCCAAGGCAAACTCGACGTTTATAAAAAGGTATCCGCTTATTTGCCTGATTTCAAGGATCAGCCTACAGATCGCATCAAAGGAAAAGATAACATTCGTGTCATTGATGTCCTGCAGCACCAATCTGGGCTGCCATCCAGTTTCTACTTTTATAACCCAGAAAAAGCCGGCATGTATTATTCGCAGGAGCGGGAGAAAACCATTGAATACTTGATGAAAATCCCGCTGGATTATGAAACAGGAACAAAACACATATACAGTGACATTGGATACATGCTTCTCGGCTGTATTGTCGAAAAACTCACCGGCAAACCGCTTGATGTCTATACGGAACAAAAGCTCTACAAACCGCTGGGGCTGAAGCATACGTTGTACAATCCGCTGCAAAAAGGCTTTACAGCAAAACAGTTTGCAGCCACTGAACGTATGGGCAATACACGAGACGGTGTTATCCATTTTCCTCATATCCGCACAGACACGCTGCAAGGAGAAGTACATGACGAAAAAGCATTCTATTCGATGGAAGGCGTTTCAGGCCACGCCGGACTGTTTTCAAACGCTGATGATATGGCGATTCTGCTTCAAGTCATGTTAAACAAAGGAACGTACCGAAACGTTTCATTATTCAATCAGAAAACAGCTGACCTATTTACGGCGCCATCAGCAACAGATCCGACATTCGGCCTTGGATGGCGGCGAAACGGCAGTAAAAGCATGGAATGGATGTTTGGCCCTTATGCAAGCGAAAATGCGTACGGACATACTGGCTGGACAGGAACGGTTACCATCATTGATCCGGCATACAATTTAGGCATTGCTTTGTTAACAAATAAAAAGCATTCACCAGTCGCTGATCCAGCGGAAAATCCTAACGTGTTTGAGGGTGATCAATTTTCAACAGGCAGGTACGGAAGCGTCGTCACCGCGATTTATGAAGCAATGAAATAATTGACGATAGGAGGAAGTTGTTATGAAACCTGTCATTTCGCTGATCCTTTCCACCGTCCTTTTTCTTTCATGTGTTCTCGGCGTCAATCAGACAGCTAAAGCGAAACCCCGCGGCTCAGCTGACGCCAAACAGATCGTTGATCATATGACGTTAGATGAAAAACTTGGCCAGATGCTGATGCCGGATTTCAGAAACTGGCAAAAGGAAGGTGAGTCTTCTCCGAAAGCCTTCACAGAAATGAATGAGGAAGTCGCTGGCCTCATCAAGAAATATCAATTCGGCGGCGTCATACTATTTGCAGAAAATGTAAAAACAACTGAGCAAACGGTACGGCTGACAGACGCATATCAAAAGGCCGGCCCTAAGATTCCGCTCTTACTCAGCATTGATCAAGAAGGCGGGATCGTGACGAGATTAGGGGAGGGCACTCATTTCCCAGGCAATATGGCGCTTGGCGCAACAAGAAGCAGAATCAATGCATATCAGACCGGCAGCATGATTGGAAAAGAGCTTTCTGTCTTAGGCATCAATACAGATTTCAGCCCAGTCTTAGATATTAATAATAACCCTGATAATCCTGTGATCGGTGTAAGATCATTCAGTTCTGATCGTGAACTGACAGCACGACTCGGTCTATATTCTATGAAAGGGTTGCAACGGCAACATATCGCCTCTGCTCTTAAGCATTTCCCGGGACATGGCGACACTGACGTTGACAGCCATTATGGACTGCCGCTCGTTTCTCATAGCCAGGAACGGCTTCGTGAGGTTGAACTCTATCCTTTTCAAAAAGCGATTGATGCAGGAGCAGACATGGTGATGACAGCTCATGTTCAATTTCCAGCCTTTGACGACACCACATATAAAAGCAAGCTTGACGGATCTGATATTATGGTTCCCGCTACACTTTCAAAGAAAGTAATGACCGGGCTGCTTCGGGAGGAAATGGGGTTTGGCGGTGTAATCGTCACTGATGCTCTCAATATGAAAGCCATAGCAGATCATTTCGGCCAGGAAGAGGCGGTCGTCATGGCCATAAAGGCCGGTGTTGATATTGCGTTAATGCCTGCCTCAGTTACATCTCTGAAAAATGAACATAAATTTGCAAGCATAATTGGCTCCTTAAAAGAAGCTGTCGAGAAAGGGGACATTCCCTTACAGCAAATCAACAAATCGGTGGAAAGAATCATTTCCCTGAAAATAAAACGCGGTATTTACCCCGCTCAGAATGACAGCAGTATAGATAAAAAGGTGAAGAAAGCGCTCAAAACAGTGGGAAGCAAACACCATACGAAGACAGAGCAAAAAATTGCTGAAAAGGCAGTGACAGTATTAAAAAATGATCAGCATACCTTGCCGTTCAAACCCAAAAAAGGCAGCCGAATCTTAATTGCCGCACCTTACGAGGAACAATCAGCATCCATTGAAAAAACCATTCACGATTTAATGCAGCGAAAAAAAATCAATTCTGTTTCTCTTACCAAAATCAACTTTGCAGAAAAGGTATTTAATGCTGAGTATGAAAAACAAGTAAAAGAAGCTGATTATATCATTACAGGCTCTTACGTTGTAAAAAATGACCCTGTCGTCAACGACGGTGTCATCGACGACACGGTAACAGATTCAAGCAAATGGGCCACCGCTTTTCCGAGAGCTGTCATGAATGCTGCACTGCAGCACAAAAAGCAATTTGTCTTAATGAGTCTGCGGAATCCATATGATGCCGCCAATTTCGAAGAAGCCAGAGCCTTGATTGCCATCTATGGTTTTAAAGGATATGCAAACGGCCGTTATCTTCAGCCGAATATTCCGGCCGGGGTTAAAGCGATCTTCGGACAATCAAAGCCAAAGGGTACGCTGCCAGTCGACATTCCATCCGTCACAAAACCAGGAGACATCCTTTATCCATATGGCTATGGAGTAAACATCAAAACGGGAAAACCGCTTTAATAAGGAGGAACATATGAAAAAAACGGTATTGGTTCTTCTCGCAGGTCTTATGATGTTCGGAACAATGACGGCTGCCACTGCTACACCTGAAGCGGCAAAACAAACAGCAAAAAAACCTAAAGTTCAGACCGGCATAGATATCCTCTTGTCCCAACACAAAAAGCAGCTAAAGGGAAAAAGAGTTGGACTGATCACCAACCCAACAGGTGTGAGTGCATCCCTTAAAAGCAGCGTAGATATTCTTTACGAAGACCCCGATATTCAGCTGACAGCTTTATTCGGGCCTGAGCACGGCGTTCGCGGCGACGCTCAGGCAGGAGACGAAGTAGGCTCTTACATTGACGAAAAAACCGGGGTTCCGGTATACAGCCTTTACGGAAAAACGAAAAAACCCACTCCTGATATGCTGAAACATGTCGATGTTCTTATATTTGACATCCAGGACGTCGGGACTCGTTACTATACGTACATTTATACAATGGCCTATGCAATGGAAGCCGCAAAAGAAAACGGAATACCTTTTATCGTGCTGGACCGTCCGAATCCCCAAGGCGGAAAAAAGGTTGAAGGACCGGTGCTGGAGCCCGAGTACGCATCCTTTGTCGGACTCTATCCCATTCCATTAAAGCACGGGATGACCATTGGAGAATTGGCTTTACTATTCAACAAGGAATTTAATATTGATGCTGATGTGTCAGTCGTGAAAATGAAGCACTGGAAACGCTCTATGGACTTTGATGAAACCAGACTGCCATTCGTTCTCCCTTCGCCTAACATGCCAACCGCAGAGAGCACATTTGTGTACCCTGCAACAGGGTTAATTGAAGGAACAAATGTATCTGAAGGGCGGGGAACGACTAAACCATTCGAGTTGATCGGAGCTCCCTTTATCAAAAGCACTGAGCTTGCAGAAAAAATGAACCGTCTTGATCTGCCTGGCGTTACATTCAGAGCTGCCTCCTTTACTCCGACGTTCTCTAAACATCAAGGAACACTTTGCCACGGCGTACAGCTCTTTATTACGGACAGAGAGAAATTTGAAGCTGTTAAAACAGGACTGTCGCTTATTAAAATGATACATGACCTCTATCCTGATGAGTTTAAGTTCCTAGCGTCTGGCTCATTTGATAAATTGGCTGGCAACGGCTGGGTTCGAACGAAAATCGTGAACGGTGCTTCAATTGATGAAATCATTGACACCTATCAAAAACAGCTGAAGCAATTCAATAAAACAAGAAAACAATATCTCATTTATTAAGACGTAAGAAGGGTATGTTACACGTGTAACATTCTCTTACCCAACAAAAGCTTGATCATTTTCCCTTGCCCGCTTTTGCGGCAAGGGTTTTTATATACAAAAACAACACGCTTTATATAGGAAAACTTTCATTTATTTGGTACAATCTTATTGAAAATGATTATCAATTAAGCGAGCGTTTCTGAAAAGGTGGTCTTCTCCTTGCAAAACTCAAAGATGATTTATCATCCTGTACAAATTGAATATATGAAGAAAACGAGTGATCTCTTCTCAGAACAGCAGTTGGTTGACTCATTCGTGCTGATCTTTCATTTAAAAGGAGATGGACATATTTCTATCGGAACGAGAACCGTGCCTCTCCAAAAAAAGACACTGTATGTTTGTCCGCCTCATGAAACATTCGGTATTACACCAGCAGAAGAGAGAAATATAGATGTTTGTCTGATCAGGCTTCACTGCTATACAGCGGAAACCCAGCAAGATCTCTTAAAACCATGCACTGAAACTGATTTATCCACTCTAAACCTTGTGAATGTTTCACATATCGAAAACCTTTCAGCCCGGCTTCAAGAACTTGCTGAAATATGGACAGACTCATCACAGCTTTCTCAATTGAAATGTGTGATCGAGGTTCAGAGCCTGATTTATGACCTATTCACAGCCAATGTCTCTGATCAAAGCGATACACAGACAGCGCTCGAAAAAACAAAACAATATATCGAAACTCATGCCGATAGAAAAATTACACTAGGCCAGCTCTCACAAATGGCGGGAATCAGCCCCAAGCATTACAGCGAAACCTTTAAAAAGTGGACAGGTCAGAGCGTAACAGAATTTATCACAAAAACGCGAATCACTCGAGCGAAGCGGCTCATGGCAAGATCCAACTGTAAACTGAAGGAAATCGCCCATCAAACCGGCTATCAAGATGAATTTTATTTCAGCAGAATCTTTAAAAAACACACAGGCTGTTCTCCAACAAGCTATATGAAAAAACGCCGGAAAAAAATAGCCGCCTATGGAAAGGGAACAATGGGGCAGCTCATTCCTCTCCATCATATACCGTTTGCAGCCGCACTCCATCCAAAATGGACGGCTTACTATTATCAGCATTACTCAGCAGACATTCCAGTTCAGCTCAACGCATACCGGTTTAATGAAAAATGGGAGGAAAACCTTCATACATTGTCCCAAGCTGAACCCGATATCATTTTCAGCATGGATTCTGTCTCTTCAGAAGAACAAAAGCGCCTGAACAGCATTGCAGAAGTATGTTACCTTCCTTCAGAAGAAAACTGGAGAGCTCACTTTCTGCAAACCGCCTCGTTTTTAAATGAAGAATCGGAAGCTGAAAAGTGGCTCGCAGCCTATGACAAGCAGACCGCTGCCGCTAAAAAGACATTGCTGCACACTCAAGAGTTTCGCTTTCTCTTTCTTCGTCTGCACAAGCAGAGCTTTTATATGGCACATAATCGCAGCGTCCGCGAAGTCTTCTTTGAAGATTTAGGGTTCCAATCGGCTGAATCGGCTGACACGCCTTCAGAACAAGCGATTTCATTAGAAGACATCACAAATTGCCAAGCTGACTGTATCATGCTCTTCCTTTTTAAAGAGCCGGAAACCATTGCCTATTATCAACAAATAAAACAGTCAGAAATATGGCAAAACCTAAGCGCAGTGCGGAACGGACGTGTGTATCACCTCTCTTCAGACCCATGGAATGAATACTCGGCTTGCGGGCACGAGCGGATTGTTCAGCAAACCATTTCTATGCTATCCGGCGATAGTCCATGATAAATATGGAATTTGTCCATGGTGTTATGTCTGTTCATTCTCTATAATTCCAATTGATAATAGTTATCAATTGAACAGGAGGCACTATAGATGAAAAAGCTATCTCTTACCTTATTAATCTTGCTGCTCGCCCTGACGGCGGCAGCTTGCGGCAGCAAGGAAGAATCCTCTGCCAGCAAAGCGAGCGGCACAAAGTCCGAGAAAAAGAAAATCGAGTATTTGGATAAAACGTACGAAGTAAATGTACCGACAGATAAGATTGCCATTACGGGTAGCGTTGAATCCATGGAAGACGCTAAACTGCTTGACGTTCATCCGCAGGGTGCAATCTCATTTTCAGGAAAATTCCCTGAAATGTTTAAGGACATCACTGATAAAGCAACACCTACAGGGGAAAAAATGGAACCAAACATTGAAAAAATTCTCGAGATGCAGCCAGATGTGATCTTGGCATCTACAAAGTTCCCTGAGAAAACCCTGCAAAAAATAAGCACGGCCGGCACGACCATTCCGGTTTCTCACATCTCATCAAACTGGAAGGAAAACATGATGCTGCTTGCCCAGCTGACCGGAAAAGAGAAAAAAGCCAAAAAAATCATTGCCGACTATGAACAGGATCTAAAAGAAACAAAAACGAAAATTGATAAACAAGCAAAAAATTCAAAAGCGCTTGTCATCAGAATCAGACAAGGAAATATTTACATTTATCCTGAACAAGTGTACTTCAACTCAACTCTTTATGGCGACTTAGGCCTTAAAGCGCCGAATGAAGTCAAAGCCGCAAAAGCGCAAGAGCTGATTTCATTAGAAAAACTCAGTGAAATGAACCCTGACCACATTTTCGTCCAATTTTCTGATGATGAAAATGCGGATAAACCTGATGCATTAAAAGATTTAGAGAAAAATCCAATCTGGAAAAGCCTCACAGCAGTCAAAGAAGATCATGTGTACGTCAATTCAGTTGATCCTCTCGCACAAGGCGGTACGGCTTGGAGCAAAGTCCGCTTCCTGAAAGCGGCATCTGAAAAATTAACACAAGACTAAATTAGAGTAGGTTTTTGTATGTATTCAAAACAGTGGACACGTATCATTTTGATTACTTCTCCATTTGCTATTGCATTATCATTGCTGCTTTCCGTCCTCTATGGCGCAAAGCAGCTTAATGCTGATATGGTCTTTGCATCACTTTTTCATTTTGATCCGGGAAACACAGACCATCAAATCATATGGCACTCCCGGATTCCAAGGGCTGCCGGCGCTCTGCTCATTGGGGCAGCCCTTGCTGTATCTGGAGCGCTCATGCAAGGCATCACACGCAATTATTTGGCATCGCCCTCAATTATGGGTGTTTCAGATGGTTCCGCCTTTATCATCACGCTTTGTATGGTTCTGCTTCCGCAATCATCTTCGCTTGAAATGATCATTTACTCTTTTATCGGCTCCGCATTTGGAGCTGCATTGGTATTCGGTCTGGCAACAATGCTGCCTAACGGGTTTACGCCTGTACAGCTAGCCATCATTGGCACTGTCACAAGCATGCTGCTAAATAGTTTAGCAGCTGCCATATCGATCTATTTTCAAATTTCACAGGATCTGAGTTTTTGGTACAGCGCCAGACTTCATCAAATGAGCCCCGACTTTCTGAAGCTTGCCGTTCCATTTTTTCTTGCTGGTATCGTCATAGCTGTCTCTCTCAGCAAAAAGGTGACCGCTGTTTCACTAGGTGACGATATTTCTAAGAGTTTGGGCCAAAAGAAAAAAACGATCAAAATCATGGCAATGCTCTCTGTCATCATTTTAACCGGAAGTGCCGTAGCGCTTG
Source organism: Bacillus sp. FSL K6-1005 (assembly GCF_038000225.1). Lineage (NCBI taxonomy): Bacteria > Bacillati > Bacillota > Bacilli > Caryophanales > Bacillaceae > Bacillus > Bacillus sp. FSL K6-1005. Next base: position 3,324,082 of record NZ_JBBOBP010000001.1, read on the forward strand.
CCGGAAAAATTGCGTTTGTCGGTTTAGTCGTTCCGCATATCACAAGATTTCTCGTCGGCTCGGATTATAACAGACTGATTCCTTGTTCCTGCATTTTGGGCGGAATCTTTTTAACGCTGTGCGATCTCGCCAGCAGATTTATCAATTACCCATTTGAAACACCGATTGAGGTTGTGACTTCTATTATCGGCGTTCCTTTCTTCCTTTATTTGATCAAACGAAAAGGAGGAGAGCAAAATGGCTAAAAAATATGCATTGTTAATCATATTGATTCTCCTTGTCAGCTATTTCAGCATGACCAGCGGATCGTTTTCTGTTCGTCCGACAGAGCTGCTCTCCACTCTTTTTCAGATCAATCCCAATCCGCAGTATGAAGTTTTGCTGTTTGACTTAAGACTTCCGCGGATTGTCATGGCAGCCATTATCGGACTCGGACTTGGCATAGCAGGAGCTGTCATTCAGGCCATCACACGAAACGGCCTTGCAGACCCGGGAATATTGGGAATCAATGCCGGAGCAGGGGCAGGCATTGTGGCGTTTATGCTGTTGTTCCAAGGCCAGAAGGAAGTAACTTCAATCGTCGCGGCGATGGGAATGCCGTTTTTCGGCCTGATCGGCGGACTGGCTGCTGCAGTCATGATTTACATATTCGCTTGGAACAGAGGCAATTTAGATTCAGGCAGAATTATTCTGGTAGGAATCGCGATTAATTCGGGCTTCAGCGCCTTGTCTTTGTTTTTATCCTTAAAAATGGACCCGCAAGATTATGAAATGGCCATGGTATGGAAAAACGGAAGCATCTGGTCGGCGAACTGGACATATATCACAGCTGTTCTTCCGTGGATGCTGCTGTTTATTCCTATTCTTTTGGCCAAGTCTCGTTTGCTTGATACCATCCGCTTTGACGAAGACACGGTTAGAAGCCTTGGCATTTCATCAAATAAAGAAAAAACCATTCTGCTCGTCGCCTGTGTCGCCATCATCAGCGCCTGTGTCTCTGTGGCGGGAAGCATGGCATTTGTCGGCTTAATCGCGCCCCATATTTCCCGGAGATTGGCCGGTATCGAACACCGCTATATTTTGCCTTTGAGCGGCTTGATCGGCATGCTGCTTGTATTGAGCGCGGATTTTGCCGGGAAACTGTTTTTCCAGCCCGCAGAAGTGCCAGCCGGCATTATTTTGGCGATACTCGGTGTTCCGTATTTCTTATACCTGCTTTTCAAGCAAAAAAAGGGGGAGAACGTTTGAACGGATCTTTATCAGAGCATAAGGCGGGCGACAGGATGTTCAAGCTGTATCTCCCTCCTTCCTACAGTACGGACAGCAGGGCATTTCCTTCTGTTTACGTACAGGATGGCGGTTCTTTGTTTCAAAATCAACTAGAACTGATAGAAAGCAGGTTCCATCAAAACAGGGTGCCTGAGCTCGTGCTGATCGGTATAGAGCCTAAAAATCGAATTGACGAGTACACTCCTTGGCCCGCCGCATCACTCAGTGATCAGTTTCCAGACTTCGGAGGTAAGGGGTCTGACTATCTATCTGAAATAACAAACCGGCTCATTCCGTTTGTGGAAGAAAATTGGAATGTCTCCAGAAGAGCACAATCCAGAGGTATAATCGGCGCCTCATTAGGCGGCCTCATCTCGATGTTCGCCTTTCTGAGACATCCATCATTATTTGGAAATATAGGATCTCTTTCAAGTTCATACTGGTACGAGAACGCAGCAGAAACCATAGATACTGCCGCTGTAAGGCCCGATTCAACGCGTATTTATATGTCTGTCGGCAGTGAAGAAGGCGCTGGAAAACAATCGATTCAGCAGACGATGTTGCAAAAAACAAAATACGTATACGAGAGCCTAAAAGAAAAAGGCTTCACTCAAGATCAGCTGTGTCTCGTCATTGAGAAAGGGGCGGTGCACCACCGCAAGTATTTCTGTAAACAATTTATCAATGCCCTTGAATGGCTATACGGAAAAAACCGCTCTATCATATGAGCGGTTTTTTTCATGCCTTCTGCAAGACGGGTTTTAATTCGAAACGGTTCAGCATATAGCCGAACAAAGCAGCCAGGATTTGCTGAAACAGCATGCCAATCACAACCGGAACGGCTACCTGGGACGGAAAGAAGGTGACGGCAAGAACAGCGCCGGCACTGATATTCCTCATGCCACCCGTAAAAATAAGAGAGACAATTTCCTCCTGCCGCCTTTTCATCATTTTTCCGATAAGCCACGCGGCAGCATACCCGGTTAACGCGATACAAAAAACAGTAACAGCAATCCCTAAAAATCTTAAATCAATCGCTTTGAAATAAGGAGCTATCACAGAGCTGTTAATCGCAATCACGGCCATCAGGCACAGCTTTGAAAAGGGTGATAGCGTACTGCTCAATGCTGCGGTTCTTTCTGGAGATGACATCTGATTAAACAGCATGCCCAGGAATGAAGGAATCACCACCATCACAACCAGACCCTTCATCATTCCCCAGACATCCATGTGAACCTGGGCACCGGCCAGCACAGAAAGACTCAGCGGAACGATTAACGGCGACAACACGGTATCAATCAATATGATAGAAAGCGTCAAACCGACATTCCCTTTGTACATTGCAGCCCAAATCAAGCTCGTAATCCCTGTAGGAATGACAACAGCTAATGTCAAACCGGTGATCGTTAATGGATCGCCTTGAAATATGAGATGTCCGCTGCCCCAGGCGAAAAGCGGCATAAAAATATGAAGAACAAATAATGCAAGAATCATAGGAAGAGGGTGCGCCAAGGCGTGTCTCAAAGATTGAAAGTTCGCACTCAAGCTGCCCGCAAACGTAATAAACGCAAATATCCAAGGCACCGCGCTTTCATATCCATTTAAAAACTGAGACAGCAGGACGCCAAGCACAACACTAGTCGGTGTCAAAAGCGGCATGACTTTCCCCAATACACGGTTCAGCTTCTGAAGCATTATATACAAGTCCCCTATTAAAAATTTCTTTCTCTCTATTATATCAATGCAGTTCAACCATATGTTATATAAAAAAGCCCAGATCTCATCAATCTGGACTTTCACACTTTTATGCCATCTGTTTCATAAGGGCTTTACTTGCATTGTTCAGCCCTTTTAACTCAGCTTCAATTCCTTGCTCTTTAAACTTTGCGACAATCTTATCAAGCGCAGCCGCTCCTGAATCATCCCATACGTGAGCATCGGTCAAGTCAATGACAACTCGTTCAATATCCTCATCAAAGATAAACGCATTTGTAAGATCAGTCACTGACGCAAAAAAGATCTGTCCCTTGACTTGATACGTTCTCAGCTTTTGATCTTCTGCATGAGAAACGATTTTCAGCTTCGAGATTTTGGCTACAAAGAAAACGGCACTTAACAGAACACCGACGAATACGCCTTTCGATAAGTCATCCGTCACGACAACCGTAATCACCGTCACAACCATTACAATTGAATCTGTGATCGGCGCTTTTTTCAAGCCTTTTAAAGAAGACCAATCAAATGTGCCGACAGACACCATAACCATAACAGCCACTAACGCAGCCATCGGAATGTTTACAACAACTTGACTCAAAACGGCAATTAAAAACATAAGAAAAGCACCGGCAATAAAGGCTGATAACCGCCCGCGGCCGCCCGCTTTTGTATTAATAACAGATTGTCCGATCATAGCGCAGCCCGCCATACCGCCAAAAAATCCAGTGACGATATTTGCGATTCCCTGTCCGCGGCTTTCTTTATTTTTATCACTGTCTGTATCCGTCATTTCATCAATAATCTGTGCAGTCAGCAAAGACTCAAGCAAACCGACAAACGCCAGAGCAATGGAATAAGGAAAAATGATTTTAAGCGTATCGAAGGTAAACGGAACATCAGGAATGAGAAAATGAGGCAATGAACTAGAGATATTGCCCATATCTCCAACCGTCCGCACATCCACATGGAAAGTGACCGCAATAATCGTCATCACTATAATTGCGACAAGCGGAGATGGCACCGCAGTCGTAAACCTAGGCAGTACATAAATAATAACCAATGATCCGGCAAGCATCGCATACATGCTCCAAGATGCACCTGCAAACTGAGGCAGCTGCGCAGAGAAAATAAGAATTGCCAGCGCATTTACAAACCCGATCATCACAGAACGAGGAATGAATTTCATTAATCTCGCAATTTTACTGATGCCTAAAATCACCTGAATAACACCTGTCAAAATGGTAGCCGCAAATAAATACTGAAGCCCGTAATCGGCAACCAGTGACACCATCACTACCGCCATCGAGCCAGTCGCAGCCGAAATCATCCCCGGTCTTCCGCCAAAAATAGAAATAATAATGGCTATACAAAATGAAGCATAAAGACCAACCATTGGATCAACACCGGCAATAATCGAGAAACCAATTGCTTCAGGTATTAAGGCTAACGCCACCAAAATTCCAGCAAGAGTATCTTTTCGGATATTACCGAACCACTGCTGTTTCAATGTAAAACGATTCAAATATAACGACTCCTTTTTAAAAATAAATCCGCACCGTTTCTGTTGTATTGGGAGCTTAATTATTTTACGGAAGAAAACGAAAAGAAAAACTTTCGGAGAAAAAGGGGAAACGTTGAGTATAGTGTATTGAGGTAAGGAGTTATTATACAAAGAGTATCATAATAAATTTTAATCAAATGTGCAAGGTCAAATACTGAAGAAAAAAATGGATGAGCCATTTGCCATCAGATCATATCAGGATCAGAAACTAGAATCGTTTTGACTGCTTGAATATCTTTCCTGTCATTAGATGTCGAGTCTATTCCCATTAAGCTTTGTATGGCGGACTCAAATTTCTCCAGCGTCGTTTCTTCCGTTATGAGCTCAGAAAGCTGCGGCATATCTACAGCGCATGAAACCGCGTCCTCCATGGTCTGCCGAGCCTCTACGATTCCAACGATCGTAACCCAGTTAGAAAGCAATTGAAAAGGCCTGATTTTCTTTCATAGGTATCATCAAACCCCATCGGCAATGAACGGATAAGGCCCAATCAAGCTGATTGCCGATCGCGTCAAAGATCACATCGAACTTTCTTCCTTGATTAATGCGTCTGACCACCTCCGCAGTTAAATCCTACGGGTGATAAACATAATCGGATAACCGGTGTGCCGCTTCTGTTCGATACTCTCCCACTTCAGTTGCAATCGTCAGTCTTGATAATTTTTTTACCATCATTTGAAAAGAATCAGTACAGATATAAAAAAAGAACAAAATAAAAGACCAGTTCAGTTGAACTAGTCTTTACCTTGCTTGGCGGCGTCCTACTCTCACAGGGGGAAACCCCCGACTACCATCGGCGCTGAAGAGCTTAACTTCCGTGTTCGGCATGGGAACGGGTGTGACCTCTTCGCTATCGCCACCAAACAATTTGAGAGTGTTCTCTCAAAACTAGATAACAGGTGTGACATCATTAGAAATTAGGTTAAGTCCTCGATCGATTAGTATCTGTCAGCTCCATGTGTCGCCACACTTCCACCTCAGACCTATCAACCTGATCATCTTTCAGGGATCTTACTTCCTTGCGGAATGGGAAATCTCATCTTGAGGGGGGCTTCATGCTTAGATGCTTTCAGCACTTATCCCGTCCGCACATAGCTACCCAGCGATGCCCTTGGCAGAACAACTGGTACACCAGCGGTGCGTCCATCCCGGTCCTCTCGTACTAAGGACAGCTCCTCTCAAATTTCCTGCGCCCGCGACGGATAGGGACCGAACTGTCTCACGACGTTCTGAACCCAGCTCGCGTACCGCTTTAATGGGCGAACAGCCCAACCCTTGGGACCGACTACAGCCCCAGGATGCGATGAGCCGACATCGAGGTGCCAAACCTCCCCGTCGATGTGGACTCTTGGGGGAGATAAGCCTGTTATCCCCGGGGTAGCTTTTATCCGTTGAGCGATGGCCCTTCCATGCGGAACCACCGGATCACTAAGCCCGACTTTCGTCCCTGCTCGACTTGTAGGTCTCGCAGTCAAGCTCCCTTGTGCCTTTACACTCTGCGAATGATTTCCAACCATTCTGAGGGAACCTTTGGGCGCCTCCGTTACCTTTTAGGAGGCGACCGCCCCAGTCAAACTGCCCACCTGACACTGTCTCCCCGCCCGATAAGGGCGGCGGGTTAGAAGGTCAATACAGCCAGGGTAGTATCCCACCGATGCCTCCACCGAAGCTGGCGCTCCGGTTTCCAAGGCTCCTACCTATCCTGTACAAGCTGTACCAACATTCAATATCAGGCTGCAGTAAAGCTCCACGGGGTCTTTCCGTCCTGTCGCGGGTAACCTGCATCTTCACAGGTACTATAATTTCACCGAGTCTCTCGTTGAGACAGTGCCCAGATCGTTGCGCCTTTCGTGCGGGTCGGAACTTACCCGACAAGGAATTTCGCTACCTTAGGACCGTTATAGTTACGGCCGCCGTTTACTGGGGCTTCAATTCGCACCTTCGCTTACGCTAAGCGCTCCTCTTAACCTTCCAGCACCGGGCAGGCGTCAGCCCCTATACTTCGCCTTACGGCTTCGCAGAGACCTGTGTTTTTGCTAAACAGTCGCCTGGGCCTATTCACTGCGGCTCTCTCGGGCTTTCACCCTAACAGAGCACCCCTTCTCCCGAAGTTACGGGGTCATTTTGCCGAGTTCCTTAACGAGAGTTCTCTCGATCACCTTAGGATTCTCTCCTCGCCTACCTGTGTCGGTTTGCGGTACGGGCACCTCTCACCTCGCTAGAGGCTTTTCTTGGCAGTGTGGAATCAGGAACTTCGCTACTAAATTTCGCTCGCCATCACAGCTCAGCCTTATGGGAAACGGATTTGCCTATTTCCCAGCCTAACTGCTTGGACGCGGATATCCAATACCGCGCTTACCCTATCCTCCTGCGTCCCCCCATTGCTCAAATGGTGAGGAGGTGGTACAGGAATATCAACCTGTTGTCCATCGCCTACGCCTTTCGGCCTCGGCTTAGGTCCCGACTAACCCTGAGCGGACGAGCCTTCCTCAGGAAACCTTAGGCATTCGGTGGAGGGGATTCTCACCCCTCTTTCGCTACTCATACCGGCATTCTCACTTCTAAGCGCTCCACCAGTCCTTCCGGTCTGGCTTCACAGCCCTTAGAACGCTCTCCTACCACTGTTCGAAGAACAGTCCGCAGCTTCGGTGATACGTTTAGCCCCGGTACATTTTCGGCGCAGAGTCACTCGACCAGTGAGCTATTACGCACTCTTTAAATGGTGGCTGCTTCTAAGCCAACATCCTGGTTGTCTAAGCAACTCCACATCCTTTTCCACTTAACGTATACTTTGGGACCTTAGCTGGCGGTCTGGGCTGTTTCCCTTTCGACTACGGATCTTATCACTCGCAGTCTGACTCCCAAGGATAAGTCATTGGCATTCGGAGTTTGACTGAATTCGGTAACCCGGTAGGGGCCCCTAGTCCAATCAGTGCTCTACCTCCAAGACTCTTACCTTGAGGCTAGCCCTAAAGCTATTTCGGAGAGAACCAGCTATCTCCAGGTTCGATTGGCATTTCACCCCTACCCACACCTCATCCCCGCACTTTTCAACGTGCGTGGGTTCGGGCCTCCATTCAGTGTTACCTGAACTTCACCCTGGACATGGGTAGATCACCTGGTTTCGGGTCTACGACCACGTACTCATGCGCCCTATTCAGACTCGCTTTCGCTGCGGCTCCGCATCTTCTGCTTAACCTTGCACGGGATCGTAACTCGCCGGTTCATTCTACAAAAGGCACGCCATCACCCGTTAACGGGCTCTGACTACTTGTAGGCACACGGTTTCAGGATCTCTTTCACTCCCCTTCCGGGGTGCTTTTCACCTTTCCCTCACGGTACTGGTTCACTATCGGTCACTAGGGAGTATTTAGCCTTGGGAGATGGTCCTCCCGGATTCCGACGGAATTTCACGTGTTCCGCCGTACTCAGGATCCACTCTGGAGAGAACGAAGTTTTGACTACAGGGCTGTTACCTTCTATGGCGGGCCTTTCCAGACCTCTTCATCTACCTCGTTCCTTTGTAACTCCGTATAGAGTGTCCTACAACCCCAAGAGGCAAGCCTCTTGGTTTGGGCTAATCCCGTTTCGCTCGCCGCTACTCAGGGAATCGCATTTGCTTTCTCTTCCTCCGGGTACTTAGATGTTTCAGTTCCCCGGGTCTGCCTTCTCATATCCTATGAATTCAGATATGGATACCACTCCATTACGAGTGGTGGGTTTCCCCATTCGGAAATCTCCGGATCAAAGCTTGCTTACAGCTCCCCGAAGCATATCGGTGTTCGTCCCGTCCTTCATCGGCTCCTAGTGCCAAGGCATCCACCGTGCGCCCTTTCTAACTTAACCGTTAAAAAGAATCACTATGTGATATCTTGTGTTACTAATTGAATGTGATGTCTACTGTTATCTAGTTTTCAAAGAACACGTTTCGAAGGAATGATCCTTCAAAACTAAACAAGACAGGGAACGTTCTGTTTATAAGACCCAAGGTCTTATATTCCGTAAATATCCTTAGAAAGGAGGTGATCCAGCCGCACCTTCCGATACGGCTACCTTGTTACGACTTCACCCCAATCATCTGTCCCACCTTCGGCGGCTGGCTCCATAAAGGTTACCTCACCGACTTCGGGTGTTACAAACTCTCGTGGTGTGACGGGCGGTGTGTACAAGGCCCGGGAACGTATTCACCGCGGCATGCTGATCCGCGATTACTAGCGATTCCAGCTTCACGCAGTCGAGTTGCAGACTGCGATCCGAACTGAGAACAGATTTGTGGGATTGGCTTAACCTCGCGGTTTCGCTGCCCTTTGTTCTGTCCATTGTAGCACGTGTGTAGCCCAGGTCATAAGGGGCATGATGATTTGACGTCATCCCCACCTTCCTCCGGTTTGTCACCGGCAGTCACCTTAGAGTGCCCAACTGAATGCTGGCAACTAAGATCAAGGGTTGCGCTCGTTGCGGGACTTAACCCAACATCTCACGACACGAGCTGACGACAACCATGCACCACCTGTCACTCTGCCCCCGAAGGGGACGTCCTATCTCTAGGATTGTCAGAGGATGTCAAGACCTGGTAAGGTTCTTCGCGTTGCTTCGAATTAAACCACATGCTCCACCGCTTGTGCGGGCCCCCGTCAATTCCTTTGAGTTTCAGTCTTGCGACCGTACTCCCCAGGCGGAGTGCTTAATGCGTTAGCTGCAGCACTAAGGGGCGGAAACCCCCTAACACTTAGCACTCATCGTTTACGGCGTGGACTACCAGGGTATCTAATCCTGTTCGCTCCCCACGCTTTCGCTCCTCAGCGTCAGTTACAGACCAGAGAGTCGCCTTCGCCACTGGTGTTCCTCCACATCTCTACGCATTTCACCGCTACACGTGGAATTCCACTCTCCTCTTCTGCACTCAAGTTCCCCAGTTTCCAATGACCCTCCCCGGTTGAGCCGGGGGCTTTCACATCAGACTTAAGGAACCGCCTGCGAGCCCTTTACGCCCAATAATTCCGGACAACGCTTGCCACCTACGTATTACCGCGGCTGCTGGCACGTAGTTAGCCGTGGCTTTCTGGTTAGGTACCGTCAAGGTACCGCCCTATTCGAACGGTACTTGTTCTTCCCTAACAACAGAGCTTTACGATCCGAAAACCTTCATCACTCACGCGGCGTTGCTCCGTCAGACTTTCGTCCATTGCGGAAGATTCCCTACTGCTGCCTCCCGTAGGAGTCTGGGCCGTGTCTCAGTCCCAGTGTGGCCGATCACCCTCTCAGGTCGGCTACGCATCGTTGCCTTGGTGAGCCGTTACCTCACCAACTAGCTAATGCGCCGCGGGTCCATCTGTAAGTGGTAGCCGAAGCCACCTTTTATGTTTGAACCATGCGGTTCAAACAAGCATCCGGTATTAGCCCCGGTTTCCCGGAGTTATCCCAGTCTTACAGGCAGGTTACCCACGTGTTACTCACCCGTCCGCCGCTAACATCAGGGAGCAAGCTCCCATCTGTCCGCTCGACTTGCATGTATTAGGCACGCCGCCAGCGTTCGTCCTGAGCCAGGATCAAACTCTCCGATAAAGTAGTTTGACTGACTACGCACATCGCTGTGCGATTTTATAATAAAACTTGAATTAACAGGTACGTTTTGTCTTGTTTAGTTTTCAAAGATCATTTTGTTTATCGCTTTGTTAAAGCAACTTTATTAGTATACAACGTCGCTTTCTCAAAGTCAACAACTTTTTATATCTTTTAATTGCACTAACGTGCAATTGCTTGGCGGCGTCCTACTCTCACAGGGGGAAACCCCCGACTACCATCGGCGCTGAAGAGCTTAACTTCCGTGTTCGGCATGGGAACGGGTGTGACCTCTTCGCTATCGCCACCAAACAATTTGAGAGTGTTCTCTCAAAACTAGATAACAGGTGTGACATCATTAGAAATTAGGTTAAGTCCTCGATCGATTAGTATCTGTCAGCTCCATGTGTCGCCACACTTCCACCTCAGACCTATCAACCTGATCATCTTTCAGGGATCTTACTTCCTTGCGGAATGGGAAATCTCATCTTGAGGGGGGCTTCATGCTTAGATGCTTTCAGCACTTATCCCGTCCGCACATAGCTACCCAGCGATGCCCTTGGCAGAACAACTGGTACACCAGCGGTGCGTCCATCCCGGTCCTCTCGTACTAAGGACAGCTCCTCTCAAATTTCCTGCGCCCGCGACGGATAGGGACCGAACTGTCTCACGACGTTCTGAACCCAGCTCGCGTACCGCTTTAATGGGCGAACAGCCCAACCCTTGGGACCGACTACAGCCCCAGGATGCGATGAGCCGACATCGAGGTGCCAAACCTCCCCGTCGATGTGGACTCTTGGGGGAGATAAGCCTGTTATCCCCGGGGTAGCTTTTATCCGTTGAGCGATGGCCCTTCCATGCGGAACCACCGGATCACTAAGCCCGACTTTCGTCCCTGCTCGACTTGTAGGTCTCGCAGTCAAGCTCCCTTGTGCCTTTACACTCTGCGAATGATTTCCAACCATTCTGAGGGAACCTTTGGGCGCCTCCGTTACCTTTTAGGAGGCGACCGCCCCAGTCAAACTGCCCACCTGACACTGTCTCCCCGCCCGATAAGGGCGGCGGGTTAGAAGGTCAATACAGCCAGGGTAGTATCCCACCGATGCCTCCACCGAAGCTGGCGCTCCGGTTTCCAAGGCTCCTACCTATCCTGTACAAGCTGTACCAACATTCAATATCAGGCTGCAGTAAAGCTCCACGGGGTCTTTCCGTCCTGTCGCGGGTAACCTGCATCTTCACAGGTACTATAATTTCACCGAGTCTCTCGTTGAGACAGTGCCCAGATCGTTGCGCCTTTCGTGCGGGTCGGAACTTACCCGACAAGGAATTTCGCTACCTTAGGACCGTTATAGTTACGGCCGCCGTTTACTGGGGCTTCAATTCGCACCTTCGCTTACGCTAAGCGCTCCTCTTAACCTTCCAGCACCGGGCAGGCGTCAGCCCCTATACTTCGCCTTACGGCTTCGCAGAGACCTGTGTTTTTGCTAAACAGTCGCCTGGGCCTATTCACTGCGGCTCTCTCGGGCTTTCACCCTAACAGAGCACCCCTTCTCCCGAAGTTACGGGGTCATTTTGCCGAGTTCCTTAACGAGAGTTCTCTCGATCACCTTAGGATTCTCTCCTCGCCTACCTGTGTCGGTTTGCGGTACGGGCACCTCTCACCTCGCTAGAGGCTTTTCTTGGCAGTGTGGAATCAGGAACTTCGCTACTAAATTTCGCTCGCCATCACAGCTCAGCCTTATGGGAAACGGATTTGCCTATTTCCCAGCCTAACTGCTTGGACGCGGATATCCAATACCGCGCTTACCCTATCCTCCTGCGTCCCCCCATTGCTCAAATGGTGAGGAGGTGGTACAGGAATATCAACCTGTTGTCCATCGCCTACGCCTTTCGGCCTCGGCTTAGGTCCCGACTAACCCTGAGCGGACGAGCCTTCCTCAGGAAACCTTAGGCATTCGGTGGAGGGGATTCTCACCCCTCTTTCGCTACTCATACCGGCATTCTCACTTCTAAGCGCTCCACCAGTCCTTCCGGTCTGGCTTCACAGCCCTTAGAACGCTCTCCTACCACTGTTCGAAGAACAGTCCGCAGCTTCGGTGATACGTTTAGCCCCGGTACATTTTCGGCGCAGAGTCACTCGACCAGTGAGCTATTACGCACTCTTTAAATGGTGGCTGCTTCTAAGCCAACATCCTGGTTGTCTAAGCAACTCCACATCCTTTTCCACTTAACGTATACTTTGGGACCTTAGCTGGCGGTCTGGGCTGTTTCCCTTTCGACTACGGATCTTATCACTCGCAGTCTGACTCCCAAGGATAAGTCATTGGCATTCGGAGTTTGACTGAATTCGGTAACCCGGTAGGGGCCCCTAGTCCAATCAGTGCTCTACCTCCAAGACTCTTACCTTGAGGCTAGCCCTAAAGCTATTTCGGAGAGAACCAGCTATCTCCAGGTTCGATTGGCATTTCACCCCTACCCACACCTCATCCCCGCACTTTTCAACGTGCGTGGGTTCGGGCCTCCATTCAGTGTTACCTGAACTTCACCCTGGACATGGGTAGATCACCTGGTTTCGGGTCTACGACCACGTACTCATGCGCCCTATTCAGACTCGCTTTCGCTGCGGCTCCGCATCTTCTGCTTAACCTTGCACGGGATCGTAACTCGCCGGTTCATTCTACAAAAGGCACGCCATCACCCGTTAACGGGCTCTGACTACTTGTAGGCACACGGTTTCAGGATCTCTTTCACTCCCCTTCCGGGGTGCTTTTCACCTTTCCCTCACGGTACTGGTTCACTATCGGTCACTAGGGAGTATTTAGCCTTGGGAGATGGTCCTCCCGGATTCCGACGGAATTTCACGTGTTCCGCCGTACTCAGGATCCACTCTGGAGAGAACGAAGTTTTGACTACAGGGCTGTTACCTTCTATGGCGGGCCTTTCCAGACCTCTTCATCTACCTCGTTCCTTTGTAACTCCGTATAGAGTGTCCTACAACCCCAAGAGGCAAGCCTCTTGGTTTGGGCTAATCCCGTTTCGCTCGCCGCTACTCAGGGAATCGCATTTGCTTTCTCTTCCTCCGGGTACTTAGATGTTTCAGTTCCCCGGGTCTGCCTTCTCATATCCTATGAATTCAGATATGGATACCACTCCATTACGAGTGGTGGGTTTCCCCATTCGGAAATCTCCGGATCAAAGCTTGCTTACAGCTCCCCGAAGCATATCGGTGTTCGTCCCGTCCTTCATCGGCTCCTAGTGCCAAGGCATCCACCGTGCGCCCTTTCTAACTTAACCGTTAAAAAGAATCACTATGTGATATCTTGTGTTACTAATTGAATGTGATGTCTACTGTTATCTAGTTTTCAAAGAACACGTTTCGAAGGAATGATCCTTCAAAACTAAACAAGACAGGGAACGTTCTGTTTATAAGACCCAAGGTCTTATATTCCGTAAATATCCTTAGAAAGGAGGTGATCCAGCCGCACCTTCCGATACGGCTACCTTGTTACGACTTCACCCCAATCATCTGTCCCACCTTCGGCGGCTGGCTCCATAAAGGTTACCTCACCGACTTCGGGTGTTACAAACTCTCGTGGTGTGACGGGCGGTGTGTACAAGGCCCGGGAACGTATTCACCGCGGCATGCTGATCCGCGATTACTAGCGATTCCAGCTTCACGCAGTCGAGTTGCAGACTGCGATCCGAACTGAGAACAGATTTGTGGGATTGGCTTAACCTCGCGGTTTCGCTGCCCTTTGTTCTGTCCATTGTAGCACGTGTGTAGCCCAGGTCATAAGGGGCATGATGATTTGACGTCATCCCCACCTTCCTCCGGTTTGTCACCGGCAGTCACCTTAGAGTGCCCAACTGAATGCTGGCAACTAAGATCAAGGGTTGCGCTCGTTGCGGGACTTAACCCAACATCTCACGACACGAGCTGACGACAACCATGCACCACCTGTCACTCTGCCCCCGAAGGGGACGTCCTATCTCTAGGATTGTCAGAGGATGTCAAGACCTGGTAAGGTTCTTCGCGTTGCTTCGAATTAAACCACATGCTCCACCGCTTGTGCGGGCCCCCGTCAATTCCTTTGAGTTTCAGTCTTGCGACCGTACTCCCCAGGCGGAGTGCTTAATGCGTTAGCTGCAGCACTAAGGGGCGGAAACCCCCTAACACTTAGCACTCATCGTTTACGGCGTGGACTACCAGGGTATCTAATCCTGTTCGCTCCCCACGCTTTCGCTCCTCAGCGTCAGTTACAGACCAGAGAGTCGCCTTCGCCACTGGTGTTCCTCCACATCTCTACGCATTTCACCGCTACACGTGGAATTCCACTCTCCTCTTCTGCACTCAAGTTCCCCAGTTTCCAATGACCCTCCCCGGTTGAGCCGGGGGCTTTCACATCAGACTTAAGGAACCGCCTGCGAGCCCTTTACGCCCAATAATTCCGGACAACGCTTGCCACCTACGTATTACCGCGGCTGCTGGCACGTAGTTAGCCGTGGCTTTCTGGTTAGGTACCGTCAAGGTACCGCCCTATTCGAACGGTACTTGTTCTTCCCTAACAACAGAGCTTTACGATCCGAAAACCTTCATCACTCACGCGGCGTTGCTCCGTCAGACTTTCGTCCATTGCGGAAGATTCCCTACTGCTGCCTCCCGTAGGAGTCTGGGCCGTGTCTCAGTCCCAGTGTGGCCGATCACCCTCTCAGGTCGGCTACGCATCGTTGCCTTGGTGAGCCGTTACCTCACCAACTAGCTAATGCGCCGCGGGTCCATCTGTAAGTGGTAGCCGAAGCCACCTTTTATGTTTGAACCATGCGGTTCAAACAAGCATCCGGTATTAGCCCCGGTTTCCCGGAGTTATCCCAGTCTTACAGGCAGGTTACCCACGTGTTACTCACCCGTCCGCCGCTAACATCAGGGAGCAAGCTCCCATCTGTCCGCTCGACTTGCATGTATTAGGCACGCCGCCAGCGTTCGTCCTGAGCCAGGATCAAACTCTCCGATAAAGTAGTTTGACTGACTACGCACATCGCTGTGCGATTTTATAATAAAACTTGAATTAACAGGTACGTTTTGTCTTGTTTAGTTTTCAAAGATCATTTTGTTTATCGCTTTGTTAAAGCAACTTTATTAGTATACAACGTCACTTTTTCAAAGTCAACAACTTTTTTTGAATCTTTTTTGGTGGAGCCTAGCGGGATCGAACCGCTGACCTCCTGCGTGCAAAGCAGGCGCTCTCCCAGCTGAGCTAAGGCCCCATAAAAATGGTCGGGAAGACAGGATTCGAACCTGCGACCCCATGGTCCCAAACCATGTGCTCTACCAAGCTGAGCTACTTCCCGATTCCTCATATTAAAATAATATATGGCGCGCCCGAGAGGAGTCGAACCCCTAACCTTTTGATCCGTAGTCAAACGCTCTATCCAATTGAGCTACGGGCGCACTTTCACTTGTATCGAATCCCGTTGGGATGAAATAATGGAGCGGAAGACGGGATTCGAACCCGCGACCCCCACCTTGGCAAGGTGGTGTTCTACCACTGAACTACTTCCGCATATCGCAATAAAAAAAGCTTTCTCTTTTTTGAGAAACCTTGGTAAGAGTAATGCATTTAAATAAAGCTTCCAAGCGGGCTCGAACCGCTGACCTCTTCCTTACCATGGAAGTGCTCTACCTGCTGAGCTATGGAAGCAATGGCTCCGCAGGTAGGATTCGAACCTACGACCGATCGGTTAACAGCCGATAGCTCTACCACTGAGCTACTGCGGAATGATATAAGCTTCATAAACAAACATGGTAGAAATAGATAAAACTGCTTGGCGGCGTCCTACTCTCACAGGGGGAAACCCCCGACTACCATCGGCGCTGAAGAGCTTAACTTCCGTGTTCGGCATGGGAACGGGTGTGACCTCTTCGCTATCGCCACCAAACAATTTGAGAGTGTTCTCTCAAAACTAGATAACAGGTGTGACATCATTAGAAATTAGGTTAAGTCCTCGATCGATTAGTATCTGTCAGCTCCATGTGTCGCCACACTTCCACCTCAGACCTATCAACCTGATCATCTTTCAGGGATCTTACTTCCTTGCGGAATGGGAAATCTCATCTTGAGGGGGGCTTCATGCTTAGATGCTTTCAGCACTTATCCCGTCCGCACATAGCTACCCAGCGATGCCCTTGGCAGAACAACTGGTACACCAGCGGTGCGTCCATCCCGGTCCTCTCGTACTAAGGACAGCTCCTCTCAAATTTCCTGCGCCCGCGACGGATAGGGACCGAACTGTCTCACGACGTTCTGAACCCAGCTCGCGTACCGCTTTAATGGGCGAACAGCCCAACCCTTGGGACCGACTACAGCCCCAGGATGCGATGAGCCGACATCGAGGTGCCAAACCTCCCCGTCGATGTGGACTCTTGGGGGAGATAAGCCTGTTATCCCCGGGGTAGCTTTTATCCGTTGAGCGATGGCCCTTCCATGCGGAACCACCGGATCACTAAGCCCGACTTTCGTCCCTGCTCGACTTGTAGGTCTCGCAGTCAAGCTCCCTTGTGCCTTTACACTCTGCGAATGATTTCCAACCATTCTGAGGGAACCTTTGGGCGCCTCCGTTACCTTTTAGGAGGCGACCGCCCCAGTCAAACTGCCCACCTGACACTGTCTCCCCGCCCGATAAGGGCGGCGGGTTAGAAGGTCAATACAGCCAGGGTAGTATCCCACCGATGCCTCCACCGAAGCTGGCGCTCCGGTTTCCAAGGCTCCTACCTATCCTGTACAAGCTGTACCAACATTCAATATCAGGCTGCAGTAAAGCTCCACGGGGTCTTTCCGTCCTGTCGCGGGTAACCTGCATCTTCACAGGTACTATAATTTCACCGAGTCTCTCGTTGAGACAGTGCCCAGATCGTTGCGCCTTTCGTGCGGGTCGGAACTTACCCGACAAGGAATTTCGCTACCTTAGGACCGTTATAGTTACGGCCGCCGTTTACTGGGGCTTCAATTCGCACCTTCGCTTACGCTAAGCGCTCCTCTTAACCTTCCAGCACCGGGCAGGCGTCAGCCCCTATACTTCGCCTTACGGCTTCGCAGAGACCTGTGTTTTTGCTAAACAGTCGCCTGGGCCTATTCACTGCGGCTCTCTCGGGCTTTCACCCTAACAGAGCACCCCTTCTCCCGAAGTTACGGGGTCATTTTGCCGAGTTCCTTAACGAGAGTTCTCTCGATCACCTTAGGATTCTCTCCTCGCCTACCTGTGTCGGTTTGCGGTACGGGCACCTCTCACCTCGCTAGAGGCTTTTCTTGGCAGTGTGGAATCAGGAACTTCGCTACTAAATTTCGCTCGCCATCACAGCTCAGCCTTATGGGAAACGGATTTGCCTATTTCCCAGCCTAACTGCTTGGACGCGGATATCCAATACCGCGCTTACCCTATCCTCCTGCGTCCCCCCATTGCTCAAATGGTGAGGAGGTGGTACAGGAATATCAACCTGTTGTCCATCGCCTACGCCTTTCGGCCTCGGCTTAGGTCCCGACTAACCCTGAGCGGACGAGCCTTCCTCAGGAAACCTTAGGCATTCGGTGGAGGGGATTCTCACCCCTCTTTCGCTACTCATACCGGCATTCTCACTTCTAAGCGCTCCACCAGTCCTTCCGGTCTGGCTTCACAGCCCTTAGAACGCTCTCCTACCACTGTTCGAAGAACAGTCCGCAGCTTCGGTGATACGTTTAGCCCCGGTACATTTTCGGCGCAGAGTCACTCGACCAGTGAGCTATTACGCACTCTTTAAATGGTGGCTGCTTCTAAGCCAACATCCTGGTTGTCTAAGCAACTCCACATCCTTTTCCACTTAACGTATACTTTGGGACCTTAGCTGGCGGTCTGGGCTGTTTCCCTTTCGACTACGGATCTTATCACTCGCAGTCTGACTCCCAAGGATAAGTCATTGGCATTCGGAGTTTGACTGAATTCGGTAACCCGGTAGGGGCCCCTAGTCCAATCAGTGCTCTACCTCCAAGACTCTTACCTTGAGGCTAGCCCTAAAGCTATTTCGGAGAGAACCAGCTATCTCCAGGTTCGATTGGCATTTCACCCCTACCCACACCTCATCCCCGCACTTTTCAACGTGCGTGGGTTCGGGCCTCCATTCAGTGTTACCTGAACTTCACCCTGGACATGGGTAGATCACCTGGTTTCGGGTCTACGACCACGTACTCATGCGCCCTATTCAGACTCGCTTTCGCTGCGGCTCCGCATCTTCTGCTTAACCTTGCACGGGATCGTAACTCGCCGGTTCATTCTACAAAAGGCACGCCATCACCCGTTAACGGGCTCTGACTACTTGTAGGCACACGGTTTCAGGATCTCTTTCACTCCCCTTCCGGGGTGCTTTTCACCTTTCCCTCACGGTACTGGTTCACTATCGGTCACTAGGGAGTATTTAGCCTTGGGAGATGGTCCTCCCGGATTCCGACGGAATTTCACGTGTTCCGCCGTACTCAGGATCCACTCTGGAGAGAACGAAGTTTTGACTACAGGGCTGTTACCTTCTATGGCGGGCCTTTCCAGACCTCTTCATCTACCTCGTTCCTTTGTAACTCCGTATAGAGTGTCCTACAACCCCAAGAGGCAAGCCTCTTGGTTTGGGCTAATCCCGTTTCGCTCGCCGCTACTCAGGGAATCGCATTTGCTTTCTCTTCCTCCGGGTACTTAGATGTTTCAGTTCCCCGGGTCTGCCTTCTCATATCCTATGAATTCAGATATGGATACCACTCCATTACGAGTGGTGGGTTTCCCCATTCGGAAATCTCCGGATCAAAGCTTGCTTACAGCTCCCCGAAGCATATCGGTGTTCGTCCCGTCCTTCATCGGCTCCTAGTGCCAAGGCATCCACCGTGCGCCCTTTCTAACTTAACCGTTAAAAAGAATCACTATGTGATATCTTGTGTTACTAATTGAATGTGATGTCTACTGTTATCTAGTTTTCAAAGAACACGTTTCGAAGGAATGATCCTTCAAAACTAAACAAGACAGGGAACGTTCTGTTTATAAGACCCAAGGTCTTATATTCCGTAAATATCCTTAGAAAGGAGGTGATCCAGCCGCACCTTCCGATACGGCTACCTTGTTACGACTTCACCCCAATCATCTGTCCCACCTTCGGCGGCTGGCTCCATAAAGGTTACCTCACCGACTTCGGGTGTTACAAACTCTCGTGGTGTGACGGGCGGTGTGTACAAGGCCCGGGAACGTATTCACCGCGGCATGCTGATCCGCGATTACTAGCGATTCCAGCTTCACGCAGTCGAGTTGCAGACTGCGATCCGAACTGAGAACAGATTTGTGGGATTGGCTTAACCTCGCGGTTTCGCTGCCCTTTGTTCTGTCCATTGTAGCACGTGTGTAGCCCAGGTCATAAGGGGCATGATGATTTGACGTCATCCCCACCTTCCTCCGGTTTGTCACCGGCAGTCACCTTAGAGTGCCCAACTGAATGCTGGCAACTAAGATCAAGGGTTGCGCTCGTTGCGGGACTTAACCCAACATCTCACGACACGAGCTGACGACAACCATGCACCACCTGTCACTCTGCCCCCGAAGGGGACGTCCTATCTCTAGGATTGTCAGAGGATGTCAAGACCTGGTAAGGTTCTTCGCGTTGCTTCGAATTAAACCACATGCTCCACCGCTTGTGCGGGCCCCCGTCAATTCCTTTGAGTTTCAGTCTTGCGACCGTACTCCCCAGGCGGAGTGCTTAATGCGTTAGCTGCAGCACTAAGGGGCGGAAACCCCCTAACACTTAGCACTCATCGTTTACGGCGTGGACTACCAGGGTATCTAATCCTGTTCGCTCCCCACGCTTTCGCTCCTCAGCGTCAGTTACAGACCAGAGAGTCGCCTTCGCCACTGGTGTTCCTCCACATCTCTACGCATTTCACCGCTACACGTGGAATTCCACTCTCCTCTTCTGCACTCAAGTTCCCCAGTTTCCAATGACCCTCCCCGGTTGAGCCGGGGGCTTTCACATCAGACTTAAGGAACCGCCTGCGAGCCCTTTACGCCCAATAATTCCGGACAACGCTTGCCACCTACGTATTACCGCGGCTGCTGGCACGTAGTTAGCCGTGGCTTTCTGGTTAGGTACCGTCAAGGTACCGCCCTATTCGAACGGTACTTGTTCTTCCCTAACAACAGAGCTTTACGATCCGAAAACCTTCATCACTCACGCGGCGTTGCTCCGTCAGACTTTCGTCCATTGCGGAAGATTCCCTACTGCTGCCTCCCGTAGGAGTCTGGGCCGTGTCTCAGTCCCAGTGTGGCCGATCACCCTCTCAGGTCGGCTACGCATCGTTGCCTTGGTGAGCCGTTACCTCACCAACTAGCTAATGCGCCGCGGGTCCATCTGTAAGTGGTAGCCGAAGCCACCTTTTATGTTTGAACCATGCGGTTCAAACAAGCATCCGGTATTAGCCCCGGTTTCCCGGAGTTATCCCAGTCTTACAGGCAGGTTACCCACGTGTTACTCACCCGTCCGCCGCTAACATCAGGGAGCAAGCTCCCATCTGTCCGCTCGACTTGCATGTATTAGGCACGCCGCCAGCGTTCGTCCTGAGCCAGGATCAAACTCTCCGATAAAGTAGTTTGACTGACTACGCACATCGCTGTGCGATTTTATAATAAAACTTGAATTAACAGGTACGTTTTGTCTTGTTTAGTTTTCAAAGATCATCATGCTTCTTAACGAAGCAGCTTTATTACTATAACATTCAGCTTCTTTTAAGTCAACACCTTTTTTAAAAGGTTAATGAAGCTTTTATTTGTTGTCAGCTGTTCATCAGCGACGAATAATAATATAACATGGTTACTATTAAAAGGTCAATAACTAAATTAATCTGGTTTTAAAGAGACTTTTATTCAGTTATATTCATTTGGCCAGGCACATAAGATGTAACACAAGAATGATGGACAAGATAAGGAGGCATCATCAGTGAATCACTTCTATGTATGGCACATAAAACGCGTTAAACAATTGATTATTATACTTATCGCCGCATTTGCTGCAGCCAGCTTTTTTTATATTCAAAGAGCTGTGCCGCTCCCTGTGTTTTCGACTGACAGCGGACCGAAAGCCATTTATAAAGGAGAAACAGATTCAAAAGACATTGCTCTTACCTTTGATATCAGCTGGGGTGATAAAAAAGCCGAGCCTATTCTTAATACCCTGAAAGCCAACGGCATCAAAAACGCGACTTTTTTTCTTTCCGCTTCTTGGGCCGAACGCCACCCGGACACGGTGGCTCGCATTGTAAAGGACGGCCATCAAATAGGGAGTATGGGTTATGCTTATAAAAACTATGCAAATCTAGAGGATAGTGAAATAAAAAAGGACATTAATCGAGCGCAGACCGCCTTTGAAAAATTAGGAATTAAAGACATACGGCTATTAAGACCTCCTACCGGTCAGTTCAATAAAAATGTCCTATCAATCGCAAAGCAGTACAACTATACAGTCGTTCACTATAGTGTAAATTCCCATGACTGGACGAATCCAGGTGTTGAAAAAATCGTCGATAATATAAACCGTCAAGTTTCAGGAGGAGACATTATTCTTTTACACGCCTCAGACTCAGCTAAACAAACAGAAGAAGCCCTGCCTGAGATTATCCATCATATAAGAGAAAAAGGCTTAAAAAATGTCAACGTGGGGGATCTCATAGCAAACACAGATGCTAAATCCGCCGAGGTAAAATAAATTATTTCGCTGCAAACTTCGGCAGCATCAGTAATTGAAAAGCATTACACGCCATTAACGGAAAGAGCATTAAGTAAAGCCAGTCCTCATCATTTACTCTGAGCGCAGGAAACCATTCCAATGCAGTGATCACAACCATTAAAAATAAAGATGACACAAACGTTTTCTTTGAGGACTGCTTTTGTTTTATATACGCGGTAAGCAAACCGAAGATCATTAAAAATAACGGCAGCCAAGCATAGCCAGCCATTGATTCTCCGCTATCTCCAAAAAATAAAAACCGCACGTACATTAAATCAAAAGCGACAAACAGGATCAAAAACAGCTGCAGTAGATTCCATAAAGATAAAGATCTTAATATTTCGAGAGCAAACCGGTGGACTGTTAAAAACACGAAAAAGCCCATTTGACTGATGACACTAAAAATCATGCCGACACCGATAAACCAAAATAAAACAGAGAAAATCTGGCCCGCTTCAAAATTCAGAAACAGCTCCTTATACTCCCCCCATTTTAAAGCAAAACCCACAATACTCGTGACAACCGCTCCAACAGCTAAAATAGAAAAGAAAAAACGAACTAAGCCACGGCTTTTCATTTCTTTATTCAACCCCTCAAAAATCGCACATCGCGATATTTTCTTATGTATAATTCCAACCGAATGAATCATATTAAAAGTAAGATAAGTATGTGAAAGGAGCTTAAGCATGTCAAAAGCCAAAACGCTATTGATGGGCTGTTTTTTGATATTATCTGTAACAGCTTGCGCTCCAAAAGACCAAGCAGCGGATATGGATTATGATCAGACCAAAAAAATGGTTGTTGATATATTAAAAACAGATGATGGAAAGAAAGCAATTAAGGAATTATTAAACGATGATGCGATGAATGAAGCACTGGTGATTGATCAGGATGCCATTAAAGGAACAATAGAAAAAACACTTACCTCTAAAAAAGGTGCGGATTTTTGGAAAAACATCTTTGAAGACACTGAATTTGCGGAAAGCTTTGCTAAAACCCTTCAAACAGAACATGAAAAAGTAATTAAAAAGCTGATGAAGGATCCGGATTATCAGAAGATGCTGATGAGTGTTATGCAGGACCCGGGAATGAATAAAAAATACAGCGAATTGGCAAAAAGCCAAGAATTCCGCAGTTATTTAGAACAAGTAATTACCGAAACACTTTCTAGTCCGCTTTACAAAAAACAGTTCGAAGATGAACTGAAAAAAGCAGCAGCAGAAACCGCTAAAGAAGGTGAGTAAAGGGAAGCCGGGATCAAAAAATCCCGGTTCGCCTTTTTTATATTTGCACTTCCATTTTTTCAACGACTTTTTTTGCAATGTCATGATATATTTCACCGATTGGATGGCTTGCGTCATAAACAGACGGAGCAAATTGGTCTTTATCCCAATCAGGCTGCTTTAACGGTATTCTGCCGAGCAAAGGCACTTTAAGCTCCTCAGCAAGTTTATCTCCGCCGCCTTTGCCAAAGACATATTCTCTTTCCCCAGTCTTTGCACTTTCATAATAAGCCATGTTCTCTATGACGCCAACGACCTCATGATCTGTTTTAATAGCCATAGATCCCGCTCTGGCCGCAACAAAGGCTGCAGTCGGATGCGGCGTTGACACGATAATTTCTTTACTGCTCGGAAGCATCGTATGTACATCAAGTGCGACGTCCCCTGTTCCAGGCGGAAGATCGAGAACGATATAGTCTACTTCTCCCCATTCTACTTCGTGGAAAAAGTTGTTGAGCATCTTGCCCAGCATTGGCCCTCTCCAGACGACAGGAGCATTTTCTTCAACGAAGAAGCCCATCGACATGACCTTTACACCGAAGCGTTCAACAGGAAGCAGTTTGTCTCCTTCAATTGTTGGACGCACTGTAATCCCCATCATATCCGGCACACTAAAGCCATAGATATCCGCGTCAATTAAACCGACCTTTTTCCCAAGCCGAGCCAGAGAAATAGCAAGGTTCACTGACACAGTTGATTTGCCTACTCCGCCTTTTCCGCTCGCTACAGCAAGGAAAACCGGCGGGTTATCCATAGTTAACAATGTTTTTTTCTCAGTTGACGGCGCCCGAAATTTCGCAACTGTTTCTTCAGGCAGCTCTTCAAATCGAAGGCCTACCGTCTCAGCGCCTGCCCCTTTTAAGACGTTTACGATTTCTTGCTGAACCTGCATTTGTTCTGCTGTCCCGGTTTTTGCAAGAGCCACTTTCACACTGACATGCCGTTTTTCAGGCTTTATTTTTACTTCCTTAACGGCATCCAATTCTCCCAGAGGTCTTTGAAGAAAAGGTTCGCGCATTTCACCGACTAGTTTTCTTACTTCATCTTCTCTTATCATCGAACCTCACCCTTTTGTGTATTCGTTTACAAACAGTATTATATCATACATAAACAGCGGGTGTCTTATGCTTAGAACCATGAGAAAACCCTCCTTTACTCCGGAGGGTCGCCTTTTTCTGTAAAGTATCTCAATATTCCTTTATATATGGAAGATGCCACTTTGTCCTGATATTTCGGTTTTCCCAGCATCTTAGCTTCGCCAGGATTGGATAAAAAACCGACTTCTACAAGCGCACCTGGTTTTGTGACGTTTTGCATTAAGTAAATTCCATGAATTCGCTTTGCTTTTCGGGTTGTATTCTCTAGGTTTGTTCTCAACTCATCCTGGATGTATTTTGCAATTTTCTCGTTTTCCTCGTATTTTCCGTAATAAAAGCTTTGGGCTCCGCTCCATTTTTGTGACGGGATTGCATTAAGATGAATGCTAAGGTAGAGCTCAGCCTCTGAGTTGTTAATTAATTTCACTCGCTGTCTTAAGTCTTCCCCTTTTCGCCTACTATAGCCTCTTGTCCCTTCAGGAGCTAGATCGGTGTCACTTTCTCTAGTCATCACCACTAGGGCCCCTTGTTCCTGAAGATAATCCCTGACTCTGAAGGCCACCTCCAGAGTTATATCCTTCTCTAACAGCTTGCCGCCTACTGCTCCTCCGTCCGGCCCGCCATGACCTGGATCAAGGTAAATAATTTTCCCGCTCAAAGGCAGACTCCATGGATTCCAAGAATCGCTATTGTTGAATTGATACTTGAATAGAAACAGTAATACGATAAAGCCTAGCATAAAACTGAGCCATTTAAGCTTTTTCCTCATCCCTTCCCCTCCCGCTTGTCCGTTATTACATAAGTATGGGACAGGGGTGGGAAATATGATTAACGCATACGAAGCTTACATTGTTTTTCTCTTTGGACAAACCCTTCTGTCCACCAATCTTTGATGAATTTTCGCGCTGCTTCATATACTGTGTTTTTATCAAATGTTGAGTATTGCTCATGTGTCCAATGATAAAGGTATTCAAAAAACTCCAAACGAAGCTCTTCCTCTTCCCTTGCGGAGCGGGCACTAACACTTTGCATAGATTCTCCATAATACCCGAAAACCCCAAAACGCCCGCCTAACAAATAAGCTTCTATCGCAAAATCAATACAGCCTTCAGTCATAACGTCCCTTTCATCCTGCAAAAATGGAAATAATGGAGTAAGACAGGCCTTTACAGACTGAATGATTTGTCTAAGTGAGAGTTCTTTAAGCAAGTTTTTTTCTAATTCAAAATCCTTTTGCCGTTTCACATCCATAAAAGACAGTACCTCTGCCATACAAATTCACTCTCCTTTTACCGGTTATTTTGAGGTTTGGGAGGTGAAACCATGCCCGAATACGGTTGGAAATTCGACCAAATGAAGGTGTCGATAACTTGAACATCTAAAAAAAGCAGCTTTCTGCGGGGGAGGGAATGTGGGTTCGCTTGTAAGTGCAGAGGCATCACAATAATAAAAAGCAGCTCCCTCTAATAGGTCGCTGCCTTCATACTTTAATGCTTCTTGTTGCAGAATATGTATTAATGTATTGATCCAGCACAAAACCGCCTTTATCTTCATAAAAACCAGTGACGATAAAACCGGCGTCGAGCTGTCCCTTAATTTGATCTTCTAAGGAATGCCCGAATTCCAGCGCTTCATTATTTTCAATCAGCTTTTTCACCTTATGTTTTGGAAGATCTTCTGAGTCGGCGTATGGAATGGAGTGCTTTACTTTTAAAACGCCCTGCTCTTCTAATTCAATGTCAAACAGAAAAACAACTGGATTAACAAACCCCGAGATTAAAGTGCCATTTCTTTTCAGCACGCGGTGTGCTTCTTTCCAGACCGGCAGGATATTTTCAACAAAAACATTGGCAACTGGGTGTACGATGAAATCAAATGATTCATTTTCAAATTGACTGAGATCATCCATACTTGCTTTAACGGTACGTATGGTCAAGCCGTCGCGATCAGCAACCATTCTGTCCTGCTCCAGCTGCTGTTCTGAGTTATCTAAGACTGTGACATCCGCTCCGGCTGCCGCCAAAACCGGGGCCTGCTGTCCGCCTCCTGAGGCCAAACAAAGCACCTTCAAGCCTTTTACAGGAGGAAACCAATCCTTTGGCACATTTTTAATAGGGGTTAACCTGATATCCCAAATCCCTCTTTTTGCTTGTTCAATGACATGCCGCTCTACAGCAACAGTCCATTCATTGCCTGTTTCTACTTTTTGATCCCAGGCTTTGCTATTATGATCTACTAACGCATTCATGAATCGTTCTCCTTACTTTAATGTTTAGAGTATAACAAATATTTCTATATTGATACCGCTTTCCCTTTGCATATTCAGAAAAAAATTCATAAAACCGCAATAAATTCACAAAGGAGATGTGTGATTTTATGGCTAGTGAATATAATATCACTTTTTCAAATCAAATTAATGGTAGAGCACTTGATGCCGGCATTACACTTTGCATTGCCCTATAGCATTTGACACTTTTGTAAGAATGCCTATGATGTAATAGGCCCTTTGTTAAACAAGGTTCTGTATTTCCAACAACGAAGGAACGTTTTGATTACAAGCGATAAATGCGTATACCATTTGCAAAGGACTTTTGGATATATAGAACTCATCGTTCGTTTACAGGCGCTTAAGATAGATCATTAAGCATTGAATTGAAAAAGTGATACATTTTGTGCTGGGAACTGTTAAAAGCATACACGATTGCGAAACCTTGTGAGAAAGACCAGCAATGAAAAAAGGGTCATTTTAATAGCCAAAAACAGATGCCTGTTTCATCACTTCTGCTTTTATTCTGAAAAGAAAATAAAAAAAAGCCCCCAACCCATAGTTGAGAGCTTTGAAACGTAAAATTAACGTTTTGAGAACTGAGGTGCACGACGAGCGCCTTTAAGACCGTATTTTTTACGTTCTTTCATACGAGCGTCACGAGTCAGAAGACCTGCACGTTTAAGTGTTGCACGGTATTCTGGATCTGCTTCAAGCAAAGCACGAGCGATACCATGACGGATTGCTCCAGCTTGACCAGATAAGCCGCCTCCATGTACGTTTACTAAAACATCATAAGTGCCAGCTGTTTCAGTCAAAGTTAATGGTTGTTTGATATCTTCGATTAGAGCTGGAGATGGGATGTGCTCGCTGATTTCACGATTATTAACGACGATACGACCTTCTCCTGGAACTAAGCGCACACGCGCTACAGAACTTTTACGACGGCCAGTACCGTAATATTGAACCTGTGCCAAATTGGTAACCTCCTTTTTAATTAACCGCGAAGTTCGTAAACTTCAGGTTTTTGTGCTTCATGTGGATGCTCAGAACCACGGTATACGTTCAATTTTTTGAACATTTGACGACCTAGAGAACCTTTTGGAAGCATGCCTTTGATAGCAAGCTCAAGCATTTTCTCAGGGTAGTTTGTACGCATTTCAAGAGCAGTTCTTGATTTTAATCCGCCTGGATGTTGAGTGTGACGGTAGTAGATTTTGTCAGTTAACTTTTTACCAGTTAACTCGATTTTTTCAGCGTTGATGATGATCACATGATCTCCAGTATCAACGTGTGGTGTGTAAGTTGGTTTGTGTTTTCCGCGAAGGATAGCTGCAACTTCTGAAGAAAGACGGCCTAAAGTCTTGCCAGCAGCATCAACAACTAACCACTTGCGTTCAATAGTACTTGCGTTAGCCATAGGTGTTGTACGCATTGAATTTCCCTCCTAAATGATCTGTCATTTTCAATAAACTTCGATTACGTTCTATTTCACAACACAATAAGTTCCGGGGCTTATCGTGGGGTTGAAATACATACCATATGATATCTTATAACTTTATGCAGACTCTGTCAAGAAAATATTATACACCTGGTTTAGTTGTCATAGTAAACGTTCCATAAATATAGCCCATGCCCCGGTGCTGTACGCCCTGCTGCTTCGCGATCCTTCGCTTCCAGCATGGATTTCACATCATCGGGAGAAATTTTTCCAATACCTGCATCCAGCAAAGTACCCGCAATAATTCTGACCATATTATATAGGAAACCGCTGCCTGTGATCCGCATTTGCAGGCCGTCATCAGTCTCAGTCCAATCGAGTTCATAAATCGTTCTCACTTTGTCCTGCACTTCCGTTTTAGCCGCACAAAAGCTTGTAAAATCATGTGTTCCTAAAAGATGCTTTGCCGCTTCTCTCATGTTCTGCACATTGAGGCGATATGAAAAATGGTAAGCGTAATGCCGTTTAAATACGTCCGGGTGTTTCTCCGTGTATACAAAGTAGCGATATTCCTTTTTAACTGCGCTAAATCGTGCATGGAACCCATCATCCGCAATTTCTGCCGTTTTGACTGCAATATCATCCGGAAGCAGTGCATTTAAAGCATACGGCCATCTCTCAGCCGGAATAGAGAGCGGTGTATCAAAATGAATCACCTGTCCAGCCGCGTGAACCCCGCTGTCCGTCCGTCCAGAGGAAACGACAGGGATTCTGTCTTTTGACTTATGCAGCACAGCCAGTGCCTTCTCAAGCTCATCCTGAACCGTCCTTTTACCCGGCTGTACTTGGTATCCATTAAACAAATGTCCGTCATAAGAAATCGTGCATTTCAGTCTCATAAAGCACCTCTAAGCCCTTAAGAAAAATAACAGAGCAGCCAATATGAACAAGCTGACAATGACAGAAGTATCCTTTGCCGTCCATACAAGCTTTCTGTATTTTGTGCGTCCCTCTCCGCCTTGATAGCCTCTTGCCTCCATTGCAACCGCAAGCTCTTCAGCACGCTTAAACGCACTGACAAAGAGAGGGACTAGCAGCGGCACAATTGCCTTCACTCTGTCTTTAAGCGGTCCGCTTGTAAAATCAACGCCTCGCGCCATCTGAGCCTTCATAATCTTATCTGTCTCCTCCATCAAGGTTGGGATAAACCGCAAAGAGATCGACATCATAAGAGCCAGCTCGTGAACAGGAAGCTTTAATTTTTTAAATGGGTTGAGCAGCCGTTCCATACCATCGGTAATCTCAATAGGTGTTGTTGTCAGCGTTAATAGAGTGGTCATTAAAATCAGATAGACGAACCTAAGGGAAATGAAAATCCCTTGTACCAAACCGCCCTCATAGATCTTGAAAAAGCCAAGTTCAAAAATAACCGGCCCTTCATGTGTCATGAAAATATGGAGCAGGAACGTAAAAAGAATAATCCAGATGATAGGCCTTAGCCCCTTCATCAAAAAGGAAAAAGGAACCCTTGTTAAGGAAACAACGCCTGCTGTAAATAAACCAAGCAGCGCATAGGTCTGCACATTATTGGCTAGGAAAACGATACAGACAAACAAAAAGATCGTAACCAGTTTTGTTCGTGGATCAAGCCGGTGCACAAGTGAAGAACCCGGCACATACTTGCCGATAATCATGCTGTCCATCATAAGGTCTTTTCCCCCTGAAAAAGAGCACGGATTTCAGCAGCTGCATCTTCTATTGTGAGCAGAGGCTCTTTAAATCTGACACCAAGTGCGGCTTCCAGCTGCCTTTGGAATTTAATTGTTTCCGGAAGATCCAGCCCCCAGCCGGCCATCTCTTCCCCTTTTGAGAACAAGTCTCGCGGACTGCCTGATGCCTGGATAGTTCCTTTATGCATCACGATCATTTCATCAGCATAGGCAGCCGCATCCTCCATGCTGTGGGTGACAAGAATTGTCGTCAGATTTCCCCGTTGGTGGAGCTCATAAAACATGTCCATGATCTCTTTTCGCCCTCTTGGATCCAGTCCTGCTGTCGGTTCATCAAGAACAAGCACTTCAGGATCCATTGCAAGCACCCCGGCAATTGCAACTCTGCGCATTTGCCCTCCGCTTAATTCAAAAGGTGATCTATCCAGGAGCTCTTCAGATAAACCTACAAGCTTCAGCATCTCTCTCGCTTTTTGTTCAGCGTCTTCCTTTTTTACACCAAAGTTCATCGGTCCAAATGAAATATCTTTGAGAACTGTTTCTTCAAATAATTGATGTTCGGGGAATTGGAAAACGATTCCGACTTTTTTTCGGAGGGCTTTAAGGTCTTTATTCTTTTTTCCTGCCTGTATAACAGTACTGCCTAATGAAATATGCCCCTTTGTAGGCTTCAGGAGACCATTCAGGTGCTGAAGAAGAGTGGATTTACCGGAGCCTGTATGCCCTATTACGGCCACATAGCTGCCTTCCTTAATCGATGCATTGATATCATACAGGGCAAGGCGCTCAAACGGCGTCTTTATCTGATAGCGATGCTCTACATCTTTGATTGTAATGTCCATAGCTCGTTCACCAGCCCTTCCTGAGTCAAATGATTTTCTTCCAAAGCCAGTCCATTTTCTCTTAAGAGCTGGCTGAGCTGGAATGAGAAGGGTAAATCAAGCCCGATTCGAACAAGTTCCTTATTCAATTTGAAAATTTCTTCAGGCGTACCCTCGGCATATTTCTTACCGCCATTCATGACAATGATTCTGTCAGCTTTTGCAGCCTCATTCAGATCATGTGTAATCGAGATGACAGTTGCCATACCTTGCTCTTTTAAGTGTCTTACTGTTTCAAGCACTTCTTCTCGCCCGATCGGGTCAAGCATGGATGTTGCTTCATCTAAGATAATAATATCAGGACGTGCGGCAATAATCCCTGCTATCGCAACTCTCTGCTTTTGGCCTCCGGAGAGATGGTGCGGCTCTTGATCAAGAAAATCCTGCATGTTGACCTGTTTGACAGCCCAATCTACTCTCTCAATCATTTCTTCCCGCGGTACACCATTGTTTTCTAAACCAAAAGCCACATCATCGCGAACTGTCGTTCCGACAAATTGGTTATCCGGATTTTGAAAGACCATACCAATCTTCTTACGCACTTCCCACACTGACTCCTCTGTCAGTTGAATCCCAGCAACCTTTATGTCGCCTGATTCAGGAAGGATTAAACCATTCAATGCCCGGGCCAGTGTTGATTTCCCTGAACCGTTATGACCTACAATTGCAAGCCATTCACCCTCATACACCTGCAGGGAGACGCTATCTAGTGCTCGTCTTTCTGCGTCTTTCCGATATCGAAAAACGATATC
Source organism: Bacillus sp. FSL K6-1005 (assembly GCF_038000225.1). Classification (NCBI taxonomy): domain Bacteria; kingdom Bacillati; phylum Bacillota; class Bacilli; order Caryophanales; family Bacillaceae; genus Bacillus; species Bacillus sp. FSL K6-1005. Next base: position 3,355,416 of record NZ_JBBOBP010000001.1, read on the forward strand.
CTCTACCGATATCAACTGATTTTGATTCACGGACAACCGGCCTCCTCTCAGCTCATACTCTGCTTGTCTCTCTATTGAAAAAGTTGAAGTATCTAAAAAAAGGGCATAGATCCAGTTAGAAACTGTCCCGCCCTTCTTTAGATACACAAAAATATGTGATTAAACCAATTCGATAATTGCCATTGGTGCTCCGTCACCACGGCGAGGACCAAGCTTCATAATACGTGTGTATCCACCTTGGCGCTCCTCGTAACGAGTTGCAATGTCAGAGAATAATTTTTGAAGTGCATCTTGGTTATTTTCTTCGTTAGCAACCTCGTTGCGGATGTATGCAGCAGCTTGACGGCGAGCGTGAAGATCACCGCGTTTGCCAAGCGTGATCATTTTTTCAACTACAGAGCGAAGTTCTTTCGCACGTGTTTCAGTTGTTTCGATTCTTTCATTGATGATCAAATCAGTTGTAAGATCACGAAGCATAGCCTTACGCTGTGCACTCGTACGTCCTAGTTTTCTGTATGACATGTGATGTCCCCTCCTTTATTGAAATGCTTTTTCTGAATTATAAACACACGAAAATCCTAGTTCACAAGGGAAACTAGTCAATCGTCTTTGCGAAGTCCGAGTCCAAGTTCTTCTAGTTTCGCTTTCACTTCTTCAAGTGATTTGCGTCCTAGATTACGAACTTTCATCATATCTTCTTCCGTCTTGTTCGCAAGCTCTTGAACCGTGTTGATACCCGCACGCTTTAAGCAGTTGTAAGAACGAACAGAAAGATCTAGTTCTTCAATCGTCATTTCAAGAACTTTCTCTTTTTGATCTTCTTCTTTTTCAACCATGATTTCAGCATGCTGAGCTTCGTCAGTTAAACCAACGAATATATTAAGGTGTTCAGTTAAAATCTTTGAACCAAGCGCAATTGCTTCTTTTGGCCCAGTGCTTCCATCAGTCCAAACATCAAGTGTAAGTTTGTCATAGTTTGCAACCTGGCCTACACGAGTGTTCTCTACTTGATAAGATACACGAGAAACTGGCGTATAGATTGAATCGATCGGAATCACGCCGATAGGCTGATCGTCTCTTTTGTTTGCGTCGGCAGGCGTATACCCACGTCCTCTTTGAGCAGTAAGGCGAACTCGGAAACTCGCATTCTCACCAAGAGTCGCGATATGAAGATCAGGATTTAAGATCTCTACATCACTATCGTGTGTAATATCAGCTGCTGTTACAGTTCCATCACCCTGTACATCAATTTCTAGCGTCTTCTCTTCATCAGAGTAGATTTTCAATGCAAGCTTTTTAATGTTTAAGATAATCGTTGTAACATCTTCCACAACGCCTTCAATTGTCGAGAATTCGTGCAGTACACCATCTATCTGGATTGATGTTACAGCGGCACCAGGGAGTGAGGATAAGAGGATACGACGTAAGGAGTTACCCAGAGTTGTACCATATCCACGCTCAAGTGGCTCTACGACAAACTTACCAAATTTGGCATCGTCGCTGATTTCAACCGTTTCGATTTTTGGTTTTTCAATCTCGATCATTACTTAAAACCCTCCTTCAAAACGTCGAAACCTCGAATAGAATCATATGAGATTCCATCCGAAATTCCCCATTGTTTAGTCCCGTATGTGCTCAGGCAACGAGTCGGTGCATTCGTTTAATAAATAACTGTATCATAACCCATTATTGACAGGGACACAAAATCTATACAAACAAATTACACGCGGCGACGTTTTGGTGGACGGCATCCGTTATGAGGAACAGGAGTTACGTCTCTGATAGCAGTGACTTCTAATCCAGCAGCTTGAAGCGCACGGATAGCAGCTTCACGACCTGAACCAGGGCCTTTAACAGTAACCTCAAGAGTTTTAAGTCCATGTTCGATTGAACCTTTAGCAGCTGTTTCTGCAGCCATTTGCGCAGCAAAAGGAGTAGATTTACGAGAACCTCTGAATCCTAGAGCTCCGGCACTAGACCAAGAAAGAGCATTACCATGAGTGTCAGTGATCGTAACGATCGTGTTATTGAAAGTTGAACGAATATGAGCAATTCCAGACTCAATATTCTTTTTCACGCGACGTTTACGCGTGTTAGATTTACGAGCAGCAGCCATTGTTTAGGTACCTCCCTTACTTATTTTTTCTTGTTAGCTACAGTACGACGCGGACCTTTACGAGTACGCGCATTGTTTTTAGAGTTTTGTCCGCGAACAGGCAAACCTCTGCGATGGCGGATTCCGCGGTAGCTTCCGATTTCGATCAGACGCTTAATGTTAAGAGAAACTTCACGGCGAAGGTCACCTTCTACTTTCAGTTTGTCAATAACATCACGGATTTTACCAAGTTCTTCTTCAGTAAGATCACGCACACGAGTATCTTCTGAAACACCAGCCTCTTTCAAGACTTGCTGAGCCGTTGTGCGGCCAATTCCGAAGACATATGTTAAAGAAATAACAACACGTTTGTCACGTGGGATATCTACACCAGCAATACGAGCCATTCTCTGGGCACCTCCTTATAAATTATCCTTGTTTTTGTTTATGCTTTGGATTTTCACAGATCACCATTACTTTTCCTTTTCTGCGAATAACTTTACATTTTTCGCAGATTGGTTTAACTGATGGTCTCACTTTCATGTGTTTCCAACCTCCTTCAGTTTCCGGAGTGCTTATTTGTAACGGTACGTAATCCTGCCACGAGTTAAGTCATATGGAGATAATTCTACCGTAACTTTGTCTCCAGGTAAAATGCGAATGAAGTGCATGCGGATTTTACCAGATACGTGAGCCAAAACAGTGTGTCCATTCTCGAGTTCAACTTTGAACATCGCGTTTGGCAATGTTTCAACTATCGTACCTTCCACTTCAATTACATCGTCTTTCGCCATTCAAGTGTTCTCCCTTCTTCAAATCAGTAACTTGCTTTCTGACAAATTTCAAAAGAGAAAATCTCAGTTTTCTGTTTGTCACACGCCCTGTTTCGTTTATACTGTTCTGAACTTCCGGAGATACGCAATCATAAAGGGTAAAATGATTGATATTCTTTTTCTTAGGAGAATGAAATGTACGCTTTTCTCCGTCTGCTATTAGTACATGATGATCAACAATTCCACCGAAAATGGCAAGATGAATTCGTTCCTGCCAATGTTAAACCGAACCTTCTGCCCTATCAAGCCGGAAAAACATCTGCTTTCGGAATGATGTTATCATCTAGACCTTTGTCAGTATATCAAAACCCGTTTCCGTAATCGCAATTGTATGTTCAAAATGAGCACACTTTTTCCCATCTACCGTTACAACCGTCCAGTTATCAGCCAAAGTTTTCACATAGCGGCTGCCAGCGTTCACCATAGGTTCAATAGCGAGAACCATGCCAGGTTTGAGCCGTGGTCCTTTGTTGGGCGGACCGTAATGAGGGATTTGCGGGTCCTCATGCAAGTCTTGACCAACACCATGTCCGACATACTCCCTAACAACTGAAAACTGCTCATTTTCGACATACGTTTGTATTGCGTGGGAAATATTCGACAAACGTTCACCTGGTTTTGCTTCCTGCAAGCCTTTATATAAAGATTCCTCTGTCACTTCCAGAAGTTTTTTATCATCATCGCTGATGGTTCCTACCGGATATGTCCATGCAGAGTCACCATGATAACCATTTAATTTAGCACCGATATCAATACTGATGATGTCACCGTCACGCAGCACCCTGCTGCCAGGAATGCCGTGAACGAGTTCTTCATTCACTGATACGCAAATGCTCCCGCGAAACCCATTATACCCCTTAAAAGATGGGATTGCACCCTGCTTCTTAATAAAACGTTCGGCAATTTGATCCAATTCTTTTGTCGAGATTCCTGGTTTAATGTGCTTTTTTAACTCTTCATGAGTCAAAGCCACGATTCGCCCTGCTTCCCGCATGATACCAAGTTCACGAGGGGTTTTACAGATAATCATTTTTTTAATCCTCCAAGAAGATCCTTCACATCTGCATAAACATCTTGAATGTCCTGCTGGCCATTCACGTTTACAAGATAACCTTTCTCAGAATAGAAATCGAGTAAAGGCTGAGTCTGCTTCATGTTTACCTCAAGCCGTTTAGAGACTGTTTCCTCATTATCATCTGCCCGTTGATAGAGTTCGCCTCCGTCTTTATCACAAACACCCGGCGTTTTCGGCGGATTAAATACTAAATGATAGGTTGTGCCGCAAACACTGCAAATTCTGCGTCCAGTCAGACGTTCCATTAAAGAATCTTTATCAACTTTAATGTTAATGACATAATCAATCGGCTTGCCGTATTCTTCAAGAATTTCTTCAAGAGCTTCGGCTTGAGCGACTGTTCGCGGAAATCCGTCCAGAAGAAAACCTCTTTCACAATCATCTTTGCCAAGTCTTTCTTTGACAATTCCAATTGTGACTTCGTCAGGTACGAGCTCTCCCTTATCAATATAAGATTTTGCTTCGAGTCCGAGTGATGTTTCCTCTTTCATAGCAGCACGGAACATATCTCCTGTTGAGATGTGAGGTATTCCATAATCCTCAACAATTCGTTCGCCCTGTGTACCTTTACCGGCACCAGGAAGCCCCATTAAGACTAAGTTCATTCGGATTTCCCCCGTCCTCTCTTAATTAAGAGGGAATGGATAAATCCATTTCCTCTAGTTTTTCATAAATCCACGGTAGTTTCGTTTCACCAACTGGCTTTCTAGTTGTTTCATTGTCTCCAAGGCTACCCCGACAACAATTAACAAAGATGTTCCGCCAATTTGTGCACTTTGAGGCAATCCAGCGAATTGAATGAAAAAGATAGGAAGAATGGAAATCACGGCTAAGAATAAAGCACCCACAAACGTAAGTCGATACAAAATGCTCGTAATTCTATCTTGAGTCATTTTCCCTGGACGAACCCCCGGGATATAGCCACCCTGTTTTTTAAGGTTATCAGCCATTTGTTCAGGATTAACCTGGACAAAAGCATAAAAGTACGTAAAGGCAATAATTAACGCAACATATATAGTCATACCCACCGGATGTGTATTGTCAAAGTTGGCTTGAATCCACTTTGTCACATCGTTTGTTCCAAAGAATGACGCGATCGTACGCGGCGTTATTAAAAACGCAACCGCAAAGATTACAGGAATAACCCCGGCAGGATTCACTTTCAATGGAAGGTGTGTAGACTGACCTCCGCCAGCAGGTGAACGACCTGTGCCTTTAGCATATTGAATCGCAATTTTCCGTACGGCTTGCTGAATGAAAATAACTCCAACAATAACTGCTAAAATCGCAATCACAAGAAGAGCGACTTTCACAATATGAATAAACAGCTGATCGTCGCTGCCGACAAATTGAGTCTCATATATTTGTCCAACCGTTTTCGGAATACTAGATACAATCCCCGCGAAGATAATGATCGATATTCCGTTGCCTACTCCATGAGATGTGATTTGTTCCCCAAGCCACATTAAAAAGGCAGTTCCGCCAGTGAGTACTAAAGCGATGATCAGATATGTGGATACGCCGGATTTTTCAATTAGCAATCCATTAGCTAAATTGTTAAATCCGTATGACATACCCAGCGCTTGGATAAATCCAAGGACAATCGTAAAGTATCTTGTGAACTGAGCCAATTTACGGCGGCCAACTTCACCTTGCTTAGACCACTCTGTAAACTTCGGCACAACATCCATCTGAAGCAGCTGGATGATGATTGAAGCTGTGATATAAGGAGTAATCCCCATTGCGAAAATAGAGAATTGGTAAAGCGCACCGCCGCCAAATGTATTAAGAAGATCAAATACACCCATTTGAGACTGTGCCTGTAACACATCAGCGTTAACATACGGCACAGGAATAAACGCACCTATGCGAAAGACGATAAGCATGAGTAAAGTGAATATGATTTTATTCCGGATATCACTCACACGCATAAAGTTGGAGATTGTTTTAAACAAGTTAGATCACCTCAGCTGTACCGCCAGCAGCTTCAACAGCTTCTTTCGCAGAAGCAGAGAATTTATTGGCTTTTACAGTTAATTTTTTCTCTAATTTACCGTTGCCAAGAATCTTTACTCCTGCATTAAGTTTGCTTATAACACCAGTCTCAAGAAGAAGTTCAGGAGTGACTTCCGTTCCTTCTGCAAAACCGTTCAATTTGTCTAGGTTGACTACAGCGTATTCCTTACGGTTAATGTTAGTAAAGCCGCGTTTAGGAAGACGTTGGAATAAAGGCATTTGTCCCCCCTCGAACCCTGGGCGTACACCGCCGCCAGAACGAGCGTTTTGACCTTTGTGACCTTTACCAGCTGTTTTACCGTTGCCAGAACCAATACCACGACCTACGCGATTACGCGTTTTGCGTGAACCTTCTGAAGGTTTTAATTCATGAAGTTTCATTAGGACACCTCCTTATCCGATCAATTATTTTTATTGTTCTTTAACAGAAACTAAATGAGATACTTTATTAATCATACCACGAATCGCAGCGTTGTCTTCATGAACAACAGTTTGGTTTGTTTTCTTTAAACCAAGTGTTCTCACAGTAACGCGTTGATCTTCCGGGCGACCGATTACACTTCGTTTGAGGGTAATTTCTAATTTAGCCATTAATATTCCCTCCTTATCCTAACAGTTCTTCTACAGATTTTCCACGAAGCTTCGCAACCTCTTCAGCGCGCTTAAGTTCACTTAAGCCTTGAAGTGTTGCACGAATCATGTTGATCGGTGTGTTAGAACCTAGAGACTTAGAAAGGATGTCAGCTACGCCAGCAAGCTCAAGTACCGCACGTACAGGGCCTCCAGCGATAACTCCAGTACCTTCAGAAGCAGGTTTTAACAAGATGTTACCTGCACCGAAACGTCCGATGATTTCATGTGGAATTGTAGTTCCAACCATTGGTACTTCAATTAAATTCTTTTTCGCATCTTCAACAGCTTTGCGGATTGCTTCTGGTACTTCTTGCGCTTTACCAGTACCGAATCCTACGTGTCCGTTTTTGTCACCGACAACGACTAGAGCTGCGAAGCGGAAACGACGACCACCTTTAACAACTTTCGCTACGCGGTTAACCGTAACTAAGCGTTCTTCTAACTCTAATTTGCTTGGGTCAATACGACGCATAATCATGTGTCCCTCCTTCTTTTATTAAAATTTAAGTCCAGCTTCACGAGCGGCATCAGCCAAAGCTTTTACACGTCCATGGTATAAGTATCCGCCACGGTCAAATACTACGTCAGAAATGCCTTTTTCAGCAGCGCGTTTTGCAACTAATTCTCCAACTTTAGCAGCAGCTGAAGTATCTCCAGTGCTTTCAACGTTCAAGTCTTTATCGAGAGTAGATGCACTAGCAAGTGTTACACCATTTACATCATCGATGATTTGAGCGTAAATGTGCTTGTTTGAACGGAAAACGTTCAGACGCGGTCTTTCAGCAGTACCAGAAAGTTTAGCGCGAACACGAGCGTGTCTTTTAAGACGAGCAGCATTTTTGCTAGTTTTCGTAATCATCTAGGTCACTCCTTTCTTCACTTTAAGCGATCTTACTTAGCAGATTTACCTTCTTTACGGCGAACAACTTCACCTTCGTAGCGGATTCCTTTACCTTTGTAAGGCTCTGGAGAACGGACAGCGCGAATGTTAGCAGCAATAGCTCCTACGCGTTCTTTGTCTGTACCTTTAACGACTACTTTCGTTTGAGAAGGAACTTCGATATCGATGCCTTCCTCAGGGACGATCTCAACAGGGTGAGAGTATCCAACGTTTAAAACAAGTTTATTTCCGGATTTAGACGCACGGTAACCGACACCGACTAATTCCAAACCTCTTTCAAATCCTTTAGATACGCCCTCCACCATGTTGCCAAGCAGACTGCGAGTTGTACCATGCAGGGCACGGTGCTCTTTTTGATCAGAAGGACGAGCGACTGTAAGCACATTGTCCTCTATTTTAATCTCCATATCAGGGTGAAACGTACGAGTTAATTCTCCTTTTGGTCCTTTCACAGCTACAGTATTGTTATCATTTAACGTTACTGTAACATCAGAAGGAATCTCAAGTAGCTTCTTACCTACACGAGACATACCAAACACCTCCATTCATGTTAAACTTTTTTACCAAACGTATGCTAATACTTCTCCACCAGCTTGTTTTGCACGGGCTTCTTTGTCCGTTAAAACGCCATGTGATGTAGAAAGAATTGCGATTCCAAGACCGTTAAGTACACGAGGTACTTCATTAGATTTAGCATAAACACGCAAACCAGGTTTGCTGATTCTTTTAAGACCAGTGATTACGCGCTCGTTGTTTTGTCCGTATTTCAAGAAAACGCGGATGATACCTTGTTTGCTGTCTTCTACGAACTCAACGTCACGAATGAAACCTTCACGCTTTAAAATTTCAGCAATTTCTCTTTTCAATTTAGAAGCAGGAATTTCAAGCTTCTCATGACGTACCATGTTTGCATTACGAATACGAGTCAGCATATCTGCAATTGGATCTGTCATAACCATTATATAATTACCTCCTTCCCTTTCTTGGGGATTACCAGCTGGCTTTTTTCACGCCAGGAATTTGTCCTTTATATGCAAGCTCACGGAAACAAATACGGCAAAGTTTAAATTTACGAATGACTGAATGCGGACGTCCGCAGCGTTCACAGCGAGTGTACTCTTGTACTTTAAACTTTGGTGTACGTTGTTGTTTCGCAATCATTGACTTCTTAGCCACGATTTCGCCTCCCTTTCATTGATTATTTCTGGAACGGCATACCTACTTGAGTTAATAGCTCACGAGCCTCTTCATCAGAATTAGCAGTCGTTACAATAACGATGTCCATTCCGCGAACCTTTGTTACTTTATCGTAGTCAATTTCAGGGAAGATTAACTGTTCTTTGATACCAAGTGTGTAGTTACCGCGACCGTCGAAAGATTTTTTAGAAACCCCACGGAAGTCACGCACACGCGGTAAAGATACAGAAATAAGTTTATCAAGGAAATCATACATGCGCTCTCCGCGAAGAGTTACTTTCGCACCGATAGGCATTCCTTCACGAAGACGGAATCCAGCAATTGATTTCTTCGCACGAGTAACGACAGGTTTTTGACCTGCGATAAACGTTAATTCTTCAACAGCACTGTCGATTGCTTTTGCGTTTTGAACAGCATCACCAACACCCATGTTGATTACGATTTTTTCAATTTTAGGCACTTGCATAACTGAGTCATAGCTGAACTTAGTCATTAAAGCAGGTGCAATTTCTTTATTGTACTTTTCTTTAAGGCGGTTCATGAGATAGACCTCCCTTCCTTTAATACTATTTATCTAGAACTTGCCCAGATTTTTTTGCCACACGAACTTTTTTGCCATCTTCCACTTTGTATCCTACGCGAGTCACTTCACCTGTTTTAGGATCGAGCGGCATAACGTTTGATACATGAATTGGCGCCTCTTGATTAGAAATACCGCCTTGAGGGTTAGCTTGAGTTGGTTTAGAGTGTTTCTTTACCATGTTAACACCTTCAACTAAAACGCGGTCCTTTTTAGGGAAAGCAGCAAGGATTGTTCCTTGTTTACCTTTATCTTTACCAGAGATAACCATAACTTTATCGCCTTTTTTTACATGCATCCTGATCGCACCTCCTTGAGTAAGGCATTTATTTCATTAGATAACTTCTGGAGCTAGAGAAACAATTTTCATAAAGTTGTTTTCACGCAATTCACGAGCAACTGGTCCGAAGATACGAGTTCCACGCGGGCTCTTGTCGTCACGGATGATAACACATGCATTCTCATCGAAGCTGATGTATGAACCGTCACTTCTGCGCGCTCCACTTTTAGTGCGAACGATAACAGCTTTTACGACTTCACCTTTTTTGACAACGCCTCCTGGTGTTGCTTGTTTAACCGTGCAAACAATTACATCACCAATATTAGCTGTTTTACGACCAGAACCACCAAGAACTTTAATAGTAAGTACTTCACGTGCGCCAGAGTTGTCAGCTACTTTTAAACGAGTCTCTTGTTGAATCATTTTTTGTTACCTCCCTTCGGAAAGAAGAATTCCGAACTTTATTAGATAATAACAGCTTCTTCGACAACTTCAACTAGACGGAAACGCTTAGTTGCAGACAATGGACGAGTTTCCATGATCTTTACGATGTCACCGATTTTCGCTTGATTATTTTCATCATGTGCTTTGAATTTCTTTGAGTATTTTACGCGTTTACCGTAAAGTGAATGTTTCTTGTATGTTTCAACAACAACAGTGATGGTTTTATCCATTTTGTCAGAAACAACACGACCTTGGTAAACTTTGCGTTGGTTACGTTCGCTCATGCTCACGACCTCCCCTCAGTGATTATTTATTAGCAGCAATTTCTCTTTCACGAATCACAGTTTTCATGCGCGCGATAGCTTTGCGCACTTCACGAATGCGAGCAGTATTTTCAAGTTGTCCTGTCGCTAATTGAAAGCGAAGATTGAAAAGTTCTTCTTTAAGAGACTTTACTTTTTGTTCAATTTCAGCAGTGGTAAGGTCACGAATTTCATTAGCTTTCATTTGATTCACCACCAATTTCTTCACGTTTTACGAACTTCGTTTTAATTGGCAATTTGTGAGATGCAAGACGAAGCGCTTCACGAGCAACCTCTTCAGATACACCAGAAATTTCAAATAAAACTTTGCCCGGTTTTACAACAGCTACCCAACCTTCTGGAGCCCCTTTACCGGATCCCATACGTACCTCTAGTGGTTTAGCAGTGTAAGGTTTAGAAGGGAAAATTTTGATCCAAACTTTACCGCCACGTTTCATGTAACGAGTCATCGCAATACGGGCAGCTTCGATTTGACGGTTAGTGATCCAAGAAGCTTCTAGAGCTTGGATACCGAACTCACCGAAATGTACTTCAGTACCGCCTTTCGCACGGCCACGCATTTTTCCGCGATGCTCTCTGCGATATTTAACGCGTTTAGGTAATAACATATTATTTTCCTCCTTCCTCAGTTTTCTTCTTAGTAGGAAGAACCTCTCCACGATAGATCCAGACTTTCACACCAAGCTTACCATAAGTAGTGTCAGCTTCAGATGTTGCATAGTCAATGTCCGCACGTAATGTGTGCAATGGAACAGTTCCTTCACTGTAGTATTCAGAACGAGCGATATCTGCACCGCCAAGACGACCAGAAACCATTGTTTTCACACCTTGTGCTCCAGCACGCATTGTGCGTTGGATTTGTTGCTTCTGCGCACGGCGGAAAGATACACGGTTTTCTAATTGACGAGCGATGTTGTCAGCAACTAGTTGTGCATCAAGATCTGCTCTTTTGATTTCAAGAATGTTAATGTGTACACGCTTGCCAGTTAGGCTGTTAAGGGCTTTACGAAGTGCTTCAACTTCAGAACCGCCTTTACCGATAACCATACCAGGCTTAGCTGTGTGGATCGTAATGTTAACACGATTTGCTGCGCGTTCGATTTCAACTTTAGAAACAGAAGCGTCAGAAAGTCGTTTGCTAATGTATTCACGAATTCTTAAATCTTCGTGCAGGAAGTCAGCGTAATCTTTACCAGCGTACCACTTAGATTCCCAATCACGAATGACTCCGATACGAAGACCGACTGGATTTACCTTTTGACCCACTACTTATCCCTCCTTCTTTTCTGATACAACGATTGTAATGTGGCTCGTACGTTTGTTGATTTGGCTCGCACGTCCCATAGCACGTGGGCGGAATCTTTTTAACGTAGGGCCTTCGTCAACGAATGCTTGAGTAATAACCAGGCTATTAGCGTCCATTTCGTAGTTATGCTCAGCATTTGCAATAGCGGATTTTAATACTTTCTCGATAATTGGAGAAGCAGCTCTCGGTGTTAGGTTCAAGATTGACACTGCTTCACCTACTTGCTTGCCTCGAATCAGGTCCATTACTAGACGTGCTTTACGAGGAGCAATACGGACTGTTCTTGCAACAGCTTTAGCTTGCATTTAAAAGCCTCCTCTCTTAGCGTCTTGTTTTTTTGTCATCACTAGCATGACCTTTGTACGTACGAGTTGGAGCGAATTCACCCAACTTGTGCCCTACCATATCTTCAGAGATGAATACAGGCACGTGTTTACGTCCGTCATAGACTGCGATTGTGTGACCAATAAACTGTGGGAAAATAGTAGAACGACGAGACCAAGTTTTCACGACTTGTTTCTTGTCAGTTTCATTTAATTTCTCGATTTTTGTCATCAAGTGTCCATCGACAAATGGTCCTTTTTTCAAGCTGCGAGCCATTTTGGAACCTCCCTTCGTGATTGCACTACGGTCCGATATGAACCGTAGACAACCCCGTTATTTATTTTTACGACGACGTACGATAAATTTATCAGATTTGTTCTTTTTCTTACGTGTCTTGAATCCAAGAGTTGGTTTGCCCCATGGAGACATTGGTGATTTACGTCCGATTGGCGCACGTCCTTCACCACCACCGTGTGGGTGATCGTTAGGGTTCATTACAGAACCACGAACTGTTGGACGGATGCCTTTCCAGCGAGAACGTCCAGCTTTACCAATGTTGATAAGTTCATGCTGTTCGTTACCTACTTGACCGATAGAAGCACGGCAAGCAGAAAGAATCATGCGAACTTCTCCAGAGTTAAGACGTACAAGAACGTATTTGCCTTCTTTACCAAGAACCTGAGCAGATGTACCAGCTGAACGTACAAGCTGTCCGCCTTTACCAGGTTTTAATTCAATGTTATGCACAACTGTACCAACAGGGATGTTGATAAGTGGTAGTGCATTACCTACTTTGATGTCAGCTTCTGGACCTGACATGATTTCAGTACCCACTTGAATTCCTTTAGGAGCAAGAATGTAACGTTTTTCTCCGTCTGCATAGTTGACTAGAGCGATGTTAGCTGAACGGTTTGGATCGTATTCAACTGTAGCAACGCGTCCAGGTATACCATCTTTATCGCGTTTAAAATCGATAACACGGTATTGGCGTTTATGTCCGCCACCTTGGTGACGTACAGTCAATTTACCTTGGTTGTTACGTCCGCCTTTTTTGTGAAGGGGAGCAAGCAAGGATTTTTCCGGCTTGTCAGTCGTGATTTCAGCAAAATCTGAAGTTGTCATGCCACGACGTCCATTAGAGGTCGGTTTATACTTTTTAATCGCCATTTTGAATTTCCCTCCTTCTTTTTACAGATAATTAACCTTCAAAAATTTCGATTTCTTTGCTGTCTGCAGTAAGTTTCACGATCGCTTTTCTGCGACGGCTAGTCATACCAGTGTAGCGTCCGACACGTTTTGATTTACCTTTGTAGTTCATGATGTTGACTTTGTCAACTTTCACACCAAAGATGCTTTCAACCGCGTCTTTCACTTCTGTTTTGTTAGCTCTTACATCAACTTCAAAAGTATATTTCTTTTCAGCCATTAAATCAGCCGAACGTTCAGTAATGACGGGGCGCTTTAGAACATCACGAGGATCTTTCATTATGCAAGCACCTCCTCTACTTTTTCAACCGCTGCTTTTGTAATCAGAAGCTTCTCGTGGTTGACAACGTCTAAAACGTTGATTCCGTTCGCTTCAACTACAGTAACTCCAGGAATGTTGCGAGCAGATAAAGCTACTGCTTCGTTAGCATCCGCAGTTACGATTAAAGCTTTTTTCTCAACAGATAACCCTTTAAGGATAGCTGCCATTTCTTTTGTTTTAGCCGTATCAAGAGTAAGATCTTCAAGAACGATGATATTGTTGTCGTTCACTTTAGAAGACAATACTGATTTGATTGCCAAGCGGCGAACTTTTTTAGGTAATTTATAAGAATAGCTGCGTGGTGTTGGGCCGAATACGACACCACCTCCGCGCCATTGCGGTGAACGGATAGAACCTTGACGGGCACGTCCAGTACCTTTTTGACGCCATGGTTTACGACCTCCGCCGCGTACTTCAGAACGATTTTTTACTTTATGAGATCCTTGACGTAAGGAAGCTCTTTGCATAAGAATAGCGTCGAATACAACACTTTCATTTGGCTCAATTCCAAATACAGAAGCGTTTAATTCGATGTCACCAGCAGTAGAACCGTTTTGGTTGTATAATGCTACTTTTGGCATGATCAATTTCCTCCTTTCCTAAGAGAGTTATTTAGATTTAACAGCACTTTTAACAGTGATTAAAGATTTTTTCGGACCAGGTACGTTACCTTTGATCAAAAGAAGATTGCGTTCTGCATCAACTTTTACGATTTCAAGGTTTTGAACAGTGATTTGCTCTCCGCCCATACGTCCAGGTAATAATTTACCTTTGAATACACGGTTAGGATCTACAGGTCCCATTGAACCAGGACGACGGTGGTAGCGTGAACCGTGAGACATAGGTCCGCGAGATTGTCCGTGGCGCTTGATTGCACCTTGGAAACCTTTACCTTTAGATACTCCTGTTACATCTACAATTTCTCCAGCAGAGAAAATTTCAACCTTGACTTCCTGACCAACTTCATACGCATCCATTTCCACTCCGCGTAATTCTTTTACGAAGCGCTTAGGAGCAGTTTCCGCTTTTGCAACGTGTCCTTTTTCAGGTTTGTTAGAAAGCTTTTCACGCTTGTCGTCAAAACCAAGCTGGATTGCTTCGTAGCCATCGTTTTCAGCTGATTTCTTTTGAAGAACAACGTTCGGAGCAGCCTCAATAACAGTTACCGGAATAAGATCACCATTTTCAGCGAATACTTGCGTCATACCAATTTTTCTTCCTAAGATTCCTTTGGTCATTCGTCACACCTCCTATTAAGATCATTCTATATTTTAGAATTAAAGTTTAATTTCAATATCGACACCAGATGGTAAGTCTAATCGCATGAGTGCATCAACAGTTTGTGGTGTTGGGTTCACAATGTCGATTAAACGTTTATGTGTACGCATTTCAAATTGCTCACGAGAATCTTTGTATTTGTGCACCGCACGCAGGATTGTGTAAACTGATTTTTCAGTTGGCAACGGAATCGGACCAGATACGCTGGCACCAGAACGTTTTGCCGTTTCAACAATCTTCTCTGCAGATTGATCAAGGATTCTATGATCATATGCTTTCAAACGAATACGAATTTTTTGTTTTGCCATTATTTTCCCTCCTTTTCGCCTACTTCACGTTAGACAGTTCTCCGTGAGAAAAACCTGAACACCTTGCCATGGCAAAGCGGCCGGGTGTGTCAGCAACCTCTCACTTCATCGCAGTCAAAGACCAACATACACCATTATACAGAAAATAGACGTATGTTGCAAGACTTATTTAGAATATGCATGATTTGCACACTTTTAGTATTATACATGTGTTTTTCTTATTTATCAAGAAGCGAGTGAATAAGGGAATTTTCTTCTATTTTAAGTGGTACACTGCGTGTTTACTCAGAGTATTGGCAAATAATGAAGGCTCCTCGATATGCGGCGTGTGGGCGGAGTTTTTAAAATAATGCCAGTGCTTTTCAGGAGCATCAACAAATCGATAATACTGTTTCGATATTTCAGCAGGAACGATCAAATCATGACTGCCTGAAATGAAGAAACACGGTACTTTAATAGAAGAAACTGATTTAAAAGCATCAAAACGATGTAAATCGTCAGATAAATTCTTTGAGCTGAAACGATGTCCTCTGATGAAACGAGAGATGTTTTTTAATCCAAACTCATTGCCAGCAAGCAACTGACACAATACTGTAAGAATGTGTCGGCGATGATGAGTGAATCCTCCCCTGCTCAATTCAATGCAGACTCGAAAGATGAAATGATGAATCTTCTTGTTCCAAGGTGGCGGGCCAAGTAAACCTAAGGTTAATGATAGAAAGCGATTTGTCTTGCATACAGAATGATAGGCCATTTTTTCTTCCAGCTTAGTATTAGTGACCTGACTGATTCCATAGTAAGCGTGAAAAAGATCCGGCCTCTCTTGCAGTACATGAAGAGCCAGCAGCGATCCCCAGGAGTGTCCTGCAAGGTACACTTTTGTTTTTGAAAAATGATCTAAGAGCCATTCAGTAACTTGAATTGTGTCTTTAATGATTTGACTGATTGTCATTGAACTTTGCGGAATCTGTTTAGTATAGGAAAGACCTGAACCCCTTTGATCCCAATTTACAACTGTAAAGTGCTGTTCCAGTTCCCTTTGAAAGTTCCTGATAAATCCGATTTGGGATGCTCCGGGTCCACCATGTAAAAAAAGCAGCAATGGGTTCGATATATCATTTCCATTGATCATGAGCATTTGCTTCGTATTATCGATTCTCAGTTCTTTCATGAAAGAAATTGATGTGTTTTCACTCATAACCCATAGCTCCTCAAATAGAATAAACCTTATTATAAAACAAAAAAGCATAAAAAAAAACGAGACCCAAAGGGCCTCGTTTTCAATATACTATTACTCAGTGATTGTAGAAACAACGCCTGAACCAACAGTACGTCCGCCTTCACGAATAGAGAAACGAGTTCCTTCTTCGATAGCGATTGTAGAGATAAGCTCAACGTTCATTTCAGTGTTATCTCCAGGCATAACCATTTCTACGCCTTCTGGAAGATGGATGATACCAGTTACGTCAGTTGTACGGAAGTAGAACTGAGGACGGTAGTTAGAGAAGAATGGAGTATGACGTCCACCCTCTTCTTTAGAAAGAACGTAAACTTCAGCTTTGAATTTGCTGTGTGGAGTGATTGTACCTGGTTTAGCAAGTACTTGACCACGTTGGATATCTTCACGAGCTACACCGCGAAGAAGGGCTCCAATGTTGTCTCCAGCTTCAGCGTAATCAAGAAGCTTACGGAACATTTCAACACCAGTAACAGTTGTTTTGCTGTTTTCTTCTTGAAGACCGATGATTTCAACTTCGTCACCGACTTTAACTTGTCCGCGTTCTACACGTCCAGTAGCAACTGTTCCACGACCAGTGATTGAGAATACGTCCTCAACTGGCATCATGAATGGTTTTTCAGTGTCACGTTCTGGAGTTGGGATGTACTCATCAACTGCATCCATAAGTTCGAAGATTTTAGCTTCGTACTCAGCATCTCCTTCAAGAGCTTTAAGAGCAGAACCTTTGATAACTGGTACATCATCACCAGGGAAGTCATATTCGCTAAGAAGATCGCGAACTTCCATTTCAACTAGTTCAAGAAGCTCTTCGTCGTCTACCATGTCGCATTTGTTTAAGAATACAACGATGTATGGTACACCAACGTTTTTAGAAAGAAGGATGTGCTCACGAGTTTGTGGCATTGGGCCATCAGCAGCAGATACTACTAGGATAGCTCCGTCCATTTGCGCAGCACCAGTGATCATGTTTTTAACATAGTCAGCGTGTCCTGGGCAGTCAACGTGTGCATAGTGACGAGTTTCAGTTTCATACTCAACGTGTGCAGTAGAGATTGTGATACCGCGCTCACGTTCTTCTGGTGCACCATCAATTTGATCGTACGCCATAGCTGTACCTTTACCAGATTTCTTATGAAGTACTGTTGTGATAGCAGCAGTTAAAGTTGTTTTACCATGGTCAACGTGTCCAATTGTACCGATATTGGCATGTGATTTGGAACGGTCGAATTTTTCTTTAGCCATTCTAAAATCCTCCTTAAGAGCTTTTAATTAGTAATGTATAGAGTGATAGGAAGTGAAAGAAAGCTTTCACTTCCTCATCTTACAATAGTAGTTATACTTGAGTTAAGAGGCAAAATCAATTATTCGCCTTTATTTTTTTTGATAATTTCTTCAGCAATGCTCTTCGGCACTTCTTCGTAGTGATCCATGTGCATAGTGAACGTACCGCGACCTTGCGTGTTAGAACGAAGGGCAGTAGCGTAACCGAACATTTCAGCAAGAGGAACCATCGCACGAACAACTTGCGCGTTACCGCGAGCTTCCATACCTTCTACGCGTCCGCGACGAGAAGTAACATCACCCATGATGTCTCCCATGTATTCTTCAGGAATAACCACTTCTACTTTCATGATTGGTTCAAGAAGAACTGGGTTACATTTGCTGACTGCATTTTTCAATGCCATAGAAGCAGCAACTTTAAACGCCATTTCGTTTGAGTCAACATCATGGTAAGATCCATCAAAAAGTTTTGCTTTAATGTCGATAAGCGGGAATCCAGCTAATACACCATTTTCAAGTGAATCTTCTAGACCTGCTTGAACAGCTGGGATGTATTCACGAGGAACAACCCCACCGACAATCGCATTTTCGAATTCAAAGCCAGCGCCTTCTTCGTTTGGTTCGAATTCAATCCAAACGTGACCGAACTGACCGCGTCCACCAGACTGACGTACGAATTTACCTTCAACTTTTGCACCGGAACGGAATGTTTCACGGTACGCAACTTGAGGAGCACCAACGTTAGCTTCTACTTTGAATTCACGCTTCATACGATCAACAATGATATCAAGGTGAAGCTCACCCATACCAGAGATGATTGTCTGACCAGTTTCCGGGTTTGTTTGAGTACGGAAAGTTGGATCCTCTTCAGCAAGTTTTGCTAAAGCGATACCCATTTTATCTTGGTCGGCTTTTGATTTAGGCTCAATTGCAACGTCGATAACTGGTTCTGGGAATTCCATTGATTCAAGGATAACTAGATCCTTTTCGTCACATAGAGTATCTCCAGTAGAAGTATCTTTTAGACCTACAGCAGCTGCGATATCTCCTGCATATACAGTAGAGATTTCTTCACGGCTGTTGGCGTGCATTTGAAGGATACGTCCAACACGCTCACGTTTGCCTTTAGTTGAGTTTTTCACGTATGAACCAGAATCAAGTGTTCCAGAGTACACACGGAAGAACGTCAGCTTACCAACGTAAGGGTCAGTCATAACTTTGAATGCTAGTGCAGAGAATGGCTCTTCATCAGAAGAATGACGCTCAATCTCTTCATTTGTATCAGGACGTATACCTTTGATTGCAGCAACGTCTGTTGGTGCAGGAAGGTAGTCAAGAACAGCATCAAGTACTAATTGAACACCTTTGTTTTTGAAGGCAGAACCAACAAGAACAGGGTAGAATTCAACATTTAATGTACCTTTACGGATACCTGCTTTTAACTCGTCAATAGTGATTTCTTCACCCTCAAGGTATTTGTCCATAAGCTCTTCATCAAGCTCACATACAGCTTCAATGAGGCTGTTGCGAAGCTCTTCAGCTTGCTCTTTGTACTCTTCAGGGATTTCTTTCGCGTCAGAACGAGTTCCAAGGTCATCTTCGTAGAAATACGCAACGTTTTCTACTAGATCAATGATACCTTCGAAGTTGTCTTCAGCACCGATCGGCAATTGAATTGCATGAGCGTTAGCTTGAAGACGATCTCTTAAAGTTCCTACAGAGTAAAGGAAGTCTGCACCGATTTTGTCCATTTTGTTAACGAAAACGATACGCGGTACTCCGTAAGTTGTTGCTTGACGCCAAACAGTTTCTGTTTGAGGCTCAACGCCAGACTGTGCGTCAAGTACAGCAACAGCACCATCAAGTACACGAAGAGAACGTTCAACTTCAACTGTGAAGTCTACGTGTCCTGGAGTATCGATGATGTTTACGCGGTATCCTTTCCACTGTGCAGTTGTCGCAGCGGAAGTGATTGTGATACCACGCTCTTGTTCCTGCTCCATCCAGTCCATTTGTGAAGCTCCTTCATGAGTTTCACCAATTTTGTGGATACGACCAGTATAGAACAAGATACGTTCTGTAGTAGTCGTTTTACCGGCATCAATGTGAGCCATGATCCCGATATTACGAGTTTTGTCTAAGGAGAACTCTCTTGCCATTGGGTAATTTCTCCTTCCTTATTGGGAAATTGTGTTTTTTAGTATATAAATCCTACCAACGATAGTGAGCAAATGCTTTGTTTGCTTCAGCCATCTTATGAGTATCTTCACGTTTCTTAACAGCAGCACCAGTGTTGTTAGCTGCGTCAAGGATTTCGTTAGCTAAACGCTCTTCCATCGTTTTTTCTCCGCGAAGACGAGCGTAGTTAACTAACCAGCGAAGTCCAAGAGTAGTACGACGTTCAGGACGAACTTCTACAGGAACTTGGTAGTTCGCACCACCTACACGGCGTGCTTTTACTTCAAGTACAGGCATGATGTTTTTCAATGCTTGTTCGAAAACCTCCATTGCATCATTGCCAGTACGTTCTTTAATGATATCGAATGACTTGTATAGGATTGTTTGAGACTTACCTTTTTTACCGTCGATCATCATTTTGTTGATTAGACGAGATACAAGCTTAGAGTTGTAAATCGGATCAGGTAAAACGTCTCTTTTTGCTACAGGACCTTTACGTGGCATCTGAATATCCTCCCTTCTCAAATTATACGTTTATTCGTTTATTATTTTGCTTTAGGACGTTTCGTACCGTATTTAGAACGGCCTTGCGCACGGTTTTCAACTCCAGCAGTGTCAAGCGCACCACGAACGATGTGGTAACGTACCCCTGGTAAGTCTTTTACACGTCCGCCGCGGATAAGTACAACACTGTGCTCTTGCAGGTTGTGACCGATACCAGGAATGTAGGCAGTAACCTCAATTCCGTTAGTTAAACGAACACGAGCATATTTACGAAGTGCTGAGTTCGGTTTTTTCGGTGTCATTGTACCAACACGAGTACATACCCCGCGTTTTTGTGGAGAAGATACATTAGTGTGCTCTTTTTTAAAGCTGTTGTATCCTTTGTTAAGTGCAGGAGACTTTGAGTTTTCTACTTTACTCACGCGTCCTTTGCGAATTAGCTGATTAATTGTAGGCATGTTTTGTTCCTCCCTTCATTACGTTTTATAACCCACATACCCAGGTGGTTCATCAATAGGCAAAAAACAATGTCTTTACACAAGAATAAATCTCACGCAAAAACAAAAAGTACGTTATAACATAATGGCAACAGCTGCTGCTCCTACTTCAATTCCGCAGGCTTTGCCGAGCTTTTTCATGGATTCAACCATTGAGACAGCAATCCCTTGATCTTTCGCTAGTGTTATTACACTTGACGTAAGAATAGGATCTGCGTCTATTGCAACGACTACTTCCTTTACTGAACCTCGTTTTAGAGCTTTCACTGTTTGCTTCGTACCAATAATAATTGATTTGGCCTGTGATACTTTATCATAAGACATAAACATATCCTCCAAAGTAACAGGTTTATTTCGAGCACCTTGGTTATATTATCATTCTAGGAGACGAATGTCAACAAGGTATGACATTTTTTAGTTTCTATCTTCTCATAGAATGATTTTTTTATTTAAATATGACTGCTGAAAGACTGTTTTGCAGTCTTTCAGCAGCATAATATCAGTTATTCAACCGGAACCATGTCCTCAGTCGATTGAACATTTGAAACAGGTTTTGCTTTTCGGTATTTCATCATTCCAGTACCAGCCGGAACAAGCTTACCGATGATAACATTCTCTTTCAGGCCGAGAAGTTCATCACGCTTACCTTTGATCGCTGCGTCTGTAAGGACACGTGTTGTCTCCTGGAAGGAAGCAGCAGATAAGAATGAATCCGTTTCAAGAGAAGCTTTGGTAATACCGAGTAAGACAGGACGGCCTGTAGCAGGACGTTTGCCTTCCAGCAATACCTTTTTGTTCGCTTCAGTAAATTGGTGAATATCAAGTAATGAGCCAGGAAGCACATCAGTATCACCGGCATCAATCACACGTACTTTACGAAGCATTTGGCGAACCATTACTTCTACGTGTTTATCGCCGATTTCAACACCCTGCATACGGTAAACCTTTTGAACCTCATGAAGAAGATACTCTTGAACAGTAGTCAGGTCAGTCACTTTAAGAAGTTCTTTCGGATCGATTGAACCTTCTGTCAGCACTTGGCCGCGAGTAATTTTATCTCCTTCCGCTACTTTTAAGCGGGAGTTATATGGTGCCGTATAAGAGCGTGTTTCAACTGCGCCTTGAACCACAATTTCCTGCTGTTTGTCGCGAACTTCATTGATTTCAACGACTGTACCGTCGATTTCGGTAATTGTTGCCTGACCTTTTGGATTACGCGCTTCGAAAAGCTCTTGGATACGCGGAAGACCTTGTGTGATATCGTCTCCTGCAACCCCGCCTGTATGGAATGTACGCATTGTTAACTGTGTACCAGGCTCACCGATTGATTGGGCAGCGATGATGCCGACTGCTTCACCGACTTCTACATCGGTACCAGTCGCAAGGTTTCGGCCATAGCATCGTTTACATACACCATGAGGCGTATTACATGTGAAGGCAGAACGGATCCACACTTCTTCAATGCCGGCTTCTACGATTTCAATCGCTTTATCCTCATCAATCAGTTCGTTTTCGTTTACAAGCACTTCACCTGTTTCAGGATGTTTCACTTGTTTTCTTGCAAAACGGCCGATTAAGCGTTCTTCTAAGCGCTCAATGATTTCAGTGCCTTCTCTAAGCGGTTGAGCAAGGATGCCTCGGTCAGTTCCACAATCAGTTTCACGGATGATAACATCCTGTGCAACGTCAACAAGACGGCGTGTAAGGTAACCTGAGTCAGCAGTTTTAAGGGCGGTATCGGCAAGACCTTTACGCGCACCGTGAGTGGAGATAAAGTACTCCAATACTGTCAGACCTTCACGGAAACTAGATTTGATTGGTAACTCAATGATACGTCCAGCCGGGTTGGCCATCAGGCCGCGCATTCCGGCAAGCTGAGTAAAGTTAGACGCGTTACCACGGGCACCAGAGTCACTCATCATGTAGATCGGGTTGAGCTCATCAAGTGATTTCATCAGTTTGCCTTGGATAACATCTTTTGCAGAACTCCAGATAGAGATGACTCTCTCATAGCGTTCTTCTTCAGTGATCAGACCGCGGCGGAACTGCTTCATAACGTTATCAACTTTGCCTTGTGCTTCTTCAAGAATTTCTTGTTTATCATCGAGAACGACGATGTCAGAAACCCCAACTGTAATACCAGCTTTTGTTGAATATCTGAAACCTAGGTTTTTCATGCGGTCAAGCATTTTAGACGTTTCCGTAATGTGGAATCGTTTAAAGATTTCCGCGATGATTTTACCCAGAATACCTTTTTTAAACGGTGCATTGATTGGCTGCTGTGCGATGGCAGCTTTTACATCGGCACCTTTTTCTAAGAAGAAACGGTCAGGTGTTTTCTCTTCAATGTTGCTCTTCGTTGGTTCATTCATGTAAGGGAATGATTCTGGAAGAATTTCATTGAAGACCAGTTTACCGACAGTTGTAATTAACAATTTTGAGCGCTGCTCTTCGGTAAATGTCACGTTCTTAAGGGAGTTCGCTGCAACAGCCACTCTCGTATGAAGATGAACATATCCGTTTTGATAAGCAAGAAGCGCTTCATCCGTATTCTTGAAGACCATACCTTCACCGACAGCACCGGCACGCTCTAGAGTCAGGTAATAGTTACCCAGTACCATATCCTGAGACGGTGTTACAACCGGTTTACCATCTTTAGGGTTCAAGATGTTTTGAGCGGCAAGCATCAAGATGCGTGCTTCAGCTTGAGCTTCTGCAGATAATGGTACGTGAACCGCCATTTGGTCACCGTCAAAGTCAGCGTTATAAGCTGTACATACGAGCGGGTGAAGACGGATTGCGCGTCCTTCAACAAGTGTTGGTTCAAACGCTTGGATACCTAATCTGTGAAGCGTAGGGGCACGGTTCAGAAGTACCGGATGCTCCTTGATAACTGATTCTAGTACATCCCATACTTCAGGCTGTACGCGCTCAATTTTACGTTTCGCACTCTTAATGTTGTGAGCAAGACCCTTTTCAACAAGCTCTTTCATAACGAAAGGTTTGAAAAGTTCGAGCGCCATTTCCTTCGGTAATCCGCATTGGTACATTTTCAAATGAGGACCAACGACGATTACAGAACGTCCGGAGTAATCGACACGTTTACCAAGAAGGTTTTGACGGAAACGTCCTTGCTTCCCTTTCAGCATATGAGAAAGAGATTTTAATGGTCTGTTACCAGGACCTGTTACAGGGCGTCCGCGACGGCCGTTGTCAATTAAAGCATCGACAGCCTCTTGAAGCATACGCTTTTCGTTTTGAACGATAATGCTAGGCGCACCAAGGTCTAAAAGGCGTTTCAAACGATTGTTACGGTTGATGACACGACGATAAAGGTCGTTCAAATCAGAAGTCGCAAAACGTCCGCCATCAAGCTGAACCATCGGTCTGAGCTCAGGAGGAATAACAGGAAGCACATCTAGGATCATCCAAGAAGGCTTGTTTCCTGAGTTACGGAAGGCTTCTAACACTTCAAGGCGTTTGATCGCACGAGTACGACGCTGTCCTTGAGATGTTTTCAGCTCTTCTTTTAACATATCAACTTCTTTTACAAGATCGATATCTTGAAGAAGTTTATGAATCGCTTCAGCACCCATAGATGCTTGGAACTTATTGCCGTACTTATCAAGATACGCACGGTATTCCTTTTCAGATAGAAGCTGTTTCTTTTCAAGCGGTGTATTTGCCGGATCAGTTACAACATAAGAAGCAAAGTAAATAACTTCTTCCAATGCACGAGGCGACATATCCAACACAAGACCCATACGGCTTGGAATGCCTTTGAAATACCAAATGTGGGAAACTGGGGCAGCCAGTTCAATGTGCCCCATTCTCTCACGACGGACTTTAGCCCGTGTTACTTCAACTCCGCAGCGGTCACAAACTACGCCTTTATAACGAACTCGCTTGTACTTCCCGCAATGACATTCCCAGTCCTTAGTCGGTCCGAAAATGCGTTCGCAGAATAGACCGTCCTTTTCAGGTTTTAACGTACGATAGTTTATCGTTTCAGGCTTTTTCACTTCACCAAAAGACCATGAACGGATTTTATCCGGTGAAGCAAGACCGATGTTCATATACTCAAAATTGTTCACATCTAGCAAGGGGCCTACCTCCCTTTTTATCTTCGGATTAACCGATGTCACTTGCCTTTATAACTAGAGATTATTCTTTTGTTACTACATCGCGTTCAACGTCTGCAGATGCTGTTTCTTCCGGCTCTTCATCACCTGATAACGCCAGGCCGTCAGCTTGTTTTGCATCTTCTTCGTCTTCTAAATCTCTCATTTCTATTTCTTCTTCATCGCTAGAAAGGATTTTCACATCCATACCTAAACTTTGAAGTTCTTTAATTAATACTTTGAATGATTCCGGAACACCAGGTTCAGGAACGTTGTCGCCTTTAACGATGGCTTCGTATGTTTTCACACGTCCAACCACGTCATCAGACTTAACAGTCAGAATCTCTTGAAGAGTGTACGCTGCACCGTAAGCTTCAAGTGCCCAAACCTCCATCTCACCAAAACGCTGTCCGCCAAATTGAGCTTTACCGCCAAGAGGCTGCTGCGTAACAAGTGAGTAAGGACCTGTAGAGCGTGCATGAAGTTTATCGTCAACCATGTGAGCCAGTTTAATCATGTACATGATACCGACAGATACACGGTTATCAAACGGCTCTCCGGTACGTCCGTCGTAAAGAACAGTTTTAGCGTCACGAGACATTCCGGCTTCTTCAAGTGTTTCCCAAACATCCTCTTCACGCGCTCCGTCAAATACCGGTGACGCAATGTGGATGCCGAGGTAACGAGCGGCCATACCCATGTGAAGCTCTAATACCTGCCCGATGTTCATACGTGATGGTACGCCCAGCGGGTTAAGCATGATATCAATTGGTGTGCCGTCAGGAAGATAAGGCATATCTTCCTCAGGAAGAATCTTAGAGATAACACCTTTGTTACCGTGACGACCGGCCATTTTATCCCCTTCAGAAATTTTACGTTTCTGAACGATATATACGCGCACTAACTGGTTTACACCTGGAGGAAGTTCGTCTCCGTCCTCACGGTTGAAGACTTTAACATCGTGAATAATTCCGCCGCCGCCGTGAGGCACACGAAGAGAAGTATCACGAACCTCGCGGGCTTTTTCACCAAAGATGGCGTGAAGAAGGCGCTCTTCTGCAGTAAGTTCTGTTACACCCTTAGGCGTTACTTTACCAACAAGAAGATCTCCGTCTTTTACTTCTGCCCCGATACGGATAATTCCACGGTCATCAAGATTGCGAAGTGCATCTTCACCGACGTTTGGAATATCGCGAGTGATTTCTTCAGGCCCAAGTTTTGTATCACGTGCTTCTGATTCATATTCTTCAATGTGAATAGATGTATAAACATCATCTTTCACAAGACGTTCACTCATGATGATGGCATCCTCATAGTTGTAGCCATCCCATGTCATAAAGCCGACCATTACGTTACGGCCAAGCGCAAGTTCACCAAGCTCCATAGAAGGACCGTCAGCAAGGATTTCTCCTTTTACCACTTCATCGCCGACACTTACGATCGGACGCTGGTTGTAGCAAGTACCTTGGTTAGAGCGGACAAATTTCAGCAAGCTGTATTTATCCAGATTTCCTTTTACTTTTTGACCGTCTACATCTTCATAACGGCGAACCCAAACGTTTTTCGCTTCTACACGTTCAACGATACCAGGATGTTTACAAATAACAGCGGCACCAGAGTCTTTACCTGATACGTATTCCATACCAGTTCCTACAAATGGCGCTTCCGGCTGCATCAAAGGCACAGCCTGACGCTGCATGTTCGCTCCCATTAGGGCACGGTTCGAGTCATCGTTTTCTAGGAACGGGATACATGCTGTCGCAGCAGAAACTACCTGCTTAGGCGATACATCCATGTAATCAACACGGTTTCTAGGAACAACGGTGTTCTCTCCGCGGAAACGGGCTACAATGCTGTCGTCAACAAACGCACCTTCGTCATCGAGTCGTGCATTTGCCTGAGCGACAACGTAGTTATCTTCTTCATCAGCAGTTAAGTAATCGATTCTTGGCGTCACTTTTCCTGTTTCAGGATCAACGCGGCGATATGGCGTTTCAATAAAGCCAAAACGGTTTACTTTTGCATATGATGATAGTGAGTTGATCAAACCGATGTTCGGTCCCTCAGGCGTTTCAATCGGACACATACGGCCATAGTGGGAGTAGTGAACGTCACGCACTTCCATTCCGGCACGCTCACGTGTTAATCCGCCCGGTCCAAGAGCCGACAGACGGCGCTTATGTGTTAATTCAGCAAGCGGGTTCGTCTGGTCCATGAATTGAGAAAGCTGAGAGCTTCCAAAGAACTCTTTAATGGACGCAATAACAGGACGAATATTGATCAGCTGCTGAGGTGTAATTGTATTCGTATCTTGAATTGACATTCTCTCACGAACCACACGCTCCATACGGCTTAAACCGATACGGAATTGGTTCTGGAGAAGTTCACCTACAGAACGTAAACGGCGGTTTCCAAGATGGTCAATATCATCTGTGTCGCCTACTCCGTGCAGCAAGTTGAAGAAGTAGCTGATAGAAGAAATAATATCAGCAGGTGTAATGTTTTTAATCTCTTCTTCAACGTAAGCATTGCCGATGACATTAATAACCTGTTCTCCTTCTTGATCAGTAGGAGCAAAGATTTTAATGGATTGAAGCGTTACTTCGTCCTCAACAACACCGCCGTTCGGATACAGCTTTCTGAAGCCGATTCCGTTTTCTAAGTATGGCAGTACTTTATCAAGTGTTCTTCTATCAAGAATCTGACCTTTTTCAGCCAGGATTTCTCCTGTTTCAGGATCAACAAGCGTTTCAGCAAGTCTCTGATTAAAGAGGCGATTTTTAATATGAAGCTTTTTATTAATTTTATAGCGTCCTACATTGGCAAGATCGTACCGTTTCGGATCAAAGAAACGAGAATCAAGCAAGCTCTTCGCATTTTCCACTGTAGGCGGCTCTCCAGGACGGAGGCGCTCGTAGATTTCAAGCAGCGCTTTATCGCTGTTTTCTGTGTTATCTTTATCAAGCGTATTTCGCAGGTATTCGTTTTCTCCTACGAGATCAAGAATCTCTTGATCGGAGCCGAAGCCGAGAGCACGCAAAAGAACCGTAACCGGCAACTTACGTGTGCGATCAATGCGTACATAAACAACATCTTTCGCATCAGTTTCGTATTCTAACCATGCGCCACGGTTTGGAATGACAGTTGCGGTAAAACCTTTTTTACCGTTTTTGTCTACTTTACCACTGAAATATACACTTGGAGACCGAACAAGCTGGGAAACGATAACGCGTTCCGCACCGTTTATGATAAAAGTACCTGTATCTGTCATAATAGGGAAATCACCCATGAAGACATCTTGGTCTTTTACCTCTCCAGTTTCTTTGTTAATTAAACGAACCTTCACTCTTAGCGGAGCTGAGTAAGTCACATCACGTTCTTTTGATTCCTCTACTGGATATTTAGGCTCCCCTAAACTGTAATCAATGAACTCAAGAGAGAGGTTACCAGTGAAATCCTCAATTGGCGATATGTCTTGAAACATCTCTCTAAGACCCTCATCAAGAAACCACTGATAAGAAGAGGTTTGAATTTCAATGAGATTTGGTAATTCTAACACTTCGCTAATGCGAGCATAGCTTCTGCGCTGGCGGTGTCGTCCATACTGAACTAGTTGACCTGTCAACTGATTCACCCCTCAAATCATGCGTATTATATGTGTAATAAGCATCTCTTTCAAAGAAAGAAAACACTTTTACAAGACAAAAGAAAAAAGGGTTTCTAATTAAGAAAACCACATCCAAAAACAAATACCGATTTTATTAGCATTTCCATACTTGTATAATTTATACATAGATATTGACATTTCATCATATCAATCTAAATATATACATTGGCATTTTATAATATTAACATAGCCAAAATACCGAGTCAAACTTTTTTTGCTTTTATGATATAATAGCCTTTCTTTTTTTGAACGACAGAAACTTCTTCGAACAGTTCCTCAAGCTTTTCAATGGCAGAAGGCGCACCTTGTTTTTTCTGTATGACGATCCACAATTCACCTGAAGCTTTTAAGTGTTCAGCGCTTTTCTCAAAGATAGCATGGACAACTTTTTTTCCGGCTCGGATTGGGGGATTTGTAAGAATAGAAGCAAATGTTTGAGCAGAGTCTACGTTTGAAAACAAGTCGCTTTGGTAAATCTCAACGTTTGTTATCCCGTTTCGTTCTGCATTTTCATTTGATAACTCTACGGCTCTTTCATTAACATCAATCATGTGGATGGTCCGGTCTTTAAAGTCACTAGCCAGCGATAATCCAATCGGGCCATAGCCGCAGCCTACATCTAAAAAGCTGCCCTCAACTTCAGGCTCTTCAAAAGATTCGACCAGCAGGCGTGAGCCAAAATCGACTTCCTTTTTAGAAAAAACACCGCTGTCGCTGGTAAACGTAAGATCCTTGTTTCGAAGCCTAAAAGACCATGTTTGTTTGTTGCTTTTTACTGAAGGTTTTTCTGAATAATAGTGCTCACTCATTATTAGAACCTCCTTTTTTTCATTACTTAAAGAATGGCAAAGAAAAAGCCCGCCTCATAAAAGCGAGCTTCCCCTACAGGCAATTGAAGATTACTTAACTTCTACAGAAGCGCCAACTTCTTCAAGTTTAGCTTTAAGCTCTTCAGCTTCTTCTTTAGCAATACCTTCTTTAAGAGGTTTTGGAGTGTTGTCAACAAGTTCTTTAGCTTCTTTCAAGCCAAGACCAGTGATTTCACGTACAACTTTGATAACTTTGATTTTTTGTGAACCTGCACCAGCAAGGATAAGGTCAAATTCGCTTTGCTCTTCAGCAGCTCCGCCAGCAGCAGCTCCGCCAGCTACAGCTACAGGAGCAGCAGCAGTTACGCCAAATTCTTCTTCGATTGCTTTTACTAGGTCGTTCAATTCAAGTACAGTTGCTTCTTTAACGGAAGCAATGATTTCTTCGATATTTAAAGCCATTTGTAATTCCTCCATTTTGTTTTGATTTTTAAAAACTGATTAGATTAAGCGCCTTGTTCTTCCTTTTGATCTGCCACAGCTTTTGCAGCAAGAGCAAGGTTACGAACTGGAGCTTGAAGTACGCTAAGCAACATAGAAAGCAAGCCTTCGCGTGATGGAAGTTCAGCAAGAGCTTTCACTTCTTCAACAGTAGAAACTTTACCTTCGATAACGCCAGCTTTGATTTCAAGAGCTTCATGCTGTTTAGCAAACTCGTTAATAACTTTAGCTGGAGCGACAACATCCTCAGTACTGAATGCAATTGCATTCGGTCCAGTTAAGACATCATTCAAACCATCAAGTTCAGCTTGTTCAACCGCACGGCGAGTCATTGTGTTTTTGTAAACTTTGAACTCAACGTTAGCTTCACGAAGCTGTTTACGAAGTTCTGTTACTTCAGAAACGTTAAGTCCGCGGTAATCAACGATGATCGTTGATTTGCTTTCTTTTAATTTAGAAGTAATTTCTTCAACAACAACTTTTTTTGTTTCAATTGCGCTGCTCATGGTTACACCTCCTGTAGATTCTTGTGTAACACTTATACCGTCAGGTGATCACGACTGAGAAACGGATTCCATATAAAAAGCCTCCATGAGACATGGAGGCTGTATATACAAGCATACGTAACGTAATAGCTGTGATAATATACACCTCGGTAGGATATTAAGCTGTTAAGCCCCTACTGTCTACGGTATAAATGATATATTATATTTTACAACATTTTGAATCATATCAGAATGTTGATGTCATGTCAAATATTATTTTACGTTAAAAGTTGAAGCGTCTACTTTGACACCAGGTCCCATAGTAGAAGTTACAGCAACGTTTTTCACGTAAACGCCTTTTGCTGCAGCAGGTTTTGCTTTCAGGATTGTATCATACATTGTTGTGAAGTTCTCAACAAGTTTTTCATCCTCGAAAGAAACTTTACCGATAGGAACATGGATGTTTCCAGCTTTATCTACGCGGTATTCAACTTTACCAGCTTTGATTTCGCCGATAGCTTTTTCAACTTCGAAAGTAACTGTACCAGTTTTAGGGTTTGGCATTAAACCTTTTGGTCCAAGCACACGACCGATTTTACCAACTTCACCCATCATGTCAGGTGTAGCTACGATAACATCGAAATCGAACCAGCCTTGTTGAATTTTGTTGATGTAGTCAGTATCTCCAACGTAATCTGCACCAGCAGCTTCAGCTTCTTTCGCTTTTTCGCCTTTTGCGAAAACGAGAACGCGCTGAGTTTTACCAGTTCCGTTTGGAAGCACAACTGCTCCGCGGATTTGCTGGTCGTTTTTACGAGGGTCAACCCCTAGACGGAATGCAACTTCAACTGTAGCGTCGAATTTAGCTGTGTTTGTTTTTTTAACGAGAGCTACTGCTTCAGAAACATCGTAAGCTTTCGCACGATCTACAAGCTTAGCAGCTTCTGCGTACTTTTTACCTTTTTTAGCCATTTTAAAATTTCCTCCTTATGTGGTTATAGCGGAATAACCTCCCACGAATAAGGGTTGCGAACTTGTGAAAACTCGCAACCCGACAAGAAACAAATTAATCCTCGATTACAATACCCATACTGCGTGCAGTACCTTCAACCATGCGCATTGCCGCTTCAACGTCTGCTGCGTTTAAGTCAGGCATTTTCGTTTCAGCGATTTCGCGTACTTTATCGCGCTTAACGGTTGCCACTTTATTACGGTTTGGTTCACCAGAACCAGACTCAATTCCAGCTGCTTTTTTAAGCAATACTGCAGCAGGTGGAGTTTTTGTAATAAATGTAAATGAACGGTCTTCGTAAACCGAAATTTCAACAGGAATGATTAAACCAGCTTGGTCAGCTGTACGAGCGTTAAACTCCTTACAGAATCCCATGATATTAACACCGGCTTGACCTAGTGCAGGTCCAACTGGCGGCGCTGGGTTAGCTTTTCCAGCAGGAATTTGCAATTTTACAACTTTTACTACTTTTTTAGCCACGAGACACACCTCCTTAAGTCCGTGATGTGGTAATAGGGTAAACCCTCCCACTCAAGGTTTCATTCTTTATATGAATGATGAAATATCAAGCTAGCTGCCTTGGATAAGTCCAAGACGTACCTTTGCTATATTATCATTTATATATAGCAATTTCAAGTTTTTTCACATTACAATTTGTCGATCTGGGTAAATTCCAGCTCAACCGGCGTTTCACGGCCGAACATATTAACGAAAACTTTAACCTTGCTTTTATCGTAGTCAATCTCTTCAATTGATCCAGTAAAGTTGGCAAAAGGTCCGTCTATCACTTTCACTGTCTCTTTTAATTCAAAGTCAATGTCAGTTTTGCGTTCGTCCATACCCATTCTCTTCAGAATGGTTTCTGCTTCGCCAGGAAGAAGCGCCGTCGGTTTTGAACCAGAGCCGGCGGAACCTACGAATCCAGTAACACCAGGTGTGTTGCGGACAACATACCAAGAATCATCCGTCATGACGATTTCAACAAGGACATAGCCAGGGAATACTTTCTTTTTGACGACTTTTTTCTTGCCGTTTTTGATATCCGTCTCTTCTTCTTCAGGTACGACTACACGAAAAATCTTATCCTGCATCCCCATTGATTCAACACGTTTTTCCAAGTTGGCTTTTACTTTGTTCTCATAACCAGAGTACGTGTGAACAACATACCAATTCTTTTCCATTCTCTTCAGGACTGTCCAGTCCTTCCCTCCCCGCATTTGGTTTTAGTGTACTACCATAACGCTTCATGCAAAAAATAGGCGGTAAGCCTATGATAACTTTCATTTTTAACCCACAATAAAAAACCCGCTGAACGGGTTTTGGCAAGTGATATTATGATCTATTATAGCACGTATTGCTGATCATTATTCAACTATTAAACGAATTAATTGAGAAATTCCTGTGTCAAGGAGGGCAAAAAAGATAATAAAAAAGATAACCGTTGAAATAACCGTGATGGTATAGCGAGTTAACTCTTTTCCTTTAGGCCAGCTTACCTTTTTCATTTCTTTCCCAACATCTTTAAAGAATCTCATAATACGCATGTAAAAGACCTCCACAATTTAAAAGCGCAAACACTATTTTGTTTCAAGATGAGCTGTATGTGAATTGCAAGTACTGCAGTATTTCTTTACTTCTAATCGCTCAGCCGCTGATGCAGAGCTCTTCATTGTCGTATAATTACGGTTTCCGCATGTCTTGCATGCTAACGTAATCTTTTTTCTCATGTCATTACACCTTTTTCTAAATAGACATTAGTTCTTATCTTAAGTAACATATCATAGTCGGAAAAATACTGTCAATATACCATAAATACCTATTACAAGCTGATCTCACGAATTTCCAGGTACTTCTCCAGCTTGCGTTTCACTCGCTGAAGAGCGTTATCGATCGATTTCACATGGCGGTTCAGCTCATCTGAAATCTCTTGATAGCTTCTTCCGTCTAGATATAATACAAGTACTTTTCTCTCTAAATCACTTAAAAGTTCTCCCATTTTCATTTCTATATCATCAAATTCTTCCTGATTGATAATCATTTCTTCTGGGTTTAATGTTTTCGCTCCCGAAATAACATCAAGCAGCGTTCGGTCTGATTCTTCATCAAAAATCGGTTTATCTAATGAGACGTAGGAATTCAAAGGAATGTGTTTCTGGCGAGTAGCTGTCTTTATTGCGGTAATAATTTGGCGGGTAATACATAATTCTGCGAAAGCTTTGAAAGAGGTAAGCTTGTCCTCTTTGAAGTCACGAATAGACTTATAGAGGCCTATCATTCCTTCCTGAACAATATCTTCTCTGTCCGCACCTATTAAAAAATAAGATCTTGCTTTTGCACGAACAAAGTTTCGGTACTTCGTAATCAAGTAATCTAACGCATCACTGTCCCCAACATGAACCTTTTCAATGACCTGCTCGTCCTCCAACTGGCAAAACTGCTCTTTGTTGAATTTTCCCTTGTTGTTCTGTAGATTCACTCCGATCCCCCCGGCGCACGTAGATAGAAATATTATACATTATTGGACAAAAAAGCGTCAACTTAATCTAAGTCGCCCCTCCGCCATTTTTCAAACGTTTTCAAAACCTCTTCCGATAAAGCAATTTTACCCGCTGGCTTTTCGGAAGTGATCTTTCTTACCCGCCTTTCGATTCGCCTTTCGATTGCTTCTACCTCTCTCAAGAGCTCACGGGCTGATTTTCGCAATGCCCCCTGTCCGAAAATCGCCCACTGCTCAGTGTAGTCAGAGGTCGCAACATGAATTTGAGTCGAAATGTTATTCAGAGCCTGTGCCAGCTTTTCTATCCGCTCATCCGCAGTCTCATTCTCTTTTGTGAAAATCACTTCAACTCTGTGATTGGTCTGTTTTTTCTCAAGCCCCTTCACAAGATGTGCGTCAAATACGACAATAACCCTGTTTCCTGTATACGATTGATATTCAGCCATTTTCTGAATCAGTACGTCTCTCGCCTCTTCAAAACTGTTCGCTTTTAAATCCTTCAGCTGCGGCCAGGCTCCAATCATGTTGTATCCGTCTACTAACAGGATATCCATTAATCATTATTCTCCCAGAGGATTTCGTTTCCGGTAGACTTCATACATCAAAAGCCCCGCCGCTACAGACGCATTGAGTGAAGTAACTTTACCGGCCATCGGGAGTTTAATAAGAAAATCACATTTTTCTTTAATCAGGCGTCCCATTCCTTTTCCTTCACTTCCGATGACGAGAGCCAAAGGCATGCCGCCGTCCATTGTGCGGTAATCCTCCCGCGCGGATGCATCCGTTCCGACAACCCAGATTCCCCGCTCTTTCATTTCCTCTAGTGTTCGCGCCAAATTAGTGACCTTTGCCACTGGAATATGCTCAATTGCGCCTGTTGAAGCCTTCGCCACCGTAGTTGTCAGACCGACAGCTCTGCGTTTTGGAATCACAATGCCATGGGCGCCGACTGCATCGGCTGTTCTCATAATTGAACCGAGATTATGAGGGTCCTCAAGCTCGTCCAGAATGAGAAAGAAAGGCTGTTCATTTCTTTCCTCTGCCGCTTTATATAAGTCGTCCAGTTCCGCGTACTCATATGCTGCGACCTGTGCCACTACGCCTTGATGCTGCCCTGTAACCATTTGGTCGAGTTTTTTTCTGGGGACGTATTGAATGGTTATGCCCTGCTTTTTCGCAAGCTCAATCACCTGCTGTGCTTGTCCTTTTACGGTGTTTTCCGCCATCCACAGCTTATACAGCTTACGATCTGATTTTAACGTCTCGATCACTGCATTTTTTCCTATGACGTAATCATGTTGCTCACTCATTTGTTTTCCTCCCTGACCGTCCCGAATTGTATAGCTACAGCAACAAGCTGATTCAGTCTTTCTTCTTTTTTCTCAAGAAAAAGATAGCCCAGCAGTGCTTCAAATGCTGTACTATAGCGGTACGTCTGAACATCTGTATTTTTAGGTATCGTTCCCGACTTGGCATTTCTGCCTCTTTTCAGCACCGCTTCCTCTTCTTCCGTGAAAAATGATTGATTCCGCAGAAAGAAAAGGATCTCAGCCTGTGACTTTGCCGATACGATCCGACTTGATTTTTTGTGAAGATCATTTGGTTTGGTAAATCCCTGCTTAAGCAGGTGATGCCTCACATAAACTTCAAAAATGGCATCACCTATATAAGCAAGCGCAAGACCGTTAAGCTGCTTTGAATCTTTTATCGTTTCAAAATCAAGCATCCGTTATTCTCCCCGTTTCCAGCGAGTGCCTTGAGCCGTATCTTCAAGAATGATATTCATGCTTTTCAGCTGGTCACGGATCTGGTCTGACAGAGCAAAATCACGATTGCGGCGCGCTTCATTTCT
This sequence comes from Bacillus sp. FSL K6-1005, assembly GCF_038000225.1. NCBI lineage: Bacteria > Bacillati > Bacillota > Bacilli > Caryophanales > Bacillaceae > Bacillus > Bacillus sp. FSL K6-1005. The sequence goes on from NZ_JBBOBP010000001.1 coordinate 3,391,181, forward strand.
TTTTTCAATCAAATCTTCAATCTCTTGATCCAGAAGCTCCTGCTCACCCAGTGAGAAACCGAGGACAGAAACAATTCGGTCAAACATGTCAATAAACGCTGTAATCACATGATCTGCCGTATGATCTTCCTGAAGATAATAGTTCGCATTTTTCGCCAAATCGAACAAAACAGAAATGGCATTCGCTGTATTAAAATCATCATCCATTGCTTCTTCAAATGCTTTTCGATGTTCTTCAATCTTTGCAAGCCATTTATCATCATCTTCTGTTAAATTCGTGCTGCTGTTTAAACGGTGCTGAAGGTTGCTGTACGCTGTTTTCAACCGGTTAAACGCGCTCTTTGTGTTCTCCAGAAGCTCTTCTGAATAGTTGATGGGGTGACGATAATGAACAGACAGCATAAAGAATCTGAGGAGCTGCGGATCATGCTGTTTAATAATGTCATGCACAAGCACAAAGTTGCCGAGTGATTTTGACATTTTTTCATTATCGATATTGATATAGCCATTATGAAGCCAGTATTTCGCAAATGTTTTGCCAGTCAGCGCTTCAGATTGTGCAATTTCATTTTCATGGTGAGGGAAGGTTAAATCCTGGCCGCCTGCATGGATATCAATCTGATCACCTAAGTACTTTTTCACCATCGCAGAGCATTCAATGTGCCAGCCCGGACGTCCTTTCCCCCAAGGGCTATCCCAGGAGATTTCTCCTTCTTTAGCCGCTTTCCACAGAGCGAAATCAAGAGCATCTTCTTTTTTCTCGCCAACTCGGATGCGTGCGCCCGATCTCAATTCATCAATCGATTGCTGCGAAAGCTTTCCATATCCCTCAAATGCTCTTGTTTTGAAATACACATCTCCTTCAGATTCATAAGCATAGCCCTTTTTCACCAGCTGATCTATGAAATCAATAATCGCGTCCATGTTTTCCATGACGCGCGGATGAAGGTCTGCTTTTCTGCAGCCAAGAGCGCCCACATCTTCAAAGTATGCCTTAATAAAACGCTCAGAAATGGTTGGAACATCTTCACCGAGTTCATTTGCCGCTTTAATTAATTTATCATCTACATCTGTGAAGTTAGAGACATACTGGACATCGTAGCCTTTATACTCCAAATAGTTTCGTATCGTGTCATAAACGATGGCCGGACGGGCATTCCCTATATGAATATAATTGTAAACCGTCGGTCCGCACACGTACATTTTCACTTTCCCCTCTTCAAGAGGAACGAATGTTTCCTTCTGTCTGGTCAATGTATTATAAAGAGTGATTGTCATTTTTGATTAATCCTTTCTTTTCTGTCTTCAAGTTCCGCCTTCAGCTCTAAAATCTGCAGTTCCAAAGACTTAAATCGGTCAGCAACAGGATCGGGTAAATCCTGATGGTTTAGATCCCGTTTGATTTTCTTGCCGTTTTGAACGACAACCCTTCCCGGGATGCCGACAACTGTGGAGTAGTCCGGAACATCGTGCAGCACAACTGAACCAGCCCCTATTTTGGAGCCTTCACCGACAGTAATCGAACCGAGCACTTTAGCACCTGTTGCTATCAATGCGTCATCTTTAATTGTCGGATGCCTTTTTCCCCTTTCTTTCCCCGTTCCTCCAAGGGTAACTCCCTGAAAAACGGTTACGTTATTGCCAATTTCACATGTCTCCCCAATGACAACCCCCATCCCATGGTCTATGAAAAATCTTCTTCCGATCGTAGCCCCTGGGTGGATTTCAATTCCTGTAAAAAATCGGCTCACCTGAGATATAAGGCGTGCAAGGAAATAAAATTTTCGTTTATATAAAGCATGTGCAATCCGATGCGCCCATATAGCATGTAAACCGGAATAAGTTAAAATCACTTCAAAATAACTTCGTGCTGCAGGATCTTGATCGAACACCGTATCAATGTCTTCTTTGAACATTTTAAAAAACACATGCTTCCCCCCATTCTACACGCTATCCTCTATCTATTTCCTCTAGACACCAATAAAAAAAGCGCCTCTGCATGTAAACATGACAGAGACGCTTTAACCGCGCGGTTCCACTCTGTTTGAAAAGCAGACTCCTGCTCTCCCAACTTCAGCCTGTAACGGCGGCGGCCGCCTTTGAATACTGATTTCGAAAAACGTTCTTCAAAGGTCTTAAGGGCGCACTTCTAAAACCCGACTCTGGGATCTCTCTCAGCCAATGAAGATCCTTTCTGTATTGGTCTAAAGCTTTATACTCTTCCCTGTCAACAATCATCTATTTAGATATTTTTCAATCGCTGAATTGCAGATTCTTTTCCGATCAGTTCAATTGATTGCGGAAGCTCAGGACCGTGAGTTTGGCCTGTTACAGCAACACGGATCGGCATAAACAGCTTTTTCCCTTTATGACCTGTTTCTTTCTGCACTGCTTTGATAGAAGCTTTGATCTGATCCGGAGTGAACTCCTCTAGCTCTTCAAGCTTCGCAGCGAATGTGCTAAGCACTTCAGGCACCTGCTCTTCTTCTAGAACAGCTTTTGCTTCTTGATTATACTCGATCTCATCCGTAAAGAACAAATCAGTCAGCTCAACAATTTCTGCACCGTAGCTCAATTGCTCATGATATAGAGAAATCAGTTTGCGAACCCATTCTTGTTCTTCAGGAGAAAGCTCATTGCCAACTTTGCCGGCTTTTTGAAGATGCGGAAGCGTAAGCTCAACAACCTGATCAAGATCCAATTTTTTCACATATTGGTTGTTGACCCATTTTAGCTTATGCATATCAAACAGAGCTGGTGATTTAGATAACCGGTTTACATCAAAAATGTCAATAAACTCTTCTTTTGTGAAAAGCTCTTCCTCTCCTACCGGCGACCAGCCCAGCAGGCCGATAAAGTTAAACAGCGCTTCCGGCAAGTAGCCAAGCTCTTTATATTGCTCAATGAATTGGATAATGGATTCATCACGTTTGCTGAGTTTTTTACGGCTTTCATTTACAATCAGCGTCATGTGGCCGAACTGAGGAATATCCCATCCAAATGCTTGATAGATCATGATCTGTTTTGGTGTATTCGAGATATGATCCTCACCGCGCAGCACGTGCGTCATTTTCATTAGATAGTCATCCACAGCTACTGCAAAGTTATAAGTCGGCGTGCCGTCTTTTTTCACAATAACGAAGTCGCCGATGCCATCAGATTCGAAAGAAATTTCACCTTTTACAATATCATTGAACGCAATGATTTTTCCTTCAGGGACGCGGAAACGAATACTCGGCTTTCTGCCCTCTGCAAGGAATTTTTCCTGTTCTTCCTGAGTCAGATCTCTGTGCTTTCCGGAATAACGCGGCATCTCTCCGCGGGCAATCTGCTCTTCACGTTCTTTTTCAAGTTCTTCTTCCGTACAGAAACATTTATAAGCAAGCCCTTTTTCAAGCAGCTCTTCATAGTAAACCTTATAGATATCGTTACGCTCGGACTGACGGTATGGGCCGTAATCTCCGCCGACATCCACACTCTCATCCCAGTCGATGCCAAGCCATTTTAAATAGTTAAGCTGGCTTTGTTCTCCGCCCTCAATGTTGCGTTTTTTATCCGTGTCCTCAACACGAATAATAAACTTACCGCCTTGGTTGCGGGCAAATAAATAATTAAAAAGCGCCGTTCTGGCATTTCCAATATGCAAATGTCCTGTTGGACTCGGTGCATAACGAACGCGTACTTCGTTTCCCATTTCAAATACTTCCTTTCATCTCATGTATGGCCTCAGGCTAAATGTATGCATCTATTCTACCACCAAATAGACCGGGCATCAAAACAAGTTAGCCTTTTTGTATCAGCACTGTCGCTTGAGCCGCTATTCCTTCCGCTCTTCCTGTAAACCCAAGCTTTTCGGTCGTGGTCGCTTTTACATTCACTTGGGAAACCTCTGCCTCAAGCCCTTCGGCGATTCTTTTTCTCATGTCTTCTATGTACGGCGCCATCTTCGGCTTCTGTGCAATGATCGTGCAATCAATATTTCCAAGTACATATCCTTTCTGTTTCACAATCCCCCAGACATGCTGAAGTAATTGAAACGAATCAGCATCCTTGAACTCAGGATCTGTATCAGGAAAGTGCTTGCCGATGTCGCCCTCCCCGACAGCTCCGAGGCATGCGTCAGCAACGGTATGCAATAATACATCCGCGTCAGAATGTCCGAGCAATCCTTTTTCATACGGAATTTCAACTCCGCCGATAATGAGAGGCCGGCCCTCTACTAATTGGTGCACATCAAAACCTTGTCCGATTCTAAACATGTTTATTCCCACTTTCTGCTTCCATGATAGCTTCAGCTGACGTTAAATCATCAGGAGTCGTCAGCTTAATATTTGTATAGTTACCTTCTACAACACGGACCGAACCGCCCTCAAGCTGTTCGACGAGACTGGCGTCATCCGTTCCTAAAAATCCTCTGCGCTCTGCCTCAGCGTGAGCCTCCATCAATAAAGAAAGACGAAAAGCTTGTGGCGTTTGGACAGCCCACAAGCTTGAACGTTCAATCGTCTCACTGACTTCTAAACCTTGAACGCGTTTAATCGTATCTTTTACCGGAACAGCCAGGATGGCCGCTCCTGCCTGCTCCGCTTCAACGATCAGTTCGTCAATCTGTTCATGCTTTATAAAAGGACGAGCGCCGTCGTGAACGAGCACAATCTTTTCTTGTTTAATGGCTTTGAGTCCTTTATAAACACTGTGCTGGCGTTCATCTCCGCCTGCAACAAGCTCGATAGCGGTTTGAAACGGATATTGGCTCAGCAATTGCTGAAAGTCTTCACGTTCGCGCTCGTTAATCACCAAGATGATTCTGTCGCACGGACGATGGCTGTCAAACACCCGTAAAGTGTGAATGATAACCGGATCTCCTTTCAGCTCGATAAACAGTTTATTTCTCCCTGCCTTCATCCGTTTCCCCTGTCCGGCCGCAGGAATAACCACATCATAATTCATTGTTCTTTCTCCCTTTACAGCGCCTTCTCCAACAGCTTAGGCTTGGCAAAAATCATTCGTCCCGCTGCTGTCTGCAGCACACTTGTGACGAGAACATCAATGTGTTTGCCGATATAATTCCGTCCTTCTTCAACGACAATCATAGTGCCGTCATCCAAGTAAGCGACTCCCTGATTATGCTCTTTGCCGTCTTTTATGACCTGAACATTCATTTCCTCACCCGGAAGCACAACGGGCTTGACCGCGTTGGCAAGGTCATTAATGTTCAATACTGCTACCTTCTGAAGCTCGCATACTTTATTTAAATTAAAATCATTCGTCACAACGACTCCGGATGTCAGTTTAGCGAGTTTGACAAGCTTGCTGTCAACCTCCTGAATATCTTCAAAGTCACCTTCATAAATTTCTACTTTAATATCTAATTCTTTTTGAATGCGGTTCAGGATATCAAGACCGCGGCGCCCTCTGTTGCGTTTTAACACATCTGAGGAGTCAGCGATATGCTGCAATTCCTCAAGGACAAACTGCGGAATCACGATGATTCCCTCTAAAAAACCAGTCTGACAAATATCTGCAATTCTCCCATCAATAATAACACTTGTGTCCAGGATTTTCAGCTTTTTGTCTTGGACCTCGTGCTCTTCATCGGCTGCTCCTTTTTTCTTTTGCATTCTGGCGGAAATGGAGAATAGGCTGATCAGTTCATCCTTTTTCTTAAAGCCCACCTGAAAGCCAAGATAACCGAGAAAGAAAGCTAAAAACACAGGGATGATTGTGCTGAGTATGCGGTAAGGTATATTGTCTAAAGGAATAACGTTTACGATAAGATAAGCAATTATAAGTCCAAATACTAAGCCAAGACTTCCAAATAACAAATCTGGAACCGGCGCTTTTAATAATGAATCCTCTATCCACTTCACCCAGTTCACAACGTAATCTGTACCCCATATACTGATGAGAAAAAAGATAATTGCACCTATTGCCGCAGACGTATATGCGTTTGTTATTAAAGGTATGTCCTGTAAACTTAACAGTACAAACAATTCAGGTATTAAAAATATACCAACAACGCCGCCGAAAATAATGAAGAACGCCTGAACTATTCGTTTTAACATACCCCCACCTCCTTTAAAGAAAATTGTTATATTTCATAAGATTTTATGCAACCTACGAATATCAGAATAAACAAAAACCAACAATAATATACCCGTAATGATATGGTTTTAACCGAAAATCATAGCTGTCTGTCTAAATAATGCTTCTCTTGAAGACGTTTTAAGCCCTTTTTGATTTTTTGGGCTCGTACTTCACCGATACCCTCTACTTCATCTAATTCTTCCGCACTTGCCTCAATAATTCTCGGCAGGACGCCAAATGCTTCCACCACATTTTCCACAATTGGCATCGGAAGGCGCGGTATCTTATTTAGCAGCCTGTATCCTCTAGGCAGAACATAGTCATCAAGATTTGTAGAAGCCGGGTAACCAAGAAGCTTATAAACAATGGAATCATCAAGCAAATCGTAGCTGGACATATCCTGCAGCTCTTTTAAAAGGACAAACGGATCTTTAATTTTTTCCTTCACGTAATCCTTAATAAATAAAGCAGCCTCTTCTTCCATATCAGTAATCAGTTCGATGACCTGCAGCTTAATCAAATGACCTTCTGTTCCCAGCTCCCTGATATACATGTTGATTTCATTTTTAATTCGCAGCACCATTTCATAACGGTGCATCACAGACAGAACATCGCTGAAAGTAACGAGTTCCTCAAACTCTAATGCGTTTAGTGCATTAATCGTTTTGTCCAGAATTGTTTTATATTTTTCTAGAGTTTGAATGGCTTGGTTCGCTTTTGTTAAAATAAATCCTATGTCTTTTAGTGTATACTTCATACTTTCCTGATATAACGTTATGACATTTCTTCTCTCAGAAATTGCGATAACGAGACAGCCGGTTTGCTTAGCTACTCTTTCGGCGGTGCGGTGCCGCATTCCTGTTTCTGACGAAGAAATTGTGGCTTCAGGCATCAATTGTGTATTGGCATATAGGATTTTTTGACCAGAATCACTTAAGATAATCGCACCATCCATTTTAGCCAGTTCATATAAATGCGCCGGAGAAAAAGCAGTGTTAATGTGGAAACCGCCATCCACCACTTCTTTTACTTTATCATTATATCCAACAACAATCAGACCGCCTGTATTTGCTCTCAGCACATTTTCTATCCCCGCTCTGAGCGGTGTTCCAGGAGCAACAAACTGCAAAATAGAAGACAGATCTAACTCATGTTTCGCCCCTTTTTTCTCTTTTTCCATCTATTATCCTCCTAATGAAGTACGAAGTGCCTCTGAAACATTTGCTACTCCGATGACCTCAATCCCTTTTGGTTTCGTCCATCCATCCAGATTTGCCGCAGGTATGATCATGCGTTTAAAGCCAAGCTTTGCCGCTTCTTTTACACGCTGTTCAATTCTTGATACCCGGCGGACTTCTCCGGTTAATCCCACTTCTCCTATAAAGCAATCTGCAGGATTTGGAGGTGTATCTCTAAAGCTCGATGCGATACTTACCGCTATAGCAAGATCAATCGCAGGTTCATCTAGTTTGACGCCGCCCGCTACCTTCAAATATGCATCCTGATTTTGCAGCAGCAGCCCTACTCTTTTTTCTAATACAGCCATTAACAGTGACACCCTGTTATGATCTATCCCTGTTGCCATGCGCCGCGGATTGCCAAAGCTCGTTGGCGAGATGAGTGCCTGAATTTCAACAAGAATAGGCCTTGTACCTTCCATAGAAGCCGTTATGCTCGACCCCGAAGATCCCGCCGAACGCTCTTCTAAGAAGATCTCTGAAGGATTCAGTACCTCAGTGAGCCCTTCTTCCCGCATTTCAAAAATACCCATTTCGTTTGTAGAACCAAAGCGGTTTTTTACAGCCCGTAAGATTCGGAAAGTGTGGTGACGTTCTCCTTCAAAGTATAAAACAGTGTCAACCATATGCTCCAGCAGTCTCGGCCCCGCGATGGACCCTTCTTTCGTTACGTGACCCACAATAAATATCGGAATACCTTTTGTTTTTGCAATTTTCATCAGCGCGGCTGTACATTCTCTTACTTGTGATACACTGCCGGGAGCCGATGTGATATCACTTTGATAAACCGTTTGAATAGAGTCGACAACGACAAACGCTGGATTCATCTCTTCTATAGCAGACGAAATATACTCCATATCGGTTTCGGATAAAACATGCAGTGAGGGATTATTTATGCCAAGACGGTCTGCTCTTAATTTCGTTTGTTTTACCGATTCTTCTCCTGAAATGTATAGAACATGACGCGATGAACCAGATAGCTGAGCGGATACTTGCAGTAGTAAGGTCGATTTCCCGATACCGGGGTCCCCGCCAATTAAAACAAGTGACCCCTTTACCACTCCGCCGCCGAGCACTCTGTTAAACTCGCCGAGCTGTGTTTTCACCCGAGGTTCTTCTGATGTTTCGATTGATGTTATGGGGGAAGGTTTCTGTACGGTTTGAACAGAATGAGAAAAAGCCGCTCTCCGATTGGCCGGTGCTTTTTTAATCATTTCTTCCACCATTGTATTCCAAGCACCGCAGCCCGGACATTTCCCCATCCATTTTGGAGACTCGTAGCCGCAGGATTGGCAGATGAATTTGGATTTTGTTTTAGCCATAAATAGTGTAAGACCTCTCCCTTGTTCTATTTCTTGATACGAAATTGAGGCATACACTTACATGCTGTATGCCTCATTTTCGTCTTCTATATTAATTCGTTTTAGCAGTCGTTTTTACGACAAATTCGCCATCTTCTACATCAAGAACGATATGGTGCCCTTTATGAATGTTACCCCTGAGGAGCTCTTCGGATAAACGATCCTCCACATGTTTTTGAATGGCTCTTCTGAGCGGGCGGGCACCGTATTCAAGGTCTACGCCCTCTTCCGCGACTTTTGCTTTCGCAGCTTCCGTCAATTCTATAGAAAGATCCTGTTCTTTAAGACGTTTCGTTAATTGATCAGACATCAATGACACGATTTCAGCCAGATGTTTTTTCTCAAGTGAATGGAAGACGATAATTTCATCAATACGGTTGATGAATTCCGGTCTGAACGCACGTTTCAGCTCACCCATCACTTTATCTTTCATGTCTTTATGATTTTGCGTCTCATCCTGAACGTTGAAGCCGACATATTTGTTGCGTTTCAGCTCACTTGCTCCGACGTTTGATGTCATGATCAGAATCGTGTTGCGGAAATCGACTGTACGGCCTTTAGAATCAGTTAATCGTCCGTCTTCAAGAACTTGAAGGAGGATATTGAAGACGTCAGGGTGCGCTTTCTCAATTTCATCAAGAAGCACAACAGAGTATGGTTTTCTTCTTACCTTCTCTGTTAATTGGCCGCCCTCATCGTAACCCACATACCCTGGAGGTGAACCTACAAGTCTAGAAGTCGAGTGTTTTTCCATGTATTCAGACATATCAATTCTGATCATGGCTTCTTCATCACCGAAGATAGACTCAGCAAGCGCCCGTGCAAGCTCCGTTTTACCTACGCCTGTAGGGCCTAAGAAAATGAATGAGCCGATTGGACGTTTAGGATCTTTTAGCCCTGCTCTCGCACGTCTGACCGCTTTAGCAACGGCTACAACAGCTTCATCTTGGCCGATGACACGGGAATGAAGAATGCTCTCCATATTAAGAAGCTTATCTGTTTCAGTTTGAGCGATTTTTGAAACAGGCACCCCAGTCCAGCTGGATACAACCATCGCAATATCATCCACAGAAACCTCTGAGTTTTCCTGCCCCTGCTTCTCTTTCCATGATTTTTTCGTATCCTCCACTTGTTCACGCAAACGCTGTTCCGTATCACGCAGGGAAGCGGCTTTTTCAAATTCTTGGCTTTGCACCGCAGCATCCTTCTCTTTACGAACTTCATCAAGTTTCTGTTCAAGCTCTTTTAAATTAGGAGGCGTTGTAAATGAACGCAATCTGACCTTTGAGCCCGCTTCATCGATCAAGTCAATAGCTTTATCGGGAAGGAAACGGTCAGAAATATATCTGTCAGAAAGCTTAACCGCAGCTTCAATGGCTTCATCTGTGATAGAAACGCGGTGGTGAGCTTCATATCGGTCACGCAAGCCTTTTAAGATTTGAATGCTCTCGTCTACCGACGGCTGATCAACCTGGATTGGCTGAAAACGGCGCTCCAGAGCTGCATCTTTTTCAATATATTTACGATACTCATCAAGAGTTGTCGCACCGATACACTGAAGTTCTCCGCGAGCAAGTGAAGGTTTCAAGATGTTGGATGCGTCAATGGCACCTTCTGCTCCGCCCGCTCCGATTAATGTATGGAGCTCATCAATGAATAGAATGATGTTTCCTGCCTGACGGATTTCATCCATAACTTTTTTCAAACGATCCTCAAATTCACCGCGGTATTTTGTACCGGCAACAACTGTTCCCATGTCTAATGTCATAACGCGTTTATCCCGTAAAATTTCGGGAACTTCATTATTAATAATCTGCTGTGCGAGACCTTCTGCGATAGCTGTTTTACCTACGCCCGGTTCCCCAATCAGAACAGGATTGTTTTTCGTTCTGCGGCTCAGCACTTCAATAACACGCTGAATTTCTTTGCTTCTGCCGATAACCGGATCAAGGCTGTCTTCCTTCGCAATCGCTGTTAAATCTCTTGCCAGGCTATCTAGTGTAGGTGTATTCGCATTGCTGTTTGTTCCAGCCGCTGATGAACCTGTTTCATTACTTCCAAGAAGCTGAAGCACTTGCTGTCTTGCTTTATTTAAGCTGACTCCGAGATTGTTAAGCACTCTCGCAGCAACACCTTCACCTTCGCGAATAAGTCCAAGAAGAATATGCTCTGTTCCCACATAAGAATGGCCGAGTTTTCTGGCCTCATCCATTGATAACTCAATGACTTTTTTAGCTCTCGGAGTATAATGAATCGTTTGAGACATTTCCTGTCCGCGCCCGATTAAGCTCTCAACTTCTTTTTGAATTTTATCTGAACCAAGTCCAAGCGCTTGAAGTGCTTTAGCAGCGATGCCCTCTCCTTCTCGCACCAGTCCTAATAAAATATGTTCAGTGCCGATATTGTTATGACCTAAACGAAGTGCTTCTTCCTGTGCAAGCGCCAGTACCTTTTGAGCTCGTTCTGTAAATCTTCCAAACATCATATCGATTCATCCTCCTGTCTATTCCCATTCATTTCTAAATGAAGCCGTTCTCTGATAAGAGCCGCTCTTCGTATATCTCTTTCGTTCGGACGCAAAGCGCCTCCCGAGTATTGCTGTAAAAATCCCGGCTGTGTTAAAATCATCAGTTCATTAAGTATATTGCTTGAAAGTCCTTTTATAATGCCTAAGTCTATACCTAACCGAACATCTGAAAGGCACTTTGCAGTTTCTTTCGATTCAATCATCCGGCAATTGGACAAGACTCCATAGGATCGATACACACGATCCTCAAGCTCAATCTTAGAGGTTTGGTAAAGCGCTTCTCGAGCAGATCGTTCCTGTTCAATCAGCTGGGCAGCTACGCTGTTAAGGTCATCGACAATATCCTGCTCCGACTTTCCAAGCGTGATTTGATTTGAAATTTGAAAGATATTTCCTACTGCTTCGCTGCCTTCCCCATAAATTCCTCTAACAACTAAGCCTAATTGATTAATAGCCGGTATAATTCGATTTATTTGCCTAGTTAAAACCAGTGCCGGAAGATGCATCATGACTGAAGCCCTTAGGCCCGTACCTACATTTGTAGGACAGCTGGTTAAGTAACCTCTTTGCTCACTAAATGCATAATCAACCTTTTCCTCAATCCAGTCATCAACTTGGTTTGCGGCTTTCATTGCTTGTGGAAGCTGAAATCCTGGGAAAAGACACTGAATTCTAATGTGGTCCTCCTCATTCAACATGACGCTCACTTCCTCATTTTCAGAAAGCAAACAGCCGCCAAAAGGAGACTCTGTCAAATTAGGGCTGATGAGATGCTTTTCAACAAGCACCCGTTTTTCTAAAGGCTGTGCGTCGTTCATTCTGATTAAAAGGAATTTGCCGACACCGGGAATTTCATGTTCTGAAAACTCTTCTTCAAACTGTTGCAAGATGGATGAGGCTTCTTCATTGGAATATCGCGTAGGAAACCGAATATTCTCAAAGTTCCTAGCTAAACGTATGCGGCTGCTGAGTACAATGTCACTTTCAGGGCCTTTCTGCTTCATCCAACTGCTTAATGCGTCCTGAATAAAATGCTTTAGCGACATTACCCCTGTTCCTCCTCACTATCTGTACTTTTGAGTGACTGTTCTAATGAACGAATTTGATCTCTCACATGGGCTGCATTTTCAAATTCTTCTTGTTGTATTAAAGCTTCTAATTCTTTTTTCAGCATTTCGATCTGTCGTCTGACGTGCAGGTTGCCGCCTATACGTTTCGGTATTTTCCCGCCATGCACAGTGTTTCCGCTGTGAACTTTGCGTAAGATCGGTGTAATGTTGCTATGAAATGTTTTATAACATTCGGCACAGCCAAATCGGCCGGTTTTTCTAAATTGCTGAAATGTCATTCCGCACTTCGGACAAGCAGATATTTGCTCGGAATGGCTGAACATTTGAGTTCCAGCATTCTGAAATGAAGAATCCATGTTCAGTAAGCCTGATAGTAAATTATGAATAGAGAAACCATGACTTGCACTTATACCATATGAGTCGCTGTGTTCTTTTGCACATTGTTCGCAGATGTGAACCTCTTTTTTCTCTCCGTTAACAACCTTTGTAAAGTGAAAAGTGGCTGGTCTCTCATTGCACTCTTGACAAATCAATCTTTTCACCCGCTTATTTTAATTTTAAAGCGGTCAGCATAGCTTTCATCATTCTCGCTCTCAATTCATCACGTTCAGGCAAATCAATGTACAGTACTGAGCGATCCATCACGCTGACCATCATTTTTGCTTCTCTCTCAGAGATCACCTTGTCTTCTAATAGCCTTAAAATAATGTCATCAGAGGCTGCTTGAGACAAATGGGTATTAATTTGAGAAATAATATTATTGATTAGGACAACTTCATTATTCATTTTAATTTTAATGATTCTGATGTAACCGCCGCCCCCGCGTTTGCTCTCAACAATATATCCTCTCTCGCTTGTAAATCTGGTGTTGATGACATAATTTATTTGGGAAGGAACACATTGAAATTTATCTGCAATTTCACTCCGTTTAATTTCTAAAATTTCCTTGCCATTTTGATCTAACACTTGTTTCAAGTACTGTTCAATGATGTCAGAAATATTATGTCCCACTCAACCCCCTCCTTTATTGACTTTGACTATATTTGACTTTAATCTTACTATAAGGTGTTTTTCGAGAATTTTCAACTTTATCGCTCTATCTTAAGTATTTCCATTTTCTAAATTCATAAAACCTGATTATTCACTTAAATTTCTCTGTGAAGTTATTATATTATATAACTAAATGAAATTTTATGATACCAATAAAGGAGAACGCAAAAAGGACAGCTCATATGAGCTGTCCTTTTATTAATTGCTTGGCGGCGTCCTACTCTCACAGGGGGAAACCCCCGACTACCATCGGCGCTGAAGAGCTTAACTTCCGTGTTCGGCATGGGAACGGGTGTGACCTCTTCGCTATCGCCACCAAACAATTTGAGAGTGTTCTCTCAAAACTAGATAACAGGTGTGACATCATTAGAAATTAGGTTAAGTCCTCGATCGATTAGTATCTGTCAGCTCCATGTGTCGCCACACTTCCACCTCAGACCTATCAACCTGATCATCTTTCAGGGATCTTACTTCCTTGCGGAATGGGAAATCTCATCTTGAGGGGGGCTTCATGCTTAGATGCTTTCAGCACTTATCCCGTCCGCACATAGCTACCCAGCGATGCCCTTGGCAGAACAACTGGTACACCAGCGGTGCGTCCATCCCGGTCCTCTCGTACTAAGGACAGCTCCTCTCAAATTTCCTGCGCCCGCGACGGATAGGGACCGAACTGTCTCACGACGTTCTGAACCCAGCTCGCGTACCGCTTTAATGGGCGAACAGCCCAACCCTTGGGACCGACTACAGCCCCAGGATGCGATGAGCCGACATCGAGGTGCCAAACCTCCCCGTCGATGTGGACTCTTGGGGGAGATAAGCCTGTTATCCCCGGGGTAGCTTTTATCCGTTGAGCGATGGCCCTTCCATGCGGAACCACCGGATCACTAAGCCCGACTTTCGTCCCTGCTCGACTTGTAGGTCTCGCAGTCAAGCTCCCTTGTGCCTTTACACTCTGCGAATGATTTCCAACCATTCTGAGGGAACCTTTGGGCGCCTCCGTTACCTTTTAGGAGGCGACCGCCCCAGTCAAACTGCCCACCTGACACTGTCTCCCCGCCCGATAAGGGCGGCGGGTTAGAAGGTCAATACAGCCAGGGTAGTATCCCACCGATGCCTCCACCGAAGCTGGCGCTCCGGTTTCCAAGGCTCCTACCTATCCTGTACAAGCTGTACCAACATTCAATATCAGGCTGCAGTAAAGCTCCACGGGGTCTTTCCGTCCTGTCGCGGGTAACCTGCATCTTCACAGGTACTATAATTTCACCGAGTCTCTCGTTGAGACAGTGCCCAGATCGTTGCGCCTTTCGTGCGGGTCGGAACTTACCCGACAAGGAATTTCGCTACCTTAGGACCGTTATAGTTACGGCCGCCGTTTACTGGGGCTTCAATTCGCACCTTCGCTTACGCTAAGCGCTCCTCTTAACCTTCCAGCACCGGGCAGGCGTCAGCCCCTATACTTCGCCTTACGGCTTCGCAGAGACCTGTGTTTTTGCTAAACAGTCGCCTGGGCCTATTCACTGCGGCTCTCTCGGGCTTTCACCCTAACAGAGCACCCCTTCTCCCGAAGTTACGGGGTCATTTTGCCGAGTTCCTTAACGAGAGTTCTCTCGATCACCTTAGGATTCTCTCCTCGCCTACCTGTGTCGGTTTGCGGTACGGGCACCTCTCACCTCGCTAGAGGCTTTTCTTGGCAGTGTGGAATCAGGAACTTCGCTACTAAATTTCGCTCGCCATCACAGCTCAGCCTTATGGGAAACGGATTTGCCTATTTCCCAGCCTAACTGCTTGGACGCGGATATCCAATACCGCGCTTACCCTATCCTCCTGCGTCCCCCCATTGCTCAAATGGTGAGGAGGTGGTACAGGAATATCAACCTGTTGTCCATCGCCTACGCCTTTCGGCCTCGGCTTAGGTCCCGACTAACCCTGAGCGGACGAGCCTTCCTCAGGAAACCTTAGGCATTCGGTGGAGGGGATTCTCACCCCTCTTTCGCTACTCATACCGGCATTCTCACTTCTAAGCGCTCCACCAGTCCTTCCGGTCTGGCTTCACAGCCCTTAGAACGCTCTCCTACCACTGTTCGAAGAACAGTCCGCAGCTTCGGTGATACGTTTAGCCCCGGTACATTTTCGGCGCAGAGTCACTCGACCAGTGAGCTATTACGCACTCTTTAAATGGTGGCTGCTTCTAAGCCAACATCCTGGTTGTCTAAGCAACTCCACATCCTTTTCCACTTAACGTATACTTTGGGACCTTAGCTGGCGGTCTGGGCTGTTTCCCTTTCGACTACGGATCTTATCACTCGCAGTCTGACTCCCAAGGATAAGTCATTGGCATTCGGAGTTTGACTGAATTCGGTAACCCGGTAGGGGCCCCTAGTCCAATCAGTGCTCTACCTCCAAGACTCTTACCTTGAGGCTAGCCCTAAAGCTATTTCGGAGAGAACCAGCTATCTCCAGGTTCGATTGGCATTTCACCCCTACCCACACCTCATCCCCGCACTTTTCAACGTGCGTGGGTTCGGGCCTCCATTCAGTGTTACCTGAACTTCACCCTGGACATGGGTAGATCACCTGGTTTCGGGTCTACGACCACGTACTCATGCGCCCTATTCAGACTCGCTTTCGCTGCGGCTCCGCATCTTCTGCTTAACCTTGCACGGGATCGTAACTCGCCGGTTCATTCTACAAAAGGCACGCCATCACCCGTTAACGGGCTCTGACTACTTGTAGGCACACGGTTTCAGGATCTCTTTCACTCCCCTTCCGGGGTGCTTTTCACCTTTCCCTCACGGTACTGGTTCACTATCGGTCACTAGGGAGTATTTAGCCTTGGGAGATGGTCCTCCCGGATTCCGACGGAATTTCACGTGTTCCGCCGTACTCAGGATCCACTCTGGAGAGAACGAAGTTTTGACTACAGGGCTGTTACCTTCTATGGCGGGCCTTTCCAGACCTCTTCATCTACCTCGTTCCTTTGTAACTCCGTATAGAGTGTCCTACAACCCCAAGAGGCAAGCCTCTTGGTTTGGGCTAATCCCGTTTCGCTCGCCGCTACTCAGGGAATCGCATTTGCTTTCTCTTCCTCCGGGTACTTAGATGTTTCAGTTCCCCGGGTCTGCCTTCTCATATCCTATGAATTCAGATATGGATACCACTCCATTACGAGTGGTGGGTTTCCCCATTCGGAAATCTCCGGATCAAAGCTTGCTTACAGCTCCCCGAAGCATATCGGTGTTCGTCCCGTCCTTCATCGGCTCCTAGTGCCAAGGCATCCACCGTGCGCCCTTTCTAACTTAACCGTTAAAAAGAATCACTATGTGATATCTTGTGTTACTAATTGAATGTGATGTCTACTGTTATCTAGTTTTCAAAGAACACGTTTCGAAGGAATGATCCTTCAAAACTAAACAAGACAGGGAACGTTCTGTTTATAAGACCCAAGGTCTTATATTCCGTAAATATCCTTAGAAAGGAGGTGATCCAGCCGCACCTTCCGATACGGCTACCTTGTTACGACTTCACCCCAATCATCTGTCCCACCTTCGGCGGCTGGCTCCATAAAGGTTACCTCACCGACTTCGGGTGTTACAAACTCTCGTGGTGTGACGGGCGGTGTGTACAAGGCCCGGGAACGTATTCACCGCGGCATGCTGATCCGCGATTACTAGCGATTCCAGCTTCACGCAGTCGAGTTGCAGACTGCGATCCGAACTGAGAACAGATTTGTGGGATTGGCTTAACCTCGCGGTTTTGCTGCCCTTTGTTCTGTCCATTGTAGCACGTGTGTAGCCCAGGTCATAAGGGGCATGATGATTTGACGTCATCCCCACCTTCCTCCGGTTTGTCACCGGCAGTCACCTTAGAGTGCCCAACTGAATGCTGGCAACTAAGATCAAGGGTTGCGCTCGTTGCGGGACTTAACCCAACATCTCACGACACGAGCTGACGACAACCATGCACCACCTGTCACTCTGCCCCCGAAGGGGACGTCCTATCTCTAGGATTGTCAGAGGATGTCAAGACCTGGTAAGGTTCTTCGCGTTGCTTCGAATTAAACCACATGCTCCACCGCTTGTGCGGGCCCCCGTCAATTCCTTTGAGTTTCAGTCTTGCGACCGTACTCCCCAGGCGGAGTGCTTAATGCGTTAGCTGCAGCACTAAGGGGCGGAAACCCCCTAACACTTAGCACTCATCGTTTACGGCGTGGACTACCAGGGTATCTAATCCTGTTCGCTCCCCACGCTTTCGCTCCTCAGCGTCAGTTACAGACCAGAGAGTCGCCTTCGCCACTGGTGTTCCTCCACATCTCTACGCATTTCACCGCTACACGTGGAATTCCACTCTCCTCTTCTGCACTCAAGTTCCCCAGTTTCCAATGACCCTCCCCGGTTGAGCCGGGGGCTTTCACATCAGACTTAAGGAACCGCCTGCGAGCCCTTTACGCCCAATAATTCCGGACAACGCTTGCCACCTACGTATTACCGCGGCTGCTGGCACGTAGTTAGCCGTGGCTTTCTGGTTAGGTACCGTCAAGGTACCGCCCTATTCGAACGGTACTTGTTCTTCCCTAACAACAGAGCTTTACGATCCGAAAACCTTCATCACTCACGCGGCGTTGCTCCGTCAGACTTTCGTCCATTGCGGAAGATTCCCTACTGCTGCCTCCCGTAGGAGTCTGGGCCGTGTCTCAGTCCCAGTGTGGCCGATCACCCTCTCAGGTCGGCTACGCATCGTTGCCTTGGTGAGCCGTTACCTCACCAACTAGCTAATGCGCCGCGGGTCCATCTGTAAGTGGTAGCCGAAGCCACCTTTTATGTTTGAACCATGCGGTTCAAACAAGCATCCGGTATTAGCCCCGGTTTCCCGGAGTTATCCCAGTCTTACAGGCAGGTTACCCACGTGTTACTCACCCGTCCGCCGCTAACATCAGGGAGCAAGCTCCCATCTGTCCGCTCGACTTGCATGTATTAGGCACGCCGCCAGCGTTCGTCCTGAGCCAGGATCAAACTCTCCGATAAAGTAGTTTGACTGACTACGCACATCGCTGTGCGATTTATTTAAAACTTGAATTAACAGGTACGTTTTGTCTTGTTTAGTTTTCAAAGATCATTTTGTTTATCGCTTTGTTAAAGCAACTTTATTAGTATACAACGTCACTTTCTCAAAGTCAACAACTTTTTTGAATCTTTTTTGGTGGAGCCTAGCGGGATCGAACCGCTGACCTCCTGCGTGCAAAGCAGGCGCTCTCCCAGCTGAGCTAAGGCCCCATAAAAATGGTCGGGAAGACAGGATTCGAACCTGCGACCCCATGGTCCCAAACCATGTGCTCTACCAAGCTGAGCTACTTCCCGATTCCTCATATTAAAATAATATATGGCGCGCCCGAGAGGAGTCGAACCCCTAACCTTTTGATCCGTAGTCAAACGCTCTATCCAATTGAGCTACGGGCGCAAATGATAATGCCGAGGGCCGGACTTGAACCGGCACGGTAGTCACCTACCGCAGGATTTTAAGTCCTGTGTGTCTGCCAATTCCACCACCCCGGCGTGGATGGTATAGTTGGAGCGGAAGACGGGATTCGAACCCGCGACCCCCACCTTGGCAAGGTGGTGTTCTACCACTGAACTACTTCCGCAGACAGGATGTCCAGTTTTTATAACTGTCATCCTATATAATGCGGGTGAAGGGACTTGAACCCCCACGTCATAAAGACACTAGATCCTAAGTCTAGCGCGTCTGCCAATTCCGCCACACCCGCTTAAAAATGGTGAGCCATGAAGGACTCGAACCTTCGACCCTCTGATTAAAAGTCAGATGCTCTACCAACTGAGCTAATGGCTCTTCTTACAAGAGACTTGAATATTATATCATATAAAAGTGGTGCCGGCAAGAGGACTTGAACCCCCAACCTACTGATTACAAGTCAGTTGCTCTACCAATTGAGCTACACCGGCAAATGGTGGAGGATGACGGGCTCGAACCGCCGACCCTCTGCTTGTAAGGCAGATGCTCTCCCAGCTGAGCTAATCCTCCATAATTGCACTAACGTGCAATTGCTTGGCGGCGTCCTACTCTCACAGGGGGAAACCCCCGACTACCATCGGCGCTGAAGAGCTTAACTTCCGTGTTCGGCATGGGAACGGGTGTGACCTCTTCGCTATCGCCACCAAACAATTGAGAGTGTTCTCTCAAAACTAGATAACAGGTGTGACATCATTAGAAATTAGGTTAAGTCCTCGATCGATTAGTATCTGTCAGCTCCATGTGTCGCCACACTTCCACCTCAGACCTATCAACCTGATCATCTTTCAGGGATCTTACTTCCTTGCGGAATGGGAAATCTCATCTTGAGGGGGGCTTCATGCTTAGATGCTTTCAGCACTTATCCCGTCCGCACATAGCTACCCAGCGATGCCCTTGGCAGAACAACTGGTACACCAGCGGTGCGTCCATCCCGGTCCTCTCGTACTAAGGACAGCTCCTCTCAAATTTCCTGCGCCCGCGACGGATAGGGACCGAACTGTCTCACGACGTTCTGAACCCAGCTCGCGTACCGCTTTAATGGGCGAACAGCCCAACCCTTGGGACCGACTACAGCCCCAGGATGCGATGAGCCGACATCGAGGTGCCAAACCTCCCCGTCGATGTGGACTCTTGGGGGAGATAAGCCTGTTATCCCCGGGGTAGCTTTTATCCGTTGAGCGATGGCCCTTCCATGCGGAACCACCGGATCACTAAGCCCGACTTTCGTCCCTGCTCGACTTGTAGGTCTCGCAGTCAAGCTCCCTTGTGCCTTTACACTCTGCGAATGATTTCCAACCATTCTGAGGGAACCTTTGGGCGCCTCCGTTACCTTTTAGGAGGCGACCGCCCCAGTCAAACTGCCCACCTGACACTGTCTCCCCGCCCGATAAGGGCGGCGGGTTAGAAGGTCAATACAGCCAGGGTAGTATCCCACCGATGCCTCCACCGAAGCTGGCGCTCCGGTTTCCAAGGCTCCTACCTATCCTGTACAAGCTGTACCAACATTCAATATCAGGCTGCAGTAAAGCTCCACGGGGTCTTTCCGTCCTGTCGCGGGTAACCTGCATCTTCACAGGTACTATAATTTCACCGAGTCTCTCGTTGAGACAGTGCCCAGATCGTTGCGCCTTTCGTGCGGGTCGGAACTTACCCGACAAGGAATTTCGCTACCTTAGGACCGTTATAGTTACGGCCGCCGTTTACTGGGGCTTCAATTCGCACCTTCGCTTACGCTAAGCGCTCCTCTTAACCTTCCAGCACCGGGCAGGCGTCAGCCCCTATACTTCGCCTTACGGCTTCGCAGAGACCTGTGTTTTTGCTAAACAGTCGCCTGGGCCTATTCACTGCGGCTCTCTCGGGCTTGCACCCTAACAGAGCACCCCTTCTCCCGAAGTTACGGGGTCATTTTGCCGAGTTCCTTAACGAGAGTTCTCTCGATCACCTTAGGATTCTCTCCTCGCCTACCTGTGTCGGTTTGCGGTACGGGCACCTCTCACCTCGCTAGAGGCTTTTCTTGGCAGTGTGGAATCAGGAACTTCGCTACTAAATTTCGCTCGCCATCACAGCTCAGCCTTATGGGAAACGGATTTGCCTATTTCCCAGCCTAACTGCTTGGACGCGGATATCCAATACCGCGCTTACCCTATCCTCCTGCGTCCCCCCATTGCTCAAATGGTGAGGAGGTGGTACAGGAATATCAACCTGTTGTCCATCGCCTACGCCTTTCGGCCTCGGCTTAGGTCCCGACTAACCCTGAGCGGACGAGCCTTCCTCAGGAAACCTTAGGCATTCGGTGGAGGGGATTCTCACCCCTCTTTCGCTACTCATACCGGCATTCTCACTTCTAAGCGCTCCACCAGTCCTTCCGGTCTGGCTTCACAGCCCTTAGAACGCTCTCCTACCACTGTTCGAAGAACAGTCCGCAGCTTCGGTGATACGTTTAGCCCCGGTACATTTTCGGCGCAGAGTCACTCGACCAGTGAGCTATTACGCACTCTTTAAATGGTGGCTGCTTCTAAGCCAACATCCTGGTTGTCTAAGCAACTCCACATCCTTTTCCACTTAACGTATACTTTGGGACCTTAGCTGGCGGTCTGGGCTGTTTCCCTTTCGACTACGGATCTTATCACTCGCAGTCTGACTCCCAAGGATAAGTCATTGGCATTCGGAGTTTGACTGAATTCGGTAACCCGGTAGGGGCCCCTAGTCCAATCAGTGCTCTACCTCCAAGACTCTTACCTTGAGGCTAGCCCTAAAGCTATTTCGGAGAGAACCAGCTATCTCCAGGTTCGATTGGCATTTCACCCCTACCCACACCTCATCCCCGCACTTTTCAACGTGCGTGGGTTCGGGCCTCCATTCAGTGTTACCTGAACTTCACCCTGGACATGGGTAGATCACCTGGTTTCGGGTCTACGACCACGTACTCATGCGCCCTATTCAGACTCGCTTTCGCTGCGGCTCCGCATCTTCTGCTTAACCTTGCACGGGATCGTAACTCGCCGGTTCATTCTACAAAAGGCACGCCATCACCCGTTAACGGGCTCTGACTACTTGTAGGCACACGGTTTCAGGATCTCTTTCACTCCCCTTCCGGGGTGCTTTTCACCTTTCCCTCACGGTACTGGTTCACTATCGGTCACTAGGGAGTATTTAGCCTTGGGAGATGGTCCTCCCGGATTCCGACGGAATTTCACGTGTTCCGCCGTACTCAGGATCCACTCTGGAGAGAACGAAGTTTTGACTACAGGGCTGTTACCTTCTATGGCGGGCCTTTCCAGACCTCTTCATCTACCTCGTTCCTTTGTAACTCCGTATAGAGTGTCCTACAACCCCAAGAGGCAAGCCTCTTGGTTTGGGCTAATCCCGTTTCGCTCGCCGCTACTCAGGGAATCGCATTTGCTTTCTCTTCCTCCGGGTACTTAGATGTTTCAGTTCCCCGGGTCTGCCTTCTCATATCCTATGAATTCAGATATGGATACCACTCCATTACGAGTGGTGGGTTTCCCCATTCGGAAATCTCCGGATCAAAGCTTGCTTACAGCTCCCCGAAGCATATCGGTGTTCGTCCCGTCCTTCATCGGCTCCTAGTGCCAAGGCATCCACCGTGCGCCCTTTCTAACTTAACCGTTAAAAAGAATCACTATGTGATATCTTGTGTTACTAATTGAATGTGATGTCTACTGTTATCTAGTTTTCAAAGAACACGTTTCGAAGGAATGATCCTTCAAAACTAAACAAGACAGGGAACGTTCTGTTTATAAGACCCAAGGTCTTATATTCCGTAAATATCCTTAGAAAGGAGGTGATCCAGCCGCACCTTCCGATACGGCTACCTTGTTACGACTTCACCCCAATCATCTGTCCCACCTTCGGCGGCTGGCTCCATAAAGGTTACCTCACCGACTTCGGGTGTTACAAACTCTCGTGGTGTGACGGGCGGTGTGTACAAGGCCCGGGAACGTATTCACCGCGGCATGCTGATCCGCGATTACTAGCGATTCCAGCTTCACGCAGTCGAGTTGCAGACTGCGATCCGAACTGAGAACAGATTTGTGGGATTGGCTTAACCTCGCGGTTTTGCTGCCCTTTGTTCTGTCCATTGTAGCACGTGTGTAGCCCAGGTCATAAGGGGCATGATGATTTGACGTCATCCCCACCTTCCTCCGGTTTGTCACCGGCAGTCACCTTAGAGTGCCCAACTGAATGCTGGCAACTAAGATCAAGGGTTGCGCTCGTTGCGGGACTTAACCCAACATCTCACGACACGAGCTGACGACAACCATGCACCACCTGTCACTCTGCCCCCGAAGGGGACGTCCTATCTCTAGGATTGTCAGAGGATGTCAAGACCTGGTAAGGTTCTTCGCGTTGCTTCGAATTAAACCACATGCTCCACCGCTTGTGCGGGCCCCCGTCAATTCCTTTGAGTTTCAGTCTTGCGACCGTACTCCCCAGGCGGAGTGCTTAATGCGTTAGCTGCAGCACTAAGGGGCGGAAACCCCCTAACACTTAGCACTCATCGTTTACGGCGTGGACTACCAGGGTATCTAATCCTGTTCGCTCCCCACGCTTTCGCTCCTCAGCGTCAGTTACAGACCAGAGAGTCGCCTTCGCCACTGGTGTTCCTCCACATCTCTACGCATTTCACCGCTACACGTGGAATTCCACTCTCCTCTTCTGCACTCAAGTTCCCCAGTTTCCAATGACCCTCCCCGGTTGAGCCGGGGGCTTTCACATCAGACTTAAGGAACCGCCTGCGAGCCCTTTACGCCCAATAATTCCGGACAACGCTTGCCACCTACGTATTACCGCGGCTGCTGGCACGTAGTTAGCCGTGGCTTTCTGGTTAGGTACCGTCAAGGTACCGCCCTATTCGAACGGTACTTGTTCTTCCCTAACAACAGAGCTTTACGATCCGAAAACCTTCATCACTCACGCGGCGTTGCTCCGTCAGACTTTCGTCCATTGCGGAAGATTCCCTACTGCTGCCTCCCGTAGGAGTCTGGGCCGTGTCTCAGTCCCAGTGTGGCCGATCACCCTCTCAGGTCGGCTACGCATCGTTGCCTTGGTGAGCCGTTACCTCACCAACTAGCTAATGCGCCGCGGGTCCATCTGTAAGTGGTAGCCGAAGCCACCTTTTATGTTTGAACCATGCGGTTCAAACAAGCATCCGGTATTAGCCCCGGTTTCCCGGAGTTATCCCAGTCTTACAGGCAGGTTACCCACGTGTTACTCACCCGTCCGCCGCTAACATCAGGGAGCAAGCTCCCATCTGTCCGCTCGACTTGCATGTATTAGGCACGCCGCCAGCGTTCGTCCTGAGCCAGGATCAAACTCTCCGATAAAGTAGTTTGACTGACTACGCACATCGCTGTGCGATTTTATAATAAAACTTGAATTAACAGGTACGTTTTGTCTTGTTTAGTTTTCAAAGATCATTTTGTCACTTCGTTTAAGCGACTTTATTATTATAACTCTTTGTCTTGTTGAAGTCAATAACTTTTTTGAAGTTATTTTTTTGTCATCGCCTTGTTTAGCGGCAACGAATAATAATATACCACCTTGTAAATAATAGTGCAATAGTTTTTTTGAAGAAAAACCAAAGGAATTATAAAAGAGCGTCATCCTTCTATTAGAAAGGTTGACGCTCTTTAACATTAGCGCTGTCTCATTTGCGGGAATAACAGTACATCTCGGATCGAAGGAGCATTCGTAAGCAGCATGACGAGGCGATCGATCCCGATGCCTAAGCCTCCTGTTGGCGGCATGCCATACTCCAGTGCTTCAACGAAGTCTTCATCCATTAAATGAGCTTCATCATTACCCTCTTCTCGTTCTTTTAATTGAGCTTCAAAACGCTCTCTTTGATCAATAGGGTCATTTAGCTCTGTGAATGCATTTGCATGCTCACGGCCTACGATAAACAGTTCAAAACGGTCTGTGAAGCGCGGGTCCTCTGGATTTTTCTTAGCAAGAGGAGAGATTTCTACTGGATGTCCATAAATAAACGTCGGCTGGATAAGCGTTTCCTCGATTTTTTGTTCGAAGAATTCGTTTATAATATGGCCCACTGTCATAGAGTCTTTAATCTCTACACCATGCTCTTTTGCATATTCACGGGCCTGCTCAACAGTTACCTCTTCCCAGAAGTCAACGCCTGTCGCTTCTTTGACTGCGTCAACCATATGGATTCTTTTCCACTCAGGTTTCAGTTCAATTTGTTCTTCGCCGTATTGGATTGTCGTCGTGCCAAGCACTTCTTGTGCGATATGTGCGACAAGGTTTTCAGTTAAGCTCATGATATCTTTATAGTCAGCATACGCTTCATATAATTCAATCATTGTGAATTCTGGGTTATGGCGTGTAGAGACGCCTTCATTACGGAAAACACGGCCGATTTCATATACTTTTTCTAAACCGCCGACAATCAAGCGTTTCAGATGCAGTTCAATCGCAATACGCATGTAGAGCGGAATATCTAAAGCATTATGATGGGTAATGAACGGACGCGCGGAGGCTCCCCCTGGAATGCTGTGCATAGTTGGTGTTTCTACTTCTAAGTATCCGTGATCATCAAGGTATCTTCTCATCGCTTGAATGATCTTGCTTCGTGTGATGAACGTATGTTTGCTGTCCGGATTTACGATAAGATCCAGGTAGCGTTGACGGTAGCGCTGCTCAACGTCTTTTAAACCATGATATTTATCCGGCAGCGGACGAAGCGCTTTTGTCAGCAAATCAAATGATGTTGCTTTTACAGACAGTTCGCCTACATTTGTTTTGAACACTTTTCCGGTTACGCCGATAAGGTCACCAAGGTCGGAAGATTTAAAGATTTCATATTGGTCGTCACCGACACTGTCTTTTCTTACGTAGATTTGAATTTGACCTTCTAAATCCTGAAGGTGCGCGAAGCCGGCTTTTCCTTTACCGCGCTTTGTCATCATACGGCCTGCGATTGTGACTTCAATCGCTTTTTCTTCTAACTCTTCTTTCGTTAGATTTTGATATGCCGCAATAATTTGCTCAGATTGATGAGTTCTTTCAAAACGTGCGCCGAATGGATCTATACCGTTTTCTCTCATCTGATTCATTTTGTCGCGTCTGACTTGCAGCTGGTCGTTTAATTCTTCATGATTATGCTCTTCTTGACTCATCGTTATCACTCCATTACAGATATTGTCTCATGAAAAAAGCAGAAAAACTGCCAGCATAAAACTGGCAGTGAGCAGCAAATAGAGGTGAGTATTATCCTACTTTTGCGTCTTGAAGCCCTTTTGCCTCAACTTCAGCAGTAAATGCATCTAAAAGCTGTACAAGCTCTTCTCTTGTCTCGCAATGATTGATTCCATTCCGAACCTCCGCATTGCCTCTTACGCCTTTCAGATACCACGCAGCATGTTTTCTCATTTCTCTTACCGCTACATTTTCACCTTTTAAGTTAATCAAGCGGTCAAGATGCAGTTTGCATACCGCCATTTTTTCACGTACCTGCGGCTCTTCTTTTAATTCACCTGTTTCAAGGTATTGAACTGTACGGTAAATCATCCACGGATTGCCCAGTGCGGCGCGACCGATCATGACACCGTCCACTCCTGTTTCATCAAGCATACGCTTAGCATCCTGCGGCGTCTTGACATCACCGTTTCCAATGACCGGAATCGATACAGACTGTTTTACTTCTTTGATAATATCCCAGTTTGCAGTTCCTTCGTACATCTGCACTCTTGTACGGCCATGAAGCGCAACTGCTTTTCCGCCCGCACGCTCAACAGCCTGTGCGTTTTTCACGGCGAAAATGTGGTCTTCATCCCAGCCCATTCTCATTTTCACTGTAACTGGTTTATCAACGGCAGCTACTACTGCAGCAACCATTTCGTAAATCTTATCAGGATCCAGAAGCCATTTCGCTCCCGCATCGCATTTTGTAATCTTGGGTACCGGGCATCCCATGTTAATATCAATGATATCAGCAGTTGTGTTCTGGTCTACAAACTTCGCCGCTTCCACAAGGGTTTCCTTTTTTCCTCCGAAGATTTGAAGGCTGAGCGGTTTTTCACGTTCATCAATATAAAGCATACCCATTGTTTTGGCATTGTTGTAAAGGATCGCTTTGTCGCTGACCATTTCAGCGCATACCAATCCGGCTCCGAATTCCTTTACAGTCAATCTGAATGCTGAGTTGCAGACACCAGCCATAGGGGCCAGCACAACCGGATTTTTCAATTGAATATCACCGATTTTAAACATTTTTCCCCTCCTTTCATTTGTTATTATTTTCTGGCGGCGCTAATTCGTCCGCGCTTATATTTAAAACATCTGCTGCGCTGTGAATGATGGCAGCTGACGGCAATCGGTTTCCGCGTTCAATTTCGCCGAGAATGGAAACTGATATACCTAATGCTTTTGCAAATCCTTCTTGAGTATAACCTTTCAGCTTTCTGAATGCACGAATTCGTCTACCCCAGATTTCTGCTTCCATACTCTTACACCTTCTTGGTCGGTTTCCGCGCTTTTTGCCTCTTTTTCAACCCACTTGCATATTTCCGCAAGCGGCGCAAGGACAAATAAACGCTCATACA
This sequence comes from Bacillus sp. FSL K6-1005, assembly GCF_038000225.1. NCBI lineage: Bacteria > Bacillati > Bacillota > Bacilli > Caryophanales > Bacillaceae > Bacillus > Bacillus sp. FSL K6-1005. Next base: position 3,418,625 of record NZ_JBBOBP010000001.1, read on the forward strand.
TTCTCGGATGCGGAACAATTAGTTGCTCTGTTTCAATATTTTCACGATTAAACAGTAAAATGTCAAGGTCTGCCGTCCTCGGACCCCATCTGACTTCTCTCGTCCTGCCCAATTCATTTTCTATATGCTGAGTTAGCTCAAGGAGCTGAAACGGATTCAGCGACGTCTCGATTTCAACTGCCATATTTAAAAATTCATCTTGGGCCTCGTATCCGACTGGGTCTGTTTCGTAAATAGAAGACACTTTCGTGACTGTTACTGCCTCATGGTGATGGAGCATCTCCACCGCTCGCCGTAAATACGTTTCTCTATCTCCAATATTAGATCCAAGTGCAATATAAGCGATATTGTTCATGATTTTTTTCTCGTGATTTCTATTGCTACTGATTTATAGTGGCCGGGAATGGGCGGATCTGGCTTAATCACTTTTACAGTACATTGCTGTACCCGATGAAATTTCTTCAGGACAGTGTCCGCAATACGTTCTGCCAGTGTTTCCACCAGTTTCACAGGCTCACCTTCGACGATATCTTTACATACATGGTAAAGCTCGGCATAGTTAATGGTTTGCTCAAGGTCGTCTGTTTGTCCCGCCTTGCTTAAATCCAATTCTGCAGTTAAATCGACTTTAAAACGCTGTCCGAGCTTGTTCTCTTCTTTGAACACACCGTGATAGCCGTAAAACTCCATGCCTTCTACGTAGACTTTATCCATGATGCATCCCTCCCTTGTTCAGCATTGCATCCATCATTTTTGCCATTCTTGCTATTTGTTTTACATCATGGACTCTCACAATGTCACAGCCCTTTTGAATGCCTAGACACACAGTTGCACCTGTGCCCTCAGCCCGCTCCTCAGGAGGAAGATCCAGCACACGGCCGATAAATCTTTTTCGGGAGGTTGCAAGGAGAACCGGATAGCCAAGTCCGCTGAAAACCTCTAGCTTGTTCATGACTGCCAGATTATCGTGATAGTCCTTCGCAAAACCAATACCGGGATCGAGGATAATGTTCTTCTCCTCTACACCTGCTTCAACAGCAATCTTTACACTTTCCATTAAATCTGACAGCATATCCGGTATTAAGTCGTTGTAGTTTCTTTCTTTGCGGTTATGCATGAGAACGATTGGAACATTGTGTTCAGCTGCGACAGACGCCATTTTCGGATCATACTTTGCTCCCCAAATATCATTGATAATCGAAGCGCCGGCTTTAACAGCTTCATCGGCGACAGAAGCCTTGTACGTATCTACAGAGATCGGCACCGCCAGCTCTTTTGTAATCCGCTCAATCACAGGAATTACTCTGGCCATCTCTTCGTCCTCGGACACATATTCGGCGCCGGGTCTTGTCGATTCGCCGCCGATATCAATAATATGTGCACCGTTATCGATCATCTCTTTCGCGTGCAACAGGGCCTTGTCCAGGCTGTCATATTTTCCGCCATCCGAGAAAGAGTCAGGCGTTACGTTTAAAATACCCATCACCAGCGTCTTTTCTTGATATGATAATGCGCTGGGTTTGGTATGGATTACTTGTGTTTGGTCTATCGTTTGCTGCGCCATTCTCTTCCTCCCTGTCATGAATTCATGTTCTTTATTTCTTGATGGTATAGCGTTTGTAAAGCGGAAGTTATTTCTCCGTTTCTGCCCGGATAGGTCACTTCTTCTATTTGAGAGAACGGAATGATCTCAAGAACCGAGTTGGTCATCCATGCTTCATCTGCCGTCAAAAGGGCTTCAAGCTGGTAGCGGCCGGTTTTGACATCCATCCCTATTCTCTTAGCGTTCTCCATGACAAAACGTCTCGTGACGCCGTCAAGAATTCCGGTATCAAGTGATGGTGTATAGATACAGCTGCCTTTTCTCCAGAAGACATTCGAAATGATGCCCTCTGCTACAGCGCAATCCTCCGTTAAAAAGATCCCTTCAAACCGCGGATCATTTCCGATCTCCCGTTTTGCATACATATTATTTAGATAGTGATGAGATTTTAACCGGAACGGCCCCTCCGGTGTGTTTCTCCGTACCGACAAAACCTTCCCTTCCTTTTGCAAAGGAAGACTTTCTGGTTTTAGCTGGTTAACAAAACATAAGACTGTTGGCTTATCGTAAGTTTGAGCAGCGAAGCCTTTATCACTGATGCCGGCTGATATGTTCAGCCTGACGCGGGCATTGCCGTCTTTGATATCATTCAGCCCGAGCAGCTTGTCCAGCATCTCAATAACCTCTTGTTTTGTCACAGTGTACTCGATCTGCAGATCCTTAAGTGCGCGTTCAAGCCGTTCTAAATGCCAATCAAGCAGGAACGGTCGCCCTTCATAAAGCCTGAAAGTCTCAAAAACACCAATCCCATATAAAAAACCATGGTCAAAAGGAGAAAGAACTGCATCTTTCTCCTCTATAAATCGGCCATTTACATATATCATCACGCAATGACTTCCTTGCGGTACGTTTCAATAAAATTTCTGAGCATTTCTTTTCCAAAGGAAGTCATAATAGACTCTGGATGAAATTGAACGCCTTCTATCGGAAGATCATTGTGCCGTATAGCCATGATTTCTCCCTCTTTCGTTTGTGCCGTTACTGTGAAACAGCTTGGCAGCGTATCAGACTTTACGATCAGTGAGTGGTATCGTGTCGCTACAAGCGGGTTTTGCAAACCTTTAAAAATCGTCTTGCCGTCATGCTCGATTTCTGAGGTTTTTCCGTGCATCAGCCGCTCTGCTCTGACCACGTCTCCGCCAAACACCTGTGCAATAGACTGATGTCCGAGACATACCCCAAAAACGGGGATTTTGCCTGCGAAGTGTTTAATTGCTTCAAGGCTGATCCCAGCTTCATCAGGACTGCAGGGTCCGGGTGAAATCATTAAGAAATCCGGTGACAGCTCTTCAATTTGCTCTATTGTAATATCGTCATTGCGTTTTACAATCAGCTCTTCTCCAAGCTCGCCCAAATACTGCACTAAGTTGTACGTGAAAGAATCATAGTTATCAATCATTAAAATCATTTCTCTGCTCACCTCATCTAATTTTTGTCTCTACTTCGCTCAGCTCTAACGCCTTTTGCATCGCAAAAGCTTTTTTGAATGATTCTCTGTATTCATGCTTAGGGACAGAATCAATCACAACTCCTGCTCCGGATTGCATAAACGCCTGTCCTCCGGTTGCATAAATGGTTCGGATCACGATATTAAACTGAAGATCCTGATTATACCCAAACCACCCTATAGATCCAGTATAAAGCCCACGGCGTGTCGGCTCAAGTTCTTCTATAATTTCCATTGTCCTTACTTTAGGCGCACCTGTAATCGTCCCTCCAGGAAATACAGCATTAATAATATCGACAGCGTCGTATCCATCCTGCAGTTCACCTTGGACATTAGACACAATGTGCATGACGTGGGAGTATTTTTCAATTGCCATGAATTCATTAACCCGCACTGATCCGTAACGGGAAACTCTGCCCAGATCATTTCGTTCCAGATCAACCAGCATGACGTGCTCAGCGCGTTCCTTTTCATTATGGATCAATTCGTTTGCGAGCGCTTCATCTTCCTCATCCGTTTTCCCTCTGGAACGAGTGCCTGCGATCGGTCTTGTCTCTAACAGTTTGCCCTTTTTACTGACAAGAAGTTCAGGAGATCCGCAAATAATTTGGAAATCCGGTGTTTCTAAATATGCCATATACGGAGAAGGATTCACTTCTCTCAGCTTTTTGTAGATTTCATACGGGTGAGCAGACAGTGACTGCGACTGCCTGATCGATAGGTTAACTTGAAAAACATCTCCGCTTGCAATGTATTGCTTGATTTTCTCTACAGCCTGAGAAAAGCTTTCTTCAGTAAATGGCGCTGCAAAGGAACCGTCAGCTGTATATGTCATCTCTTGTAACGGCTCACCGGGAAGCTCAGTCAGCCACATATGTTCGAGCTGGGACAGCTTTTCGTCCGCTGATTCGTTCTCGTCATTCACATGGGTGACCAGCCAAAGAGATTGTTCTTCATGGTCATAGACGGCTATATCATCAAAGACAAGAAAATAGATATCAGGTGTCTCCAGGTCATCTAATGAGAGCATTTTGAAGTTTTCAATGTAGCGGGCGTAATCATAGCTGAGAAACCCGATTGCCCCGCCTTGAAAATCTGGGAGCTCGTGATCTGTTTCTGTTTCCAGCGTTTTAAACCAGCTGTGGAAGGCACGTAGTGGATCACCTTCTTCAAACAGCATCTCATCCCCATGCTTAATGGTTGTAATTCCGTCTTTTCCTTTTACAGTCGCAATTGGATCGAGACCGGCTATACTGTATCTGCCGCCTCTTGCACTTTCAAGAAGCACGTGCTGTTTTCTGGATTGTGAAAGTTTCTCATATTGTTGCAAGAATGAATCTTTTTGAAAAGGTACTTTTCTGCCTGCCGGTCTGCGTTGTGCCATTTATATCATTCCTCTGTTTTCTTTTTCTGCTTTTTTTATTGTAAAGCAATATCATGAGTGAAAAAAGTGAATTTCTCTTCCAAGAATAAGATTCGTCGCGGACACGGCATATTTGATGCACAAATAAAAAAACTCCCGGGCACCGGGAGTTTGTCGGATTTTTTAATCGAATTGATACAGCGGCGTACTCAAATAACGTTCGCCGTTACTCGGAATGATAGCTAATACTTTTTTGCCCTTTCCGAGTTTTTTCGCTACTTGAATAGCTGCATAGATGGCCGCACCTGATGAGATGCCTCCGAGGATTCCTTCTTCACGGGCAGCTCTGCGCGCATATTCAAATGCTTCTTCATTCTTCACAGGGAAGATTTCATCGTATACTTCAGTGTTTAAGATGTCAGGCACAAAGCCAGCTCCGATTCCCTGAATTTTGTGGGGGCCTGGTTTTCCTCCTGAAAGCACTGGGGAATCTGACGGTTCAACAGCGTAGATTTTGACGGAAGGATATGCTTCCTTCAGGACTTCACCCGCTCCAGTAATCGTTCCGCCTGTTCCGATTCCGGCTACAAATGCATCAAGCTGGTCATCACCGAATTGCTCAACAATTTCTTTACCTGTTGTTTGGCGATGGATTTCAGGGTTCGATGGATTGTTAAACTGCTGCGGCACGAAGTATCCGTGTTTTTCTGCAAGCTCTTCCGCTTTCTTAATGGCACCTTTCATGCCTTCCGCACCCGGCGTCAGCACAAGCTCAGCACCATATGCGCGAAGAAGGTTGCGGCGCTCCATGCTCATTGTGTCAGGCATAACCAAAATCGCTTTTAAACCTTTAGCTGCAGCAACCATTGCCAGCCCAATTCCTGTATTTCCGCTTGTCGGTTCAATGATTGTATCGCCAGCTTTTAATTTCCCTTCTTTTTCAGCGGCTTCAATCATCGCTAAACCGATACGGTCTTTTACACTGCTTCCAGGGTTCATGTATTCAAGCTTCAAATATACATCCGCACTGTTTTCATCAACAAGGCGATTTAATTTAACGATTGGCGTATTCCCAATTAATTCAGTAATGGAGTTTGCTACACGTACCATTCTTGACACCTCAATTTCCGACTATTTGTATTGGTATTATGTATATAATCTATCAATTTCAAAATTTTTTGTCAATCATTTAGTTCTTTTTTCCCCATAGAACCAAGACACGTCAGCTTCTTTCCAAAGCGATTTTACAGTGGCTTTATCACCTAACTGATCCATGGCGATCTGCCGTTTAATCTGATTCTTCACTTCTTCGTATGAGAACGTTCTCGCATTTAACTTTTCTTTCAGTTGAATAATCGCATAGCCGTTGTTTACCTTGATCGGTTCGTCTGACCATTCATCTTGTTTTAGTGTCTTTGCTTCTTCAATGTATGATGACGGAATGTTGTCTGATGCTTCAGTGACAAACCCTAAATCTCCGCCGTATGGTGACGTATATCTGTCCGTGGATCGTTCCGCCGCAACAGCTTCAAAGCTTGAGCCGCCTTCAAGCTCTTTTAAAACTTGTCTGGCTTCTTCTTCATCCTTTACAACAATATGCCGAATACGATACGAATCATCAAACTGATACAGTTCTTTATTTTGATTATAAAATGATTTCATTTCTGTCTTTGAAATATCAATATCCCTTGTTAATAATTCTTCAAGAAGAATATTATAGCGAATTTGGTCTTTCCACTCTTTTTCAGTTGTATGCTCGTCTTCGTAAAATGAATTGTTTACCGCCTTAATCAGCAGAAATTCCCTATCAATTTCGTTCTTAGATACTTTGAGATCGTTCTTTTTGGCAAGCTGCTCAACCACGCGGACATTGATCATATCTTCGAGTGTTGATTTTCCGTATTCATCTTCCATTTCCTTCAGCCATTCTTCTCTTGTGACGCTTTTGCCTCCAATAGTAGCAATGGACTCGTTGGACGGGGAAGCGCTGGCTTGAGATTTCGTCAGTGTATATGCTACCGCGATACAGCATACCAACAGCGCGCCCCAAATGATTGTCCAGATTGTTCTTGATTTCAAATTTACTGTCAGCCCCTTTTCTTAAATTCAAAAAACCCGCTAAAGAGCTTAGCGGGTCGTTTGGTCTCGAAGCTCTTCCAGCTCTTCTTTTGTAAATAAGTACTTTTCATTACAAAAATGGCATACTGCTTCGGCTTGTCCATCTTCTTCTATCATATCTTGAATTTCTTTTTTGCCTAGTCCTAAAACGGCTGTTTCAAAACGCTCTTTTGAACAAGGGCAATGGAATTTAACAGGCATGTTCTCCAGAATCTCAGGCTTTTCTCCTAAGACTTCTTCCAAAATTTCTTCCGGTGTAAGCCCTTTTTGAATCAGTTTAGAAATAGGTTCTACTACAGATAGACGCTGTTCAATTTTAGTGATGGTTTCATCATCTGTTCCCGGAAGAAGCTGAAGAATAAAACCTCCTGCCGCCAAAATGGTATTGTCTGGGTTAACAAGCACGCCGACACCTACAGATGAAGGAACCTGCTCCGATGATACAAGATAGTACGTGAAATCTTCTCCCAGTTCTCCGGAAACAATTTCTACTTGTCCTGTGAAGAATTCGCGCAGGCCTAAATCTTTTACAACACTTAATGTTCCATCTGTTCCGACAGCGCGTCTGACATCCAGCTTGCCGTGTTCATTCAAGTCAAAATGAACATGCGGGTTTGAGACATATGCCCTTACTTCCCCTTTAGCATTCGCATCAGCAACAATCGCGCCGATTGGCCCGCCGCCTTCCACTTTCACTGTCAGCTTATCATCACCTTTCAACATAGAACCAAGCATGAGTGAAGCTGTCATTGTACGGCCCAGTGCAGCGGATGCTGTCGGCCATGTGTCATGCCGTCTCTGCCCTTCATTCACCATATCAGTTGTCCTTGCAGCATATGCGCGAACTTTTCCGTCATATGCCAGTGCTTTTACTAAATAATCCATTACAAAACCTCCTATACACTTCCCACGCGGTTTCGTTCATAAATCAATTCCAGCCCTTTTAGGGTTAAGAATGGGTCAACGATGTCTATACAATCTGATTCGTTTGCGATTAATGGCGCAAGGCCGCCTGTCGCAATGACTTTCGGTTCTTGCTTTGCCTGCCATTTCATTCGTTTTACGATTCCTTCCACTTGGCCGACATAGCCAAATAAAATTCCTGATTGCATCGCGCTTACAGTGCTTTTTCCGATAATATTGTCAGGACGGGCGATTTCAATACGCGGAAGCTTTGCCGCACGCGAGTACAGCGCCTCTGTCGAAATTGTAATTCCTGGCGCAATCGCTCCGCCCATATATTGTTTGTTTTCATCGATATAACAGTAAGTTGTGGCTGTACCAAAATCAACAACAATCAAAGGATTGCCGTATAAGTGGATTGCCGCAACAGCATTAACGATTCTGTCAGCTCCGACTTCTTTCGGATTGTCGTACTTTATATTTAAGCCGGTTTTCATACCAGGACCGACAATTTGCGGTTCGATATGAAAGTATTTTGTGCACATTCTCTCTAACGAAAACATGATTGGCGGCACAACTGAAGAAATGATAATGCCTTCTATTTGTTCAAACATGAGACCGGAGTGATCAAATAAAGAGCGCAGAATCATCCCAAACTCATCTTCTGTTTTATGCCTGCTTGTTTCTATACGCCAGTGATATTCTAATTCACCATCATGATATACACCAAGTACAGTATTGGTGTTCCCCACATCAATAACAAGTAACAACCTCTATCACCACTTTTGAATAGTTTCTCTATCATTACTTTTACAAACATTCTACAATACCATACACGATCGGCGGCTCATTTGTAAACAAATCGATACCATGATTGGCTGATTGAAAAGACGGCAGCAGAGGCTGATTCACATAAAAAAACTGCCAGCGTCAGCCGGCAGTTTTTATCAGAAAGCGTTACTCTTTTGTATCGTCTTTCTTTTCTTCTGTTTTTGACAGAATGTTTACTTTCACATCATCGTTCTTCTCATCATCTGAGAACTTACGCTCAGGCAATGTTCCGTGATCGACAAGGTGTTTGATTTGTTCGGCATCCAGTGTTTCAACTTCCAGAAGCGTCTGAGCAATCAATTCAAGCTTGTCACGATTTTCTGTCAGGATTGTTTTCGCACGCTCGTAACACTCTTTGATAATGCGCTGAATTTCCTGATCAATTTCGTAGGCAATTTGATCACTGTAGTTTTGTTCGTTGTTGAAATCACGGCCTAAGAATACCTGGCCACCCTGAGACTGTCCAAATTGCAGCGGTCCCAGTTTCTCTGACATACCGAATTCTGTAACCATTCGTCTTGCAATATTCGTTGCACGCTGGAAGTCATTGTGTGCTCCTGTGCTGACTTCGCCAAAGATAATTTCTTCAGCAACACGTCCGCCCAAGAGACCGACAATTTTATCAAGCAGCTCCGGCTTTGTCTGGAAGTAACGGTCTTCTCTTGGAAGCATAACGGCATAACCGCCAGCCTGACCCCGAGGAACAATCGTTACTTTATGAACCATATCAGCCTCATCTAAAACGAGTCCGATAACGGTGTGTCCGCCTTCATGATATGCCACGATATTGCGTTCTTTCTTCGAAATGACGCGGCTTTTCTTAGCTGGTCCGGCAATAACCCGGTCCGTAGCTTCATCAATGTCGCGAGCATCGATTTTTTTCTTATTTTGACGAGCCGCCACAAGAGCAGCTTCATTCAATAGGTTTTCTAAGTCAGCGCCTGAGAAACCAGGTGTTCTCATGGCAATCGATTTCAGGTTTACCGTTTCATCCAGCGGTTTGTTTCTCGCATGGACTTTCAATACAGCTTCACGTCCGATTACATCTGGGCGGTCCACTGTGATTTGACGGTCAAAACGTCCCGGACGGAGTAAGGCTGGGTCCAAGATGTCCGCACGGTTCGTTGCGGCAATGATGATAATTCCTTCATTGGCACTGAATCCGTCCATTTCAACAAGCAATTGGTTGAGCGTCTGTTCACGTTCATCGTGTCCGCCGCCGAGACCCGCTCCACGCTGGCGTCCAACTGCGTCAATCTCATCAATGAAGATCAAACAAGGCGCATTCTTTTTCGCGTTTTCGAACAAGTCACGCACACGGGAAGCACCGACACCTACAAACATTTCAACGAAATCAGATCCGCTGATGCTGAAGAATGGCACACCGGCTTCACCGGCTGATGCTCTTGCAAGAAGTGTTTTACCGGTACCCGGAGGTCCGACTAAAAGCACACCTTTAGGAATTCTTGCGCCAAGCTCGGCAAACTTGCGGGGATCTTTCAGAAATTCAACAACTTCCACGAGTTCTTGTTTCTCCTCGTCTGCCCCTGCAACGTCTTTAAATTTGACGCGTTTCTTTTCCTCTGTATATAGCTTCGCCTTACTCTTACCAAAGTTCATGACACGGCTGCCGCCGCCTTGAGCTTGATTGAGCAGGAAGAAGAACAGAATAAAGATAATGACAAATGGAATGATGGTCGTCAGGAACGTTACCCATCCGCTTGTTTCTTGAGCGGGATCAACCTTTACATCTGTCTTTTTTAAAGCATTAAAGATCTGGTCTGCTCCCTTTCCTTCAGGAACATGAGTCAAAAAGTATTGATCCTTGTCGTAATTTTTCAGCTGTCCTTTTACCTCATAAACACCTCTGACAGGCTGAACCGACACGCTATCAACTTTCCCGTCATCCAGGTTTTTGATGAACGTGCTGTACGACATATTTTCTGTTTTCGGATTTGAGGTCTGGAAGTAGCTCACAACCCCGATTACTACTAATAAAATAAGTAAATAAAAAATGGTATTACGGAAGACCCGATTCATTCCTTACCTCCTCCCACAGTAAGCACAACTATGTTCAATAGTACCATAGAAAATCATTCCAATACAACCAATAACCATCTCGGAAGCAGGCTGCCGATCAGCTTTCATAAACTGCCGGTTTTAACACTCCGATATAAGGCAGATTGCGATAGCGCTCAGCATAATCAAGTCCGTAACCCACTACAAACGCGTCTGGAACTTTAAAGCCGACGAAGTCTGCTTTAATGTCCGCTTTTCTTCCGCTTGGTTTATCCAAAAGGGTAACAATCTTAATTGATTTTGCTTTACGGTATCGGAAGAGCTCTACTAGATAACTTAAGGTTAACCCACTGTCGATAATATCTTCAATAATTAAGATGTCCCGGCCCTCTACAGATGTATCCAAATCTTTAATGATTTTTACTTCTCCAGATGAGACCGTGGAATTTCCGTAGCTTGATACATCCATGAAATCCATTTCCAAATATGTATCAATGTGTTTCAGAAGATCCGCCATAAAAGGAAGAGCTCCTTTTAATACACCAATTGCCAACGGAAATTTATCTTGATACTCGCTTGTTAAGTCTGCACCTAACTCTTTTACTTTCTCTTGTATCTCTTCCTCTGAGATCAGAACTGTTTCAATATCATGTTTCATCATGATTATGCTTGCCCCCTACACTTTTCATGCTGTCTATATTGTAATACAATGCGGTCACTGTTTGGAATCACAAGATCTTCAAAAATGGATTTTTTCAAGCCCGGTATCCAGATAATTTCACCGCTTGCATCCGTCACAACCGGCCAGTTGTCTCTTTCTTGCAGAGGCAGTTTTTTATCAATAAATATATCCTTTACCTTTTTCGAGCCGTTCATCCCTTTTAGTTTTATCCGATCGCCGGCTTTTCTTGTCCGGATCGTTAAGGGAAATCTCACCTTATCTTGACTTGTAATAAAAACTGAATTCCCGTGTCCTTCAAGAGATTCAGCGTTACGCTTTGCCTCTATCAGAAATCCGTTTGGAAGCAATGCCGTCTCATCGGCAGCTCCGCTTATTTGATATTCAAAGGGAACATTTTTGCACTGCCATTGTTCAAATGTAAACAAACATGTCTGATATGATTTGACCACCTTCAGTCCTTTCGGAAAGTCCAGTACTCCTGAAGGACCGCCCTTATCCGCCCAATTCAAGAACTGCTGAATATGATGAGCTGAAAAGGATGATGGAACGTTTTCATAAAGATAGTTTAATATTAGTTGAACTCCTCTTCTTTGTAAAGGCATCGGGAGGGCAAGCAATTGAGAGGAATTGATTTCAACTGATATTTTAGACTGGCTTGTGATTACTTTATTCATTTCTTCTTTCGTTAATGACTGTAAGAATTGCTCATCTTCAGTCAGTGCTTCGCTTACTTTCTGAAACCTTTTATGCACATCCGGTGATTCTTGTTTCAAAAAAGGGAGCACTGCTTTTCTGAATCTGTTTCTAGTGTAATCATCTTTGGCGTTGCTTTCGTCCGTCCGGTAGCTCAAAGCGTTTTCATGGCAATAATGAAGGATCTCTTCTTTTGTAATGGCTAGAAATGGTCTGATAATCCGTCCCGTTTCAAACCGCCTTACCGGCTGCATGCCGGCTAGTCCAGCTCCGAGTGTGCCTTTGGCCAGTCTCATAAGCATTGTTTCAACCTGATCATCTCCATGATGAGCAAGTGCAAGATAATCCGCTTGATGCTTGGACATCACTTCCTTTAAAAACTGATATCGGCAATCACGGGCAGCTGCCTGCTTATTGAGACCGTTTTTCTCAGCATACGCAGTTACATTGATTTGAGCCGTTTCACATTTGATCTGTTCAGCCTCACAATACGCTTGGACAAAACGCATGTCTTCCTCAGATTGCGCCCCTCTGAACCGGTGGTCAACGTGAGCTGCAACCACATTGGCTGAACGGCCGTATAACGCATGAAGCACGTGAAGGAGAGCCATCGAATCCGGACCGCCGGAAACGCCTACAATAATTGTCGCCCCTTTTAACGTAAGATTGTGTTTGATAAAAAAATCTTTGACACTGTTCACAATGTCCTCCTCACAATGAGCAGGTATTTTAAAGATATTCATATCCTATCACTTTCAATCCTTCCAAGCAAAGAAGAAGCATGGGTATTGCAGATTGCGGCTATCAAATAAGGAAAAAGATAATGTAAGCGAAATAAAGCGCCAAAACACTGATTACGATAAGAGCCGTTTCGAATAACCCTCCGGACTTCGAGCCTTTCTTTTTAGGTGCATATCTCGTCTGTGTAACTTTTCCCTGACGCATGTTTTGCTGTCTTTGTCTTGAGATAGATTGCGTCGGAGTTGGGTTTTTTCCAGCTTGTTTTCTTTGCACTGCCTTTTGCCCTGCTGCGAGCATCTCTCTTTTCATTTCGTCAGCGGAATCATAATGGCCATTTAGAGCAGCACCAAGCACTTTTTTATACTTTCGCAGCACCGGACTGCCTTCGATTAAAGATTGCAGCTGTTCCTTTGGCTGGCTTGTTTTTTTGAATTCCTTTTTATGTACGCAGTTGATCATAATCATAGCAACCGCAAACAAGTCGTAAGAGGGCTCTGCTTTTCTTGTCCCATACCCCCAATATCCTCTGTCGTAAAACTCGGTATACTCTTTTATTGCCCGGCCCTCCTTGGTTGTTCCGCCTACATCTATGCAGCGGATTCTTGCCGGCGGGCCAGTGACAATCAGATTATCCGGCTTAAGGTCGCCGAATATCCATCCTTGCTGATGAAGCACGGATAAGCTGCTTAACAGCTGAATCATCAAAACCGGAATCCATTCTGCTCCTTTGTCACTGACGAATTGTAAAAGCAACGGGCCTTTTATGTATTCCATTGCATAAAACGAAACCTTTGTATTAGCGCTGGGAATAAAGGCATCATCAGTGTCAAAAAAAGAAGGCCCCATCGTTACGGACTGGGCCTTTGAAAAAGATTTTAAGACATTCACTTCAGAAGTAATAGACAGGCTGTCATCACTTACCTTTAAGGCAACATGTCCATCTGATGCTTCTGCCAAATACACAATTCCATTGGCCCCTTTTCCAAGCTGTTTACGCAATGTGTAAGTATTTCCATTCCACTTGCCTTTCACTCTCGTTCCCGGCTTGAGGCTACATGCCAAACTCGTCAAAGTGTCGTTCATCATCTGCCAGCATGCTCCTTCTTGAGCGGATTTTTTCGAATTGCTGTGTTGCTTCACGAATCGCCGGACCTGTCGGCGTGATGCCGCCTGTCGATAGCTTCGCAAAGAGTGTGGAAAGAGATTGCAGCTTCGGTGTCCAATTTAGCACAAGCTCGACCTCTTGTTTTTTCCCGGGAAATATACACATCGCAAATTCGTTATTCCCTATTCGGGAGTTAAGACTCACGGACAAGTCAATCAGTGCTTCTTTCACTGTAGGGAGCTTTGGCGCCATACTAGCGCTTGTATCAACGAGAACCAAAACCTGAAGGTGCACCGTTTCTCCCAGTTCATCTACCACTTCCATGACTTCGCCGCGTTTTTCCGGAGAAAGCTCCTCCATTTCCACATTCTTTCCCAGGATTTGCTTCAGTTCTTGATTCACCACCCCTTGCAGGGTTTGCGTCATTGCTTTTTTTGTTACCATCTGAACCGTTTGCGAAAGCTGTGACGCGTAGACGACCTGATGCACGCCGCCTCCAGCAAGCGCAATCCCTTCGACTTCTTTCATAGCCTCTTGGTCAATTTTGTTTTCTTCCATTATACCTATGACATTTACTGTAATCCCTTGCTCTTTAGCAAAAGCAGCCATAGCAAGCGGGTCTTCACCGTGATTTGAGCAGCCATCCGTTATCAGCAGAATTTGATTCAAACGTCCGTTGTTCACATTCATTCCTCCTGGAGAATACGATGATTCTCAGATTCATATAGTTCCATCATCGCCAGAAGAAAATTGATTTATACGGAAGCGTTATGAAATTTCTTGTTTGCTTTGAAAGATGGCCGGAACTGGAATAGACGCCCACTTTGGTGTATTGTGATCAATTCGGACGACAACAACTGTCATATCATCATCAATTTGGCCTGACCTTGTACGAATCACTTCCTCCATAAGTAAGTCAGCAATTTCCTGCGGATCATCCGTTTTTAACCCTTTCATTTTGCGCTTCATCCATAAATCATGATTTTCCACATGTTTAGGGCCTTCGAAAATACCGTCACTCATCATGATCAGGAGGTCTCCCGCCTTCAGCTGTTCACTCACAACCTCAACATCGAACTCGTTAATAATGCCGATTGGCAGATTGCTCGCTTGGACTTTCATCACCTGCTCACCCCGTTTGATAAAGCTCGGTGTTGATCCAACCTTTAAAAACTTACAGCTCGCATCCTGCAGATCGATAATAGAAAGATCGAGCGTGGAATATATCTCATCCGTTGTCCGCAGAGACAGTATGCTGTTGATTGTTTTGATTGCTATTTTTTCATCTATTCCTGATTCAAGGATCTTTTCAAGAAGTTTAATCGTTTCATTGCTTTCAAAGTGAGCCCTCGCGCCATTGCCCATCCCGTCACTGATAGCAGCTGCATATTTTCTTGCGCCCAGCTCCATCATGCTGTAGCTGTCGCCGGAGACAAGGCCGCCGCCCTTCGCTGCATGAGCCGCACCGGTAGACACTCTGTACGATTTGGTTGAGCCAAACGCGACATGGCTGTATCCATTTGGATGAGGAGAATGCTGCTCGGCTTTCACGAGAACCTGCTCTTCCAAAATGTCAGAAAGCATAGGCGCTATGATTTTTTCACTTTCTCCATGTCCGCTGAATGGGATTGTCATTTCGATATCAATGTTCCCCTGTTCAAGGCTGTAAATCTCCACCTGCTGAATCTCTATTCCAAAATGCTGAAGCGCATCAATAATTTGTTCTTCTTGGATAAAGTGCTGCTCCCTCTCCCTTTTTATTTCCCGAGAAAAGTCTGCCATGACCTCTGAAACACCTAAAAGCTGTTCAGCCACAAGCCGCCTGCTGTCCTGCACTTTCTTCTTAAGGGTTAAATGCGCATGATGATAGGCAAGTTCATCCTCTATCAGCTCTTCAACCTGACGCGATTTAGAGCAATACTGGTGAAACTCTTTTTTCAGCCTTCGGTTTGAAGCATACTGTTTTTCCTCTGTTTCAAGCATAACTTGTTTCATTAAATCATATGTTTTATCAAAGTTCTGAACCCAGCACCTGTTTTTCTTGTAGCACGTTTGACAGGAATGCTCTGTA
This sequence comes from Bacillus sp. FSL K6-1005, assembly GCF_038000225.1. Classification (NCBI taxonomy): domain Bacteria; kingdom Bacillati; phylum Bacillota; class Bacilli; order Caryophanales; family Bacillaceae; genus Bacillus; species Bacillus sp. FSL K6-1005. Next base: position 3,434,201 of record NZ_JBBOBP010000001.1, read on the forward strand.
ATTTTGCTTAAAAACAGATCGACCTCGCTGTCATCTGTTTGTTCGTCAGACGCTTGATAAAAGGTTGCAAAGCTTTCTGACAATGCATGAAATACATTGGAGAACTGGTCCACCTTTTGAGCAGTGACATCTCTGATTTTTCTCGCGTATTGCTGCTGCTCCTGAAGATGTTCCACAGTGCCCGGAATATATCTCGCCACTTTTCTTGTAATGGACTGAGGCGTAAGCAGGAACAGGCCGACCGCTATTAATGACTCATAGAGCGTTGTCATCAGACCGGCAGAGCCTTCTCCATATAAAGAAATAAGAAGCGATCCGATAATCAGCCCGATTGCCGCACCTGCTTTTTTTCCTTCTTTCAGCAAACCGCCTAATAAGCCCGAAAAAGCGAGCAGACTCATTTGATAGAGATTTCCGATATTGGCCAAGCCGAGAATCAGGCCTGTTACGACACCCACTGTACAGCCGATGCTTGCACCGCCGATGAAGGAAAAGCTTAATACAACATAACGGGCCAGTATATGTTCTGCCTGCATCCCTTGATAGGACAAGCCTGCTAGTCCAGTCAGCACCGAAGCAATCAAAATCATAAAGCAAATGATTTCTTCTATTTTTAAGGATTGTTTTACTTTCTTCACTGTAAAAATCGGAAGGCTCTGGAGGAAAATCAGCGTTAAAATAAAGGAAAGCCCCGCTTCTACAACAGCCATCACATAATCATAGGTTGTAAACGCGCCATTCTGGGCGTAAACAAACCCGAATCTTGCCGCCGCCATGGAGAAGAACACGACAATCGGAAGTGCTTTCACACGATCATCTGTGATAAAGGATGCTACTTTAGAAAACACGAAGAATGCAAGCAACGCCGCTAATATCAGTAATGAGTGCTTTGGAGAAATTGTCATTGCACCTGCAAGCACAGCCAGCACTGCATACAGCGCCTTGTCTCTTCTGATCAGAAGCATTGCCCCAAAGAAAGGAAGGGCGAAAGGAAGGACCTCGGATAATATGAAAGCTCGTCCAAGCAAAAATCCGATGACGACATAAATGAATCCTTTATAGAAAAACAGTGAATGCAAATGATGAGTCACCAGCTTCGCTCCCCTGTTAAAAAACGATTGGAGTTTTTCAAAAGCTTGTCCCGCCATTGGCCCGTTCACTCTTCTTTCTGCTTTTTCCATTTCTCTCATCTCCCACCTGTTATATTCGTTGCCTGTCATTATAGCGAAAGCACAGATAGGATTTTGTCAAAAGAAGGTAAGTATACCAAAGAAGTCTTCGACGGTTTCTGCCCTGAAATTCGTTTATGCGGAGAATTTCCAGAAAGATGTCTAAAAATGAAAAAAATCGGCTTCTGTAACAGAAACCGATTTTTCAGTATGACCCGTACGGGATTCGAACCCGTGTTACCGCCGTGAAAGGGCGGTGTCTTAACCGCTTGACCAACGGGCCTAACAAATATGGTAGCGGCGGAGGGGATCGAACCCCCGACCTCACGGGTATGAACCGTACGCTCTAGCCAGCTGAGCTACACCGCCATAATGTTTGGTGCTTCTAAGCACAAGTTATATAATACAAAGGTTTGTCCTTTTCGTCAACAGAAACTTTAATGTTATAATTTTCTGACTCTTACCTTGAAAGAGCATATAAAAAAAGCACCCGTTGGGAAGAACGGATGCTTCATTTATTTATAGAAAGCAGCAAGTTATCCTCTTCTTGCTCCGCGCCCTCCACGTTTTGATTCCGTATTGCGTTTTAAAGATGACAAGCGATCTTCGCTATCTTTTAAAAACTTGTTCATTTTCTGTTCAAAAGATTCTTTCGGACGGAAATCATTTCTAGGTCTGGCTTGCGGACGGTCTTTAGCTTTTTTAATAGATAAACCAATTTTCCCGTCTTTTTCAACGTTGATGACTTTCACTTCAACTTGGTCGCCGACTTTTAAGTGATCATTAATGTCTTTAACATAATTATCGGCTACCTCACTGATATGAACGAGACCGGTTGAGCCTCCAGGCAATTCAACAAATGCTCCAAAATTTGTAATACCTGTAATTTTCCCTTGCAACTTGCTGCCCACTTCAATCGACATAAAAAAAGTGCTCCTCCTTAGGCTTATAAAAAGATCGTTTGCTTAATTATACCTAAATAAAAATTTAAGTGTCAACAAGGCTACTTGTTCTTCTTCTCCACATTAAAGATTATTTCACCGTCTCCAGACATGAATAAGTCCCTTCTGGCAAGCTCTGTGACGTAATCTTCATCTTTTAATTTGGATATTTCTTCTTTTAAATCTGTTTGCTTTGTCTTTAAATTCTTCAGTTCTTTTTCAAGCTGTTCTTTCTTTTCTTCTTTTGCGCTAAGGGAAGATGTTTGGCTCCATACTGAGCTTGCCAGTACAATTGCCGTCAGAAATACGAGGGCGCCGAATACAGTCAACCGTCTGTACAGCCCTTTTCTTCTTCTTTTCTTCAGCTGATTTTGCCGCTCTACTTTTTCTTTATAGTCGTTTTGTATTTCAGTTATCGTTCGTTCCCTGGAAAAATTCAAATCAGACGGTCCTCCTTTCATCTCTTCAAAAAACGTGTAATGGTCGTTCTTATGGTTACCAATAGTTTCTTCTTCTTTTTTAGAAATCCTGCACCTTTTTGAAAATATCGTCTGAAAGTTAGACGCAGTTTTTCAGGAAGAAGTTTCATACATTGTTTAACGATAAAGCGGATCGGAAAACACAGAACCATGACTATTTTATAAAGACATAACAAGAGAAACACGATCAGGCGGTATGTTCTCTGAAAGAGAAACGTGACCAGCCAAATGATGACTCCGCATGTCCACACAATAGGACGAAATAACACGTGCTGAATGAGCTTTTTAAAGAATTGATAAACAGAAACAACAAGATAAATGACGAATTTCAGTATTTTTATATAGATTCGTTTGCAAAGGCTTTGATACGTCGCAACGCCCAGCAGAACCGCCAAAAAAATGTACAGCCTGAATTCTCCCTCATTTACATGAAGCAAGACATAAAAGAAGAGCAGCCCTTGCACAATCCAGAAAAGAATATCATGAATAAATAAAAGCCATCTGGCTGTTCTGGCACGAATAACAAAGAGCCTGTACGTATCAAGCGACGCGCCAAGCCAGAGGCCCATACCGGACATCGCCAGCATTGTATAGAATTGTGTCGTCAGCGTCATTTAAACAACTTGCTAAAAAACCCTTTAGCTTTATCCCCTTGTTGCTCGTCTAAATACACTAAATCAAATACCCTGCCTTTGATCGAAACAATCCCTTTTTCTACATCTAGATTTTTCATTTGAAGGTTTTCGCCTCTGACTGAGAGCATTCCCATCACTGTTTCCAGCAGGAATTCTTCGTTATCAAAGCTTTCAACATGCTTAACCCCAGAAATATCTAAATGTTTCCGGCCTTTCATTGTCACATCATGCTGTTCCGGAACAGACGAAGAACCTTTTTGCTCATAATATGAATTCATCTATTCAGCCCCCATATCCTCGATACTTTTAGCATTATTACTGCATTGTATGAGGCGGGGGATTCTTTTAGAACAAGCCTATTCGCCGAGTTTTTCTTCCTTTAGCACTGTATACATGTTTGCGGCTTCTTCTTTTTTCGTTGTGTCTTTAAGCTCATTTATTTGAACCGTTACAAGCTTTTGGCCGAAGCGGACCGTTAATTCATCTCCAGGTTTTACGTCTGAACTTGCTTTAGCCTGATTTCCGTTAATGGAGATTCTGCCTTGATCAGCTACTTCCTTCGCTAGTGTACGTCGTTTAATCAGCCGTGATACTTTTAAAAATTTATCTAATCTCATTTTATGATCCCCTCTCAGTTTCTTTTGCTTCATTCCACAGGTTGTCCATGTCCTCAAGAGACATATTAGCCAGCTCGATTCCCTTTTCCTTCGCTGTTTGCTCAATATAAGAGAAACGTCTCCTGAATTTATCGTTCGTCATCGCCAATGCTTCCTCCGGTTCTATCTTGTAGAAGCGGGCTACATTCACCAAGGCGAAGAGAACATCGCCAAATTCAGCCTTGAGATTGTGTTCATGAGGGTCTTCAGTAGCCTCTGAAGAAAATTCCTTTATCTCCTCATTCACCTTTTCCCACATATCACTCACATCTTCCCAGTCAAAACCGACTTTTGCCGCTTTTTTCTGCAATTTAGCGGCTTTAGAAAGCGCAGGAAGGGTTTTCGGGACGGTGTCTAACAAGGATGCATCAGATGTATGTTTTTCGGCTTTTTTAATATCTTCCCAATTTGCTAAAACATCGTTTTCATCCTGAACCTTAACATCTTTAAACACATGGGGATGTCTTCGGACCATTTTTTCACTGATCCCTTTAATTACATCATCTATTGTGAAATAACCATCATCTTCACCAATTTGCGCGTGAAGCAGGACCTGAAGCAAAACGTCGCCAAGCTCTTCGATCATATGGTCTGTGTCTTCTTCGTCAATTGCTTCGAGAAGTTCATAACACTCTTCAATCATGTATTGTTTTAATGACTGATGCGTCTGCTTTTTATCCCACGGACAGCCGTTGGGCCCGCGAAGCTCTCTAATGATGCGCCGAAACGCGGAGAACTCCTGGTACAGCAGCTTCTCTTCTTTAATCGGCGGAATATACACACTTGTTAAGTTATTCATGGCGACATTGCGGTCCAGTTCAAATAAGGGCACTCTCCGAATATCCTCATCACGGCTTCCGGCTGCTGTTACAATCACAACTTCATAATCATCCGGCAGCTTCTCCATTAATGTCAGCTTCACTTCGGATGCAGTTATTTGATCGTATACCTGACAAATGATCAGGTGATGTCTGAGCTCAAGCTCATCCGCGCTCAATGTCCCGGCATCCACAAATTGAAAGCCTTCAATGGGATCAATTTGCAAGGCATTAAAAGTGGCATCAAGAAAGCTTTGTCCTCCCGCGACTTTCACCTGAATGTTTTTTTCTTCCTGCCGCTCCGTCAGCAGCTGTACTGTTTTTTCTGCTACAAATGGATGCCCCGGAACAGCATAAACAACGTCCTGATGCTTCGCTTCTTCAAAGAGAATATCAGTAATTTCCTCGTATACCGCATCAAACTGGTCGTATTTCTCATATATATCATCAAAATAACGAATGTTCTGCGTTTCGCTTTCTAGCTCTTGAATTAAAGGATGGTCTTTGGTTCTGACAAACAGCGTGTCCGCCTTTGTCAGCAGCTTATGTATGCCAATTGTCAACTGGTCCATGTCTCCGGCGCCAAGCCCGACGACTGTAATATTACCTGCCATTTTGTTCTCTCCTTCTGGTGAGTTTGCTTAACTTGCTGCCAAAAGGCACACTGTTAAGCTCTTCATTCGTAAATATTCCCAACTTCATCATACAATAAATAAACACCGCGCCTCCAATGGCGACAGCCGAAACACTTTCAACTGCCGCATATCCTCTTCCTTCCGCATCAAACAGAAAAGACCAAAGGCGTAAATAAGCAAGCAAGACAGCCGACATTAATATAGCGGATCCAATAATTGGAAGCATAGTGCTCTTTAGCTTGTCCATCCATTCTTTTTGCCGCAAGCGATAGAGATTGAGGCCTGCGACAGTTGCAAAAGAAGCCGCTGTTGCAAATGCCGCCCCTTCAATTCCATAGTGCGGAACCAAAAAGGTATTTAACACCCATTTCACAGCCACACCTGCGCCTACTGCTATTGCAGGGAACACCGTGTTTCCCGCTCCCTGTAAGACAGCGGCAGCCGTGACCGCCAAAGACGCAAACAAAATGGAGCAGCTAAATATCTGCAACGCAGCTGTTCCTTCGCCATTTTGAAACAGCATAATGTTGACCGGCTTGAGGATGCAGATGAGGCCAGCAGACGCCGCAACGCCAATCGCAAGACACAGCTTTAAGGAAGACGTCACTTTTTGTTTCATCACCTGCACCTGATTCTCCTTTACCGCCTTTGAAATCAACGGGACGAGTGAGGTCCCGATGCTCATTGCGAAAACAGAACCGAGCTGCAACAAAGGCTGCCCCCGGTCATAAATTCCTTTCAGCCGCTTTGCCTCTTCACTCACCTCACCGCCAGACAGCAAAGAATATAAATTCAGTGCATCGACAAGCTGGATAAACAAAAGCAGCAGGCTGCTTACACAGATCGTTACTGAATATAAAAGCAGTTTCTTAATTAATTGATTTGTTGTAATGTAATTTTCTTTTTCTATTTCCGCTTTTTCAGGCTTTTTCGTTTTGAACCAAAAAAAGACGAGGATGATAAGTGCAATCAAACTCCCGGCAAGAGAACCAGAAGCAGCTGCCGCTCCCGCAGCATAAAGCGAGGCACCTTTTTTGATGAGCCAAAAAGATAACCCTAAGAGCACCGCCACCCGCAGAAACTGTTCCATAATTTGCGATAAAGCGGATGGGAGCATATTGTGCCTCCCTTGAAAAACGCCCCTGAGCAGCGCGACAAATGGAAACAGAAGAAACGCATATGCAGTTACTTGAATTAACTGGGCGAGATGCGAGTCACCCATAAACAGAGCGATCGGAACAGCTCCCATATATAAACACAGAAATAAAAAAACACCTATTACCGATAAAACCAGCGCTGAAATTTTCATTATGGTGTTATGGTTTTTTTCACTATAATCATTCATCAGTTTAGAAATAATCACCGGAAATCCTGATGTTGAAAGCATGACGGCAATACCAAGAAAAGGGTATACCTGCTGATATATATAAAATCCAACATCGCCGACAATGTTTTGAAATGGGACTCTGTAAACGGCGCTTAATATTTTTGAAATAACGCCTGCCAGAATTAAAACAAAAGCCCCCTGCCACATCCAATGCCGTTTGACGCGTATTGAATCATCCATCCAAAAGCTCCTTCCCAACGTCAGGGGCAATGCAAAGTTTGCAATGACCTTGGTACACATAAAAACGTGGTTATTATACCATATCCCAACCCTTGGAATCCTTTTTCGGCCTGCACAAAAAAGAACAGCATCCCAAGGAGAGCTGTTCTTTCTATACCTATTTTGATAATTGTAATAAGACCTACTGTTCCATTTGACGAGCCAAAAACCCAGCTGCTGTTTCAACGGCTTTATGCTCAACTTCGCCCATCGTCTGATCCTTTGAAAAAATCACGACAGCACCTATCGGGTCGCCATTCGCGACAATCGGGCCGACAGTATACGAACTCATATCTTCATCTATGCCATTTACAAGCTGCACGGATTTTGTATCACTCTCAAGCACAGAACTTCTCTGATCCATTGTTCTTTCCAGCATTTCGCTGATCGGCTTGTTTAAGTAGTCTTTTTTGGAACTTCCGGAGACGGCAATGTAGACATCTCGGTCACAGATAAGCACTGAATGGCCAAGACTGTCATAAAGCGCGTCTGCATACTCCTTTGCAAAGTCTCCAAGCTCACTTATCGGAGAGTATTTTTTCAAAATGACTTCTCCGTCACGATCTACAAAAATCTCAAGCGGATCTCCTTCCCTGATCCTCAGCGTTCTGCGAATTTCTTTAGGAATCACGACCCGTCCTAAGTCATCAATACGACGTACGATACCGGTTGCTTTCATCTCTGGTGCCTCTCTTTCATTTGATGGTATATACAATGTGGGAAAGACCTAAAGCAGTTACTTTATGTACCTTCCGCCTCGCTTGAAATTAGTATCCGTCACATCAAATGTAATATACACCAGAGAGTAACAAAATTTACGTTGATGAAATGGTTTGTTTTTTCACATCTTTAAGGCCCTTCAGCATGCCCAGCACGGTTTCGAGCCACTCATCCGTACTCTTGCCTTTCGTTTGAACGGAAATTTTGAGCTTTTTCCCTTCCATTCCCAGTCCGATTTGTCTGCCGTATTTGTTGCCAAGCTCAAACAGTTTCTGGCCGTCAATATCAGCACTAGCCTCTTCAGAAATGGTCATCCTGACTGCATCTTTATCTTGCTTAATCAATTCGACCCGTTCATTTCTCGCATAGACCTTCATTTCTGCTACGGTAAACAAGTATTCAACTTCTTTTGGATAATTCCCAAATCTGTCAATCATCTCATCTTGGAGTTCATTTTTTTCGTCAATTGCAGCCACAGATCTGAAGCGTTTATACATATCAATTTTCTGTTTGCCGTCTTGAATGTAGGTTTCAGGAATGTACGCATCAAGCTCAAGATCAATTTCTGTTTCAAATTGCTCCGTTTTCGCTGTATCGCCTTTCCGCTCTTCAATGGCCTCCTTCAGCATTTGCGAGTAGAGGTCAAATCCGACCGAATCGATAAAGCCGTGCTGCTGAGCGCCAAGAAGGTTTCCGGCTCCGCGAATCGTTAAGTCACGCATGGCGATTTTAAAACCAGATCCCAGTTCCGTAAATTCTTTAATTGCCTGCAGCCTTTTTTCAGCTACTTCAGTAAGCACTTTATCCCTGCGATACGTGAAATACGCATACGCTACACGGTTAGAACGGCCGACACGTCCCCGCAGCTGATAAAGCTGAGAAAGACCCATCTTGTCGGCGTCAAACACGATGAGCGTATTCACGTTTGGAATATCTACACCCGTTTCAATAATTGTTGTGCTGACGAGAACGTCTGATTCCCCTTCTAGGAAGCTCAGCATGACAGCTTCTAATTCATTTTCTGTCATTTTTCCGTGTGCATACGCAACCTTCGCATCAGGGACAAGCATTGAAATCTCATCTGCTTTCCGTTCGATATCCTCTACCCTGTTGTATAAGAAATAGACTTGGCCTCCGCGCGCAAGCTCGCGCTCAATTGCCTCTCTGACAAGGGCACCATTGTATTCCACAACATACGTCTGTACAGGGAAGCGGTTTTCCGGCGGAGTCTCGATCACCGAGAGATCCCTTACGCCAAGCATAGACATATGCAGCGTACGGGGAATCGGCGTCGCTGTTAATGTTAATACATCCACATTGGCTTTTATCTGTTTGATCTTTTCTTTATGGGTGACCCCAAAACGCTGCTCCTCATCAATGATGAGCAGCCCTAAGTCTTTATAAACAACATCTTTTGATAACAATCGGTGCGTCCCGATGACGATATCAACTGTTCCGTTTTTCAATCCTTTAATCGTTTCGTTTGCTTCTTTTCTTGTTCTGAATCGGCTAAGCAGGCCGATATTCATCGGGTAGTCCTGAAAGCGCTCTGTAATGGTCTCATAGTGCTGCTGAGCCAAAATGGTTGTCGGGACAAGCAGTGCGACCTGTTTTCCATCAGCAATTGCCTTAAACGCCGCACGGATGGCAACCTCTGTTTTACCGTAACCTACGTCTCCGCAAAGCAGGCGATCCATCGGCCGCTCTCTTTCCATGTCTTTTTTGATTTCGTGAATAGAGCGGAGCTGATCTTCCGTCTCTTGATAAGGAAACGCCGATTCAAATTCACGCTGCATTTCATGATCAGGAGAAAACGCGTAGCCCTTGCTCGCTTCCCTTTCGGCATACAATTTAATTAAATCATCAGCGATGTCTTGAACCGATGTTTCTACTTTTTTCTTAACCCGCTTCCATTCGCTGCCGCCTAATTTATACAGCTTCGGTTCTTTTCCTTCAGAGCCGACATACTTCTGTACCTGGTCAATTTGTTCAACCGGCACATAAAGCTTGTCGCTTCCCTGATAGTGAATGTTCAAATAGTCTTTGTGAATTCCATTGATTTCAAGGGTTTCGATCCCTAAATACTTTCCGATCCCGTGATTAATATGAACGACATAATCACCGATTTGAAGCTCAGAATAGCTTTTGATGCGCTCTGCATTCGTAAGCTTCTGTTTTCGAGGCTTCTTTTTCACGCGGTTTTTAAATAATTCCTCTTCAGTAATGACAGCAAGCTTCATTAACGGCAGCTCAAATCCTGATTGAAGCTCGCCCTCCATGATATAAACCTGTCCCTGAACAAGCGCTTTTTTGCTGTCCGTCACGGCAGCTTCGATTTCATAATCAGCCAGAACAGATGATAATTTTTGTGTACGTTCCTTGTTTGCTCCTAAGAATACAACGGTGAAATTTGATTTTTTAAAGCGCTCCATTTCACCCGAAAGCACGTTCATTTGGCCATGAAAACTCTGCATTTGTCTGCTTGACACATTGACGATATTTTGCGGACTCGTATGCTGTACGTGCCGCAAAAACAAAGAATAGTACAGCAGAGGCCGTTTTTGCTCAGCCACTATTTTTTGGAAGCTGAATGACAAACTGATGTCATGCAAAATCTTCCCTTCCTCGAGAAGGTTTGTTATGAACTCCGCTTCTTCTTTCTGCAGCTGATCTTCCATCTCATGAATCCGGCTGACCTCATCCAAAATCAGAAGTGTGTTATCAGGTGTATAATCTAGTAAACTAGCGGGCTTTTCATAGAAATATGAGAGATACTTCACCAGTTCTTGATCTGTCTGGCCTTCAGATAAACGCTCTTTATCATGAGAAATATTCATATGCAGGATTTCTTTTTGCTTGTCGAGCTTTAATTTTTTCAAGCTATCGGCAAGACCTTTATCCATCTTCTCTATTGCACGTGCTTTTTCTTCAGCTCTGATAATCAGTTCCTTTGCCGGACCGATACGGATAGAGGTCAAGGTCTCAATTGACCGCTGATCATCGGAGTTAAAGCTGCGGATGGAATCAACCTCGGTGTCGAATAATTCGATTCTGACCGGATGCTCAGAGGTCAGCGGATAAATGTCGATAATTCCGCCGCGAATACTGAATTCACCGGGTGCAGAAACCATATCAGACCGCTCGTATCCCACCTCTACCAGTCGGGATGCCAGCTGATCCGGTTCGATATCATGACCCACCTGAATGAGCATTTGGCTGTTTTTCCACACCTCTACCGGCGGCAGCATTCTTCTGACAGCCGCCACCGGAGCAACAACTATAGGCGTTTCTCCGTTTGTTAATCTATTAATGACATCTAAGCGCTGCGCCCGCAGTTCAGGGCTAGCCACCGCGATTTCTGATGATATGAGTTCATTGACGGGGTACAGAAGGACAGACCGATCCTCAAGAAGTGAAGTCAGATCATCCGTTACTTTTTGAGCTTGGTATAAATTATGGGTGATTAGAAAGATAGGCTTATTCGTTTCATTAGCCAGAGCAGAAGTAAAAACAGAACGCGCGGAACCTGAAAGACCCGCGAGCAGCTGCTCCTTCAGCCCCTCGTTTAAACCGTTGACGATGGATTTGAAGTCATCGCTTTCTTTAATAAAGGTTTGAATGTTGTCCATATGGCCCCTCCTCTCTGTTTTCTGTAAGAACAGAAAAACGCTTTGGTCTAGTGTCTACACCAAAGCTTTTTATTGAATAAATGTGTGATGTTCGTGGTAATGCGGATTTCGTTCAAGTGCCTCTTGGCAATCTTCACATATTGTATGAACATGGACATCTCCATTGTCTTTATATGAAATCATATCGTTTCTTTCCTCGTTTGTTAAGTGGTGAAACCCAAGTGAATTTGTCGATACCATGGAAGATTCCAGACTTCCAACTTTTACTCCGCAATGACGACAATAATAATGCAAAGCCATACAAGGGACCCTCCTGATGAAAAAGTCATTTTGGTGTAGTATGGACTCTGATTATGTATTTTATACCTTCGCGTTGAATTCGTTCATAACCTCTAAAAACGGTTTGCTGAGAGAAGCCTCACAAGCCTTAACGGACCTTTCAATCGCTTCTTCAATTGCTGGTGTTTCATCCTTTGAAAAAGTGCCTAAAACATAATCAACCACCTTCATCCCGTTCACAGGCCGCCCGATTCCGATGCGGATGCGATCAAACTCAGGCGTTCCGAGATGCTGGATCAGTGATTTGATGCCATTATGCCCGCCCGCACTGCCTTTCGTTCTTAGACGGATCTTGCCAGTCGGCAGATCAAGGTCATCATAAATAACTTTTAAATCTTCGTTGTCTACATCATAATAATCCATTAAAGGCCGCAAACATTCTCCTGATAAATTCATATATGTAAGCGGTTTAACAAGTAGAACCTTTTTGCCGGAAACAAATCCGGTTCCATATAATCCGTTAAATTTGCTCTGGTTCAGCTCAATATTCCATTCCTTCGAAAGTTGGTCTATTGCCATAAATCCGACATTATGCCGTGTATTTTCATAGTTCTTTCCCGGGTTTCCGAGGCCGGCAATTACAAGCATGGAAAATCCTCCCTTAGTCACATAAGCTCCCGCTCTAATACGGGCTATAATTCTTCTCATTCTAGCACAAAAGACGTAACCGCGGGAGGGTTACGCCTTAAGCTATTATTGATCTTTGTTTTCACCTTCAGGCTGAGCATCGGCAGTTTCCTCAGCATCTGTTTCTGCAGCATCCTGCTGCTGCGGAGGAAGAATGGAAGCCACAACCTCATCTGATTCGTGATTAAAGGAGTAGTCACCGCCAGCAGGCAAGTCCTCAATCGTGAGTACATCATTTACATCAAGACCAGAAATGTCTGCCTCGATTGATTGCGGAATTGCTTTTGGCTTAGCCTTCACAGTAAGAGCGTAAAGCGGCTGCTGCAATACGCCTCCATTTTTCACTCCAATTGCTTCTCCAGTCAGATGAATCGGCACTTCCACTTCAATTTCCTCACTCATATTAACGACTTGGAAGTCAGCATGAGTGACCTCATTTTTCAGCGGGTCCGTTTGCAGCTCTGTTACCATGACAGCGTGCTTCTTTCCGTTGACGTCAAGAGTAAGGACTGTATTCTTGCCTTCGTCCCTCAGTGTTTTAATAAGTTCCACACTGTCTAAGGATACCGGTTTGTTTTCCGTGTCTTTTCCATATATGATACCTGGAACATGTCCTGAAGTACGGATATCCCGAAGAGACGAACGGGTGAAACCTGTTCTTTCTTTTGCCGTTAACGTTGCCATATTCAGCACCATCCTATTATCGTTTTATTGTCTTATTAGAAACAATACCCAAAACGATAAAGGTTTAAACCTTTTAAAACATCGGTTTAGCTGAACAGGTAGCTGACAGATTGCTGCTCATGAACGCGAATAATCGCTTCAGCCAGAAGCGGTCCGACTGAAAGCTGCTTAAACCGTTCAATTTTCTTTTCTTCAGGGAGCTTGATGCTGTTTGTCACAACAAGCTCTTTAATTGTTGAGTTATTAATTCGTTCTACAGCAGGTCCTGATAGTACCGGATGTGTACAGCATGCATATACTTCTTTTGCTCCATTTTCAACAAGCGCATTAGCTGCAAGTGTAATGGTGCCGGCTGTATCAATGATATCATCGATAAGAATAGCGATCTTCCCTTCGATATTACCGACAATATTCATGACTTCTGCCACATTCGGTCTCGGACGGCGCTTATCAATGATCGCAATCGGCGCTTTTAGTCTGTCAGCCAGCTTGCGGGCGCGTGTCACACCGCCGTGGTCTGGTGAAACAATGACGATATCTTCAAGGTTTTTACCTTCAAAATATTCTCCTAAAATCGGAACACCCATTAAGTGGTCAATCGGTATATCAAAGAATCCTTGAATTTGCGGTGCGTGCAGATCAAGCGCGATGACACGAGTCGCACCAGCAGTCTCAAGCAGGTTTGCGAAAAGTTTTGCTGTGATTGGCTCACGGGATCTAGCTTTTCTGTCTTGACGCGCATAACCGTAATAAGGAATCACAATGTTAATGGTTTTTGCTGAAGCGCGTTTCAGCGCATCTACCATAATCAACAGTTCCATAATATGCTCGTTAACGGGGTCACTTGTAGACTGGATGATGTAACAGTCACATCCGCGAATACTTTCTTCGATATTAATTTGGACTTCCCCATCACTAAATCTTGTGACAGAACACTTCCCTAATTGAACTCCAACTATATCTGCGATTTCTTTTGCAAGCTCTGGATTAGAATTCAAAGAAAAAATCTTTAAATTCTTATCTCCGTATTGATTAGACATGGATAAACCTCCGAATTTAGGATTATTTTTTATGAATTTTTTTCACATAATCGTCTTTATTTACTTGTCTCGCTCTGGCGATAGCAAGTGCTTTTCCAGGTACATCTTCCGTAACAGTTGAGCCTGCCGCTACATAAGCGCCTTCTCCGACTGTGACAGGGGCAACCAAATTGGAGTTGCAGCCGATAAATGCGCCGTCTTCAATTTTCGTTAAATATTTATTCTTTCCATCATAATTAACAGTAATTGAACCGCAGCCCAAGTTGACGTCTGTGCCTACTTCGGCATCCCCGACATAGCTTAAATGTGAAGCCTTGCTTCGGTCTCCGAATTGCGTCTTTTTGATTTCAACAAAATTCCCGATCTTCACTTCATTCCCGATGACAGAATCAGGTCTGATGTGAGCAAAAGGTCCTATGTTTACATCATTCCCCACTTTACTGTTGTTGACTACCGATTGTTTAATCACAGTACGGCTTCCAATGGAACTATTCATAATCTCAGTATGAGGGCCGATAATCGTATCTTCTCCGATTTGCACCTCACCTTTAATCACAGTTCCAGGATAAATCACAGTATCGCTTCCGATGACAGCTTCAGGAGAAATATACGTATTCATCGGGTCAATCAGCGTAACACCATTTTGCATATGCCGTTTATTAATCCGCTCTTTCATAAACAATTCAGCCTGAGAAAGAGCAACTCTATCATTAACTCCGAGCGTTTCTTGGAAGTTACCAGTCTGGTAAGCGGCAACAGTTTCGCCTTCATTTTTGAGGATCTCTATCACATCCGGTAAATAATACTCGCCTTGAACATTATCGTTCGATACAAGGTCAATGGCCCGGAATAGAGCTTCATTATCAAAACAATACGTTCCAGTATTAATTTCAGTCACAAGACGTTCTTCTTCTGAAGCGTCCTTGTGCTCCACGATTTTTTGAACCGCTCCGCTCTCACCGCGAATGATTCGGCCGTATCCAGTCGGATCTTCTGCAACAGCAGTCAAGATTGTAGCTTTTGCTTCTTTTTGTGTATGTTCTTTCAGCATAGCTTCCATTGTCTCCGCTGTTAAAAGCGGCGTATCTCCGCAAATGACAATCGTTACACCTTTTTCGTCAGCAAGAAATGGCTGTGCCTGTTTTACAGCATGAGCAGTGCCAAGCTGTTCTGCTTGAAGCGCATACTCGCTTTTATCACCAAGCTGCTTTTTCACTTCTTCCGCACCATGTCCGACAATCGTGACAAGCTTCGTTAAAGATAGCTTTAAAGCTTCGTCTACGACGTGCTCTACCATAGGCTTACCACAAACTGGATGAAGGACTTTATAAAGCTTTGATTTCATTCTCGTTCCTTGTCCAGCCGCTAAAACAACTGCAAACCGCTTATCCATTTAATGGCCTCCAATATCCCTTTTATCCATAGAAAAATATATCCTAAATATCAGTTGATTTCAAGGAGACTTCATGAAGTGCAAGAATTTTCTATTGGTGCATTTTAGTTTGAAAAATTAGAATTAAAAAAGGACTGCCGGAAAAAGGCTTGTCTCAGCCCCATCAGCAGTCCTTGCTTTTTGGTTATTTTTTAAGAAGCTCCAGCTTCTTCGAATTCTAATGCTTCAGTGTCACCCAGACGATGATACTCATTTAACACGGCATCTTGAATCTTTCCACGCGTGCTTGAATTAATAGGATGAGCAATATCGCGGAACTCTCCATCAGGGGTGCGTTTACTCGGCATCGCAACGAAAAGACCATTGTTTCCATCAATCACACGAATATCATGTACAACAAATTCGTGATCCAGCGTGATGGATGCAATCGCTCTCATGCGACCATCGGTATTCACGCGGCGTAATCTTACGTCAGTAACTTCCACAGTAGTTCACCACCTTTTCCCTATATAAAAGCATTAGTGTATCAATTCCACGATTTTTTCTGAATTCCTGCTGTTTTTTAAAATATTTTTTGAAAAAATAGGATATAAATACACAATTAGGTCATAACGCTTTTATTTTAGGCATAAGGTAAATAAAAAAGTGATTCCGAGCAAACCCAGAATCACTTTTCTTATTATTTTACTAACGCAATCACTTCGATTTCGACTAATGCATCCTTTGGAAGTCTCGCAACTTCAACGCAAGATCTCGCCGGTTTGTGCGTGTCAAAATATTGCCCGTACACTTCGTTCACTTCCGCAAACTGTTCCATGTCCGCGATAAACACAGTTGCCTTTACGACTGTTTCAAAAGAAGCACCTGCTTCTTCCAACACCGCTTTTAAGTTGCTGAACACTTGATGCGTCTGCTCCTTAATATCACCGTTCACCATTTCACCTGAAGGCGTCAAAGGAATTTGGCCTGAGCTGTAAAACATATTATTGACGATGATCCCTTGTGAGTAAGGTCCGATTGCCGCTGGGGCATGTTTTGTGTGGACTGCTTTTGTCATGATTCTGTCTCTCCATTCTTCAAAAGATTGTCTTTAAAAAAACGTAGAAAATTGCCATTCTGGATTTCAATGGACTTATCTTTCATGTTGATCGTTGAAAGAGTTAGAAGTGACATATACTCATCAACAAGACGTTCATTTACTCCTTCGGCTTCGACCAAGACGCCGATCCCCGCTACATTCGCATTAAACTCATCCAACAGGCTAATCATACCATTAATTGTGCCGCCTGCTTTCATAAAGTCATCAATAATGAGTACGTTTGAACCCGTCTTCATGCTTCTTTTTGCAAGTGACATCGTTTGAATGCGGTTTGAGGAGCCTGACACGTAATTAATGCTGACCGTGGAGCCCTCAGTTACCTTGTTATCCTTGCGCACAATGACGACAGGCACATTCAGATAACTCGCAGCTGCATACGCGAGAGGGATGCCTTTCGTGGCAACGGTCATGACAACGTCAATTTCGCGGTCCGCAAATACAGAAGCAAACAGCTTTCCAACCTTGGAGAGTACAGATGGCTTTCCTAAGATATCCGTTAAATACACATAACCGCCCGGAAGGATACGCTCAGGATTTGCCAATGACTGTCCAAGGGTCTGAACGAATTCTTCAGCTTCAGCCTGCTTCATTTTCGGAATATATTTGACACCTCCGGCAGCGCCGGGAACAGTAAGCAAAGTACCGATCCCTTGCTGCTCAAAGGTCTGCTTTATAATTGTTAAATCTTCACTGATCGATGATTTTGCAGATTCATACCGCTCAGAAAAAAAGGTTAACGGTATTAACTCGTGCGGATGGGTTAACAAATAATTTGTTAAGTCCACCAATCTGCCGCTGCGACGAAACTTCATGAACTTACCCCCAAAATCCGAATATTTTAAGATCAATATAACTTAACATACGGATTTAATCAAGAGCGTTCTGTTCGCCGATCATTCTCACCGCATATACCTGATCGCAGAAGCCTCTTAACCCGTTATAAATCCTCTGTACCTTAGACTCATATTGAACCAGTCCAAACACAGTCGGACCGCTTCCGCTCATTAACACGGCATCTGCGCCAAAGCGTTTCATCTGGTTTTTGATCATCGCGACTTCTGGATGCATATCAAGCGTTACAGACTCAAGCACATTCCCCAAACGGCTGCACATGTGTTGAAAGCTCTTTTCCTCAATCGCGTCAATCATACCGTTTACATCCGGGTGTTCCACCTCATCAAGCTTTAGCTGTCTGTAGACCTCGGCCGTAGAAACTCCAATTGTTGGCTTCGCCAAAATGACCCAGCAATGCGGAGGCGGGCTGATGTGTTTAATCTTTTCACCGCGTCCAGTGGCAAGCGCAGTTCCGCCATAGACGCAAAACGAGACGTCTGAGCCAATTTCCGCTCCCAGCTCCGCCAGCGTTTCTGCAGAAAGATTTAAATTCCACAGTCTGTTCAGTCCTCTGAGCGTTGCGGCCGCATCACTGCTTCCGCCGGCAAGGCCGGCAGCCACGGGAATCACCTTCGTGATCATGATGGAAACTCCCTTTTTCACGTTGTATCTGTCTTTGACGAGCTTGGCAGCCTGATAAGCTAAGTTTCTCTGATCATCGGGCACAAAGCGGTTGTGGGATGAAACCCTTACTACATCTTCTGCCAGCTCCGTCAATTCAATCCGATCCGCTAAATCAATTGTCGTCATAATCATTTCGACTTCATGATAACCATCCGGGCGTTTTCGGGTAACGTCAAGTGACAGATTGATCTTGGCTGGCGCTTTTTCTAAAATACGCATAGCTTTCACCTACTTCTCCATCTAAACATAAGTATGAACATTGTATCACATTTGAAGTGCGGGATGAACATATCCATATTGGAGCTATTATGTATTTACAACCAAAATCAAAAACCGGGGAACCATACGTCCCCCGGGTCACATTCCTTATCGGTTATTCTGATTCTGAGCCATCTGCTGTTCGGCGATTTCAATTGCCCGTTTTACCATGTTACCGGCATCGCGGGCACGAATGCCTCCCCAACCTTCATTTTTTACAGTGTCATAAAAACCAAGGTCCTTAGCCAGCTCATATTTAAACTCATCTGACATAACTCCACGACGTCTGCCCAAACGAAACAACCCCTTTTTTAGAGATGATAACGATTCGTGCACGTCACGATAAAATGTGACCGTTTTTATCTTTTGTTTAAAGACAGTGAAAGTATCGAGAGAATTAATGGAAATCAAAAAAAGACAAAACAAAAAGCAGTAAACAAAAAGTTCACTGCCCGTTAAAATGCTACTGAGCTTGCTGCGTCATCATTAAATGTCAGTTCAACAGTCTCAGTCAAAATATCAGCATAACTGTATGAAACTCTTTCAAACGAGTTCTCGTCTTGATCTAGTTGTATCACAAAAACAGCAGGGTACGTCTCAGCTAAAATGCCCGAACGCTCAATCGTTTTTCGGCGGCCACCGTTTGCTTTTAACGTCAGCCTTCTACCTAAATTCCCGTCAAGCGACCTTTTAATATCGGACAACGTCTTCGCCATTGCATCCACCTCACTACATTTATTGTACAACACGAGCCTATTTTTGTCAAATAAAATTTAAATTATATCAACGTTAATAAGACGTTGTCAACAAAATTATTTTGACAAAATTCTATGATTCCTTAAATATTTTCCGCAAGTTTCGGTAAATTATGTATCATTATGTAAAATAAAAACCCCGAATAAATCATCTATCCGGGGCTAATTGGACTTATAAGGCATTCCGACCCTCAATACTCCTCTTGTTTCAATGCCTCCAAGTCCTTTCTCTCTTGTCAGTGTATTCCGGAGCACTTCCCATACGTTGACTCTTTCCATAAAAGGCGTAAAGCTGATTTTCGCCACGATATATACAGGATCAAGAGCATGAATGTTTACTCTTGAAGGAGAACTCGCGAAATTGGCTCCCGCTCTTATAAGTGATTCAAAATGGGATTGGCAAGCCCCCGCAAAAATAACTAGCTGATCTAAGTGAGGTATTTTTTTTCGGGCTTTCTGAACTGTTTCGACAAAGTGTTTCGAATGTCTGTATGCGCTCAAATCATCAATGCCGCCCTTTTGCTTCGAGTATGCATCATGGCCGGTAATCACCAGGATGTCAGGTCGATATTTGTCGAGCAATTCTTCTATAGAAGCAGACATTTTCTTTTCGTGACAATGAATGCCGTAAACCGGCACACCGATCTTTTTATAGACACTCAGGCATTTTTTCAAATACGCCTCATCACCGTCCATATGAAGCACCTTGCCCGGCATATGAAAATAATGCTCCTGATGCTGGTACTGGCTTGTTGCATAGTACTCCTGTTTCTCTCTCAGCAGCTTATAATCCTGACGGAGCAGCTCAAGTGATTCATTCATTCTGCTCTCATCTTTCTTTTTTCGCATCAGCTGCTCATCTTTTTGCACAGCCACCAAATCAGAAAAATCCGCATCAGCAATCAGCCTGACTTCGTCACCATGCAAAATGGCGATTGAATTCCCTGTACTTGTTTGTTCTATCGCTAATATGCGAAACAAAACATCCATTTGATAGGATTTTCTGGCTACCATATCCCCTATTTTAAATTGCACGTTCCTCACTCCACACATAGACTAAGCCTCATCATGAAAGAAAGAGCCTTGAGAAAAGCGCCTTTTTTCGCTGAGTGCAAGTTTTTCTTATCATTGAATTTAAGGTCCTTCTCTAGCCTATGTAGCGGCAGTCCATGTGGTGCGAAAACAAAAAGCCCTTTTAGAAAAGGGCTTTGCACAATCCGTTAGACAGCGCAGCGAATTCCTCAATAGACAAGGATTCACCTCGGCGCTTGCCGTCAATATTCGTTTCTTCCAGTACTTGCTCAATCATTGGTTTTTTTGCTTTACCATCAGGCAGATTGTTCACTAAGTTATTAAGCAACGTTTTGCGGCGCTGAGCAAAGCTCGCCTTAATTAACTGAAAGAAAAAGGCTTCGTTTTCTACATCCACTGCCGGGCCGTCGCGGCGAATCAGCCGAATGACTGCTGAATCTACATTAGGCTGAGGAACAAATACCGTTTTCGGAACGATCATCACCGTTTTGGCTTCTGTATAAAATTGCACAGCAATAGAAAGTGAACCGTACTCCTTAGATGAAGGATCAGCAGCCATACGTTCAGCTACTTCCTTTTGCAGCATAACGACAATCCCTTTCAGCGGGAGGTTTTCTTCAAGCAGCTTCATGATAATCGGCGTTGTCACATAATAAGGAAGGTTGGCTACAACCATTACCTCATCACAGTCTTTAAATTGCTCTTCAATGACCGATTTCACGTCTGCCTTAAGTACGTCTTGATGAATGACAGTGACATTGTCATAAGGGGAGAGCGTGTCTTTAAGGATCGGCAATAAACGCTGGTCAATTTCAAATGCCGCGACCTTTTTCGCCCGCTTGGCAAGCTGTTCAGTCAGAGCCCCGATCCCCGGGCCGATTTCAATGACACCGGTTTTCTCCGTCACTTCGGCGTGGTCGACAATTCTGTCTAAAATGTTCGTATCAATTAAGAAATTCTGCCCCAAACTCTTTTTAAAAGAAAAACCGTATTTTTTTAGTATCTCTTTCGTTCTTATCGGTGTCGCAATATCTTTATTCATCCTGTTCCTCCCGCATGACGGTATCGAGCGCACTCATAAAATCACTTTTTTTAATTTGAAACATTTGCAGCCGTTTTTGAAGCTGTTTGCCATTTGTATATCCGATTTTCAGCAGATCACCAAGACGTTCACGGCGGCGTTTTGCTTCAGATCCGCCAATCAGCCCGGCGTGAATTAGGTCTTCAGCAGAAATTTCACTCGGCTGCGCTTCCATTTCTTCATGCACGTTTTCTAAACATGCCCTGATGCTTTCAATTGATGCGTGTTCTACGCCAATTCCCCGTTTGTTTTTAGGTTTCGCAAGGTGCTTTGGCAAAAATGCATGCTTACAGCCGGGTACAGCCTCGGAAATGGTTTTGCGTATTTTTTCTCCCGGGAAATCCGGGTCCGTTAAGATGATAACGCCTCTGGTTTCCTGAGCCAAACGGATTTGTTCAATCACATGATTACCGATGGCTGAACCATTTGTTTCAATTGTGTCTGCATCAACAGCCAATTTGATGCGGGCCGTATCGTCACGCCCCTCGACCACAATGATCTCTTTAATTTTCATTATTTCCTCCAAGACAAAATAAAAACTTTTGTATATTGATGAAACTTTTTCATATGTCGAGCGTCTAATAAGCAGAAAATACACTTCGTCTATTATAACGAAAAAAACAGAGGGCGCAAAACCCTCTGTATAGATAAGTATATATTAATTCAAGATTTTAATTTTGACTGTTTTATTTCCCCATCGGTAAGCCGATGATTTCTCAGGGAAAAAGACGTCTATTTTATTCCCTTTAATCGCTGAGCCCGTATCAGCAGCAACGGCGTATCCATATCCTTCAACGTGGACTTTTGAGCCTAGCGGAATGACATTTGGATCTACTGCGATGACTTTTGCATTAGGATTATTTTTCAGATTAACGCCTGTAGCCGTATGTCCTGAACATCCGCTGCAGCTTGCCGTATAAGCTGTAGATGATACTGTCATGACTTTACCTGTTGATTCATTGCTCCGAGACACAACTGGTTTTGAATCGCCGGAAGCACTGACCTTTTCAATCTTCGGACTGCTTTGCTTTGTGCCGATCGCAACCACTTTATCTTTGCTTTGCTCGGCTGTTTCTTCTTTTACAAGCTCTCTGGAAACTTCTTCGCCGTTTTCCTTTACGACTTCATAATGTTTTTTGAGCTTGCCTTCTTTTCCTTTTTGGACGACCTTTTCTTGCCCTTTTTCAAGAGAAGCGTCTTCTTGTTTTTTCACATCAAACGCTATTTTCTCTTCAACTACATCGGTGACCTTTTCGATACGAGTTATTGTAATATCAGCCTTTCCTTTCGTTAGCTTTTCGTCTAACGCAGGCTTGATTTTATCTTCGTCTTTTATGTTCATCTTTTGCTGTTTTAAAAAGTCAGCGACCGTAGTCGAAGTCGTCCAGATCTTCTTTTCTTTCCCTGCATCATTCACAGTGACTTGGAACGCAGGTTCTATGTTAATTTTCATGTCTTTCGAAACTTCTGTATCTATTGCGGGATCAATCTGATCGTATTCTTTTACATCAACATCTTGTTCGTCCAGTAATGCACCGACCGTTTTTGCTGTTGACCATAATGTCTTTTCTTTCCCGTTTAAAGTAAGCTTCACAGGTTTTGCAGCCTCATACACAACATTCATATCTGCTGTTATCTGTGTCTGTTTAGCAGGTGTGATCTTGTCTTCATCTCTTGTCTTTATATCAAGTGCTTCTAAAAGATCACCGACTGTTTTTGCATGTGTGCGTATATTTTTCTTTTTGCCGTTGATAGAAACTGAGACTGATTGTTTCGTCAGCTCATGAGCTGCGTACGCAGTCCCGCCTCCCGCCAGCAGCAAACAAGCAGCAACCAGAATGACTTTGCTTTTGCTAAGCTTTACGGAAAACAGCTTTTTCATTTTTTGTGTGATGAAAAACGCCTCCTTCTCCTCGGAGAGATTATATAGAGTATCTAAAAGGCTGTCAACCCTCCCTTCTCGTTCCCCTAAAAGCTCAGTGTCTTCTTCATTATCCTGAAACACACCGAGAAACGGAAGAAAGACTTGTCGACAAACCTATCCTATGAGGAGAAGAAAGCATGTAGAACATTTATGGAAAAACACCGGAACGGACAAGCTCTTACAAAACCCGCTAGCGTTTTTTGTCAGTTTATACGGAAAAGTCTTTTTGCATTTTCAGTCGTAATTGATGCAATTTCTTCAAAGGTTGTTCCTCTTAATTCAGCAATCTGTTCTGCCACATATTTCACATAGCTTGGCTCATTTCTTTTCCCTCGAAAAGGAGTTGGGGTAAGAAACGGACAGTCAGTTTCAATCAGCAGCCTATCATTCGGAATTTCCTTTACAACTTCCTTTGGTTTCTTCGCATTTTTGAAGGTGACAGGACCGCCAAATGACAAATAAAAATTCATCTTCATACATTCTCTTGCCACTTCAATACTGCCCGTAAAACAATGCATGATGCCGCCGACTTCGTCTGCGCCTTCCTCTTTCAAAATGGTAACGACATCCTCTGTTGCATCACGGTTGTGGATAATAATAGGGAGATTGACCTCTTTTGCGAGGGCAATTTGTTTTCTAAATACTTCTTTTTGAACTTCTTTAGGAGATTTATCCCAATGATAATCCAGACCCATTTCACCTATCGCTACCAATTTTTCATGAGCAGAAAGCTCTTTAATCCAAGCCAAATCTTCCTCTGTCATGTCAATGGCGTCAACTGGGTGCCAGCCGATGGCAGCATATATAAAATCATATTCCTCAATCATTTCCATCGCCCGGGTAATGGTCGGCCGGTCAAAACCGACGACTACAATCCGGTCCACTTTTTCAGCTTTCGCCCGCTCAATAACCTCTTCTAGATCTGTATTGTATTGTTCTGCATTTAAATGCGCATGTGTGTCAAATAACATAAATGAAAAACTCCTTTCTTGTCGAAACACAAAAGGTGTTCGACGAATTGTTACACGTGAAACACCTTTTGTTTATCATTATTTAATTCTTGTGCCCTTCGGTAAGGACTGATCGATGGATACGACTTTTAATACGCCGTCTGCTTCTCCTGCAAGGATCATTCCTTGAGAGAGCTCTCCTCTCAGCTTAACCGGTTTTAGATTTGTTACACATACGAGTTTTGTTCCAATAAGCTGTTCAGGTTTATAATGTTTTGCAATACCGGAAACGACTTGGCGTTTCTCAAAGTCAAGGTCAAGCTGGAGTTTCAGTAAACGATCTGCTTTTTTCACCGGCTCTGCTTCTATAACCTCTGCCACACGAAGTTCTACATTCATGAACTGATCAATCGTAATTTCAGGTAAACGGTCGACCTCTTGCGGCTCTTCTTCTATTTTCTCTTCTTTAGCTGGAGCTGAGCCCTGCATTTTCCCTTTAATGTACGCAATTTCTTCTTCTGCTTCTAAACGCGGGAATAAAGGTTCGCCTTTTTGTACTTTTGTGTCTTTAAGCTGACCGAAAGCTGTAATGCTGTCCCAGGCTTTTAAAGCATCATCCGTGATGCCCAGCTGCTCAAACATTTTTACCGGTGTTTTTGTCAGGAACGGCTGAAGCAGTACGGCTGAAATACGCAATGATTCAGCAAGGTGATACATAACCGACTGCAGTTCTTTTTCTTTTTCAGGATCTTTGGCAAGAACCCATGGAGCCGTTTCGTCAATGTATTTATTAGTTCGGCTGATCAACTGCCATAATGTTGAAAGAGCGACCGAGAATTCCATCTTTTCCATTGCTTTTTCATAGGATTTCACTGTTTCCTCAGCCACGGAAGAAAGCGTCTGGTCAAATTCCGTTACGGCACCTTTATAAGAACCGATTTGCCCGTCAAAGTATTTATTGATCATGGCCACAGTACGATTCAAAAGGTTACCTAAATCATTCGCTAAGTCATAGTTAATTCGTTCAACAAAACCTTCCGGCGTGAAAACACCGTCAGATCCAAATGGCACTTCGCGAAGCAGGTAATAACGAAGCTCGTCTAAACCGTAGCGTTCGATGAGCGTGACTGGATCAACAACATTCCCTTTGGATTTCGACATTTTTCCATCTTTCATCAAAAGCCAGCCATGCGCAAATACTTGCTTCGGCAACGGAAGGTCCAGAGCCATTAGCATGATCGGCCAATAAATGGTATGGAACCGTACAATTTCCTTACCAACTAAATGAACATCGGCTGGCCAATATTTTTGATAAAGCTCATCATTTTCTGTATCATAACCGAGTGCTGTTAAATAGTTGAATAGTGCGTCGATCCAAACATATACAACATGTTTTGGATTTTCCGGCACCTTCACACCCCAGTCAAATGTGGTGCGTGAAACAGCTAAATCCTCAAGGCCGGGTTTGATGAAGTTGTTAATCATCTCGTTTTTACGTGACTCCGGCTGAATGAAGGTTGGATTTTCTTCATAGAATTTCAAAAGACGGTCAGCATATTTCCCCATACGGAAGAAATAGGATTCCTCTTTGATCAATTCGACAGGGTGGCCGCTGTCAGGGCTTTTCCCGCCAATAACCTCACCCTTTTCATTTCGTTCAATATCTACAAGCTGAGTTTCCGTGTAGTATGTTTCATCAGGAATACTGTACCAGCCCTCGTATTCATCAAGATAGATGTCCCCGTTTTCAAGAAGTTTTTGGAACACCTTTTCTATGACAACTTTATGCCGTTTTTCAGTTGTGCGGATAAAGTCATCGTTTGAGATTTCAAGCTGTTTCCACAGTTTCTGAATATCTGCCGCTGCGCGATCCACATACTCTTGAGGCGTAATGTTTTCCTGTTCAGCTTTTTGTTGGATCTTCTGCCCATGCTCATCCGTTCCCGTTAAATAGCGCACATCAAAGCCTTTTAATCGTTTGTAGCGAGCCATTGCGTCACCAGCGACTGTTGTATACGCATGGCCGATATGTAATTTTCCGCTCGGATAATAAATCGGTGTTGTAATGTAAAATGTATTGTTTTCTTGCGGCATCTTGAAACCTCCCAATCAGAATGTCAAAAAGCTCCCGCCCAAAGGACGAGAGCGGCGAAAAGTGCAAAACATATATGATTACCTATTTTTATATTTATCCTTTATCTATGATACCATCTTAGCCTTTAAGATCAAGGATATATACGTATGCCCCTAAAAAGAATAATTAAAATTAAAAACCTTTAATAAAAATAAAAAAAGTCTGTTCATGTCGAATTTTGTCGTATATAATCATACGGTATAAAAAACCTTGGTTCGAAAGTCTTGATTTAAAAGGATTTTTCATAGGATAATAGCTTTATTAGAAAATTATAAAATGCTGTTAATCCGGTAGTTTCAAAGCCATTACTGACTATAAGAACTAAATCTTACAATCAATAGTAAACAAAAGGATTGACGATTATTGGAAACCTTGTTATGCTATGAAGGTAAGGATTTTGTCGAATAATGACGAAGAAAAATATAACTTAAACAATAATTATCTCTTGGGAGGAGAATGTTTATGAAATCTACTGGTATTGTACGTAAAGTTGATGAATTAGGACGTGTAGTGATTCCTATCGAATTGCGTCGTACTCTTGGAATCGCAGAAAAAGATGCTCTTGAAATTTATGTTGATGATGAAAAAATCATCCTTAAAAAATATAAACCAAACATGACTTGCCAAGTAACTGGTGAAGTTTCTGACGATAACCTTAAACTTGCCGGCGGCAAATTGGTACTAAGCAAAGAAGGCGCTGAGCAAATCATCAGCGAAATCCAAAACCAGCTTCAAAACCTTAAATAATCATTTTTTACACAAAAAACGTTCTTGTTATGACACAAGAACGTTTTTTTTATTGCTGTATATGGTATGCATCATACATTTCACGTTTTGGGACGTTACGATCTACGGCCGCTTTTTTAATGGCTTCTTTTGAGGTTGCTCCCTTTGAGATGTAATGCTCGACATGTTCTTTTGCAGAGAGGTTCTCCCACCAATGTGTTTCTTCATCTTGTTCCTCAGAGTTATTGCCCTCGACCACAAGACAAAACTCTCCGCGGATCTGATCCTCATTTGCCCAGTCTATCACTTCTGATATCGTTCCTCTTATAAACTCTTCATATTTCTTAGTAAGTTCACGCGTCACTGCAATGTCCCGATCTCCTAATATCTCTAACATCACAGACAAGGTTTCCTTCAATCGGTGAGGTGCTTCATAAAAAATAATCGTTTCTTGTCGTTTTTTGAGGACATCGAGTTCTTTTTTCTTTTCTTTTTTCTGCCTGTTGAGAAATCCGTAGAAAAAGAAAGGCTGCGGTACAATTCCTGAAGCAATAAGCGCTGTTAATGCGGCATTGGCCCCCGGCAGAGGAACAACATAACCGCCCAATTCTGTAAAGTCCTTGACGATTTCCGCTCCCGGATCAGAAATTGTCGGCAGCCCAGCGTCACTGACCAGCGCTATGTTCTTCCCGGACTTCAGCCATTCAATGATTTTGTGGCCGCTGCTTTCTTTATTGTGTTCGTGATAACTGACAAGCGGGGTTTCAATTTCATATACATGGCAAAGCTTTTTTGTTTGCCTCGTATCCTCTGCAGCAATCGCATCCACTGATTTCAGCGTTTCGATCGCTCGAAACGTCATATCCTCTAAATTTCCGATAGGTGTCGGAACCAAATAAAGAATCCCCATATCCGACTTACCATTAAAGCTCATCTGGCGCCTTAACATATACAGCCTCCTTGCTGTTCCGTTTTTCTTCTATATAATGCTCTTTTTTTCTGCGAGTCAGTTTTTTAAAGTAATATTCCGCCTGCATAGCTTCCCGCTTCGTTGCAAATGCCTCAGCAAAAATTAAATCAACCGGGCGTCTCGCTTTTGTATACTTTGCGCCCTTTCCATCGTTGTGAGTTTTCAGCCGTTTCTGCAGATCGTTGGTATACCCTGCATACCAGCTGTTATCTTTGCACTGTACAACATAAAAGAAATGGTTATTTGTCTCCATATAAAATGGTCCTGATTTCTTTTGTGTATTCGTTTTGTTCGTTATACACGAACAGCGGAGGAAGTATTTTCAAATCTGGCCGCCCGCCTTTTATGCCTTCAACCAAAATAGTATTGGCTTCCTTCCCTTGTTTCGGATAGACAAACTGAACACGCTTCGGCTCAATTTGATAAGCCTTCATCAATTCAAAAATTTCGAGAAGCCGGCCCGGCCGGTGAACGAGCGCTGCCTTTCCGCCTTGCTTTAGCAATTTACTGCTGACAGAAATGACATCTTCCAATGTACAGTGAATTTCATGTCTTGCGATACGGAGGTGCTCATTCAAATTTTGTTCGGCCTGTTTCGGTGTTTTAAAATAAGGCGGGTTGCAGGTAACAACATCATATCTATTATGCCCCAGCTTTTCAGGCATGTTTTTCAGATCATCATGTATGATTTGAATTTGATCCTGCAGCTCATTATACGCCACACTGCGGACAGCCATATCATGGAGTCTTTCCTGAATTTCAACTCCAAGGATATCTGCTTTTGACCTTGTACTCAGCAGCAGCGGCACAATGCCGTTGCCAGTGCACAAATCAACAATTTTTCCTTTTTGAATCGGAACATAAGCAAATTTGGAGAGAAGCACAGCGTCCAACGAAAAAGCAAACACCGTTGGACTTTGTATGATCTTCATGTCCTCTGCCAGCAAATAGTCTAATCTTTCATCGTCATGTAATGAAACCATTTTCTTATCCTTTCCAGCACCTTTGAAAAAGGCTTCCGTCTGATGCGGAAGCCTTTTTCCTTATTTTTTATTTAAGAATGACAGACAGAAGAGACAATCTTCTTTTCTGACGCTTCCATAGTGGACGTTACAGATATGGAACCCTTCCTGATACAGACGTGCCAGATTATCATATCCTTCCCCTATATCAGCTTGCTCTGTCTTCTGTGTTTTTGATTCTTTTTTATCAGCTTTAAACTTTTCAATCTGTTGCGTCGTATCGTCCAGCCGTTTACGCAAATGCTTATTTTCAAGCTGTAGATGATGATTTTCTTCAATCATCTCACCGATATGCTGCTTTAAGTCCCCCAGCTGCCGGTAAAGCGAGCCGATTTGTTCTTCTAAGTTAATGACGGTATCAAATAACTCTTTTTTATCCAAGGTTCCACACCTCGTTAATCTGTGGTTTGTGCGGATACGACGCCCTCTTCCAAGAGCTCTTCCCAAGTATATTCTATCACTTTTTCACGGTTCATCAGTTCCACCTGAAGCACCCGTTCCAGAATATTCAGCCCGACGACTTTCGCAGGCCCGTTTGCTGTCGTAATCATTTCCCCTATATCCGGAAGCTGTTCCTTTGCAGTCTCATACTCATCGTTTTCGTATTTCAGACAGCACATCAGACGTCCGCAAAGACCAGAAATCTTTGTTGGATTTAAAGATAAGTTCTGATCCTTCGCCATCTTAATAGACACAGGTTCAAAATCCCCGAGGAATGTTGAACAGCAAAGCATTCTGCCGCAAGGGCCGATTCCTCCGAGCATTTTTGCCTCATCTCTCACTCCAATTTGGCGAAGCTCAATCCTTGTTTTGAAGATGGAGGCTAAATCCTTTACAAGTTCTCTAAAGTCTACTCGGCCGTCAGCAGTGAAGTAAAAAATCACTTTATTGCGGTCGAACGTAAACTCCACATCGACCAGCTTCATATCCAAGCCGTGATCTATTACTTTCTTTTGGCATATTTCAAATGCTGATAAAGCTTCTTGTTTATTTTCTTCTACAATGAGAAGATCGCGCTCGTCAGCCACGCGTATCACTTTACGGAGCGGAAGCACAACATCATGCTCATCCACCTGTTTATTCGCGACAACAACCTGGCCGTACTCAACGCCTCTGACAGTTTCTACAATGACGCAGCTGTCTTGTTCTATATGAAATCCATTCGGATCGAAATAATATATTTTACCCGCTTTCTTAAAGCGGACGCCAATTACATTGTACAAGCTTATCCCTCCTGCAACATTAACACCAAGTGCTCCATTAATCCCTGCACATTCACATTGGAATGAAGCCGTTTCTTTGCTTCTAAAACAGCAAGTATCTGGTTCGTAACGCTTTGTTGTGTTGATTGTAGCGCATGCTGTTTTATTGATTGGAATAAGTCTTGATAAATCAATTTATCTTCATTTCCTATTTGGATGGACAACACATCGCGATATATCAATAAGAGCATATCAAGACCCATTTCTTGATGGGTTTTTTCTTTGAAAAAGGGCATCCATTGATCTTGAATAAAGAAAAAGGCATGTCCTTTCCGCTGGTGTAAGACTTCATACAATTTTATCACTTTCGCTCTAGACTCTGCAAACTCATCATTTCGACTTAATTCGACTGCTTCTGCTACATTGTTGGTCATGTTCGCCAGAAGCCTCGCCATATAAGGCGAGACGTCCTGTTCTATCAGTCGGTCTTCAATTGCTTTGGGCTGCAAAGGCTGAAAAGGAAGGGTTTGGCATCTTGAAATGATGGTATCCAATAACCTTTGAGGCTGCTCAGTGATAAGGATGGCCATTGTGTCTCTGTTCGGTTCCTCTAAAAACTTCAGCAGGCTGTTTGCCGCATTAGCCGTCATTTGATCTGCATGTGATATGATATACAGCTTTTTATGCGATTCAAGCCCTGTTTTTGAAAACTCTTCTTGCAGCGCTTGAATTTGCGCCTTTTTAATCGATAACCCATCAGGCTGGACCAGATGGAGATCAGGGTGGTTCCCCGACTCAATCCGCTTACAATTTCTGCAGTTCTCACAAGGCTCTGCTCCGGCTTCCAGACAAAAAAAGCTTTTCGCAAGAAGCATTGCGGCCTCCAGCTTGCCTGTTCCTTTTTTGCCCTCAAATAAATAAGCGTGTGATAATCTGTCCTTCTCAATACTATTATATAAAAGCTTCATTACTCTGGGCTGAAGCTCGGTCATTTCCTTCCAGGATATTGCCATTGTATCACTCTCTATGTGTAAAGGTTAATTAATAAACCTTTTATTTCGCCAATACGCTCCAGCAAATCAATTGCCGGTTTTTCCAGATCCATCATCTCTTCTGTAAGCTTTATCAATTTCTCGTCTATTTCTTTCACAAGTCCCAGTGTTCTGCTGTTTCCGTAAAGGTCAAAGCTTTTCGACGTTTCATGTGAAAGACCGCTGTCAACAGCTTCTTTGACAAAACGTTTCACAAGCCCTTTAAATCTTGCCAAGTCTTTAAAATTCCGTGATTTCGTCAGTCTTTTCCCAAATGCTTCTATGTCTGTTAACAGCCTGGTCAGCTGATCAAACTTTAATTTGCTGCTTTGGTTCTCCATTGATGTTTTAAAAGATGCTGAAATCTCAGCTGTTTTCATAGAAGGAAGCTGCTTATTATCTATAAATGTGCGTATATCTTTATTGATTTTCACAGTTTCAAATCCTTAAAATTGATGAAATTCATCGACTGGAAGGACAAATACTGTCGCTCCGCCAACTTCAACTTCGACTGGATAAGGGACATATGAATCAGCATTTCCGCCCATTGGAGATACAGGAGCAATCATCTGATCACGTTTCTGTCCGTTTTCTTTAATGAGACTCAATGCTTTATCGACGCGTATATCCTCGACACCAATCATAAACGTTGTATTGCCTGATTTAAGAAATCCTCCTGTCGTCGCAAGCTTTGTGACTCTAAAGTTGTGATCTGTTAAAGTTTTCAAAAGTCTGTTGCTGTCCTGATCTTGTACAACTGCCACTATTAATTTCATCTGTAAAGGCCTCCTTTAGATTGGAAACAACAATGATCTCGTTTACATTATTATATCAACTAATGAGAAACAGGTCACAATTGAATTTTTTTCAACGCTTCATTGATAACCTTTTGAACGTCCTGAACAACGAGGTCTTTCGATTGAGCGGCATCAACTGAATGGAATCTTTCTGGAAAACGTTTCATCAGCTCCCGATAACCTTCCTGAACTTTTGTATGAAAGCTCAACTTTTCCAGATCGAGCCGGTTTTTCTCCCGAGAGCCGTTCGCATCAATACGCTTCAGGCCCTCTTCCGGATCAATTGAAAAATATATTGTGACATGAGGCATCATATCCCCAATGGCGAATTGGTTAATCGATAGAACCTCATCAATCCCAAGGCCTCTTGCATATCCTTGGTATGCAAGTGAACTGTCAATGAATCTGTCACAAAGTACAATATTCCCCTGCTCTAAAGCAGGTTTTACTTTTTCAACTAAATGCTGACGTCTTGCAGCTGCATATAAGAGAGCTTCTGTTTTCGGATCCATTAACGTGTTGTTCTCGTTTAGAATAACTTCTCGAATTTGTTCTGCGATATCTATGCCGCCTGGTTCCCGTGTTGCTGTAACCTGAAGGCCCTCTGCTGTCAGTATCTTTTTCATTTCCTGTAATACTGTTGTTTTTCCCGCGCCTTCAGGACCTTCAAATGTAATAAATAAACCGCTCATGATTTCTCCTCTTCTATATAAACAAGTAATTGCTTCTCATTGATTTTCATATTCCCTTGAACATGCGTTTTCATGCTGATCAAGCGGCTGAGCTTTTGCACGCTTTCTCTTGTGATTCTTTCGCCTGCCATAATCATCGGAATTCCCGGCGGATAAGGTATAACATCCTCTGCATTAAGCCGCCCTGCCGCTTCATTAAAATTCACGTATTCTTTCTGTAACGTGTTTAAAACCTTTTTTTGATAAGGCAAAACAGTAATAGGCTGTGCTATCCATTCTGCTGAAACATTTATCTGATCAGATGGAGTCTTTTCAATCTCATGATCAATGTTCTTAATTGTTTCCGCATCGATTCTCCGTTTTCCTCCCAAAGGGAGAACAAGCAAAACCTGATTTTCATCGGCAAGCTCTGTGAATATGTTGACACGCTCTAATATTTTTTGCAGTGTAAAACCTGAATGGCCGCATTTGGAACGAATGGTGAGCTTCAGCGGATCAGTGGAAAGCCGTTGATTGGCCGGTTC
Organism: Bacillus sp. FSL K6-1005; assembly: GCF_038000225.1. NCBI lineage: Bacteria > Bacillati > Bacillota > Bacilli > Caryophanales > Bacillaceae > Bacillus > Bacillus sp. FSL K6-1005. The sequence continues at coordinate 3,467,287 of NZ_JBBOBP010000001.1, forward strand.
AACCGTTTCAGCATATGCAAGTGAATCAAACGTTTGTTTAATCGATTGAATATGCTGCAGAACGTCAGAAAGCTTATGTTCCTCTATCATATGCTGCACATAAGCGCGGGCAAGATCCAATGAAGCCATTATCGGATAAGACGGGCTGCTGCTTTGTAAACGATTCAAGTAATCCGCTACCCTGTTTCGTTCAATCCTGTTGCTATTGAGGTGCAAATAAGACCCCATCGTCATGGCAGGCAGCGTTTTGTGCGCCGACTGGACAACAATATCTGCTCCCATTTGCAACGCTGAAGCCGGAAAAGGCTCCCCTAAAACAAAGTGCGCGCCATGCGCTTCATCCACCAGCACAGGAATCCCGTATTGATGGGCCTCTGAAATGATTTCAGTCAAATCCGCGCTATGTCCATAATAAGTCGGATTGGTCAGCACCAGTCCCTTCGCATCTGGATATGCCTTTAGAGCTTCTTTTATCGTATCAAGCGGAACATGAGTAGGCACATGCATGAATTCATCAATGTCAGGTGCAAGATAAACCGGCTCAGCTCCAGCCAAATCAACAGCATGAAAGACAGACTTATGGCAGTTTCTTTGGATCAGGATCGTATCTCCAGGATCACAAACTGATAAAATCATCGCTAAGTTGCCGACAGTCGTGCCGTTTACAAGAAAAAAACTTTCTGCCGCTCCATACAATTGGCGGACAAGATCTTGGGCTTCCTTAATTACTCCTGAAGGATGATGCAAATCATCAAGCCCCGATAGCTCAGTCAGATCAATTGTAAGAAGCGGGTTGTATATGGTCTTAGCCTCATCAAAAAAGACATCTCCATTGTGATGTCCCGGAACGTGAAATGAATGAGAATTCCTTCTCGCATGTTGAATCAGTGCATGATATAAAGGTGTGTTCATTAAAACAATCCTTTTGAATGTGTATTCTTACTCTTTATTATATCGTTCCTATGACAGAACTTAAAGCTAAGTCTTACTGGTAAACTACCTTTCCTTTATCGCAAGTAGCTTTTGCTTCAAATCGCCTTCCATCATCATGAGCTCTTCTTCAGCCTGTCGGCGTTTGATCCGCCCTTCTTCTTGAATCGTCAGCGTTTCTTCAAGCGTACTGATTAAGCTTTCCTGTACCTTCTTTAAGGTATCAATATCAACAAGCCCTCGTTCATTTGCTTTCACTGTTTCAATCGTATTGGTTTTTAAAAGCTCCGCGTTTTTTAGCAAAAGTTCATTGGTTGTATCGGATACTTTTTGCTGTGCATCCACAGCGTTTCGCTGCCGTAAAAGTGTCAATGCAATCGCTACTTGGTTTTTCCAAAGGGGGATTGCAGTTACTATGGATGACTGAATTTTTTCAGCTAATGCCTGATTCGTATTTTGAATTAACCTGATTTGCGGAGCGCTTTGTATAGTAATTTGCCTGCTCAATAGCAAGTCGTGCACCCTTTTATCCAATCGGTCAGCAAACTGGATCAAATCGTTTACTTCTTGAACGGCCATTTGATTATGATCGCTTGATTCGGCCTGTCGTTTCAGTTCAGGAATTGTTTTCGTTCTTAATTCATCCAGCTTCAATTCACCAGCAGCAATATAAACATTCAGTGCAGAAAAATATTCTTTATTTTTATCATATAACTGCTCTAACAGCTTATTATCACTGAGTAATGCATGTTTTGAATGTTCAAGTTTTAAACTGATTCTGTCTATCTGCACGCTGGTCTTTTGATACTTTGACAGAACCTCCTGAAGAGAATGAGACACTTTCCCAAACATGCGTGCCAAGAAACCTTTTTTCTTAGTCTGCAGTTCATCTGGGTTTACTTGTTCAAGCTTTTTCATCAGTTCACCAAGGATTTCACCGATTTCGCCGACGTCCTTCTTTTGAACATGATCAATCATCGTATGAGAAAAATTCAGCAGCTTAGACTGGGCTTGTGAGCCGTACAAGACAATACTGTTCATATTGTTATGATCGATCTGTTTAGACAACTGGTATGCTTTTTCTTTGTTTTCTTCAGGCAGAACATCGACAAGACGCACTGGCTGCTTCTCTGATTCAACAGCCTCCCCCTTTGGTATTTTGATATCTCCAAAAGGGTCTGCCAACACTCCGTCTATTTGAAGGTCACTTCGATCTTTATTCACCGTCCTTGCTCCCTTCCACTATTTTTTCAAAGAATGCTTTGCTGCATCTAATTCAAATTGCAGTTCACCAATTTCGTCGCCCATTAATTGAGTTAAATCTTCTTCTAAACGCTTCGTCAATTCAGCAAGTGTGATACGTGCTTCACTCAAAGACATCGACAGTTCTTTGTTTTTTTTCGGATGAGAAGAAAGAAAAGCATATTTCTCCGTCAGTTCCACAACAGAATCTAGAGTCTGATAAAAGAAACGCTCAGCCCGATAAAACCGTTTTGGCTCTTTTTTGGTTAACATATAGATCCTTCTCACAAGTCTAAGCATTTCTGCATTTTGCTTAAACATCTGGATATTTTTCGCTTGAAATAAGGCTTTTCTTAGACGGATTATCTTTTGTCTTGCTTCCTCAAGATTTTTCTTAATGTACGCATATTCTCTTCCCGTCAGTTCATGTCTTTTAAGAAATAACCGCCTAGAATTCCACAAACCCGCTGTGTATACGAGAGCTGCTGATGAGACGCCATATACAAAAGATAAAAAAAGTGTTTGGTTAAAACCAAAAAAACTCAAAAACCCTATGAAAACAAAAGTCGCACTGCTTGTGAAACTCCATATCAAAAATTGAAGAATTCTATGCATCAACATCATCGACTCCTGTGAGTATTTCATATTTAACATTATTATCTACTACGTTCAGTCCCTAAACAAGTTTCATGTTCTTTTATCGTATCCATTGCCTTTATATAAAGTGAAAAATGGTACAAAAAAAGACCTTCTCAGGTCTAAGAGTATAATGGCGGTGTATGAATGCTCTTTAGTTTCTTGACATAAAAGGCATAGTCAGGATCGGAAGTTGCTGTAGAAATTACTTTTCTCTCACAATCTAAGCATATGAATTTTGTATAAAGATGAATCCCTCTGCTTTTCTCTTGTTCGCATATTATACATGTTTGATGGTGTTTAACCGTTTCGTCCATCGTCCCCACCTCCGTACAATTAGCCTTTCCTGAAACCTGATATTGTATACATTATTTAGATCTTTTGGAATCTTGAGATCAGTATATGGGCTATATAAGCTGTCGGTGTTTGTATAGTTTCGATTTCACTTGTACATGGACAAACAAAAAACCCAGCTCAAAGAGCTGGGTTTTACCCTTGCTTGGCGGCGTCCTACTCTCACAGGGGGAAACCCCCGACTACCATCGGCGCTGAAGAGCTTAACTTCCGTGTTCGGCATGGGAACGGGTGTGACCTCTTCGCTATCGCCACCAAACAATTGAGAGTGTTCTCTCAAAACTAGATAACAGGTGTGACATCATTAGAAATTAGGTTAAGTCCTCGATCGATTAGTATCTGTCAGCTCCATGTGTCGCCACACTTCCACCTCAGACCTATCAACCTGATCATCTTTCAGGGATCTTACTTCCTTGCGGAATGGGAAATCTCATCTTGAGGGGGGCTTCATGCTTAGATGCTTTCAGCACTTATCCCGTCCGCACATAGCTACCCAGCGATGCCCTTGGCAGAACAACTGGTACACCAGCGGTGCGTCCATCCCGGTCCTCTCGTACTAAGGACAGCTCCTCTCAAATTTCCTGCGCCCGCGACGGATAGGGACCGAACTGTCTCACGACGTTCTGAACCCAGCTCGCGTACCGCTTTAATGGGCGAACAGCCCAACCCTTGGGACCGACTACAGCCCCAGGATGCGATGAGCCGACATCGAGGTGCCAAACCTCCCCGTCGATGTGGACTCTTGGGGGAGATAAGCCTGTTATCCCCGGGGTAGCTTTTATCCGTTGAGCGATGGCCCTTCCATGCGGAACCACCGGATCACTAAGCCCGACTTTCGTCCCTGCTCGACTTGTAGGTCTCGCAGTCAAGCTCCCTTGTGCCTTTACACTCTGCGAATGATTTCCAACCATTCTGAGGGAACCTTTGGGCGCCTCCGTTACCTTTTAGGAGGCGACCGCCCCAGTCAAACTGCCCACCTGACACTGTCTCCCCGCCCGATAAGGGCGGCGGGTTAGAAGGTCAATACAGCCAGGGTAGTATCCCACCGATGCCTCCACCGAAGCTGGCGCTCCGGTTTCCAAGGCTCCTACCTATCCTGTACAAGCTGTACCAACATTCAATATCAGGCTGCAGTAAAGCTCCACGGGGTCTTTCCGTCCTGTCGCGGGTAACCTGCATCTTCACAGGTACTATAATTTCACCGAGTCTCTCGTTGAGACAGTGCCCAGATCGTTGCGCCTTTCGTGCGGGTCGGAACTTACCCGACAAGGAATTTCGCTACCTTAGGACCGTTATAGTTACGGCCGCCGTTTACTGGGGCTTCAATTCGCACCTTCGCTTACGCTAAGCGCTCCTCTTAACCTTCCAGCACCGGGCAGGCGTCAGCCCCTATACTTCGCCTTACGGCTTCGCAGAGACCTGTGTTTTTGCTAAACAGTCGCCTGGGCCTATTCACTGCGGCTCTCTCGGGCTTGCACCCTAACAGAGCACCCCTTCTCCCGAAGTTACGGGGTCATTTTGCCGAGTTCCTTAACGAGAGTTCTCTCGATCACCTTAGGATTCTCTCCTCGCCTACCTGTGTCGGTTTGCGGTACGGGCACCTCTCACCTCGCTAGAGGCTTTTCTTGGCAGTGTGGAATCAGGAACTTCGCTACTAAATTTCGCTCGCCATCACAGCTCAGCCTTATGGGAAACGGATTTGCCTATTTCCCAGCCTAACTGCTTGGACGCGGATATCCAATACCGCGCTTACCCTATCCTCCTGCGTCCCCCCATTGCTCAAATGGTGAGGAGGTGGTACAGGAATATCAACCTGTTGTCCATCGCCTACGCCTTTCGGCCTCGGCTTAGGTCCCGACTAACCCTGAGCGGACGAGCCTTCCTCAGGAAACCTTAGGCATTCGGTGGAGGGGATTCTCACCCCTCTTTCGCTACTCATACCGGCATTCTCACTTCTAAGCGCTCCACCAGTCCTTCCGGTCTGGCTTCACAGCCCTTAGAACGCTCTCCTACCACTGTTCGAAGAACAGTCCGCAGCTTCGGTGATACGTTTAGCCCCGGTACATTTTCGGCGCAGAGTCACTCGACCAGTGAGCTATTACGCACTCTTTAAATGGTGGCTGCTTCTAAGCCAACATCCTGGTTGTCTAAGCAACTCCACATCCTTTTCCACTTAACGTATACTTTGGGACCTTAGCTGGCGGTCTGGGCTGTTTCCCTTTCGACTACGGATCTTATCACTCGCAGTCTGACTCCCAAGGATAAGTCATTGGCATTCGGAGTTTGACTGAATTCGGTAACCCGGTAGGGGCCCCTAGTCCAATCAGTGCTCTACCTCCAAGACTCTTACCTTGAGGCTAGCCCTAAAGCTATTTCGGAGAGAACCAGCTATCTCCAGGTTCGATTGGCATTTCACCCCTACCCACACCTCATCCCCGCACTTTTCAACGTGCGTGGGTTCGGGCCTCCATTCAGTGTTACCTGAACTTCACCCTGGACATGGGTAGATCACCTGGTTTCGGGTCTACGACCACGTACTCATGCGCCCTATTCAGACTCGCTTTCGCTGCGGCTCCGCATCTTCTGCTTAACCTTGCACGGGATCGTAACTCGCCGGTTCATTCTACAAAAGGCACGCCATCACCCGTTAACGGGCTCTGACTACTTGTAGGCACACGGTTTCAGGATCTCTTTCACTCCCCTTCCGGGGTGCTTTTCACCTTTCCCTCACGGTACTGGTTCACTATCGGTCACTAGGGAGTATTTAGCCTTGGGAGATGGTCCTCCCGGATTCCGACGGAATTTCACGTGTTCCGCCGTACTCAGGATCCACTCTGGAGAGAACGAAGTTTTGACTACAGGGCTGTTACCTTCTATGGCGGGCCTTTCCAGACCTCTTCATCTACCTCGTTCCTTTGTAACTCCGTATAGAGTGTCCTACAACCCCAAGAGGCAAGCCTCTTGGTTTGGGCTAATCCCGTTTCGCTCGCCGCTACTCAGGGAATCGCATTTGCTTTCTCTTCCTCCGGGTACTTAGATGTTTCAGTTCCCCGGGTCTGCCTTCTCATATCCTATGAATTCAGATATGGATACCACTCCATTACGAGTGGTGGGTTTCCCCATTCGGAAATCTCCGGATCAAAGCTTGCTTACAGCTCCCCGAAGCATATCGGTGTTCGTCCCGTCCTTCATCGGCTCCTAGTGCCAAGGCATCCACCGTGCGCCCTTTCTAACTTAACCGTTAAAAAGAATCACTATGTGATATCTTGTGTTACTAATTGAATGTGATGTCTACTGTTATCTAGTTTTCAAAGAACACGTTGGTGGAGCCTAGCGGGATCGAACCGCTGACCTCCTGCGTGCAAAGCAGGCGCTCTCCCAGCTGAGCTAAGGCCCCATTTGTATAAGATGGTGGGCCTGAGTGGACTCGAACCACCGACCTCACGCTTATCAGGCGTGCGCTCTAACCAGCTGAGCTACAGGCCCATCTTAACTTATTCAAGGAACAAAGTTCCTTCAAAACTAAACAAGACAGGGAACGTTCTGTTTATAAGACCCAAGGTCTTATATTCCGTAAATATCCTTAGAAAGGAGGTGATCCAGCCGCACCTTCCGATACGGCTACCTTGTTACGACTTCACCCCAATCATCTGTCCCACCTTCGGCGGCTGGCTCCATAAAGGTTACCTCACCGACTTCGGGTGTTACAAACTCTCGTGGTGTGACGGGCGGTGTGTACAAGGCCCGGGAACGTATTCACCGCGGCATGCTGATCCGCGATTACTAGCGATTCCAGCTTCACGCAGTCGAGTTGCAGACTGCGATCCGAACTGAGAACAGATTTGTGGGATTGGCTTAACCTCGCGGTTTCGCTGCCCTTTGTTCTGTCCATTGTAGCACGTGTGTAGCCCAGGTCATAAGGGGCATGATGATTTGACGTCATCCCCACCTTCCTCCGGTTTGTCACCGGCAGTCACCTTAGAGTGCCCAACTGAATGCTGGCAACTAAGATCAAGGGTTGCGCTCGTTGCGGGACTTAACCCAACATCTCACGACACGAGCTGACGACAACCATGCACCACCTGTCACTCTGCCCCCGAAGGGGACGTCCTATCTCTAGGATTGTCAGAGGATGTCAAGACCTGGTAAGGTTCTTCGCGTTGCTTCGAATTAAACCACATGCTCCACCGCTTGTGCGGGCCCCCGTCAATTCCTTTGAGTTTCAGTCTTGCGACCGTACTCCCCAGGCGGAGTGCTTAATGCGTTAGCTGCAGCACTAAGGGGCGGAAACCCCCTAACACTTAGCACTCATCGTTTACGGCGTGGACTACCAGGGTATCTAATCCTGTTCGCTCCCCACGCTTTCGCTCCTCAGCGTCAGTTACAGACCAGAGAGTCGCCTTCGCCACTGGTGTTCCTCCACATCTCTACGCATTTCACCGCTACACGTGGAATTCCACTCTCCTCTTCTGCACTCAAGTTCCCCAGTTTCCAATGACCCTCCCCGGTTGAGCCGGGGGCTTTCACATCAGACTTAAGGAACCGCCTGCGAGCCCTTTACGCCCAATAATTCCGGACAACGCTTGCCACCTACGTATTACCGCGGCTGCTGGCACGTAGTTAGCCGTGGCTTTCTGGTTAGGTACCGTCAAGGTACCGCCCTATTCGAACGGTACTTGTTCTTCCCTAACAACAGAGCTTTACGATCCGAAAACCTTCATCACTCACGCGGCGTTGCTCCGTCAGACTTTCGTCCATTGCGGAAGATTCCCTACTGCTGCCTCCCGTAGGAGTCTGGGCCGTGTCTCAGTCCCAGTGTGGCCGATCACCCTCTCAGGTCGGCTACGCATCGTTGCCTTGGTGAGCCGTTACCTCACCAACTAGCTAATGCGCCGCGGGTCCATCTGTAAGTGGTAGCCGAAGCCACCTTTTATGTTTGAACCATGCGGTTCAAACAAGCATCCGGTATTAGCCCCGGTTTCCCGGAGTTATCCCAGTCTTACAGGCAGGTTACCCACGTGTTACTCACCCGTCCGCCGCTAACATCAGGGAGCAAGCTCCCATCTGTCCGCTCGACTTGCATGTATTAGGCACGCCGCCAGCGTTCGTCCTGAGCCAGGATCAAACTCTCCGATAAAGTAGTTTGACTGACTACGCACATCGCTGTGCGATTTTATAATAAAACTTGAATTAACAGGTACGTTTTGTCTTGTTTAGTTTTCAAAGAACTTTGCAATCGCTCTTTAAGCGACTTTATTATCATAACATTTTTTGCTGTTTCCGTCAACAACTTTTTTTCGTAATTTCTTTAAAAAGCTTATCCGTCATCAGCGACGTATATTAGAATAACACCCTTACGTCTTAAAGTCAACATATAATATGAATTAAACAATAAAATGCTTAATCACTACTAACGCTGCTATTCCCGGTATGCCCAAAATTCCGCTTATGGCTGTTGTGACAATATTAATCGGCACATGGATGCCAAGGCTGCCTCCGAACATGTTCACACATACCAACAACAAAGCACCCGCTACACATTTAACAGCAGTTATACCAATCCACTTTAGCGGCTTTGCAGGTGAACCTGATAAAAACAGAAGAATAACTAGTCCTAAAATAATCCCTATAATGAAAATAGGCTCCATGAATCTTCTCATCCCCTTCGCTTGTTCTAGTACAAGCTTATGAGAAGATCCAGGAGTTTAGACCACTTACTTCCACCGGCTGATTGTCAAATTTCGCTGTTTCGCTTCCCTCAAGTAAAAAAAATACTTCGCTTCAGCTACTTTCAGCTCGCATAAAACCTCAGCTGATGGCTCAAGGCTTTTTTCGACCAGCTTCTTTTGCCTATTCCACTCTTCCTTTTGCTTAAAAAGCTGCTCGATTAGTTTTTCATCAAACTCTCTTCTCAATGTTTTCTTGCGAAGAAAACCCATGGATCGCTTTTTCCTCCCTTACAATTCACGTCTTCCTTCAAGTGCTTTAGAAAGAGTGACCTCATCAGCATATTCCAAGTCACCGCCGACGGGCAGTCCGTGGGCAATACGGGAGAGCTTAATACCAGATGGCTTCAAGAGCCTTGATATATACATCGCTGTTGCTTCCCCTTCTATATTAGGGTTTGTTGCGAGAATCACTTCTGTCACTTGATCATCCTGTAATCGTTTTAACAATTCTGGTATCTTTATATCCTCTGGTCCGATGCCGTCCATTGGGGAAATGGCGCCGTGGAGAACATGATACTGTCCGTTGTATTCTTTCATTTTCTCCATAGCAATAACATCCTTAGGGTCTTGCACAACACAGATAATGGACTTATCCCTTCTTGTATCTTCACATATATAACAAGGGTCCTGATCTGTAATATGCCCGCAAACTGAACAATATGTCAGATTGCGTTTCGCATTTACCAATGCCTTCGCAAAATCTAATACCACATCTTCTTTCATACCTAGAACAAAAAAAGCCAGACGAACCGCTGTTTTCGGTCCGATCCCTGGCAATTTCATAAAGCTGTCGATCAGCTTTGATATTGGTTCAGGATATTGCATTTTCTTTTATCCCCCTAGAACAAACCTGGCATGTTCATTCCTTTTGTAAATTGACCCATTGTTTCGTTTGTGATCTCGTCAACTTTTTTCAAGGCTTCATTTGTTGCAGCAAGCACTAAATCCTGAAGCATTTCGATATCTTCCGGGTCAACTACATCTTCATTAATGATGACATCCAGAATTTCTTTTTGCCCGTTTGCTTTTACTGTTACCATACCGCCGCCTGCAGTTCCTTCAACTACCTTTTCTGCAAGCTCTTCTTGAGCTTTGGCCATATCCTTTTGCATTTTTTGCATTTGCTTCATCATTTTTTGCATATTTCCCATTCCGCCACGCATAGCATTCACTCTCTTTCATATTGTTAGTCTTTTATTTCAATTAAATCCGCTCCGACAAGCTTTTTCGCCTCGGCAATAAGTGGGTCTTCTTCAGCCGGTTCATTTGATCCTTCATTTTCCTGCTGATGATCTACTAAAAATTCTTCTCTTATTTTACCCCATTGTGCTTCTGGAACGCCAATCAAATCTATTCTTTTACCGAGCATTGATTCTAAAATCTGTTCAAGATTAGTCCGGACTCCGTTGTTATCCTCCGCGACCATTTTACAATGTATTTCATATTTGAATTTCAGTACAAATGCTGTAGAAGCTGCAGCCACAGGTTCACTGTCATTCAGCAGCGCAGCATGAGATACTTTGTTTTGCTGTTTCAAATGAGCCAGAAGCTTGCCCCAGCTGCTTTTGAGCTGATCAAGGTCCGTCCTCGTTGCTTCCTTTAAAATCTCATGAATTCTGCCTACCGGCGCTTTGTAATTGGATTTTCCGCCTTTTGGCGCACGCGGTCCCTCTTTTTTCGGACTTTCCGCCGCTGCTTTTACGCCGGTGGTTTTGAGCCGTTCTACTTCTTGCTCAAGCTGCTGGATCTTTTTCATCAGCATATCAACTTCAGGCAGATCCGCAGCAGCTGGTTGATGAGACGTCTGACAAATCTTCACCACAGCCACCTCAAAGAAGATACGGGGATGGTTCGTCCATTTCATTTCCTGGTGGCTCTTGTTCAGGATATCGATCATTTCATATATCGCCTGAGTCGGAATTTGTTCACTCAATTCTCGGAACGTTTCATCGACTTTTACTTTTTCCAGTACACCCTCTAAGCCAGGAGCTGTTTTGAACAGCAGCATGTCTCTGAAATAGAAAATCATATCCTCTATCAGCTTCGCCGGGTCTTTCCCTTGCTGAAGCAGCTCATTCAATGTTTCCAAAGCTTCAGAAACATGTTTTTCATGCAGAGATTGCGCAAGCTTTCCTATATATAACTGAGAAACGGCTCCGGTAATCAGAAGCGCATCATCAACTTTTAGCTCGTCACCGCTGAATGAGACTGCCTGATCAAGAAGGCTCAAAGCATCCCTCATACCGCCATCTGCAGCACTCGCAATAATGTCGAGCGCTCCTTCTTCAACCTGCAGCTCTTCAGCATCAACTATTTTGTTCATACGTCCGACAATCGCTTGGGATGTAATTCGCTTGAAGTCAAAACGCTGACATCTGGATATAATGGTTAAAGGAATTTTGTGCGGTTCTGTTGTTGCTAAAATGAAAATACAATGCTCAGGCGGCTCTTCTAACGTTTTTAATAACGCGTTAAAGGCGCCGATAGACAGCATATGCACCTCATCTATGATATATACCTTATATGTGACGGCCGACGGGGCAAACTTCACTTTGTCGCGGATGTCACGAATTTCATCAACACCGTTGTTAGAAGCGGCATCAATTTCTATGACATCGGATATGGACCCGTTTGTTATCCCTTTACAGGCTGCACATTCGTTACATGGCTCATCAACAGGAGCGTGTTCACAGTTGACAGCTTTGGCAAATATTTTGGCCGCACTGGTTTTTCCCGTACCCCTCGGCCCGGAAAACAGATAAGCATGAGAAAATTTCTTTTGCAAAAGGGCATTTTGCAGCGTTTTTGTAATGTGCTCTTGTCCAACCACATCTTCAAAGCGCTGAGGCCTGAATACTCGATATAAAGCTTGGTAACTCACGGGTGCGCCCTCCTCCGTTATTCATCATTCCCATTATACATGAACCGTGTATCGATTCCAAAAGCTCTTTTACATAACAAAAAACTCACCTAATATTAGGTGAGTTTGAAAATTTGATGATTGATTTACCGTGCACCTTCTGTCGATTCGCTACCCTAAGCGTTACTTAAGCAGTTAGCTCGGCCCAGGCAACCCTGCGGCACATGAGAGGTTTCACTTAATGCTGCTTCCTTCCGGACCTGACATGGTTCATGAATTCCCATTGCGCAGGACCCAAACGTCAACACCACTTACTTAAGGCAGACCTTAAAGTAAACGAACCTCGAGAAGGGATTCGGCCCCGCTAGAGCGGATTGCGGGTACAGGGCACCGCTACCTCCCCGCTTAGCACGGCAAAATAAATATCAAATTTTTTGTCGCATCTATGACGATGCACACATAAGTATATCCTTTTCCCCTAAAAATTGCAACCTTACTACTCAGACAAGTTTTTCCTAGTAGCTTTCTTCTTTTTTCTCAACTCTCTGAAAAACGCACTAAGCATTCCTCCGCATTCTTCCTCTAGCACACCGCTCACCACTTCAGCCTGATGATTAAAGCGTTCTTCCTGAAGAAGGTTCATTAACGTGCCTGAACAGCCTCCTTTTGGATCAAAAGCACCAAACACCACTTTTTCCACGCGTGAAAGCACGACAGCTCCAGCACACATCGGACAAGGCTCAAGGGTAACGTAAAGAGTTGCCCCCTCCAGTCTCCATGTTCCAAGTGACTTGCACGCTTCATCAATCACAAGCATTTCCGCATGAGCGATAGACCGCTGCTCTGTTTCTCTTAAATTGTGCGCACGTGCCACGATTTCATCATTCACGACAAGCACGGCGCCGATCGGCACCTCGCCTTTCGCTTCAGCTTTTTTCGCTTCTTTTATTGCTTCTTTCATATAAAGTTCATCTTGATTCATAAGGTTAGCTCTCTTTTCAAAGTTTTTTCCTTACCTAAAAAGGCTACATATTAACTATAACTTAAACAGAAAGGAGACTGTCGATGTCTAAAGCAGACACAGCTCTTCTCATTGTCGACATGATCAATAATTTTGAATTCGATATGGGAGAAAGCCTCGCCAACAAAACAGAAAAAATCGTTCCTCACATTTTATCATTAAAAAAGCACGCGAGACAAAATGACTGGCCGATTATATACATTAATGATCATTACGGGCTTTGGCAAGCGGATATCCAAAATATCCAGCAAGAATGTGAAAACGAGAAGAGCAAGGCCATTATTGAAAAGATATCACCCGAGGATGAAGACTATTTTCTAATCAAACCGAAACACTCCGCTTTTTATGAAACAGCCCTCCATACCCTCCTTACTGAATTACAGGTGAAACGCATTGTCTTAACAGGTATAGCGGGGAATATATGCGTACTATTTACTGCTAATGATGCTTACATGAGAGAATACAGCATTACGATACCTAAGGACTGCATTGCTTCTAACAGCGATAAGGATAATGAATTTGCCCTAACTATGATGGAAAATGTTCTTTTCGCAGAAATTACAACGGAAGAACAAATTACTGAAAAACAAACATGATTAGCGCTTTCCTTTCATACATTGTAGCGATATGAAAGGAGGCGTTTTTCATTCAAATTTATGTAGTGAAACAAGGTGACACTCTTACTGCTATCGCTTCACAATACAGAACAACTGTAAATGAAATTACAGAGACGAATGAAATACCGAATCCCGGCAGCCTTGTTGTCGGACAAACCATTGTCATTCCAATAGCTGGCCAGTTTTATGATGTTCAACAAGGCGATACCCTGACATCCATCGCACGGCAATTCAATACGACAGCAGCCGAGCTTGCCAGGGTGAACCGAATCCAGTTAAATACCGTACTGCAGATTGGTTTCCGTTTATACATTCCTCCAGTTCCTAAACGAGACATCGAATCAAGTGCTTATTTGGAGCCCCGCGGAAATCAAGTCAGCGAAAATCTCCAGCAGGCGGCCAGAGAAGCGTCGCCCTACTTAACGTACCTTGGCGCATTCAGTTTCCAGGCACAGCGTGATGGAACCTTAGTCGCACCGCCTTTAACGAATTTAAGAAGCATTGCAGAGAATCAAGACACGACAATGATGATGATTATAACAAACCTAGAAAACCAGGCATTCAGCGATGAGCTCGGCCGGATCCTTTTGAACGACAATACTGTGAAAAGAAGACTTTTGAATGAAATAGTCGAGAATGCCAGAAGATATGGCTTCCGTGCTATTCATTTTGACTTTGAATACTTACGGCCCCAGGATAGAGAGGCATATAATCAATTTCTCCGCGAGGCAAGGGATCTTTTCCATCGAGAAGGCTTAGAAATTTCTACGGCGCTTGCCCCTAAAACAAGTGCAACACAGCAGGGGAGATGGTATGAAGCTCATGATTACAGAGCCCATGGCCAAATTGTCGACTTTGTTGTCCTCATGACATATGAATGGGGCTATAGCGGCGGGCCAGCTCAAGCTGTTTCTCCAATTGAGCCTGTTCGAGACGTCATAGAATATGCTTTGACAGAAATGCCTGCGAATAAAATTGTCATGGGACAGAATTTATATGGGTATGACTGGACACTGCCTTATACAGCAGGAGGAAATCCGGCAAGAGCGATAAGCCCTCAGCAAGCCATTGTCATAGCTGATCAAAACAATGCCGACATCCAGTATGACGAAACCGCTCAAGCCCCTTTCTTTCGCTATACTGATGCAGAAAACAGAAGGCATGAGGTATGGTTTGAGGATGCCCGATCGATCCAAGCCAAATTCAATCTGATTAAAGAGCTGAATTTAAGAGGCATTAGTTATTGGAAGCTGGGACTTTCCTTTCCTCAAAACTGGCTGCTGCTTTCTGATCAATTTCAAGTTGTCAAAAAGACGTTCCGTTAATTTGGAAACGTCTTTTTTTCATAGGGGAATCCAAGGGTTGTGATACAATATGAAGGTCAGCAATTGACGGACGTTTTTTAGAAATAAGGAGGATTCCAATGAATACAGCCCCTTTTATCGCAGTTGAAGGTCCTATCGGGGCAGGAAAAACAACGCTCGCGACGATGCTTTCACAAGAGCTTGGATTCCCTATGATTAGTGAGATCGTTGAGGATAACCCATACCTTGATAAGTTTTATGACAATATAGAGGAATGGAGCTTCCAGCTTGAGATGTTTTTTCTTTGTCACAGATACAAACAGCTTGAGGATACCAGCCTTCACTTTTTAAATGAAGGACAGCCTGTGATAGCTGATTATCACATTTATAAAAATGTGATTTTTGCGGAACGAACGCTGTCTGAACAGCAGCTCAACAAATACAGAAAGATTTATCATCTTCTTACCGATGATCTTCCAAAGCCAAATATCATCATTTACATAAAGGCAAGTCTGCCCACATTGTTACACCGCATTGAAAAACGCGGGCGCCCCTTTGAGAAAAAAATTGAAACCAGCTATTTGGAACAGCTGATCGCAGATTATGACATCGCCATCAAGCAGCTGCAGGAAGCAGACCCAGGTCTTACGGTGTTAACAATAGATGGCGATTCAAAGGATTTCGTTTTGAATAAGAGCGATTTTGAACGTATTGCCGCCCATGTAAAGGAGCTTATAAAATGAAAGAACATCATATCCCTAAGAATTCAATCATTACAGTAGCAGGAACAGTAGGTGTCGGTAAATCAACTTTAACAAGAGCATTGGCTAAACGGCTTGGCTTTAAAACCTCTCTTGAAGAAGTCGATCATAACCCATACTTAGAAAAATTCTATCATGATTTTGAACGCTGGAGCTTCCATCTGCAAATCTATTTCTTAGCTGAACGGTTCAAAGAACAGAAAAATATTTTTGAAGCTGGCGGAGGGTTTGTACAGGATCGTTCTATTTATGAGGATACTGGGATTTTCGCAAAAATGCACGCTGACAAAGGGACGATGTCAAAGATTGATTATAAAACGTATACAAGCCTGTTTGAAGCAATGGTCATGACACCGTATTTCCCGCATCCTGATGTGCTGATCTACTTAGAAGGCGATCTGGAAAACATATTAGCCCGGATTGAGGAACGCGGACGTGAAATGGAGCTTCAAACAGACCGGTCTTATTGGGAAGAAATGCACACACGTTACGAAAACTGGATCAGCGGTTTTAACGCCTGTCCTGTCTTGAAAATCCGTATTGAGGATTATGACCTGAAGAATGATGAAAGTTCTATCGAGAACATTGTTGATCAAATTGCAACTGTCATTCATGAAACGAAAAAAAAGTGAATCTCATGACCTGAGATTCACTTTTTTATGATATTAAAAAATCCGTTGCAAACGGTGCAACGGACAAAACAATCTCCAATATATGCTTGAGTTTCATTAGAATTAAAATCAATATGGCGGAGGAAGAGGGATTCGAACCCCCGCGGGCTTTGACACCCCTGTCGGTTTTCAAGACCGATCCCTTCAGCCGGACTTGGGTATTCCTCCGTATCGACAAGACTTACTATATCATGAATGTTCTGTGATGGTCAAGCATTTTTAAAAACTTTTTTTGTTTTTATAAAAATGTTCAATTTAAATAGCGAAAAGGCGTGCCTTATCAGGCACACCTTTTCAGCATTACGCTTTGATGACTTCTCTACTTCCCATATAAGGGCGAAGCACTTTTGGTATAATGACGCTTCCGTCTTCCTGCTGATAATTTTCTAAAATAGCAGCAACTGTTCTTCCGACTGCCAGACCTGAGCCGTTCAATGTGTGTACATGCTCTGGTTTGCCTTTCGCTTCACGTCTGAAACGAATGTTCGCACGTCTGGCTTGGAACGCTTCGAAGTTGCTGCAAGAAGAAATTTCACGATAAGTGTCTTGGCTCGGAATCCATACTTCTATATCGTATTTTTTCGCAGCTGTAAATCCTAAATCACCCGTACACATGCTCATTACACGGTATGGGAGTTCCAACAGCTGAAGCACACGCTCAGCTTGGTTTGTTAGCTTTTCTAACTCATCATAAGAATCTTCCGGCTTTACAAACTTCACAAGCTCCACTTTATTAAACTGGTGCTGACGGATTAATCCCCGTGTATCGCGCCCTGCTGAACCAGCTTCTGAGCGGAAGCAGGCACTGAATGCCGCATAATTAATCGGCAGGCTGTCTCCTGACAGAATTTCATCCCGATGCATGTTTGTGATCGGCACTTCAGCAGTCGGAATCAAGAAGTAATCCTCTTCTCTGATCTTAAACGCATCCTCTTCGAACTTTGGAAGCTGGCCTGTTCCCGTCATGCTTGCGCGGTTTACCATATAAGGCGGGATGACCTCAGTATAGTTATACTCATCCACATGAAGGTCTAGCATAAAATTATAAAGCGCACGCTCCAAGCGAGCACCTAAGCCTTTATAAAACACGAAGCGGCTTCCTGTCACCTTCGCAGCACGTTCAAAATCAAGAATGCCAAGCTCATCAGCAATATCCCAATGCGGTTTTGGCTCGTATGCAAATGAAGGTGTTTCACCCCATTTCCGGATTTCCACGTTATCATCTTCTGTTTCACCGACTGGCACTGATTCGTGAGGAATATTCGGGATTGAGAGAAGAATGGTTTCAAGGGCAGATTCCACTGTTCTTAATTCTTCATCAAGTTTTTTAATTTCCTCGCCGACTTCACGCATTTCTTTAATGATATGATCCGCGTCTTTTTTCTCGCGTTTTAAAACAGCTACCTGCTGGGATACTTCATTCCGTTTTCCTTTTAGCTCTTCTACTTTTCCGATAAGCTCTCGTCTTTTATCATCAAGCTCCTCGAACTTATCAAAATCTGTTAAGTCTTCGCCTTTGTGTACAAGCTTTGCTTTAATTTCTTGAAAATTCGCTCTCAGCATTTTCGTATCAAGCATGCGAAACACTCCTTTTTTCATTAAATTCATTGAATTATCGAAAATAAAAAGAGCCCTCATCCCCATGAAAGGGACGAGAGCTCTCGCGTTGCCACCCTGATTGAAAACAAGCCATAGACTTGTTTTCCGCTTTCACACATAACGGTTATCCCGTAAATGCCTACTTCATTCAGCATTTCGCTCAAGGATGGATTCAGACAGCATCTTTCACCGATTCGCACCAACCATCGGTTCTCTTAGAAAGAGAGGCTTCCTACTAGTTCCTATCAACGCTTTTCGATCTTTATTTGTGTTTATAATGTACTATAAGTTTCCACAGCTTTCAACTGTTTTATACAAGGGCTTTCTGCTTGTATTCCTCAACCATTTGAACGAACAGCTTTGTCACCCGATGATCCTCTGTCAGCTCCGGATGGAACGAACAGCCCAAGAAATTATCCTGTTTAGCCGCAACAATGCGTCCGTTATGCTCAGAAATCACTTCAACATTTTCACCGGCTTCCAAGATATGCGGCGCACGGATGAATACGCCAGTAAAAGGTTCGTCCAGCCCTTTAATGGTTAAATCAGCCTCAAAGCTATCGACCTGCCGGCCAAACGAATTCCGTTCAACAACTACATTCAGCAAACCTAAATGAGCGTTATCTGAACCAGCAATTTCTTTTGCCAATATAATTAACCCGGCACATGTCCCAAACATCGGTTTTCCCTGAGCAGCAAACTCACGCAATGGCTCCATGAATTGATACGTATCAATTAAACGGCGCATTGTCGTGCTTTCTCCGCCCGGCAAAATTAAACCATCGATTTCGTTTAGCTGCTCTGGGCGTTTAATAACAAGTCCAGCTGCACCGCATGCTTCAATTGCATGGATATGCTCTCTTACTGCTCCTTGAAGTCCTAGTACACCTATTGTTAACATATCGCAGCTCTCCTATATTCTTACCAGCCGCGTTCTTGCATACGCTGTTCTGGAAGTAAATTTGAGATTTCAATCCCTTTCATTGCAGTTCCAAGCTCTTTTGAAAGCTCAGCGATCAATTTGTAATCAGTGTAGTGAGTTGTTGCTTCCACAATTGCTTTCGCAAACTTTGCAGGGTTGTC
The DNA here is from genome assembly GCF_038000225.1 of Bacillus sp. FSL K6-1005. NCBI lineage: Bacteria > Bacillati > Bacillota > Bacilli > Caryophanales > Bacillaceae > Bacillus > Bacillus sp. FSL K6-1005. The sequence goes on from NZ_JBBOBP010000001.1 coordinate 3,486,094, forward strand.
TGATTTGAAAATACCAGAACCAACAAATACTCCGTCAGCGCCAAGCTGCATCATAAGTGCTGCATCTGCAGGAGTCGCTACGCCGCCAGCCGCAAAGTTAACGACAGGAAGTTTACCGTCTCTTTTAATTTGTTGAAGCAGCTCATAAGGCGCTCCCAAATTTTTCGCTTCAGTCATTAGCTCATCATCGCTCATTGCAGCCACTTTGCGTACTTGAGCGTTTACCTTGCGCATATGGCGAACAGCTTCGACGATATTACCTGTTCCAGGCTCCCCTTTTGTACGAAGCATAGAAGCGCCTTCAGCAATACGGCGTGTTGCTTCGCCAAGATCACGGCAGCCGCACACGAAAGGAACTGTATATTCATTTTTATTCAAATGAAATTCTTCGTCAGCCGGAGTCAGAACTTCACTTTCATCAATATAGTCAACACCCATAGCCTCAAGCACACGCGCTTCAACAATATGTCCGATACGCGCTTTTGCCATTACAGGGATGGATACAGCATTCATTACTTCTTCCACGATAGTAGGGTCTGCCATACGGGCAACTCCTCCAGCCGCACGAATATCAGCTGGTACACGTTCTAGCGCCATTACAGCGACAGCTCCAGCCTCTTCAGCAATCTTCGCTTGTTCTGCATTGATGACGTCCATGATGACGCCGCCTTTTTGCATTTCTGCCATTCCGCGTTTTACTCGTTCAGTACCTGTTTGAGCCATTTTTTGGTCCCCCTAATCAAGGTATAGTTATATGATTTCTACTTCTTATTGTATCCTAGAAATCCAATAATTCATATGGATATTACTTATTTTATTCGGTTTTTAGGGCTTTGAAAATCATTTTTTATTAAAAATTGGGTTTTTTCAGTATATTAAGCGAAAGAGCCCTAACATTAATCAGAGCTCTTTCCATTCATTAAAACCAGCCAGTTACTGTATCAACAATGCTTCCCCAGATACCAGCAAAAAATCCGCCGATGCTGCGCATTGTTAAAACAAACCAGTTTGCTTTATCTACATTTTCTTTTGTCACAAGGTCTACCCCTGCCAGGCTGCTGTTAAGGAATCCATAGTCCTTTTCATCACCTGTATATTCTGCAGTCAGTTTCCCAACCTTCGTCCCTTTTTTCACAGGGGCAGTCAAGGTGTCTTTGTTTAAAGTGACTTTTGCTTTGTAATTCTTTTCTTCACCATTTTTGACAGGAAGAGAAAATGCCTTGCTTGTCACAATGCCTACTTCTTTCTCTTTACCTTTATCTACAGAAACGGTTTTATGGCCTTTTATCTGATCGCCTTCAGCATAAATTTCTTTCATAGAGAAATTGTTGAAAGCATAATCAAACATCTTTTTCGTTTCATCGAAACGGCCAGTGTGAATGTTGCCTTTTGCGTTTAACACTACAGTGATGACACGCATACCGTTTCTTTCAGCTGTTCCTGTAAAACATGAACCCGCAGAGTCAGTAGAACCTGTTTTCAGTCCATCTACAGTTGCACCTTTATACTCACTGACAAGACCCTTCAGCATAAAGTTCCAGTTCGGCATGTCCATTTCATCATCTGTGCCTTTTCTGAACTTCATTTTTGAGATGCTGGAAGTTTCTAAAATCTCAGGGTAGTCAGTAATCAGGTGATCTGCAAGAATAGCCATGTCCTTAGCAGAAACTTCACTTTCTTCATCTACGCTTGTCCCTTCAGGCTGCTTGCCGTGGAGATCCTTGTTTTCAAGACCTGTTGCATTAACAAATTTGTAATTTGTTAATCCCAGTTCTTTTGCTTTTGCATTCATTTTTTCAACGAACTTTGTTTCAGAGCCTGCAATAACTTCTGCAATGGCAATCGCAGCTGCATTTGCAGAATAGATTGCTGTCGCTTGATAAAGTTCTTTTACTGTGTATTTTCCGTCTTTCCGAAGAGGAACGTTTGATAAACTGTTATCTTGGGAAATCTCATACACATAGTCATCAGGCGTATAGGTTTGATCCCATTTTACTTTGCCTTCATCAATTGCTTCTAATAACAGATACTCTGTCATCATTTTTGTCATACTTGCAATTGGCAGTCTTTTCTCTGCATTTTTGCTGTAAAGAATTTTACCTGAAGAAGCTTCGATCATAATAGCAGCTGATGCGTTGATATCAATTGGATCGCTGGCAGCCTTTGCTTTTGACATTGGAGTCAGGCAAGTTACGGCCAGTGTTAAAACAACCAATGACATCAATAGCTGTTTACATTTCTTGATGTTCAATCGTACGACCTCCGTATTTCATTTTTCTTCATCTATAATTAAGCCGTTAAGGACATTTTCAATGCACAACAGTATAAATTTTATCATAATCAGTATAAAAAAAATAGACAGAGTCAGAGACCCTGTCAAATGTTTTTAATTTGTAACAATTTATTTATGAAATTGTATAGTTAGGTGATTCTTTTGTAATCTGTACATCATGCGGATGACTTTCACGAAGGCCTGCACCAGTCATACGAATGAACTGAGCTTCTTCTCTTAAAGCACGAAGATCTTTAGATCCGCAATATCCCATACCAGAACGAAGACCACCGACTAGCTGATAAACTGTTTCTTCAACCGGTCCTTTGTAAGGTGTGCGTCCTTCAATTCCTTCTGGAACGAATTTTTTGTTTTCTTCTTGGAAGTAACGGTCTTTACTTCCTTTTTCCATTGCAGCAACAGATCCCATACCGCGGTATACTTTGAATCTTCTGCCTTGGTAGATTTCAGTTTCACCAGGGCTTTCTGACGTACCTGCCAGCAAGCTTCCAAGCATAACAGCATGTCCGCCGGCTGCCAATGCTTTTGCAATATCGCCAGAGAATTTAATTCCGCCGTCTGCGATAATTGTTTTGCCATGTTTTCTTGCTTCAGTCGCACAGTCATAAATCGCTGTGATTTGAGGTACACCAACACCCGCTACAACACGAGTAGTACAAATGGAACCCGGTCCGATTCCTACTTTGACTACATCAGCACCAGCTTCGAAGAGTGCCTTTGTTGCTTCAGCAGTTGCTACGTTTCCAGCGATAATATTTAATTCAGGATACGTTTCACGGATCTTTGTCACTGTGTTTAACACGCCTTGAGAATGCCCGTGTGCTGTGTCGATCACAATGACATCCACATTGGCTTCTACAAGCTTTTTCACCCGTGTCATCGTGTCGCCAGTTACGCCAACTGCCGCACCAACGATCAGACGTCCGTGAACGTCTTTAGATGAGTTAGGGAATTCGATAACTTTTTCAATGTCTTTAATGGTGATAAGACCTTTTAATTTATTTTGATCGTCAACGAGTGGAAGCTTTTCAATTTTATGTTTCTGCAAAATCTTTTCAGCTTCGTCTAAAGTCGTTCCAACCGGTGCAGTGACAAGTTCTTCTTTTGTCATGACATCGCTGATTTTCATTGAGTAATCAGAAATAAAGCGAAGGTCGCGGTTCGTGATAATTCCGACAAGCTTTTGGTCTTCTTCGTTATCTACAATCGGAACACCGGAAATTCTGTATTTCCCCATCAAATGCTCCGCATCATAAACTTGGTGATCAGGAGTTAAAAAGAAGGGATTTGTAATAACGCCTCGTTCAGAGCGTTTTACTTTATCAACTTGTTCAGCCTGCTGCTCGATCGACATATTTTTATGAATAATGCCCAAGCCGCCCTGTCTAGCCATTGCAATTGCCATTGCTGATTCTGTTACAGTATCCATACCTGCGCTGATGACAGGAATATTCAGCTTTAACGTCTTTGTAAGTTCAACAGATAAATCCACATCACGCGGAAGTACCTCTGACTTAGCTGGTACAAGCAGTACATCGTCGAACGTTAAGCCTTCTTTTGAAAATTTACTTTCCCACATTAGTAAATCCCCCTCTTTTCGGCAAAATATTATAT
>NZ_JBBOBP010000001.1:3495000-3859593 GCF_038000225.1 Bacillus sp. FSL K6-1005
CAACCATGCACCACCTGTCACTCTGCCCCCGAAGGGGACGTCCTATCTCTAGGATTGTCAGAGGATGTCAAGACCTGGTAAGGTTCTTCGCGTTGCTTCGAATTAAACCACATGCTCCACCGCTTGTGCGGGCCCCCGTCAATTCCTTTGAGTTTCAGTCTTGCGACCGTACTCCCCAGGCGGAGTGCTTAATGCGTTAGCTGCAGCACTAAGGGGCGGAAACCCCCTAACACTTAGCACTCATCGTTTACGGCGTGGACTACCAGGGTATCTAATCCTGTTCGCTCCCCACGCTTTCGCTCCTCAGCGTCAGTTACAGACCAGAGAGTCGCCTTCGCCACTGGTGTTCCTCCACATCTCTACGCATTTCACCGCTACACGTGGAATTCCACTCTCCTCTTCTGCACTCAAGTTCCCCAGTTTCCAATGACCCTCCCCGGTTGAGCCGGGGGCTTTCACATCAGACTTAAGGAACCGCCTGCGAGCCCTTTACGCCCAATAATTCCGGACAACGCTTGCCACCTACGTATTACCGCGGCTGCTGGCACGTAGTTAGCCGTGGCTTTCTGGTTAGGTACCGTCAAGGTACCGCCCTATTCGAACGGTACTTGTTCTTCCCTAACAACAGAGCTTTACGATCCGAAAACCTTCATCACTCACGCGGCGTTGCTCCGTCAGACTTTCGTCCATTGCGGAAGATTCCCTACTGCTGCCTCCCGTAGGAGTCTGGGCCGTGTCTCAGTCCCAGTGTGGCCGATCACCCTCTCAGGTCGGCTACGCATCGTTGCCTTGGTGAGCCGTTACCTCACCAACTAGCTAATGCGCCGCGGGTCCATCTGTAAGTGGTAGCCGAAGCCACCTTTTATGTTTGAACCATGCGGTTCAAACAAGCATCCGGTATTAGCCCCGGTTTCCCGGAGTTATCCCAGTCTTACAGGCAGGTTACCCACGTGTTACTCACCCGTCCGCCGCTAACATCAGGGAGCAAGCTCCCATCTGTCCGCTCGACTTGCATGTATTAGGCACGCCGCCAGCGTTCGTCCTGAGCCAGGATCAAACTCTCCGATAAAGTAGTTTGACTGACTACGCACATCGCTGTGCGATTTATTTAAAACTTGAATTAACAGGTACGTTTTGTCTTGTTTAGTTTTCAAAGAACTTTGCGCGCCTCTCTCGAATCGACTACTTAATAGTAACATTTTTAGTTAACTAGCTCAACACTTTTTTTAAAAAATGTTTTCATCTAGTAATGTCATGTCTTTTTTAAAAGACAACAGAAATGATTATACCATAATTCTTCTCACTGTAAAGAGTTTTTGATATAAAAAAGCGCAGCTGGTATAGCCGCGCTTTTTCTTTAATTTTCTTGCGTCTCTTCTTGCTCATTTTCTTCATTATCATCGTTTTTCTCAACTAATGCGACTGTGGCAACATGCTCTTGTTCCGCCATTCTGATGAGACGTACGCCTTGAGTTACGCGTCCGGTAGTTGAGATATCATTGATATCCATTCTGATCAGTACACCGCTGGCAGTAATAATCATCAGATCCTCTTCACCTTTGGTAGCTTTCACTGCTACTAAATGGCCGTTGTTCTCCGTGATTTTACATGTTTTCAGTCCTTTTCCGCCTCGGCTTTGGGTTCTGTATTCTTCAGCCGGAGTTCGTTTACCGTAACCTTTCTCAGTCACGATAAGGACATCAGATTCTTCCTCTAATATTTCCATGCCGACGACAATATCGTCGTCAGTAAGGGTGATGCCTTTTACGCCTGCCGCTGTTCTTCCCATTTCCCTAACATCTGTTTCAGAGAAACGAATCAGCAGTCCGTTTTTCGTTCCGATGATGATTTGTTTTGTGCCGTCAGTAAGCCGGACACCCATTAATTCATCATCTTCCCGCAAGCTCAGCGCAATTAAGCCGTTGTTACGGATATTAGCAAACTGAGACAGTGAAGTGCGTTTTGAAATCCCATGTTTTGTTGTGAAGAAGAGATAGAGATCTTCTTCGAATGCGGTGACTGGGATAATTGCGTTAATCCATTCACCTTTTTCTACCTCCAACAGATTGATAATCGGGATTCCCTTAGCGGTTCTACCGTATTCAGGGATTTCATACCCTTTTGCACGATACACTTTCCCTTTGTTAGAGAAGAAGAGAATCGTGTCATGTGTTGAAGTAGAGATCAAATGTTCAACGAAATCATCTTCGTTTGTTCCCATTCCCTGAACGCCTTTTCCTCCGCGCTTTTGACTGCGGTAGGTCGAAGCAGGCAGACGTTTGATATATCCGTTATGTGTCAGGGTGACAACGATGTTCTCTCTTTCGATGAGATCTTCATCTTCAATTGTTTCAAGACCGGCAGTAACGATCTCAGTGCGTCTTTCATCGTTGAAACGCTCTTTAATTTCTGTAAGCTCTTCACGGATGATCTCAAGCACTTTTTCTTCATTGGCCAAGATTTCTTTAAGCTCTGCAATTAATTTAATAAGGGATTGGTATTCTTCTTCAATCTTTTCTCTTTCCAATCCTGTTAAACGCTGGAGCCTCATATCTAGAATAGCTTGGGCTTGCTTTTCGGTCAGCGAGAATTGTTCAATTAACCCTGTTCTCGCAATTTCAGCCGTTTGAGAGCTGCGGATAAGGGATATAACTGCATCAAGATGATCAAGAGCAATCCTTAATCCTTCCAAGATATGCGCTCTTGCCTCCGCTTTACGCAATTCATAAGCTGTACGGCGTCTGATAACGACTTTTTGGTGATCGAGGTAATGCACCAGGCATTGCTTTAAATTTAATACCTTCGGTTCACCGTCAACAAGCGCCAGCATATTAATCCCGAAGGAGGTTTGCAGGGCTGTCTGTTTGTACAGGTTGTTCAGGATAACATGCGCATTGGCATCTCTTCTGATTTCAATGACAATCCGCATACCGTTACGGTCAGATTCATCACGCAAATCAGTTATTCCTTCAATTTTCTTATCCCTGACAAGATCAGCAATCTTCTCAATTAGACGCGCTTTATTCACCTGATAAGGGAGTTCTGTTACTAAAATTCTTTCTTTCCCTGAAGAAGTTTCTTCAATTTCTGCTTTTGCCCGAATCGTAATAGAACCTCTTCCGGATTCATATGCCTTGCGGATTCCGCTTCTGCCTAAAATTTGTCCGGCAGTCGGGAAATCCGGTCCAGGAATGAATTCCATCAGCTCTTGGATTGTTATGTCCTTGTTCTCGCTTACGGCAAGCACTCCGTCAATAATTTCTCCAAGCTGGTGCGGCGGAATATTTGTAGCCATTCCGACTGCAATTCCGGCTGCTCCATTTACAAGCAGGTTTGGGAATCTTGACGGCATGACAACAGGTTCTCTCTCTGACCCATCATAGTTATCTTGATAATCAATCGTGTCTTTTGTAATGTCTCGCAGAATTTCCATGGCGATCTTAGACATTCTGGCTTCGGTGTAACGCATCGCAGCGGCTGAGTCTCCGTCTACAGAACCAAAGTTTCCATGACCGTCGACAAGCATATAACGGTAGTTGAAATCCTGCGCCATTCTGACCATAGATTCATATACCGCTGAATCACCGTGAGGATGGTATTTCCCGATAACTTCTCCGACGATACGAGCCGATTTTTTATACGGCTTGTCACTCGTCATGCCTAAATCATTCATCGCGTATAAAATCCGTCTGTGAACCGGTTTTAAACCGTCACGCACATCCGGCAGTGCCCGGGATACGATAACGCTCATCGCATAATCCAAAAAGGACGTGCGCATTTCCTGACTGATATTTATTTCACGAACTTTTGGTGTGTTTTGTTCACTCATTAAAAAACCTCCCTGAAGTATCACATGAAATTATGTGGGAGTAGATTGTCCATTATGATCTTCAATACGATTTCGCTATTCTCCATTATATCAATAAACTTATACTTATACACATTAAATTACTAGAATATATAGGTTTTACAAGAATTCCTGGGTCCTGTCCAGTTCAGAAAAAAGCCTTATTTCTAATTGGAAATAAGGCTTTTTATTATTAGATGTCGAGATTTTTCACGTATCTCGCATTTGCTTCTATGAAATTTCTGCGCGGTTCTACTTTGTCTCCCATCAGCATTTCGAACGTTTCATCCGCATCCATTGCATCCTCTAGAGTCACCTGCAGAAGCGTTCTTGAGCTTGGATCCATAGTTGTCTCCCAAAGCTGGGTGGCATTCATTTCACCAAGACCTTTGTAACGCTGCAATCCAGGCTTAGGCGTTTGAGGAAGAGTTTGCAACAGTTCCTCAAGCTGCTTGTCATTGTAGGCATATTCAACACGTTTACCCTGCTGGACTTTGTAGAGCGGCGGCTGCGCGATGTACACATAGCCGTTTTCGATAATCTGACGCATATATCTGTAAAAGAACGTCAACAGCAATGTTCTGATGTGCGCGCCGTCAACGTCGGCATCTGTCATAATGACAACTTTGTGATAACGGGCTTTTTCCAAGTTGAAATCTTCCCCGATACCTGTGCCGAGTGCAGTAATCATAGAACGAACTTCATTATTAGAAAGAATTTTATCAAGCCTTGCTTTTTCAACATTCAGGATTTTACCTCTAAGCGGCAAAATGGCCTGGAAATGTCTGTCACGCCCCTGTTTTGCAGATCCTCCGGCAGAGTCACCCTCTACGATATATAACTCGGAGATGCTCGGGTCTTTCGAAGAGCAGTCCGCTAATTTACCGGGAAGGTTTGAAATCTCCAAAGCGCTTTTGCGGCGCGTTAATTCACGTGCTTTTTTCGCAGCCATTCTTGCTCTTGCTGCCATTAAACCTTTGTCAACGATTTTTCTGGCCGCATCTGGATTTTCCAGCATAAATGTTTCCAACGCCGCAGAAAATAACGTATCTGTGATAGTCCGTGCCTCTGAGTTGCCTAATTTTGTTTTCGTTTGGCCTTCGAACTGCGGATCCGGGTGTTTGATTGAGATAATCGCGGTAAGCCCTTCTCTCACATCATCTCCGCTCAAGTTTGGATCATTTTCTTTTATGAGTCCTTTTTTTCTGGCGTAATCATTGATGACACGAGTCAGCCCCGTTTTAAAACCGGCTTCATGGGTACCGCCTTCGTACGTGTTGATATTGTTTGTAAATGAGTAAATATTGCTTGTGTAGCCGTCATTGTATTGCAGAGCGACTTCAACCGTAATGCCGTCCTTTTCGCCTTCAATATAAATCGGCTCTTCATGGACAACTTCTTTGGAGCGGTTTAAATACTCTACATAGCTTTTTATTCCGCCTTCGTAATGATACTCATTTTTGCGTTCTTGTCCTTCACGTTTATCTTCAATCGTGATGTTTACGCCTTTTGTCAAAAAGGCTAGTTCACGAACACGGTTAGCAAGCAGATCATATTCATACTCAGTTGTTTCCGTGAAAATTTCAGGATCTGGAACAAAATGTGTAGTCGTTCCGGTATGATCCGTTTCGCCAATAACCTCGAGATCAGAAACCGGGATACCGCGGTTATAGACTTGACGATGGATTTTTCCGTCACGGTGAACAGTCACATCAAGCTCTGTTGATAACGCGTTAACGACCGAGGCACCTACACCGTGCAAACCTCCGGACACTTTATATCCGCTTCCATCAAATTTTCCTCCGGCGTGAAGCACAGTCATAATAACTTCAACCGCTGGACGGCCCATTTTCTCATGAATACCGACTGGAATCCCGCGGCCATTATCAATTACTGTGATGCTGTTGTCTTTTTCAATTAGGATATTGATATCTGTACAATAACCGGCCAGGGCTTCGTCAATACTATTGTCGACAATTTCCCATACCAGATGGTGAAGACCTTTACTGTTAGTTGAACCGATGTACATCCCCGGTCTTTTACGAACAGCTTCCAATCCTTCTAGTACCTGTATCTGATTTTCATCATAACTATTTTGCTGCTGTTCCATAGCCACGTTATTCACCTACACTTTTCTTAAACAATATATTCGTTATAAAAAATCACTAAGAATCTATTTCAACCATAAATTGCGCACGTTTTTTTAATGTGCTTGAAGATAAGGGAGAGTAATATATATTCTGAACCGTGACTACGATAGATTTGGGTGTGCCGTTTACGGAAGGCACCAGCTTGTGTTTCTGTTTTTTCAGAAATTCTTCAACAATTGGCGACATGTTGGCTTTAAAATCAAAAATGCCAATAATATCGCATGTTGAAACCACAAAATCATCACCTAAATGAATATACAATTGCCCACCTCATTTCTTCACTTCACTAACGCACCGTTTTGCACACGGAACATTCCTGCTTGCCGTAAGGTTTCGTGATCAATGCCATCAACGCTTGTCGTTGTGACAAACGTTTGTACACGGCCCTGGATGGTATGAAGCAAGTGCGATTGGCGATAATCATCCAGCTCACTCAGCACATCATCCAATAGTAAAATGGGATATTCTCCGATTTCTTCATGGATCAGGTCAATCTCAGCCAGCTTAAGGGATAATGCCGTCGTCCGCTGCTGTCCTTGAGAACCGTACGTCTGCACATCGCGTCCGTTCACATAGAAAAGAACATCATCCCGATGAGGTCCAGACAGCGTGACGCCACGCTCAATTTCTTTTTCTCTTAATTTAGAAAACGCTTCTTGATAGCTATCTCCTATTTTCGACAAGTCTTCAGGATCTGATACCTCAAGAGCCGTATGGTACTTCAGCGTCAGTTCCTCAAGCCCTCTTGAGATGCCCGAATGGATAGGCTGCGCCCATTTTTCGAGCTGTGCCGTGAATTGCAGACGTTTTACGACGACTTTTGCGGCAACTTCAATAAGCTGATCAGTCAGAACATCAAGCATTGTTCTGTCAGTTTGTTTTCTTGTTTGCAGCTGCTTCAGAAAGTGATTTCGCTGGGAAAGAATCTTCTGGTAAAGAGAAAGGTCATACAGGTAGACGGGAGAAACTTGGCCAATTTCCATGTCAAGAAACCTCCGTCTCACTTGAGGGCTTCCCTTTACAAGGTTTAAATCTTCCGGCGCAAACATGATGGTGTTGAGGGCACCGACATACTGGCTGAGCTTTTGCTGTTCGATATGATTGACCTTGCCCTTTTTACCCTTTTTGGAGATGACGAGCTGCATCGGAATCGCTCCGTTTTTCTTCATCACTCTTCCCTCTATTTTAGCATAGTCTTTGTCCCATCGGATAAGTTCTTTGTCATTTGAGGTCCGATGCGATTTTGCCATGGACAAGACATAGATCGCTTCCATGAGGTTTGTTTTCCCCTGGGCATTTTCTCCAATGATCACATTTACTTTATTTTCAAATTGAAGTTCAGCATGTTCATAGTTGCGGTAAGATGTCAGTTCTAAGTTCTGGATATGCAATCAGTGTCACCCGCTTTAATTGACGACTTGAAATGAACCAAATCCTTCAATCTCTACCACATCTCCAACATACAGCTTTCTGCCGCGGCGATTGTCCGGCTCATTGTTTACAAGCACTTCATGCTCGCTCAAAAACCACTTTGCCATACCGCCTGACTGAATCACATCGGCTAATTTCAGAAATTGACCGAGTGTAATCATCTCTGTATCAATAGAAATCGGATTTGCCATTATATCGACCTCTTTCAAATATCACTAATATCTAATTGTACTAAAAAAAATCGAATTAGGGAAAGGGAAAACTTGACGGAGCAGATACTGAATAGAAAAGCTGCCGAGCAGGTCGGCAGCCGTATATCGGATTAATAGGTTCTGACAGGGAGGATAAGCTGTACGATTGTTTCATCATTCGGCGTGCGAATTAAGAAAGGTCTCATAGCTCCTGTAAAGCTGACACGTATCTCTGCTCCTTCAAGCACCTTTAATGCATCCAGCATATATTTTGGACTAAAAGAGATATTTAATTCCTCACCCTCAATCTGATCTGCAAGGACTGCTTCCACAACTTTTCCGATTTCAGGTGAATTAGAAGAAATCTCAATTGATTCAGCAGGTTTTGCAGAAAGCTTCACCACGTTATTGCGTCCTTCTCTGGCTAATAGAGATGCACGATCAATCGCCTGAAGGAATTCTTTTGTGTTCACAATGATTTCTGTCTTGCTTTCTTGCGGAATAAGGCTCGTTGTATCTGGGTAATTTCCATCCAGCAGGCGCGAGAAGAACAAGACGTTTTTTGCTTTAAACAGAACCTGGGTTTCTGTAATGACGATATCTACTAGTTCTTGGTTGTCATCTAAAATTTTGCTGAGTTCAGTTAAGCTCTTACCCGGAATCACGACGTTATAGGATCTGTCTTCTGAAATATCAAGTTTGGCTTTTCTTAAAGCCAAACGGTGGCTATCCGTCGCAGTGCATAATAATTCACTTTTCTCCACTTTCCAGTTTACACCTGTCAATATAGGGCGTGTTTCTGAGGTGGACACCGCAAACACTGTTTGTCTAATTAGGTTTTTTAACAAATCCGTAGGAATCTGAATCGCATGGTGCTCTTCGATCTGCGGCAAATGCGGATATTCATCAGCATCAAGTCCATTTAGGTTAAATTCGGCTTTTCCAGAGCGGATAATCGTCAGATATTGATTTTGCACTTCGATTTCTACAGCTGCCATCGGGAGTTTTTTTACAATTTCGCTAAAGAAGCGGGCTTGTAATACAATGCTGCCTGGCTGTTCAATCGTAACGATTTCTTTATCTCCCTCTTCTTTCGGAATAAAAGACTCAATGGAAATATCAGAATCGCTTCCTGTAAAAGATACCCCTTCATCTGAGGCAACGATCTTAATACCGGTCAAAATCGGAATTGTAGTTCTGGATGAAACTGCTTTTAACACATCTTGGACACTTTCAACAAGACGATCTTTTTGAATCGTAAATTTCATTTTTATCCTCCTAACGGATAATGTATTAATATATATATTTTTTTAAAAAAAGTAGTAGAAGTAATAGTAGGGCTTGTGGATTTGTGGATAAGATGTGAAAAAGACAGGAAACACAGCCTATCCACATGTGGACAGACTGTGCATGACTGTAGAAAAGTTATTCACACTTCTCCCGATTTATCCCCGGCCCTATTATTTAAGCTGTTCCTTAATTTCTTTTACATGCTGCTGAAGCTGTTCATCATCTGCCATCAGTTTTGAGATTTTTTCATGCGCATGAATAACGGTTGTATGGTCACGGCCACCGAATTCCTCCCCAATTTTAGGGAGAGAGGAGTCAGTCATTTCTCTCGATAAGTACATAGCGATTTGACGCGGGAATGCTACCGATTTTGTCCGTTTTTTTGCTTTGAAATCCTCAAGTTTAATATTGAATTGCTGGCCTACTACTCTCTGAATTTCTTTTATTGTAATCACTTTCGGTTTTGAGGAAGGAATAATATCTTTTAATGCCTCAGCGGCCAGATCGGCATTAATGTCTTTATTAATTAAAGATGAATACGCAACGACCCTGATTAATGCCCCTTCCAGCTCCCGAATGTTGCTGTCGATTTGATTTGCGATATAAAGCATAACCTCGTTCGGTATATCCAAGCCTTCCGCTTTGGCTTTTTTTCTTAAAATCGCAATTCTCGTTTCTAAATCAGGAGGCGTGATATCTGTAATCAGACCCCATTCAAAGCGTGAACGCAATCTGTCTTCAAGTGTCGGAATTTCTTTAGGCGGTCTATCACTTGAAATGACGATTTGTTTGCTTTCTTCGTGCAGCGTGTTGAAAGTATGGAAAAATTCTTCTTGCGTTTGTTCTTTCCCGGCTAAAAATTGAATATCATCTATCAAAAGCACATCAACATTTCGGTAGCGATTGCGGAAATCAACTGCTTTATTATCCCGAATAGAGTTGATGAACTCGTTAGTAAATTTCTCAGAAGACAGATAAACCACTTTGGCAGAAGGATTATGATCTATTACATAATGGCCGATCGCATGCATTAAGTGTGTTTTCCCTAATCCAACGCCTCCGTAGATAAATAAAGGGTTGTATGCTTTTGCAGGTGCTTCCGCTACTGCTAGGGAAGCTGCGTGAGCGAATCGGTTTCCAGATCCGATGACAAAAGTATCAAATGTATACTTTGGGTTGAGCATATTTTGAGGAAAATCAGATGTATCTTCTTTTACCGCTTTTTTGACTTGCGGTTTTGGCATAAAGTCTTCGACATCTTGATTTTGAGGAATGACAAATTTAATGCTCAATTCTTCCCCGGTTAATTCATATATAGTATCTGCAATGAGATGCAAGTACCTGGACTCCAGCCAGTCTCTGGCAAATTCATTAGGAGCGGTAATTGTCAATGTATCCCCTTGCAGTGAGTGGGCTTTCGTTGATTTCATCCAAGTCTCGAAACTCGGTTTGCTCAATTTTTTTTCAATTTGAGCAAGGGCTTGGTTCCACAGGTCTAATATATTTTCCATCTTCCGGCACGTCCCTCCTTTTCTAAAAAAATAACGCCTTTTTCTGTTATAGAACACAAAAAAAGAGCAAATGGCGGTAACCATTCGTACACATTAAATGTTGAAAACATATAATATAGTAGATAAATAGCTTTTCGACAAATTTCACAAGTTGTGGACAACTTTCTACACATGCTGTGTGAAATCAATCCACATCTTATCCACAGTTTGTGGATAAAGAGTGAAAGCAAGATTCATAATCAAGAGTTAAAACACAAATATAATACCAAATTAAACGAGAGCTTGCAATGGTTGTCACAATCTTATCCACAAAGCAGACAACCTGTTGAAAAAAAATTGTCCACAGGAGTTAGCAGTGTGAAAATGTTGTCGATAACCTTTGTGGATATTAAAAAAAGGGAAAAAAGATATCCACATCACGAATTTTCAGCTCAGAATGTCATTTGAATCTGACTTTTTTTCGTTAAATTCAGGAATCTGAAAAAATAAGGTTTCGAAAGTCGAGAAGGTATGGTATCCTATTATGGTTGCAAGAAACAAAAGCACTAGTGAAGTTGACAATGAATAGGTAACGCAAATATAATAAGTAAGACTGTCTTTAACAGCTATTCCTCGAGGGAGGTGTCATAAATGAAAAGAACATTCCAACCGAATAACCGTAAACGCAGTAAAGTTCATGGCTTCAGAAGCCGTATGAGTTCAAAAAACGGTCGTCTAGTTTTAGCGCGCCGTCGCCGCAAAGGCAGAAAAGTATTATCAGCTTAGGCCACTGAATAATGTCAGTGGTCTTTTTTCACTTTAAGGGAAAAGATATATGTGATGTGTATGAGCGGGGGGATGTCCCTCTCTCTGCACATCTCATTTTCAGATAAAATTAAAAGTTTCTGCCAGCCAGTATCGGAGTGAGTCAATTTGAAGAAGCGAAATCGTTTAAAGAAAAATGAAGATTTTCAAAAAGTGTTTAAGCATGGCACGTCAGTAGCGAATCGCCAGTTTGTCTTATATACGCTTGATCAGCCTGAAAACGATGAGCTGCGCGTTGGTCTTTCCGTCAGCAAAAAAATTGGCAATGCAGTAATGCGAAACCGGATAAAACGTTTAATCCGGCAAGCTTTTCTAGAAGAGAGAGACAGGCTGAAGGAAAAGGATTATATTATTATTGCCAGAAAACCAGCAAGTCAGCTGACATTTGAGGAAACGAAAAAAAGTCTGCAGCATTTATTCAGAAAGGCCTCATTATATAAGAAAACTTCGTCAAAAAAGTAGGTGCCACTGCTTTCTTACAACTTTTAAAAGCGCTTCCTTTCTGGTTGAACAGAAAAAGACACCATTTAAAACTGAAAGATGCTAAAATACATACAAGTATGTTTTGTAATAAGAGAGTGTAAAGAATGATTATAGGAGGAAATGTTGTTGAAAAGGAGAATATGGTTGCTATTAAGTATGGTCGGCGTATTCATGCTTTTGGCTGGATGCTCGAGTGTCAAAGAGCCGATCACTGCAGATAGTCCGCATTTTTGGGACAAGTACGTAGTATTTCCATTGTCTGAGCTCATTACGTATGTTGCGAAATTGACGGGAGACAACTATGGACTTTCAATTATTATTGTTACAATTTTAATTCGTTTATTAATTTTGCCGCTGATGATCAAGCAGCTGAGAAGCTCGAAAGCGATGCAGGCTTTACAGCCGGAAATGCAAAAGCTTAAAGAAAAATACAGCTCAAAGGATCAAAAAACGCAGCAGAAACTTCAGCAGGAAACAATGGCTTTATTTCAAAAGCATGGCGTCAACCCATTGGCAGGATGTTTCCCGATTTTAATTCAAATGCCGATTTTAATCGGATTCTATCATGCGATCATGAGAACACAGGCGATTTCAGAGCACAGTTTCTTATGGTTTGACTTAGGGGAAAAAGATCCTTTCTATATTCTTCCGATTGTTGCCGGGGTTGCTACTTTCGTACAGCAAAAATTAATGATGGCGGGCAACGCGCAGCAAAATCCGCAAATGGCAATGATGCTTTGGATTATGCCGATTATGATCATTGTGTTTGCGATCAACTTCCCAGCGGCGCTTTCTCTTTATTGGGTAGTCGGTAACTTGTTTATGATTGCGCAAACTTTCCTCATTAAAGGGCCTGATATTAAAAAAGATCCTCAGCCGCAAAAAGCCGGAGGAAAGAAAAAGTGAGGAATGTGACTGCTGCAGGGCGAGATGTCGATGAAGCAGTACAGTCCGGATTACGTGAGCTGCAATTAACGAGAGATGAAGTTGACATTACCGTTATTGAGGAAGGAAACAAAGGCTTCCTCGGTATATTCGGCAAAAAGCCGGCAATCGTAAAGCTGGCTGAAAAATTTGATCCGATTCAGGAAACAAGGATTTATCTTAAAAGAATTGTCGAATCCATTGCCGGAAAGTCTGATGTGACTGTAAAAGAAAGCAAAAAGGCAGTATGTTTCCATATAACGGGTGAAAAAGCGGCATTGTTGATTGGGAAAAGAGGACAAACCTTAAATGCCCTTCAAACTTTGACCCAGCTTGTCCTTAATCGTTATTCAGATCAGTATAAAAATGTGACGGTAGATGCAGAAAACTACCGTTCGAAAAGGAAAGATACGCTGAGTCAGCTGGCTGTGAGACTGGCAGACCAGGTTTTGAAAACGAAAAAAGATGTTCATTTAGAACCGATGCCGTCCAGTGAAAGAAAAATCATTCATGATGCTCTTTCCAAATATGCAAATCAGCAGATCAATACGTATTCAATGGGTGAAGGCGATAATCGCCACCTCGTTATTTCCCAGAAAAGATAACATAAAACCGAAGTCCGGTAAAAATCGGAGCTTCGGTTTTTTTGTATAGAAAAATCTATTTTCCCTTGTAATATCAAGCTTTTTCCGTTTAAGTTTTTCCTTTTTAGGTGTATCCTGTTGATAAAAAGGAAGTTCAGGAAATAAAATTAATTGTTATTCACATGTGGATAAGTTAAAGTAATAAGGGATGAATTTCTAAGTCTGTGGATAACACATCTTCCACTTCGAACCAAACTATGTTATCTTTTAGTTTTGGCATAATAAAATATTTTTTTATATAGATGAATGAGAGTATAGAAAAGAGAGGTGAACAACATGGATACAATTGCGGCCATTTCTACACCGATGGGTGAGGGTGCGATTGCTATTGTACGGCTGAGCGGACCGGAAGCAATCCAGATTGCCGACAGGATTTATAAAGGGCCGAAAGGGAAAACGATCAGTTCGGTCGAATCACACACGATTCATTACGGCCATATCGTAGACAAACGTACCGATCGGGTCGTGGAGGAAGTAATGGTATCGGTGTTAAAAGCACCGAGAACTTTTACACGTGAAGATGTCATAGAAATAAACTGCCACGGGGGAATTGTGACAGTAAACCAAGTGCTCCAACTCGCCTTAAGAGAGGGAGCGAGACTGGCGGAGCCTGGTGAATTTACGAAACGCGCATTTTTAAATGGCCGAATCGACCTTTCACAGGCGGAAGCGGTAATGGACTTAATCAGAGCGAAAACGGATCGGGCAATGAACGTCGCTTTGAATCAAATGGAAGGGCGTCTCTCT
The DNA here is from genome assembly GCF_038000225.1 of Bacillus sp. FSL K6-1005. Taxonomy (NCBI): domain Bacteria; kingdom Bacillati; phylum Bacillota; class Bacilli; order Caryophanales; family Bacillaceae; genus Bacillus; species Bacillus sp. FSL K6-1005. The sequence goes on from NZ_JBBOBP010000001.1 coordinate 3,509,023, forward strand.
GCTTTGGTGCGCCGTTTGCGCGATGATATTTTAGAAACGCTGGCCCATGTTGAGGTAAATATAGATTATCCGGAGTATGATGATGTAGAAGAAATGACACATCAGCTTTTAGTTGAAAAGGCAAGCTCCGTTAAAAAAGAAATTGAGGCGCTGCTTAGAACGTCTGAGCAAGGCAAAATTTTACGGGAAGGTCTTTCCACTGTCATTATCGGCCGTCCGAATGTCGGGAAGTCTTCTCTTCTGAACAGCCTGGTTCACGAGGCAAAAGCCATTGTTACCGATATTCCGGGTACGACAAGGGATGTGATTGAGGAATACGTGAATGTGAGAGGTGTTCCGCTTCGTCTTGTTGATACTGCAGGTATTCGTGAAACAGAGGATATTGTTGAACGAATAGGTGTTGAACGCTCTCGTCAGGTTTTGAAGGAAGCAGACCTGATTTTACTTGTGCTCAATTATAGTGAAGAGCTTTCTGAAGAAGACGTGAAGCTTTTTGAAGCCGTTAAGGGAATGGACGTCATCGTTATTATGAATAAGACTGACCTCGAGGCGAAAATTGACATAGAACGTGTACGTGAGCTGGCCAATGGACGTCCTGTTGTAACGACCTCCCTTCTAAAAGAAGAAGGCGTTAATGATTTGGAGGAAGCGATTCAATCGCTGTTCTTTACAGGTGCTATTGAAAGCGGAGATTTAACGTATGTCAGCAACACACGCCATATATCAATTTTACAGGAAGCAAAACGCGCCATTGAAGACGCGCTTAGCGGCATCGAACAGGATGTCCCGATCGATATGGTGCAGATTGATCTAACAAGATGCTGGGAGCTTCTGGGCGAAATCATTGGAGACGCTGTCCACGAAAGCTTAATTGATCAGCTCTTTTCACAGTTCTGTTTAGGAAAATAATAAAAGGAGGAATTAGAATCATGGGGTATGAAGCAGGCCAATACGATGTGATTGTGATTGGCGCCGGGCATGCCGGTGTTGAGGCTGCCCTCGCATCAGCACGCCAAGGCGCCAAAACGCTTGTCTTGACCATCAACTTAGATATGGTTGCGTTTATGCCATGTAATCCGTCTGTCGGCGGCCCTGCAAAAGGGATTGTCGTCCGCGAAATTGACGCGCTTGGTGGAGAAATGGGCAGAAACATCGATAAAACGCATATTCAAATGAGAATGCTGAATACTGGAAAAGGTCCTGCGGTCCGTGCATTGCGTGCCCAAGCAGACAAATTCCAATATCAGCACGAAATGAAAAATACGCTTGAAAAAGAACCAAACTTAACGCTGCTGCAAGGAATTGTGGAGCGGCTGATCGTTGAAGACGGCGAGTGCCGCGGTGTCATTACACAAACCGGTGCGCATTACCGCGCGAAAGCTGTTGTCATGACGACTGGAACATATTTGAGAGGGCGTATCATTCTCGGTGATCTTTCTTACTCAAGCGGTCCGAACAACCAGCAGCCTTCTATTAAGCTTTCTGAGCATTTGGAAGAACTGGGCTTCGACCTTGTTCGTTTTAAAACAGGTACGCCGCCTCGCGTCAAAAGCGACACGATTGATTACAGCAAAACAGAGATTCAGCCTGGTGACGAAGTGCCTCGCGCTTTCTCATATGAAACGGTTGAATATATTACAGATCAGCTTCCTTGCTGGCTGACATATACGAGCCCTGAGACACATGAAATTATCGACAGCAACCTGCACCGTTCACCGATGTATTCCGGTATGATCAAAGGTACAGGTCCGAGATACTGCCCATCAATTGAAGATAAAGTTGTTCGTTTTAATGATAAACCGCGTCATCAAATTTTCCTTGAGCCAGAAGGCAGAAATACGCAGGAAGTTTATGTTCAAGGTTTGTCTACTAGTCTTCCAGAGGACGTGCAGCAAAGAATGCTTGCAACGATTCCGGGTCTGGAAAACGTTCAAATGATGAGAGCCGGCTATGCGATTGAGTACGACGCGATTGTACCGACTCAGCTATGGCCAACGCTTGAAACGAAAAAAATTACAAATCTCTACACTGCCGGCCAAATTAATGGAACATCCGGTTATGAAGAAGCCGCGGGACAAGGCATTATGGCGGGAATCAATGCAGGGCGAAAAGCGCTTGGAAAAGAAGAAGTGATTCTAAGCCGTTCTGACGCCTACATTGGTGTTCTCATTGATGACCTTGTGACAAAAGGAACAAATGAGCCATACCGTCTTTTGACATCTCGTGCTGAATACAGATTGCTTCTTCGCCATGACAATGCAGATCTGCGTCTGACAGAAATCGGCCACCGTATCGGATTAATTTCTGATGAGCGATTTGCGGCTTTTGAAAAGAAAAAAGCGGCCATCGAAGCGGAGAAAAAACGTCTGCATTCTGTGATTATCAAGCCGTCTCCAGAAAATCAAGAATATATCCGTTCTCTTGGCGGAAGCGAATTGAAAGATGGAGTACGCGGCACAGACTTGATGAAACGTCCTGAAATGAACTATGAAACTGTGACTAAACTTGCGCCGCCAGAAGTGCCGGTTCCGCAAGAAGTGGCAGAACAAGTAGAAATTCAAGTGAAATATGAAGGGTATATTGAAAAATCCCTTCAGCAGGTGGAAAAACTGAAGAAGATGGAAAACAAAAAAATTCCTGATCGAATTGATTATGACGCAATTAAGGGGATTGCAACTGAGGCTCGTCAAAAGCTGAAAAACGTACGGCCTTTGTCTGTTGCCCAAGCTTCCCGTATTTCTGGTGTGAACCCGGCAGACATTTCAATTCTATTGGTATATTTAGAGCAGGGCCGCATTGCGAAGATAGCCGAGTAGAAAGGATGACGGCATGAATATTGAAGAATTCACTTCTGGACTGGCGGAAAAAGGGATCTCCCTTTCTCCTCGTCAGCTGGAGCAATTTGAGCTGTATTACGATATGCTGGTTGAGTGGAATGAAAAAATCAATCTGACTTCGATTACAGAGAAAAAAGAAGTGTATCTGAAGCATTTTTATGATTCCATTACAGCTGCATTTTATGTCGACTTCAATCAGGTGAACACGATTTGTGATGTCGGAGCGGGAGCGGGTTTTCCGAGTCTGCCGATTAAAATATGTTTTCCGCACCTTCATGTCACAATTGTAGATTCATTAAACAAACGAATAACATTTTTGGAAAAGCTGTCTGAAGCTTTACAATTGGAGAATACGACATTTTGCCATGATAGAGCTGAAACATTCGGGCAACGGAAGGACATACGGGAAAGCTATGATATCGTGACAGCGCGAGCGGTTGCGAGACTATCTGTTTTAAGCGAGCTTTGTCTGCCTCTGGTGAAGAAAAACGGTTTATTTGTTGCTTTAAAAGCCGCATCTGCTGAAGAAGAATTAAATGCGGGGAAGAAAGCAATCACAACGCTTGGAGGAGAACTGGAGAATACCTATTCCTTTAAGCTGCCTATTGAAGAAAGCGATCGTAATATTATGGTGATACGCAAGATTAAAAATACACCTAAGAAGTATCCAAGAAAACCGGGAACTCCTAATAAATCGCCAATTGAAGGGTAATTTAGACAGCCTGATATGACAATACCATCATATTTTCTTCAAAATTAATGACGGTACAGCAGGAAAAACCATGAGAAAATAGAATTATAAAAATGGCAGTTTTTAAAGGTGGTGTAGGTACATGAAGCATTCATTCTCTCGTTTCTTCGGGCTTGGTGAGAAGGAACAGGAACCGGAGATTGCTGAACATGAGACAAACAAAGAAGAGATTCTTGAAATACCGGTAAATGCTATCGTTCCCAACCGTTTTCAGCCACGCACCATTTTCTCAGATGAAAAAATCAAAGAGTTAGCAATGACCATTCATACACACGGCATTATTCAGCCGATTGTTGTCAGGCATACAGAAGAAGAAGGCCAATACGAACTCATTGCAGGTGAAAGACGCTGGAGAGCGGTGCAATCGCTCGAGTGGGAAAAGATTCCGGCCATTATTAAGGATTTTTCCGACACGGAAACCGCTTCTGTGGCGTTAATTGAAAATTTGCAGCGGGAGGAATTGTCTTCGATTGAGGAAGCGCATGCCTACGCAAGGCTCCTTGAGCTTCATGATTTAACACAGGAAGCACTGGCGCAGCGTTTAGGAAAAGGACAGTCAACGATTGCGAATAAACTGCGGCTATTAAAGCTGCCTCAGCCGGTTCAAGACGCAATCATGGAGAAGAAAATCACTGAGCGTCATGCCAGAGCGCTGATTCCCCTGAAACAGCCTGAGCTCCAAGTCACACTGCTCACAGAGATAATTGAGAAAAGCTTAAATGTAAAGCAGACAGAAGACCGCGTGGTTAAAATGCTGGAGCAAGGCCAGAGAAAACCAAAGCCTAGACGCAAAGCGTTCAGCAGGGATACTAGAATTGCAATGAACACAATTCGCCAGTCACTGTCAATGGTTGAAGACAGCGGTGTAAAATTGAATACGGAAGAAGAAGAATTTGAAGAATATATTCAACTGACGATTCGCATACCAAAATAAAAGCTCTCCTGCTGTCCAGGAGAGCTTTTTCGCTAAAAGGAAATTAATCACTTTTAGTTGCGATTATTATATTAGAATTCTTTTCTTTGAGCTGCTGGATAAATTCTTCCGTGTCTTTTGGAGAAATGACTGCATGTCCCCAGCCTCCCCGATAATAAATTGTAATCGCATGTCGTGAGCCAATAAGCCGAAAACCTGACCACAGCTTCTTTTTTTGAATCACTTTGTCGATTTTTTCATAAGGAATTTGATGTTTGATCAATCCGGCTTTAATGATCAAACGGTGCTCCTTCAATACATATTTCAGATCAATGAAACTCCAAATGATGAGCACATTTAAGAGAGTCAGAAGAACAAAAATGATCGAGCCGGATATCCTCATATTTCCCAGCACAAAAGGAACTATGGCATCTGCTTGTATCAGTAATATGAGAAACACAATCATAAGAGAAACGGGTGCATCTCTTTTTGTTTTGTAAACCATATGATCACCGTCCTGTTTGTACTTTCTGTATTGTAACTTCTTCTTTTTTTCTATTTAAAATCCCTTTTTTAAGTCAAAAAAACATATAAGGATTAGAATTTATAAGAGAAAGCAATAAAGCGCTGATTGAATTTTCAAATATTCCCTTCTGATAAAAGACAAAATGATGAAAAAAGTGAAACGCTTTAATCTTTTTTTGATAAAATAGAAACATGACAGTACATGTTCATGTGAAAGTAGGTGACATCGTGGGAAAAATCATAGCAATTACGAACCAAAAAGGCGGAGTCGGAAAAACAACGACGTCTGTCAACCTTGGAGCATGCTTAGCTTACATAGGGAAAAGGGTTCTGCTGGTAGATATTGATCCGCAAGGGAATGCAACGAGCGGATTGGGGATTGAAAAAGCCGATGTAGATCAGTGTGTGTACGATATTTTAGTAGATGATGCAGATGTAATAGATATTATTAAAGCAACTTCAGTAGAGAATTTGGATGTGATTCCTGCGACGATACAGCTTGCAGGAGCTGAGATCGAGCTGGTTCCGACAATTTCAAGAGAAGTAAGACTTAAGAGAGCGCTTGAAGCAGTGAAGCAGAATTATGATTATATTATTATTGATTGTCCTCCGTCATTGGGATTGCTGACAATTAACGCGTTGACTGCTTCAGATTCAGTTGTCATACCTGTACAGTGCGAATACTATGCCTTAGAGGGACTGAGTCAATTATTAAATACAGTACGTCTAGTACAAAAGCATTTGAATACTGATTTAATGATTGAAGGCGTATTGTTGACGATGCTTGATGCCCGGACAAATCTCGGCATTCAAGTGATTGAAGAGGTAAAAAAATACTTTAGAGATAAAGTATATCAGACTGTTATTCCGCGTAATGTCCGTTTGAGCGAGGCACCGAGTCACGGTAAACCCATCATTTTATACGATCCGCGATCAAGAGGAGCGGAAGTATATTTAGATTTAGCAAAGGAAGTGGCTGCGAATGGCTAAAGGCCTTGGAAAAGGGATTAATGCGTTGTTTAATCAGGTGGATTTGTCTGAAGAGACAGTTGAGGAAATCAAAGTTACCGATTTACGCCCTAATCCTTATCAGCCAAGAAAACACTTTGACAACGAAGCGCTAGCTGAGCTAAAGGAATCTGTGCTGCAGCATGGCATTCTCCAGCCGCTTATCGTCAGAAAATCTTTAAAAGGCTATGATATCGTTGCGGGTGAACGGCGCTTTCGGGCGGCAAAGCTTGCAGGATTAGAAACTGTTCCAGCGATTGTCCGTGAATTATCAGAGGCGTTAATGAGAGAAATTGCTTTACTGGAAAACCTTCAGCGTGAGGATTTATCACCGCTGGAAGAGGCTCAGGCTTATGACTCTTTGCTTAAGCACTTAGATGTTACGCAAGAGCAGCTTGCAAAACGTCTAGGAAAAAGCAGGCCGCATATTGCCAACCATTTAAGATTGCTGACACTGCCTGAGAACATTCAGCAGCTGATTGCGGAAGGCACGCTCTCTATGGGGCATGGCCGCACACTTCTTGGTTTGAAAAATAAAAACAAGCTTGAACCGCTTGTGCAAAAAGTGATTGCAGAACAGCTTAACGTTCGTCAGCTTGAGCAGCTGATTCAGCAATTAAATGAGAATGTTCCACGTGAAACAAAGAAAAAAGAACCTGTGAAGGATGCGGTTATCAAAGAACGGGAATCGTATCTCCAAAATTATTTTGGTACAACAGTAAATATTAAGAGACAAAAGAAAAAAGGTAAAATCGAAATTGAGTTTTTCTCCAACGAGGATCTTGAACGGATCTTAGAGCTTTTATCAGAACGAGAGTCGTAATGAAAGAAAACCATCTCTATTGAAGATGGTTTTTTGTTTTATAATCGTCCTGTGAGTCTTTGCAGCGGACTAAGCCGTTCCTGCCTCCACTCTGTTCGATCTGTTAAACTCAGTCCCTCAGCAAGAACATTTGCCATACTCATGACCAAGTGAAGCCTTGTATTTTGTAAAACAAAGTACTCCATGAAACCGCTCACATTTACAATTCCGTTCACATGGAGATCTCCTACCTCAGGAAGATCCTTCTGTACACCGGCCCCAGGCTTTAAAGGGCCCTCTCCGATTTGGAATGAACCTACGCTTTTCACACGCCCTAAGCATGCATCCACCGCTATAATGAATGGGTTTTTATGTAATTTGTGAATTTCCATTAATTTGTCCTTCATGTTTACAGCATGCACGGGATCAGACAGGGTGCCGTAGACGTGGAATCTGGTGAGCTGCATCTGTTTGAGTTTCATTCCTACGAGCGGGCCTAATGAGTCACCAGTTGAACGGTCTGTTCCGATACAAACCACAACAATTGGCCTGCCGGCAGCTTTACGTAAGGATGAAGAAAGAATCGTTTGTATTTGTTTTGCTGCAGCTGTATCTGTATGTGAAACATATTGCTTTACTCGTTCCTGAGAAGAAAAAAGCCCGCCTTTTCGATTCATAGGTTTCACTTCCTTGTTAGGTATCGGAATTGCTAGGGATGTGTTTTTTTGGTATGTAAGGTTGTTTACATTATATCCAGCAGTTAGGTTTTTTATGCTTTGTGTCTGTTTACGGATTTTTGAATACAGAGAGGAGATGATAGAGGTTGTTTACAAGTATTGTGTCGCAGCGCTTCAGATGACGCAAGATTTGGTCTGCTGTCTAATTTGGTTATGGTTCTGGTAATGAAGCAATCATTTGAATACGGAACGCCTAATGAAGTTTACAATGATCGAAGGATTGAAATTGACTTCTGATAACGGAATTTTTGAATTTTTGGCATTGAGCCTGTCGAATATTTATTTTAGGAAGTATCAGGATGGCTTGGTGAAGAAAGTGGAGGATGGAATTCTGTGTTTTGACTGCCTGTTTAGGCGGCTTTTTTTACGTGTATTTTGTATGATAATTTTACTCCAGACATTATTTTTTGTTTTTCTATGAAAATAGGCATTTTTGTTATTAGCGTTTTATATAGTAACAATAACGGAAACAAGCTGAACTCTGTACCTATGAGGTGATAATGTTGTGGAGAGCCGGAATGAGGTGGATGCTCCTTATATTGGGCAGTCTGATCGGCGCCGGATATGCAAGCGGTCAGGAGATATGGCAGTTTTTTGGCGCAGAAAGCGGACTGGCTATTGTGCTGTTTACAGTAATGTTCATTTTCTCGTCTTATATTGTGATGAAAATCAGTTTTAAGGTTCAATCCACTCACTTTCTGCCGGTTCTTGAACATTTAATGGGACCGTGGCTGGCGAAAATTTATGATATTCTCATTGTCTTTTATTTATTTTCTACAACCATGGTGATGATCGCAGGAGGCGGAGTGACGCTGCAGATGTACAAGCTCCCTTTTTGGTGGGGGATTGCGCTGCTGTGCATCGTGACGGTTTGTTTGTTTTTTTGGGATGTGAATGGGATTTTATCTGTGAATGCCATTTTAATTCCTATTTTAGTAGCGGGTCTGCTGTACGCGTTATTTTCATTTCAGAGCACTCATCACCATACGTGGACGATAGATTTGAGCCGGCAGTATAACTGGCCTGCCAGCATTACGTTTACTTCTTTAAATATTCTTTCGGTGGTCGCGATACTATCATCTGTCGGGAAAGAAATGAAAGGGCTGGGGGAAGCTAAAATCGCCAGTGTGGCCAGCGGTCTTATTTTTGGCGTGATCTCTTTTGTTTATAATGAAACATTAGTGGAGCTGGCGGGCTCCCTTTCTCAATTTGAAATTCCGCTGTTTGCCGTTCTGGAAGGCGCCCCTTATTTTCTTTTTTTATGTATGACTGCGGTGTTGTGCCTTGCGATATATACGACGACAGTGGCTGGTTTATTCGGATTGTCCAGTCGGCTCATGGCATTTCTTCACATGCCGAGATGGATGATTGTATTGATTCTGTTAGTGTTGATGGTGCCTTTTACTTCTTTCGGTTTTTCCGATTTAATCGCTTTTCTGTATCCCATTTATGGAATGCTGAATCTTTATCTATTAGTTTGTTTGCTGTTATATCCTATTTTAAGTAAATGGAAATAAGAGGATGTTCTTCTTTTTGGGTATGATGATTGCTCTAGTGATCAGTTTTTTTGTACAATAGATTCAGCAGTTTATGAAGAGAGGTGAAGGGTCTTGGCGGATAAAGACTTTGGCCTGAAAGATATTGTAGAAATGAAGAAACCGCACCCATGCGGAGCAAACAGATGGAAAATCATACGTATGGGAATGGATATTCGGATTAAGTGTGAGGGTTGCTCTCACAGTGTGATGATTCCGAGAAAAGAATTTGAAAGAAAAGTAAAAAAAGTACTGGTCAAGCATGAGGAGCCTACTTCATAAAAAGGCTGACACTCATGCTTTTTCATATAGAAGGTAAGGAGAAGACGGCGATGAGCAAAGTGCATCAGTCAGCATGCCCTCTGAATTGCTGGGACAGCTGCGGTTTTGTGGTGACTGTTGATGACGGAAAGGTAACAAAAGTGGACGGAGATCCAAACCATCCGATTACAGAAGGAAAAATCTGCGGCCGCGGCAGAATGCTAGAGACGAAAACAAACTCGCCTGATCGGCTTCGCTATCCGATGAAGAAACAAAATGGCGAGTTTGTGCGGATTTCCTGGAAGCAGGCTCTTGATGAAATTGCCGATAAACTTCGGGACATTAAGGAGACGTCAGAAACAACAGCAGTTTTGCACAGCCATGATTACGCCAATAACGGTTTGTTAAAAGCGCTAGATCAGCGTTTTTTTAATGCGTATGGCGGTGTGACAGAGATCGTCGGAAGCATTTGCTGGGGCTCTGGTATAGAGGCGCAAAGCTGGGATTTCGGCCGGTCGTATGGGCACGGGCCGCTTGATATTTACAACAGCAAACACGTCGTTGTGTGGGGCAGAAATGTATCAAGGACAAATATGCACCTTTATCACCATTTGCAGCAGGTAAAGAAAAAGGGCGCAACACTGACGGTTATTGATCCGATTTTTAATCCGACTGCAAAACTGGCTGACCGTTATATTTCTGTAAAGCCGGGAATGGATGGCTGGCTTGCCGCGGCTGTTTTGAAGGTTCTGATCGAGACGGGAAGAACGGATGAGGATTTTATTTCTCAGCATTCTGTCGGGTTTGATGATGTAAAAGAGCTTTTGAGTACCGTTTCTTTAGAAGAATTTACTGAGAAAACAGAGACAACGATGGAGGAGCTGGAGTTTCTTGCTGGTCTGTATGCCGATGGCCCTGTGTCTACTTTTATGGGGCTTGGTATGCAGCGGTACAAAAATGGCGGCGGGACGATTCGCTGGATTGATGCGCTTGTTGCGGCAAGCGGAAACGTTGGTATTAAAGGCGGCGGCGCAAATTTTGGCAATGTCCAGATTGGTGAAAGCTTTGCAAAAACCAAGCTGACAATGCCGGAATTAAAAACGACATCACGTTCTTTTTCAATGATGACACAGGCTGAAGAGGTTTTAACCGCTGCTGATCCTGCGATCGAGATGATTATCGTGACATGCGGGAACCCGCTGACTCAGGTGCCAAATACAAATAAAGTAAGAAAAGCATTTGAAAAGGTTCCGGTGACCGTAGCGATTGATTCCATCATGACCGATACGGCACAGCTGTGCGACTATGTTTTGCCGACTGCCACTGTTTTTGAAGAAGAGGATATTTACTATTCTAGTATGTACCATCATTATGTTCAGTATGGGAAGAAGCTGGTGGAACCGCAGGGCGAAGCGAAGCCGGACAGATGGATATGGGCAGAGCTTGCAAAACGCCTTGGGTTTGGAGAGCTTTTTGAACACAGTACTGAAGAACTTCTGGAGATGGGGCTTTCTTCATTGGAGGCAGACGGTGTAACGCTTGAGCGCCTAAAAGAAAAAGGCCATCTCCCGCTTCCGGTTAAACAGGTGCCGTGGGATGACTTTACGTTTCTGACGCCAAGCGGAAAATTTGAGTTTACCTCGTCTTTAGCTGAAGAAAAAGGATTTAGCGGTGCACTTCAATTGGAAGTCCCTGAGGAGTCTGTTTACCATAACGAAGAACTTGCCGAAAAATACCCTTACACGCTTTTGTCCATTCATCCGCAGCGCTCTAATCATTCACAGCATATTCCGTTCATCGAGAAGCTTCAGCACATACAGGTCGATATTTCTTCAGACATAGCAGCTGAGCAGAATCTTCAGGATGGAGACGAGGTTGTCATTTTCAATGATCGGGGCCTTTTGAATGGCAAAGTTAAAGTGATGAAACAGGCTCATCCGAAGACGATAAATATAGATGAAGGCATGTGGGCGGCTTTTGGCGGCTCCGTCAATACGCTGACAAATGATACAAATTCTGATAATGGAATGGGAAGTACGCTTTTTGACTGTTTAGTGGGCTTGAAAAAAGCATAATGAGAGGGTTCAGCAGGCTGAAGATGCTTTTTTGTCAGCTTGTCTTTTCCAGTGAACCTCCTTATAATTGCTCTAGGTTCAAAATACGTTAATGCAATACGGTTTTATATAGAGGAGATGAAAGAATGGCTTTAACAGCTGGAATTGTCGGTTTGCCGAACGTCGGGAAATCAACATTATTTAACGCAATTACACAGGCCGGTGCCGAATCAGCCAACTACCCGTTCTGTACAATTGATCCGAACGTGGGAATTGTAGAAGTACCGGACGATCGTCTGCAAAAGCTGACTGAGCTTGTCCAACCAAAGAAGACTGTGCCGACTGCTTTTGAATTCACTGATATTGCAGGAATCGTAAAAGGTGCGTCAAAAGGAGAAGGTCTCGGTAACAAATTCCTTTCTCATATTCGCCAAGTTGACGCAATCTGCCACGTTGTCCGTGCTTTTTCTGATGATAATATTACACACGTTTCCGGTAAAGTTGATCCGATTGATGATATCGAAACGATCAATCTTGAGCTGATTCTCGCTGATATGGAAACAGTTGAAAAGCGGATTACACGTGTCAGCAAGCTTGCAAAGCAAAAAGATAAAGAGGCTGTGTTTGAGTTTGACATTTTGTCTAAACTGAAAGAAGCGTTTGAGAATGAAAAGCCTGCTCGTTCTGTTGAGTTTACTGAAGAGCAGCAAAAGCTTGTAAAGCAGCTTCATTTGCTGACGTCAAAGCCTATTTTGTATGTTGCGAACGTAAGTGAAGATGAAGTGGCTGATCCGTCTGGCAATGAATATATAGCGAAGATTCGTGAATACGCTGCCGGCGAAAACGCAGAAGTCATCGTCGTTTGTGCGAAGATTGAATCCGAAATCGCTGAGCTTGAAGGCGATGAAAAGCAAATGTTCCTTGAAGAGCTGGGTATTGAAGAGTCAGGTCTTGATCAGCTAATTAAAGCATCTTACTCCCTGCTTGGGCTGGCAACATATTTCACAGCCGGTGAACAGGAAGTCAGAGCTTGGACATTCAAAAAAGGCATGAAGGCCCCTGAATGCGCTGGAATTATTCATAGTGACTTTGAGCGCGGTTTCATTCGCGCTGAAACGGTTGCCTATGAGGATCTTCTTGCGGGCGGCGGCATGGCAGGAGCGAAGGAAGCCGGAAAAGTCCGTCTTGAAGGTAAAGATTACGTGGTAAAAGACGGAGATGTAATTCATTTCCGATTTAATGTATAGGATGCAGTTGTAAAGGGACAAGAGCTTTGGTATAATATAAAATTGTGAGTAATAGAATTATTGCTCCTTGCCCATTACGGGCCGCTTAGTCCAAAAGGAGGTGCAAACAGATGAGAAAGTACGAAGTTATGTACATTATCCGCCCAAACATTGACGATGAGTCTAAAAAAGCAGTTATCGAGCGTTTCAGCAACGTTCTGACTTCTAACGGTGCGGAGATCACTGGAACAAAGGATTGGGGTAAACGTCGTCTTGCTTACGAAATCAACGATTTCCGCGACGGTTTCTACCAAATCGTAAACGTTCAAGCTGATGCTGCGGCAGTTCAAGAATTTGACCGTCTAGCTAAGATCAGTGACGATATCATTCGCCACATTGTTGTTAAAGAAGAAGAATAAGCAATTTTGAAATATAATGGTAAAAGGTGGTCTTTCTTATGCTTAACCGAGTTGTATTAGTCGGAAGACTGACAAAAGACCCAGAGCTTCGTTATACGCCAAACGGTGCGGCTGTTGCCACGTTTACTCTTGCTGTGAATCGTACATTTACGAACCAGTCTGGAGAACGTGAGGCCGATTTCATTAATTGTGTCACTTGGAGAAGACAAGCCGAAAACGTTGCTAACTTCCTGAAAAAAGGAAGCCTTGCAGGCGTAGATGGCCGTTTACAAACAAGAAACTATGAAAACCAGCAAGGGCAGCGTGTCTTCGTGACCGAGGTCCAAGCTGAAAGTGTTCAATTTCTTGAGCCGAAAAACGGCGGCGGTTCTGGTTCAGGTGGATACAACGAAGGAAACAGCGGCGGAGGCCAGTACTTTGGCGGAGGCCAAAATGATAATCCATTCGGGGGAAATCAAAACAACCAGAGACGCAATCAGGGGAACAGCTTTAATGATGACCCATTTGCCAACGACGGCAAGCCGATTGACATCTCGGATGATGATCTTCCATTCTAATGAGAATATCGCTAAATTGACAAAGAAAGGAGGGAAATGACAATGGCAGGAGGACGCAGAGGCGGTCGTGCGAAGCGCCGTAAAGTGTGTTATTTCACTTCTAACGGCATCACGCACATCGACTACAAAGATGTAGATCTTCTTAGAAAGTTTGTTTCTGAGCGCGGTAAAATTTTACCACGTCGTGTAACTGGAACAAACGCTAAATACCAACGTAAATTGACTGCAGCGATCAAACGCGCTCGTCAAATGGCTTTACTTCCATACGTAACTGGTGAGTAAGCTGATACGTAAAGAGCAAGGACCTTCGGGTTCTTGCTCTTTTTTATAGGGGGATAAAAAATGAAGCTCATTTCTTGGAATGTGAATGGCCTGCGGGCTGTCATGAGAAAAATGGATTTCCTCTCTTACTTGAAAGACGAGGATGCCGATATTGTATGTCTGCAGGAGACAAAGATTCAGGACGGCCAAGTGGATCTTGAGCCAGAAGGCTACCACGTATATTGGAACTATGCAGAGAAAAAAGGATATTCCGGCACGGCTGTTTTTTCAAAACAAAAGCCGCTGAACGTCATGTATGGCATTGGAATAGAAGAGCATGATCAAGAGGGCAGAGTGATTACGCTGGAATTTGAAAACATGTATGTGATGACCGTTTACACGCCTAATGCAAAAAGAGGACTGGAACGCATCGATTACCGTTTGCAGTGGGAAGAGGCTTTATTAGCGTTTATTCTCGAATTGGACAAGAAAAAACCCGTTATCCTGTGCGGTGATTTAAATGTGGCTCATCAGGAAATTGATTTGAAGAATCCAAAAGCAAACCGGAATAACGCGGGTTTTTCTGATCAAGAAAGAGGAGCATTCACTCGTTTCTTGGAAGCCGGCTTTATCGACTCATTCCGTTATTTATACCCTGATCTGGAAGGTGCATATTCCTGGTGGTCGTATCGTGCGGGGGCCCGGGACAGAAATATTGGCTGGCGTCTGGATTACTTTGTTGTTTCTGAGCGGCTTAAGGGGCAGATTGAAGATGCCAAGATATCAGCACAAGTCTTGGGCTCCGACCATTGTCCTGTTGAACTTACGATCAATATATGATGTGATAGCAGTAAGGATTGATCCTTACTGCTTTTTTATGATGAAAAAGGAGAAAGAGATGGCAAACATAAAAGAGATTGCAAGGCTGGCGAATGTATCTGTTTCGACTGTGTCACGCGTACTGAATCATCATCCGTATGTGTCTGAAGAAAAAAGGAAGCTGGTGCATCAAGTCATGGAGGAATTAGACTACACACCGAATCGAACTGCGATCGATCTCATTCGCGGCAAGACTCAAACCATCGGTGTAATCCTGCCTTACAGCGATCACCCTTGCTTTGATAAAATCGTAAACGGCATCACAAAGGCGGCATTTAGACATGAATATGCAACAACCCTCCTCCCTACCAACTATAACCCCGACATTGAAATCAAATATTTAGAGCTGTTAAGAATGAAAAAAATAGATGGCCTCATTATTACATCACGAGCCAATCACTGGGACAGTATAATAGCCTATCAAGAATATGGACCGATTATCGCTTGTGAAGATACTGGAGACATGGATATTCCTTGTGCTTACAATGACAGAAAAGCAGCCTACATAGAAAGCTTTCGATATCTAAAGAATCGCGGACATGAGAATATCGCTTTTACTTGCGTGAGAAGCGCCGACAAGAGCCCGAGTACGGCGGATAAAGCAGCGGCTTATCAGGCCGTCTATGGCAGCCTGGAGGACCGCCATATGCTGACCGGCTGCAATCATATGGACGACGGAGAGCAGGCGGGTGCGTATTTCTATACAAGCGGCCGGGCTCCAACAGCTATTTATGCAAACAGTGATGAAGTGGCAGCGGGAATTTATGTATTTGCCAAAAAGAAAGACTGGGATGTTGAGATCATTGGAGAAGGACATTCCTCTATCAGCCGTGCCCTCTGTTTCCCATCGCTTGACCTGAATCTTGAGCAGCTGGGCACCGCAGCATTTTCGTTATTTTTGCAGGAACATCCCATAGATATAAAAATTCAGCATCAATTCATGAAAAAAAGCTTGAACTGAAATGCATTTCATCCCTTATAACTTCATTGAAAGACAAAGGAGGAGGAAGACATGCATATTGAGCACACGGCCATCTGGGTCAGAGATTTAGAGCGAATGAAGGCTTTTTATGAAACGTATTTTAATGGCAAAGCCAATTCTCTTTATCATAATGAGAAGAAAGATTTTAAGTCGTATTTTATGACGTTTGATTCCGGAGCAAGGCTGGAAATCATGAAAAAAGGAGATGTGACTGATCAGCCGTCACAAACGATGACAGGCTGGGCGCATATCGCTTTTTCCACTGGAAGCAAAAAGAATGTTGATGAACTGACAGATAGGTTAAAGCAGGACGGATTCGCTGTAATAAGCGGCCCAAGGACGACAGGGGACGGCTACTATGAAAGTGTAATTGAAGATGAGGAAGGAAATCTAATAGAGATTACAATTTAACATCTTGGAGTGAATTGAATGCTGACAGAAAAAGAAAAAATGGCAGCCGGAGAATTATACAACTCGGAAGACCGTGAATTATCACTAGAGCGTAAACATGCGAGAAATCTGATTAAACAATATAACGAATCACCAGAAGACGAGTCAGCGCGAACGGAGCTTTTGAAAAATCTGCTTGGTTCGATCGGTGATCAAGTCACCATTTTGCCGACATTCCGCTGTGATTACGGCTATCACATTCATATGGGGGATCGTACATTTGTTAATTTTGACTGTGTCATTCTTGATGTGTGTGAAGTTCGTATAGGATGTGATTGTTTGATTGCTCCAGGGGTGCATATCTACACGGCTGGTCACCCTCTCGACCCGCTTGTTAGGAAGTCAGGGAAGGAATTCGGTAAGCCTGTTACAATTGGAGATAATGTTTGGATTGGCGGGCGGGCAGTGATAAACCCGGGAGTGACGATCGGCGATAACGCGGTGATTGCTTCGGGTTCCGTAGTGACAAAGGATGTGCCTGCGAATACGGTTGTAGGAGGAAACCCTGCGAGAAAGCTGAAGGAATTGAATTGAAATCAGTGCGGTTAAACGCCGCACTGACTTTTTATATCTGCTTGGCATTCGTATTGGGACCAAAGCAGATTAACAAAATGGAGCATGCGAGCCAGCAGCCGCCTATAAAGAAAAAGACACTGACATAGCCGAGCTGAACGGCGATAAAACCGACGAGCAATGATCCGAAGATGTTCGAGAAGCGGCCGAGACCATAGGCTAAACCGCTGCCTGACGAGCGATACTCTGTTGGGAAAGGCTCAGATGTATACGCATATAAGTTTGATGTGAAAACCCGCTCCGTAATATTAACGATGAAACCAAACACGATAATCATGATGGGAATGAAGGTCATGCCATATAAAAGACCTGCGATGGCAGTCAGAAACGCACTGGCGGCCAATATCCATTTTCTCTGGAATTTTTCAGAAATCATTGAACCCAGCAACGCGCCGAGCGGAGCGCCGACCGAGTGCAATACGTTATACCATAATGTATTTTCCATTGTGACCCCGTTGCTTTTTAGCAAGCTGGGGACCCAAGAGGCAAAGCCATAGAATCCAAAGGTTTCAAAAATCCATACCGCGGATAACACAATGGTTATTTTCAGGTTTCTCCCCTTTAATAATCCTGCGTAACCCGCATGTTGTACTTGTCCGCTTGCGGTCTGCGGCACCGGAGCAGGAAGCGGGCCTTTTTCTTTTTCAACGCTTGCTTCAATCCTTTTCAGGATGGCATCGGCTTTTTCATATTCACCGCGATTTTCATGCCAGCGGGGTGATTCCTCCAGCCGCCGAATAAAGAAAAAATAAATAAGACCAACAGCGCCCCATACAAAGACAAGTCTCCATCCCCAAGAGCCGAGCGGAATGACAAAGGCTGATACGATATTGGTGATCGGAACGCCGATCAATCCGATCATGGCACAGAAAGAAATATATTTTCCGCGAACACTTGAAGGGAAAAATTCTGCTAAATAGCTATTGGTGATGACCATGGCAGCTGCGACGCCAAATCCAGTGAGGAAACGAAACGCCATTAAGGATGGGATGTCCCAAGCCGCGGCGTTACATAACGATGCGATTGAAAAAACGAAGACAAATAGGTTCAAGGCTTTTTTTCGTCCGATTCGATCTGAAAGCCGTCCCCCAAGTGATGCTCCCAAAAACATGCCTAGAAACGAAGCAGCCGTTACATTGGCTATGGTTGAAAGCTGGATGCCCCAATGCTCGATCAGCGCCGGCGCTACATTGCTGAGGGTAAATAAATCCGCAAGATCAAAGAAGTAAACAATGCCGAGAGCGGTTAATACTTGGAAATGGACACGTGAAATCGGGAGGCGGTCTAAACGGTTTGCCGCGTTTGAAAAAGGATGTGTATGTTTCGGTTTGACGCCCGTATTCATAAAATACCCCCTTTATTAATAGAGGGAGAAAGACTGAACATTCTCCTCTTGGCATTATTATAAGTACCTGGAATCATTGGGAACAGTGTTCAAATCACTAGATGGAAGAACTAAATTCACACTTTTCGCCTTAATTTTGCTTAAAAGATTTCCAAAACAGTAGATTAATAGACCAAATTATGCAAATATATAGTAATATTCTCATTGAAAGGAAGAGTCATAGAAGGAATGAATTCATTTATCCGTCCTCTAGAAGGAAACAATACATTGTGGAGATATTTTTTCTCCTTTTTGGTGATGGTTGGCTTATTCTTTTTTGGAAGCATTGTTTATGTCTTTATGATGTTATTGACTGCACTTTTAAGTCCAAATATCGCGTTTGATGTGGATACAGGTATGTTAACCGATTCTTTGGCTGATTTGTTTTTAACTCATATCGTTTATGTATTTGCAATCCCAGGGGTTTGGCTGGCGGTGCGCTTTATCCTGAAACGTCCGTTTCGGTCAGTCATTACACCGCATGCAAAAATCAGCTGGCGCAGCATTTTCTTTGGCTTTATCGCTTATTTCTTGCTGATGGCTGTGGTTCAAGGGATTGATTATGCGATTCATCCGGCGAAATACACTTTTCAGGATTTTGACGCCTCTCGTTTTCTGTGGCTGCTTGTGGCATCTCTGTTATTGGTGCCGCTCCAGACTTCTGCGGAAGAACTGTTTTTTAGGGGATTTTTATTGCAGGCTTTTGGAAAAGTAATAAAGAACCCTTTTGTATTGACGCTGATTGTCGGCGGTCTATTTGGGGCTGTACACTTTGGCAATCCTGAAATGAATAATGGCGCTTTTTGGGCAGGCATTGAGTATATAACGATTGGGATTCTTTTAACGTATTATACGGTCAAAACAGGCAGCCTTGAAATTTCACTTGGTGTGCATGCCGCGAATAATATGTTTTTATGTCTATTTATGACTGAAAAAAACAGTGTATATGGAGATATTCCTTCATTATTTGCCATCACACGGGGAAATCCGATGTGGGAGACTTTCTTTACGGTTGTCATTAATCTTTTATTTGCATTTATCGTTGTACAATACCATAAGAGATCAAAAAGAAAGCAGCAAGGTGTTTAATCCCTGCTGCTTTTTAATGTTTGTAAGGCTTCTTCGATGTCTGTTGTCGGCTGCTGGCAGGCAAAATTTTCACAAATATACACGGTTGTTTGATCGTCTATGATGCGATAGTCAGCCGCGAACGGTGCAATGCCTTTGCACTGGTCGGGATGCTCTGCCACCAGGATGGAATCGTTTGGAATAAAGGCCTGTTGAAGCGCGCTTGTAATTTGTTTTCTGTCTGGATCGTCCGGGCGCCCAAAAATCACAATTTCCTTTTTAGGCGTCATATGTTTTAACACACTTTGCATAAAGAAAGAGTGGCCGCTCGGGTATGCCTCGATTTCAGGCTTGAACACGGAAAACATCGTTTCGGCTTTTTCAATCAGCGACAAATCGCCTGTGACTTGCCCGAGGCGCAGGAGCTGAACGGCTGCCACGCTGTTTCCTGAAGGCACGGCGCCATCGTACACTTCTTTTTCTCTGACAATTAACGCTTCTGCGTCGTGTCCGGTAAAGTAGAATCCCCCATGCTCCTCGTCCCAAAACAAATCGATCATATCGTCTGACAGCTTCTTCGCTTTTTCTAAATATGATAGATCAAACGAGGCTTCATAGAGGTCGAGATAAGCCCATAAGAGAAAGGCATAATCGTCGATAAATCCTTTGTTTTTCACTTCGCCGTCACGATACCGAACCATCACCCGGCCGTCGATGATTACATTGTTTTCAATAAAGGTGATAGCGTCTTCAGCCAAGCTGAGGTATTGGGGTTCCTGGAATACCTTTGCCGCTTTAGCAAGACCCGCAATCATCAGGGCGTTCCATGACGTCAGCACCTTATCATCGACATGCGGATACGTTCTATCTTCACGTGTCTTTAACAGCTTTAGTCTTGCATCTTCAAGCTTGCGGCTGAGCTCTTCTTCGGTTAATCCGCCATCTGCTTTGATTTGTTCCCGCTTGGTATGAATAAGGTTGGGAATGTTTTTGCCCTCAAAGTTGCCTTTTTCTGTGATGTCATACACGCTGCAATACAGCGTACCGAGATCCTCTCCGAGCGTCTTCAAGATCTCTTCTTTTGACCACACGTAGTATTTTCCTTCTTCGCCTTCTGTATCCGCGTCTAAAGCGGAGAAAAAACTTCCGTCTTCATGGGTCATTTCCCGTTGAATGAACGTAATGATCTGCTCACAAATGTTTTTGTACCGGCTGTTTTGCGTAACTTGATAAGCTTCAGTATAAGCTGTCAGCAGCAGCCCATTGTCATACAGCATTTTTTCAAAGTGAGGGACTAGCCACTCATCATCGGTCGAATAGCGGGCAAACCCATAGCCGATATGGTCATAGATGCCTCCATTTGCCATGCTGTCCAGTGTTTTCGTGACGTTGTACAAAGCGTTTTCCTGCCCCGTCGTGTGATAATAACGAAGAAAATACATGAGCATATGAGGCATAGGAAATTTCGGCGCCTGTCCGAAGCCGCCGTAGATTGTATCGAAACCATTGGCAAGCTGCTGGAATGTCCGGTGGATCGCTGATTCGCTCAACCCCTCGCTTGTTTTAGCTGCTGTTTTTGTCTGTAAATGGTTAGCGGCGTTTTCTGCAATATCCTCGACATGCTCACGATCGTTCTCAAACGTTTCTGAAAGATGCTCAAGCACGTCAACAAAACCCGGACGATTATATTTACTCGTCTTCGGAAAATATGTACCCGCATAAAACGGCTTCTGATCAGGCGTGATAAACACATTCAGCGGCCAGCCGCCCTGTCCGGTCATCAGCTGGCAGATTCTCATATAAACAGAATCAACATCAGGGCGCTCTTCCCGATCCACTTTAATTGCAACAAAACGTTCGTTAAGAAGGCGGGCAATTTCCTCGTCCTCAAAGCTTTCATGAGCCATAACGTGGCACCAATGGCAAGTCGAATAACCGATGCTGACCAGAACCGGCTTGTTTTCCCGTTTTGCTTTTTCGAAGGCTTCTTCTCCCCAGGGGTACCAGTCAACTGGGTTGTGGGCGTGTTGAAGTAAGTATGGTGATTTCTCAGCGATTAATCTATTGGGTTTATTGTTAGTGGGCATGGGATCACCTTCTTTCTTTTTTTATTTATTTGCCTTTAGGTTACCACAATAATTATGAATAAATACAAAGATTAGCCGATTTACTTAAAGGAGTGAGATAGAAATATAGTATAGTGTTTAATTATGTTAATGGATGGAGACGCCGTCCTGTTAAGTCTTTTTTTTTATTTTATTACAGGAGAATAGATATTTTAAGGAATAAAAGCTGCCGAGATTTTCTCGGCAGCCTGAGGCTCTCTCTATGATTGAGCCTGTTAAATAATTCTTTTACCAATCTAACCCGCCGTTTCCTGAATAAGTAGCACTTCCATGAGGCGTAAATCTTAACTGTGCACCTTTAAATGTCTTGCTTTTACCGGAGACTGTATAAAATTTGTCACCATAAATATGTCCGTTGACTTTCCGGCTTCCCGATACGTTATCACCTAGCGCATTTTTTCTAACATTATTAGCTGATACAGCATATACACTTGTGGTTGCCGGGGTTACCACTACAGAAAAAACCAACAATACAATTAAGCTAGAAAAAAGCTTTTTCATCCTTCTCACTCTCCCTTTTTTTATGCCATAATAATTGAGATTCTTCAAAACTAAATTAGCTTGTTAGAAACATATATACTATGAGAGAAAACACTTCTGACTCCTTCGTATCACTTCATTTCAGAATCGTGACAATTTGCTTTTACGTTCAAACCAAACTAAATCCTGTAAATTATTTTATAAATGATAGAATCAATAAGTGAAACGGTGAGTATTGATTTACTTAAATTCCTTTTTATTACAAATACAGTATCCAAGACCCTTTTACTGGAGAGTTATTCCTCTTATAATTAAGATGTATTACAAAATTTGGGAATGGAGATGATTCACATGAAATTGAGAAGGACAATTACTGGAGTTGCTTTATCTTTAGGATTGCTTTTACCTGTTTCTGGACAAGCTCTTGCTTCAAATGATTCAACGGATGGGGATATGCGTACGAAGGCTACTTCAATTGTAGATTGTTCTATAACTCCATTTAAAGGCGCAAGTAATAGATTATGTATGTATTCAGATAATGGCGTTTTTGCAAATAGTTTTGATCGGTTTGGTACTACATTTTTCTTTAAAGGCAAAGCTGGAAATTATGCATATTATGAAAGCGCAAGGTAGATAAGACAACGGGGGCTTTTAGCCCCTCAGGCTGAGAGAACATCTCGACAAAAGTGCAGCTTTGCAGCATGGGTTTCGCTACGGCCGATTGAGGGGAAAACAAGACGTAAGTGGCAAGTTCTTCTCCCATCTGCATGTCAGAACATAAAAAAGACTCACAAGTTAGAGGATTTGGTGGAAATTAACATACTAACATAAATACAGTAACTGATATAAATAGACTCTCATATAATTTAAAGACGACAATTTAGATATAGATTTAGCGATCAATCTCATATTTAGACTACAAGGTATATTATCAAAGGATAACCTAGACTGGTAATATAGATAATATTATAAAAAAATAATTATAATGAGTAAAGACAACGATACGTTGTCTTTTTTTGCTTAGATAATATCCCTAAAAAACCATTTTATAGAATTGGTTTGTGAAAGTAAATAAGTTGGATCTCTGAATGATGTATTGGTTATTCTAATAAACCTGCCACCAATGCCGAGTTGAATAGCCTATAATTTCACTTTAAATACAAGTATTACAAAATAAAAAATAGAGCTCTATCCTAAGTTCACTTGTTTTTTTTAACTGGGAATATATAAGTCAAAACTAAAAAAACAATAATACAAATTATAAATTGAATAACTCTGTCTATAAACCAATAGTTAGTAAAGTTAATTTCATTTGTCACCTGAATGACAGCAAAAACTGCAAATAAAATTAGTATGAATTTAAATGACTCTTTGTTCAAATTAATCAACACTTTCTTTAGAGAATTGCATATACAACACCTTGTGCAATATATCCAATAGAACTAGCAACTGCATGCCAAACATACTTATCAAGATAGTCTGTTACTGTATCATGTACTTCATCTAATGGACCCATTTTCCTCTAAGCCTGTACCTGCGTCATTTTTCATTTGAGAAAAAACAGTCCCTTTAACTTCAAAACTTTGATTATTTAGCTCTAGTTTGTCTGTAGTTAAAGCGCTGGCAAAAGGTGCTACAACTCCCAATGATATCGTTTTTTTAAGTATTCTCTTTCCTCTATTTAATATACCAGAAGTTAAGGCTCGTCATCATTTGTCTGTGAGGTATTCCATAATGAAAATCAAGGGCTATAAACCCTTGATAGATTCATTATTTCACTTTTGAACTATAAAGATGGGTCTTCAATCGTAATGCTTTAACACAATTGCTGAATTATGTCCTCCAAAACCAAAAGAATTTGATAGCCCATATTTCAATGGAAGGTGTCTCGCTTCTGATACAACATCTAAGTCGCAATCTGGATCTTGCTTCTCTACATTAATAGTTGGTGGAATAATTCCTCGTCTCAAACTTTCCACTAAAGCAATTGCTTCTACTCCGCCAGCAGCACCAAGCATGTGCCCAGTCATTGACTTGTTTGCAGTTGTTGGAATGTCACGTGAATGTTCACCAAATAATCTCTTAATAGCTAGAACTTCTGAACGATCACCTACTTGTGTACTTGTTGCATGAGCACTAATAACATCAATTTCACCTGTTGATATATTTGCACTTCTCAATGCTTTTTTCATGGCTAAGTAGGCACCCTTACCTTCTGGGTGTGATGCTACCATATGATGAGCATCTGAACTAGCTCCGTACCCCACTACTTCACATAATATCGGCGCATCTCTGAGAATAGCGTTTTCTAATGATTCTAATACTAAGATACCTGCGCCTTCACTCATAACAAAGCCATCTCTATCTGTATCGAACGGACGGCTGGCTCGACTTGGATTTTGGTTTCTTGTAGATAGTGCATGGGCGTTTCCAAAACTAGCCAAAGATATCTGTGTGATTGCAGCTTCTGCTCCACCGGCAAATATAATATCTGCTTCATCATTTCGGATAGCATTGAAAGCTTCACCAATAGAGGTATTCCCGATTGAACAGGCTGTGACTGGTGATAATGATGGTCCTTGT
Organism: Bacillus sp. FSL K6-1005; assembly: GCF_038000225.1. Classification (NCBI taxonomy): domain Bacteria; kingdom Bacillati; phylum Bacillota; class Bacilli; order Caryophanales; family Bacillaceae; genus Bacillus; species Bacillus sp. FSL K6-1005. Next base: position 3,533,434 of record NZ_JBBOBP010000001.1, read on the forward strand.
GCTCCTAATCTTATGCTTATTTGGGCCGCAGCTGCATTTGAAATCATCATTGGTACAAGGCTGGGGCTTACTCTCGCGGGACCTCGTTTATTTAATACATTCACATTATCAACAAGTGATTGTATGCCTCCGATACCTGAACCAACATATACCCCTAAACGTTCAAGATCAACATGATCTAACTGTAATTGTGAATGTTCTAATGCTTGTTCGGCTGCTGCTAAGGCAAACTGACTAAAACGATCTAATCGTTTTGCTTCTTTTCTCCCCAATATTTCATCTGCATCGAAATCACGAACGATTCCGGCTATCTTTGTTTTATAATCAGCAGTATCAAAAGAATCAATGAGAGATATTCCCGAGTGTCCTTTAATTAGTTGATTCCAAAAGCTGTTTACATCATTTCCTAGTGGAGAAATAACTCCCATTCCAGTAATGACAACTCTTTTCATGATCATTCCCTCCTCGTTTTTATTAACTTTAGCTATTGTGTTATCCTATTACAAGTTGTTGTTTATCCTAGTATAATTAATACTATTTTAAAGGGAGATCTTAATGAAACCTGAAACAAGACTTCAAGCTTTATCAGAATTTCTAAAGAACCAACGTTCGAAAATCACTCCCCAAATGGTTGGTTTACCTGTAGGAACCCGCAGAAGAACACCAGGACTAAGAAGAGAAGAAGTGGCTCAACTAGCCGGTGTAAGTCTTACTTGGTATACATGGTTAGAACAAGGCAGAGATATAAAAGTATCTACTTCGGTATTAGATGCTATTTCTCGAGCATTACAATTAAATAACGATGAAAGGAGATATTTGTATGCTCTAGCGTTAGAGGAAGGAGTGAAACAACCCTTTATAAATGAGAAGGAGAAGGAAATCAGTCCAGCTTTAGTAAAAATGTTGCAGGAACTTCGTTATTGCCCAACGATTATATCAGATAGAAGAAGTCAGATTGTTGGGTGGAATCAAGCAGCAGCTAATGTATTTTTGGATTTTGAACAAATCAACCCGGCAGAAAGGAATATAATACGCTTACTATTCGCAAGAAAGGAATTTAAAAGTTTAGCAGTGAATTGGGAGCATTTTGTTAGAGGTTATATTGCAATATTTAGAACGTATTATGGACAGTATGTGGCTGATGACTGGTATGAGCAATTTATACAAGAAATGGAACAGGCATATCCTGAGTTTCGTAAAATTTGGAATGAAAATGAGATAAGCTCTGCTCCTGAAGTATTAATTGAGTTTCGTCATGCTAAGGTAGGTAAAATGTTGTTTAATCTTACTTCATTACAAGTGCATGGGGATACTGATTTAAGATGCAGCGTCTATACCCCAGTTGAGGATACTGAAACTGAACTTAAGTTAAAACGTTTAATTGAAGGCTAGCTATGATAAATTACTGATGTGCATAAATGACAATGTTCTTTTGAATAGCCAAGGTTATCGTTTGGAGAGTAGAAGTTATTCAAGTAATACTTTCTTTACTTTGTTTAGACTGTAAATAAAAAAACAACAACTGGTATATAGTTCCCATTCATTTTTGTATTTGGGTGAAGTTGTTGTGTACATTTAATATAAAAAAGATCCTATGCCACCAATGGCAAGTCGAATAACCGATGCTGACCAGAACCGGCTTGTTTTCACGTTTTGCTTTTTCGAAGGCTTCTTCTCCCCACGGGAACCAGTCCACAGGGTTGTGAGCATGTTGAAGGAGATATGGTGACTTCTCAGCGATTAATCTATTGGGTTTACTGTTAGTGGGCATGGGATCACCTTCTTTCTTTTGTTTTAATTACATTTCGGCTACCACAATAATTATAAATAAATACAAAGCTTAGCCGATTTACTTAAAAGAGGGAGAAGGAAAATAATATAATGTTTAATTATGTTAATGAAGGAAGACACCGTCCTTTTCAGTTTTCTTTTCTTTTATTACAGGAGAATGGATATTTTTAGCTCTGTTAAATTTGATGTTGATAATTCCAATAGTATTAAGGGGAACCCATTATTTATGGACGCCTCTTTAGTTCAATAAGAAAAATTACTGTCGAGTGTTACCTAACAATATATACTTTGGACTGAAAGGTTTTTAGCCATTCCAATGATAAACGATTTGCACAACGCCAGAGGAAAATGTTCTTGTATTCAGCATTTTTAAATTTATCCTCTGTTTTAAATCAATAAACAACGGTTTTCCTTCTCCCAAAACAACAGGGTGAATAGATAATCTAAATTCATCAACAAGCCCCAAATTTATAAAAGTTGTAATGAGACTCGCTCCACCATATAGCCAGATGTCTTTACCAGGCTTTTTCTTTAATTTATTTACTTCTTCAAGAATATTATCATTTATAAATATTGCTTGATTATCAATCTCATGTTGTGTTCTGGAAAAAACATATTTCTTTTTACTATGAACCAATTTCCAAATTTCCTTTTCCGTATCAGGGTCTTCTTACTTGGGGATATACTGTCCCCATAAATCGTAGCTTTTTCTACCATATAAAATAGTATCAATTTGATTTAAGAAATCAGTAAAACCCATATCAGGGTCCATAATACACCAATCAACTTCTCCATTTTTCCCTTCAATAAAACCATCTAGAGTAACTGCTAAATCTAAAATTATTCTTCTCTGTTTTAAGTTATTTGTCATAACTATTCATCCTTTTACATAAGAAGTTGGTAGAAATTCTTCTTCCATTCACACACCAGATGGATTAAGTTGCGTTTGTGGCCAGAGTGAAGAACAATATCCTAAAATGAAAGTGCCCACTACTCTTTGCAGCTCGATTAGCAGGAACACTCTTTATCTTCACTTGGTTAAATGGAAGCTCTGTTCGATTAAGTTATAGATTTCGCTTTCTGGATCTGTCCGTTCTAAAACAATTGAAATCCAATGTTCCTTATCCATATGATATCCGGGTAAGATATTTTCCCCATTTCTTAAGCCATCACTTATGTCAGGGGGGCATTTTAAATTCAGAATATCTATTTCGCCATGTCCTTCCAAGCCTAATTTTTCTGGGAGAACATTCATGATAAGACCGTACCATTATTTGTTTGATGTATGTCTCAAAGAAGCATAGTTTGGGTATTTCTTCCACGGATAATCAGGCGATGAACCGTACTTTTCTTTGACGTGTTTAAAGATATCTTCTCTTGTTAACATACTTCAATCATCCCTCCAACTACTTACGGTTAATTTCTTCTCTCTAATGTCACTTTTGAAAAAATCACGGGATTTGTAGTCTACAATCCTTGGCTTGTCTATTTGGTTACTTTAATAGACATGGCACCAATGACAAGTCGGATAACTGATGCTGACCAGAACCGGCTTGTTTTCGCGTTTTGCTTTTTCAAATGCTTTCTTTCTTCACCAAGGGAACCAATCAATAATTATTTCATAAAGTGCGGACTGCAAAATTACTTGTTTGGTTATTCTAACGAAAATGGCACTCTTGAAGGTAAATGTGTTTGAGTTTGAAATGTTATTTTAACATTATGTCCAAACCTTTTCATCGTTTTCAATAACTCTGTAATCACAATCTATATCTTTATTTTTTGGAAAGAAGCTGCTTTGAACAAAAGTAAGGATAGCCAAAGATGATGAGTGGAGCTGCTAATGCAAGTAGTAACCAAGAACCTGATTGAGTGTCTTTGATGACTCCTATGAATATACAAGTACCGATGAGAAGGTACAATAAAACACCAAAAAACCAATACATACCTTGTTCCTCTTTTCCCTATAGGGTTTCTTTATTCTTTAATGGGTCATTTTGTAGAGCCCTTCTGCTTTACTTCTTTTAGGATTTTGGACCGTTTTTCAAATGTTTTTTCAGCTCTGATTCATATATTTTAACTTTTAAATTGAATATAGAAAACGTACATAAGGGCATATCCTTATGTACGTTGAGGCAATTCTACTTTTGTTCATCTTTCATACTAGATAAGTCCGCATCTTGTTGGGTTTTCCTTCTTGCCTTGCTGGGTGATAAATGAAATGTCTGACGGCTCTTATGATAAGATGACAAATATGACCGGATTGTCCCTATTTTTATTGTGAATCCTTTGTGATTATACTGTCAAAGGAAAGGAAGTGATGCAATATGTTTCGAAGAAAACCTTTTGATAAAAACTACGTTTCACGAGATAGGCGGGCATTAAATATGCTTGCTCTCAGAGTACCAGGCTTAGCTTTTATTCTCATGATCTATATAGCCTCTATCGTGCTGCAGTTTGTTTCTGGGAGCTGGTCTATTTTATTGCTTCATGTGTTTACAATATTAATCGCTATTTTTACTCTGCTGCATTGGCACTCATATCGATGGGTTAAGAATAAGGTCATTCTATATTTTGTACTGCAAGGTTTGATTACTTATGCACTTGCTAATGTCATGACGGGCTTCTTAATGCTGGTCATCATTGGCCTTTATGCATTTTTGATTGGGCAGATTATAGGAATGGCAGATAGAAGAAGAGCGTTCCTCATTGTATATCTATTACTTCTGATATCAGCCAATGCGATATATCAGATTCACAAAGGCGAGTTTTTGCATTTTCTTGTTATCGCTGTACCTATCATGGTTGTCATTATCACTTATGCTGCAACATTTTTTGCGCAAGTTGATGAAAAAATAAAAGCGCAGCTGACTCTTGAAAGGCTGGAGCTTGCTCATCAACAAGTAGAACAGCTGACGTTGCAAAACGAAAGACAGCGTATGGCTCGGGATTTACATGACACCCTTGCACAAGGATTGGTTAGTTTAAATATGCAGTTGGATGCTATTAATGTTCATATATCGAAAGGTAACACAGATAGGGCAAAAGAAATCATTCAACAATCTATGAATAGAGTGAAAAGCACATTAGCTGATGCACGTTCAGCTATTGACAATCTTCGCAGCAAATCAGAAGAAATCGGTTCTTTAAAAGAAAGAATTACCTTACAAATGGATCATTTTAAAGATGCAACAGGTCTGTCTTGTTTTTTAGACTACAGATTAACTCAATTGCCTGATGTTCGTACTGCTGAAAATTGTTATTACATCATAGGAGAATGTCTTACAAATGCAGCAAAACATGCTGAAGCAGAATCCATATGGGTATCAGTTTGGGATGAGAAAGAAAACATCCATTTAACCGTCAGAGACAATGGAAAAGGATTTGATGTTGAAAGAGGCAGGAAAAAGAGAGGTCATTATGGACTTCTTGGTATACAAGAACGCGTCAGAGCAATGAAAGGCCAATTCGATATAAAGAGTACAAAAACAATAGGCACACAAATCGAGATAATCTTGTCAAATCAGGGAGAGATTGAAGATGAATAAGGTTTTAATCGTTGATGATCATCTGGTTGTGAGAGAAGGTCTCAAGCTGTTAATTGAGACGAATGATAACTACACAATAATCGGAGAGGCGGAAAATGGAAAAAAGGCGGTCCATCTTACAGATGAATTAAAGCCAGATATCATTCTTATGGATTTATACATGCCAAAAATGAGTGGGTTAGAAGCGATTAAACAAATAAAAGAAAAACACAACATACCCATTATTATTTTGACTACTTATAATGAAGATCACTTGATGATTGAGGGAATTGAATTAGGGGCGAAAGGATATCTGTTGAAGGATACGAGCTCAGAAACCCTATTTCATACAATGGATGCAGCATTAAGAGGAGAAGTGCTGCTGCAGCCTGATATTCTTAAACGTTTTCAAGAAATTCAATTTGAAAGAATGAAGAAACCAAGCAGCGATACTCAGTTAACGGAAAAGGAAATAGTTGTTCTAAAGGCGATTGCAAAAGGTCTCAAAAGCAAAGCGATAGCCTTTGATTTAGGAATCTCAGAGAGAACTGTGAAGTCAAGACTAACGTCCATTTATAATAAATTGGGAGCGGATTCTAGAACGGAAGCAGTTACAATTGCCATGCAGAGAGGTATTTTAACTTTAGATTTATAACACAGGTTATTTAAAAGTTGCCCAAACGTACATGCCCGCATGTACGTTTTTTTCATTTCCTTATGAACTACAATTAGGGGGAATGTTATCAAGCAATGTGTTGAAAGGAGATTATGATGTCAAGAATGTTATATAAATTAGGCGGGTGGGTCGCTCGCCATCGCATTAAAGTACTATGTGCGTGGATCGTTGTGTTGATTGCAGCGATAGGGGCAGCCGGCATATTAAAACCTAGTTTTTCTGAGGATATGTCAATACCAGACACGCCTTCGGAAAAAGCAATGAAGGTGATCAATAAAGAATTTCCTCATGGTCCTGATAAAGGGAGCATACGGGTCATATTCGGTGCTAACGATGGGGAGAAACTTACTGCAAAATCAGCAAAAAAAGCAATAGAGAATACATTAAAGGAAATGAATAAAGACGATTCCATTGATTCGATTGCAAGTCCTTTTCATGCAGGAACGATCGCAAAAGATGGGACAGTGGCTTATGCTGATATCAAATACAAATCATCAGCAGATGATATAAAAGATTACTCTATAAAACATGTGAAAGATAGTTTGTCCATTGCTGATGATGAAGGATTACAAACGGAGTTAAGCGGAGATATACCAGGAGCCGAGATGGAGATTGGCGGTGTATCAGAAATAGTCGGTATTGTCTTGGCTTTTGTTGTTCTAGCTATTACATTTGGATCTTTATTAATAGCCGGCTTACCGATTTTAACTGCACTTATTGGTTTAGGTGTAAGCATTGGGCTGACTTTGATTGGAACACAAGTGTTTGATATTGCCTCCGTCAGTCTTTCATTAGCCGGAATGATTGGCCTTGCAGTTGGTATTGATTATGCTTTGTTTATTTTTTCGAAACACCGCCAGTTTTTAGGAGAAGGTATACAAAAAAATGAATCAATTGCGAGAGCTACGGGAACAGCTGGGAGTGCTGTCGTTTTTGCCGGACTTACAGTTATTGTCGCACTTTGCGGATTGACTGTCGTTAATATTCCTTTTATGTCTGCAATGGGGCTAACAGCAGGGCTCAGTGTGCTCATGGCTGTTTTAGCGTCAATTACATTAGTGCCTGCCGTCTTATCAATAGCAGGGAAACGCATGATTCCGAAAGCAAACAAGAAAAAAGAAATACAAAGCGCTGAAACAAATTTCTGGGGACGCTTTGTCACAAAGAACCCTATTCTTCTAAGTGTATTTAGTATTCTCATCTTGCTAGTCATTAGTATCCCATCTATGCATTTGGAGCTAGGTTTACCTGATGCAGGAATGAAAGCTAAGGATAATCCCGAGCGCCGGGCTTATGACTCGCTTGCCGAAGGTTTTGGAGAAGGGTTTAATGGCAAATTAACGATAGTGGCGGATGCCACAAGTGTTCCAGAAAATAAAACTGAAGCATTCGCAGATGCAGTAAAAGAAATTAAGGATTTAGACCATGTAGCAAGTGTTACTTCTGCAATGCCTAATGCAAAAGGCGATTTTGCTATTATTACGGTTGTTCCTACAACAGGTCCAAACGATAAAGCTACTAAGGATTTGGTACAAGATGTGCGCAGCTTAGCAGATCAAAACGGGGTAGATTTGCTCGTAACTGGATCCACGGCAGTGAATATAGATATTTCAGATCGCCTTAATGATGCAATACCAGTATTTGCTTTACTCATTGTTGGTTTTGCGTTTATATTGCTGACAATCGTATTCCGTTCGCTGCTAGTACCTCTTGTTGCTGTAGCAGGTTTCATATTAACAATGACAGCAACTCTTGGGATTTGTGTATTTGTGTTACAGGATGGAAACTTAATTGACTTGTTCAATATACCTGAAAAAGGGCCGATACTCGCGTTTTTGCCTATTTTAACGATTGGTATTCTTTTTGGCTTAGCGATGGATTATCAAGTATTCCTTGTAAGCAGAATGCGTGAAGAATATGTAAAAACAAAGAATCCAGTACAAGCGATTCAAGCTGGATTAAAACACAGTGGACCTGTTGTCACCGCAGCCGGACTAATCATGATATTCGTCTTTGCAGGGTTTATCTTTGCTGGTGAAGCTTCTATCAAAGCAAATGGATTAGCTCTTTCCTTTGGTGTATTATTTGACGCATTTATTGTAAGAATGACACTCATTCCAAGTATTATGAAGTTGATGGGGAATGCAGCTTGGTATTTACCAAAGTGGTTAGACAAAATCATTCCGAATGTAGATATAGAGGGTCATCAACTAAAAAAGGAGATACAGCCCGAGATAGAGAATGAACAAAAACACCGAATCAGTATGTAGCAATATAGGCTCGCTCTAATAACATGTAAGGATGTAACTCCCTTTTTTTAAAGCAATATAACTAATGGCAAAGTATTAGAGGTTAAAGGTTATAGGCAATAATTAACAAAAGAAGGATATTTAGAATGTGAGAGAAAAAAATCCTTTATTTAAGAGTGGACTGAAAGGTCTACTCTTTTTTCATTCGTCATCTGAATAAGAAATGGTTATTCAAATAGAATGCCAACAATGACAAGTCGAATAACCGATGCTGACCAGAGCCGGCTTGTTTTCACGTTTTGCTTTTTCGAAGGCTTCTTCTCATCAGGGGTACCAGTCTACAGGGTTGTGCGCGTACTGGAGTAAGTATGGAGACTAATCTGTTGGGTTTATTGTTAGTGGATATGGGATCACCTTCTTTCTAAGTTTCTTATTCATTAATGCAACACGTGTAGTGAAATGAATTTGTCTCTTTAGCCTATTTATCTGAGGTTTAAAGAACTGAATCTGAAAAAACTCGTCGGCTTTTTAAGCTTTATTGTCTTGATTTTTCTTATATAAATCTGCTACTTGCTTGGTCTTGTTTTTTAACTCCGCAGCCAATTACCCTATTCTTCCTTAAATGTAATGTAGTACGATATGAGCGTAAGGATAAATGTGTAGCTATACGAACTTGGCATTAAATACAGGTTATTTCAGAGGTCGCTTTTTGAAGTTATTTTCATTAGGAGAGATGAAGTATGTTATATCTAATTGGTGGTTCTTCAAGGAGTGGGAAGACAACTACAGCAAAGAGAATGTTAGCAGAAACAAAAATTCCTTATTTCTCGTTAGACTACTTAATGATGGGAATTGCAAATGGAGTACCAGAAATGGACATTAATCCGACTGATGGTGATTTTAAAAATGGACAACGACTCTGGAAAATAATTAATCCTTTGATGACGGCTATGGTTGAGAACAAAATAGATTACATAATAGAAGGTGTACAATTAATCCCTAGTCACGTTTCACAGTTTGAGCAATACTATTTAGGGAATGTTAAGACCTGTTTTATAGGAATAGCAGAAATAAACATAGAAAATAACATAGATAAAATGAAATTTCACTCCAGTATGACAGAAAATGACGGATTGAGAAATCTAGATCATTTTCAGATCAAATCAGAATTAGAGAGGATAAAAACAGATAGTATTCGAATAAAAGAGGAATGCCAAAAATATAATCTTCAATACTTCGAAAGCTCTTTAAATTTTAATGAAACTATAGAAACAATAATAGCTTATCTCACTTAACTATGGGATGTAGTAAAGTAAATTGACTGCATGTGGAAAGGTTAGCGTGTTATTTTTAAAAAAGAGCTCAATGAGAGCTCTTTTTTTAAAACGAAATTCACTTTTTCTTTTTTTCGGGAACCATTAAAGTAATGACTAAAAAAACAACTATACAAATTAAAAACTGAATAAGTCTATTTAGAAACCAATAGTTAGTAAAGTCAATTTCATTTGTAACCTGGATGGTAGCATAAACTGTAAATAAAATCAGTATGAATTTTAATGTTTCTCTGTTCAAATCAATCAACACTTTCTACAATATATCCAAATTTAATGGTAAGCACATGCTAAATGTACGTTATCAAGATAGTCTTTCACTGAAAATGTTATCTAGTATTCGAATAAGTGGTAGATCTTATCTAAATTGCAACAATGAGAAAAGTTGTTATTAGGCTCAGAACCATTAAAATTTGAAACTATCACCCGACAAACAACTATTAGAAAAAGACAGATCAAAACCAAACTTACACGGTATTTTCATTTAACGTAACCGTTACTACTCTTGAGATAAATAATTGAAATCCGTTTCTTTACATTCAGGGAGTTCTTTTTCAATTTTTAAGATGGACAATAACTCTTGAACATATTCACGTATAGCGAGCATATCAAATGGGAAATTGAAATCAAATTCCTCTGTAACAGCTAAAGTGTCCATTACATATGAACAATTATGTTTCATACCCAATAGATCATCATTAAAACGTAGCACATCTTGATATGATGAATCAGGTAGCTCAAAGTGAGAAATCAAATAAACATTAATTTTGTTACCTTCTTCAGAGTCTGGCAATCTTTCATCAACGTATAATAAAAAAGCACATCTCTCATCATCGTTTCATTCTACCTGAAAGAATTCAAAATCTCTTAATCTCAATAAACGTTTAAATCTCGTATGTAAAGTTCTCATTTTCAATATCTCCGTTTTTATCTTTAAGCTGTTACTAACGATTTCCATTGAAACAGAGAAGGGGTATAATACGCAATTTCCCATTAAAAAAGCTTTATTTTGAGTCATGTTTCCGAACGAAAGGTCTTTCCTATTTCTTTTCCTAAACCAAAATAGTGTCTGAAATTATAAATAAGTGGACTCCATTTTGAAGGGTCAATGTGGTTGTCGTTCAATATGATCTTTTCCTCGGCATGGAAATGTAAAGCTTGTGTTTCCACAATCGCAAATGATGGTTCGTAATCTGGTATCCGAATATGCTTCACTTCTGCTTCTATTTGGATAGGGCATTCTTTAATTCGTGTTGGTGCTACTGTCATTGATGGTAAAGGTGTTAACCCTGCCGCTTCGTATTTCTCTTTTTTGTACGTAAACCCGAGCTGTTTCTTCAAAGGCGGGATATTCTTTTTTCCGCTAAAAGACGAAATTTTTTCAACATTTTTCCATAAATCCGGGCTGGGCAAATTAATGACACATTCTTTGTGACTACTTAAATTTTCAATCGCTTTTCCTCCTAAGCCTACTCCCAGAACAATATAGTTTCCAAGCGCCCATGAGGAAGACATCGGACTGATATTGGTGGTTCCATCTTCATTCAAAGTGGAAAGAAGGAATGTGGACGTGCCATAGTACATAATGTTTGGTTTGATTTCTTTAAAATGGAGAGTGTCTTGTTTTTCACTGTTCAACGATTATGCCTCCTAATCATTATTTATTCATATTGTAAAGGTTTAACATTTCAACTATCATCGAAATATGAATGTAAGGAGGAGAATGATGAATCCTAATATTGCAAAGGTTGCTTCGTTACTATCTGACCCCACGCGTTCTTCTATTCTTTTGAGCCTTATGGATGGAAGAATACACCCTGCTGGAGAGCTTGCATATTTCGCTAAAATCAAGCCTCAAACTGCCAGCTTCCACCTGCATAAATTACTTGAAGCACAGCTCATCAGTGTAGAGAAGCATGGCAGACATCGGTATTATAAATTGGCAAACGCCGATGCTGCAAAAGTGATAGAACAATTGCTTAGTATTTCGCCTGATTCAAAAGTGAAGTCTTTCAATGATTCAAAAGAAAAAAGTGATTTACACTATGCCCGTACCTGTTATGATCATCTGGCCGGTTATATCGGCGTGCAAGTGACACATTCATTAGTCGAGCAAGGCTTCTTACGAAAAGTGGATTTACAATATGAGGTGACTTCAGAAGGCTCTTTATTTTTAAAAGATTTTGGAGTCGACGAAGAAAAACAAAGAAATAAGAGGAGAGCTTTTGCGCTTTGCTGTTTAGATTGGAGCGAGCGACAGCATCATTTAGCGGGAGCTTTGGGACATGCATTATTAGACAGGATGCTAGAACAACAATGGATTGTGCGTATGCCTAAAACTAGAGCTATTAAGGTTACACAAAGCGGAAAAGCTGCATTTGAGAAATACTTTAAGTTGAGTATCTAAGATTTGAATAGAAAATGTCACCGTTGAAGGGCTCAAACAATAAAAACATGAGCAACCCACTTATTTTTTTGAAGACATATAAAAAGCAGGGTTTGAAACCTGCTTTTCCCCATGCAAATCAATTTTACATATGTCTACTAGATATGTTCCCTCTCTACATACTCTGATATTTCGATGAGGTTCTGATCGGGATCTCGAATATAAACAGAGATAATCGGGCCAAGGGCGCCAGTTCTTTTAACAGGTCCTTCCTCAACCATCACGTTGTTTTTTCTTAGATGTTCGATTAAGGAATGAAACGGTTGATCAGTGATAAAACACAAATCCGCAGATCCCGGTAATGGATGCTGTGCCTTAGGTTCGAATTCATGACCGGCCTCATGCAAGTTGATTTTTTGATTGCCACAACGCAATGCTTTTCTCCCTGAGCCAAACGTTTCTTCCTGCATCCCCAAAACAGATGTGTAGAAGCGGAGTGTCTCCTGAATGCTTTTCACCGTTAAAACCAAATGATCAAGTCGTTTTATCATTCATCATCCCTCCCCAAAGTAAACCATTCCACTAAACGATTATTAATCCGCCTAGCTGCTTTCGTATCAGATGAGACCAACTAAAGAAAGATACTTACCGCAGAATAAATAAGCAGCAAACACATGATGACTCGAAAGGCCTTATCGTGTTTTTCAAAAAGCTTTTTAAAAACAGAGCCGAACCCTGACCATAGCAACAGGGCGAACCAGCCCAGAAAGATGGCCAATGAGAGATAAAAAATAATTGATGTCATGGAATGCTGAAACGGCAGTATAAAAGCACTCATTAATGTTAAGAAGAACAAAATGCTTTTCATATTGATGATCTGGAAGATGAAACCGGATAAAAAAGAAGAGTGCGTATCCTCGGAATCCTTCTTTGAGCCTTTGGCGAAACCGATCTGCCAGGCCAAATAGAGCAAATAGACTGCACCAGCTATTTTGAAGTAGGGCTCAACAAGAGGAATCCAATTGTACAAACCTATTGTAAATATACCGCTGAGAATTCCGAGCGCTGCAAAACCTGATAAGATGCCGCTATTGAAACGCCACGAACCTATAAAGCCAAACCTTCGCGCTTCGTTCATCATTAGGATGTTACTTGGGCCAGGCGTAATGGATGTCAAAATCACATACGAAAGAAAAGCTATGATACTCATTGAATCACCTTCATTTGCTAAGTCATATTGGGCAGTTTTTATTGTATGATAGTGATATCTATAAATAAAATTGAAATATAAAAAAGCATTATCATTTTTTTCGATAGAAGGGGAAAACGTATGGAGATCAGACATCTTGTCACGTTCCAGGCCATTGTAGAAATGGGAAGTTACACGGGAGCTGCTGCTAAGCTGGGTTATACGCAATCCACGATCACCACTCATATCCAAGCGCTTGAGCAGGAAATCGGCGGGGCTTTATTTTCGTATGAAAAAAGAAATCTAAAGCTGACTCATTTAGGCAGAGAGTTAATCCCTTTGGCAGAAGATTTACTTTCTGCCCACGACCAGATCAAGAATATGAAGAGTGTCCATGAAATCAAGGGAGTATTAAAGGTAGCCGCACCTGAGTCTTTAACCATTTCCAGACTAGGGCCGATCATAAGGGAATTTTCACTGACATATCCTCATGTGAAAATCATCTTAAGCAACGGGACATGCGGACAAAATCAGGTGGATGTATTAAGCGGACGGGTCGATATCGCGTTAATGGTCTATCCGGAAATTAATATTGAAAAATGCATTCATCACACGTTAACCGAGGAGAAGATGGTCCTTGTGGGCAGTCATGACGGACCGGACCATTTTGATGACTATAAACAAGAAAATAGCAGTCATTTCTTTATTACAAATGAAGAGGGTTGCAGTTATCGGACCATGTTTGAAACATATCTAGTGAAGCATGACATTCGCAGCTTTCAAACAATGGAGTTGTGGAGTATCGAGGCGATTAAACAAACGGTCATGAGCGGACTTGGATTTTCTGTACTGCCTTATGTGACAGTGAAAGAAGAAGTGGAGGCGGGTAAGCTGAAAATCCTTCATCATGCTGAAAGCTTTGAGCCGCTTTACTCTCATATGCTAATCAAAAAGAAAAAATGGCAGCTGCCCGCCGCAGAGGCGTTTGCGGAGCTTGTTTTACATTCATTCGTGAGGCGGAGTGCTGAAAATCAATGAGAAAAGGGAGTGAGTGTTACGCTCACTCCTTTTTTATTTAAACGGCAGCTGCGAGCTTTGGTTTTACAAATTTCATAAAAATCCCTCTGACTAATGGACCCATAATCAGCAATTGCAAGGGGTAGGCTAAAATAAAGTTTTTCAGAACGATCATAAGGTACGCACTGAATAGGCTGTTCTCGTTAAGTCCATTCGATAAAGTTGTCGTGATTAATCCGAAAACAGACATACAAAGTACCATACCAACCACCATACAAGTCGACATGGCAAGGACGACATATAATTTCTTAGACTTGTCGAACGGCAGTTTGAATGTCATTTTTCTTGCGAGCGGTCCGACTAACAGTAAATCTAACAGTAACGCTACAATGAATCCTATGATCATCTCAAAAGCTGTAACCCATGAAAAATCATGTATGGCTCCGTTGATCACTGCATTATAAATCGACATGACGCAGACCATCCCAAAGCACATCATCACGCCAAAGATAAGGCCTTCTTTTTTATTTGCTGGCATACAATCAATCCTTCTCTCCATAATCGGTGATTAGTATACCAATGAATCACACATGCTCATAAGTGACAAATTTGTGAACAATTTATTGTCCGGAAACGTCTCCTTTTGTCATCAGCACATGCGGAATGCCATCCAATATAAATTCTTCTGATGCTGTCTGATAGCCGAGCTTTTCATAAAAGCCTGCTGCCTGTGTCTGACCGTAAAGTTTACATGTATTAATCCTTTTTTCTTTCACAATACGCTCTAACTCATCGCCAATCACTTTCCCCAATCCAAATTTGCGATAGGGCTTCAGAATACAGATTCTTTCCAGTTTCCCCGCGTGATCAACGATACGCACACGCGCTGTGCCAACCGGCTGATGTTCATGGTAAACCAGAATATGCTGGCAATCTCCATGGAGTGTATCGAACTCATCGAACTCATCGGAAACTGGACAGCCTTGTTCCTCAACAAATACTGTCTTTCTGATGGCAAACGCTGTATGTAAATCATGTTCTGTCGTTATTCTCTTCACATTCATGATTGATCCTCCTCTTTATCAGAAAAATGGCTGATGACATACTGTTTAAAGGTCTCTGCCACTGGGGATAAAAATCTGCCTTCTATCCAGGCGATTCCTATGACGCGCTCGAAATAAGCCCGTAACTCACGATGAATCGGCTTGGCTGCCTCTATAGAAAGAGCTTCATGTAAATACCAAAGCATCTCATGCAGCTGCTGCATAATTGGAAAAACGTCAAACATCTCTTTCGCGGATTCCGTGTTGTTTCGCCAATCCTTTCCCTCATAAATAATTTGGGATACCTTTTGACCGGCGCCAAAGCATTCATAAGCTGACCAGCCTCGAAATCCTTTTTCTCTAAGAGCTTCATGTATGGCGCATTGATAGTTTGATTGTAAATCGCGGCAAGGCGTTCCGCTATCTTTATCAAAAGCAAAATCGGCCGATTTCGCATAAGGCGGCAACACAGCACAAGCCAAAACAATGTTGGCAATCCGCGCTTATCTCATGCTGTCTATTGTCATGTAATGTGAATTCCACAGACAATATCGTTCACCCCTTCACTCGGGAACTTTGTAAAATATAGGTTTTATTCGTGCTGTTTGCATTATATAGGAAATAGGTATACTTTTCATTTTGTTTTCGGTATTAACTGCTCAAACAATGTATAATATATCCAATCGCGATGATGGGGAGGGAACCTTTTGGAACAGCAAATAAAAGAGATCATTGCTGCTTGTGATGCGGCAATCCGGAACGAAGATTTTGATACGCTGATGAATTACTATACAGAGGATGCCATTTTAGTTGTGAAGCCTGGCAGGATCGCACGCGGTAAAGAAGAAATCAAAAAAGCGTTTATTGCGATCGCAAATTATTTCAATCATCATCTTGTCCCGACACAAGGGAAAATGGTCATTTTGGAAGCAGGCGACACTGCACTGGTCCTTTCTCAAACGCTGCTTGATTCGGATAAAAAGGATTCCGAGTATGCGATGGAAAGAAGGGCGACCTATGTGTTTAAGAAGAATATGCAAGGTGAGTGGCTTTGCGCAATTGATAATTCATATGGTACGGATTTAATGTAGTTTATAGTGCTTAGACATTCTGAAACAAGACGGGCTGCATGTGATCTGCTGTGTCCTTTTCCTGCATATCATGATTCATGAAGGTGAATAGGAAAGGGTGAATTCAATTGAATCCATACAACAGCAGAATGGCACCTTATTGGGTTTATCATGGTGGAGAATCAACGCTTTACCAGTATCCATATGGATATAGGCAGCCCGTTTTCTCGCGCGCTATTATTACTTCAGCGCGGGGTGATGTGACGGGAGATGGAGTCGCTGATGAAGTCTTCCTTACTGGCAATCAAACGTCAGGCAGTCCGCTATGGAGAAATATCACTTTGGTGATACGTGACGGCAAGACACATCAGGAACGGCAAATTCAGCTTCATAACAATATCGGGTACAATCCTTCACTATTTCTGGCTGATGTGACAGGCAATAAAACGGAAGATGTGGCTGTTGTAATTGATACCGGGGGAAGTGGAGGCTCTATATATGCGTATGTGTTTGCTTATATGAACCGGCAGTTCAGGCAGATTTTCAATTCTGATTCGTTTAATGATGAATTCAAGTACAGTGTGAGCTATCAAAATCAATATAAAGCGAGCGTGATCAGTCAACGCCAGCATGACCAATATATACTGGATCTTACTTACAAAGGCAGAGACTATTTGAATGAGATCTATACGAATCAGGGTGTTTTAAAAGCGCCGATAGAAGGCTGGGTGAATCCTTTATCCGGCTTGTATCCGGTTGATTTCAACAGAGACGGCGTATACGAATTGCTGGCGTATCAGCGGATCGCCGGAAGGTATAACGCCGACTCATTGGGATATGTTCAAACCGTATTGAAATGGAACGGGCGGAATTTCGGCGTTGACCGGCAGAATGTATCGATTGTTGGCGGTGCCGCAACTTGAGCAGAGAGAATGCGTTAGTGGCAAAGACTCACGCTACAGGTGTTCTGCAACGACGGTCAGATAATAAGATAAACCGGTTTGCTGCTCTTCTAACATTCCTCGATGAAAATCATCCTGCATAAAAAATCGCGTTTGTTTTACGTAATCTTCTTTGCTTGTGGGATGTCCGTTTTGATTCAGGAACGTAATATGATTCATGACATGCTCTTGTACGGCAGGGGCATGATACGTCACACCGCTTCTTAAAAAATCAGGCTGGCGGCTCTTTTTTTATGATCAAAGAAAAAGAGTGCTTTCACACAAGCACTCTTTACTCCAACTTAATTCTTTTCACATCCCCTAACACAAACACGTAAAAAATCAGTCCGAGCAGCAATACAAAACCTGCAACCAGAAAGCTGAGCGTAAAGGAACCTGTCACATCAAACAAATATCCCGTGAGTGAAGCGGCAATTATGCCTCCGAATAGGTTATTTGCCAGGTTTACCATGGAACTCAGCATGGAAACGGAGCCAATCGGGGCCAGTTCTGCGGAGATGGACCAGCCGACCGGAGCCGTTGCAGAAACGCCGGCGAGGCCGATTGAAATGCAGATAATCGCAACGGTTATATTATTGGTCAGAATGGAGCCCAAAAAGAAAAAGCCGAAGCTCATCCCTACAATAATTACGGTTCGATACACCTTGGTGTTGGAATAGCCTTTCTTGATAAGATAATCGACGAGCCAGCCGCCGACCACAATGCCGGAAATGGTAGAGATCAGCCACGGCACGGCGGTGAATAAACCGGATGACATGAGATCCATTCCGTATGTATGCTTAAAGAAAGTCGGAAGCCATGTAAGCAGCAGGTTGAATGTATAGCCGTACCCTGTAAATCCGATCATTAAGCCCCATACTTTACGATTAGTGAAAAGCTTCTTTAAAAGCGGACCCGTTTTGTAAGGGATTTGTTCTGTTGTGATTGTATTGTGTTTCTGAATATAGTTTAATTCGCTTTTGGAAATGCGTTTGTGCCGTTCGGGCTGCTCATAGTATTGCCAGAAAAAGATGGTAAACAGCACATTGATGCATCCGATCGTTAAAAAGGCGACCCGCCAGTCAAATGTTGTGACGAGAAAGGCGACCAGCGGCGCACCGATCACGTTTGAAAATTTGGCGGCTGAATCAAACAGCGAGTTCGCCAGACCCCGTTCGCTTGGGGGAAACCATAGAGCGGTTGCTTTGGAAGCGGCGGGGAACGCCGATGCGCTCGTCAGCCCAATGAGAAATCGGAACACATATAAGAGCAGTTTTCCTTGTAAAAAAGCGAGAATGATCGTTAAAAAGCTCCAAACCGTCATTCCGATTCTAGTGACCCAGGCCACGCCAAACCTGTCCAATAAACTTCCGACAGGCAGCTGCATCAGTGTATACGAATAGGTGTAAATCGAAAACACAATGCCGAGTTCAGTTGCTGTGAGGTGAAACGAATCTTGTATCGCCGGGGCAGCTACAGAAATGGCCACTCGATCAAAATAATTAAGAATGATAATGCCGCTCAGTAACGAAGATATGTACCACCTGGTATGCCCGGGCCGTTTCACGCGCTCTTGACTCATGATGAAAACCTCCTCTGTTATAGCATGATCTCCGGATGTAAATACCATTCAAATTTTAAATACCACACCTATCTTTTATGTAAACGAACAGCAGGAATTTGACTGGAAAAGCCTATTGCTTTAGAATGAAAGTAATAAAAATGAACACTCCAAAGGGGAGTAGCTTTCACAGTAAAGTCGTCATTACGGGACTAGGTGTCCTCGGCTTTGCTGGCAATTTGATTGTTAGCGAGACCTTTGCCAAATCTGATTTGGTGAAGGTCTTTTTGTTTCTGAACTTCACCAAATCGGTGGAGTTTTTTCATTTTTATCAAAAAAGGGAGAGGAGATTCACTATGTCTAAGCTGAAGAAATGGCTGAAACGTGAATTGGTGAAGAAGGGGCTGCCATTAGCGAAAGAGAAATTGATTCCGATCTTGAAAGAAAAAATGAAGAAGAAACGATAAGGGGGCAAACAATGAAGAAAATGGTTCTGACGGTTTTGGCCGGCGTGGGTCTTTTAGGGGCAGGCGGATGCGGAATACTGGATCAGGTGAATGACGGTCTGGATTATACAAATGAAGCGTCAGCTTATGTGGAAAAGGTGAAGACGTTTGCAGAGGAAGCGCCTGCATTGGCTGAGGAAGCTGTAAATGACACTGAGGCGAAAGAAAAACTAGAGACACAGCTTGAGTCTATTCAAAAGGCAGCGGCTGATTTTAATGAATTAACACCGCCTGATGCCGCAGCGGAGCTTCACAGCACCCTACAGGAGCATAACGACACATTGCAAAAAAGTGCGGAAGACGTCTTGCAGCAAGTGGAAGAAGGAAAGGTATCGCTTGAGGAATTGGAGCAATCCGAATTGGTCCAAAACGCTAAGCAAATTACTGATGTGATGGGGCAAATTGAAAAGCTTGGCGAATAAGAAAAAGCATCCCGTGAGCGGGATGCTTTTTTATTATTCTGCAATCGCGTCTGTTAACACAGGAACGACTTGTTTTTTACGAGAAACAACGCCTTTAAGAAGGGCTGTGTTGTTTTCTAATGTGACGTTGAATGCTTTTTCCACTTTGTTCGCTTCGTTACCGATTGCAAGTGCAAGTGAATCGTTTTCTAAGATGTCTGTGATGACAAGAAGGAACAGATCAAGGTTCTTCTCAGCCACAACTTTAGAAATCACTGCTTCTAACTCAGCTTGGCGTTTTCTCACATCTTCAATATCCACTGTGTTGACTTGTGCGATTTCGACTTTTTTGCTGCCGAGTGTGAATTCTTTTGCATCAAGAGAAATCAGCTCTTCAACTGTTTTTTTGCTTAGGTCAGCGCCTGCTTTCAGCATGTTTAAGCCGTATTCTTCAGCATCTACGCCAGCGATTTCCGCAAGTTCTTTTGCTGCCGCTACGTCTTGGTCCGTGCAAGTTGGAGATTTGAATAACAGAGAGTCAGAAATGATAGCAGACAGCATAAGGCCGGCAATTTCTTTCTCGATTGTTACGTTATTTTCTTTGTACATTTTGTTTAAGATTGTAGCTGTACAGCCGACGGGCTCAGCACGATAGTAAAGCGGCTCAGCTGTTTCGAAGTTTGCGATTCTGTGGTGGTCGATGACTTCAAGAACTTGAACGTCTTCAATATCCTTGATGCTTTGCTGGCGTTCGTTGTGGTCAACAAGGATAACGCCGTTCACTTCGTTTGCAGCTGTTTCTACAAGACGAGGGCTTTCTTGTTTGAAGTAATCAAGTGCATATTGTGTTTCGCCGTTGACTTGTCCAAGTCTGACAGGCTCAGCGTTGAAACCGAGTTTGTTTTTTAAATCAGCGTAAGCAATAGCAGAGCAGATCGTATCTGTGTCTGGATTTTGGTGTCCGAAAATAAGTATTTTTTCCATGATAACTCCTTATCCTTTTTTAAGTAGTGTAAACATTCTTTTTATAGTTTAACACGTCTTGCTGCGGGTGTAATCATGCAAACCCTTAAAAATTGATGTGAATATAAAGCATTTTTTTTGAGTGAAAGAGGAAAGGTGTGTAAAATGCTGGGTAGGTCAGTTGCAAAATGATCTGTAGTATCAAAAAAGGTACTATTGGAGGGTCGAACATGAGCCGGAAAAATAATATTTATCCGAACAAAGAAGGCTGTCCGGTTGAATTTACACTAGATGTCATTGGCGGAAAGTGGAAAGGAATCCTTTTTTATCACATGATAGATGGCAAGAAACGGTTTAATGAGTTTCGCAAAATCTGCCCGAGTATTACTCAAAGAATGCTAACTCTGCAGCTTCGAGAGCTTGAAGCGGATGGCATTGTTCATCGCGAAGTTTATCACCAGGTGCCGCCCAAGGTTGAATATTCTCTGACAGAATTCGGGCGAACGCTTGAGCCGATTGTATTGCAAATGAAAGAATGGGGCGACGCCAACCGAGAAGCACTGGAGGCGCGTCGTTCAAACAGTTTATTAAAAGAACAGCAGAAGTAGCAGCAAAGGGAAGCCTTTGCTGCTTCTTTTATTTCATCGAAATGGCTTTATTGGCGTTTCTGACGTCATTTTTTAACAGGTCAGAAAGGTTGTAAGATGGGTAGTATCCGTGCTGATACATGTATTGATAAACGTGCGCATGCAACTTAATGGCAGCGTTCAGCTGTTTGACAAGTACGGTTCTTAATTGAGGTGTTGCTGTTTCTGTAATTGCGATGGCATAGTTGCGGACAGATGTTTTGGCAAAGCCGAGCAGGTCACCGCTGAAAAATGGGTTATCCGCACGCTCTTCTTCTTCATCATCGCGAGGCATCGGCGCCTGAGGGAAGAATGGGAGAAGCTCTCTTAAATTCTGCTCAACGGCCTGAATGGAAACGCTATAAAGCTGTCTGAGCTGAGGGTCTCTAACTTCTCTAATCATTTTCTTCAGTTTAATGAGCCCGTTTGACTGAAAAGCAACCAGCTCATGCATCTCTAATGTTTCATGCCAAGCCAACGTTCTGCGTTCATCCATGTAACAAATCTCCTTTATCAATCAGATTCTGTATCAGCATATGCCCAACGTTCAATGTTGTTCATGATGTTTTGAAGTTTTTAAAAAGGGAATCCACCTTATATAGGATACGGGTTGAGAACATCCAAAAAGAGGTGAAACACGATGTGGGACATGATAAAGAACTTTTTCTTGTTTAGCAGCGGCGTTCTGCAAGCAACAACCCTTTTACTTGTGATTTTAATATTTGTATATGTCAGAAAAACGAAGAAGAAAAACAAAGAATCTTCTGGTTTTATGGATGATAAAGAATAAGAAGTGATGGGCATTCTTTTAAAGAATGTCTTTTCGTTTGCAATGTTTCACATGAAACATTGGCGTCATTTTACTTGCGATTTGGACTTATGTTAAAATATAAAAGTAATTTTAGAGATGATATGAAAACATTGGTGCAAAACATGTTGCGGCGATGAAAAAAAGAGCAGTCGTTTATGCTGCTCTTTTCTATTCGTATGTTCAGTATGATACGAGGTGACTAAGTGAAACAAACAAGAGCATTAATGGAAGGTGCTATTTTAATCAGTTTGTTTGCGATCATCACACTGCTGGTCGTTTATGTTCCATTGATTGGAACCATTCTGTTATTTGCACTGCCGCTGCCTATGATCCTTTATACGATCAGACACGGATTGAAATTAGGATTATGGATGGGCGCTGTCAGTCTTCCTGTTGTCTTTATTGTCGGGTCCTTTAACGGACTGATTGTAGCTTTTATGTCAGCTTGTGCGGGCATAGCCATGGGGCATTTTTTCAAAAAAAGAGAACCCGGCCATGCTATTATTTCGGGTGCCCTTATTTATATGCTTTGTATCGTGTTCTATTTTGTGATAAGCATTCAGTTTTTGGGTATCAATATCATTGATGAAGCAATGACACAATATCGGCAATCACTCGATATCGTTGAATCCGTTTTGAAACAATCGGGTAATGCTGAAGAACTTGAGAAACAAATGAAACTGATGGAAGAACAATTGAGTACGGTTCAATATCTTTTTCCAACAGCTATCGTGATGGTAGGAGCCATTTTTTCTTTCCTCAGTTATCTTATCGCTAAGCCGCTCTTAAGGCGATTCTCCCCCGATATTCCTAGTCTAAAGCCTTTTAGAGAGTTGAAGTTTCCGCAAAGTGTTGTAGTACTGTATTTGTTGATTGTCATGCTGTCATTTCTGCCTTTAGAAAAAGGCCAAATGCTGTACTCTATCGCTTTAAATGGGGAGTTTATACTCGGGTTTCTTATTTTTATCCAAGGTTTATCATTTATCTTTTTCTATTGCCATAAGAAAAAATATCCAAAGGCAGTGGCCGTCATTGCAGTCATTCTTGGTCTGCTGCAACCGATTTTTATGGCAGCCATTCGCATTTTAGGCGTTATAGACATGGGCTTTAACATAAGGAATAAGGTGAAGTGAAAATGAGTTTTACTCACATGGTGGGGAGTGATAGAAATGCCAAGCTTTTATGAAAAACCGTTGTTTCGGTATCCCATCTATGCATTGATTGCTTTGTCAATCATTACAATCCTCATCAGCTTTTATTTTAACTGGATCATAGGAACCGTTGAAGTGTTGCTGCTGGCAGTTATACTGTTTTTTATAAAACGCGCGGATTCTCTTATTCGAAAAGAGATTGACGCTTATATTTCTACGTTATCCTACAGGTTGAAAAAAGTCGGGGAAGAGGCATTGATGGAAATGCCGATCGGCATCATGCTTTTTAATGATCAATACTATATAGAATGGGCAAATCCGTTTCTCTCTTCTTGCTTTAATGAAAGTACATTAGTGGGGAGATCACTTTATGATACTTGTGAATCCGTTGTGCCGCTCATCAAACAAGAGGTAGAATCGGAAACGGTTACATTGAATGACCGGAAATTTAAAGTGGTCATCAAACGGGATGAGCGTCTGCTTTATTTCTTCGATGTGACGGAACAGATACAGATTGAAAAGCAATATGAAAATGAAAGAACTGTGCTGGCCTATATTTTCCTTGATAACTACGATGATGTGACGCAAGGATTAGACGACCAGACGAGAAGCACGATGAACAGCCAAGTGACCTCTTTGCTCAACGCTTGGGCGCAGGAGTATGGAATATTCCTAAAAAGGACATCGTCAGAACGTTTTATCGCTGTGCTTAATGAGAACATTTTAACCGAACTTGAAAATTCCAAGTTTTCGATTCTGGATGAGGTACGGGAAAAAACCTCATTTGACGGCGTTGCGCTGACCTTAAGCGTCGGTGTCGGAGCTTCGGTCTCATCGCTGAAGGAGCTTGGCGATTTGGCGCAATCCAGTCTGGACTTAGCACTGGGCCGCGGCGGAGACCAGGTAGCCATTAAGCTGCCAAACGGAAAAGTAAAGTTTTACGGCGGTAAAACGAACCCGATGGAGAAGCGAACAAGGGTGCGCGCCCGCGTGATTTCTCATGCTTTAAAGGAAATTGTTTCTGAAAGCAGCAATGTGATTATCATGGGACACAAATTTCCCGACATGGATTCTATCGGTGCGGCGATCGGGATATTAAAGGTGTCACAGGCAAATAACAAAGATGGATTTATTGTGATTGATCCGAATCAAATCGGTTCAAGTGTGCAGCGCTTGATTGAGGAAATTAAAAAATATGAAGAGCTGTGGTCAAGGTTCATCACGCCTGAAGAAGCAATGGAAATTGCCAATGACGACACGCTGCTTGTCATCGTGGATACACATAAGCCGTCGCTTGTTATAGAAGAACGGCTGGTAAACAAAATTGAGCATATTGTGGTCATCGACCATCACCGCAGAGGCGAAGAATTTATCAGAGACCCGCTGCTCGTCTATATGGAGCCGTACGCTTCATCAACAGCGGAATTGGTGACAGAGCTGCTTGAGTATCAGCCGAAGCGCTTAAAAATCAATATGATTGAAGCAACGGCCCTATTAGCTGGTATAATAGTGGATACAAAGAGCTTTTCACTCCGCACTGGCTCGCGGACCTTTGATGCGGCTTCATATTTAAGAGCAAAAGGCGCCGATACGGTGCTTGTGCAGAAGTTCCTCAAAGAAACCGTTGATTCCTATATTAAACGAGCGAAGCTAATCCAGCATACGGCCCTCTATAAAGAGAACATCGCGATTGCATCACTGCCTGAGAATGAGGATGAATATTTCGATCAAGTGCTGATTGCGCAGGCTGCGGATTCTCTGTTGTCGATGAGCGAGGTTGAAGCTTCATTTGCGGTAGCAAGACGTGATGAACAAACTGTTTGTATCAGTGCACGGTCTCTTGGCGATGTGAATGTTCAGATCATCATGGAGGCGCTGGAAGGCGGAGGACATTTAACAAATGCGGCGACTCAGTTATCCGGCATTTCAGTAACAGAAGCACTGGAGCGGCTGAAGGGCGCCATAGATGAGTATTTTGAGGGAGGCGTACAAAGATGAAGGTTATTTTCTTACAAGATGTAAAAGGAAAAGGAAAAAAAGGCGAAGTGAAAAACGTAGCAGATGGTTATGCGCATAACTTTCTGATTAAAAAAGGCCTCGCGGTTGAAGCGAACGCGTCAAACATCAGTGTACTAAACGGTCAAAAGCAGAAAGAGAAAAAAGAAGCCATCGCAGAGCTTGAACAGGCAAAGAGCTTAAAAGAGACATTAGAAAAACTGACTGTTGAGCTCAGCGCGAAATCAGGTGAAGGCGGCCGTTTATTCGGATCTGTCACAAGCAAGCAAATTACTGAACAGCTTCAAAAAGACCATAACATTAAAGTGGATAAGCGGAAGCTGGAACTGCCGGACGGCATTCGTGCGTTAGGTTATACAAACGTTCCTGTGAAATTGCATCCTGAGGTGCAGGCTGTGTTAAAGGTACATGTGAAAGAAGAAGCTTAATAGAAAAGAGGCTTGGATTGATCCAAGCCTCTTTTTTTATTCTACGAGATAAAGGGTTTGCTGGCTTTCTCCGCCAGGTCCACCTTTCATGCTTTGCTGGCTGCTTGTGCTGCTCGAGGAACTGCTGTACTTGTCAGAAGATATTTCTTGGCCGTTTTTCTTGATCCAAGAAACGAGTTCAGTATTGCCTGAGTTCTTTTCTGACAGCAGGAAGTATTTCACTTTGCCCTCTTTGACTAGTTTTTTCAGATCAGAGACAGTCAGGATCGGATCTGTGCCGTTGAAGCCGCCGAGTGCCATGACAGATTCATCTGTATTGATGATATATGGCGCAGCCGTTACGGTTGTCAAAGTAGCAAATAGATACTCTTCGCCGGTATTATGCTTTCTCAGATAGGACAAGAGTCCGGTATCAACCTCTTTCACCTCTTTATGATGTCTAATTGTAAAAAACAAATATGAAAAACTTATGAATAAACCATAAAGATTCAAAGAATGACTTACAGTATTTTTCATAAAAAAGAGGCGGAGACATGTTCCCCGCCCATTTTCTATGCTAAATTTCGCTTTCTCTCTGTCTGAAGGACGTATCGATCGCGTCCTGCCCCGAGTCCTGCTGTTCCCATAACGATTAAAGCAGCAATAAGTAGCACAATCGGCATTGTCCATGAATGTGTCTGGTCAAAGAGATACCCGACAAAGATCGGCCCGATGGCAGCAAGAAGGTAGCCAAATGACTGGGACATGCCCGACAGCGCTGCAGCCTGATACGCATTTTCACTGCGGAGCCCAATGAGAGTAAGTGCCAGACTAATGCTGGAGCCTTGTCCGATACCGATAATCACCATCCAGATGGCAAGCATAGCATGGCTGCCCCCCGTTAATAATCCGCATAGACCGATCAGATAGACTGCGGTCAGCGCTGCAACGATCCCGCGCTGATGTTTCACGCGGTCAGCTAAAACCGGTGTCAGAAAAGTGGAAGGCAGACTCGCAAATTGCATGAGTGATACCAGCCATCCGGCGGTTGACGTATCAATCCCGTGTGAACGGAGAATCTCAGGAAACCAGGCGATACTGCTGTAGAATAAGAAGGATTGCAGGCCCATGAAGATGGTGACGAACCATGCCATTTTGGAAGCCCAAATCGGACTTGTTTGAAGCTGCGGCGTCTGGTTGGACACATCCCGATGGCGAAGCTGGGGTATCCAAATCAGCAAGGCTAGACATGCCAAGCCTCCCCATAAGAGAAATCCCTGTTTCCATCCGCCATCCAACTGGGCCGCTAAAGGTACGCTGATACCTGATGCTAAAGCAGCGAATATATTCATTGATGTCGTATACAGGCTGATCATGAGCCCTGGCTTTTCAGGGTATTTATGTTTGATTAAGCTTGGCAAAAGTACGTTTCCGATCGCAATTCCGATTCCGATGAGTGCCGTTCCGAAAAACAAAGCGGCAGTATAGCCGGCAGAGCGAATCAAAACACCGATAAACAGTACCAGGAGACCAAGCCATAAGGTTCGCTCATTTCCGAGACGACGTCCTAGCTTAGGCGCGAGCGGAGAAAGAACGGCAAACGAAAGCAGCGGCAGTGCGGTCAAAAACCCGGCTGCCCCGTTGGACATGTGCAGCTCTGTCCTGATGGAGCTGATGACCGGCCCAACTGAAGTGATTGCAGGTCTTAAATTAAACGCGATAAAGATAATACCGGCAATCAGCCAAAACGATTGGATTTTTTTATTTTGTGGATGTGGCAAAGCAGTTACTCCTCTTTTCTAACATATACTTAATATCATTCCGATACATGTAAGCAAGTATGCGAGTGCGGGTTATGATTTGTCCTCTTTCTGCAATTCAGCCATTTTGGCAAGCAGGATATGCTGAGGCATATGCATGATCTGTTCAAGCGGCAGATTCAAAGACTCTGCAAGCTTTTGTGCAGTTTTAGCAGAAATTTGCAAAGGTCTCACAAAGATCCCTCCTCTCTTTTGTCCATTGTACAAGAATCAGATGTGAAACGTAAGAAGATATCACAAAGGAATGGTGCAATCCGAAAATGCCCCTTATAAAAGAGATAAGGAGGGTTCAGCATGAATAAACCGTTATCATTATTAAAACAAATGCTGTATGAGCATCAGATCGACACTGAGAGAGCTGTCACATTGGAAGAATATATCGCTTTGCGGCATAAGCTTCAGGAGCTAATGGGGAAATTTGCTTCATTTGAAGAGTGGGAGCTGTATCAAAAGGCGGCGGATATCATGATGCGTACCGGATTCAAATGGATGGAATAGCGTGTCTTACCCGTTAAAAAAAGCCCCGCGGCAGCGAAGGCTTTCAGTTTGTTAGAAAGAGAGTTCCTCTTCCACATTTTTATGCTGGTCATAAATCACAAGCTTTGCCGGACTGTTCTCTTTGGCTACCTGCTTCGCTTTTTCAATTGCGGCGTCTTTAGAGGTGTATAAAGCTGTAGGCGCCACATTATCCACTGTGATAAACCAGCCGTCCACATCGACGTTGGGTGTTACGGCGTATTTTTTCAGCATATTTATTCCTCCCTCAAGTTTTATCAGTTTTTTTCCCCAGGCTGACACTGTCCGAAACTATCCAATCTGCTGACTGGAAAAAATAGGAAACAAAGAATTTTTCTATTTTTTTTCTGGATAAATGGTAAAATGGAGTTTGGAGATTTTTTAATGAGAGGACGGTGCTTAGCATGACAGACCTTCTGAATGATCGGCTGCCGCCGCAAAATATAGAAGCCGAACAAGCCGTGTTAGGCGCTATTTTTTTACAGCCGTCTGCTTTAACACTGGCTTCAGAGGTATTGATTCCAGATGATTTCTATAGAATGTCCCACCAAAAAATTTATAATGCGATGCTGGTGCTCGGAGACCGCGGTGAACCGGTTGATTTAGTTACGGTGACGTCAGAGCTTGCCAACACGGACCTGCTGGAAGAAGTGGGAGGCATATCGTATCTGACTGATATCGCAAACTCGGTGCCGACAGCGGCTAACATAGAATATTACGCAAAAATCGTTGAGGAAAAATCAATTCTTCGCCGGTTAATCAGAACAGCGACAACAATCGCTCAGGACGGATATACCCGTGAGGACGAGGTTGAAGATTTACTCAGTGAAGCGGAAAAAACGATTATGGAAGTGGCGCAGCGCAAAAATACAAGCGCCTTTCAAAATATCAAGGATGTCCTTGTTCAGACGTATGACAACATCGAACAGCTTCACAATCGAAAAGGTGATATTACCGGGATTCCAACAGGTTTTTCTGAGCTTGACCGGATGACTGCCGGATTCCAGCGCAATGACTTGATTATTGTGGCTGCCCGTCCGTCAGTAGGGAAAACGGCCTTTGCCCTGAATATCGCGCAAAACGTAGCGACGAAGACCGACGAGAGTGTAGCCATTTTCAGTCTTGAGATGGGTGCCGAGCAGCTCGTTATGCGTATGCTTTGTGCCGAGGGAAATATCAATGCCCAAAACCTTCGTACAGGAAATCTGACAGAAGAGGATTGGGGCAAGCTGACGATGGCGATGGGAAGCCTGTCCAACAGCGGAATTTATATCGATGACACACCAGGTATCCGTGTCAGTGAAATCCGTGCCAAATGCCGCCGTTTGAAGCAGGAAAGCGGTCTTGGCATGATTTTGATCGATTACCTGCAATTGATCCAGGGAAGCGGACGTTCAAAGGATAACCGTCAGCAGGAAGTATCAGAAATTTCCCGTGAACTGAAATCGATCGCCAGAGAGCTTCAAGTCCCTGTTATCGCGCTTTCTCAGCTTTCGCGTGGCGTTGAGCAGCGTCAGGATAAACGTCCGATGATGTCTGATATCCGTGAATCAGGAAGTATTGAGCAGGATGCAGATATTGTTGCGTTCCTTTATCGTGATGACTACTATGACAAAGAAACTGAGAACAAAAACATTATCGAAATCATTATTGCCAAACAGCGTAACGGCCCGGTAGGAACCGTGTCTCTTGCGTTCGTAAAAGAATACAATAAATTCGTCAACCTGGAACGGCGTTTTGACGACGCAGGTGTTCCGCCCGGTGCGTAAACCCCAAGAGCTTTTTCTTGGGGTTTTTTTCATCCAAAAGACGGAAGAGAAACCAGCCGCTTAGCGGATGTAATAATGAAAGCGGTTTAATAAAATGAGGCAAAAAGGAGAGGGTAACAATGAGGAATCGTTTTTCACAATTTCATGCCGCACAAATTCGGATAGCAAGACATACGGGCCGGCTTGATCAGATCATTCGTTTTTATGAAGAAGGGCTGGGCTTAAAACGACTTGGTGAATTTCATCAGCATAATGGGTATGACGGTGTCATGTTTGGCCTCCCCCACACCGATTACCACTTGGAATTCACCCAGCATGAAGGGGAAAGTACAGCGCCCGTGCCCCATCCAGACAGCCTGCTCGTCTTTTATGTGCCGAACGAAGAAGAAATCAAAGCCATCACTGCAAAATTAAAAAGAATGGGCTATCAGGAGGCGGAACCTGAGAACCCGTACTGGAGTCATGGAGGGGTGACAATAGAGGATCCAGACGGCTGGCGAATCGTGTTCATGAACACAAAAGGGATTTCAGACAAGTGATTCTTTCCCCCACTAAAGGATGAAAGTTTCATGAGCTTTTCGAGGAAAAGCTTTAAGAAAACGCTTCTAATATCAATTAAAGCGAACGAATGAGGATTTACAAGAATTTAATGTTCGGATTTGCAATTGACTTTCTGTTTCTTCACTGATAAACTTGATTTGTTTGAATAGAATCGTTTTTGAAAGGTTAACGGAGGTGCACGGACATGTCTTCAGTAGTTGTAGTAGGTACGCAATGGGGCGATGAAGGAAAAGGCAAAATCACAGATTTCCTATCAGAAAATGCAGAAGTGATCGCCCGTTATCAAGGCGGAAATAACGCAGGGCACACCATCAAGTTTGACGGAGTCACATACAAGCTTCACTTAATTCCGTCTGGAATTTTCTATAAAGATAAGACGTGTGTGATTGGAAACGGAATGGTTGTAGATCCAAAAGCATTAGTCACAGAGCTTGCGTATCTTCATGAGCGCAACGTCAGTACAGATAACCTGAGAATCAGCAACAGAGCTCACGTGATTCTGCCGTATCATTTGAAGTTGGATGAAGTGGAAGAAGAGCGAAAAGGAGCAAACAAGATCGGCACAACGAAAAAAGGAATCGGCCCTGCTTATATGGATAAAGCAGCCCGAATCGGCATTCGTATCGCGGATTTGTTGGATCGTGACGCGTTTGCGGAGAAACTTGAACGCAATCTTGAAGAAAAAAACCGTCTGCTTGAGAAAATGTACGAGACAGAAGGATTTAAAATAGAAGATATCTTAGATGAGTATTATGAATACGGACAGCAGATTAAGAAATATGTTTGCGATACATCAGTTGTTTTAAATGATGCGCTTGATGAAGGCCGCCGCGTGTTATTTGAAGGCGCACAAGGGGTTATGCTTGATATCGACCAAGGAACATACCCGTTTGTTACGTCATCTAACCCGGTTGCCGGCGGTGTAACCATCGGTTCAGGTGTCGGCCCGACAAAAATAAAGCACGTAGTCGGCGTCTCAAAAGCCTATACGACTCGTGTCGGCGATGGTCCTTTCCCGACTGAGCTGAAAGACGAAATTGGAGATCAAATCCGTGAAGTCGGACGTGAATATGGAACAACAACAGGCCGCCCACGCCGTGTCGGCTGGTTTGACAGTGTCGTTGTCCGCCACGCCCGCCGTGTCAGCGGAATTACAGATCTTTCTCTGAACTCAATTGACGTCCTAACAGGAATTGAAACGCTGAAAATCTGTGTGGCGTACCGCTATAAAGGCGAAATCATCGAAGAATTCCCTGCAAGCCTTAAAGCACTTGCTGAATGTGAGCCGGTATATGAAGAAATGCCGGGCTGGACTGAGGATATTACAGGTGCGAAAAGCTTGAGCGAGCTTCCTGAAAACGCGCGTCACTATCTTGAGCGCGTGTCTCAGCTGACAGGCATTCCGCTTTCTATTTTCTCTGTCGGCCCAGACCGTTCACAAACAAATGTCCTTCGCAGCGTGTATCGTGCGAACTAAGCAGAATACCCGTAAGCCCCTGTTTTCAGGGGCTTTTTTTTGTTTGAAAACTGCATATAAGTTGGTCTGAGAAAAAAATATGAAAAAAAACCAAAAAAGTTATTGCCACTTCTATTTGTTCGTGATATTATAAATCTCGTTGTTACGGAAACTACTTCAATAGAGTACAAGATAAGAACTTGATCCAAGTCGTTTGCTCTATGGAAAATCCGGCATCTTAGGAGCCATTAGCTCAGTTGGTAGAGCATCTGACTTTTAATCAGAGGGTCGAAGGTTCGAGTCCTTCATGGCTCACCATTTTTGTGAAGGCCCGTTGGTCAAGCGGTTAAGACACCGCCCTTTCACGGCGGTAACACGGGTTCGAATCCCGTACGGGTCATTGATTTACTTTAGCGTTATTGCTAAATTCCTTATTTGTCTGCGAGAGCTGACACGACAGCTCTCCAGACAAATTACTGTAAGGTCCGGTAGTTCAGTTGGTTAGAATGCCTGCCTGTCACGCAGGAGGTCGCGGGTTCGAGTCCCGTCCGGACCGCCATTTTACTTTACTTAGTAGAGAAAAATAAATCATTTGGCTCGGTAGCTCAGTTGGTAGAGCAACGGACTGAAAATCCGTGTGTCGGCGGTTCGATTCCGTCCCGAGCCACTTACCAAACGCATCTGCAATCGTAGGTGCGTTTTTTCTTTTAAGAAAAGATAGACATGCGGAGTGTTATAATAGAAGAAAAAGGGAGAACCGGCCCTGCGGCCGGTTCAAAGAAGAAGACGTCAATGAAAAGACGCACGCAGGTGAGCGGAGGTTTCATTTAAATTATCTTTTTTAAGAAAAGTTGAAAAACATGACAAAAGATAGACAACTGGTGGATGAAGGTGAAAAATGTGTTTTTTTCTAAACCTTTATTTTTTTTATCTTTTGACCTTAAACCGTTATAATAGACAAGGACCCATTGTTCTATTTGGGCCATAAGTGATGTAACGAATGTGATATAGATGAAATGAAGACCATTCGGCAGGAGGAAAATTAAAAATGATGGATAAAAAGATCCTTGTAGTAGATGATGAAAAACCGATTGCAGATATATTAGAATTCAACTTAAGAAAAGAGGGCTATGAAGTGCATTGCGCCTATGACGGAAATGAAGCCGTCGAAATGGTGGAAGAGCTTCAGCCTGATTTAATTCTTTTAGATATTATGCTTCCAAATAAAGACGGCGTTGAAGTATGCCGTGAAGTCAGAAAGAAATACGATATGCCTATCATTATGCTGACGGCTAAGGATTCAGAAATTGATAAGGTCATCGGGCTTGAAATCGGCGCTGATGACTATGTTACGAAACCGTTCAGCACACGTGAGCTTTTGGCTCGTGTGAAAGCGAACCTGCGCCGCCAGCTGACAACAGCGCCAGCGGAGGAAGAATCATCTTCCAACGACATTCATATCGGCTCCCTCGTGATCTTCCCTGACGCGTATGTAGTGTCTAAAAGAGATGAAACGATCGAATTGACCCATCGTGAGTTCGAATTGCTGCATTACCTGGCAAAACACATCGGTCAAGTCATGACACGTGAGCACTTGCTGCAAACAGTCTGGGGCTACGATTACTTTGGGGATGTCAGAACGGTTGACGTAACAGTGCGCCGCCTTCGTGAAAAAATTGAGGACAACCCAAGCCATCCAAATTGGATTGTCACACGCCGCGGTGTCGGTTATTACTTGAGAAACCCAGAACAGGACTAATGCCCAATGAATAAGGTTGGTTTTTTTCGGTCGATCCAATTTAAGATTACCTTGATTTATGTGCTTTTGATTATCATCGCGATGCAAGTCATTGGTGTGTATTTTGTCAATCAGGTAGAGAAGTCGCTGATTACATCTTATGAACAATCGCTTAATCAGCGAATCGACAACCTTTCTTATTATATTGAGCAGGAATATAAGAGTGATAATGACAGCACCGTCATTAAGGATGATGTCAGCCGTATTTTGAATGACTTCACGAAGAGTGATGAGATTCGGGAAATTACTTTTGTTGATAAAAGCTATGAAGTGGTTGGCTCTTCAAGGCCATATGGAGAAGAAGTTGCAGGGAAACAAACGACGGATCTCATTTTCAAAAGAATTTTTTCTACTAAACAGTCTTATTCTAGAAAATATTATGACCCGAAAAGCAAAATAAGAGTCCTCATTTCCGCAAAGCCCGTTACCACTGAAAACCAAGAGGTTGTCGGAGCGATTTATGTGGTAGCGAGCATGGAAGATGTCTTTGGCCAAATGAAGACCATCAACACAATACTGGCCTCCGGCACTGGTTTGGCCCTCGTTTTGACAGCCCTTCTCGGTATTTTTCTAGCCAGAACCATTACCCACCCGCTTTCAGATATGAGGAAACAGGCAATGGAGCTTGCGAAAGGGAATTTCTCCAGGAAGGTTAGAAAGTATGGTCATGATGAAATTGGACAGCTCGCCACAACGTTTAATCACTTAACGAGAGAGCTTGAAGATGCACAGGCCATGACAGAGGGTGAACGCAGAAAGCTTTCCTCTGTTATTGCTTATATGACGGACGGCGTTATTGCCACAAACCGAAACGGAGCAATTATCCTCTTGAACAGCCCGGCGCTGGAACTGCTGAACGTTTCACGTGAAACAGCTTTGGAAATGCCGATTACAAGCTTGCTGGGGATTCAAGAGAATTATACATTTGAAGATTTAGTTGAACAGCAGGACTCTATGCTGCTCGAAATTGAGCGGGACGACGAACTGACAGTGCTTCGCGTCAATTTCTCCGTGATTCAAAGGGAGCATGGCAAAATCGACGGCTTAATTGCGGTCATTTACGATGTAACCGAGCAGGAGAAAATTGATCAGGAACGCAGAGAGTTTGTGGCGAATGTATCACACGAGCTGCGCACGCCGCTTACGACAATGCGCAGTTATTTAGAGGCGTTAGCTGAAGGTGCGTGGGAAAACAAAGACATTGCACCGCGTTTCTTAATGGTGACGCAGAATGAAACAGAGCGGATGATTCGGCTTGTAAACGATTTGCTTCAGCTTTCTAAATTTGACAGCAAGGATTATCAATTTAATCGTGAGTGGATTCAAATCGTCCGATTTATGTCCCTCATTATTGATCGCTTTGAAATGACGAAGGAACAGCATGTGGAATTTATCCGCAATCTGCCGGACAGAAACCTGTATGTAGAGATTGACCAGGATAAAATTACGCAGGTACTCGATAATATTATTTCCAACGCTTTAAAATATTCTCCTGAAGGCGGACATGTCACCTTCTCGATTGACGTAAATGAAGAGGAAGAACTTCTCTATATCAGTGTTAAGGATGAAGGGATTGGGATTCCGAAAAAGGATGTCGAAAAAGTCTTTGACCGCTTCTACAGGGTCGATAAAGCGAGAACGAGAAAGCTCGGCGGTACCGGTCTGGGACTTGCCATTGCGAGGGAAATGGTTCAGGCGCACGGCGGAGATATTTGGGCAGACAGTGTAGAAGGAAAAGGCACAACGATAACGTTTACTCTTCCATATAAAGAAGAACAAGAGGATGATTGGGATGAAGCGTGAAAATATAAAAACAATATTACTTACGGTACTTGTCGTCATCAGTCTTGTTTTTACATGGAGCATATGGACATTTCAGCCTAATTTTTCTGAAGGCTCGTCATCAGCGGAGTCTATGGTGCGTGAGAAACATAAAATTGAGAAAAATACCCAAAAACTGTCTGAAACGGTAAAACCGCGGGAAATGTTTATTCATGATGACGGTGCTCATTATAAGGTCGATGATGAAACACTTTATGATGAAGTCTGGTCAGATTTGCCGCATTGGGATGTAAAAGGCATTAAAGATATATCGGATCAATATGATAAGGCCGGATTCAAGAGCTGGTTTTATGGAAGAGGCGGTTCTGCTGCCAAGCTTGATCTGCAATTCAGTGACACGATACCTATTGATATTATTCAAACGCTGCTTAAATGGTCCAATCAATCGTTTGAATACAGCTCGTTTGATCATATTATGATCCCATTCGAAGAAACAAAAACGAATAAGAAGATTTATTTGGTATCTTACAGCAAGCAGCTTATTCTGGAAGTGACGGTTGAATCAGCAAACTACCGGAATATCATGAATGATTTACAAAACAAAAAATCAAACATGCCTGCGTACAGCTTGTTTTCGATCGGAACAAAGAAAGAGTTCTTGCTTCCGAACAAATCGCTTACGATGGATAAAAAGGAATTTGTCACGGAATCAATTAAGACAAACACTTTTAAACAGGCACTGTTCAGCGATCCGAGCATCGTAAGAGAAGATTCAAATTATAATAACAGAAATGTACTCACGGATGGCATCAGCCGTTTAGATGTCAGCCTGACTCAGCGGCAGGTTCAATTTCAGCAGCGTAATTTAGTGCAGAGCACCTCGTATCAAACAGGTGAGTTAATCAAAAAGAGTCAGAAATACCTAGAGGATACAGGAAGTTGGACGGATCACTATCAATTTTTTAATATCAATGACAGCCAGCAGCTGAGTTTCTATATCTTTATGGACCAGCTCCCGGTCATTAACAGCATGTCTAAACCGTTTGGCGGCACTTCGGCGATCACCGTGCAATGGGCCAATGACGATATTCTCAGCTATAAACGGCCGAATTACAGTCTTGGAACGAATCCGATTAAAACAAGTGAAACAGAGCTGATGAGCGGCAGTGAAGTGAGGGCTCTTCTGTCCAAACAAACGGCGTATGATACGGACAAAATTGATCAGATTTTCCCTGCGTATCAGTTGGTGTCAACATCAACCAACGATGATCCTCTTGTTGAGCTTGAACCGGTTTGGGCTATGAAAATAAACGGAAAAATGGTGCCGATTACGAAGGAATTATTGACGAAGGAGGGGGCAGACAATGGAGTGGAATAAGACAAAAACAATCTTCATCGTTGCCTTCCTCATTTTAGATATTTTCTTAGGCTATCAGTTTTTTGAGAAGCGATCGATCAGTAAAGAATATGAAGTCATTAAAAACGATGTAGAGCATGACATGAAGGCAGATCATATCACGTATGAAGGTCTGGATAAGGAAGCGATAGAAGGCTATCGGATCACGGCGAATCAAAAAGTCTTCACGAAGGATGATATTGAATCACTCAAGGATCAAAAACCTATGATGGATATGCCTAGTGATGATCATAAAGTAACGAACCTAAAGATGAAGTTTACGAGCCCGATTGGCCTTTCCAAGAAAAACATAGAGGGCGATGCACAGGCGCTTGTGTCTTCTAAAATTCAAGATGGTGAAAAATACAAGCTTTGGAAGGTGGATAAATCTAAAAAAGAAATCATTTACTTCCAAACGTATGAAGGCCATTACATTTATCAGAAGACTGATAACTCCTCTAATATGATCGGACAAGTGATTTTGCATTTAAACGATAAAAACGAGGTTGTGTCATACGAGCAGTCGACCCTTGAGACCTTTAAGCAGATTCAGAAAGAGAGCTTAATTACTGAGCTTGATGCGGTTGAATTATTGTACTATCAAAATCAGTTAAAAGAATACTGCACCATAAAGAGTGTGAAATTCGGCTATGTGGCGCAATATCCGCTGACAAGTACGCAGGTGCTGGCGCCGGTATGGAGAGTTACGGTGGAGTATGATAAAAAAGTGAACGGCGAGAAAAAGAAAGTACAAGAGTATTTTACTGTGAATGCTTTGGAGAGTACGATTTTAGATACAGATCAATCAAAATAATGGAGTGAACTGAAATGAGCTTGCAATTTAGCGTACTTGCGAGCGGGAGTACGGGAAATGCGTTTTACCTGGAAACAGAGGATCACGCGTTTTTAGTGGACGCCGGTTTGAGCGGGAAAGCCATGGACGGATTAATGGCGCAAATCGGACGTAAGCTGGATGATGTGGACGGCATTTTTGTGACGCATGAACATAGTGACCATATTAAAGGCCTCGGCGTCATCGCCAGAAAGTACAAGCTTCCGATCTATGCGAACGAGAAGACGTGGAAGGCGATGGAGAACCAGATCGGCAAAATTGATACCGATCAAAAGTTTGAGTTTCCGATGGAGACGGTGAAGTCATTTGGCGGACTTGATGTAGAATCCTTTGGCGTCTCTCACGATGCGGCTGAGCCCATGTTTTATGTGTTTCATTGTAATGGGCGCAAGCTCGCGTTAATGACAGACACAGGATATGTCAGCGACCGGATGAAGGGCATTATCCGTTCGGCGAATGTGTTCGTTTTTGAAAGCAATCATGATGTCGGCATGCTGCAAATGGGAAGATACCCTTGGAGTATTAAGCGGCGCATTTTAAGTGACGTCGGGCACGTTTCAAATGAAGATGCTGCTTTGGCGATGACTGATGTCATCGGCGATGAGACATCTCGTATCTACCTCGCCCATTTGAGTCAAGACAACAATATGAAAGAGCTGGCCAGAATGTCTGTCCAGCAGACCTTGGCTTCTAAAGGGTTTGTGGCAGGCGAGACATTTGATTTGTTTGATACCGACCCGAAAAAGGCTACTCCGCTTTGCGCTGTATAATTTTTTCTTATGTAACATGACTATTATAGGAGTTTCTAATCCACAATATAACCATATCAACGTTCTCTGAAAGGATGGAATATGGTGGATTACGAGCGTGAGGAACATAATACTCCTGAACAGCCGAAGAGAAGCAAAAAAGGTTATTTTCTTTCAAGTCTGATCGGGGTGATTGTCGGCGCTGTATTGATGGCGTTTCTAATGCCATACCTTTCAAATGAGGGGTTAGATACAGGTGAGGCAGATCAGCAGCTGAACAACAGGCAGGAACCAATTCGAACAGTGAATGTCAGTGTGAACAACGCTGTCACTAAGATTGTCAGCAATGTGTCGCCAGCTGTTGTCGGTGTCGTAAACATTCAAAAAACAGATATTTGGGGAGAAAGCGGTGAGGCTGGGAGCGGCTCAGGTGTCATCTACAAGAAAAATGACAACTCAGCTTATGTCGTGACCAACCATCATGTGATCGAGGGCGCTTCCCAAATTGAAATCAGTTTAAAAGACGGTTCGCGCGTGTCTGCTGAACTTGTCGGCAGCGACCAGCTGATGGATCTTGCCGTCTTGCGGGTGAAAAGCGATAAAATCAAAGCCGTCGCTGATTTTGGCAATTCAGATAAAGTGAAATCAGGCGAACCGGTAATTGCGATCGGCAATCCGTTAGGCCTTGAATTTGCAGGCTCTGTCACACAGGGCGTCATTTCGGGAACAGAGAGAGCGATTCCGGTTGATTCCAATGATGACGGTCAGCCTGACTGGAATGCAGAGGTGCTGCAAACCGATGCGGCCATTAACCCGGGGAACAGCGGCGGCGCTTTGTTAAATATGGACGGAAAAGTCATCGGCATCAATTCAATGAAAATCGCGGAGTCAGCGGTTGAAGGGATTGGACTGTCTATTCCATCTAAACTTGTGATTCCGGTGATAGAGGATTTAGAGAAATACGGCAAAGTGAAGCGTCCGTTCCTTGGCATTGAAATGAAATCGTTAAATGATATCGCAAGCTACCATTGGGATGAAACGCTGAAGCTTCCTAAACATGTGACCAACGGAGCGGTGATAATGGGTGTAGATGCCTTTTCACCTGCCGGAAAAGCGGGACTCAAGGAGCTGGATGTCATCACTGAATTTGACGGGCAAAAAGTAAATGATATTGTGGATCTTCGGAAGCGGCTTTATCAAAAACGTGTCGGTGATCGGGTGAAGGTGACGTTTTACCGAGGCGGAAAAGAAAAGTCCGTTGAAGTGAAACTGTCTTCCGCAGATCAGTTAGGAAGATAATAGAAGCAGTCTGGCACCAATGCCAGGCTGTTTTTTTATGCAAAAAAGCGGAACGGGGGTCACGCCCGTTCCATAGAAAATACATGGATGTTACACGTGAAACAGTGTGTAAGGGCTTGTCAGCTTTCCATTTTCAGCGTTTATTTTATGTATGATTACTGGTTGTTATTTTGCGTGCAGAGAAAACTTCTTCAGCCGGTATTGCAGGCTTTGTCTGCTGATGCCGAGCTCCTGGGCGGTTTTTGAAATGTTATGGCCGTGTTTTCTTAGAATGTTCTCGATTACATATTTTTCGAAGCTCTCCATTTTTTCTTTTAAATCAGCTGTTGGCTGATGCCCTTCGGTTTCTGGCTCCGATGTGTCAGCCGGCTTGATTTTCATGCGGTATTGATATGGCAGATGGTTAGCCGTAATCATTTGTTCATCTGTCATGAAATTCATCGCACCCTCGATCATATGCTCAAGCTCGCGAATATTGCCCGGCCAATCATAGGATAAGAAAAATTGCTTCACATCTTCACTGATCTGTTCGACATTCATTTGAAATAGGTGGTTGTTTTTCTGGATGAACTCCGACGCGAGAAGCAAAATGTCCTCTTTGCGCTCCCGAAGAGGCGGGATGATCAGCGTCACGACGCTCAGCCTGTAATACAAGTCCTTCCGCATTCGTTCTCCCGCAATGGCATCAATCGGGTTTTCATTCATCGTAGCGATAATGCGCACGTCAATCGGTGTATCCTTGGTCGAACCAATGCG
Source organism: Bacillus sp. FSL K6-1005 (assembly GCF_038000225.1). Lineage (NCBI taxonomy): Bacteria > Bacillati > Bacillota > Bacilli > Caryophanales > Bacillaceae > Bacillus > Bacillus sp. FSL K6-1005. The sequence goes on from NZ_JBBOBP010000001.1 coordinate 3,573,848, forward strand.
TCTGATTTTCCGTTCTTGCAGGGCACGCAGCAATTTTGCCTGCAAGCTCAAATTCAGCGAGTTGATTTCATCTAACAGAAGTGTGCCGCCATGGGCTTGCTCAAACAGGCCAGGCTGGTCAACGGCACCTGTAAACGCACCTTTTTTCGTCCCGAACAGGATGCTTTCCACCAGGCTGTCAGGCAGAGCCGCACAGTTTTGAGAAATAAACGGGCCGCTTGATCGGTCGCTGCCGTTATGGATACTTTGTGCGAACAGCTCTTTTCCCGTGCCGGTTTCACCTGCGAGAAGCACCGATGAAGATGTTCGGGTCGCCCGCTTGGCGTTTTCAATGACATCCTGAATCGCCGGACTGGTGCCGAGAATACTGTCAAATGTGTACGTCGCGTTTCCTTTTTTATTCATATTCTCTCTGATAAGGCGTTCAAGCTTTGTCACATCCTTGGCAATTTCGACAGCGCCTTTGATTTCGCCGTCTTGGACAATCGGATATGTATGATTGATCGTCGTGATTTCTTGGCCTTTATTATTGAAATAGCTTTGCTTTACATTGTTGATCGTTTTGCCTTCCTGAAGGGCTTGCACAAGCGTGCTGTCCTGCTGCTTCGAAAACATAAATACATCCATCAGGTTTTTATTTAAGACGTCCTGCTTCTCCATATCTTCAATCTGCATCATTTTGTTGTTATAAACAATCGTGTTTCCATGCTTGTCCACCACGTGCAGGCCGACATCAATTTCATCCAGAATGCTCTGAAACACTAATGTGAGGAATTCGCTGTCTTTGACCAAAGTATAAACCTCCCTCATTTATTTTCTTAATATTGCTTCTATTTTATAAAAGAATGGAGAGGATATGCAAAAGAATTTTGCACTTATGATTCGGTTACAGTTAATCCTTTATCACAAAGGGAGGAATTACTTATATTGTATATTGACTGGAAAAACAAGATGATTTAGTATTTAGGTAAATATCTAAATGGTAATGTTTCCTAAATGGAGGGAGAATTATTTGAATAAGGCTTTTAAAGCTCTGGCCGATCCTACAAGGAGAAGGATTCTGGATTTATTAAAACAACAAGATTTAACAGCCGGGCAAATTGCTGACCAATTTGATATGACAAAACCTAGTATTTCTCATCACTTAAATATTTTAAAAAACACTGATTTAGTTCGAGATCAAAAAAAGGGACAATATATTATTTATTCTTTAAATACGACTGTACTTCAAGATCTTATTGGCTGGTTTTTTTCCCTTACAGATACAGACCATGACAAGAAGGAAGGTGAAGAATAATGAAAAAATATCTCTTTGCACTAATTATGATAGCATTAACAGTTTTAGCGTGGATTATAACATATTCACAATTACCAAATGAATTGGCAACACATTGGGGAATAAGCGGTGAAGCAGATGATTTTTCTAAGAAACCTGCCGCTATAGCCACATTGGTAGGTATAATGATAATTCAATATATTCTTATGGTGCTTATTCCTAAAATTGATCCCCGGCAAAACTATACGGCCTTTACTCGTGCATACTTAACTATTTTTAATACCATGTTTCTCGTTTTATTTATCATTAATTTGATTACAATATTGACGGGGTTAGGTGTAAAACTTCCTATTCCATATTTAGGATCATTTATTCTTGGAGCTATATTTATGGTTTTCGGTAATTTTCTTCAGCAGGTTAGACCAAATTTTTTCTTGGGAATTAGAACTCCTTGGACATTAAGCAGTGAAAATGTATGGAGACTTACCCATAGGTTGAGTTCAAGAATATTTGTCCTAGCCGGAATCATTATTGTTTTAACTGCATTTATTCCTGAGTCTTTTACCGAGCCAATTATTTTTATAGCAGCAATAGGCAGCATACTCTTCTCGGTATTCGTATCTTATTTCATATTTCAAAAAGAACTGAGCTAAGAACTATAGATTAAAAGGCGTAATCATCATACAGACTTACGCCTTTTTATATTGTAACGAATACGTATTCTTTTAACATGTCATTCTTGTATCAATTACAGGAATTCTTCTTATCGGACTTGTGTATACCTTTTTTGTTGAAGATATTCATTCGAAAATGCAAAAGAATTTTGCACTAAAAGAAAATCCCGCTCAAAATATCTGAATATTTTTGCACCCTTGCCTCGAATATTGTAGAAAATACACGAATGTGCGAGTTGGCACGAAACTTGCATTTATAAAAAGGGAAAGCAGGATATAGTGTGGAAACAGAAAACAAGGGGGAATTCAAATATGCCAGCTTTATCAAAATCCAAAGAAATTATTGATCAGACGTCTCACTATGGTGCCAACAATTATCATCCACTGCCGATTGTTATTTCTGAAGCGCTGGGTGCTTGGGTAAAGGACCCGGAAGGCAATGAATATATGGATATGCTAAGTGCTTATTCTGCGGTGAATCAGGGACACAGACATCCGAAGATCATTCAGGCATTAAAGGATCAGGCTGATAAAATTACGCTGACGTCTCGCGCGTTTCACAACGATCAGCTCGGACCGTTTTACGAAAAGACGGCTAAGCTGACGGGTAAAGAGATGATTTTGCCAATGAATACGGGGGCTGAAGCGGTTGAGTCTGCGGTAAAAGCAGCGAGGCGCTGGGCTTATGAAGTGAAAGGCGTAGCCGACAATCAAGCGGAAATTATCGCATGTGTCGGGAACTTCCATGGCCGGACGATGCTGGCGGTTTCTCTTTCTTCCGAAGAAGAGTATAAAAGAGGATTCGGCCCGATGCTTCCGGGAATCAAATTAATCCCTTACGGAGATGCGGAAGCGCTGCGTCAGGCGATTACGCCAAACACAGCGGCATTCTTATTTGAACCGATTCAAGGCGAAGCGGGCATTGTGATTCCGCCTGAAGGGTTTTTGCAGGAAGCGGCGGCGATTTGTAAGGAAGAGAATGTGCTGTTGATTGCCGATGAAATTCAGACGGGTCTCGGACGTACAGGCAAGACATTCGCTTGTGACTGGGATGGCATTGATCCTGATATGTACATTTTGGGGAAAGCGCTTGGCGGCGGTGTGTTCCCGATCTCATGCATTGCGGCGGACCGCGACGTTTTAGGCGTGTTTAACCCGGGCTCACACGGCTCCACATTTGGCGGAAATCCACTGGCGTGTGCGGTGTCCATCGCCTCACTGGAAGTGCTGGAAGATGAAAAGCTGGCGGAGCGTTCTCTTGAGCTTGGCGAGTATTTTAAACAAGAGCTGGAGAGCATTGATAACCCTATCATTAAAGAAGTCCGCGGCAGAGGGCTGTTTATCGGTGTGGAACTGACGGAAGCGGCGCGTCCGTATTGTGAGCGTTTAAAAGATGAAGGACTTTTATGCAAGGAAACGCATGATACCGTCATTCGTTTTGCCCCGCCATTAATCATTTCCAAAAAGGATTTGGATTGGGCGATTGAAAAAATTAAGCATGTGCTGCAAAAGGCATAAATCCGCATCATGGCGGGATATTCACTTCGTTTGTATAAATTTACAACATAAAAATTAGCACTCCCTATTTGCTCAGCTACAGTATTTTAGTATAATGTATCTTTATGAGAAGAAGTGAATTTTATATTAAATAGATAGAGACTCTTTGGACAGCAAACTGGGATACGCACCATGTAGATGTTCCAGCTTAGATCCAATACAAGTTGCTGAAGGGGTGCAGAATGTGAATACGAACCAAGATAACGGAAATCAGCTCCAGCGGACAATGAAATCTCGCCACTTGTTTATGATTTCATTGGGCGGAGTGATCGGAACCGGTTTCTTCCTGGGAACCGGGTTTACCATTAACCAAGCAGGGCCGCTCGGTGCGGTTCTGTCCTATTTAGTGGGCGGCTTTATCATGTTTTTGACCATGCTTTGCTTAGGGGAGCTTGCGGTCGCCTTTCCTGTGTCGGGGTCCTTCCAGACCTATGCGACAAAATTTATCAGCCCGGCCTTCGGATTTGCGTTTGGCTGGCTGTACTGGCTCGGCTGGGCGGTTACATGCGCTATTGAATTTTTATCAGCGGGACAGCTGATGCAACGCTGGTTTCCGCATGTGGAGGTCTGGATCTGGTGTCTGGTCTTTGCGGCCCTCATGTTTACCTTAAATGCGATAACCGCGAAAGCCTTTGCAGAATCTGAATTTTGGTTTTCGGGCATTAAAATATTGATTATCCTTTTATTTATTATTCTCGGCGGAGCCGCTATGTTCGGCTTCATTGACCTAAAAGGCGGAGAGCAAGCACCGTTTCTGGCGCATTTTTATGAAGATGGGTTATTCCCGAACGGCATAAAAGCAATGCTGATCACAATGATTACTGTGAACTTCGCGTTCCAGGGAACAGAGCTGATCGGGGTTGCTGCGGGAGAAAGTGAAAACCCTGAAAAAACGATTCCGCGGTCAATCAGACAGACGGTTTGGAGAACACTGGTCTTCTTTGTTCTATCAATCGTTGTCATTGCGGGCATGATTCCGTGGAAACAGGCGGGAGTCGTGGAGAGTCCGTTTGTTGTCGTATTTGAGCAAATCGGAATTCCATACGCTGCTGACATCATGAACTTTGTGATTTTAATCGCGCTGCTATCCGTTGCAAACTCAGGTTTATACGCATCGACACGTATCCTGTTCGCGATGGCGAATGAAGGACAGGCCTTCAAAGCGATTGGCAAGACAAATAAACGCGGTGTGCCGATGAACGCGTTAATCGTGACGATGGCTGTTGCCTGCCTGTCACTTCTGACAAAATTTGCGCAGGCTGAAACCGTATATATGGTGCTTCTATCTTTGGCGGGCATGAGCGCACAGGTCGGCTGGATTACGATTTCGCTTTCCCAAATCATGTTTAGACGCAAATATATCCGTGAAGGCGGCAAGACGGAAGATTTGAAATTTAAAACACCGCTATATCCGGTGCTTCCGCTGATCGGTCTAACGTTAAATACAGTCGTTCTCATCAGTCTCGCGTTTGATCCGGAGCAGCGTATCGCGCTGTATTGCGGAGTACCGTTTATGGTCATTTGCTACATCATTTATCATGTCGTCATTAAAAAACGCAAGCAGGCAAATCGTCAGCTAGAGCTTTAAAAACGTTGTCCGCAAGTCATCTTTGTTATAACCCGCATAGGACATTATCTTATATGTTGAGGTGGAATCACAGATGGATAAAACGATTTCGGTTATTGGAATGCCAATGGATTTAGGACAAGCACGACGCGGAGTGGACATGGGACCAAGTGCCATCCGGTATGCCCATCTGATTGAGAGGCTGTCAGAAATGGGTTATACGGTTGAAGATCTCGGGGACATTCCGATCAGCCGTGAAAAGATCAAAAACGATGAAGAACTGAAAAACCTAAATTCTGTACTGGCAGGAAACGAAAAGCTCGCTCAAAAGGTGAACACCGTGATTGAAGAGAAAAAATTCCCGCTTGTTCTGGGAGGCGATCACAGTATCGCGATCGGCACGCTCGCAGGTACAGCGAAGCATTACGATAAGCTCGGCGTCATCTGGTATGACGCGCACGGTGACCTGAATACGCTTGAAACATCACCTTCAGGCAATATTCACGGCATGCCGCTTGCGGTCAGCCTCGGCATCGGGCACGAGTCACTGGTTAACCTTGAAGGCTACGCGCCTAAAATCAAACCGGAACATGTCGTCATTATCGGCGCCCGGTCACTTGATGAAGGAGAGCGCCAGTATATTAAGGAAAGCGGCATGAAGGTGTACACGATGCATGAAATCGACCGTCTCGGCATGACAAAGGTGATCGAAGAAACCCTTGATTATTTATCAGACTGCGACGGCGTCCATCTCAGCCTAGATCTGGACGGACTTGATCCAAACGACGCACCGGGTGTCGGAACCCCTGTCGTCGGCGGCATCAGCTACCGCGAAAGCCACCTGGCTATGGAAATGCTGTATGACGCAGGCATCATCACCTCAGCTGAATTCGTTGAGGTCAACCCGATCCTTGATCACGAAAACAAGACTGGCCAAACAGCAGTAGAGCTCGTAGAATCCCTGCTAGGGAAGAAATTGCTGTAGACATGTGAAAACCCCCGCATCCCAGCGGGGGTTTCTTTTTATCCAATCATTTTCTCAGCGACTTTCATCTCTTGTGAGTGGGATTGATGATCTGCAATAAACCAGCCGGATAAAATCACTGCTGCAACGCCTGCGCCAATTAGAAATTTTTTCATTTACATAACCTCCGTTTGTTTAATGAGTTCCTCAATCTGTAATGCTTCATAAAAAAAGTGAGCAGCTTCTTTGTAAAGCTCATTTTCCCTATACCGTTCGCCAGCCAAAATGGAAAGTTCTCTTACACTGTCGTATTCTCTCTCCGACATCAACACATCCATATGTTCTTTGCATAAGTGAAACGTTTCCGCATGACCTCCTTCTGCGTAAATGGCATATAAAATATCAATTTTTGCCTCACATACCTTATTCGGCTCAGTATTTAATTTTTCCTTCAATTTTTGGTAATAAGCTAGGGCCTGTTCTTTCTTTTCCGTCTTAAACAGCTCTCGTATCAGCAAGTAAACAGAATGATAGTAATAGGCAGATCGGGCGTATTCTTCGTTCTGTAACGCCTCTTCTAATTTTGAGATCGCCTCGTCTGATTTGCCGCTTTGGGCATGGAGAAGTCCAAAGTTATGTAAAAGCTGGGCTTCAAAAAAATGGTCCTCTAATTCTCTCGTCATATGAATGGCTTCATCCAAATAGCTTTCCGCCTCTTCAAACTGGTTCATCTCGGTAAAATTGCCTGACATCGTAATTAACGCGGAGGCGAGTTTCTTTTTGTAATCCGTTTCTTCTCTGAACGTTTTGACCGCTTGCCGTGTATGGTTGAGAGACACAATATTTTGTCCCAGCTTATAATAGAGCTTTCCAACCTTCAGATGAAATTCGGCCTTTTCGATCGGATCGGGGATGTTGCTGAGATACTGCTCCGCTTCTTTATAGAGCCCGATGGCAATTTCGTAATGATTTTTATAGGCTTCATACATGCCTTCAAACAGAAAAAAGTAATATTTCAGCATGTCTGACGTAGCATTCATATGAGGAGACTCCTCATGCTGAAAGCCCAGCCCTCTCGCTTCATGAAGCAAAACTTTATGGCGCAATTCTAATAAGGAGAAGTAGGCAAGCACCTCCTGATCCTCTTCCATATCATCCAATAAAGGCTTTACTTCTTCAAAGATACGGGCGGACTCTTCAACTTCATGTTTCTTGATCGCAAGGTACCAATCGTTGAGCATGTTAGCGATTTCTGCAGGTGCAATCTTATTCATTTGAAACTCCCTTCTCTATTCATTTATCAATCTCATTGCTTATCATGATAGTAACACCTCCTTCTATTTTATGTAAAATCCTCTAGTCAATAAATAAAGGAGAGGCGATATGACCATTACGCTGACACCTATGCAAGCCGAGGAATTTCGATCCTATCTGACATACACGACTAAGCATTATGCAAAAGAAAAGATAAAGGCAGGATCGTGGCTCCCTGAAGAGGCCATGCTTTTGTCCAAACAGACTTTTTCTGATTTGCTGCCGAATGGGCTGCACACGCATCATCACCATTTGTGGAGTATCATCCTGAACGGAAAGGAAACGGCTGGCTGGCTCTGGATTCACGCAGAACCGGAACACCCGCAGCAGGAAGCGTTTATTTACGATTTCGGATTGTATGAATCATATCGGGGAAAAGGTTTCGCGAAGCAAGCCTTGAACGCACTGGATGAGATGGCGGGAAACATGGGCATTCGAAAGCTGTCTCTCCACGTATTCGCTCACAATGAGACGGCAAGGCGGCTGTATGAGCAAACTGGATTTCAGGAGACTGATGTGATCATGAGTAAGAAGCTTTAGGCCTGGGGAAGGCCCTTTTTTGTGAGACAACCTTCCTGTAAATGATTTCTAAAAATTCTGTAAATCACCTAGTTACCTTCCACATTTCCCTAATATAATGTTGATAAAGGAAAGCATCTTTCCTACACACATGAAAGAGGAGATGTCATGAGTATGAAGAAAAAGGTATCAATTATTTTGGTAGCGCTTACAATGTGCGTCGGCCTGTTTGTTTCTCCCGCAAAAGCTGCAAGGGTCACGAACTATGCTGAAGAAATTGCAGCGCTTCAGCCAGGCACGACCGCAGAAGAAATCACAAAATCCGCCAGCCAGATTGCCAAACAGCAGCACGTAAAGACCGATGTGATTCTCAAACAGTTTTACAAGGAAATCACCGCCGATAAAGCAGAAGGAGACCAGCTCGCCAAGGAAAGCGGCATGTCCGTGATGGGCGGCTCATCCGGTACGAAAAAACTTCCCACAAGCACGAAAGGAAACATCTACTACACCAACTCCTACACAGCCTACTACAACCATGGCCATGTCGGCATGTACTCCGCCGCTGACAAGATTGTTGAATCGGTTCCAAGCGACGGCGTCAGGCAGATCGCTTATAATGCCAGAGACGTGGAAGACAACTCCATCGTACAAACAGTCAACGTCACCTCATCTAAAAAAACATCCGCTGCCGACTGGGCGGTATCAAGAGTCGGCGACCCATACTCATTTAACTTCGTCAATAACAGAAATACCGGCCATGACGGCGCCAAAAACTGTTCGAAGCTCCTATGGTCTGCATTTTTACTGAAAGCCGGCATTGATATCGACAGCAATAAAGGATTAGGCGTTTACCCGCGCGACATCACAAGTTCTTCCTATACGACAACCGTCATGACGATCAATTAGGGAGACGGATATGAAAAAATGGATGATCACCATTGTCATGCTGATTCTCGCAGGAATCGCACTATTTGTCTTCGTTTCTCCTCTTAAAAGCCATAAAGCCGTGAGTCAGCAGGATCTCCGAAACCCTGATTTTCTGAACGACAAAGAAGTCCTGCTGTATTTCTCAACCTCAGCGGATCAAGATGCATTCGGGGGCGGGAAAAGCTTTGCCCTGTTTATCAGCCAAGACAGGTCGCTGTCTTCATTTCAGATGAAGGGCCTTGAGCTGGGTTCCGCCAAGGTTCATGACGACAGTGTGATGCTGGAGGACAAACACATGATTTTCACGATCAAAAACGGCTTGCACTCCCATAAAAGAGCCTATCAGCATACAGGCGACAGCGCGGGGTTTCTGCAAAATACGGACGGCTTTTACACCCTCTACAACTCCGGCTATGACAAAAAGGGAGGCGGATACCGCTCAGAGCTGTACCGCCAGTTGGACGGGGAGTGGAAAAAAGACGTCATTCCTTACTACATCCGAGCCTCCGGTTTTCACGGTGGCGCCATTTACGCACTTGTCCCGACAGACGACGAGAAAGGCTATCAGCTCCTTCAGATTCAGGCCGATCAAAAGAAGCTTACCAATCACGCCATCACGGAATGGCAGTATCGGGAAGGAGCCTCAATCGAGTCTCAGCTTGCTGCGGACGATCAAGCTGTGTATGTGATGGTTCGGGGGCAAAAAGCCAGCAATCTCTATCAAATGGTGAAAATCAATAAGAAAAGCGGTAACGTGGAGCTTTACGATATCGCCGAATACAAAAACGACGAGCAAACAATATACAGCTCTATGCCGTTCAGCTTCAAAAAAAGCTTTTTCTCGTATCACGGGTCCCTGTATTTCATTGAGGGCTTCGGAAAGGTATACAAGATCGATGCAAAGACAGGAAAAAGCCGGATTGCCTTCGCCCTTTCCCCAGAAAAAATGAAGGCCGATTTCAAAGAAATTACACAAAAAGGCAGCAGCCTCTATTTCTTCACATATACCTACAACCAGCCTGCATACATTGAACAATACAGCCTGAAAACCGGAAAGAAAGTGAAGGAAAAAGAGATCGGGAAGGTAAAGGAGATTGTGGCGCCAAAGAGTCATTTGAAGCTGTATGATTTTGAGATGATGAAGAATTTTTAAGGTGAAGGGGGTTCCGACTTGGGAGCCGTTATACTGCTCATCGTTTTTGTTTTTCCGATGATGTCAGGCGTAATTGGTGCAGCGGGTTATTTCATATGTAAGAAAGTTTGGATGGGTCCGCTCATCGTGCTTATTGCGAGTTTGATATTGTTGTTTACGTTAGCCTCTGGCAACAGTTCATTCATGTTTTGGGTTGTGCTTTATACTGCAATTGCGTTAGCAGCCAGTGTTGTCACATTATTTCTCAGGAAATTATTATTCAACTGACCGCTGTTTATGAAGAGACTTGTGAAGTCTCTTTTTTCTGTTACGCAATGTGATACATATCAATGATAGAACGTTGTCCAGCCTCCATCTAAACATATAAAGCTCGAATGGCCTTTTCAAGCAAACAGGTGTTAATTACTGTAAAATGAATATATAGAATGGATGCAGATAAAGGAGGAAGCATATGCGCACCAAACGGGTCATTCTTCTTGCAGTTATCATCAGTCTGATTTCGGCGGCTACGATGTTCCTGTTAAACGGAGGTAAAGCAGATTGGTTCGACATCATCGGAATCATTATCGGCTGCTTTCTTGGCATATTTGTTGTTGTAAGAATAAAGAAAAAGCAGGCGTGAAAAAGGGAAAGGGTCATGCTGAACCGAAGTCATGTTCAAGGACGCAAAGTCCAAACACATGAATGGGAGGAATGGCGTTGACAGGAAACAAAGCGGTTGTGTACAAAGGCAAAGGAAACGTGGCGGTGGAGGATATCGGCTATCCGGAGTTAATCTTGAGGGACGGGCCCGGCGTTCCGAAGGCGAATGTGAATCGGAAATGTGAGCACGGGGTGATTTTGAAGGTGATTACCACAAACATTTGCGGAAGCGACCAGCACATGGTCAGAGGCCGCACGACGGCGCCTGATGGCTTGGTGCTGGGGCATGAAATTACGGGAGAAGTCATTGAAACAGGTCGGGACGTTGAATTTATCAAAAAAGGCGACATCGTATCCGTTCCTTTCAATATTGCCTGCGGGCGCTGTGTGATGTGCAGAACGCAGAAAACGCATGTGTGCCTGAATGTCAATCCGGACCGGCCCGGATCGGCTTACGGTTACGTAGATATGGGCGGCTGGGTCGGCGGGCAGTCAGAATACGTCATGGTGCCGTACGCCGATTTTCAGCTGTTGGTCTTCCCGGATAAAGAACAGGCGTTAGAGAAAATTCTTGATTTAACCATGCTGTCCGACATTTTTCCGACCGGCTTCCACGGGGCGTACACAGCGGGTGTGCAAACGGGATCGACTGTCTATATCGCAGGAGCGGGGCCTGTCGGCTTAGCCGCCGCGCACTCCGCCCAGCTCCTTGGCGCTTCCACAGTGATTGTAGGCGATTTGAATGAAGACAGACTGGCACAGGCGAGAAGCTTTGGCTGTGAAACGGTCAACGTGCAAAAACACGACCGCCTCGGCGAACAAATTGAACAAATACTAGGGGAACCAACCGTGGATGCCGCAGTGGACTGTGTCGGCTTTGAAGCGTCCGGACACGGCAGCCAAGGAGAAGCGCCAGCAGCTGTACTGAACTCGATCATGGACGTCACCCAGGTTGGCGGAAGTCTCGGCATTCCAGGCTTATATGTGACCGAAGACCCGGGCGCAAGCGACGCAGAGGCCAAAAAAGGCTCATTAAAAATCCGATTCGGCCTAGGCTGGGCAAAAGCCCATACCTTCGTCACCGGACAAACACCGGCCATGAAGTATAACCGCAATCTCATGAAAGCGATCCTGAGCGGCAGAGCGCAAATCGCAAAAGCCGTCAACGCCACCGTCATTTCACTGGACGACGCGCCAAAAGGATACAGCGATTTTGACAAAGGAGCGGCGAAGAAATTTGTGATTGATCCGCATGGAGCATTGAAATAAAAAAAAGCCGGCTGTTCAATCGAACGCCGGCTTTATTGCTGATAATCGGTTTCTTCAAAGCGATCTCCTGATTCGTCTTGGACAATTAAATCCCCTTCGATTTTGTCCAGTCCAATCAGAATATAAGGGTTTTTCTCATTTTCCTCGGGAGCCGGCTTTCGTTTCACAGTTACAATCGTTTCTTTAGGTGAGTATTTGACGTCTGACACCTCAAGCTTCTTATCCTTCTCGCTGCTTCCGAGAGACACAATAACCATCTTTCTGCCTTCTAAAATGGTGAAGACTTGATACCCTTTTACGTCATCATGTGTTTGAAGGTAATTTGCGTATAATTCTAGCTCGGAACTGCCTTCACCGATCCGATCCTTCTCTAACACCCAATAAGACGACTGACACCCAGCAAGCAGCAACATGATCACAAAAAGCCAAACCCATCTGAAGCGCACATGCAGACCTCCCCAAACATCGGTTACAACCAAACTAACATACGAGCGAAATAGAGTCATCAACAGCTTGTTTGTCGATTTGTGGATAAAACTCAGCCCGAAGCACTACTAACATGTGAATAAATAGGTTATATTGGGAAGAGAATATTTACAAAAATGCAAGAAACCATCGGAGGATTTGACATGAAACAAACGTATTATTCCTGTGAAGAACACATCGAAACCGTGCTGGATATGTACATAGACGACCACGAGCTGCCGCCCGAAATCAGAAAAATCGAACATACTAACAGTTTATCCACAGCCTGTGAATTATGTGGAGACTCCGCAGTATATATAGTGGGGAACGAATGATCTTACACAAAATACAGAAAAGATATCCACAATTGTGGACAACATATATGAATAACTTGTTTTTAAAGTGGGGATGACCTGTGAATATCAATATTGTGACAATCGGAAAACTAAAAGAAAAATACCTCAAGCAAGGCATTGAAGAATACACCAAACGACTTTCGGCCTACGCAAAAATCGACATCATCGAACTCCCGGACGAAAAAGCGCCGGAAAACCTAAGCGACCAGGACATGAAAATCATAAAAGACAAAGAAGGCGACCGCATCCTATCCAAAATCAGCCCCGACGCCCACGTCATCGCTCTCGCCATCGAAGGAAAAATGAAAACATCCGAAGAACTAGCCGATACAATAGATAAGCTGGCTACATATGGAAAAAGCAAAGTCACCTTCGTCATCGGCGGCTCACTCGGATTGAGTGACGCAGTGATGAAGCGAGCGGACGAGAAGCTATCGTTCTCGAAAATGACGTTTCCTCATCAGTTGATGCGTCTCATACTAGTTGAGCAGATTTATCGGGCTTTTCGGATTAATCGTGGGGAGCCTTATCATAAGTAAATGAGGTTTTATCTGTATACAAAAACAGTCCCTTCCCTATTAATTGGGGGGCCTGTTTTGGTTATATTAAAGTTTGTACTTTATATTTGAATTTACAACAAAGGGAATGACATTAGTTAATACAGTTGAAAGATTATAAACCTACAGATTGTTTCAAATGCTTTTTTTCTTTCTCAATTAAAGATTTGAAATATTGAGTTGGATTATCCCCAAAATCAGGTTTTGTTCTGTTTCTTGTTTTTTCAATATAGAATTGAATTATTCTCTCAGCACTTCTTCTAGGAAAAACAACATTTATTAAATTAAATAAACCTCCTCCATTATGTGTGTTGATAAAAATTTTTTTTAACAAAGTATCAGCGGTAGCAAATAAAAAAACCTCATGCATTTTTGATTCATTCCAATAAAGTGTACTCCAATATGATAGATAGGTTAAATCCCAGGCTTGGTTCATACAACCTTTTTCAATTCTTTCTAATATATCGCTATTAGCGTGTTTGGGTGCTTTGATACCATTTTGATTGGAAAATAACATAACAAGATATGTATTTATATATTGAGAGATGAGCAAATTTTCAAAGTTCCAACTTAGGAATTCTAATAATTTTTCTAAAGGATTCATATCAGAGTCTCGATATATATTAACTAAATGCAACATGCTGGCATAATTCATTAGAAAGTGATCATTAGTTTCATGATAAGTGATTGAATTTTCATATGGAATATTGAAAAGGTTACACTTAGGAATCTGGTCTATTGTGCCATTAGCTAAATTTAACCAAATCTGAGGTGGATAAAAATCGAAAATATCATTAAAGTTATTTAGCTCTATTTTTTAGCATTATAAGAATTGTTGTATCTTGATGCATTTTCCATTATTGCTAATCCAGCACTAATTGGAACCTGTTTCATTTGAGTCCATAACATTAAAAGAGCAATCATTCTTTTTTCTTTAGTGTCTTTTAGATCACCATTTTTAGCAAGAGACAATAAACTACTAAAAAGGTTCCTATCTAGAATTAAAGAAACTTCTTTTTCTTCGTTTAATGTTAGAAATTCAGAGTAATCAATCGATCCAATTGGTGCATATACTGGGTGGAATACTAGTTGAGTATTATTAATTGAATCCCAAATCATTTGAAGATCATCATCCTCTAAAAATAAAAAACTCATATATTTACTCCTCTCAATTATTAGGGAACAGATTCTCCGTAGTTAATATGACGCCTAAACCGCAAAATTTAATTTTATATTTTTCAAGAAACTTTATTCCAGATCATTGGTCAAAACATAATGACTTTTGATTGACTTTTTTGACTATTTCAATATCAGATGGTAATATTAATATGGTTAACGCCTCATAAAAGTAGTTATGAGGGAAATTGGTGAATTTCTGTCAAGCTTTATCTCAATTGTAATCATAATACTTATCCAGTCAATTACAATCGATAACGCTTCTGAATAACTTGGCATTTGGATACCTCCAATCGTCAACCAATTTAATATACTGATTATAGTATAAGCTATTAGTGCATTCAGTAGCCTCTTTATAGGCTAGCAATGGTCTATAATTCGAAAGGAGAGTATGCTAGCAGGGTTTTGATAGAGTAATAGGCTACGATTACATACCCCTGCTAGCTCTGCCAAATATGAATGAAAAAAAGTATCGTGTAAAGGGTTATAAGCACCTTGATAATAAAAAATCAATTGAAAAAGTTAAGGGTAAAATCCAGAACCCTCGATGGGTTGCTAAACATGGGTTTTACCCGTTTATGCATTTTGAAATTAAATTTCAAAAATATAGCAGAAAAGAAAAAAAACCAAAAGAAAAAGTCCGTAAAATTTTCTATGCCTCTCATATGGATAGCTATATCTATAAGTACTATGGGGACAAGCTAAATAACCACTATAATTCTGTTGTAGATAAACTAGGTATTAATGAAGTTGCAACTGCATATCGGAACAACTTATCTGGAAAAAGTAATATTAACTTTGCTAAAGAAGTTATTGATTTTATAAAAGTGCAGCAAAGTGCATATATTTTTGTTGCTGACTTTACTAATTTCTTTGATACATTGGATCATAGGTATCTTAAAGAGAAAATCCGCTATGTTCTAAAAAAGGATACATTACCTGACGATTATTATAATGTCTTCAAGAATATAACAAGATTTAGTTACTTTATTAAAGATACAATAGAATCAGAATTAAAAAATAAGTACACTGAAAGTGAAATTAAAAATAGTTATAAGTATTTCACAGAAGAGGAATTTAGATCCTTTAAGCATAAAAATATATACAAGAATTCTAAGAGCTATGGAATACCTCAAGGTGCAGGTATCAGTTCAGTCTGTTCTAATATTTATTTGCTAGATTTCGATGAAAAATTACAAAAATATGTAAAAGGGCAAAAGGGCCTATATCGAAGATATTGTGATGATTTAATTATAGTTATTCCAATTGAAGGAGACGTCCAAGACTATAACTATAAAATTCATCAAAAAATTATGGATGATATAAAAGAACAGATTCCAAATTTAGAAATACAACCTGAAAAGACAGGGAATTATTTTTATACTGATAATCAGATTACTGATTTAGACTTTAATGAGACAAAATTAGACTACTTAGGGTTCAGTTTTAATGGTAAAGAAGTTCGAATTAGAGAAAAAAGTCTTTTTAAGTATTATACGAGAACATATCGTAAAGTAAGGATATGCAATCGTAAATCAAAAAAATTCGGTCGTAAATCGTATAGGAGAGAATTATATAAGAACTACTCTCACTTGGGAAAAAGTAAGAAAGGGCATGGGAATTTTATTAGTTACGTTGAAAGAGCACAGAAGATATTTGATGAAGATTCAAAAACTATAAATCTTATGGAAACACAAGTGAAGAAACACTGGAAAAACATTCAATCACGATTAGAACAACCAGAATAATATAGACAAGCCCAATTTTCTTTAATTAAAATTGGGCTTGTCTATTTATATGGTTATTACAATCTTAATCAGATAAACAAGTGAAGCTGGGGTGATTTATATGGGAAGGATAAAGGCATTTTTAGTAGGAGTTAGTGAGTATTCAGGTATCGGTGCACCTGACTTACCATTTTGTAAAACAGACATAATTAATGTTAATAAAGCGTTAAGAGAAGGATTACAGCTGGATGATATGGATATTTTTCAAATGGGTATGACAAATAACGGTCATGTAGCAACCGTCGATTTTTTACATGCCCTTGAGCTTTTTATTGGCAATTTACAAAAAGATGATATATTTATTTTTTATTTCTCAGGTCATGGGACTTCTAGTGAAATTCATAATATTGTTTTTAGCGATGGATTATTATGTACTCAGGACATAATTAATAAAATAGGCGAGTCATTAGCTAAAAGCAAAGTATTGCTTATAGACTGCTGCTATTCAGGTAATTTTAGAGTTGAAGGTCCAAAAAGCACTAATTTAGAAGAATCTATAGAATCTTTTCAAGGTAGCGGTTATGCGATATTAAGTGGTAGTAACGCTATTGAACCTTCTTATGGAGGGAGCAATGGAAGTATATTTACAAATATTTTATGCGATGGACTGACGAATAAATTTTTGATAAAAAAGGGAGAACTTTCACTTTATGATTTGCAGTTGTGGGTAAAGAGGTTACTTGAGATTCATACTTTAAATAATCCGGATACACCTCAGCATGCTATATATAGAGCTAATATAGGAGGTACAATTTATTTTAAAATTTCAGAGTATACTCCTTATGAAAAAGGTAATATTTACTTTGAAAACGAAGATTACATTATTAAGAGTGTGGAACCTGTCCATCATGGTTCTAAAAAAAGGTACGCGGCAAAAATACTTCTTAAGAAACCATTCTCGGATGCAGAAATAGCGGACGTCTCAACAAAAATTAAAAAAAGATTACTGTTTTGTGATGTATATAATAACAAAATACAAGAAGATAGATATAAAGGCTTTCCATCAGATATAATATGGATTTATTTCACTTTTTATGATAGTGATATTTTACGAGGGAATTATTATTGTAAAACTACTTGGGTAAGCGATAATCAAGATAAGACTTATTGGTATAGTTTGAAAGGCTCTAATAAACGTTTAATAAAAGGTGTTCATTTTGAGTTTTATCCCCAATATAAGATAATTAGTAATTTTATTTTTGATAATACCAAGTCTAACGATGAAGTACTATATAAAGTTAAAGAAATTAGGTATCAAATGATAACATATGCTGAATCTATAATTTCATTATTTAATGAGTATCAAAATGAGACTATTTTTGAAGATGAGTTATTTGCAAGTGTAACACCTTATTCGTCAGTGTTGGATAGTTTATTTTTTGAATCAAATGACTTACCTTTTTCTGATGAGACATTATCAGAATGGGTACAAGCTAACATAACCTTATTTAGCACAATACATGATTTTACTCTGTTTTATAATGAGAAATTTCGTAACACTAGAGATTCTGCCAATAGAAAGTTAGTAATGCAAAGTACGGTGTTAAGGTATTATGAAGACTTAAAGGTTTTAAAAGAACTAGAACAAAAGAGATGAAAAAACCTCATTTAGATACACTACGGAGAGCCTTATCATAAGTAATTGGAAAATCAATAAAAAGTTAATTAGACAAAATACTTAACAAAATTTAATTCAAGAAAAAAGAAGAAGGAACCAAAGTGTTCCTAAATGAGAATACTCTTGTTGTTAAATTTATTGACTATCTTGAGTCTTACTAATTTATAAAAGGGTAAAAGTTGGGGAAAATCCTGAGCTAAATTTAGCGCGGGCATTTAGATATAAATATAAGTATAATTTAAGGTTTTCTCATCAACTTCAAAATTATTTCTTTTGTTTAAAATTTGGAAGAGGTAGTGTCCAATCATTTGTTAACCATTCCCAAGCACATAATAAAAAGATCGTCATACACTTATTTTATTTTCTGATGCATGACGATTGCTTTAATTAAATGTAAAGGAAATATAATTACTCTACTCTTTGACCGGATACTTCCGACCATTCTTCACAATCTTCTCCTCAATAATCTCCTTCACATCCATATCAAGATCTGAACAGAGCATCAGCGAATAGATAAGAATATCAGCGATTTCCTCACGAATGTTTTCTTCGTTTGCTTTGAGTGCTTCTTCGCTGCTTTTCCATTGGAAGTCTTCTAACAGCTCGGCTGCTTCAATTGAAATGGAGATGGCGAGATCCTTTGGGTTGTGGTATTGTCTCCAGTTGCGTGCGTCTCTAAATTCATTAATCGTGCTAATTAAATCTTTGATTTCGCTCATTTTTTCCTTCTCCTTTTTAACTCTAGCA
This sequence comes from Bacillus sp. FSL K6-1005, assembly GCF_038000225.1. Classification (NCBI taxonomy): domain Bacteria; kingdom Bacillati; phylum Bacillota; class Bacilli; order Caryophanales; family Bacillaceae; genus Bacillus; species Bacillus sp. FSL K6-1005. The sequence goes on from NZ_JBBOBP010000001.1 coordinate 3,592,416, forward strand.
ATCTATTTCTTAATTTTACATCCGTTGCGTAAATGTAAAGACCGTTGATGCCTCGTTTCATGAGGACGTTGATCGAGTTTAGAATAATCTCTTCCTTTATTTTTTTTATTTTCTCGGCAGACATGTCGTCTCGTGTGGTGTATGCGCCTGTATCTTTATATTTTGCAGTGTCGATGAAAAGCTCATCCTTTTCACTATCATAGCTGACAGAAGGTCCTAGAATGACGCCAACATAATTTAGGTCAAAGCCTTGAACAGTATAGATTGAACCCACCTCTTTAATAGAATCTGCATTTTCTGCCCAAGTCCATTTGTCATTTGTAGAATTCCATGGCATATTAATGCCTTCCTCATCGACCATGTAAGTAGCACCATCTTTTTTATGGATATAATCAAAGGTCGAGACAATACGTGATAGACCTACTTCATTATTCTTTTTCTCAATTGCAGCTTTAAAGTCGGCATGGTCCTCAAAGATTTTGAGCTGGAAGGTATCATTATTTTCTTGCGGCAGAGGGAGCAATTGTTTTGAGACAAAATGGTTAATCCACTTTAGTGTGTCTGGATTTGCATTCATTCTCATTTGCTCCGTGAGCTTTACTGTTTTCGCATGATATTGATTGGTGATCTCCTCAAGCAACCTTTCATTCCAATAGCTTTTAATTTTTAACACTTGTTTAGGGTCGAAGATGACAATAGTGATTCTACTGCGTTTAATGATTTCCTCTAGCTGATTTTGATAGTGGAAATTATTGTATCTATCCTTTTTGGTTAAAAGCAGATGAGCCTCATCTACTAATACAATATCAGCTGTTTCCCCTGTTTTTGACATTTGATTTATAAAGGAGGTAGGCTTCATTAAGTTTTTTTTCTTTAAATTTGGCAAGCTGTTTGCGATGCTTTTATAAGTCTTCAGCATTTCACCATGGTTCACAAGTAAGTAATTGTTCTTGTTTTTTAAATGTGAATTTTCATCTTTAGATAAATCCTGAATCGTGTTAAATAGAGAGCTCAGTAAGACACTTTTCCCTGTTCCGGCATCTCCTTCTATAGAAATGACATGGTTACCTGGTTTTTCAATATGCGCCTTGCAAAAATCAAGAATTTCATTTTTGATCTCCACCTGCTGGGGAGAGAGCTCTTTATACGGAGATAGTTTGTAAATATCTTTATTTCTGAGGTTTTCAAGGGTGTCGCTGACAACATTCTCTTTCCGAAGCTGATTCCAAATTTCCTCAAAAAGATGTTCGTTATAAAATTCTTTTTGATAATAATGATGCATTTCTCTCGATCGTGTCTGACTGACATTTTGCAATTGGTAGTGATTTTCGGCAATAAAGTAATTAATAAGATTTGTCTCAATATTGTAGGAAGCTGACTGATGAAATCTTTCATGACCAATGAAAATGGTTCGCGTTAAACTTATTCGCTTCTTGTCTCTCAAATGATTTTTCAATCGTCGTGCAGCCTGCACAGTCTGCCCAATATATGCAGTCGGCTTCTTTTTTTCGTTATAAAGAATGTATACAATCGGATTGTTATCTAATTGAGATGCCTTTAACGCAAGAATTTGTTCTGTATTAAAATCTCTTTTTTCAAACACAAGTTCACTCATATGACTAGCCCCTGTTATGTCTTTTTTACTGTCATCGTATCATAAATTTAACAGATGATCTCAGAGTTTATGAATCAATCATGAATTTTCACTAAAATGAAATGTTCTAAAATCTAATAATTTTAATGTGTGATCTAGTTAATTATTCAATATTTAAACAAATGTGTCGAAAAAAAGAAAAGAGACTGATCAATCAGTTTAGGGATTTTGTACAGATACCAGTTGGATCAATTGAGGACAATAACCGAATGATGTTGTAAAAATAGGAGGAAATTATGGGGAAGATAAATGTAAAGTCTGTATTAAGGGCATGGCACTTAGTTGAGGCTTTATCACCAAGCGGAGTCAATGGTATAGGAGATGAATTGGGGAGAAGCCATTTTTTAGATGGTCAACAACGAAAGAAAACAGAACAAGTTCTTTTTTCTGAAAGGCCTTGGGAGAGGCATCAGTTGAAGGACTCTGAAAAAAATTTTATTCAATTTCGTTACTATTTAGGTTGCTTTGAGCAACATAAACTTGTTAGCTATCTACGTGATCTATTCCAAAATAATGAAGAAATGATTAATAGAGATCAGAAAATGTTATTTAGCATGTCTTTTTTAGTTGACCATACAGGCAAGTATGTAAAGGATTCTGCATTTGTACCTGTACTTATGTATGTGATGAAATTAATAAACGAACATCTTGAAGTGGCATATGATGATTTGATGACTACATTTCGAGATCAGTTGAGATTATTTGAGGAACAGGTTGATGCCATCTTTGTAAATGGAGTAACAGAAAAAGCCCTTAAGAAAGTACTTGAAGTATATGAACGGTATTTTTTACGAATAGATAATATGGCGCTTCATTATTTTGAGAAAGAAATTTTGAAGGTTGGACAAGATGGACGGGTAAATAATTTTCATAGCTTTTTCTTAGAGGACTTAGGAGATATTATCTCACAAGGAGAAAATGAAACACTACGGCAATTAATTGAAGGGGTAGATAATAGAACGAACATTGATGAAAATAGAGTTTTAATTGAAGATGTGTTGCAGCCTAAAAATGTACCTAACGGCAGGTGGCCGTCACCTGTTGAACATAGATTATCCTTAATGCAGCAAGTAGCTGTAAATCAAATTATAAATAACAATCAAAAGATAAGCTCTGTGAATGGCCCGCCAGGAACAGGGAAAACGACACTGTTAAAAGATATTTTTGCAAATCTCATGGTTGAAAAAGCAGAAAAAATGGCTTGTTTTGAAAACCCAGAAAAAGCTCTGAAAAAAATAAAGAAATTAGTTTTAGATGGCTATCATTATACTATTTATGAAATTGATAAATCTATTAATCAGTATTCTATGGTAGTGGCTTCAAGCAATAATGGAGCAGTTGAAAATATCTCAAAAGACCTTCCTAAAAAGAAGGAAATTATACGTAAAGTTACAGATGAAAATGTATTTTCTTCTTATGAAAAAGCATATGCATTAGAAGCAGAGGAATTATCGATGTTTCCTTTTGCGGCAAAGGCTCTTCTCGGTGAAGAGACAGATGCTTGGGGACTATTCTCAGCATCTTTAGGAAAGTCGGAAAATATATCTCACTATTACAAAAAACTTTATTATAGAAATAATAACGAATCTGAACTATCATTCATTGAGCAATTAGAACGAGAAAATAAAAAAATAAGCTTAACAGATTGGAAGAATGCAGTAACAGATTTCCAACAAACATTGAAATCAGTTAAACAAAAGAAAGCAGAACTACAATCGTTATGCGAAATTTTTAAAAAATATAGGGATATAAATAATCAGTTATTGTTACTAGAGGCAGAACAAGAAAAGTTAGTATTAAAGACAGCTCATTATAAACAACAGAAACGGTTGTTAGAGAGAGAGTTTCAGACGCTTTCTAAACCAACTTTTTTTCAAAGATTATTTCATACAAAAAGAAACAAATTATTACAGATGGAAGATCAACTGCAAAAAATAACTATGAAAATAAAAAATGAAGAAAAGGAATGGGATCTTTTGCAGATGAGATCGAATCAAATAAGGATGGAGTTAAAGAAATATAGGGATTCTATCAACAATAAATGCAAAAATCAGGGGTTAGTAATACCCGATGATAATTATTGGACCAATTCTCAAAGTGCATACGAATATAGGCAATTACATACACCTTGGCTAACTGATGAATTGAATTTTGAAAGAGGGCTTCTTTTTTTAAAGGGAATGAAAGTCCACAAATTGTTTTTAATATTTAATTATAAAGCAATAAAATCAAGTTTGCGTTTGTTAAATTATCGAAGTAAGTTAGATTTAAATCAGACTGAGCACAGAATGTGGTTACAACATATGTGGGGTGTAATCCATTTAATCACACCCGTAATAAGTACAACCTTTGCCAGTGTTCGAACAATGTATAAAGGAGTTGGACGTGATTTTATTCGTTACTTATTTATAGATGAAGCGGGACAAGCTACTCCGCAACAAGCGGCAGGTGCATTATGGAGGTCTCAAAAAGTTGTCGTTGTTGGTGATCCAATCCAGATTGAACCAGTTGTCACCATTGATCGAACAATATTAGGAGATATAAAAAAATTTTATGGTATTGAAGATCGGTTTATTGAAATAGGGAGTTCTGTACAATCACTGGCGGATGTGGCGAATCCATTTGGAATGTATAACAATAAAGGACAGTGGATAGGGACACCTTTATGGGTTCATAGGAGATGCTTAAATCCAATGTTTACAATCGCTAATCAAATTGCTTATGATAATAAAATGGTTTTAGCGATAAAAAAACAAGGGAAAAGCGAATGGTTTGACTGTAAGGGAGTAGCGGTTAATAAGCAGTTTGTAAAAGAGCAGGCAGATTTAGTTGCTGAAGAGATTTATCAAAAATGGGAAAATACATTAAATGCTCCTGATTTATATGTTATTACTCCCTTTACAGCAGTGAAAGATGGTCTCAAAAAAACAATTAAAAAGCGATTGGCAGAATTAAATGTACCAAAGAAAATAGTAAATGATTGGACTCGAAGCTCAATAGGAACTACCCATACCTTTCAAGGAAAAGAAACCGACACTGTTTACTTTGTAGTGGGGACAGATCAAAATAGTGATGGAGCGGCAAATTGGTCGTGCTCAAAGCCTAATTTAATTAATGTTGCAGTTACAAGGGCAAAAAAAGAGTTTTATATTGTTGGGGATTATGATCGTTTATCAAAAAAACAAAATTATAAATCGATTGCTGAGAATGTAGACCAAGTCATAAGACCTAACACTAATAGAAGTACTTTTCATGTTTGATAGTGAGCCTCTCAAAACCTTATTTTGAGAGGCTTTTTGTTGATTTATATTCGATTGTAAAAAAGGGCCCAAAGAATATAATCCCTGAACCCACACCCCTCACTTCATATACCGATACTCCCGCAAACTCTCTAAAATCGCAACTTCCTGCAGCAATTCCTCACCCACATTCGTTTCCTTCACTTTCTTCCGCTCAAGCTCTTTATCCACTAATCGTTTGACCGTTAAGACGTCGGTGCCGGTGCTTAGGACTTCTGCCTTGGAGTTGAAGTGTTTATGGGCGACGAGCTGCATGCCGTAGGAGTTGTATAGCAGCGTGTAGCCGGCGATGCCTGTTGTGGATTGGTAGGCTTTGGAGAAGCCGCCGTCGATGACGATCATTTTTCCGTTTGCTTTGATTGGGTCTTCTCCTTCGATTTCTTTTACTGGTGTATGGCCGTTGATGATATGGCCATGATCTGGATTGAGGCCGAATTCTGCCAGGATGTTTCGGCAGGTTGCCTCGTCCTCACGTAAATAGTAATACGGGTTTTTCTTTTCTTTATGCGTTTCCTTTTCTTTGATGAAATACCGCTCAAATGTCGTCATGGCGCGTTTTCCGAAGAGGGAAGAGTACTCGCCTGTCCATAAATACCAAGCCATATCTGTCGCCAGGTCATCGGTTTCTTCTGGGTGGGCAACCGCTTCCCGTAAGAACCGCTCAAATACATCGAGCAGCTCACGGCCCGCATACGGTTTATCCTCAATCATCATCGTTTCCATATTGCCGTTTTCATCGACAGGAATACAGCCGTGAATCAACAGGTTGCCGTTATATTTTAAATAAAGGCTGCCTTTTTTCATCATAAAATTCATATGGCGGCCCAGCTTTTCGGAATGCTGGACAGAGAATAGCAGCTTGTCTATGACTTCTGCTTCTTCTTCTAATAGCTGATCTGGCTGTTTGGGGTTAATTGTCGCAAAGCAGGTGTTTTCCAGCTGATATGTTTTTCCGTTCAGCGTGATTTCATTTTTGTCATAATCAATTTTTTCCAGTAACAGCCGTTCCTCCATATTAAAGTTCGGCCGTCTCTTGATAATCGGGCTCTCAAGCTTGAATTGGATCATGGCAATGGCTTGATGGATTTTTGTGATTTGCTTAATCTCTTCTTCCGGTCTGTTTTCGTCTGCTTTTGGACGGAACGCTGGATTATCATCGTAATATTTTTCGGCCAGATTCATCAGCGGTCTTAAATTGATGCCGTACACGTCTTCAATAATGTCCAGGTTGTCATAGCGGGCACAGATGCGGATAATATTGGCCAGGCACACTTTGGAACCGGCATAGGCGCCGATCCAAAGGACATCGTGATTTCCCCACTGAATATCGACAGAATGGTAGTTGATCAGCTCCTCCATAATCCTGTCCGGCTGCGGTCCGCGGTCATAAATATCGCCGACCACATGCAGATGGTCGACCACCAGCCGCTGAACGCTGTACGCAAGGCCGGTGATCAGCTTATCAGCTTGGCCAAGTTCAATGATCTGATCAATGATTTCGGAGTAATATTGCTCCTTGTTGCCAGCTTGTTCTGTTTTGTATAACAGCTCCTCCGTAATATAAGCAAACTGGGCAGGCAGTGCTTTACGCAGTTTGGAGCGGGTATACTTCGAGGAGCAATAAGAAACAAGCCTAATCATTCGGTTAATCGTTTCTTTATACCACTCGTTTAACGCTTCTTTCGCATCAAAATCATGTTTGATTAACTTCAATTTGTCCTCCGGATAATAGACCAATGCTGCTAACTCGTCAATTTCTCTATCGTAAATGACACCGCTGAAAATGTCGCGTATCTTCTCTTTGACTCGTCCCGAACCATTACGCAGCACGTGCTGGAATGCCTGATACTCCCCGTGCAAATCACTGACAAAATGCTCGGTGCCTTTTGGCAGGTTGAGTATCGCTTTCAAATTAATGATTTCCGTTACCACTTTTTCTTCACAATCGTATTTTTGTGCGAGTAGATCTAAGTACTTGCTTTCCAAAACCGTCCATCCCCTTTTTAGAATAAACCCCTATTTATGAGCATGTGCATATCAGGTTAATTTAAAAGTATGTCATTATTTTTCATCATTGGACCCTTATACGATAGTAACGCATAACTCCTTTTAGAGACAATGAAAATGAGGGAAAGAGGGTGGCGAAATGAGTGAGGATAAAATGAAACACAAAAAAACCAGATTCAATACAAATCTGGTTTCTTATAGTCGTTCAAAAGGAAACTATTGTTGTTTTTCTTTCACCATCTTTATAAAGAGAAAGAAGATAATGAATACGATAAAGTAATTCATTGGATTCTTAAAGATGCTCATATTGAGTGAGAGCTGTAATAAAATCCATAGGGCAAATATGGCCAGTATTGAAGGAATGATGATTTTGTACATTTCGATCACCTTCTATCGTTAGTAAAAATGAGGGAGTGATCCCCTTTTAAAAGCAAGATGCAGCAGCCCCTGTCATTGCACCGCCAACAGCGCCAGTAATTGCACCAACGGCACCAGCACCTACAGTTCCAATGCCGGGTATCGTGACTGTTCCTACAGCAGCGCCAGCAAGGCCCAGAGTACCGCCGCCAGTTATCGCACCGCCGCCAGTACCTAGAATACATTTTCCAACCGATTGGGTGCTGACTGTACCGCTGGTTTGTCCAGGTTCTTGGCTTACTAATTTGACCAAAACGCCATGATCGATTTTATCGTATTGTAGCGTAACAGGATCACCATTTTTGTCAGTTGAGCTTTTAGGGAGAATTTGTTCTTCGCCCGTTACGTGATCTTTTAGTGTAGCATTTCCATCAGCGTCAATATGAACATCTGCATGATCGAACGTCATCTTCAGCACACTATCGTTGAGGTTTTCAACTTTGTATGTGGCTTGGGATTCTGCGGCACCCGCAGCATTAGGCAAAACCGGGAGGGCTAGGGCACCTACTAGGAATACCAGGGCTGCCAGTTTTACTGCGGTTAGCTTTATTATGTGCATAATTATCCTCCTCCTTTGGTTGCCATACTAACAGAGACGTTTCGCCTGTTAAACCCTTATATGATAAAATATAAAAAATTCTCTGAATTTCATTACATTGAACCACCAAGATACGTATTTTCCCTTCAAAAATCATGGATAATCGGTGGGCCTTTTTTTCTATTTAACCAAATAATATCTTTTAATCTAATAAGGTGAGGAAATACAGTTTATTAGTAACGTAAATAGGTAATATATTGACGCTAAAATCTCTTTAATGATATAATTTGGAAATAAAATATAGGAGGATAGCGTGGATGTTTAGAAAACCAAGAGTCTTCATAACGGCGGTTGTCTTAGCTATAAGCAGTTTAGCTGCCACAACTGTATATGCTCAATCCGGTTACTTTAATACATATACAACTTATACACCTTTATCAAAATCAGGGTATTTTACTGCGATGCAGGGAATGTGTGTGGATCGCAACAATAACGCTATTTATGCAGCAAAACTTAACAATGCAACTCAAAAAACTCAATTATTCTCTATTAAAATGAGCAGTACATCGAGTAATAGAACTGTTACACTCCTTAAAAATTCCGATACTAATAGTACCAGTTATGATCTGGGGCACGCCAATGATTTAGCTGTAAAAGCATCTGCGGGTGATAAAAACGTCAGCATTTATGTTGCTCCAATGTCAGACGGAACCAAGTATGTCAATAAAATAATAAAGCTCAGTGTAGATACAACAAAGAAAACATACAAAGTTGCCAAAACTTACGTTCTGAATTATAAAGGTTCTAATTTATCTGTAAGTGGCATTACATATTCAGTCGGAACAGATAAATTTATCGTTAGATCAGGAAAAAGGTTTTTTGTTGGTACATTTAATGATAAAACTGGACGATTTGACTATGAGGCTACTTTTAAACTCAATTACACGAAAGCTATAGTTAATAATGTTACAACCGATGTTTCCAAGTATATTCAGCAAGGGATTTCCTTCTATCAAGGAACCTTATATGTGCCGCTTTCAAAACCAGACGCAAATGGAAATGCCTCTAATGTTAGCATTATATTAACGTATCCTTTGGATATAAATAGTTTGATTAAAGAACAAAAAACAACTCAAGCTGCTGACTTTTCGAAAGAATTGTTTACCCGTAACAATTTATCTTTCCGGATTACCAGTGGTGCCTATACACTTTTCGAGATAGAATCTGTTGATTTCGATGACGGCACGTTATACTTTAATACGAATCGCGGAAACAGAGGAACACAAGAAGATATGATAGCGACATTTAATAATTATAATTACTATAAGTAAATGACTTAGTTTTTAATATCTATGTATTTTTTTGGTGCAAGAGGTATGCCTCTTGCACCATTTTTATAACAAAAAACTATTCGCCTGCACCACAAACTGTGACTGCTCATAATGATAAGAGATTTTCGAGAAATCAAACGGCTGCCCATTTGTCAGGTGAAAAATACTCTCTATATAAAGCTTCGGAAGTCCAGCCTCCAGCCCCAAATAATTCGCTTCCTCCTCATTAAGCTGACCCACGTGAAGAAACAAATCAGAAAAGCCAATCTTCAGTCCCAATCCTTCCCGGATGTAATGAAAGATTGAGTGAGACACAATTTCCTTGTTCAAGTACGTCACGATGGATTTGTTGTAATAGGATTCTTCGAAGCATAGGGTTTGGCCGTTGATATAGCGGACCCTTTTGACATAGTAGACGTCTTCATCAAGTCCGAGGTTGAGATTTTCTGCCGCTTCCGGTGTTGGCTTTCTCACGTCCAGCTCAATGACTTTTGAGGTGACATTGAAATCTTCGAGGTCTTTTTTAAATCCTTGATTCGACAGGAGGCTGATGTAGCCTTTTCGTTTATGCTTTCGGACGAAAATGCCGCTTCCTCTGAGCTGAAAGATCGCGCCTTTTTGTTCTAGTAGATCCAGAGACTTTGTGATTGTGCTTTTGCTGACCTCAAACTGGGCCATGAGGGTTTCTAGCACTGGCAGCTTATCTCCCTGTTTAAGCTCGTGTTCTTCTATATACTTTTCGATCTCCGCTGCGATTTGCTGGTACTTTAACATACGCATTCCTCATTCATTCGTTTAGTTTCACTTGTCAAAATTATAGCATAAACCGCTTACAGAAATGATAAAGGTATAAATACTTTGTTAGAGTATTGATAAATTATACCGGTACAATTATAATGAAAGCGTAACCAAAACAAAGGGGTGGGTGAAAATGTCGGGGAAAGTGAGAGATTATACGAGACTAGCAAAAGACATTTTGGAGGCGGTAGGCGGGGAAGAGAATGTGATAGGGGCTTCTCGCTGCGCAACCAGGCTTCGCTTGGTGCTAAAGCGGTCTAAGCCGCAAGCGAAAGATATCGTTAAATCCATGCCCGGCGTGATTACGGTCGTGGAGAACAGCGGGCAATTTCAGATTGTTATTGGACAGCATGTAGGGGACGTTTTCGAAGCGTTTTCGAAGCTGGTCAATATTGATCTGACTGGTGACCAGAGCGAAAATAAAGGAACGATCCTGAACCGTGTTATCGCGACCATGTCAGCTGTATTTGCGCCATTTGTGTACATTTTGGCTGCGGCCGGTATTTTGCAAGGTGCATTAATTCTCATTAATTTATTGTTTGATGGCTTTGAGAAAACGGGAACTTATCAGGTTTTTAGTTTCATATCATGGGCGCCGTTTACGTTTTTGCCTATTTTTATCGCGATTACGGCATCAAAGCATTTTAAAACCAACATGTATATTGCTGTGGCGTGCTGTGCCGCGTTAGTCAGCCCGACATGGGCGGAGATGGCGACTCAAATCGCAGACGGAAAGAGCATTTCCTTCTTAGGGATTGCTTTATCGCAAACGACATACACGTCTTCCGTGCTGCCGCCATTATTTCTAGTGTGGATTTTGTCTTACCTAGAACGATTCTTGAATAAGAGAATGAACGAAGTGATCAGACCGTTATTTGTTCCTTTCCTATGTATGGTCATTATGGTGCCAGTAACAATTGTCCTCATTGGCCCTGTGACAACATTGGGCGCAAATGGAATTGCAAACGGTTACAACTTCTTGGCGGAAAACGTGCCGGCTTTGGCTGGAGCCATCATCGGCGCATTCTGGCAGGTCATCGTGATCTTTGGTGTACATTGGGGCATTACGCCTATGGTATTGGCGAACTATGATCTATACGGACGGGATTCATTCCAGGCGTATCAAACGATTGCGGTGGTTGCACAGGTTGGCGCAGTGCTTGGCGTTATCTTAAAGGCGAGAAATAAGGAAACGAGAAAAGTCAGTGTGTCAGCTGGGGTAACCGGACTGTTTGGCATTACTGAGCCGGCGATCTACGGTGTGACCTTGAGATTTAAGAAGCCGTTTATCTTTGGATGTATTTCCGGTGCGGTTGGTGCCATCACGGCCAGTTTCTTTAATCCGTATTACTTTGCATATGCCGGACTTCCGGGACCTCTGACGATCGTGAATGGCATCAATGAACAATTCCCGACGTCCATCTGGGGTATTTTAATCGGTGCTGCGATTGCGGTGATTCTTCCTGTTGTGCTGATTCAGGTCTTTGGCTATGGTGAAGATACAGCTGCACAGCCGGAAAAGGAAAGTCTTCAAACGGCACAGGCAAATGAAGAAACCGTATATGCTCCGTTTAGCGGCAAGATCATTCCGCTTTCTAAGGTGCCTGATGAGGTATTCAGCTCAGGTGCCATGGGACAAGGCTTGGCGATCGAGCCATCCGATAATAAGCTCTATGCTCCGTTTGACGGAACCGTCGTCATGGTTGCGCCTACAAAGCACGCGATCGGTCTGCGTTCAACCTCTGGCGTCGAATTGCTTGTGCACATCGGGCTGGATACAGTGACGTTAGACGGAACTCCTTTTGCCTTAAAGATGAAAGAGGGAGATACAGTCAAAAAAGGCGAGGTGCTTGCCGAATTTGATAAAGCACTCATTGAACAGAAAGGGTTAACAACGATTACCCCAGTCATCATCACGAATTCACATGCGTATCAGGAAATTCTCATCGAGGATCTTGAAGTAAGTGCGTTAGATCAAAAATTATTTACAGTCGTAAGCTAGGGAGGAATATAATATGGAAAAAATGCCGAAGGATTTCTTATGGGGCGGCGCTTTAGCTGCCCACCAATTTGAAGGAGGATGGAATCAGGGCGGTAAAGGGCCAAGTGTCGTCGATGTGATGACAGCGGGTGCGCACGGCGTACCGAGAAAAATCACGGAGTCCATTGAAGAGAACGAATTTTATCCAAACCATGAAGCCATTGATTTTTATCACAGATACAAGGAAGATATCGCTTTGTTTGCGGAAATGGGATTAAAATGCTTGCGGACGTCCATCGGCTGGAGCCGGATTTTCCCGAAAGGCGATGAGGCTGAACCGAACGAAGAAGGCTTGCAGTTCTACGATAATGTATTTGATGAATTGCTGAAGCATGGAATCGAGCCGGTGATTACCCTGTCTCATTTTGAACTGCCGCTGCATCTTGCAAGAGAATACGGCGGCTTCAGAAATCGAAAAGTCGCAGACTTTTTCGTCAAATTTGCTGAGGTTTGCTTCAACCGATATCAAGATAAAGTGAAGTATTGGATGACGTTTAACGAGATCAACAACCAGATGGATGTGAACAACCCTCTGTTCCTATGGACGAACTCAGGAGTTGTGGTCGGAGAAAATGAAAATGCCAAGGAAGTCATGTACCAAACGGCGCACCATGAGTTACTTGCAAGCGCATTGGCAGTGGCAAAAGGAAAGGAAATCAACCCTGAGTTCCAAATTGGGGCCATGGTGTCACATGTGCCGATTTATCCTTACTCCTCTAATCCGGAAGATGTGATGCTTGCTGAAGAAGAAATGAGACAGCGCTATTTCTTCCCGGATGTGCAGGTTCGCGGTTATTATCCAAAGTATGCGTTAAAAGAGTTTGAAAGAGAAGGATACAATATCACGTTCGAAGATGGCGATGACGAGATTTTGAGAAATGGGACAGTCGATTATTTGGGCTTCAGTTATTATATGTCGACAACTGTGAAAAGCGATGTCGAAAATGACAATACGGGAGATGTCGTAAACGGCGGATTGCCGAATAGTGTTGAAAATCCGTACATCACATCCAGTGACTGGGGCTGGGCGATTGATCCGACTGGTTTAAGATACACATTAAATCGTCTCTATGATCGATACCAAATTCCATTATTCATCGTTGAAAACGGCTTTGGGGCGGTTGATACGCTTGAAGAGGACGGTACCATCCATGATCCGGAACGTATTCAATATTTGAAATCACATATTGAAGCACTGGAAAAAGCGGTTATTTATGACGGTGTAGATTTAATCGGCTACACGCCGTGGGGCATTATTGATATCGTTTCCTTTACAACAGGCGAAATGAAAAAACGTTACGGCATGATCTATGTTGATCGTGACAACGAAGGAAACGGATCCATGAAGCGGTATAAGAAGGATTCATTTGAGTGGTACAAAAACGTCATTCAAACGAATGGTGAGGAATTATAAAGCAGATGGCCCGAATCGAGCACTTAACCGAAGTGCCTGGTTCGGGTTTTTGATGTGCAAAAAAAGCCGCTATACTGCAGCTCGAGCAGCATAGCGGCTTTTCATATTAGTTACGGATAAGGTAATCAAACGCGCCTAAAGCGGCAGTTGCTCCTGACCCCATTGAAATAATGATTTGGTTGTAAGGGCCGTCTGTGCAGTCGCCGGCAGCGAACAAGCCTGGGACGCTTGTAGCGCCATGTTTGTCGACTACGATTTCGCCGATGCGGTTGCGTTCAACGGTTTCGTCTAACCATTCAGTGTTTGGCACGAGACCGATTTGGACGAATACACCTTGGAGTTCAACGTGTTTTTCTTCGCCTGTTTCACGGTCTACGTATGTGATGCCGTTTACGCTCTGATCGCCTGTGATTTCTTTTGTTTGTGCATTTTTGAGTACAGTGACGTTTGGCAGGCTGTAGAGACGTTTTTGCAAGACTTCGTCTGCCTTCAGTTCCGGCGCGAACTCTAGCACAGTGACGTGATTGACAATACCTGCAAGATCAATCGCTGCTTCGATACCAGAGTTTCCGCCGCCGATAACGGCTACGTCTTTGCCTTCAAACAATGGGCCATCACAGTGCGGGCAGTATGCGACACCTTTGTTTTTGAACTCTTGTTCACCAGGTACGTTGACATTGCGCCAGCGGGCACCTGTTGAAAGGATGACTGTTTTACTTTTCAGGACAGCACCGTTTTCGAGTTCAAGTTCGAACAGATCTTTTTTCTCAAGTCGTTTTGCGCGCTGAAGGTTCATGACATCAATATCATATTCCTTCACGTGCTCTTCAAGACTTGCAGCAAGCTTCGGTCCTTCAGTTGCTTTTACGCTGATGAAGTTTTCGATGCTCAGTGTGTCGAGAACCTGTCCGCCGAAGCGTTCAGCGACAATACCTGTGCGGATTCCTTTACGCGCCGTATAAATGGCTGCACTTGCGCCGGCAGGTCCGCCGCCGACAACAAGAACGTCGTAAGGATCTTTGTCAGCGAACTCAGATGCATCTGCGCCGCTGCCCATTTTCGCAAGAATCTCTTCGAGGGTCATACGGCCGCTTCCGAAGGATTCGCCGTTTAGATAAACCGTTGGCACTGCCATAATGTTTTTGCTTTCAACTTCTGATTTGTATGCCGCACCGTCAATCATGGTGTGAGTGATGTTCGGGTTCAGCACGCTCATCATGTTTAAAGCTTGTACAACATCAGGACAGTTGTGGCATGTCAGGCTGATATAAGATTCAAAGTGGTATTCACCGCTGATCTTTTTCACCTGATCAATGACTTTTTGATCTACCTTAGGCGGTCTGCCGCTCACTTGCAGCAATGCCAACACTAATGAAGTGAATTCGTGTCCAAGAGGAATACCGGCGAAAGTGACGCCAGTGTCTTCTCCGACGCGGTTCACACTGAAGCTTGGCGTTCTGTTCAATTCAGCTTTTTCAACAGTGATTTTAGATGACATGGAGGCCAGCTCATCAACGAGAGCCAGCATGTCCTTAGAAGTGTCATCATCACCTGCACTCACTTTGAGAACAATGTCGTTCTCAATTAGCTGCATGTATTGATTTAATTGTGCTTTGATATTTGGATCAAGTACCAATTGAATGCACTCCTTAGATTTTACCTACTAGATCAAGGCTAGGTGTAAGCGTTTCGCCGCCTTCTTCCCATTTAGCCGGGCAAACTTCACCTGGATTTTGACGAACGTATTGTGCTGCTTTTACTTTGCTGATCAGGTTGCTTGCGTCACGGCCGATACCGCCTGCATTGATTTCAACAGTTTGGATCACGCCATCTGGATCGATGATGAATGTTCCGCGGTCAGCAAGACCAGTTTCTTCGTCAAGCACATCGAAGTTGCGAGAGATCGTTTGAGATGGGTCACCGATCATTGCGTAAGTGATTTTGCCGATTTTTTCAGAGCTGTCATGCCAGCCTTTGTGTACGAAGTGAGTATCTGTAGAGATAGAGTACACTTCAACACCTAATTCTTTAAGTGCAGCGTATTGGTTTTGAAGATCTTCAAGCTCAGTTGGGCATACGAAAGAGAAATCTGCTGGGTAGAAGCAGAATACGCTCCATTGACCTTTTAGAGATTCGTTTGTTACATCGATGAATTCACCGTTTTTGAATGCTTTTGCTTCGAATGGTTGTACTTCTTTACCGATTAAAGACATAATGTTATTCCTCCTAAAAATGGTTTAGAAAGCAATAGTGCTTTCAATAATAATTCTAATTATATATGAATTATTAATTAATATATATTTTTTGTCAAGACAAAACCCCTTAATTATTTTCTCTTTTTCCTCTCATCTTGAAGGAAAGTGCTGGTGTGATCAGCATAAATTGCACTTTGACCCATATTAAATTTTATATGTTTGATTCTCAATTAGTTGTGATATGTGAGTTTATCCTATAAAAAAAGCTGACAGCTGGTATAAAAGCTCCAGCTGTCAGCTTTATCTATTAGTTTGCATCAGACCAATTGGTATGGAAAACGCCATCCATATCTGTCCGCTCGTACGTGTGGGCGCCGAAATAATCGCGCTGCGCCTGTAATAGGCTGGCGTTGGAACGCCCTGTACGGTAGCCGTCGTAGTAAGAGAGCGCGGTGCTTAAGCATGGGAACGCGCTGCCGGCGCTGATTCCCTCGCAAACGACTTTTCGCATTCCTGTCTGATAGGCTTTCATTTTTTCTGAAAAATAAGGTGCAATCAGCAGGTTTGAGAGCTCTGGCTGCTCTTGGAATGCCTCGCTGATGACATTTAGGAAATCCGCGCGGATGATGCAGCCGCCGCGGAAAATCAAAGCGATGTCTTTCAGCGGCAGGTTCCATCCGTAAAGCTCAGATGACATTTTATATTGAGCAAAGCCTTGTGCGTAGGCGCAAACTTTTCCCATGTATAAGGCTTGTCTGACGTATTCAATCCAGAGGTCCTTATCGTAATGTTTTTCCTCTGTTTTCGGACCGGCTAACAATGGTTCAGCCGCCATACGTTCTTCTTTTAAGGACGACAGGTAGCGGGCGAACAAGGACTCGGTGATAATAGCGGATGGAATGCCGTTATCAATGGCTTGCATGCTTGTCCATTTTCCTGTGCCTTTCTGGCCGGTTTTATCAAGAATGACATCGATCAGCGGCTGACCTGTATGTTCGTCCTTTTTCCGTAAAATCTCCGCTGTAATCTCTATTAAATAGCTTTTCAGCTCACCTTGATTCCATGTTTCAAAGATGCTGGCGATTTCTTCGAGCGGCAGACGAAGCGTTTCTCTAAGAAATGTATAGGCTTCTGCAATCAGCTGCATATCTGCATACTCAATCCCGTTGTGCACCATTTTTGTAAAGTGCCCTGCCCCTTTTGGCCCGATGTAGACACAGCAAGGGTCTTCTCCGACTTGCGCTGCGATTTTGGTCAGGATCGGAGCGGCTTTTTCATAGACGTCTCGATCTCCGCCCGGCATGATGGAAGGCCCTTGTAATGCGCCGACTTCCCCGCCGGAAATGCCGATTCCTAAGTAGCCGATTCCTTTTTCCTTCAGCTCGTCATATCTTCTTTCTGTGTCTTCGTAGTGGGAGTTGCCTCCGTCCATAATGACGTCTCCTTCTTCAAGCAAAGGCATTAACGAATGGATGACGGAATCGACTGGTTTTCCCGCTGTGACCATCAGAAAGATTTTTCTTGGTGTTTCTAGTGATTGAACAAAATCTTGAAGCTCGTAGTACGGGCTTAACGATTGTCCATCCAGCTTTTTCACAAGCTGGTCCGTTAAATCCCTGGTGTAATTATAGACGGCGACTTTTTCGCCTTTATTTGCCATGTTTAAGGCGATATTGCTTCCCATTACGCCTAAGCCTATGACACCAATTGTATTGAACATGTGTTACATCTCCTTCAATAATTTCATACAACTAAACTTAACAATAAAATAAATCCTAGTCCAGCAACGGAGATAATTGTTTCCAGTAAGGTCCATGTGGAAAATGTTTCTTTCATGCTTAATCCAAAATATTCCTTGAACATCCAGAAGCCGGCATCGTTGACGTGTGAAGCGATGACGCTTCCCGCGCCAGTTGCGAGCACCACTAATGCAAGGTTGGCATCGGACTGTCCCAGCAATGGAATGACGAGCCCCGTCGTGCTTAATGCGGCAACGGTTGCTGATCCTAAGGAGATGCGCAGGATCGCTGCAATGAGCCATGCCAGCAGAATCGGTGATAATGCCGTTTCTTTGAATAAATCTGCTACGTAGTCGCCGACACCGCCGTTGATTAACACTTGTTTAAAGGCGCCGCCTCCCCCGATGATCAACAGCATCATGCCAATTTGCGAGATGGCTGTAGAACAAGAGTCCATGACGGTTTTGATTGGAATGTTGCGTGCGATTCCCATTGTGTAAACAGCAACGAGCAGTGAGATGATCATGGCAGTCGATGCATTTCCGATTAAACGGATGAAAGCCAGGAAACTGTTATCCGCAAATCCTATTGTTTCCTGAAGCAAATCAATGATGGTAGCGATCGACATGATGATAATCGGAAGCATTGCTGTAAATACACTGATTCCAAAGCCTGGTGTTTCTTCAAGCTTGAATGTTTTTTGTGTACCGAGTGACGATATATTTCCGTTTTTCGCAAATGATGCAGGAACGATTTTTTTCGCCAACTTTGTAAATATTGGCCCTGCAATCAGCACTGTCGGAACAGCAACAATGAAGCCGTACAGCAACACTTCACCGATGTTTGCGCCGTATTCCCCGGCAATCGCTGTTGGTCCCGGGTGCGGCGGCAGGAAACCGTGTGTGACGGATAATGCTGCGACCATCGGAATACCGAGATATAAAATAGAAATCTTCAATTCTCTTGAAATCGCAAATACAATCGGGATTAAGAGAACCAATCCTACCTCAAAGAACAACGCGATTCCGATAATAAATGAAGCAATCACAACAGCCCACTGTATATTTTTCTCGCCGAATTTGTTGACGAGCGTCATTGCTATACGCTGTGCGCCGCCTGAATCAGCAATCAGCTTGCCCAGCATCGCACCGAGTCCGAAGATGAGTGCGATGTGGCCAAGTGTCCCCCCTATACCTTCTTCAATGGAACTGACAACTTTATCAAACGGCATCCCAAGTGCCAGTGCCACGCCGAATGATACGATCAGTAATGAGATAAATGTGTTTAATTTTAAGCCCATAATCAAAATCAGTAAAGCTAGGATCCCAAGTGCAACAATGATTAACGGCATGGTAATGCCCTCCCCTTCATGTCATGTGCTATTTGTGTGTAATTAGGCTTCTTTGATAATTTGCAATTTGGGTATATTGATTTTCTAATGATCTTGATAGATTAATGAAAATCGGCATTAATGTTCTATATTCTTTGGCCGAATCTTCAATTGGCGTATGTCTGTACGTGCTGCCGACCATGTCGGACACGGCATCGAACGAATCGATTGTCCCTGTCGCATACAGGCCTAAAATGCAGGCGCCGAGACATGAACTTTCATAGCTTTCCGGAACGACAACCTCTGATTCAAAGATATCCGACATCATTTGCCGCCAAACCTCTGATCTTGCAAAGCCGCCAGTCGCTTGAATTCGGGTGACCGGTCCGTCCATGCATTCTGTTAGCGCCAGGAACACAGTGTACAGATTGTAAATGACCCCTTCTAATGCTGCACGTATCATATGTTCTTTTTTATGTGACATGGTCAGGCCGAAAAATGAGCCCCGTACATCCGAGTTCCATAACGGAGCGCGTTCCCCGGCGAGATACGGATGGAACAGCAGGCCGTCAGAACCCGGTCTGACGCGTTCAGCAATCTTTGTCAGCACGTCATACGGGTCAATTCCCAGTCTTGTCGCTGTTTCGATTTCTGATGAAGCAAATTCATCTCTGATCCAGCGAAGAACGATGCCCCCATTGTTCACCGGACCGCCGATGACCCAATGCTTGTCCGTTAACGCGTAGCAGAAAATTCTCCCCTTTTCGTCGGTTTGCGGCTGGTCGATAATGGTTCGGATAGCGCCGCTCGTACCGATCGTAACGGCGATTTCTCCTTTTTTAATGGCATTCACACCGAGATTGGACAGTACGCCGTCGCTTGCGCCGATGACAAAAGGTGTGTCCGGATTGATTCCCATCTGTATTGCTAATTTCGGGCTGCAGTGCTGAAAGATCTCGGTTGTCGGCACGAGTTTGGATAAGTGATCCGGCGTAATGCCTGCGATCGTCAGTGCTTCCTCGTCCCAATCCAAGCTTTTCAGGTTCATCATCCCTGTCGCTGATGCCAATGAGTAATCGATTACATACTCATTAAATAGCTGTTTGAAAATGTACTCTTTGATGCCGATATATTTTTTGGCTTTAGAAGCAATTTCTTTTCGTTCGTTTGTGATCCATGTAATTTTGCTTAACGGTGACATCGGATGAATGGGTGTTCCTGTTCGTTTGTAAACCTCATGCCCATTGAGCTCATCTTTAATCTTATGCGCCCAGCCTTCGCTTCGGTTATCTGCCCACGTGATGCATGGCGTCAGCGGCTGATCATTTTCGTCCATGGCAATGACGCTGTGCATGGCGCTGCTGAAGGAAATAAATGAGATTTGTTTATCCGGGTGCTGTTTCGTGATTTTTGCTGTTGTATGGATGACAGCCTGAAAAATCTCTTCCGGATTTTGTTCAGCTGTTGAGATGTCCGGTGTATGGAGCGGGTAGCCGATGCTTTCTTTCTGTACCACTTCTCCGTTCTCAGTGAATAATACAGCTTTTGTGCTGGTCGTACCGATATCGATTCCTAACATATAACTAGTCATTTTGGTGTTCAGCTCCTTTTGCCAGCATTTGTTGTGAGAGCCAGAGGTCCTCTACTTTTTCTTGCACATCGTCAAAATTCTGGTGCAGAGACTGAACCATCAGCGCCCTGTCCTTTGTTTTGATCGCTTGAATATATAGCTCATGGTTGTCCAGAATCCTTGAGAAATCTTCGTACTTTTCCTTTAACCGTACCCGCATTGATAAAAGAATAAAGCTTTCCATTACGGGTTTTAGATTGTTCCAGATCATCTGAATGTATGAGTGATCAATGGCGCGGATAATCGTTTCATGGAATAACACATCCTGAAATGAAAACTCGTCCGCGTCCTCGTATTTGATGGAGACTTTCATGATTTCTAGAATCTTGCTGAGATCTTTGACTAAAGGCTCAACGTCGATTTTGACAAGCCGTTCAAAGACAAACGTTTCTAATAATAAACGCACGTCATATATTTCTGCGATTTCCTTTTCAGTTAACCCAATCACAACCGCTCCCATTCGTTCTAAACGGATGATTTTTTCGGAAGCCAGTATTTTTAACGCTTCGCGAACCGGCGAACGGCTTACGGAAAACTCAGCCGCGATTGTATTTTCTGATAGAATGGTACCGCTTTCAATCATGCCTGAAATAATTCGCATTCTCAGCTCGCAAGCAACGCGAACGCCGGTTGACGCTTTTGAAAGCCATTTTGCGGGATATAACAGGTCCTTGGAATCTAGCATACGCTCACCTTCTTCACTAAGGAGTATACTTGTATACAAGTATGATAACGTGAATGTTTTATTAATGCAAACACTTTCATTTCTAATTTTTAATAAAATTTTTCCTTGTAAATTGGTATATATCGCCAAAAGTAATTATGGTAAATTGAAGAAAAGACACTATAAATCATCACTTTTTGAAAGAGGCGATTGGATGAAAATCATTATTGCACCAGATTCTTTTAAGGAAAGCTTATCAGCGTTGGAGGCGGCTCATGCCATAGAAAGAGGCTTCAAAACAGTTTTCCCGAATGCTGAATATCGGAAGCTGCCGATGGCGGACGGCGGTGAGGGAACGGTACAGTCATTAATCGATGCCACAGGCGGAATCATAAAAGAGCAGATGGTTACGGGTCCGCTCGGGGAACCGGTAAAAGCGTTTTTTGGCCTAATGGGAGACGGAAAAACGGCTGTGATTGAGATGGCTGCCGCATCGGGATTGCACCTTGTGCCCGCAGAGAAGAGAAATCCGTTTGCCACATCTACTAGAGGAACGGGAGAATTAATCGGAGCCGCTCTTGATGCGGGTGCGGAGCATTTGATCATCGGAATCGGCGGAAGCGCCACAAACGATGGCGGAGCCGGGATGGTTCAGGCGCTGGGCGGGAGGCTTCTTGATGAATCAGGCCATGAAATTGGACCCGGAGGCGGTGCGCTTTCTCAGCTTTCTTCAATAGATTTGGCAGGACTTGATCCCAGATTACGAAATGTAAAAATCGAAGTCGCCTGCGACGTGGATAACCCGTTAACAGGGCCAAAAGGGGCTTCCGCTGTTTTCGGTCCTCAAAAAGGCGCCACGCCTGACATGGTGCGTATCCTTGACCAGAATCTGTACCGCTTTGCGGATGTGGCAGAGAAAACGCTTGAAACAAGCTTCAGGGAAACAGAGGGCGCCGGTGCAGCAGGCGGTCTCGGATGGAGTCTTCTTGCTTTTCTCCGTGCTGATTTGAAGAGAGGCATTGACATCGTCCTCGATGCGGTCCAGTTTGAAAGCGAGGTTCAGGATGCAGATCTTGTGATTACCGGCGAAGGGCGGATTGACAGCCAGACAGTTTACGGGAAGACGCCGATTGGCGTGGCCAAAGCGGCTAAGGCATACGATGTGCCTGTCATTGGACTTGCGGGATCCGTTTCGCGAGACAGTGATGCGGTCTATGCACACGGGATGGATGCCCTTTTTAGCATCGTGCCGGGAGCCGTGCCCCTTGCAGACGCACTTGGGCATGCAGCCGAGAATATGGAAAGAACGGCAAGAAACATTGCGGCATCCTTAAAACTGGCGAAAACGATGTATCTGATATAATGCCGGGGCAAGCACATGCCCGTGCATATTCACCCTCCTTTCTGGGTACAGACAGGTAACAAGCACAACCTAGAAGGAGGACGCAGACATGACTGTACAAGAAATCAAAGGCAAAAAACTAGGTAAAGGCATCGCGCCGAATGTGAAACCCGAAGCCTTATTAAATGATAAACGAAAAGTATTTTTGTTTGGTTCTCCGAGTTACACAAACATCGGAGACCAAGCGATTGCGTATGCGGAAGAGAAATTTATTAAAAATCGTTTTCCGTACTATGAATATATTGAAATTATGGACTATGCGACGGATGAAGGCATCGAATTGGTGAAGGAAATCATCCGTGAAGACGATATTGTCTGCTTTACCGGCGGAGGAAATTTAGGCAATCTTTATCTCGATATTGAGGAGGACAGAAGGAAGGTCTTTGCAGCGTTTAAAAACTATAAATCCATTTCTCTTCCTCAATCCGTCTATTTTGAAGATACAGAGGACGGAAACAAAGAAAAGAAAAAAACACAGGATGCGTACCATCAAAATCCACATTTAACGATTGCCGCGCGGGAGACGCAGACGCTCGATGTTGTGAAAGAAACCTTCAATTCAAATGTGATCTTTACACCGGATATGGTGCTGTCTTTGGATATCGTACCGAAAGAGCTTGAACGGGACGGCGTTCTTTTTATTTTAAGAGCGGACAAGGAGAAGGTAACCGATGAAGATTTTATTTCACACATGATGAAATGGGCAGAAAAAACAACCTACGCGGAGCGTACAGACACGGTGCTTGATACGGTCGATATGATTGATTACGAGGATCGGGAAAAGCATTTTATGGAGATGCTTGACCGCATCGGTTCAAGTAAATTGGTCATTACCGACCGCCTTCACGCAATGATTTTCTCGATTATCACCAAAACACCATGCCTCGTCTTTGGAAATAGCTACGGCAAAGCGAAACATTCATACCGGGATTGGCTTGAAAGCTTAAACTTCATTGAATACACAGATAAAAATGATATTGAGGAATTAGAGCAAATGATTGACCGCCTGCTTCAAGCAGAGCCGAATGATGTTGATTTGTCTAAGGATTTTCAGCCGCTGGTTGATTTCTTTAGATCGTAATGGAGAAAAGCAGACTGGGAACAGTCTGCTTTTTTCTGTGCTAATGATCGTTTTCCAGACGCACAGTTTCATTCGTGATTCGTTCTCGCTGCGCCACTTTGTCGGAGATAATATCTTCCTTATTTTAAGCTATATTGACTCTCTACTTTATAAGCCAATGGAATTGATTACACTCGAAACATCAGAATGAACTTTATCAAATGAAAGGTGATCTTTCATTTTATCAGTGACACTATCTATTGCTTTTCCAGACATATGATGGTTGAGGATTTCTCGTTTTGTCTTTATAGCCTGCTCGGCATCTGTAATGTTTTCAAGGATCGAAGACAAATTCTTACGGTCTTCCTGGAATGCATAGCTTAATTGTTTTTTGATTGAATTCATTAACGCCAATTTTTGTTCTTGTCTCTTCCTCTCTTTGAACGCAGCCAATTGTTCAGGTGTCATTTCAGAGGTATTTACACCAGCATTTGAAAAAATCGAAGTGCTTGAATGCTGACTCGTCATTCTTTGCATAAAACGGTCAGCGTCTGTTGGTTTCTTATTCATAAAATCCATGTTTCTTTCTCTCCTTATGAAATCCCCATTCGACTGGCCGCTGCCAGATCTGCATCATGATACGCATGTCCCATATGTCCGAGATCATCTGCAATCATCTGTAGAAAGTGTTGCAGATTGAGCGCTGCATCTACTGCCTGATCATATTTTTCTTTTGAGTAAAAAAGGTGGTGCGGTTTGTTCATTTTGATCTTATTGATCAGATCATCGACATCGGAAACTGATAATTCATCATAGGCGCCAAAACCAACCATTCGTGCATGCATATTCCTGACATCCTCAATTGTATCCTTTACTTTGTCATCGATTCTTTCAATCTGGCGTATCATTTTTGACCATTCCGTTTCGGCAATATGCTTCAACTGAGTACTTGTATTCATTAATACATGTGATTTGATCAGAATCGAAACACCTGTATTGGCCTTTACATTCGTTGATTTCATTTGCTTAAGCATCGCTAATGCAAAGTCAGGGTTGTTCTTTAAAACATCATCCACAGTTTGGACAGAGCCATCTGAATGGAAGCTGTATCGATCCAAGCCGTGACTTCCCATCAAGGCTTCAGCAAATAGTGTAATATCAAGAGATTGATTACCATAATGTTTAAGTCCAAGGCCCAGCATTTTCACTTCATCAGGGAGGCTATTATTCTGTACACCACTCGGCAAAGCTTCGTCATACATCACTTTTACTTTGCCTACTTCAGCAGCATCCCGATTCAGCAAGGATAATCCATCATTTAAATTAATATATTCTGTTAAACGGCTGCGAAACTCTCCCTTTAACGCTCGGGCTTTTACATCCTCAGGCAGGTTTTTATATATGTTAGGATTCTCGAAAGTGACACCGCGTTCTATAAAGTCATTCATCACTACGACATAGCCTGCATTAGAACCGCCTAATGAGTGACCCGTTACTTGAATGTCAGCATTTTTAAAACTTTGATGTATTGTTTTTGCATATTGATCTGCCTGAATGGCCTGATTATCTGTTCCATCATCAAACGGCTTTTTGCCAACTAGATAACTAGTATCCATGTGAAGCCAATCTTGGATGATTTCATTTGCATATTCAGAGAAACCTGTTACTGAGTCAAAAGAAGACCCATCTTCATCAGCTGGGATATTGATCCCTTTTTTCTCAAGTTCTTTAATGAGCTCTTCTCTTTTTCCACGCTGGTTTGTTTCCTTAATCGTTTCTTTTAATTGGTTAGTGCTGATAGGTTCTGATCCGCGGTATGCGATGATGGCGTTTTGGATTTTTTCTTTGTCTTTTCCATTGTTTGAAATTGTATAATCTCTTTCATTAACAAGAGTTAAAGCATCAAGACCCTTTTCAGTTTTTTTATAATCAACAACATACAGCTTTTGGCCGTTGCTAATTTTTATTGTTTGACCAATGTGGTATTTTTTAAGGTTATATGCTGAACTGGAAATTTCATTATAATCTTCATCACTAATTTTTAAAGTGTTTTTTCTTATAGCCATTTCGATATTCCCCCAAACTTTACCTATCTTGTATAATAAAATAAAAAAGGATGAAATACCATGATAAATACCAAAAAAATACTGATTGTAGGGGTAGTTTTATTAATCTCACTAACATGTGCTTTTTATATTAATCATCAACTAAATAAACCAGAAAAACCGGAGGTCACAGGAGGTAAAAAAAATATGAATAATAAAGAAAAAAGCGAACAAGAAAAAGCAGAAGCATACGTTGAGGAAATGAAGCCAAAAATAGAAGAAGAGTTAAGAAAAGAGGATATTCATCATTTTATAAAGTCTGTGACTTTTGAAGATAAAGTTAATATAAACCCGATGGGAAGAATTGTAGTAAATGGTTATATAAATGACAACCCAGAGAAATTCGATTTTTCCGCAGATTTGATATACGAGTCCAATAAAGTTGATGGGATAAGTTATTCCCAAGATGTCTCAGACCGTTTCAGAGATTGGAGCGAATATAGCAAAGAGGTAAAAGATAAATATATCAAAACCGCTTACCCTGATAAAAAAGATCGTGAACAATATTTAAAAGACATAGGGGAAATGAAATAATCTATGAAAAAACAAGCGCCATTTAAATTGCTAGTTTTTGTTAGCGTTTTGTTAATTTTAATGGTTGGCTTCATTTAGAAATCAAAAAAACGTCAGACACTTCTAAGGATAATGAATACATAACTAGTAAAGAAAAAAGTGAACAAGAAAAAGCTGAAGAGTACGCTGAAAAGATGAAACCGAAAATAAAGGAAAAATTGAAAAAAGAGGATATTCATCATTTTATTAAGGATATTAAGTTTAATGAGAAGGTAACAATAAGTCCAATGGGAATGATTGAAGTTACTGGTTACATCAATAATGAGCCAGAGAAATTCTCATTTGATGCCTCTTTATATTATAAATCGAATGAAGTAGATTCTATTGGCTATTCAAAAGAAGTGGGAGACCGTTTTACAGACTGGAGCGATTACAGCAAGAAAGAAAAAGAAGAATATATCAAAACCGCATACCCTGATAAAAAAGAGCGTGAACAATATTTAAGAGACATAGGGGAACTAAAATAAACAGGCGAAATGCCTGTTTATTTTTTCGAGGCCGGCTTACTTCCTTCGCTTCATCATCCCCCAAGCCGCCAGTCCGGCAATAACTGCCGCAGTTACCGCCGGGCGCTTTGTGGCCTTTGCATAATAGCTTCTTGACCGAAGCCACCCTTTATTTGTCCCCCTGTCATGCATGCCGTAGCCCGCATGGTAAAGCGCGCTTTCTTCACGCGGTTTGGACGGTCTTTCCGCATGCTGGCTGTAGTACATGATTTTTTCCATCAGTCTGTCGGTCAGCCGGGGAAAGAGAGCACCCAGCATGGCGATGGCTTTTGCCTGCGAGCCGATGTACATGTCGCGTTTCGGATGTTCAGCGGCAAACAGGATGGCTTCGGCTGCAGCTTCCGGCGGATAGATCATAGAGCGGGAATGAGCCGGCTGTTTGTCCAGGTAGCTTCTGGCGTGTTCGTTGTAGGGTGTGTCGATTCTGCCTGGATGGATGAGTGTGACCGAGACGGGTGCCTGTTCTTTTTCAAGCTCCATTCGAATGCTTTCTGTCCATCCGTGAAGCGCGAATTTCGCAGACGCGTAGGTGGATTGAATGACGGTTCCTCTGTCGCCGAATAGGCTTCCTACATTGATGAGAGCACCCGGATCGCCTTTGCTTGTAAAGTGTTTGACGGCTGCCCTTGTTCCATAGACCGGACCCCAGAAATTGGTGTCAAACACGCGCTTCATGTCTTCGGTGGTAACGTCCATGGCGTGTCCGAAAACCGAAACAGCAGCGTTGTTAACCCATGTGTCAAAATGGTCGAATGTGCTGATCGCGGTTTCTGCGATGCGGTTGACGTCTTCTTCTTTTCCCACATCCGCTTTTACATAGATGGCTTCGTGCCCTTTTTTCTTTACTTCGTCAACGAGCTCCTGAAGGGCCTCTTCATTTCGGGCTGCTGCGACGACTTTTGCTCCTTTTTCGGCTGCCATTCTCGCGGTGACGAGGCCGATTCCGCTTGTAGCACCGGTAATGACGATGACTTGATCCTTTACTTTTTTCAGTTTGAGCTTCGTTTTCGGGTTTTGCTGTTTTTCAAGCTGTTCAGTATTGGTGACCGTATCATCATTTGGCATCGAGAATCCCCTCCTAGACATGTTTGTCTACATTTACCCCAACCGGGAGGCCACTACCCCTTTTTGACAATCCCAAGGTTCTTTTTTATATTATATAAGTCGCTCTACCATACCTAGGAGGGAATGTTTCAATGACTAGCAGAGGAGATTCACGTGAAAAAATCCTTCACACAGCATCACGTCTGTTCCAGCTGCAAGGATATCACGCGACGGGCTTAAACCAGATTGTGAAAGAAAGCGGTGCTCCTAAGGGATCGCTTTATCACTTTTTTCCGAATGGCAAAGAAGAATTAGCAATTGAAGCGGTTTCATATACAGGAAAGATCGTTGAGCATGTGATACAGCAAAGTATGGATGAATCCTCTGATCCAACAGAAGCGATTCAGCATTTTATCAAAAAAACCGCCAGCCAGTTTGACAATACGGAAAGCATTCAAGGGATTCCAGTCGGCTTGCTGGCGAGTGAAACGGCGTTAATCAGCGAGTCGCTGCGCACGGTTTGCATGAAGGTGTTTAAAAGCTGGGAAGCGGTTTTCGCCAGAAAATTAAAGGAAAACGGATTTGCAGAAGAAGAAGCAAATCAGCTTGGGATGCTGATCAATTCGATGATTGAAGGCGGTATTATGCTTTCGTTAACGAATAAAGACAAAACGCCCCTTCTTCTCATTGCCGAACAAATTCCAGTATTGGTGAGGAAAAAAGGGTAGCAATTTGTTATCCTTTCCCCTACAATTATATAGAACGGTCTAGTTAGAAACCTAAAATATATAGACTGGTCTAAATTGGAGGAAACAACATGAAAACGTTAAGTAAACATTCACTGCCCAAAGAAAAAGTGCCTTACTTGCTCCGCAGCGGAGAGGGAGAGCGCTACTTGTTCGGCAGACAGGTTGCGACAGTGATGGCAAACGGAAAGAGCACGGGAGATTTGTTCGAGATCGTACTGCTTTCTGGGGGAAAAGGGGATGCCTTTCCGCTTCATATTCACAAAAATACGCATGAAGGGCTTCTTGTTCTGGACGGTAAGCTTGAACTGACACTTGATGGTGAACATTATCTTTTAGTAGCTGGTGATTATGCGAATATTCCGGCCGGAACGCCGCACAGCTACCGGATGCATAGCCACAGAACACGGCTGGTGTCTTACACAATGAAAGGGAATGTCGCACATATGTATTCCGTGCTTGGAACGCCGTATGATCATGCTGAACATCCGCCGCACGCAAGCGAAGAGGTATCAAAAGAGCGTTTTGCAAAAGCGATTGAGGTGGCGGACATTATGTTTGCGGAGGATGAAAACCCTGCCGGTGCTCCAAAACTTGTGGAGAATACAGAACTTCCGGATGGCGTTGTTCCATATGTGCTTGAGTCTGGAGAAGGAGACCGTTTGTTGACGGGCGATCAGCTACACCGGATAGTGGCTGCGCAAAAGAATACAGACGGGCAATTTATCGTTGTATCATCTGAAGGCCCTAAAGGCGATCGCATCGTTGATCATTACCATGAGCATCATACAGAAACATTCTATTGCCTTGAAGGGCAAATGACGATGTGGGCCGATGGTGAAGAAATTCAGCTTAATCCAGGAGATTTTCTGCATGTTCCTGCCAACACTGTACACTCCTATCGCTTGGATTCTCACTATACAAAAATGGTGGGGGTATTGGTTCCGGGCTTATTCGAGCCGTTTTTCCGCACGTTAGGAGATCCGTATGAAGGGCATATCTTCCCGAGTGAACCTCAAGCTTTGCGATTCGACCGTGTCTTGCAGAATATCGACACATTAGATTTAAAGGTCATGAAACCATAATATCTCCGGGCTTCCTGTGAAGCCTGGTTTTTTATTGTGAAGGTGACAGGACTGTAAGGTTTTTCCTTTGTGTTGCCATCTAAATCGATGTTTCTTCGCTTCTTTTTTTCATACGCTTGAGGTATAGAAAAAAGGAGCGTGATCCATATGGCTTCATTACAGCCGATTCTGACAAATGAGCGTATTGGTGTGCTTGACGTGTTAAGAGGAATTGCCATTTTCGGCATTCTATTTGTGAATTTGGCGCACTTCAGTTATCCGGATATGTATTTGTCTATGCTTGAAAAGGATAATTTTTTCACGGAAAAGTGGTCTGGTGCCGACTTTGCTGCAGCAGACATATTGAAATTTTTGATTCAAACCAAATGTATTTTACTGTTTTCATTTTTATTTGGGTTTGGCATGGTGGTGATGATGGAGAGAGCGTTAAGCAAAGGAAAACGTTTTGTCCCGCTTTATATCAGAAGATTATTGGCACTCTTCATCTTTGGAACCATTCATGCTTTTTTGATATGGGACGGGGATATCTTAACGGAATACGCCCTGCTTGGCTTGGTTTTCCTTTTGTTCAGAAAAGCAAAGCCGAAAACACTGTTGATATGGGCAGCCTCTTTGTATCTCCTGTTTTCGCTTCCGTTCATTTTGGCAAGCTTTCATCAAGCGAACGGTCAAGAATGGGCACAGGCGGCCAGTCAGCAGGCGAAGCAGGCGCTGCATGCTTACGGAAACGGCACCCTGAAAGACATTGCGGAACAGCGAATCCACGACCGTCTCGTTTATATGTCAATGAATGGCATGCTGACCTATAATCCGCTGAATTTCTTTTTTGCCTCCATCCAATATTTCAGTATGTTTTTGCTGGGCGCCGCGGCGGCAAAATCAAGATTGCTGCATCAGCCGGAAAAGCACCGCAAAGCGTTAAAAAGAGTATGGCTGTCTGGGCTGCTCATTGGCATCAGCGCTCATATATTGTACAGTGTGACCGAAAAAGAAGTATGTTTGCTGGTTGGAGCGCCTTTTCTTATGTTTTTCTACGTCACTACGATTGTGTATCTATATCATAAGACAAGACTGGCTAAGCCGCTGCAATACTTTTCCGCAGTCGGGAGAATGGCATTTACCAACTATCTCATGCAATCAATCATTTGTACGTGGATTTTCTATCATTACGGGTTGGGGTTATACGGCAAAGTGTATCCGGCTGCGGGCGTGCTGATCACGATCGCGGTATGTGCCCTTCAAATGATTTTCAGCCATCTTTGGCTTCGGGCATTCCGAATGGGGCCGTTTGAGTGGCTTTGGAGGAGCCTTACGTATATGAAATGGCAGCCGATCTTGAAGAAATCAAGATAAATAAAAGTCTAGACTCATATTGGAGTCTAGACTTTTTCATGTTTTCAATTATTTATATACAACTCGTGTGCGGCAAATGATGTCATGCAGGCCTTTTTTCTCTCCGAATGCCACCATGATAAAACCGATATAAAAGATAATTCCAGATAATATGTACGCAAAGTAACGGCCGATTGCCTGCCCGATAGACACGCGTCCGCCTTGTTCATTGACTACTTTCAGCCCGAGAATTTTTTTGCCGAGCGTGCCTTGCATTTTAGAAGCTGTAAGCAGCCCGTAATATAACACACTGATGACGATCATGATCAGCATGGTTGGCAAAAAGGCAAGCGTTAAGTATTTCACCATATATTCGTCTTTTGTCATGTATGGGTCTGTTGCGATGGAACCAGCGATAAATACAGAATTGATAATAAATAGAATAATATAGCTAGGAACAGATACAATAATGCCATCAATCAAATAAGCTAAAACACGAATCCAAAATCCTGCCGGTTTTTCCATGTATATTTCTCTCTCCTTTGAATTAATCTGGAACAGTATACTTTGTAAAAAAAGCTTTTGCAATATGATATGGTGATAAAATCCTGATATTACTGAAAAATGAGTCTTTTATCCTTTCTTTTCTACTGTATAAATATACCAGAGATCATTAAAAAGCATGTCTTATACATTATTAGAAGCCATAAAGCAGTGCCAAATGACTGAGGATGAAGTTCGTGAGAAAATTGGCTTGCTTCTGCCGGATAAACGAAAGGCGAAGGGCATCGGGGGTTTAGTGAGGACGATAAGAAACGACTGCTGTTGATCGACAGACGGGTTGGATGATATGAGCACGAGCTGCAAGCAGGTATGGGAGCTAATTGAAGCGAATCTGGAGAGCGAGGAAGGGTTTGGACCCTCGCATACTGGGTATTTACACCAGGTTTTGGCATAGAACACAACACTGAAATTAAGGTAGAAACACCATCGATTTCTATTAGTTTTTCCTTTATGATAATAAAGGTTAATATTTCTATTTTAGGAGGTGTCAATTGATCATGTCCAGAAAAAATCGCGTGGTGATCTTGACTGTGATTTCTGCATTCCTTTTTTGCGCTATGATTGCTGCGGCTTCACTTTCTCCGCTGGCAGACACGGGGTCCTCAGCCAATCAGTTCAACTCTATCGGTATGTGGTCGGCAATTGGTATGATACTTGTTTTCTATTTCATTCCCATCCTCATGTACATGCTGGGTGTGGATGCGATGAAATTTGTGATGGCGGCGCTTTGCGGCATGGGTTTGCTGCTTCACTTATCTACTGCCGCCATTGTGCTGATGGTCAGTATATTCAGTGACCATCCGCTCTCTGATGTGATCACTGTGATGGGGCTCTGTCTCGCTTCAGCGGCTGTAAACATCATTTGGTTTTTTGCCGCTTTTCGTTCTTCGTCAAAGAAACCTGTCACAAGGAATTTTACATAGTTTTCTATTTTTGCTGATGCATGATTTTTCTGTGAACTACATTTATTCACAAATTGGAAATGACTGAACTGGGGATGATAGAAAAAGAGAATCTGCAAGGGATGCAGATTCTCTGAACCATGTTTATTTAGTTGCTTGAATAAACACACCTTTTTCATGGGAGAACTCTTTAAATCCATATACCCCATGGTAAGAGCCGATTCCGCTTGTGTTGACGCCGCCGAATGGCAGGTTGACGTCACTGAAATGAACGACGACATCATTGATGGCTGCATTTCCTGATGTGGTATGTTGAAGGACATTGTCGATCAGGTCTTGGTTGTGGCTGAATACATAAAGCGCGAGCGGTTTATCGCGGTCATTTACGTAATCAATGACTTCATCGATGTCTTCATAGTTCATCATCGGCAGGATCGGTGCAAAGATTTCTTCCTGCATGATCTTCATATCTGGCGTAACGTTTTTCAAAACGGTTGGCGAGATCGTACGGTCGCTTGCATCAAATACGCCGCCGAACACAACTTCCGCGCCTTTCTCGATGGCATCGTCGTATAAAGCTTTGACGCGGTTAAAGTTGCGGTCATTGACAATTTGCGTAAATTTGTTTCGATCCGGCGTGTAATCATCTTCCATAAATCCTGCGTTGACGATGGTTTGCAAAATGCCCGCGAACTTGTCCTGCACGTCTTTTTTAATGAAGACATAATCCGGCGCGATGCAGGTTTGACCGGCATTTACGAACTTGCCGACAGCAATTTTTTTAGCTGCGTCCATTAAGTCGTATTCACTGTCGATGATGGTCGGACTCTTGCCGCCAAGCTCAAGCGTGACAGATGCCAAGTGCTTGGCGGCTGCTGTCATGACGATTTTTCCCACATTTGTGCTTCCGGTGAAGAAAATGTGGTCGAACGGCTGATCAAGAAGTTCAGTGGCCACTTCAACCTCTCCTTCAAAAATGGCAACTTCTTTTTCGTCGAAAGCATCTCGGATGACTTTTGCGGCAATGTTGCTCGTGTTCATCGTAAAGTCTGACAGCTTCACAATGGCACTGTTTCCTGCTGCGATAGAAGCGGCAAGCGGCGCCATCGTCAGCATAAACGGGTAGTTCCACGGACCGAGTATAAGCGTAACGCCTTTAGGCTCGTACATGAGGATTCCGTTGGCATCAGAGCTTAAGGATGAACCGACTTCTTTGGGTGTCATCCATGTTTCCAGGTTGTTCATATTATCTCTGATCGCTTTTTTTGTACCTTCGATTTCTGCTTTTTTGACCTCGTGATACGGCTTCCGCACGTCTTTGCGGATCGCTTCGATAATTTCCTCTTCATGTGCGATGACGGAATCCAAAAAGCGCTGAAGCTTTTCTTTGCGCTGTTCCGCTGTTGAAGCGCGCAGCACTTTTTGCTGTTTTTTCTGAAGCTGGAAGACGCGCTGAATGTCGTCTTTTACTTGCTGTTCCATTGTAAAATCCCCCTCATTTGCTTTCTGCTTATCTCGGAACTATTATAAAGTGGTATCTTTTCTATAAGAAAGACAACGGAGAATCATCTATACGTTACCGTACATATATCGAACATCTGTCTAAGTTTGGAGGTGAACCTTTTGCCGGAATCTGCTGAGGCTCAAATCAAACAGGCGCTTCAGGATTTATTAGAAAAAAGGGATATTCGACAGATTACAATGAAAGAAATTGCTGAACACGCACAAGTGAGCCGCGGGACACTCTATCTTTATTACGAGGATAAGTTTTCGATTATTGAGGATTTGATGGGTGACATGCAGGAAGGATTGAGCGAAGCGCTCTATGAAGCCTTCAAGCATATGGATACACTTTATCTCAGCCAAAAGCGGCAAACCGTGCATCCGACATTGTCTTTTGTTCATCAGCATCAATCTTTCTTCTCAGCAATGATGATTAGAGACAACGTACCGTATCACAATTTCCACCGATTTTTTAAAGATGTGTTTCAGCAGGATGTCATGCTGTCTCCGATTCATGTGAATTTGACGCCGATGGAGCAGGAGATTTACGGACATTACAGGGCTTTGTATACGTATGCGATTATTTTGTACTGGCTGAATGAGGATGCGTCTGCGTCTCCAGAAGCCATCAGCCACAAGGTATGGGAACTTGTTTCTCAGAAACGGTTTTATTGGCTGTTTGGGCAGGCTGTTGAAGCCGAGCCGGAGGAGAACAAGCAAATTGACCGTCGTGTTGTCCGCACGAGACAGGCGCTGCAGGAGGCGTTGCTGGACGTATTGGCGGAGAAAAAAGACTATGCGGCGGTGACGATTTCGGATATTACCAGAAAAAGCAACATTCGCAGGGCGACCTTTTATGATCACTATGCCAATAAAGATGAGCTGGTACAAGCGATGATTCATCAATCGTGTGCAGATATGATTGACCGGCTGACGGTGAGTGCCAGTCCGGATGAGCTTTCTTTAGCGGAAGCTGAGACGGCGCTTGCCAGCCTGCTTTCTGCGTTATCGGAGCGCTCGCCTATTGTCCGGTTTCTCAATCCTGAATGGGGAATTCCTCATGTGATACCCAGCATGTTCAAAGCGCTGGAATCTTTTTACCTGCATCAGCAGCTTGATATCCGCGCGGGAAAGAAACTTTATGCTTATTATGTTTCCGCTATGATTATCGGTTTGATGTTGTATCGGCTGGATGAGGGAAAGGCGCACGATCCGAGGGTGCTGGCCAGGGAGTTTTTGCAGTTTTTGGATGTGAAGAAGTATAAGGTTGTATTGCTTTGAAGCGGCCCGGAGACTTGACCCGGGCTTTGTGTTGTTAAGATACTTGGTCTTTTGATTTTCTTTCTTTTAAAGTGAGATTGAGAAATAGAAGAGCCAAAAGAATAAAAGCAATATTCACCGTCCAAGACTTCCAGCTTCCAGTGGGGACTAAAATCGTATTGAAGAGCAGGCGAACGCTTGAAGAAAATGAAAAGAGTAAAAATAATAGTTTGTTTTGAGACATGATTCTATACGTCCTATACCTTTCTTATAAAAAATAAAATGCCTCAAAGCAGATTCTCATCTGCTTTTGAGACATATATGAACATTTCTCTAAATGGAAATTAACGTAAGTGTAATACATCTAAAAAATAATCAATATATCTTTTTGAATCAACGATAATTGATACATCTGTCTGCATGCCATTTTTTAAATGTATTTTTGTTCCGTTATCTTTAACAATTTCTTTGCTTTCTATCGTGCTTTCAGCAATATAAAATTTTTGCCCGTTTTGATCACTAATACTGTCTGGACTTATTTTTGTAATGACACCTTTAATGGTTTGATTTGTATTTTCAATATGGAATCTAACCTTATCTTTTTCATTAATATTTGTGATCTCATGACTCGGAATATAAATGTTACCTTTAAGCTTCTCTTTATCAGGGACAATAGTCAAAATAGCAGTGCCTGCTTGTAAATTGTCACCTGGAGATATATTTGTTAATACATTAACATAGCCATCACTTGTTGCTTTTATTTTATATTTTTCTAATTGTAAATCTATCATCTTTAGATCATCTTCTCTTGATTTAAGAGTGGTCTGAAGATCTGTTTGCTTTTGAGATGTTTGATTTAGCAAGTTTGTTTTGAGTTGCTCAATTGAAAGCTTATAATTTGTTTGCTCTGAGTTATCGGAATCACTGTCAAAATCGTTACTTTTCATTGAACTGTTAATCTCATCAAGAGATTGTTTTAATTCGTCTTTTTCTTCACTTAGTTTTACTAACATATCTTGTTTTAAACTTTCTAGCTGTCCGTTCAGATTCTCTTTCTGCTGTGAAAAACTGTTTTTATCGAGCTCATCTTTCATCTTCTGTAGATCATCAAGCTGCTGCGCCACATTTTGTTTGTTAGTTTGATAACTATTATAGTAAGAACTATACTTATCATCCTGTTTGGCAAAGGATTTATTGTTTTTAATGGAGTCTTGCAGATCAGAAATTCGTCGAAGCTTTAATTCCACTTTGTTTTTTTTCTTATCGAGACTATTTTTTGCGGTTTTTTTCTGCTTCTCAAGTTTATTCTGTTGAGTTTTTGCATTTTCTTCTGATGACTCTAACAAATTACTCTGTTTTTTGTAAGAGAGATATTGATCTTGATAACCCCAATGATCATCCTCACTGAATAAGTTTTTGTCATTTTCAATACTTTTTTTTAGAGTTTTGTTTAACGCAGCTTGTTCTTTTAAATCTTTGATATCTGCTTTAACCGCCTTTTTCTGCGCTTGAATTTCAGTATTTTCTAGCGTAAGCAGTGTATCTCCCTTTTGTACCTTATCAACTTGTTTAAAAGTAACTGTCTTTACTTTCCCGGCTACTTCGTTTGTTACGTTGCTGTCAGGTATAGTATATTGGATGTCAGCTGTTGTTTTTAGAATCACTTCTTTCTTTCCATAGAAACTAAAAACAATAACAGCTATTAATAAGGCCATGAGTAAATAGACAAAGATTAGACCAATTGGTTTTGGTTTTGATTCATAGAGTTCTCTGCTGTCTTTTAATTCTTCTATATTAAAAAAGTTATATTTCATAACTAATTAGTCACCAACTTTTCTGATGACGTTTGATTATCCCACAAATTAAAATATTTACCTTCTAAGCATATTAATTCCTGGTGATTACCTTGTTCTAAGACTTCTCCGTTTTCAATTACAAAAATTTTGTCGCAATTTTTTACTATACTTAATCTATGAGCAATTATTATAGCGGTAATATCTTTTGAAAGGTTTCTAATAACTTTAGAAATCTCTATCTCAGTTAACGAGTCTAAATTACTTGTCGATTCATCCATTATTAGAATAGAAGGTTTTCTTAGCAATGCCCGTGCAATTGCAAGTCTTTGTTTTTGGCCACCGGACAAATTTGATCCATTTTCTTCAATAACTGTTTCGTAGCGGAAGGGTAGATCATTGATAAAGTCATGAATCATTGTTAATTTACAAATTTTAACTATTTCTTCAAAAGTATAAGAATTTGAAGATCCTAATAATAAATTCTCAATAATTGTTCCATTAAAAAAATAAGGTTCTTGTGGTATGTAACTAATTGCTTCCCTTAAAGTAGTTATACTTATATCTTTTAAATTATTTTCGTTAATTAAAATATCTCCACTTTCTACCTTATAAAAATTCATTAACAGTTTGGCTAGAGTAGACTTACCGGATCCGCTTTCTCCTACAAAAGCAACCTTTTCTCCAGATTTTATATTTAAAGTAACCTCGTTTAATATTTTTCTTTTTAAATCATATTGAAAACTGACTTTATTGAATTGAATAGGCCCTTTTATTAGTTCAGTATTAGTTATTTTAGTTCTAGCATTTTCTGTGTTTATTAGTTCTGGCTCTATCTCTAGAACTTCTTCTAGTCTTTTGGAAGCAACAGTAGCTGATTGGAGTTTAGATTGTAAACCAAGTAAACTTTGCAAAGGATCAAAAAAGTAAACTAGTAAAGCATTATAAGCAATAAGTTGTCCGATTGAAAGGTTGCCTTTCATCACTTGAATTGATCCTATCCAAAGGATAACAATGCCGCTTGTTAAATCAATAAAAACTTTTATCGAATTTTGGAAGTTATCAAGAACTCCATGTTTATATGCTGATCGTAGATATTTTACTAATTTTTTTTCTGTATCAGCAGTTACTTTATATTCGGCATTGTGAGCTTTAATTGTTTCCATGCCCTCTAGATAATCAACAATTGTAGAAGTTAGTTGTGCATTATTCTCCATTTCTTCATCATTTATCCTATGATAGGGTTTTACAAATAAAAGTACCACAAATATATATACAGGGACTATTGCTAAAACAACAAAGAATAAAGTTGAATTCTGCAAAAATAAAAATATTCCAGCTAACAGAAGCATAAATGTATCTAGAAATACAGAAATAGAAACACTTGCAATTGCATCAATTACTTTCGTAGCATCATTAAATCGTGATATAATCTCTCCTATTTTTCTGGTATTGAAAAATTTCATAGGGAGTTTTACTACATGTTTAAAGTATCCAAACATGATTGATATACTCAATTTTTGCCCTAAAATAATCATGAGATATTGCCTGAATGCAGTTAAAACTACTTTAAATAAAAACATTATCAGCATTCCTATAGAAAGGATGTGTAAAGTTCCTACTGAATTGTTAGGCAAGATATCGTCAATTATGTACTGAAAATAAAAAGCCCCCGTAATACCGAGGATTGTTATAATTAATGAAGTTAAAATTGTATGGATTATAAGCGATTTTTGATGTGCTATCAAGCGAAAAATATCTTGCTTTACTGTACTTCTCTCGTTATATTCCTTATAATTTGCTGCAGGGAGCATTAGTAGTAATACTCCAGTCCATATGCTTAAAAATTCTTCTTTTGTATACCTTACTAATCCCCTTCCAGGATCCGCTATAATTATTTCGTTTTTTTTGATTTTATGAATAACAACGTAATGCATTAAATTACCATCAAGAACGACATGAGCAATAGCAGGTAGCCCAAAGGGTTGATCTAAAACTGTATGATCTCCCCTGACCCCTTTGGCGGAAAAACCCAACTTTTCTGCAGCTTTAACTATACCTAAAGCGCTTGTTCCCTCTTGATTTGTGCCAGCAATGTCACGAATTTTCGACAAAGAAATTCGTGATCCATAATGCCTTAAAATTGTAGCTAAACATGCTGCTCCACAATCTTTTTCATCAAGTTGTTTTACACAATGATACTTTTTAAATAGCATTTTTTTCTCCAATAATTACTGAAAGTGAAATATTTATAATGAAAAAATTATATTTTCATAGGTGAAAGTTCATTTGCTTTTTAATTGATTTAGTTTTGCCTCAAGAAGTGTATAAAAATATGTTCCTACAAAACACAAAATTGCTATTACGGACAAGTCCATACATGCACCTAAGTAATCATGGGTCCTAAAGTAGGAATAAAAATCTTTATAATGCATGCCGCAAAAAATGAAAAAGAATGGCAAGCCCCATCCAAGTAAATTTAGTTTAAAATCCTTTTTAGTCATTTTCTTCAAATTAAACACCCATCTCATTATTCTTAAATCAAATTATCCCTCTTCGAAGAAGAGAGATAATTTACTATAATTAATGACGAATTGATTTATAGACACCATAGCCTGCACCAATGGCTCCCCCAAGAATCATGCCACCAACTATACTAGAACCTCCGGATACAGGAGCGCCTACCATACCGCGAATAAGTCCTTTACCTGCTCCTGTAATAGCACCACCTACAGCACCACCTACAGCATCACGTGCTACTGTTTTCCAGCCTCCTCCGTCTATTTCTAGTAATTCTTGTTCATTTAGTTCTAAACAATTTAAGTTTTTCAACAATATACCCTCCTATATTATGTTAATATGTATACTTTATCAATCCCCAGTAATCAAATATTTTACTGAGCTTCCGATTGCTCCGAAATGAGCTCCTACAAAAGCGCCTGCAGGGCCAGCAATTAAAGCGCCTGATCCGGCGGAGAAGGCAGTACCTGTTAATAACGTTTTAGCATAACCTTTAGCCGAATACTTACCTCCATCGATATTCATCAGTTCTTTTTCATCTAAAGCAATAAAGTTTGTATTCAGATCTTTTTCAACAGACATTTGAAAAAACCTCCTTTTCATAAATATATCGACGTCGCAAAAAGATTATATAGAAAAAATATACATAAATCAACATTTTATTTCAATTTTATGATCTTATATAACTGTTTATATGTATTTTTATAGACTTAAATACCCCCAAAAAGTTCGTGAGAATTCATCTTTAATAAATATTTAGGATTAAGTTTAGTTTGGATTTTTCAGGTTGCTCAATTATTATAAAGTAGTTAACCCTACATAAAATCACTATGGTTTTTTCTGATTATCTGTACAATTTTATTTACCTTATATTAAATAAGACGAGTCTAAGATTATTAAAATAAACGTAATAAAAAGAGAGAGGGACATTCCCTCTCTTACTTCTCTTCCTTCCATTTCTCATCAATCAGCATCTTCCCAGGCCATGTATACGCCATGATGCCGCCGTCTGCGGTGATGTCTTCGCCTGTGACGTATGAGCTGTCGTCAGATGCGAGGAACAGTGCCACCGTCGCCATTTCCTTCGGTTTGCCGAGTCGGC
The DNA here is from genome assembly GCF_038000225.1 of Bacillus sp. FSL K6-1005. Taxonomy (NCBI): domain Bacteria; kingdom Bacillati; phylum Bacillota; class Bacilli; order Caryophanales; family Bacillaceae; genus Bacillus; species Bacillus sp. FSL K6-1005. The sequence goes on from NZ_JBBOBP010000001.1 coordinate 3,632,970, forward strand.
CGAGCGGCGTGATCCATTTGTTGGCTTCGCGGAATTTCTCGCCCATTTCCTGTTCCTTGGTGCCAGCTAATTTGTCAATCAGCGGCGTTTCAATCGTACCCGGTGAGATGGAATTGACCCGAATGCCGTTTCTTGCGTAATCAATTGCCATCGCTCTTGTCAGGTTTGTGATACCGCCTTTTGCGGCGTTATAGCCGGAGCGGTCAAGGTCCGCAGCCCTGCCTGACATGGAGGAGGTGTTGATGATGGAGCCTCCTTTTTCGAGCATGAGCGGAATCAGGTATTTGCTGCAAAGGAACGTGCCGCGCAGATCGACTGCGATAATGCGGTCAAACAGGTCAACGGGATATTCGTGGACTTTTCCGCCTTCCTGATCGACGCCGGCGTTGTTAAAGAGAATATCAATTGTGCCGTACGCGTCTTTGAGTTGATCAGCAAATTGTTTCACATTTTCTTCATCTGACACATCAAGATGAAAAGCCTCAGCCTGTCCTCCGTTTTGTCTGATCGTTTCGACTGTCTCTTTCATTTGATCTTCATTAATGTCGCCGACAATCACACGCGCGCCTTCATTGGCAAAAACCTCTGCCGTTGCTTGTCCAATGCCTGTCGCAGCGCCTGTGATCACAGCTGTTTTGTTTTCTAATCGTCCCATAACAAGAATCCTCCTTTTTTATTTGTCTTCCCGCTGTGTGCAGTGATAAACATGTGAAAAAAGTAATACCTGTATATGGTAAGATGAATGAGAAATTGTTGGGAGGTTTTATGTGTTTTGAAGGTACAGCATAAGAAGGAACTCAAATTTTATTGTCTTGTCACGATTCCGGCTGCGTTTGCTGTGCTGACTGTCATCTCTTTTTTATTGCAAGAGATTACGTTTCCGGTTACAGCTAGCGCACTTCTGAATGCTTCATGGCATAATCTATTGTTTCTGATACCGTTCTGTTTGTTTTTCTATCCGGTGCATATTTGGATGAAGCGGGAGTTTGGCCGTTGGAATGATGCAGGACAAAAGAGAGGCTGATCCTCTCTTTCTCTTATCCGATTGTCTAGAAAAAATAGTGAAAACTCACCCAACTAATGTTAAATTGACATATATATGCATCTATCGTTCTTTGATGAAAACCATATTGACAGAAGTCATCATTTGTGATAAATAGATGCTGAAAAGAGTTTACATAACATCACAAAGCATGAAAAAGGAGCGAGCGGAATGGCCAAAAAAGAGTTTAAAGCAGAGTCCAAACGGCTGCTGGATATGATGATTAATTCCATTTACACCCAAAAAGAAATTTTTCTGCGCGAGTTAATTTCCAATGCGAGTGACGCGATTGACAAAATCTATTACAAAGCGCTGACTGATGATGCGCTAACCTTCGATAAAGACAATTACTACATAAAAGTTGCGGCTGACAAAGGTGCGAGAACGCTGACGATCACGGATACAGGGATCGGAATGACAAAGGACGAGCTTGAACAGCACCTCGGTACGATCGCGAAAAGCGGCTCTCTTGCGTTTAAAAAAGAAAACGAACTGAAGGACGGCCATGACATCATCGGGCAATTCGGTGTCGGATTTTATGCGGCGTTTATGGTTGCCGACGTGGTGACCGTTATCAGTAAGGCGCTCGGCAGTGAAGAAGCGTATAAATGGGAGTCTGCAGGTGCGGACGGCTACACAATTGAGCCGTGTGAAAAGGATTCTGTCGGCACAGACATTATTCTGAAGATCAAAGAGAACACGGAAGATGAGAGCTATGATGAATTTTTAGAAGAATATCGTTTAAAAGCAATCATCAAAAAGTACTCCGACTTCATTCGCTACCCGATCAAAATGGATACAACAGTTAACAAGCCGAAGGAAGGCAGCGAGAATGAATTTGAAGAGGTACAGGAAGAACAGACAGTTAACAGCATGGTGCCGATCTGGAGAAAAAACAAGAGCGAGCTGACAGATGAGGACTATGAAACGTTCTATTCTGAAAAGCATTATGGATTTGATAAACCGCTCACTCACGTCCATATCAGTGTGGATGGTGCCGTTCGTTACAACGCGATTCTATTTATTCCTGAAAACATGCCGTTTGACTATTACTCTAAGGAATATGAGAAAGGCTTGGAGCTGTATTCCAACGGCGTGCTGATTATGAACAAATGCGCGGATCTGCTGCCGGACCACTTCAGCTTTGTAAAGGGTATGGTCGATTCTGAGGATCTGTCGCTGAACATTTCCAGAGAAATGCTGCAGCATGACCGCCAGCTGAAGCTGATTGCGAAAAACATCAGCAAAAAGATCAAAAGCGAGCTGCAGAGCCTGCTGAAAAAAGACAGAGAAAAATATGAGACCTTCTACAAATCATTCGGCAGACAGCTGAAGTTCGGCGTGTACAATGATTTTGGCGCGAATAAAGATCAATTGAAGGATCTCTTATTATTCTACTCTTCCAAAGAGAAAAAACTGGTCAGCCTAGACGAGTATGTATCCAGAATGCCTGAAGAACAGAAATATATTTACTACGCGACCGGTGATTCATACGATCGCATTGAAAAACTGCCGCAAACGGAAATGGTAGCGGACAAAGGCTATGAAATTCTTTACTTTACAGAGGATATTGATGAATTTGCGATCAAGATGCTCGCTTCATATCAAGAAAAAGAGTTTAAATCTGTATCAAGCGGCGACCTTGGCATTGATTCAGATGAGGATCAAAAGCAGTCTGAAGAAGAAGAAAGCAAATACAAGGATCTGTTTGAGGAAATGAAAAATATACTGTCCGGCAAAGTGAAAAACGTCAGAGTATCCAAACGCCTCAAATCTCATCCGGTCTGCCTTGCAGCTGATGGTGAAGTGACAATCGAGATGGAAAAAATCTTAAATGCGATGCCGGACAGCCAAAATGTAAAAGCGGACAAAGTGCTGGAAATCAACCCGAATCACGAGGTATTCAACACGCTGCAGAACGCTTTCGAACAAGATAAAGAGAAACTAAGCCTGTACACATATCTCCTGTACAATCAGGCGCTTCTGATCGAAGGTCTGCCAATTCAGGACCCTGTGGAATTTACGAACAATATGTGCAAAGTAATGGTGTAAGAATAAAAAAAGGGAATCGTCCAAATGAGACGATTCCTTTTTTTATTTATGACGTCCGTTCATTGAGCACACGGCTTTGTCTGTTGTTCTTTCTTTTAAAACGTTGTTTCAAGCTTGCTTCAATTTCTTCTAAGCTTTTCCCTTTGGTTTCAGGAACCATGTAAAGGGCGAAGAAAAATGAGAGAAGACAAATGACTGAGAAAATCATAAAGACCCATGCGATGCCCATCACGCTGAGCATGAGCGGGAAGACGAGCGACACGATCAGGTTGGCCGCCGATAGCACCAAAGTGGTGAACCCTGTCGCTGCTCCGCGCGCTTTGGACGGGAAGAGCTCAGGCATGAGCACCCAAACCACCGGCCCCCATGTCGCCTGGTAGAATACGATATAAACTCCGAGAAATACGACGGTGAGCCAAGCTGTTGATGTAGAGAGCCCCAGCATCAGGAGCACACCCGATAGTGCGGCCAAGCTCAGCGTAATGCCGACACTTCCCCAGATCAGAAGCTTTTTGCGGCCGACACGGTCAATTAAGATCATGGCGGTGATACACATGATGACGTTGAGGACACCGATTCCCATTGTGCCGAGTGCAGAAGCTGACGTACCAAGGCCAGCCTTTGTAAAAATGGTTGGCGCATAGTATATCACCGTGTTAATGCCGACAGCCTGCTGGAATATAGCAAGACCGACCCCAATCAAAAGCATGGGACGAATCCATTTGGCTTTTAACACGCCGAGTGTTGTTTCTTTTTTCTCAGCTTCCCCTTGCTTCATCTCCGCCAATTCTATTTCAATATCTTTTGGATCATGAGTGATTTTCATGATTCGTTTCGCTTCATCTTCACGTCCGCGCTTCACGAGCCATCTTGGCGATTCCGGCATAAACGCGATCCCAATTAATAAAAGCACGGCAGGAACCGCAGCCAGCCCCACCATCCAGCGCCACGCTTCAAACGGTGTGAATAGAAAGTTTACAATATATGCAAGTAAAATACCGGTGACAATCATTAGGTTGTTCATCGTGCCGAGTGTTCCGCGGATTTTTGTCGGCGCCATTTCTGAAAGGTAGACAGGCACCAGCGCCGTTGAACCGCCTACGGCTAAACCGAGAATGACCCGAGACATTATTAGCATGGTGACGGTTTGAGAAAACGCACAAGCGAGCGCTCCAATGATAAAAATGATGGAAAGGACAAATACGACTTTTCTCCTGCCCCAGCGATCGGAGCACGTTCCGCTGAATGCGGAACCAAAAATCGCGCCGAGTAGCAGCATGCTGACAACCAATCCTTCTGTCAGTGTTGTTAAAGGGATATCATTGTTGATAAATAGCAGTGCGCCCGAGATGACGCCCGTATCGTAACCGTAAAGCAGCCCCCCTAAAGCGCCGAAAAAGTAGATCAAATATTTCCTTATATTTGTCTTCACAAATGTTCCTCCTCAGTCTTTGAGCCAATGAGTATGTACTATATTTAACAAAGTTAATAGAGTAGTACCCTTTTCCTAATCGATTTGAAACATTTGTTTGAAGAAATCTTGATTTCACAAAAGGAAATTCAAAGCCAAAACGAGGGATATTGGCGGTTTTTACGCAAGTTATTGATCACGATAGCGAGGATCACAATGATGGCAGATCCAATGAAAACGGGAAACAGTAATTACAGCACTTCATGGACGGGAGGAAAAAACATAAAAAAACCTTACTCGCCCGGAGTAAGGTTTTAATTAGGACATTTTTATGCTTCTCCCTCGTTGACGAAAACCAAGGCGGAGAATCCTTTTTTCTTATCAAACTGCAATTCAACGACGGTAACGTCTGGATTGAAGTTATGGTACTCCTCTAAGAACTGAATAATGCCTTCTGAAATGTCATCCGACTCAAGCTGCTTGTGATGCAGGCCATATTTGGCTTCAGCGAAAAATCCTGTACGCTTGTTGTAAGACAGCTCTTTTACTTCAACGTCTTCAGGGTAAATCTCTTCTTCATTAGAAATATACACACAAATCCCGTCTACAATTTCTTGCTCGTTTAATACTAATTTCATTACCTAAAAGCTCCTTCTGTACGTCTTCGGTGTTTTAAATGCGCGAATGATTGCAATGACAATGATTAATATAATGATCAAAGCGATGACATCAACGATCCAGGCAATAGGCGAAGCGCCATAAGAAACATAGCCTGGGCCCCCGACTGGATGATAAGTGTAACCCCAAGGGTGCATCATGCTGATCATGAACATGCTCGTTGTGAATCCGCTATAATAGCCAAACCATCCTGATGGCGAGAATCCTGCATTGTAATAATGATTCACTGAAACATAACGTCCGCCAACATAAGCTTTAGATGTTTTTCCGCTGTATGTCTTTCCGCTTACTTTTGATGTGGCACCGGAAAACGTGCCTGACGATGTTTTAGAGCTTGATGAGCTTGTCTTATCGGAAGATTTCTTTTTCAGCGAAATCGATGATGATGAATCATCAGACGTTTTGGAGTTTTTGCTTGAAGAGCTTGATCCTGAACTGTAGCTTGATTTCGGGCTGGATTTATAGCTTCCGCTGTATGACGAGCTTGAACTTCGGCTGCTGTGACTGGATGATGAGCGGCCACTTAAACTTTTTGCATGAGAAATGGTTGATGGCAGCAGTACACCTAAAGCAACGGTTACTGCAACTAAGGCTTTTACATATTTCAGTTTCATTCTGTTTCCTCCATAGGCCGTAACGGCCCGTTATTTCTGGTTTGAATCATCAGCAAAAGTGAAAGAGAGGCCAGATAGATGAGCTTATTCTAGCGTTATATCAATCTTTCATATCGTATTTAGCTTTTTCAATCACTTTCTTTCTGAGATAAACTCCCTTTATTTTATCGGATTCATGACTCTTTTTGTAAGTTTTACATTAAAATCAAACCAATTTCTGGGCAAATAAAAACAGCCTTCCCAATGGAGAAGGCTGTTTTTTTCTTATGCGAACAGTTGATCAATAAATGAAATATCCTCTTGAGAAAGCGTCACGTCAGCTGTTTTGATGTTATCAAGCAGCTGATCGGCACGTTTTGCGCCAGGGATTAAAATATCGATTTCCGGTCTTGCCAAATACCAAGCCAATACGATGTGAGGGATGTCCACGTTGTGCTTTTCAGCAATTGGCGCAAGCTTGTTGACCTTTCTGATATTTTCTTTGAAACGCTCACCCTTGAAGTGCTCCTGTTCGTTTCGCAGGTCTCCTTCAGGGAACGTTGTATCTTCTGTATACTTTCCTGCCAATAATCCAGACACGAGCGGGAAGTAAGGAATAAATGAAATATTATGCTCCTTCGTATACGGGAAGAATGTGTTTTCCGCTTCACGGTTTAACAGGTTGTATTCGCCTTGCAATACATCTACTAATCCGTCTCTGTTTGCTTCTTTCAATTGCTCTAAAGAGAAATTGGATACACCGATGGAACGGATTTTTCCGGCTTGCTTCATTTCATTCAGTGCGTTAACCGCTTCATCCTTCGGCGTATGTTCATCCGGGAAGTGAATGTAGAACAGATCGATATAATCAGTTTTCAAACGCTTCAGGCTTTCATCAACCGATTTTTTAAGAAATGCTGGTGAATTATCAAAGACAAAGTCATTTCCTTCTTTTCGGTGTGCGGCTTTCGTGGCGATGACGACATCTTCGCGGTTGAATTCGCGCAGCACCTCACCAATTAATTCTTCGGAACGGCCGATCCCATAAATGTAAGCGGTATCTAACATGGTCACGCCATTGCGAATGGCCTCGCGAACCAATTCTTTTCCGGTTTCTTCATTCAGATTCGGGTAGAGGTTATGTCCTCCTACAGCATTTGTTCCTAATCCGATAGGGAATACCTGCAGGTCTGATTTTCCGAGCGTTGCTTTTTTCATGATCTACCTCCTGAAATAAAATTGATGAAAGACTCTCAATACTATTGTAAACGTTAAGCTAGATGAATGCCGATTTGGTGCTCATGGCAGTACTGCGTGTACTCGTCATCTAACGGCTGAGATGTCACAATACAATGCAGCCTGTCAAAGGGCGCATAGGTCAGCAGCGTTGATTTTCCGAATTTAGAATGATCGGCCAATAAATACACTTCTTTCGCTTTTTCAGAAATCCTCTTTTTAATGTCGTACTCGAGCAGATCCGAATTGGTCAATCCATGTGTCAGTGTTGTTCCGGTTGCGGACATAAAGGCTTTGTTGATATTGTACTTCTCCAAGGTACCGGGATCATCCATGCCGACAAAGGAGCGTGTTTTTCTTTTATAGTTGTTTCCGATGATGATTAAGTTGATATGTTTCAAAGCCGCCGCCGCATTGATAATGTCCAAACTGTTGGTTAAAATGGTGACATTTTTGTTCGGATCAAGCGTATCGAGAATCGATTTGGTCGTTGTTCCTGAGTCAATGAAGATTAAGTCATGGTCTTCAATAAAACGAGAGGCGTAATGGGCAATTTTTGTTTTCTCATCTTGGTGCTGGATGGTGCGATTCTCAAAAGGAACCAATGCGGTTTTCTCAATTGATGTTACGCCGCCGTATACTTTTTCGATGGCACCCTTTTCCGTTAGCTTGTTGATATCGCGTCTGACTGTGTTTTTCGAGACATTGAAAACCTGGCACAGCTCATCTAAGGAAACAGTGCCATGCGATAAAATGTACTCCTCCATTTCCTGTATCCGCATCAGTTTCATACAAAAAACTCCTTCTTGAATCTTAAAGTAATGTAAATATATAATAAAAATCAAAAGTTAATCAATAGTTGCTTAAAAAATGATAACATTGGTATAATTTTTTTTCAAGACTCACCGAACTTCCAGGCGATCTCTTCCATTGTTGAAAGATTAGTATAATAAAAATAATGAGAAAATTTAGTGTTTATGATTGACTTATGGGTATTATACGATTAGAATATAACCAAGAAATGACCAAGAAGTAACCTGACATATGTGATTTCAGTGATGAGATGGTTGCTTGCATAACACATGTATCTAACCATTGATTTTTTTTGGTTTTTTTGAAAGCGTTTAATTCTTATCATATGAATCTATCCTGAACCATCCATACAAGTGTATGTGTTTACTAATGAAGGAGGCAATAAGAATGGCAGAAATCAGAAAATTAAAAAACTATATCAACGGTGAATGGGTTGAAAGCAAAACAGATCAATATGAAGACGTTATCAATCCGGCAACGAAAGAAGTGCTGTGCCAAGTGCCGATTTCTACAAAAGAAGACATTGATTACGCGACTCAAACAGCGGCTGAGGCATTTAAAACATGGTCGAAAGTGGCGGTTCCGCGCCGTGCGAGAATTCTATTTAACTTCCAGCAGCTGCTGTCTCAGCATAAAGAAGAACTTGCTCATCTAATCACCATCGAAAACGGCAAAAACACAAAAGAAGCTCTGGGAGAAGTGGGACGAGGGATTGAAAACGTTGAGTTCGCGGCAGGCGCGCCTTCTCTGATGATGGGAGACTCACTTGCATCTATTGCGACGGATGTTGAAGCGGCCAACTATCGCTACCCAATTGGAGTTGTCGGCGGAATCGCACCATTTAACTTCCCGATGATGGTTCCTTGCTGGATGTTCCCAATGGCCATTGCACTCGGCAACACATTTATTTTAAAACCGTCTGAGCGTACGCCGCTGTTAACGGAGAAATTGGTTGAGCTCTTCGAAAAAGCGGGTCTTCCTAAAGGTGTTTTCAACGTCGTATATGGTGCACATGATGTGGTAAACGGCATTCTGGAGCATCCTGAAATTAAAGCGATTTCATTTGTTGGCTCTAAGCCTGTTGGCGAATACGTCTACAAAAAAGGTAGCGAAAACTTAAAACGTGTTCAATCTCTGACAGGCGCGAAAAACCACACGATTGTCCTGAATGATGCGAATCTCGAAGACACGGTCACAAACATCATCGGAGCAGCCTTCGGTTCAGCTGGAGAACGCTGCATGGCTTGTGCGGTTGTGACAGTTGAAGAAGGTATCGCTGATGAATTCATGGCGAAGCTGCAGGAAAAAGTGGCTGAGATTAAAATCGGAAACGGCCTTGATGACGGCGTGTTTTTAGGACCGGTTATTCGCGAGGACAACAAGAAACGCACGCTCAGCTATATTGAAAAAGGATTGGAAGAAGGCGCGAGACTCGTTTGTGACGGACGTGAAAACGTATCTGACGACGGCTACTTTGTCGGCCCGACAATCTTCGATAACGTCACGACAGAGATGACGATCTGGAAAGATGAAATTTTCGCTCCGGTCTTATCCGTCATCCGCGTGAAAAACCTGAAAGAAGCCATTGAGATTGCCAACAAGTCTGAGTTTGCGAACGGCGCCTGCTTGTTCACATCGAACTCAAATGCCATCCGCTACTTCCGTGAAAACATTGATGCGGGAATGCTCGGCATCAACCTGGGTGTGCCGGCACCGATGGCGTTCTTCCCATTCTCAGGCTGGAAATCTTCATTCTTTGGAACGCTGCATGCGAACGGTAAAGACAGCGTCGACTTCTACACGCGTAAAAAAGTGGTGACGGCAAGATACCCGGCACCTGATTTCAACTAAACGACGAACAGCCGAACGGCGTGTCTCTGCGCTGTTCGGACTCATTCTTACCATAGAAAGAGGAGGGCTTAACCATGAGTCATTTGTTGCGTAAGCCGCAGTCGAATGAAGTATCAAAAGGCGTCAACCTTGTGCATGAAGTAACGAAATCAAACTCAGATCTTACCTATGTAGAGTTTAAAGTGTTAGATCTTACATCCGGTGCAAGCTATGCAGAAGAATTGAGAAAACAAGAAATCTGCATTGTGGCAGTGACGGGAAAAATCACAGTGACGGATCATGAATCTACGTTTGAACATATCGGTACGCGTGAAAGCGTATTTGAGAGAAAACCGACAGACAGCGTCTATATCTCCAATGACCGTGCCTTTGAGATTACGGCAGTGAGTGATGCGAGAGTGGCGCTTTGCTATTCGCCATCAGAGAAACAGCTTCCGACAAAGCTGATCAAGGCGGAAGACAACGGGATTGAACATCGCGGAAAGTTTTCGAACAAACGGACCGTTCACAACATTCTTCCGGATTCAGACCCTTCAGCTAACAGCCTTTTAGTGGTTGAAGTGTATACAGACAGCGGAAACTGGTCCAGCTACCCGCCTCATAAACACGATCAAGACAACCTGCCTGAGGAATCCTTCTTGGAAGAAACCTACTACCATGAATTAGATCCGGGCCAAGGCTTTGTATTTCAGCGCGTATACACTGACGACCGCTCCATTGACGAGACAATGACTGTAGAAAATGAAAACGTTGTCATTGTTCCTGCGGGATATCATCCGGTTGGTGTGCCGGACGGATATACTTCCTACTATTTAAATGTCATGGCAGGGCCGACGCGAAAGTGGAAGTTTCATAATGATCCGGCTCATGAGTGGATTTTAGAACGCTAACAAGTGAGGAGTGGCTGTTTACGATGAAGTATACATTCAATGAAGAGAAGGACTTTGATATTGTTGCCATCGGTCGGGCGTGTATTGACCTGAACGCGGTTGAATACAATCGTCCAATGGAAGAAACAATGACATTTTCGAAATACGTCGGCGGTTCGCCTGCGAATATTGCGATTGGCAGCTCAAAGCTCGGCTTAAAAGCGGGCTTTATCGGCAAAATTCCAGATGACCAGCATGGCAGGTTCATAGAGTCCTATATGAGAAACACCGGTGTAGACACAACGCAAATGATCGTTGATAAGGAAGGGCATAAAGCCGGTTTGGCATTTACGGAGATTCTGAGTCCGGAAGAATGCAGCATCTTAATGTACCGTGATGACGTAGCGGATCTTTATCTTGAGCCATCGGAGGTAAGCGAGGACTATATCGCCAATGCGAAAATGCTGCTCGTTTCCGGTACAGCGCTCGCCAAAAGCCCGTCTCGGGAAGCGGTGATAAAAGCCATTCAATATGCAAAAAAGCATCAGGTAAAAGTCGTATTCGAACTGGATTATCGTCCATACACTTGGCAGTCAGCGGATGAAACAGCGGTTTACTATTCTTTGGTCGCTGAGCAGTCCGATATCGTTATCGGAACACGGGATGAATTCGATGTTATGGAAAATCGCACAGGCGGCAGCAATGAAGAGTCTGTCAATTCTTTATTTGAGCATTCAGCCGATCTCGTCGTCATCAAGCACGGCGTAGAGGGCTCTTACGCATACCGCAAATCGGGCGAAGTCTTCCGCGCCCAAGCGTACAAGACAAACGTGCTGAAAACCTTTGGGGCCGGTGATTCGTATGCTTCGGCCTTTATCTACGGGCTTGTCAGCGGAAAAGACATTGAAACCGCATTGAAATACGGCAGCGCGTCAGCCTCCATTGTTGTCAGCAAGCACAGCTCATCGGAAGCCATGCCGACAGCGGAAGAAATCGTACAGCTTATTGAAGCACAGTCATAATTGAAAAAGATCGAGTAAAGGTGGGATCGTTTGTGGGTAAGAAAATTCGCTTAACAACAGCACAAGCACTGATTAAATTCTTAAACCAGCAGTACATCCATGTTGATGGAAAAGAAGAGCCTTTTGTTGAAGGGATTTTCACGATTTTCGGCCATGGAAATGTATTAGGGATTGGGCAGGCGCTTGAGCAGGATGCAGGCCATTTAAAAGTGTACCAAGGGAAAAATGAACAAGGAATGGCGCATGCCGCAATGGCGTACAGCAAGCAAATGCTGAGAAGAAAAATTTATGCGGTCTCAACATCTGTCGGACCGGGAGCGGCCAACTTAGTGGCGGCAGCCGGCACGGCATTGGCAAACAACATTCCTGTTCTCTTGATTCCGGCAGATACATTTGCGACAAGACAGCCAGATCCTGTACTGCAGCAAATGGAGCAAGAATACAGTGCGGCGGTTACGACAAACGATGCATTGAAACCTGTATCGAGATACTGGGATCGCGTTACACGCCCTGAGCAGCTGATGAGCAGCTTGCTTCGCGCTTTTGAAGTCATGACTGATCCGGCCAAAGCAGGCCCGGCGACCATTTGCATTTCTCAGGATGTCGAAGGTGAAGCGTACGATTTCGATGAGAGTTTCTTCGTCAAACGGGTTCACTATATTGATCGCATGCAGCCGAGCGAGCGTGAGCTTCAAGGTGCGGCGGAGCTGATTAAAGCCAGCAAAAATCCTGTGATCCTCGTCGGCGGAGGCGCAAAATACTCCGGTGCGCGCGATGAATTGGTTGCCATTTCTGAAGCGTATGACATTCCGTTAGTTGAAACGCAGGCAGGAAAATCGACAGTTGAAGCTGATTTTCCGAATAACCTCGGCGGAATGGGCATCACAGGTACACTTGCGGCAAATAAAGCGGCCCGCCAAGCTGATTTGATTATCGGTATCGGCACAAGATATACAGATTTTGCGACATCTTCTAAGACCGCTTTTGATTTTGATAAAGCGAAGTTTCTGAACATCAATGTCAGCCGAATGCAGGCGTATAAACTCGATGCGTTCCAAGTGGTAGCGGATGCAAAAGTGACGCTTGGCAAACTGCACGGCTTGCTTAAATGCTATAAGAGTGAATTCGGTTCAACGATCAAGGAGCTGAAGGACGAATGGCTCGCTGAACGTGAACGCCTCAGCAAAGTGACGTTTAAACGGGAAGCATTTGATCCGGAAATCAAACATCATTTCTCTCAAGAGGTTCTAAATGAATACGCTGACGCGTTGAATACGGAGCTTCCGCAAACAACGGCATTGCTGACGATCAACGAGACCATTCCTGAAGACAGCGTCATTATCTGTTCGGCAGGCTCTCTTCCTGGAGATTTGCAGCGTCTGTGGCATTCTAATGTTCCGAATACGTATCACTTGGAGTACGGATACTCCTGCATGGGCTATGAAGTGTCCGGGACACTGGGGCTTAAATTAGCCCACCCTGATAGAGAAGTGTATTCCATTGTCGGGGACGGCAGCTTCCTGATGCTTCACTCCGAGCTGATTACGGCGATTCAGTACAACAAGAAAATCAATGTGCTGCTTTTTGACAACTCTGGTTTTGGATGTATCAACAACCTGCAAATGGACCACGGAAGCGGCAGCTACTACTGTGAGTTCCGCACAGATGACAACCAAATCTTGAATGTCGATTACGCGAAAGTCGCTGAGGGTTACGGTGCGAAAACGTACCGTGCTAACACAGTGGAAGAGTTAAAAGCGGCGTTAGAGGATGCGAAGAAACAAGACGTATCAACGTTGATTGAAATGAAAGTGCTGCCAAAAACAATGACGGACGGCTATGACAGCTGGTGGCATGTCGGAGTAGCTGAAGTATCTGAACAAGAAAGCGTTCAAAAAGCATACGAAGCAAAAGAGAAAATGCTCGAATCTGCTAAGCAGTATTAGAGGGGAGGCAACATGATGGGCAAACATGAAATCCTGTGGGGGATCGCTCCCATTGGGTGGCGGAATGATGATATGCCTGAAATTGGAGCGGGAAATACACTTCAGCATTTGTTAAGTGATATTGTCGTCGCACGTTTTCAAGGGACGGAAGTCGGGGGCTTTTTCCCCGAGCCTGCCATCCTCAACAAAGAGCTTAAGCTTCGCAATTTGCGCATTGCCGGAAAATGGTTCAGCAGCTTCATTTTGCGTGACGGACTCGGTGAAGCGGCGAAGGCTTTTACCCTGCATTGTGAGTATTTGCAGCAAGTGAATGCGGATGTCGCAGTTGTCTCTGAACAAACCTACAGCGTGCAAAGCCTTGAGAAAAACGTGTTTACAGAGAAGCCGCATTTTACTGATGAGGAATGGCAACGGCTTTGTGAAGGATTAAATCATCTTGGGAAAATTGCCGCTCAGCATAGCTTAAAGCTGGTATATCATCACCACCTCGGTACTGGTGTCCAAACAGCGGAAGAAGTGGACCGCCTGATGGAGGGAACAGACCCTGCACATGTGCATCTCCTCTATGATACAGGCCATTCATATATTTCTGACGGCAATTACATGGGCATGCTGGAAAAGCATATTGATCGCATTAAACACGTGCATTTTAAGGACGCCCGTCTGAATGTCATGGAACAATGCAAACTCGAAGGGAAATCGTTTCAGCAATCGTTTTTACAAGGCATGTTTACGGTTCCCGGTGACGGATGCATTGATTTTAAAGAAGTGTATCAGCTGCTGTTAAAGCACAATTATTCCGGGTGGATTGTTGTTGAGGCTGAACAGAATCCCGATATCGCAAACCCGCTGGAGTACGCATTGATCGCCAGAAACTACATTGATAAGCAATTGTTGGGTGTGGCGAAATAACTAGAGGGGGAGTGAATATATGGGCAATACCATTGCAGATTCGGCCCTCAATAAACGGACCATCGCGGCAGCCTTGGCCAACTATATTGATGCCGGTTCGATTGTGGCTGGATCTGCTGGTTTATCGTTATGGGTCAGTTACCTGAAACTGTCAGATACCCAAATCGGTCTGCTTGGCGCGTTGAGCGCAAACGCCATTTCTGCCGCTGTCGGCGCTTTGCTCGGCGGATTTCTGGCGGATAGAGTTGGGCGGAAAGCTGTTTACACCAACAGCATGCTCGTTTACGCGCTTGGGATTTGTTTAGTCCTGTTTGGAGTCAATTTCCCCATGTTATTAAGCGGTTACATGATTATCGGGTTATCGGTTGGCGCTGATATCACCGCATCGTGGACCATTATCGCGGAAAACGCGCCTAAGAAAAACCGGGCCCGCCATTGCGGAGTCGCACAGGTCGCTTGGGCCGCGGGGGCAGTCGTTGTGTTGCTTCTCTCCGTATTGGTCGGTGACTTAGGCCTCTTGGGAAATAAAATTGTGTTTGCCCATCTGCTGGTCATTGCGCTGATTACGTACGTCCTCAGAATCAGACTTCCTGAGTCAGATGCATGGCAGCAGAAAAATCAGCCCGCAGACACACAAACAGAGAAGCCGGCTGTATTAAACAAAACATCGTACTTTGATTTGCTCAAGCCTATGTATCTAAAAAGCATCCTGTTTTTGATGGGTGTGTACCTGATTTGGAATTTAGCCGCCGGGGTGATGGGCTTTTTTATGCCATACATTTACCAGCAGGTCGGCGGAGTATCTGCCAATATGGCAAATCTTTTGCAAATGGGACTGTTTATCTTTACCGGACTGGGGGTCGCCTTGATCTTCATGCCTTTTGCAGATCAATATAGAAAACGTGTTTTTGGAATCGCAGCTTTTATGGCAGTGATCGGCTGGTCGCTGTTTCTGCTGCCGGTTGAAGGCCTGCCGGTTCTACTCCTGTTTATTGTCGTGATCGGCATCAATAACGGAGCCGGACAGCAAGCGAACTATCAGTTATGGGCCAGTGAAATCTTTCCTACGCAATATCGTGCTTCTGCACAAGGACTGATGTTTTTCCTCGTCCGTATTTCAATAGGGATTTGGAGTCTGTTTGTCCCAATGATTATGACCAATTTCGGCATTGGAACGATGGCTGCAATTCTCCTCGGATGTGTGACGGCCAGTATGATCATCGGGCTTCTCTTCGCGCCGAATACGTCTGGCAAGTCACTTGAACAAATTCAAGAGGAACTCTACGGTTCGCCTTACAATCACGTAAAGCAAGGCAAAGAAAGCAAAATGATGTAACCAACAGAAGGAGTGGCTGTCAATGAGTTTACGTATTGGTGTTATTGGAACTGGAGCAATCGGAAAAGAACACATTAACCGCATCACAAACAAACTGTCCGGCGCAGAAATTGTGGCTGTAACGGATGTGAATCAAGAAGCCGCACAGAACGTCGTCGAGCACTACCAATTAAATGCAGCAGTATATCCTGATGATGACAGCCTTCTGGCAGCTGAAAATGTAGATGCTGTCCTAGTGACAAGCTGGGGGCCTGCGCATGAATCGAGTGTTTTGAAAGCCATTAAAGCCCAGAAATATGTATTCTGTGAAAAACCGCTTGCGACAACTGCTGATGGATGTATGCGCATCGTCGAAGAAGAAATGAAAGTGGGGAAACGCCTCGTTCAAGTCGGATTCATGCGCCGTTATGACAGCGGTTACGTACAGCTGAAGGAAGCGCTCGATAACAATGTGATCGGCGAGCCGCTGATGATTCACTGCGCGCACCGCAACCCGACTGTAGCGGAAAATTATACGACTGATATGGCAGTTGTTGATACGCTCGTTCATGAAATTGATGTGCTGCACTGGCTCGTCAATGATGACTACGAGTCCGTTCAAGTCATCTATCCGAAAAAATCGAAAAACGCCCTGCCGCACTTAAAAGATCCGCAAATCGTAGTCATTGAAACAAAAGGCGGTATCGTCATCAATGCTGAAATCTTTGTGAACTGTAAATACGGCTATGACATTCAATGTGAGATTGTTGGAGAAGATGGCATCATCAAGCTTCCTGAACCATCAAGCATCAGCATGAGAAAAGAAGGGAAATTCAGCACAAACATTCTGATGGATTGGCAGAGGCGCTTTGTGGATGCGTACGATGTGGAAATCCAAGACTTCATTGATTCGATCCAGAAAAAAGGCGAAGTCAGCGGGCCGACGGCATGGGACGGCTATATTGCTGCCGTTACGACTGACGCGTGTGTAAAAGCCCAGGAATCTGGACAAAAAGAAAAGGTTGAATTGAAGGAAAAACCGGAATTCTATCAATCGTTTACAACAGTAGAAAACTAAAAAAAGAGGAGTGATAATATGAAATTAGCATTAGATCCATCAATGTATCGAGATGATTTAACGTTAGAGGAAATGGTCTATAAAACGGCGGAGCTTGGCTATGAATATATTGAACTATCGCCGCGCGAGGATTTTTGCCCATTCTATAAATATCCGAAAGTCGATTCAGCAAAAATCAAACAATTAAAGCGGCTTTTAAGGGATACAGGTGTTAAGCTTTCATCACTCCTTCCGCTTTACCACTGGGCGGGTCCTGAAGAAGACCGCCGCCAGGCTGCGGTACGCAACTGGAAAAGAGCGATCGAAATTGCGGTTGATCTTGAAGTGGATTTGATGAACAGTGAATTCAGCGGTTCAAAATATGATCCTTTAACAAGTGAAGAAAAATTCATCAAATCCATGGATGAGCTTCTGCCCGTCTTTGAAAAAGAAGGCATTAAACTCAATCTTCAAGCCCATCCATACGATTTTATCGAAACGCATAAAGGTGCGATGGATATGATCCGCGCGCTTGACAAGGATTGGATCAATCTTGTCTACTCGACTGCCCATACGTTCTTCTATGATGACGGCAAAGGCGACATCGAGACCATGTTTGACGAAGCCGGCGACCGCCTCACACATGTTTTATTTGCGGATACCTTTAATCATAAAGCGGCTCATGGCCTCCGCTACATCGTCAATCCGCCTGACGCGAAAGTAACGGTTCACCAGCATTTGGACATTGGTCAGGGTGAGGTTGATTTTGAGACGATTTTCAGAAAGCTGAGAGAGATGAAGTTCGACGGAATTGCGACGAATGCCGTTTTTGCTTGGGTCGATGAAAGAGCGGATGAATCAAGCCGATTTATGCTTAAAAAAATGAAAGAAGAATTAGGTCTGGCATAAGCTGAGCATGGAGTTCGGCGGGATATGGCGAACAGCCTTCCTGCCGAACTCCCTTCATATCTAAAATTGCAGATGGGGGAGTCTGGCATGAAACTTTGTTTTAACGAAGCAACAACATTGGAAAACTCAAATCTTAAACAGGATGTAGAACTATGCGAAAAGCACGGCTATGATTATATTGAAATCCGCACAATGGATAAGCTGCCGGAGTACTTAAAAGATCATTCATTGGATGATCTTGCGAAATATTTTCAAACCCATCACATCAAACCGCTTGCCTTAAACGCACTCGTGTTCTTCAACAACCGTGATGAAAAAGGCCGCAATGAGATCATCGCTGAATTTAAAGACATGATGGAAACGTGCAAAACCCTCGGTGTGAAATATGTCGTAGCCGTACCGCTTGTGACTGAGCAGAAGATTATAAAAGAAGAAATCAAAAAGAGCAGTGTAGAGGTACTGACTGAGCTTTCAGATATCGCAGAGCCGTATGGCGTAAAAATCGCGCTTGAATTTGTCGGCCACCCGCAATGTACGGTCAATACGTTTGAACAGGCGTACGACATCGTAAACACTGTCGAGCGTGACAATGTCGGGCTTGTCCTCGACAGTTTCCACTTCCACGCCATGGGTTCCAATATCGAAAGCTTAAAGCAAGCGGACGGAAAGAAAATTTTCATCTACCATATCGATGATACAGAAGATTTTCCAATCGGGTTTTTAACAGATGAGGATCGTGTATGGCCGGGCCACGGGGCGATTGACTTAGATGCCCACTTATCGGCTCTGAAGGAAATCGGCTTCTCTGATGTTGTATCGGTTGAGCTCTTCCGGCCTGAATACTATAAGCTGAGTGCTGAGGAAGCCATTCAAACAGCGAAAAAAACAACGGTTGATGTCGTATCAAAATACTTCAACATGTAATGGATAAAGGAGGGGTGGACATGGCTTTTGTATCGATGAAAGAGCTTCTTGAAGATGCAAAGCGGGAGCAATACGCGATCGGCCAGTTTAATATCAACGGTTTGCAGTGGACGAAGGCGATTTTGCAAGCGGCGCAAAAGGAGCAATCACCAGTCATCGCTGCGGCTTCTGATCGCCTTGTCGACTATTTAGGCGGATTTAAAACGATTGCCGCCATGGTCGGCGCGTTAATGGAGGACATGGCGATTACCGTTCCCGTGGTGCTTCATCTTGATCACGGAAGCAGTGCGGAACGCTGCAGACAGGCCATTGATGCCGGATTCAGCTCAGTGATGATTGACGGCTCTCATCAGCCGATTGACGAGAATATCACGATGACAAAAGAAGTCACCGATTATGCCGCAAAGCACGGCGTGTCAGTAGAAGCCGAAGTCGGCACGGTCGGAGGAATGGAAGACGGGCTGGTCGGCGGGGTCCGCTATGCCGATATCACGGAATGTGAGCGGATCGTCAAAGAAACCAATATCGACGCGCTAGCCGCTGCCCTCGGCTCTGTACACGGCAAATATCAGGGTGAGCCGAATCTCGGATTTAAGGAAATGGAGGCTATCTCCCGCATGACTGATATTCCCCTCGTTCTTCACGGGGCATCCGGGATTCCTCGGGATCAGATCAAAAAAGCCATCGGGCTCGGCCACGCGAAGATCAATATCAATACGGAATGTATGGTGGCCTGGACAAACGAAACACGCCGCATGTTTCAGGAAAACAGCGATCTGTACGAACCGCGCGGCTATATGACACCCGGCATTGAAGCCGTGGAAGAGACAGTGCGAAGCAAAATGAGAGAGTTCGGATCAGCCGGTAAAGCAGCTAAGCAGCAGGTCGGCTGAAGAGACCTGAAACCGCCGAGATGGCGGTTTTTTTGTGCGGTGTTGCGTCCGTACCCCCGAAACGATTATGATGATGGCAGCAGTGTAAGAAACGGGAGTGGTTCAGTTTGAATAAAATCATGATTGTAGAAGACAGTGAAGACATTCGCGGACTATTGCAGAATTATCTTGAAAAATACGGATACCAAACCGTGGTCGCCGCGGATTTCACGGCTGTTCTTGATGTCTTTTTGCGAGAAAAGCCTGATGTGGTGCTGCTTGATATCAACCTGCCGTCCTATGACGGCTATTATTGGTGCCGCCAGATCCGCCAGCACTCCACAAGCCCGATCATTTTCATTTCAGCCAGAAGCGGGGAAATGGATCAGGTGATGGCGATTGAAAACGGCGGAGACGATTATATCGAAAAACCCTTTTCCTACGATATTGTGCTGGCGAAAATCAAAAGCCAGATCCGCAGGGCATACGGAGAGTACGCCGCAAAACAGGGAGAGAAAGTGGTTGAATATGCCGGCGTTCAGCTCTTTGTGGAACGGTTTGAACTGCGTTTTCAGGATGAAAAAAGCGAGCTTTCTAAAAAAGAAAGCAAGCTTTTGGAAGTGCTGCTTGAGCGGGGAGAAAAGGTGACGAGCCGGGACCGTCTCATGGAAAAGACGTGGGATACCGACATATTCATCGATGATAATACACTTAACGTGTATATCACGCGGCTCAGAAAAAAACTGCGGGAGCTTAATGCGCCTGTTTCTATTGAAGCGGTGCGGGGCGAAGGCTACCAGCTGAGGGCACAGTCATGAAGCTGTTTCTCCGGTCTCATACAGTGCTGATTCTGCTTTTTCTCCTCCAAGGGCTGTTTGTGTTCTTTTATTACTGGTTTGCGGGTCTTCATTCTTTTTCTCACTTGTTTTACATATTGGGCGTGCAGCTTCTTATTTTGGCGGGCTATCTTGCCTATCGCTGGTACAAAGACCGCGGCGTGTATCATTGGCTCAGCTCGGGGCAGGAAGAGACGGACATCCCGTATCTCGGTTCTTCAGTGTTTTGTTCAGAGCTGTATGAAAAGCAGATGGAGCTGATGCGTCTGCAGCACCAGAAGCTCCATGAGACTGAAGCCAAGCTTGACGCGCGGGTGACGTATATGAATCAATGGGTGCATCAAGTAAAGACACCGCTGTCGGTCATTAATTTAATCATTCAGGAAGAAGATGAGCCCGTTTTTGAACAAATCAAAAAAGAAGTCCGGCAGATTGAATTCGGGCTGGAGACGCTTCTTTATTCTTCAAGGCTCGACCTGTTTGAACGGGATTTTAAAATCGAAGCGGTTTCCCTGTCAGAGCTTCTCCAATCGGTCATTCAAAGCTATAAACGATTTTTTATTCAATACCGCGTCTATCCGAAAATGGATATTCGCGATGATCATCAGATTTACACCGATGCCAAATGGCTCAAGTTTGCGATCGGCCAAGTGGTCACAAATGCGGTCAAGTATTCGGCAGGCAAGAGTGACAGACTTGAGCTGAATGTCTCCCGCGATGAAGACAGGACGGTGCTTGAAGTCAAAGATTACGGTGTCGGCATACCCTCGCAAGACATCAAGCGGGTGTTTGACCCTTATTATACCGGTGAAAACGGGCGGCGTTTCCAAGAATCTACGGGAATCGGCCTCCATCTCGTCAAAGAAATTACGGACAAGCTCAATCATACGGTGGACATCAGCTCGTCTCCCGGTGAAGGGACCTCGGTTCGATTTTCATTTCTTACAAAAGTGTAAGGCTGCGTTAAGAAAACAACATAGATCGTTTTGTTTCCCCTTGATAACATGGATTTACGTCAAGGGGAATTTTTATGTCGAACGTCCCGATACTACATGAAAGCAGCCCAGACCAACAAGAATAGAACCATAAGGAGGATTTTCATGGCGAATATGCTTGAAGTCAAACATATAAATAAAACCTATAAAGGACAAGTGTCCTATCAAGCCTTAAAGCAAATTTCATTTTCAATAGAAGAAGGAGGATTCACGGCGGTGATGGGACCGTCCGGTTCCGGAAAAACAACGCTTTTGAATATCATTTCAACGATCGACCGGCCGGATTCAGGCGATATCCTGATTCACGGAGAAAACCCGCACCGGCTGAAGCGGACAAAGCTCGCTCATTTCCGCCGAAAGCAGCTCGGATTTGTGTTTCAGGATTTCAACCTTCTGGACACGCTGACGATTGGTGAAAATATCATGCTGCCGTTAACGCTTGAAAAAGAAGCACCGTCTGTAATGGAAGAAAAACTGCAAGGCATCGCGGCAAAGCTCGGAATCGAAGACCTGCTCAACAAACGGACGTTTGAAGTGTCCGGAGGCCAGCGCCAGCGGGCCGCCATCGCAAGAGCGGTCATTCATAAGCCGTCACTCATCCTGGCTGATGAACCGACGGGGAACCTGGATTCCAAAGCGTCAAAAGACGTCATGGAAACGATGCAGAGCCTGAATCAGGATGATCATGTCACGGCTTTGATGGTGACCCACGATCCTGTTGCGGCAAGCTACTGCCGCCGCGTCATCTTTATAAAAGACGGCGAACTGTTTAATGAGATTTACCGCGGGGAAAACCGCCAAGTATTTTATGAACAAATTCTTGATGTGCTGTCTATGCTGGGGGGAAACGCAAATGACCTTTCTTCAGTTCGCTTATAAAAACGTCACCAGAAACAAAAGGGCCTATCTTGCATTCTTTTTAAGCAGTGCCTTTTCCGTTTTGATTTTCTTTACCTTTGCGATGTTCCTGTTTCATCCGGCATTAAAGGAAGGCTACCTGAATAACATCGCCAAAAAAGGCTTAACCGCTGCGGAATGGATGATCTTTGTTTTTTCTTTCTTATTTGTTCTGTATTCGGTTAATGCATTTTTGAAATCGAGAAATAAAGAATTCGGCATCCTGCTCATGCAGGGCATCACGCCGGGGCAGCTGAGAAAGCTCATTACGGCGGAAAATATGATTATCGGCGTCATGTCAATTGCAGCCGGCATTATCGGAGGATTCATTTTTTCAAAGACGTTCTTTACGGTCGGCGCTTATATTTTAGAAATGGACGCGCTGCCTTTGTATATGCCTTGGAAAGCGCTCGGTATTACGGCTGGCGGATTTCTGCTCTTATTTTTCCTTTTATCGCAGTTTACGATCCTTTTTGTCAGATCAAATACGGTTATCAAATTAATAAAGGGCACTGACAAGATTAAGCCGGAGCCAAAGCCGTCCGTGCTACTGTCCTTATTCGGCATCGCCTGTCTGTGCTACGGGTACGGCATGGTCCTTAAAGGCAATATCCACGGGACCGAACCGTTTATCATTTTACTGCTCACCGTCATCGGAACGTATTTCTTTTTCAGCCAAAGCAGCATCTGGATTCTGCGCGCGCTGAAGAAGTGGAAAACCTTTTATCTACGCGGGAAAAATATCATTTGGGTTTCTGACCTTGTCTATCGTTTAAAAGACAACGCCCGCTTGTTCTTTATTGTCAGCATTATTTCCGCGGTTGCGTTTACGGCTACGGGCGTGCTCGCAATGTACAAATCGACCGTCGGGGCGGAAGAGTCCGCTTATGAGATGGAGTATATATCTTACAGCGGCAATCCAAAAGAAGAGACTCATTTGAAAAAAATTGACCATGAACTGAAAACACACGGCTTTACGTATAAGAAAGACGAGATAAATGTTTCTTATGTTCGCTATCAGGAAGGAGAGACGGTTCCCCCTGTTTACATGATCAGCGAATCGGATGTATCAAAATACTTCCATGTCAAGCTGAACGGCCTGAAAAATGATGAGGCTATCTTTTTCCCGGGCACGTATGACCGAAATTTCAAAAACGAAGCGCCGGATCAGCTGAAGCTGCTGAACCAAAAAGGCAAGCCGTCTGACCAAAAATTGTCGGTAAAAGAAGTCAAAAAACCGCTGATTTCATTAAATGCCATCATCGCGGTGAACGATCAAACCTTTGATCAGCTCAAATCACTCGGTGATAAAGCGACATTATACGGCTACAGCTATGATCATTGGAAAGACAGTCTAGGGTTCAGCCAATCCTTGAAAAATGAGATTTACGGCAATTATATCGACGTGCATTCTGATTTTATGGCAAAAGCCGGGACTTACTATGATACGGTGCAGCTGCCGAGCTTAAGTTTATTCATCGGACTGTTTATCGCGATCGTCTTCTTTATCGCGGCAGCAAGTTTCTTATATTTCAGGCTGTTCACCGATTTAGAAGAAGATCGGGAGCGTTACCGTTCGCTGGCCAAAATCGGTTTGAGTGAGCGTGAGATGTCACAAAGCGTGACGATACAATTGGCGATTCTCTTTTTCTTTCCATTTGTCATTGCTGTCATGCATACGCTGTTTGCCTTGAGAACATTAGCCGTGGATGGCTATTCCGTAGTAGCGGGACCGCTCAGTCTCACCATCGGAGGGTTTTTCATTTTTCAGCTTCTGTTCTTCCTCGCGGTGCGGTCGAGCTATTTGAAAAAAATGAACAAGTAAGGGGCGTGCAAAGATGAAAAAAGCATTGGCAATCCTGGCCGTACTAGCGGCCGCTGCCGCAATATGCGGGCTTCTCTTTTTTCATAACGATGTTACAGACAGGTTTAATCCGTTTATTCACCAGCAAAATGTCTATGTCCAGATTGATCGAGATGGCAGACATCTTAGCCCGGGCGGTACTGAGTATACATTAGACGGATACAATGCATCCGGAAAAAAAGAAGAAGTGACCTTTTTCGCCGGTAAAGACCTTCGAAAGAACGCGTATTTGAAGGTGAAGGCAAAAGGAAAGTATGTCGAGACTTGGGAAGAAGTCAGGTTTGAAGATATGCCGCACTCCGTACAGTCAGCATTAAAGTGAATCATAAAAAAACGGCACAGTGTCATAACTGTGCCATTTTCTTTATTTTTTATTTTCTTCGGCCCGTTTGATCAGCATGTCGGTGATGATATCCACCTGTTTGCTGACAGAAATCGGATCGTACGGGTAGAACGTGTCAAAGTCATTGATAAACACGCGATTATGTTTGACAGCGTCTAGGTTTTTCCAGATAGAGGAGTCCTTCAGCTTGTCGAGCGTTTTGCTTTCGCCTTTCGGATTGTAGTCCGTAATGAACATATAATCTGCGGCATACTCGGGAATGACCTCTTGAGAGAGCTGTTTCATCTCTCCTTTTTTGATGACATCTTGTTCAATTTTTTCAGGCGCTTTTAACCCAAGCGCGTTGTATACAGCTTGGCCGCCGCGACCGCCATTGTCATTGAAGACCCAGAATTCGCCTTTGTCTGTGTTTTCATAAATGCCGAAGGTCGCATCTTGGTCGATGACGCCGGCAATTTTCTTTTTGGCTGCTTCCGCTTTTTTGTTAAAGTCAGCCATAAATGCTTTTGCTTTATCCTTGGCGCCCGCAATATCTCCGAACATTGCAACGGTATCCTCGATGTTTTTCGCGGTGTTATAAGGAACGACAACGGTTGGAGCGATTTTCTTTAATTTATCGACGTTCTCTTCATTCATGACAACAATTAAGTCAGGCTGAAGTTCCATGACTTTCTCAACGCTGATCGGATCACCAACATCCTTTACATCTTTCAGCTTTGATTTTAAAAATGGATTATCAAATGACCATGAGCCCGAGCCGACCACATTCGCACCGACAGACAGCAATTCCCCAGCATAAAAATCAGTAACGATGCGTTTCGGATGTGCAGGAATGTTGACGTTCCCTTTTGTTGATTTGTATGTTCTCATTTCTGTCTTATCTGAAGCTGAATGACCTGAGCTTCCTTTCGAAGCCGTGCCGCTGCAAGCACTGACAAACACGAGAAGCAGCACCAGCATGCCTGCGAGCAATATGTTCTTTTTCATCAAGAACCCCCCAATATGTATGTTCATTAATTAGTAATGATTATCATTATCAACTAATAATATAGCAAGAAACCTGTTCTCCGTCTATCACAATTTTAAAGGGAGAAAGTTTTTGTTATACAAGTGACGCGGTATTCATTATCGATTATTATAGGTAAATAGGAGGAGGAGAATATGGAAATCACAAAAAGAGGTGCTGCGTGGGAATGGCTTCATAGCTGGTGGATGCTGTTTATTCTCATGCCTTTTGCCATTACCAGTTTTTTTGCCTTTTTATTTATTGGCATCAAGGTCAGAAATAAAAAGTGGATCATGTACGGAATTATTTATTTTTTGGTATTTGCATTTGCTTTCGTGCTGCCTGACCCGCCCGGACTACTTATTGTGCTCCCGTTGTGGGCTGTGACCATTATTCACGGTTTTAAAGTGCGTCCGCTGTATTTGATTCAGCTGGATGTCTACAAAGACAATGTGGAGGCACGGGCCTTTGCCGAGGCAAGAAGTGAAGCCGAGAGCAGATTTCATGCGCCGAAACAGTCTATCCAAGATATACATATTCGCAAAGACCGGTAAGAAAAAAGCTCAACACTAAACATTGTGTTGAGCTTTTTATATGCTACTGCTGATAGGAATGCTGCTGGAATGGCGTTTGTTGACTGAATGGAAGTGTAGATACATTTGTATTCATCATACTTGATTGTCCATTGAGTTCCTGCTGCATCTGGTTGCACATGTTGACAACCTGCTGGCATTTTTGAATGGCTGCGTCATGCCCTTGCAGCGCTTGCTGAATGGTATGTGCAGCTTGTTGTTCGTGATTGAGGATCTGCTGCAGCATTTGAATGTTTTGCTGCTCTTGATGAAGCATTTGACGATATTGGTTGCTGCTTTGCTGTGTTTGCTGAATAAGCTGCTGCGCTGTCTGGCGGCATTGGTTCAGCTGCTGCAAACTGTGTTGCGTATTGTGCATGTATAATCCCTCCATGTGTTCAATTGACATTTGTCGGTCTTATCATGCAACCCGAACCAGAAGAAATTCGGCAAAAGGAGAACTACAATTATTTTCCTTGCACCCCTCGTCCTTTGAATGACATCGGCAAAAATTGTATACTTGTAAAAACCCTTTTTATGTAAATGTCCCGCCCTGCACATAAGAATAGCGGAAAACGAAACTCCGACATCTGGAGAATCGTATTCCGCTTTTTTCTTTTCTTGCTTCAGAAACCGCCTTCGCCCGCAGTAAATGGGATATTTAATCTGTTTTCTACCGTACGAAGACGCTGATTGAGCCGGTTTAAGCGGCGTGTATGGCGTTCAACAGCCTGGCTTAGCTGATTGACCTGATCGGCCATCCTTGCAATTTCCCGGTTTTGACGGCGATCCTCATTCGACAGACGGGTTAATTCTCTTGTCTGCTGTTCGTTTTGCCGTTCAAGCGCAGCAATTCTTCTTTCCAATGCCGGCTGTCTGTCCGTCTGGTATGGCTGGTATACATCCTGCTGCGGATATGGATTGTATTCATATTGGCTATAGTAAGGTTCCTGCTGAGGGAGCTGCGGGCTGTAATATTGATAAGGGTTCATGTAATCAATCTCCTTAAAAAGAATGTGGGTGAATTCCTTATAATCTATGTAGTCATTGGCACAGTGCCACGGCATTCGCCTAAAAAGGGGCAGAAAGGAAGGTGATGACATTGTGCAGAAAAGGACCTATCATTTTGTTCTTGTCTGCTGTATGGCTCATGCTTACGGGCTGCCAGCAGCCAAAAGAAGAGACGCCATTTTATTACGGAACGTGGGATGAGGGCATTACCCCCGGTCCCGCAGACGGCGTGAAATCAGCAACGGTCACATTTACCAAAGACAAGGTGCTGGAGACGGAGGTGATTGAAGGGAGAGGAGAGGTGCAGCTGCCCTTTATGGAATACAAGGTGATGTCTCAAAGCACTGACGGCTCCATTGAGATCCAGTACCTTGGCTCCTATTATCCGCTCAAAAGCAAACTGAAAAGAGGAAGAGACGGAACGTTGATATGGGAACAAAATGGTCAGGCCAAAACGATGACAAGAATCGAGTCAAAGGCCGGCAAGGAGGAGAAACATGAGAAATAAAAAAGCGGAAAGTCTAGTGGTGACAGGCCTTATTTTACATATCATTCAGTGGATATTCGTATTATGGGCTTTTCTCAAAATCAAGCATTTATTTAGTGGCTATACGATCTACAATCCGAATGTCATTAACGGGTCGATGCAGTCGTTATCATTTATGCAAATGCTGCGTTCTATGATGTACTCGGGCGCACTGGTGAATTATGTTCTGTTTTTTGTGATTGCATTGCTTATGTATTGTTTAGTGCTGCATGCGATCATGATTATTCTCGAAATAGCTGCTTATGTGATGATCAGACGGAACCCTTCATCTTCTTGGGCATATTTTTTGACGGCGGCGGGTGTGAAGCTTGCCATCTTCAATATCACGGGTATTCCATTTTTAGCTGCCGGCTTCCTGCTGATGAAACAGAAACAAGCAGAGACCGGCGAAAAGGGTCCAGAACCAAAGCGCAAGCCGCGCACGCGGATTCGGAGACAAGGCAGACGTCTAAACAGAAACAGGAGAAAATCATCTCTTGCGGTTGAATATCAAAAAGGAAAAACGATATGATGGGACTATAGCCTGAAAACGACACGAAGGAGATGCAGAATGTACAAATTAATAGCAATCGATATGGACGGAACACTTTTAAATGATCATCATGAAGTGACGGCGGAGGTCCGTGACGCGCTGCATGCCGCAAAAGCGGAAGGGGTAAAAATTGTCCTTTGCACCGGCCGGCCTATCGGGGGTGTTCGGAGATACTTAGATGAACTCAATTTAATTGAGGAAGGCGACTATGTGATTGCCTATAACGGGGCGCTTGTCCAAAATACGCATACAAAAGAAGTGGTGACGGAATTGTCTCTAGGATATGATGATTTGGCATCATTATATGACCTGAGCTTAGAGCTGGAGACACCGATGCACTTCTTCGACTCAGCCAACCTGTATACGCCTAACCGTGATATCAGCGAATTTACCGTATATGAGTCGTACGTGACACAGGTGCCGCTTCATTACCGCAAAATTGAGGAGATGCCTAAAGACATTCTCATTCCGAAAGTGATGTTTATTGATAAACCAGAGCACTTAAGCCACGTCATTACATCGATACCAAAAGACGTGAGAGAAAAGTATACGATGGTCAGAAGCGCGCCTTTCTTTTACGAAATTCTGCATCCGGAAGCAAGCAAAGGAAATGCTGTGCGTCAGCTGGCGAATCTGCTCGGAATCGAGCAGGCTGAAGTCATGAGCATAGGCGACAACGGCAACGATCTGACAATGATCGAATGGGCCGGCTGCGGTGTTGCCATGGCAAACGCCATTCCGGAAGTGCTTGAGGCCGCAAACTTTCAAACGCGCTCTAATAATGAACATGGCGTTGCACATGCGATTCACGAGCTTGTTTTGGCTAAATAAAAAGTCCAGCCTTCTAAAGGCTGGATTTTTTCGTTTTATTAGATGTAATGTCAATTCTTTGACGAATCGATCTGACTTTCGTTATGCTGATAAAACCAATTCATTCACAATATGTATGATATTAATCTGAATTGAAAAGGGGACTGATCAAATGTGCACAAGTCTTACATTGGAAACTGCTGACCGGAAACATGTATTAGCAAGAACAATGGATTTTGCATTTCAGCTGGGGACAGAGGTGATTCTCTATCCGCGCCGTTACAGTTGGAGTAGTGAAGCTGACGGAAAGGCCCATCAGACACAGTACGCTTTTATCGGTATGGGGAGAAAACTTGGGAATATTTTATTTGCAGACGGCGTTAATGAAAACGGTTTATCGTGTGCTGCACTTTATTTTCCGGGCTATGCGGAGTACGAAAAAACGATACTGGAAGACACCGTTAACATTGCCCCGCATGAGTTTGTGACATGGGCGCTGTCAGTCTGTAAGTCTTTGGAAGACGTGAAAGAAAAGATTCGATCTTTAACGATTGTAGAGAAAAAATTAGATCTATTGGATACAGTTTTACCGCTTCACTGGATATTGTCAGACCGGACGGGACGCAGCCTGACGATAGAACCGAGAGCAGACGGCCTCAAAGTCTATGACAATCAACCTGGTGTCATGACGAACAGCCCCGACTTTTTATGGCATGTGACCAATTTGCGGCAATATATTGGAATCAGACCGAAGCAATTAGAGAGCAAGGAGATGGGCGGATTACCGCTGTCCGCTTTTGGCCAAGGCTCTGGGACTGTGGGCCTTCCGGGGGATTATACACCGCCTTCCCGGTTTGTCAGAGCTGTGTATTTGAAAGAACATCTAGAGCCGGCGGCCGATGAAACGAAAGGGGTAACAGCCGCTTTTCAAATTTTGGCCAATATGACGATACCCAAGGGCGCAGTGATAACGGAAGAAGATGAAATCGATTATACGCAATATACTTCCGTGATGTGCAACGACACTGGAAACTATTATTTCCACCACTATGACAATCGGCAAATCCAAAAAGTAAATTTATTTCATGAAGACCTTGACTGCTTAGAGCCTAAAGTGTTTTCCGCTAGAGCAGAAGAGAGTATTCATGAGCTTAATTAATTGACTCAATCAGCTGATTCCGGTTTGAACCCGGAGTCAGCTGTTTTTTTATTAGATAGTTACGATAGGCGGTTTGCAAAAGAGAAGAAAAGGCAAAGGAAATGTTAAAAACTGCATTTCTATAAAAATGTTTGGATAGAAACTGAGTCGCTGCTTCATCAGACTCAGTTTCTTTGCCGTTATGGAGGTTGCACTAGTTGAATGAACCAATGTTATTCCATCATGTTCACGCAAGGAACTCTTCGGCTTGTATAGAAAAAATTGATCTCAACTCATTGACAAACTCGCCATACAAATGTACATTTTGATTTATTCACATTAAACAACTAGGAATATAGGAGTTTATTTTTCGGACTTTTCAGCCTAAAACATGATAAAAGGAGTAGTAACGTCATGACAAGCAAAAAGAAGCAAATCAAATTAGGAGTTTTTCTTGCGGGAACCGGCCATCATGTTGCGTCTTGGCGGCATCCGGACGCGCCTGCGGATGCGAGCATGAACTTGGATTATTTTAAAGAGCTGGCGAGAACAGCAGAGCGGGGCAAGCTGGATATGCTGTTTTTAGCAGACAGCCTGTCAATTGACAGCAAATCGCATCCAAATGTGTTAACAAGGTTTGAGCCATTTACTTTGCTCTCCGCTTTGGCGCAGGTGACATCAAGCATTGGCCTGACTGCTACAGCCTCCACTACTTATAGCGAGCCGTTTCACATTGCCAGACAATTCGCGTCACTGGATCACCTGTCCAACGGCCGTGCCGGATGGAATGTCGTGACCTCATCCATTGAGTCAACGGCACTGAATTTCAGCGGGGAAAAGCATCTCGAACACCACTTGCGCTATCAGCGGGCAGAGGAATTTGTCGAGGTCGTAAAGGGACTCTGGGATTCATGGGAAGAGGACGCCTTTATCCGCAATAAAGAAACAGGTGAATTCTTTCATAAAGAAAAAATGCACGAGCTCAACCACAAAGGAGAGTATTTCTCAGTCCGCGGGCCTCTGAACGTTTCAAGGTCGCCGCAGGGCCAGCCTGTCATGATTCAGGCGGGTTCATCAGGGGACGGGAAAGCGCTGGCTGCCAAAACAGCTGAAGTGATTTTCACGGCACAAAACCATTTGGAATCGGCACAGGAATTTTATGAATCAATTAAAAAGCAGGCAGCCGAGTTTGGCCGCGATCCTGAAAAAATCGCGATCATGCCGGGCATTTTTCCGGTCATCGCGGATACTGAGGAAGAGGCGCGGGCTAAATATCAAGAGCTTCAGGATTTAATCATTCCATCTGTCGGTCTGCAAATCCTTCAGAATTATTTAGGCGGAATTGATTTGTCTGCTTATCCGCTTGACGGGCCGCTGCCAAAGCTTGACGCGGATGCATCCAACGCGGTGAAGAGCCGATTTAAGCTTGTTCAAGAGATGGCTGAACGGGACAATATGACGATACGTGAGCTTTACAAATACGTTGCAGGCTCCAGAGGCCATCACATTTTTGTCGGAACGCCGGAACAGCTTGCCGACAAGATGCAGGAATGGGTGGACCATAAAGCTTGTGACGGATTTAATATCATGCCCCCGCTTCTTCCGGAAGGAATTGAACTGTTCGTTGACAAAGTGGTTCCGATTCTACAGGAGCGTGGTGTGTTCAGAAAAGAATATGAAGGCACAACATTGAGAGAGCATTTCGGTTTAGAAAAACCGGTAAACCGTTATGCGAGGTAAGGAGGAACGCTCGATGAAGACGCAATATCGCCTGGCAACTGAACGTGATGCCGAACAGCTTCTCGAGCTGACAAGGCGCGCCTATGAACCGATTCGAAAGCTCGGCATTCGTTTTGCCGCGGCCCAAGCCGATCTGGATCTGGTCTTAAACAATATCCGAAAAAACGCCTGTTACGTCATGGAAGAAGACGGGCGGATCATTGCGACCATCTCCTTACGAATGCCTTGGGGACAGCAGCCTGGACCGTATGGCGTTCCTCATATCTGGTGGTTCGCTGTTGATCCTGAAACCGGACAAAAGGGAGTCGGGACAAAACTGCTTCAATGGCTGGAGCAGACCATCCTGCGTGATACGTTAAAGGTTCCGTTTGTATCGCTTGGAACAGCGGATAAGCACCCGTGGCTGATTGAGATGTACGAAAGAAAAGGATATGTCCGAGCAGGCCAGCAGGATCTGGGCAAAGGACATATGACAGTCTATATGAAAAAACAACTGCGACATGACCTATAAAAGATAAAAGGCGGGAAAATCAAATGAAAATGAGAAAATGGACTGTGCTGGTAGTTGCTGCGTTATTAGCCGTGCTATCAGCTTGCGGCAATGGGAACAGCAGCAGTAAAGAGGATGACAACGTACTTCATGTGGGTGCGACCGGTCAGAGCTACCCGTTCGCTTATAAAGAAGACGGAAAGCTGACAGGTTTTGATGTAGAAGTAATGGAAGCTGTTGCAAAGAAAATCGGCATGAAACTGGACTGGAAGCTGCTCGAATTCAGCGGTCTGATGGGAGAGCTTCAAACAGGCAAGCTTGACACCATTTCCAATCAGGTAGCGGTGACAGATGAACGAAAGGACATGTACAACTTCACAGAACCGTACTCTTATGCAGGAACACAGATTGTCGTCAAAAAAGACAACAATGACATCAAATCAGCAGACGATTTAAAAGGAAAGACAGTAGCTGCTGTATTAGGTTCAAATCACGCGAAAAATCTTGAAAGCAAAGATCCTGACAAAAAAATAAATATCAAAACATACGAGACACAGGAAGGCACGCTGAAGGATGTCGCATACGGACGTGTGGACGCTTACGTAAACAGCCGAAGTGTGCTGATCGCGCAAATTAAGAAAACAGGCTTGCCATTGAAGCTTGCCGGAGATCCGATTGTGTACGAACAAGTCGCATTCCCATTTGCCAAGGATGACGCGCACGACAAGACCCGTAAAAAAGTTAATAAAGCACTCGATGACCTGCGCAAAGACGGAACGCTTAAAAAGCTTTCAGAAAAATATTTTAACGAAGATATTACAGTAGAACAGAAGCATTAAGAAACGGCGGTGAACCACCAGAATGAATACGATTGATTGGGAATTCATGATCTCAGCATTCCCGACTTTAATTCAGGCCCTTCCGATTACATTGTTTATGGCTGTAGCAGCCATGGTTTTTGCGATTATCGGCGGACTTATTCTCGCACTCATTACAAAGAATAAAATTCCAGTGCTTCATCAGCTGTCAAAGCTGTATATCTCATTCTTCCGGGGCGTGCCGACACTTGTGCAGCTGTTCTTAATTTATTACGGGCTGCCGCAGCTGTTTCCGGAGATGAGCAAGATGACAGCTCTCACAGCTGCCATTATCGGTTTAAGTTTAAAAAACGCGGCCTATTTGGCAGAAATCTTCCGTGCTGCCCTTAACTCTGTTGATGAAGGTCAGCTGGAGGCGTGCCTGTCTGTCGGTATGACGAAGCTGCAGGCCTACAGACGAATTATCCTTCCGCAGGCAGTCAGAAATGCGATACCGGCAACGGGTAATACATTTATCGGCCTCCTAAAAGAAACCTCATTGGCATTTACTTTGGGTGTCATGGAGATGTTTGCGCAAGGTAAGATGTATGCATCGGGAAATCTGAAGTATTTTGAAACCTATTTGGCGGTTGCGATTGTCTATTGGGTTCTTACAATCATTTACAGCATCCTGCAGGACTTGTTTGAACGCACTATGAGCAAGCCATACCGGACTTAGAGGTGAAATCAGTTGATAAAAGTAAAAAATATTCGCAAAGCGTTTAAAGATCTGGTTGTGCTGGACGGAATCGACCTTGAAGTCAAACGTGGAGAAGTGGTGGCAATCATCGGTCCGTCCGGTTCCGGAAAGTCAACGCTTCTTCGGTGCTTGAATCTATTGGAGCGCCCCAATCAAGGCATCATTGAAATTGGAGAAGCCAAGCTGAACGCGGAAAAGTTTACACGCAAGGAAGCATACCAGCTCCGTCAGCAAACGGCCATGGTCTTCCAAAATTACAATCTGTTCAAAAATAAAACCGCCCTGCAAAACATTACGGAGGCTTTACTCACGGCTCAAAAAAAATCACGCGATGAAGCGAACCGCATTGGGATGGAGATTCTGAAGCAGGTCGGTTTAGAGCATAAAGCGGACAGCTACCCGATCACAATGTCCGGCGGCCAGCAGCAGCGAATCGGCATCGCGCGGGCACTAGCGGTCAACCCGCATGCGATTTTGCTGGATGAACCGACTTCGGCGCTTGACCCGGAGCTTGTGGCGGGTGTGCTTCAAGTCATCAAATCGATTGCTGAAAAACAAACAACAATGATCATCGTCACGCACGAAATGGCATTTGCAAGAGAGGTTGCAGATAAAGTGATTTTTATGGCGGACGGCCATATTATCGAGCAGGGAACGCCTGAAGAACTGTTTGACCATCCGAAAAATGAACGGACAAAACGATTTATCAAGCAGGTGGGAGAGCCTGCAGAGCTTATATAGAAGGGAAGAAGAAGAATGGCCGAAGAAACGTTTCATACACGTTTAATCAATATGCGGCGTGACCTTCATGCACACCCTGAACTGTCATTTCAAGAGTTTGAAACGACAAAAAAAATCCGCCGCTGGCTTGAAGAAGAACATATAGATATTGTTGACGTTCCTCAATTAGAGACTGGCGTGATTGCCGAAATCAAAGGGCGGGAAGACGGCCCCGTTATTGCGATACGAGCGGATATTGATGCGCTCCCGATTCAAGAACAAACGAATCTGCCGTTTGCCTCTAAAATAGACGGCACGATGCATGCGTGCGG
The DNA here is from genome assembly GCF_038000225.1 of Bacillus sp. FSL K6-1005. NCBI lineage: Bacteria > Bacillati > Bacillota > Bacilli > Caryophanales > Bacillaceae > Bacillus > Bacillus sp. FSL K6-1005. The sequence continues at coordinate 3,667,862 of NZ_JBBOBP010000001.1, forward strand.
GCATGACTTTCATACCGCTTCCATCATCGGCACGGCGATTTTGCTGAATAAAAGAAGAGACAAGCTGAAAGGCACGGTCCGCTTTATCTTTCAGCCTGCGGAAGAAATCGCCGCAGGAGCAAGAAAGGTCATAGAAGCTGGCGTACTTGATGACGTTTCCGCCATTTTTGGCATGCACAATAAGCCTGATTTGCCTGTCGGCACCATTGGGATAAAGGAAGGTCCGCTCATGGCAAGCGTTGACCGGTTTGAGATTGTTGTGAAAGGGAAAGGCGGACATGCCGGCATCCCAAATAACAGTATTGATCCAATCGCTGCAGCAGGACAAATTATCAGCGGCCTGCAATCTGTGATCAGCCGCAATATCAGCTCATTGCAAAACGCGGTTGTCAGCATCACAAGATTACAGGCAGGCAGTTCATGGAACGTGATTCCGGACCAGGCTGAAATGGAGGGTACCGTTCGCACCTTCCAAAAAGAAGCGAGAAAGGCCGTTCCCGAGCATATGAAGCGAGTGGCTGAAGGAATCGCCGCGGGCTACGGGGCACAGGCCGAATTCCGGTGGTTTCCTTATTTGCCGTCCGTTCAGAATGACGGCACATTTTTAAACGCGGCATCCAAAGCTGCGGCACGGCTTGGCTATCATACGGTTCATGCGGAGCAATCCCCGGGCGGAGAAGACTTCGCTCTTTATCAAGAAAAAATCCCTGGTCTCTTTGTCTGGATGGGAACAAACGGCACAGAAGAGTGGCATCATCCGGCGTTTACATTGGATGAAGACGCACTGCAAGTTGCAGCCAGCTACTTTGCTGAGCTGGCTGTACTTGTACTGGAGTCAATCAAATGATCCGAACAGAACTGACAGCAGGTCTTGCTGAGGCTGTAAGATTATCACAACCTGAGAACGCCATTGACGCGATGCATGAAGCCAAAAAGGGATTGCTTGATTTTACAGCCGTATCATTCGCAGGAAGAGAAGAAAAAGGCATTCAAAAGCTTTTGCATCTGATCGAAGAGGAAGGCGGCACGCCCCTTGTCCCTGTTATCGGGCAAGGGAAAAAGGCAGCGCCATTACAATCTGCGCTGCTCAATGGATTTATCGCCCATGCTCTTGATTTCGATGATGTCCATTCCGATGTAAGGGGACATCCAAGTGCAGTGATTTTGCCGGCACTCATTGCTTCAGCTGCCGCTCGCGAAAGTGACGAGCGGCTTCTTGGCGCTTATATTGTCGGTGTAGAAGTGATGGCAAGGCTTGGAGAGTCGATTGGCAGCCTGCACTATGAAAAAGGCTGGCACAATACGGGAACGCTCGGAGCCATAGCTGCCGCCTGTGCTGTCGGGTACGCGGAGGAACTCACTCAAGAAGAACTGGAAAAAGCAATCGGTTTTGCCGCAACGCAGTCTGCCGGAATGAGGGTGCAATTCGGTACAGAAATGAAACCGCTGCACGCAGGGCTGGCAGCTCAATCAGGCTTGCTTGCTGTTAAGCTGGCCCAATCTGATGTTGGAGGCACTCGTACGGCATTGGATGGAGAAAAAGGTTTCTTCGGCCTATACGGTGATGTAGACAAGGCGCAAACCACGCTGTTAAGCCATTGGGGCGAACCATGGAGAATCGTGAAGCCAGGGCTATGGTTTAAAATCTATCCATTCTGCTCCGCGGCACACCACGCGGCAGATGCCATTCGCCAGCTTATCTCTCAGGAAGCTATTTCTGCTGACAATACAGAACGGATTGAAGTCGTCTTTCCGCCTGGCGGAGATGCTGCGTTAACGGCAAGATCACCAAAAACAGGAGAGGAAGGCCGCTTTAGCGTTGAATATGTCATTGCCCTTGCCCTGCACGGACAGAAGCTGATTGCTGAACATTTCAACAGCGACCCGATACCAAATCACATGCACGCCGCAATGCGTCATATTCAGCGTGTGTATGACAATCGCATTCAGCCAGCCTCTCAAGCGGTTCCAAAAGGCCGTTTCACCATTGTTCGGGCATTTTTATCAGATGGCCGCATATGTGAAGCGCGTGTGGACTGCCCAAAGGGAGCTCCCGGAAACGGTCTGTCTAAAGAAGACGTAAAAGAAAAATTGAAATCAGCGCTGTCAAGTGATGTGCAAAAAGCAGCGCAAATCATAGGAGCCATTGAGCGCGCTGACATGAAAGAATTTTTATCGCATTTAGATTAGAATCCGCCTCCCATCCCCTCCTCCAGATGATATGATAAAGCCAAATCTTACGTTTGAAAAAGGAGAAAGGCCATGACGGTAAATGATGCGGTTGTATGTATTCTGGCCATCTTTTTATTATTGGGAGCAGCCGATTATTGCTTGGGAAACAGGTGGGGGCTTGGCGAGCGGTTTGCGGAAGGCTTTAAGGCCATGGGGCCGCTTGCGCTGTCAATGGTCGGGATTGTGTCGCTGGCGCCAGTGCTTGCGGGAATACTGATTCCCGTCGTGTCCCCGGTCTATGCCGCCATTGGCGCAGATCCATCCTCCTTTGCCAACACCATTCTGGCCATTGATATGGGAGGCTATGCGCTGGCAGCAGAAATGGCGAAAGATCCGGACGCGGGCGTGTTTTCATGGGTATTTCTGGGGACGATGATGGGGCCGACAATCGTGTTCACCATTCCTGTCGCTCTTGGCATGATTGAAAAACAGGATCACCCCTATTTTGCAAAAGGTATTTTAATTGGACTGTGCACTGTACCGATCGGATGCTTCGTAGGTGGAGTAGCTGCGGGTTTTGAGATGGGATTGATCCTGAAAAACATTCTGATTCCCATTCTTTTTTCTGCGGTTATCGCTTTTGGATTATGGCGCTACACCGACAAGACAATCCGCGTATTTCACGTTTTTGGGAAGGTTGTCAGTATAGTTGCGATCATTGGGCTTGTAGCTGTCTCGATTGAAACGATGACAGGCATTTTACTGATACCAGGCCTCGAAAAGATGGAAACAGGCATACAAACCGTAGGCACCATCGCGGTTGTATTAGCGGGCGCTTTTCCGCTGACAGCTTTTATCACAAAAGCTTTTGGCAAACAGCTCTATACTTTGGGCAGGGTATTACACCTAGATCAGGCAGCAACAGCAGGAATGGTTGCTTCTTTGGCACACCATATCCCAATGCTCGCCACCTTAAAAGACATGACGCCGAGAGGAAAGGTTATCAATGTCGCGTTTGCGGTCAGCGCCGCCTTTGTGCTCGGCAGCCACCTCGGCTTTGTGGCGGGAATGAAAAAAGAAATGGCAGCAGCCATGATCATCGGGAAATTAGCTGGCGGTATTACAGCTGTCGCGGCAGCTGCGTGGGCCACGCCCGCCTATTCGGCCGGGCAGCAAAGACATGACTCTCTTAAACAAAACTGAGGAAGGCTGTTTCAACTCTCCTTATTAGGGAAATGATACAGTAACGATTCGGAAAGAGGGTTGGGCACATGGATGCGAAGGACCAGTGCATCTCAAAAATAAAACAGGAATCCAAGCCTTGGATAAAGCGGTTCGGAAGGCTTGGTTATTTTACATTCGGCGGTGTTTTTATCTTGCTCGGCATTCTGGCATTGATGACGGCTGCCGGTTCTGGCAGCGGGGCAAAGGATTCAAGCGGAGCACTTCAAACCTTATCACGCATGCCGTTTGGGTCGATTTTGCTTTTCTTCATCGGAGTCGGACTCATCGGGTATGTCATATGGATGGTGCTGAGTGCGGTTAAGGATACAGAGGGCCACGGCACAGGAAGAAGGGGCCTGTCACGAAGAACGGGAAATTTGTTCAGTGCCGCCGTATACGCATCAATTGCGTGGAATGCCCTTCGGTTTGTCTTTGATCGTGGGAGCGGCAGCACTTCAGAACAGACGTGGTCTGCTTATATATTGGCGCAGCCGTTTGGGCAGTGGCTGACGGGACTCACAGGTGCGGGCTTTATCCTATTTGCAGTGGTTCAATTCATAAAAGGTATCCGTGCTTCTTTTATGAAAGAATTCGATACGTCAAAAATGAGCAAAGAAATGATATGTATTGCAAAAAACACAGGACGCGCAGGCAACATCGCCCGTGCTATTATTTTCTCAGCCATCGGCTTCTTTCTCATAAAAACCGCTCTCACTTCTGATCCGGACGACACAAGAGGCTTTGACGGGGCGCTCGCTGAACTCGCGCAGCAGCCGCATGGCAGACTGATTCTGATCTTCTTGGCGTGCGGGCTTGTGTTATATGGAATATACGCCATCATGAAAGGCATTTATCAATATATGAAGTGGGAAAAATAAGCTCTGGGCAGATCTGTGCCAGAGCGTTTTTCAGTTTCTCATAAAACAGGTGGATGAAAGCCGTTGCCAGCCTGTATAATAAAAGCAAATCGAAAGCAGGTTCACCACGAACTGATCCAAGGGAGGTGCGGAATGGATCGGGAAAAACAACAATTAAGCATAGAAGCGGCAAGGCTTTATTATCAGTCTGACTACAGTCAGCAGCAAATCGCAGAGCAGCTCAGCATTTCAAGGCCGACCGTTTCCCGATTGCTGCAATACGCAAAAGAAAAAGGATTTGTCCAAATTCGCGTGATGGACCCTTTTGAAGATTTAGATGCGCTGGGTTCGATGCTGGAAGAGAAATATGGGCTTCTCGAAGCACACGTTGTGTTTTCTCCGACACCGGACTATGCAGCAATTACACATGACTTGAGCCGTTACGGTGCAGAATATATGCATGAAACGGTAAAAGACGGCGACATCGTCGGCGTCAGCTGGGGAACCACCATGTATCAGATCGCGCAAAACATGCAGCCAAAGCAAATAAAGGGTGTAGAGGTCGTCCAGCTGAAAGGCGGCATCAGCCATTCCCGGGTAAACACCTATTCGGCTGAAACGATTCAGCTGTTTGCAGAGGCTTTTCAAACGATGCCGCGCTATCTCCCGCTTCCCGTTGTTTTTGATAACGCCGATGTAAAGCGAATGGTAGAGAAGGATCGCCATATCGCACGCATTATCGAGATGGGCAAGCAGGCCAATATCGCACTCTTTACTGTTGGTACCGTCCGGGACGAGGCGCTGTTATTCCGGCTCGGCTATTTTAACGAAGAAGAGAAAGCATTGCTAAAACATCAGGCTGTTGGAGATATCTGTTCGCGGTTTTTTGACAGGGAAGGGAATATTTGCAGCACCGCCATCAATGACCGGACCATAGGCGTCGAGCTTGAAGATCTGAGGCTGAAGGAACGCTCTATATTAGTGGCCGGCGGAAGCCGAAAAGTGCCTTCTATCCACGGTGCGTTAACAGGAAAGTATGCCAACGTGTTAATCATTGATCAGCATACCGCAAGGGCACTTGTTAATGATTTGTGACACCTTTAGACCTTTCATTGAACAAAATTTCAATTACCAATTTACATATGTTCAAAAGTCGGTTATGCTAAAAAATATCTTAACAAAAAAGGAAGTGTGCGAAGGATGACATTAGCCAATAAAATTGATCATACAGCTTTGAAACCGCATACACAAAAAGCGGATATTCTGAAATTAATAGAAGAAGCGAAAACATACAAATTCGCTTCTGTATGTGTAAACCCGACATGGGTGCAGCTGGCTGCAAAAGAGCTTGAGGGAACAGGAGTTGACGTATGTACAGTCATCGGCTTCCCGCTCGGCGCCAACACAACAGAAACAAAAGCGTTCGAAACGAAGGATGCGATTTCAAAAGGCGCCACTGAAGTGGACATGGTTATTAACATCGCCGCTTTGAAAGATAAAGAAGATGAAGCGGTGGAAGCGGATATTCGTGGTGTGGTGGAAGCTGCAGCCGGAAAAGCGCTTGTCAAAGTTATTATTGAAACATGCCTGCTGACAGATGAAGAAAAAGAGCGTGCATGCCGTTTAGCAGTTTCTGCGGGAGCGGATTTCGTGAAAACCTCAACAGGTTTTTCAACAGGCGGCGCAACGAAGGAAGATATCGCTTTAATGCGCAAAACAGTAGGTCCTGATATTGGCGTAAAAGCATCTGGGGGTATCAGAACGAAAGAAGATGTAGACACGATGATCGAAGCAGGTGCAAGCCGCATTGGCGCAAGTGCAGGCGTTTCCATTGTAAAAGGAGAGAACGGAGCCGGCGGAGACAATTATTAAGAAGCAGACGGAAGGCAAATTGCTTTCCGTGCCCTGCTTTTCTTTCCGGGGAAATAATAATGTAAGCGAATACAAATAAAGGAGAAACACATATGAAGTATTTGATCGGGATTATCGGTTTAATCGTGTTTTTAGGCCTTGCGTGGATCGCGAGCAGCGGCAAAAAAAGAATTAAGGTCCGCCCAATTATTGTCATGCTCATTTTGCAGTTTATTCTCGGTTACATTCTCCTTAATACGGGGATCGGGAATTTTCTCGTAGGCGGATTTGCACAAGGATTCAGCTACCTGCTTGGCTATGCGGCAGAAGGAATTAACTTTGTATTTGGCGGTTTGGTGAATGCGGATCAATCGACATTCTTTATGAACGTTCTCTTGCCGATTGTATTTATTTCTGCACTCATCGGAATTCTGCAAAAATGGAAGATCCTCCCGTTTATTATTAAATACATCGGCCTTGCCCTCAGCAAGGTAAACGGAATGGGAAGACTTGAGTCGTATAATGCTGTCGCATCTGCAATTTTAGGGCAATCAGAAGTCTTTATCTCCTTGAAAAAAGAACTCGGTTTACTGTCACAGCAGCGTTTGTACACACTTTGCGCTTCTGCGATGTCAACCGTATCCATGTCAATCGTCGGCGCTTACATGACGATGCTGAAGCCTGAATACGTCGTAACGGCTCTTGTATTGAACTTATTTGGCGGTTTTATCATTGCCTCTATCATTAATCCTTACGAGGTCGCAAAAGATGAGGATATGCTCCGTGTAGAAAATGAAGAAAAACAATCCTTCTTCGAAGTGCTCGGAGAATACATCTTAGATGGTTTCAAAGTAGCGGTTGTTGTCGCAGCAATGCTGATTGGATTTGTCGCGATTATTGCTTTGATCAATGGTATCTTTAACGCTGTACTCGGTATTTCCTTCCAAGACCTGCTTGGATATGTGTTTGCTCCATTCGCTTTTCTTGTTGGTATTCCATGGAATGAAGCTGTTAACGCCGGAAGTATTATGGCAACAAAAATGGTATCGAACGAGTTTGTCGCTATGACGTCTCTTTCGCAAAACGGTTTTCACTTCAGCGGCCGCACAACAGCGATTGTATCAGTATTCCTCGTATCGTTCGCGAACTTCTCTTCCATCGGTATCATTGCCGGTGCTGTAAAGGGTCTGAATGAAAAGCAAGGAAACGTTGTTGCTCGTTTCGGTCTGAAATTATTATACGGTGCTACGCTTGTCAGCTTTTTAACAGCGGCAGTTGTAGGTCTGATTTACTGAACATAATCGAAAAGGATCGGTGACTAAAATGAGAATGGTAGATATTATCATCAAAAAACAAAACGGAAAAGAACTCACCACAGAAGAAATCCAGTTTTTCGTGAACGGCTATACGGACGGAAGCATTCCTGATTATCAGGCAAGCGCGCTTGCCATGGCGATTTATTTTCAGGATATGAGTGATCGTGAACGGGCGGATTTAACAATGGCTATGGTGAACTCCGGTGAAACGATTGATCTTTCTGCCATCGAGGGAATTAAAGTGGATAAACATTCAACCGGCGGCGTCGGCGACACGACAACACTCGTCCTCGCACCGCTTGTCGCGGCTCTTGATGTGCCGGTTGCCAAAATGTCCGGCCGCGGCCTCGGTCATACGGGCGGAACAATTGATAAATTAGAGGCGATCGACGGGTTTCACGTGGAACTGTCTAAGGACGAATTTATTAAGCTTGTGAACCGCGACAAGGTTGCCGTCATTGGCCAAAGCGGCAACTTAACGCCGGCGGATAAAAAACTGTACGCCCTGCGTGATGTAACGGGTACGGTGAATTCCATCCCGCTTATCGCTAGCTCCATTATGAGCAAAAAAATCGCTGCCGGAGCGGACGCGATCGTGCTTGACGTAAAAACGGGAGCGGGCGCCTTCATGAAAACAGAGGAAGATGCGGCTGAACTCGCGAAAGCAATGGTACGAATCGGCAACAAAGTCGGTCGCCAAACGATGGCTGTCATCTCCGACATGTCCCAGCCGCTCGGCTTTGCGATCGGAAATGCGCTTGAAGTGAAAGAAGCGATAGACACGCTCAAAGGCGAAGGCCCTGAAGACCTGCACGAGCTAGTCTTAACACTCGGCAGCCAAATGGTCGTGCTTGCGAAAAAAGCAGGTACATTAGACGAAGCAAGAGCGAAGCTTGAAGAGGTCATGAAAAACGGAAAAGCGCTAGAGAAATTCAAAGATTTCTTAAAAAACCAAGGCGGTGACAGCTCGATTGTTGACGATCCGTCTAAGCTTCCGCAAGCGGCTTATCACATTGATGTGCCAGCAAAAGAAGCGGGTGTGGTCTCCGAAATCGTAGCGGACGAAATCGGCGTTGCTGCCATGCTGTTAGGAGCCGGACGCGCCACAAAAGAAGACGAAATTGATTTAGCCGTCGGCATCATGCTCCGCAAAAAGGTCGGCGACAAGGTTGAAAAAGGCGAACCACTTGTGACGCTTTACGCCAACCGCGAAAACGTCGATGAAGTCATCGCGAAAGTTTATGACAACATCCGCATCGCAGCGGAAGCGAAGGCGCCGAAGCTGATTCATACATTAATTACGGAATAAAAATAAAGCACATCCCATCCTGAGTGGGGTGTGCTGTTTTGATTACAGGATATGATCAACCTGATAATCCTCTTGTTCGATTTTTTTTGCTTTCGTAAGATTTTTTCTGAAATAGTAGATGAGATAGCATAGGATGATACAAGGAATTCCGCAGAAGAGAGCGATTCTTTGATTGGGATCAAAAGCCAGACCGATACAAGAAGCTGAACATAATAAAAGAGCGGCTATAGGCATAAGAGGATAAAGCGGTGTGCGAAATGTCAGATCTTTTACATTCCCCCCTTTTTTAAGAAATCTCTTTCGGAACAAGAGTTGAGACAGCGCAATGCTCATCCAGACCACAACCCCCGCAAATCCAGCAATCGCTACCATCACCACATATACAGTTCCAGGTGCCACAATACTGGATACGAGAGATAAACAAGATACAGCCATACTGATGATTAAGGCATTGAGTGGAATGCCTTTAGATGTGACTTTTTTAAAACGAGAGCTGATCATGTTTTCATTTGCTAACGACCACAGCATACGGGTTGAGGCATACAGGCCTGAATTGGCCACGGACAGCAAGGCTGTTAATATAACAAAATTCATAATATCTCCGGCGTAAGGGATTCCGATTTCTGCAAACACTGCTACAAAGGGGCTTTCAATTACTCCTGCTTCTTTCCATGAAATCAGTCCGGATAATACGAAGATGGCACCAATGAAAAAAATGACTGTCCTCCATGCGACATTACGGATGGAGCGCGGAATATCCTTTTGAGGATTTGCGGATTCTCCTGCTGTGACGCCGATTAATTCTGTTCCGGAAAAGGCAAAACTCACAGATATCATGGCGATAAATACAGCGAGAAAGCCGTTCGGAAACAATCCTCCATGACCGGTGAAATTTGAAAACATAGGGGCATCGGCCGTCCCGTTTAAAGAGATCAAGCCAAACATGGCGGCGCCTCCTAAAATGATAAATAAAATGATGGTGACAATCTTCACGCTCGAAAACCAAAATTCGGTTTCCGCAAATAATTTGACTGAAAATGCGTTGCATACGAAAAGGAGAGCTGCAAAAATCGCGCTCCACATCCATACGCTGCTCTCAGGAAACCAGCGCTGCATGAGAATACCGGATGCGGTAAACTCAGAACCTACCGTCACCACCCAATTCACCCAGTACATGATGCCGACCATAAAACCGGTAGATGGCCCGATGAATGTTGTAGCGTATTTTTGAAAGGAACCGGTCACCGGCATGGCGACTGACAACTCACCCAGACATTGCATGACGAGGTACATCATCAATCCGCCGATTAAATAAGCGAGTATCGTACCGCCGGGCCCGGCTTGGCTTAGCGTATAGCCCGTACTGAGGAAAAGTCCTGTTCCTATGACGCCTCCCAATGAGATCATAAATAAGTGCCTGCTTTTCATTGTCCGTTTCAGCTGATGGCCGCTTTTCTCCTGAAGACCCACCGTCTCGTCCTCCTTTTAGCTGCCGTTTATCAGGCAGATGAGTTTCTTGTTACCAACATACAACCTGCCGGAAGATCACTTGAATCGGGAGCGTTTTATCCCTTTTAATGCGTGTAACAGAACGTGAGCTGCGGCTCTGCTTGTCATATCCCGAAAATCGAGGGTGGGATCAACTTCAACGATTTCGATCCCTGCGACATTGGGCTCTTGTGCGATGTACTTGATTGCTTCGAGTAATTCGTCTGTATAGAGGCCGCCCGGCCCAATCGCTGGACAGCCGGGTGCGTGAGACTGGTCTAAGACATCCATATCAACAGATATAAAAATAAAGTCTGTTTGAACAGCAGGCAGGATTTCTTTAATAGTCGGGATCAGGCCTTTCTCACGAATCATTCCCATCGTGTGGATGTCCACGTGATGATTTTTCGCGTATGTTTCATAAGCCAAGCTGTTGCTGAATTCTCTGATACCCAGTTGAATCAAATGCTGACCTTCTATGATCTCTTCATCCAAAAGGCGGCGGAAGGGGGTGCCGTTTGTCGGCCCCCCGTCCTCAGTGTTCCGCACATCATGATGGGCATCAAATTGAATAACGGCTGTCGTTCCTTTCGTTTGCGCAATCGCTTTTATGGTGGAGTAGCTGATGGAGTTATCTCCCCCGAGTATGAGCGGCACCCAATCTGGATAATCCGAAAGCAGAGCATGCATGGTTTGGAAGATTTGATCATGTGATTTCACGATATCAGTCACATGAATATCGACATCCCCCAGATCATAAAGAAAATCTGATACGACATGTTCCCCAAGCTCAGCAGAATAAGCCGATGAATGTTTTAGAGCCTGGCGTATTGTTCCGGGGGCAAAGGAAGCGCCGGAATGACTGATGGACGATTTTGATAGGGGGACACCTATCAGTCCCGGCCCCTTAATGCTTTGGCCGTTCCATTTTTCTATCAGATCGCTCATTTTTGTGACATCTCGGTCTTTAAACGAAGAACCTGCCTCTCTGAGAAAAGGGTATTTATTCATAAATGCCTCCCTCCCTGTTGACTACAATTGTTCCGTTTTTCATGACTTGATGTACATGATTGACGCCGTAGTGATACGGAATATACATGTAATTCGAGGCTTGCCAAATGACAAGATCTGCAGAGCGTCCAGCTTTGAGCTGCCCTGCTTCATCACCTTTTCCTATGGCATATGCGGCATTGACTGTGACGGCATGCCATATTTCTTCTGCGGTCATTTTCAGGTGAAGCGCGGCAATCGACATGATCAGCTGAATATTTTCAGTTGGGGAGCTGCCCGGATTAAAGTCCGTTGCCAAGCTGACACGTACCCCCGCATCAATCATGTCTCTTGCTCTGGCATATGTGTGTTTGCCAAGGTAAAACGTCGTGCCCGGCAAGAGGACAGCAATGGTTCCTGATTCAGCCATTTGCTGTATGCCTTCATTTGAGGCGCCCACCAAGTGATCGGCTGAGACAGCTCTTAGCTCAGCCGCTAATTCAGCTCCTCCAAGAGGATCAATTTCATCAGCGTGGATTTTTAATCCGAATCCCGCCTCAGCCGCTTTTTTTAAGTAACGTCGGGATTGGCTGACTGTAAAAACGCCTGTTTCTGTAAAAATATCTGCAAAGGCTGCGAGCTCTTCCGCTTTTATTTCCGGCAAGAGAGCCAGCATGCGATCTAAAAACTCATCGGGGCGCTCCTTATTTTCAGGAGGAATGGCATGAGTGCCCATGAAAGTGGAGACAAGGTCAATGGGCTGGCTCTCATGCAGTTGTTTCGCGACACGCAATTGTTTCAGCTCTGTATCTTTATCTAATCCGTAGCCGCTCTTCACTTCAGCCGTGGTCGTGCCGTATGACAGCATTCTTTTCAGATGTAAATGGCCTTTTTGCAGCAGCTCTTCCTCCGAGGCAGCCCGGGTGTCTTTGACAGTGGACAAAATCCCGCCGCCCTGCGCCAGAATTTCTAAATAGGAAATGCCCTGAAGCTTTAGATTCATCTCCTTTTCCCGAGATCCGCCAAATACAAGATGGGTATGCGGATCGATGAGGCCCGGCGTTACAAGCCGTCCCGAACAGTCAATGATTTCGTCTGCCTCGTAATCGGCTTCAGCCCCTTTTTTTCCGGCGAACACAATCTTCTGTTCGTGGATTCCGACAACAGCATCTTCGATCACATGAAGATCCTGCATGCTTTTGCCCGCGCGGGGGCCGCTGCTTTCCATCGTCAAAAGCTGACCAATGTTGATGAGTATCGTATCAATTTGTTTCGGCATGTCATCACTCCCTTATTTTTGCATCGGCACGATAATGTCTTGTTTTTTCGCTACTTCAACAGCACGTTCATAACCCGCATCCGCATGACGGATAATGCCCATTCCCGGATCGCTCGTTAAGACTCGGGCAAGCCGTTCGTCAGCCAGCTTGCTTCCATCGGCAACCGCAACCATACCGGCATGCAGAGAATAGCCCATTCCAACGCCGCCGCCATGGTGGAAGGAAACCCAGCTCGCACCCGCCGCTGTGTTGACAAGCGCATTTAGCACAGCCCAATCGCCGACAGCGTCACTTCCGTCCATCATCGCTTCTGTCTCCCGATTTGGAGAGGCGACAGACCCGCAGTCCAGATGATCTCTCCCAATGACGACAGGCGCTTTTAGCTCCCCGTTTCGAACCAATTCGTTAATGGCAAGCCCCATCTTTTTTCGTTCTCCGTATCCAAGCCAGCAAATACGGGACGGCAAGCCTTGGAAAGCGACTTTTTCCTGAGCCATATCGATCCAGCGGTGAAGGGCTTTATTTGCCGGGAACAGTTCTTTTAATAACGCATCCGTACGGTAAATATCTGCCGGATCACCGGAAAGCGCCGCCCAGCGGAATGGCCCTTTTCCTTCACAGAATAAGGGGCGGATATAAGCAGGGACAAACCCCGGAAAATCGAAGGCATTCTCCAGCCCTTCATCCTTAGCAACTTGCCGAATATTGTTACCGTAGTCAAATACAACTGAGCCCTTTTGTTGAAAGGCCAGCATGGCTTCCACATGTTTTTTCATGCTTTGTTTCGCAAGGCGCACGTAAAGGTCTGGATTGTCTTGGCGCAAACGATCAGCTTCATCAAGTGAATAGCCCTCAGGAACATAACCGATTAATGGGTCATGGGCAGACGTCTGATCGGTGACGATATCAATGGTGACGCCGCGGTTCAGAAGAGTATGGTGAACCTCTGCCGCATTTCCAAGAAGAGCGATGGAGAGAGGTTTTCCTGCTAGCTTTGCTTCTTCAGCCCACGCTAAGGCTTCCTCAATCGACGCTGTTTTCCGGTCACAGTATTTTGTTTCAATTCGTTTATCGATTCGTTTCTCATCAACCTCGACGGCAATCACAACTCCATCATTCATCGTGACAGACAGCGGCTGGGCGCCTCCCATTCCACCGAGCCCGGCTGTCAGCGTCAATGTCCCTTTTAAGCTTCCTCCGAAATGCTGTCTCGCGAGCTCAGCGAAGGTTTCATAGGTTCCTTGCAAAATGCCTTGTGAGCCAATGTAAATCCAGCTGCCTGCTGTCATTTGCCCGTACATCATTAACCCTTTTTTCTCAAGCTCGTGGAAATGCTCCCAGTTCGCCCACTTCGGAACAAGCACAGAGTTTGCTAAAAGCACGCGCGGCGCCTGCGGGTGTGTACGGAACATGCCAACGGGCTTTCCGGATTGCACGAGCAATGTCTCATCATGTTTTAGTGTTTTTAAGGATTGCTCAATGGCGTGAAAAGCGTCCCAATCCCGTGCGGCTTTGCCAATCCCGCCATATACAATCAGGTCCTCCGGCTTCTCGGCGACTTCCGGATCAAGATTGTTTCGAAGCATCCGAAGCACCGCCTCTTGCTCCCACCCTAAGCATTCAAGTTCTGTTCCTCTATTGGCACGGATTGATTTTTTTACATCAGTCATATGTTCATCCCCCTTAGTTCTTCTTTCTGATAATTAGGTAATAAAGATTCCTTCTTCAGCCAGTCAGTCAAGCGTTCAATGTCATAGGAAAAAACACGGTCCTGTTGAATGGACGGCACGACTTTTCTCATTTCTTGAAAAAGCTGTTTGGTGTAGGAGGCTGCATGTTCTATGCCTCTGTATTCAACAGCCTGCAATGCGCAAATTGCTTCAATCGCAATCACTCTTCTTGTATTTGCGATCACCTGATAAGCATGCCGCGCGGCGATGGTTCCCATGCTGACGTGGTCTTCTTGGTTGGCGGATGACGGAATAGAGTCCACACTTGCGGGATGGGCCAGGGTTTTATTTTCAGAAACAAGTGAGGCCGCGGCATACTGCATGATCATTGCACCGGATTGCAGACCGGGATGAGGGCTTAGGAATGGCGGCAGGTCATTCAGCTGCGGGTTTACAAGGCGCTCTATCCTGCGTTCTGCGATATTCGCAAGCTCTGATACTGCGATTTTTAGAAAATCCATGGCAAAGGCGATCGGCTGTCCGTGAAAGTTTCCGCCAGAAATGACTTTGTCCCCGTCATTGAAAATAAGAGGGTTGTCCGTAGCTGCATTCATCTCAATCTCTAATTTTTCTTTCACATAGCCTAACGTCTGCCAGGTCGCACCGTGCACTTGCGGAATACAGCGCAATGAATAAGCATCCTGAACCCGCAGTTCTCCCTGAGAGGTCGTCAAGCTGCTGTCAGATAGATAAAAACGGATTCGCTCTGCGACATCGATCTGCTCCTGATAGCCGCGGGCGGAGTGAATATCCTCGTCAAACGCATCGATAATTCCGCGGAGCCCTTCAATCGTTAAGCTGGCAATGCGCTCTGTTTGATAGGCTAGTTTTTCCGCTTCAATGTATGCGACCACACCCATAGCAGTCATGGCCTGAGTCCCGTTAATCAAGGCAAGCCCTTCCTTGGATGTCAGTGATACCGGCTGAATTCCAGCTTTTTTCAAGCCATTCATTGCCGGCATCCTTTCTCCCTCAAAAAAGACTTCTCCTTGCCCGATCAGCGCAAGCGCCAGATGGGAGAGCGGCGCCAGATCCCCGCTTGCGCCAAGTGATCCCTGCTGGGGGATGACAGGATGGACGCGTTTATTTAAAAAGGCAAGCAATTGTTCGATCAGCTCAGCGCGTACACCGGAAAAGCCTTTTAACAGCGCATTGGCGCGCAAAAGCAGCATGGCCCGAGAAACACACTCAGGAAAAGGATCGCCGACTCCGCAGGCATGAGAAAGGATTAAATTCAGCTGCAGCGCCGCTGAGTCTTCTTTCTGAATCAAGACATCACTGAATTTGCCAAACCCGGTGGTGATGCCGTAAATTGTCTTTTCCTCGTGTACAATCCGTTCCACTGCCGCTCTGCTTTTCTTCACGCGTTCCATACTTTCCTCGGAAGCCGCTGCCTCTTCAAAATCAAACAGCACACGAGCAACGTCCACTGTTGTCAATGAAGAACCGTCTAAAGTCACCATAAGCCCAACTCCTTTTTCTTTACTTTGGTAAAGCACCCATACAAAAAGGGGCTATGCTGTGAAAATTTGATTTCACGCATAGCCCCCTATCGTCTAAGATCTATGGGCTGTTTCATATGTGATTAATTCCAACGCCGAATGTTTCATGCTCAAGTCCCTTAATCGGTGCTCCTATTGTTCCGTAAAGCGAGACAGCGATCCAATCGCCTTCCGCTTCACTTTCATAAGGATTTCCCCTCAAAACGGCAAACCTCAAGCCCACCGTCCGAAGCAGCGATCCTAGCAGCATTTCACCTCTGGTCACGCCATGCAAAGCCTCCATCGTCGCATGATAAAGCGCATGTGACTCGCGATAGCCCTCAGATTGAATGACACCGCTCTTTTTGGAAGCGGTTTCAATTGCGGCTACTACTTTATGCGCGTCCATTGATCCTACCTTGCCAAGACAGACCTTCCATCCATCTCGCTCCAGCTCCTCGACCTGTGTACGTTCTTCAGCTTCATGAAGCAGCAGAAGAACAGACAGCCGGCCGATCCGGCGCTCTTTATGCAGTGTCATATGAATCACTCAATTCCTAAAAATTCTGATAACTATTAACTGAGTATTATATTAAGTGTTTCAGCAATAGAAGTCAAAAGGTTTTTTACAGTCTTTAACAAGTTAGATTGGTATTGTGATATCGTGATGCAGAAATCTCAGCACATTGCACATCATAGCCAGATAGGTGTGTGGATGGCGGCGCACTCTTGGACACAGGAGCCTATGCGCTCTCGTTCGCAAGGTATTTTCTCACGAGCCAGCCGAATGAAATCCTCAGCCCTGCCAAGCCGACTGTAGACGAGCAGTCGGGCATCATCTTAAAAAACACCGACAACGAAATGGTTGTCATATCGCTGACCATGCGCGCAAAAATGCCAAAAAGGGGCGTGGTCGCTGAAGAAAACGGCCCTTTATCACAGTCGACGACTTTACAAAGCCGGGCAAAGCAGTCATTACATACGCCAATGGAAAAACAGAGATGATTGAAGAAGGAGAAACCGCAAAAGGGTTGAACTATGAAGAAGAGGATATGCAAGCAGCAGTCCTGCACCAAACAGGCAGCCAGACCATCAGTCTCTCCAAGGAATGTCATGAGCATCTTGGACAATGTCAGAGAACAGTGGGGCTTACCTACCCGTTTGAATATGAAAACATCCGGCCTTCCTAAAGGGCGGGTGTTCCTTCATAAAATGTAAGCGCTTAAAAATTTAATAAAAAAGAGAGGCGAACTGTACAGATGTTCAACCGATTGCTCCGTGTATGTTTTCTTGCAGCCCTTATCATGGCCTTCACCCTGCCAAACTCTGTCTATGCGCAAAAGGCAGAAAAACCCGTCTTTAAAGAAGTCAGTGTCCATGATCCTTCCATCATTGAGTCAAACGGCACCTTTTATGTTTTTGGATCTCATCTCGCTTCAGCAAAAACGAATGACCTCATGCAATGGCAGCAGCTGACCACCAGCGTCAGCAACAACAACCCTCTTATTCCCAATGTCTATGAAGAATTAAAAGATACCTTCGAATGGGCGCAATCCAATACCCTGTGGGCGGCTGATGTCGCGCAGCTGGCGGACGGCAAATACTATATGTATTACAACGCCTGCCGCGGTGACTCTCCAAGATCCGCCATGGGAGTAGCCGTCGCTGATAACATCGAAGGCCCGTACAAAAACAAAGGCATCTTTTTGAAATCAGGCATGGAAGGCACAAGCAGTGACGGAACACCTTATGACGCAACCAAACACCCGAACGTCGTAGACCCACATACCTTCTTTGATAAAGACGGCAAGCTGTGGATGGTGTACGGATCATACTCAGGCGGCATTTTCATTCTTGAGATGAATCCGAAAACGGGCTTCCCGCTCCCTGGACAGGGCTACGGCAAAAAACTGCTCGGCGGCAACCACAGCAGAATCGAAGGCCCGTATGTGCTCTACAATCCAGACACCCAGTATTACTACTTATACCTATCATATGGCGGTCTTGACGCAACTGGCGGTTATAACATCCGTGTCGCCCGCTCCAAGAATCCGGATGGCCCGTATTATGATGCAGAGGGCAACTCAATGATTGACGTCCGCGGCAAAGAAGGCACATTCTTCGACGACCGCTCCATCGAACCATACGG
The DNA here is from genome assembly GCF_038000225.1 of Bacillus sp. FSL K6-1005. NCBI lineage: Bacteria > Bacillati > Bacillota > Bacilli > Caryophanales > Bacillaceae > Bacillus > Bacillus sp. FSL K6-1005. The sequence goes on from NZ_JBBOBP010000001.1 coordinate 3,685,709, forward strand.
CGTCAAACTCATGGGCAGCTATTCATTTGAAACAGAAAATGAAAAAGGAACCGGCTATGTCTCACCGGGCCACAACTCCGCATACTATGACGAAAAAACCGGACGCTCCTATTTAATCTTCCACACCCGCTTCCCGGGCAGGGGTGAAGAACATGAAGTCAGAGTCCATCAAATGTTCATGAATAAAGACGGCTGGCCGGTAGTGGCGCCATATCGTTACGCAGGAGAAATACTGGAAAAAGCAAAACAAAAAGACATCACAGGAACCTACAAGCTCATTCAGCACAGTAAAGACATCTCAGCAGACATCAAAAAAACCATCAACATTCAGCTCAACAAAGACCACACCATTTCCGGGGAAATGACCGGAACGTGGAAGAAAACTGGAAATGACGCAGCCGAAATCACGTTAGCCGGCAAGAAGTATAATGGCGTATTTTTACGCCAGTGGGATTCGGTGAGAGAGAAGAACGTGATGACGTTTAGTGTGTTGAATGGCAGCGGTGAGGCTGTATGGGGATCTAAATAAGATGGAGACGGCGCCTTCTATGGAAAGGCGCTTTTTCCTTTTACATAAGATGACGTTTCCAGATTATAAATGTTTTATCACCTATATTGACGATAAGAAATGGGGAAGGACAGAAAGCGAAAGAGAAAAGGTTAGGGGAATAAGACCTATTCTTATAGTCCTTTTATGTTGAATGTCACTACTTATTATAGAGGATCGATAGGTTTATAGCGATTTAGACCCTCTACATTTCTGTTTAACACAAACCTTTTTACCTATTTATCCAATATGATCCATCATGTAATATGAAAATAGTCTGTATTGTCAAAGATTAACACAGTTTGATAGAAACACGAGGTGTTGCGGCATGCATAGTGAAATGTTGTTACATTCGGTCAAAGCCGACTTACATGAAAAACAGGAACAGATCCATCAGTTAAAACGAGTGCTGCACGAAATCAGGCAAATCAAACACGAATTTTCCGAGGCCCAGCATCTCATTCATCGGCCTCATCTTAACGGGAATGCATGGAGAGGAACACATGCTGAGCGGTTTGAAGATATTCGTGAAGGAATGAACAAAGCATATCGTCAAATCAAAAGCGAACAAGTCAACGGAATCATCGAAAGTATAGATGAAAAAATTCACTCTCTAGAGGGTGACGTCTATTCCATGAGACGCCAAATCACGAGAATAGAGCATGAAATAGAGAAGGAAAAACATAAAAAGTGAGGTGAGCGCAAATGGCACAGGAAATCAAAATGGTCTATGGAACCGTCAAACAGGGACTTTCTCAGCTTAAGAACTCAGCTGAACTCAAGTCCTCCTTGCCCGGCCATCTCTCAGGACGAAACCATTTGAATGTTGTAAAGTCCATCGAGCAATTAAATGAGGACATCAAAGAGCTCACTGAAGCATATGCGTCCGTTCTCGCCAAGCATATCGCACAAACGGAAAGTGCGGTAAACGCCATGAAGGAAACGGACGAAAACATATCATCTTCCATGAAATAAAGCGCGGGAGGACAAGGGATTGAAAACATTAGATGTCCACGCTCTTCACGAGGGCATTCAGCATACGATTGAAAAACTGGACAAGCAGAAACAGCAGCTGGAGAAGCTGGAAAAAAGTGTTGAGCATCTGGCAGGCATGAAGGATGCGTTAAAAGGAAAAGGCGGAGATGCCATCCGGACCTTCTACGAGGAGTGCCACAAGCCTTTTCTCCTTTTCTTTGGCATGTTTATCGACGAATATAAAAAAGTGCTGAAACAAACACAGCATGCGATTTCCTCTGTAGAATCTGACTCCCACGGCATGATTGCAGAGGATTTTCTCTCACACGATGCCAGACACGGGGTCAAGCATGCACGAGAAGTGACAGAGCAGCTCACAGACGCAGTGAATCGTCAGACATCAGCCATTGATCACATCGTCAGCCTGCCGACGGTCAATGACTCCTTTTTTCGGTTGGAAACAGAGCAGGCTGAGCGGCTGATTACAGACACCCTGCATAAGCTCTTTCAATTTGACGGCCAGCAAACCAACGCATTAGAAACGGCAAAATCAGATTTTCAAACGATGAAAAAATATATCGATCAGCTAGAAACCATGTACACCGGTCCTAAAATTGAAATCACAGGGTACAAAAGCGGTTCCATCTTGAAATCACAGGAAGAAGAAAAGATCAACCAAACATTTGGCGCCATCAATCCGCAAATGAAACAGCCGGATGATTCACCGATGGAGATGATGCTGAAGAAACTGGAGAAACATAAGCAATCAAACGTTGATTCTGTGATGATGGATGACAAACAACAAAAGATCGAGCGTGAGATTTATGGTGATGACAGTAACTTGACGGTACTGCAGAAAGAAGCAGCTAAGATATCTCTAAAAGTAGCTGGAGATATTCGAGTGATAAATGGTAAACTTTATAACGTTAAGGGCTGGAAAGTGGTCCAAAGAGTAGATGTTGCTGATGAAACTGTGAGGGATCAAGCAGATATTAACTATATCGGCGGAGTATACAGTATCTACGAAAATGGCCAAATCGTTCGGCGATATCTTAAAAATGGTAAACCTAGTATAGAAATTGTTGAAAAGATTCCAGAAGGCAGAAGTGTTGGTGGAGTTAAAAATATTGATGAAGAAGTACCTGGTTTAGGGAAAATAACGGATACAATAGGTGAATTTTTTGTTGTTAATGATGGAATTCGGGCAACAACTGGCGAGGATCCTAAAACTAATAAAAAAGTGTCGGTTGATGAACGAATATTGAGTACTCTTTTTATTATTCCTATTGCTAAGATTGGAAAGTATGTTTTTGTGTGGAGCAAGGGAGAGAAAGCACTAAAGAGAGTTCCGAGTGTAGAAAAAGAAATAGGCAAAATTAATATTCCTTATAAATTTGCAAATCGAAATAAATTAGAAGGACATTTCAAAAAACATGGTAATGAGTTTAAAGGTATTTATAAAAATGCTGAACAATACCTGAAAGGTGCACAATATATAGTTAATAACGGTACAAAAGTTCAGTATCGATATAAACTAAAAGACGGCACGATTGAAATCCGAACAGGTTATGTTAAATTTATGGGAACTACAAGGAAAGGCGCAGCTAAATTCGAATTTGTAGGTACAAATAATCAAGGGTATATCACCACTTATCATGTTGAGAGTGACAAGGACTTTTGGAAGATGTTGAATGGCGACAAGCATATGAAGGTGATTAATCCTATTCATTAACTAAAGAGGTGATACTGTTATGTATAGTGCATATGTAAAGGGATTTAATTCAGATATAGAAGAAGAAGTAATATTAGAAGTAAACGGTGTAGAAATAATAGGTTTCATGCCATTTGGTATTCATTTTGAACCGAAAAGGGGTATCCAGTATCCAATCTCGATGTCTTTAGTTGTTTTGGACGATTTAGATATTCAAGAGGTAAAGGACTTTGAATTTGGGTTCTACCGTATAGATGAAAGTTATTCCTATAAGATCAAGGGCATCTTAAATTGCGAAAAAAAGACTATTAACGCTGGATTTGAGTTAAGCCTTGAAGATGAAATGCTCGAAGACTTGTGGCAATATGATAATAAAAACATCCAAATTAAGGTTGATAGGATTAACATCGAATTTGCAGAAGAATAATAGATGAAACATATAAAGGTTATAGTAAGAGACTTTCGATTGAGAATAAATGATTTTGAATTTTATCCTGACATAGAAATATATGATGAGTTTGAGAATGATAAATTAATATTTTTTGAAGGTAGTGAATCGGCATTAATGTCAATTGATTTAAATGATAACAATGAAAATCCAATTTACTATTATGATATTCAAATTGCAACTTCTCTTACCGAATTTTTAAGAAAAATAGAAGAGAACGATCAGTATTATCTTGATTTATTAAATGATGAATGATTTACACATTATAGCTTTAAAATGAAATATCTAATATGGGGTAGTTATCCCATTATCTCTCCCTAAAAGGAGCGAGATGACATGTTATCGATCAGTAAACAAGAGGAACCTGTTTTTCAGTTTTTGGCTGGAACATTCCATCAGGATATTGAATCTCCTGATGACGCTTTACAAGAGTTGTTAACAGAGGAAAGTAAGGAATATTTGGAGTATGCTATTGTCTTTTTAACGGATTTTATTGAAAGTGAGCATTCAGATAACGAGAAAAATGATTACATTCAATCTTGCGCAGATGGCGTGTATTTTCCTGCGTTTAATTTAGAACCAATTGAATGGCTAAAAAATGTAATAGTACAAATAAAGAAGTCTTTAAATAATTTAAACGATGACGATTCTTAAGCTTTTCAAGATTTTTTAAGCCAAGAACGACGTTCAAGCCGAAATCATTTACACGCTGGGCGAGCCGGCACACGAAATTTTAAATACCGCAAAAGCGAAAGGTGTCTGCCTGATCGTAGTCGGCAGCCGGGGGCATCAGCGGCCTGAAAGAGATGATGCTTGGTAGTGTCAGCCACAAAGTGTCTCAATTATCGCCTTGTCCTGTATTAATTGTTCGATAGATAAAAATGTACATGTTACCCAAAAGAGGCGCTCCCTTAATCAGTAAGGGGACGCCTCTTTCTTGTTTGGCTTCAAATATTAATACGCATATGTTTAAATGACCAATATACTTTTATATCTTTATTTCTCTGTTGATTTATTGGCCGGCGCAAACCAGCCGAATAAAGCAATGGCTACTAATACGCCGTAGAAGATTAGCGTCCAGGTGGTGCTGTGTGGAAAGTGATGATCTAGGATTCCAATGTCTTCATGGGCAAGGGTAATGACCACCAGTTTGACGCCGACCCAGGCCACAATGGCATATGCGGTTGTTTCCAGTGCAGGGCGTTGATTAAGAAGCTTTACAAACCAAGTTGCTGCAAACTTAATTAGGATAAGGCCTGCAATCCCACCTAGGACAACAATAATAAATTGTCCTCCATCCATGCCGCCGAAATCATCAAGTGGTGAATCAGGAAGCCCGAGAGCTAAAGCAACCGCAGCCAGAATCGAATCAATGGCAAAAGCGAGGTCCGCTAAAGCAATTTTTCCGACTGTGGGCCAGAAACCTTTCCCGGCAGCCTCCTCTTTGTCCTCCTCATGAATATTCTTACTTTTTTTCCCGAAACGGGCCTTAATCACATGCTTTAAGCCCAGGTAAAGAAGATACGCTGCTCCTATCGCCTGAATCTGCCAGACGTTTGCGATAAACGAAATGGCAAAAAGCGCCGCAAATCGGAAGGCAAATGCCATTATGATACCATAATTTATCGCTTTCTTTTTCTGATCATTGGGTAAATGCTTGGCGATAACTGCCAGTACAAGAGCATTGTCAGCCGATAGCAGTCCTTCTAATCCGATTAAAATGAACAATGTCCAGACATATTCAAGCCAGATAGACTCCATCCACATCTTTCCTTTCTAAAATGTAAAGTATGCCGTAAAAGTATCAATATCAACAGTATTACCCTTCTCATTTATAGTTAACTCTAAAGAGTAGTTCGGTATTTAATGGATTTTTCTTTCTTACTAGAAAAAATAACCTGGAACAAGAAAGGAATCCGGGGCTTTTTTGAAACAGATACAGATGTAAAATAGTCATTTGATCATTTCATCGTGCACCTGAAGCTTGAACCATAATGATCTCTCTCCTTAAAAAACAGGTGAGTTTTTTGGTAAATGTCTGTATGATAAACATATGGAAAATAGAGGATGGGTGGCGATCCTACATGATATTACAAACTATAATATGCAAGCTTATGTAAAATTATCAAAGTGAGTAAAAGCAGAAAATGGCAAAAAAAGAATGACTAATTACTGGGGCAAATAGAGAAACGGCAATCAGCTTTTCGGCGGTCACATAATCTTTAGCGGACAGCTTTCGGGTCGATGGAGTAGATATTCAAACAAATGAAATGTCAGAATTTATAGTAAACAGGAAGAGGCAGACTTGTCTGAAGTCCAGCAGACGGAATCTTTGATGCCAAAGCTTGAAAAAAAGCCAATTACATCCGGATATCTTATTCACGCAGCAGGAATATGGGAAATCACCCCTGTTCTAGAATGATCAGCCGCATCATTCAAATAGTCATATACATGATAGCAAGGCTGTAATCTGAGGGGGGAAAACAAGGTGTATGATTAACATCGCTCTGTGTCCACTTAATGGCATAGCCTGCGCGGGCTATTTATAATGTCCTCCAAGCATGCGGTCATCAGACTGACAAAGCAGCTCGCTATGTTCAAAGGGAATCAGGAATAGCATTTCAACGGGTGTGATCCAAACAGAATTAACGGAAGAATCGTTTCAAGGACGATGAAATGGTTCAGTTATTATAGATAATCATGCCCCTCATACGCGAGGGCAGTCAAGTAAAATATCGTTTCTCTATGACGTTAATGCTTCTAATGCGGCACACTTTATTACAGCTCAAACTTAGCCATAGACGGCTGGACGGCCGGACGGCCGGCAAGAAACTATAATAAAGGGTGCATTTCCATATACATAACTGGAGGTAGAATACGTTTGATGCAGCAAAATCTTTTATTATTACCAAAACAAAAATCAACAGCCGTGCTGAAAATGGTCATCTCTATGGTGATTTTCGGTTCCATTGGCTTTTTTTCAGAGCATACCAATCTGCCGTCATTTGAATTGGTATTTGTCCGCTGTCTGTGCGCGACGTTATTTTTAAGCGTCTGCTGGCTGGCGTCCGGTCAGCATAAAACTGAAAAATGGAGCAAGCGGGAAGTCCTGCAAACATTAGCATGCGGTTTCTTTCTGGTATTTAATTGGGTCTTCTTATTTAAGTCTTTTGAAGAAACGTCAGTTACCATTGCCATCTCTGTATACCACCTTGCGCCTGTTCTTGTTCTTCTCCTGGGGAGTATCATTTATAGAGAAAAATTAAATGTGATATCAGTCAGTTCCATTATGATCTGTTTTCTTGGAACGGCGCTGATTTCAGGCATTAACGGCAATACTTCATTCAGCCAGCTGATGGGATCGGGTATCATTTGGGCCGTTCTCGCCGCTCTGTTTTACGCATTCACAACGTTATTAGGAAAGGGCATTCACAATCTGAGCCCCTATACGACAACCTTTTTGCAGACCGGATTAGGTGTCATCATCCTCCTTCCGTTTATTCATTTTGGCGCTTTTGCTGACCTGTCTCAGGGGAACTGGATCATGGTCGTCTCCACTGGTATTATTCATACAGGTATTGTGTATTTGCTGTTTTTTGACAGCTTGCGATTTTTATCAACGAAATTTATTTCGGTCATTGTCTTCCTCGACCCCGCTGTCGCGATCGTGCTCGATACCGTGTTTACGGGATTCCGCCCGGACTTTTATCAAACGATCGGCATTGTGATGATCTTTGCTGGTATGGCTTCAACGCTTGTGAGGAGGCAGGGGAAGGCGGATGCAGCTGCTGAAGAAAAGGATTTAGAACAATTTCAATCATGATAGAAAAAAGTGTAAAGGCCTTAAAGGGCCTTTTTTTGATTTTTTGGGTCTTTTTGCTCTGTCCAAATCTTAAAATAAGATAAATTTTCTAGAAAAATATTGTAATAATATTTCAGTGACGTTAACATTGTTGAGTAAATATTACTTTTATTACAAAAGGAGAGAGGAAATGAAAAAAAGAAAGAGGCGGAACGTTAAGAGATTCATTGCCGTATGTTTAGTGTTGGCTCTAATGATTTCATTATTGCCAGTAGATGTACTGGCAAAAACTTCAGAAGAAGAGTCCGGAAATCGTGTCGCAACTGCTGATCCGGAAGAAACCCTTCTGAATGATCAAACAGAGAAAGCTGTACCATTTAATGAGAAGGATATAAACAAAGAGGGAGAAATCACCTCAGAAAGAACGGAAAACACAAAGCTTTATTATGAAGGGGACGGTGTTTATAAACAGGAAGTATACCTTGATCCTATTCATACAAAAGAAACATCGAATGCAGACTGGGAGGAGATTTCTCCTGAATTAAAAGAAACGACAAGCAAACAAGTTGAAACTGAAAATGCTGTTTTGAATTCAGATTTTCAAAAACAAATGAAGAACGGACTTTATGCGACTTTTGAGCACAATGATCACAAGCTTACATATTCACTTGTAGAAGCAAAAGGTCCAAATAAAACTTCACTTACTCCGAAAGATACTCCAGCAGATTATAAGACTGATGGTAATGAGATTGTTTATCCGGATGTTTTTCCGAACATTGATCTTCAGACTTTCACATTCAACGAAAACATAAAAGAAGATGTAGTCCTTCATCAGTATGATGGATACAACACATTTTCATTTCAGGTCACAACCGATTTGCAGGCAAAAGAACAAGAGGACGGATCAATAGATTTTTCTGATGAAAAAGGAAAAGTTGTTTTTTCTGTGCCTAAACCTTTTATGACTGATTCAAAACTGGATGAGCTTTCCGGAGAGGTGGGACGATCAGAAAAAGTCAGCTATAAGCTGGAAAAGAATGATGAAGGGTATTTGCTTCATCTCACGGCAGACGAGAACTGGCTGAAAGACCCTGAACGCGTGTATCCAGTGTCTATCGACCCGTCAACGTCCTTATCTGTTTCATCAGATACGTTTGTCATGAGTGCCTACCCAACGACCAACTATTCGGCATCTTCACAGAAATGGGATGCTAATCTGAAGGCCTATGTACTGAAAACGGGTTATTACGACAAAACAACAGGCACAAACTATGCGTTCATGAAATTTAACAATTTAAAACCGATTCAAAATATGACTGTCACCAAAGCGACATTAAAAACATACGTAGCCCATTCCTATTACGGAACAAAGGCAACTGGTCTTTGGCTGGATACGGTCAACAGCAATTATGATCATGCAAAAGTAACTTGGAACACAAAACCCGCGTCTAAAAATATCGGAAAAGCTGACGTTCATAAAGGACAGTGGGCGAGTTACGATGTGACTGCGGCTGTAAAGGCATGGAACTCCGGCGGGGCCAACTATGGATTCAAGCTTCATGCAAACGGAAACGGTAAGGAATACTGGAAAAAACTAATTTCCTCAGCGAACTCAAACAATAAGCCTTATATTGAAGTGACATACACCATCCCGAAGGCGAGCACACCTGCTGTTAAAGCATACAATAACGGGAACGGCACTGGTTTTTTCAATATCAGCTGGAAAAAGGCCGAGGGTGCCAAAGGCTATAAGGTATGGATTTATAATGGGAAAGAATATCAAGCGATCTCAGTCGGCAACACGACATCCTGGAGCACAAAAGGGAAAAACATTTGGCCGACAAGTGCAGAAATTTCATCCGGTAAGTACAAGCTTCACCTTGATGGCAAAGGCGGTACTGAATTAGCGCTAGATCCATCTCCAGTGTATAAAAACTCCGGCGGAAGCTATGCCACAAGCAAAAACTATTGGATTGGCGTCAGTGCAATCTTTGATCAGGGAGAAGGAGCGATGTCCGCACCGGCAAAGCCTGTTATCCCTAATGTAGGAAAAGCGCAAGCACCGTCAACAAAGGGCTTTAATAATGGGAATGCCACAGGATACTTCGATCTTTCTTGGAAAGCTGTATCCGGTGCAACAGGCTATAAAGTCCAAGTGTTCAATGGGAAAGGCTTTGAGACACTTGATCTCGGAAATCAGACGTCTTGGACCACCAAGGGGAAAAAGATCTGGCCGACAAGTGCAGAAATGAAAGCGGGAAAATATGCTCTTCACCTAAAGGATGGAAACGGAGCAGAGCTGCCGATCAATCCCGGACCAACCTATAAAAACGCCGGTGGGGATGCAACCAAAAAAAATTACTCATTTAAGATAATCGCCTATAACAAAGACGGCGAAGCCATCGCATCACCGGCTGCCAACCCGACACTTCCTGATATCGCTAAACCAAAGAACTTATCCGGTTATGTGTATACAAACACAAAGTCGAGTCAAACCGGCTATGTGAATTTGATATGGGAAAAGGTTCAAAATGCGAAAGGCTATAAAATTAATATCTATAATGGCAATGAATATCAGTCCTATGATGTTGGGGACGTGGATCATTGGACAACCCAAAATAAAAACATTTGGCCGACTTCTGAGGAAATAAAAGCCGGAAGCTACAAGCTGCATACAGACGGAAAAGGCCGTGAATTGGCACTTGACCCGTCACCTGTCTATAACAATGCAAATGGAAATTATAAAGGGAAGAAGAATTATTCCTTCACTCTTTCCGCCTATGATGCGAATGGTGAAACGATCCCGACAGCACCCTTTAACCCAACGTTCCATGAAGGCGCAGAATTCCTTGGAACAGAAGAATACTGGTCTATCATTGATATCCCAAGCGGCCAGTTAAACGGTGCGACAGGAAATGTCATTGTGAATGAAGAAGATCTGTCAATTGACGGGCGCGGACCGGGACTTGGCTTATCGAGAACCTACAACAGTCTTGACAGCTCCGATCACTTATTTGGACAAGGCTGGTATGCTGATGCAGAAACATCTGTCATCTCGACGGACGGCGGGGCAATGTATATTGATGAAGACGCTACTACTCATCGCTTTACTAAAAAAGGCGATGGCACGTATCAGCCGCCGACCGGTGTCTATCTTGAATTAACAGAAACAGCTGATCAGTTCATATTAAAAACAAAGGATCAAACAAACGCTTATTTCAATAAAAAAGGCGGCAAGCTTCAAAAGATAGTGGATGGCCACAACAATGCAACCGTCTACACTTATAATGACAAGAATCAATTGACAGCCATTACAGATGCACCAGGCCGCAAGCTCACATTCACATATGGTGAAAATGGCCATGTGACTTCGATCATCGGGCCTAAGAATAAGAAAGTCACCTACTCATATGAAAATGATTTGCTGAAGAAAGTCACGGATACAGATGGGACTGTCACAAGCTATGACTATGATGGTGAAGGACGCCTTATCAAACAATATTCAGCCAACAGTACCGAAGCAAAGCCTGTCTTTACCGAATATCAGTATAGCGGGCACCGTCTCGATAAAGCGATTAACGCTAAGAAAGAAACATATGTCTATCGCTATGATGCTGATAAAAAGACGCTTCTCATGACACAGCCGAATGGCCGGAAAGTACAGTACGGCTATAATGAAGCGGGAAATCCGATTCAGGTCATTGATGATGCGGAAGGGTTAAAAATTACAACGAATACAAAGTATGAAGGCAACAATGTCGTAGAAGATGTAGATCCAAACGACGTCGGAACAGGAAAAGCAACGGAAAGCTATCAATATGACAAAGATGGCAACGTTACGTCTGTTAAAGACGCATATGGAACTGAGACATACGAATACAACAAAAACAACGATGTCACAAAGATGAAGGATACCGAGGGCAATGTCACGGATATTGCCTATGACGGACTAGATGCTGTATCCGAAACCGATCAGAGCGGAAAATCATCTTCAGCAGCCGTTTATGATAAATACGGAAATCAGATTCAATCCAGCAAAGAGTTATCAGCCTCAACCAATATCCTGAAAGATGGAAGCTTTGAAGCGCAAAAATCCGGCTGGAATTTGACTGCATCTAAAGACAGCGGCAAAATCTCAGTGATCGCCGATAAAAGCGGAGTTCTTTCTGGATCAAAGGCATTGGAAGTCTTGAGTCAATCAACGTCTGCCGGAACAGATCACGGGTATTCGTCAGCGACTCAAACAGTTGAGCTGGAGCCGAATACAACCTATACATTAAGCGGGAAAATCAAAACAGATCTAGCGAAATCAAGAGCCTACTTTAACATTGATTTGCGAGACAAAGATCAAAAACGAATTCAATGGATTCACAATGAATACAGTGCATTAGCCGGAAAAAATGACTGGACAAAACGGCAAATCACTTTTACGACTCCTGCGAATGCAGGAAAAGCTGTTGTGTATATGGAAGTCGATCATAAAGATAAAGATGGCAAAGGAAAAGCATGGTTTGATGAAGTTCAGCTGGAAAAAGGCGAAGTATCGTCAAGCTATAACCCAGTTCAAAACAGCAGTTTCACATCAGCAACGGAAAACTGGAGCGCAAGCGGGGCATCCGTTGATTCTGAAGAAGGCTTTAATGATGACGTATCATTAAAAGCTGCCCGGACCAGTGCGTCCCAAGCCGGATCAGTAACAAAACAAACCGTTGTCTTAGGGCAAAGTACAAACGACAAACCAGTTTATCTCACACTGACAGGAATGTCGAAAGCCAGCAGCGTCAAGTTCACAGATGAAAAAGACTATTCTCTGCAGGCGAATGTCACTTACGCGGACGGAAGCACAGGCTTATACAACGCGAAATTCCCTTCTGGAACACAGGAATGGAACCGCGCAGCTGTTGTTATACCAAAAACAAAGCCGATTAATAAAGTCGATATCAGCATACTGTTCCAAAAGAGTGCGACAGGAACAGCGTGGTTTGATGATATCCGTCTGATTGAAGGAAGCCTTTTAACAAAAAGCACGTATGATAGCAATGGAAACTATGTGACCAAGGAAGAAGACGAACTAGGTTACGCTACTTCAACTGATTACGATGAAACGGGTAAGAAAACGGCTGAAACGGATGCAAAAGGTGAAAAAACAACCTATACGTATGATCAGGCAGACCAGTTGACAAACATGACGCTCTCCAACGGCACGTCTATCCTTCACAGCTATGATAAGGAAGGCAATGAGGTAAGCAAAACCATTCGGGCGGGAGCAGATCAAACCTATCAATACGAATATGATGTCATGGGCAAGCTTGTGAAAACAACTGACCCTCTGGGCAATGTGCTAGCAAGTGAATATGATGCCAACAGCAACCTGACCAAAACCATTTCACCGAATGGCAACGAAGTGTCTCTTTCTTATGATGGAACAGACCGGGTGAAATCAAAATCGTATAACGGTACAGAAAAATACAATTTCACATATGACAAAAATGGAAATGAAACTTCGGTCGTTAATAAAGAGCAGAACACCACAAAGAAACGGACATTTGACAACAAAAACCGTTTAACCGAATTGACTGACCGCGGCGGCAGCCAAACTTGGACATATCCTAGTGACTCCGATAAGCTGAAAACCTTCTCATGGAGCCATGGGGACCAAAAAGGAACGAATCAATTTACGTATAACAAACTGGATCAAATGGTTGAGATGAAAGACAGTACATCTTCCTATTCATTTGATTATGATGAAAATGGCAACGTCCAAACCTTTATTACGGGCAACGGCGGCGGAACAAGTTTTTCATATGACGAAAGAAACCTTGTAAGCTCGCTGCATATCGGTGACAAAAATGGCGGAAGCATTCTGACAGAAAGCTATGAATACGATGCAAACGGCAACCGCACAACGATAAACAGCTCAGCAAGCGGCAAGGTGAAATATGAGTATGGAAAGCTGAATCAACTTGTCAAAGAAACCCATGAAGACGGTACTGTCATTGAATACACATATGACGGATTCGGGAACCGGAAAACCGTTACAACTGTAAAAGACGGTTCAAGTAAAACGGTGAACGCTTTCTTCAACATCATGAACCAGCTGACAAAAGTCAATGATGAAAGCATGTCTTACGATAAAAACGGCAACCGCACATCCGACGGCAAATTCACATATACGTGGGATGCAGAGGATAACCTGACTGCCGTTACAAAAAAAGGCGAAGACAAGCCATTCGCAACATACAAATATGACGAAAAAGGAAACAGAATCCAAAAAACCGTCAACGGAAACGTCACGAACTACTTCTATGACGGAGACAGCCTGAACGTCTTGTATGAAACAGACGCGGACAACAAAGTCACAAAATCATACACGTACGGTGACAGCGGCCAGCTGTTATCCTACACGGAGAATGGCAAGAAATATTTCTATCATTACAATGCACACGGAGACGTCATCGCGATCTCAGACAGCACTGGAAAAACCGTTGCCAAATATCAGTACGACGCATGGGGAAATCCAACAAAAACCGAAGCAAGCGATGAAGTAAAAGACAACCGCTACCGCTACGCAGGCTACCAATACGACGAAGAAACCGGCCTGTACTATCTCATGGCCCGCTACTACGAGCCAAGAAACGGCGTGTTCCTATCGCTCGACCCAGACCCGGGCAGCGACGGAGACTCATTGGATCAGAATGGGTATGCTTATGGAAACAATAACCCGGTGATGAATGTTGATCCGGACGGGCATTGGGTATGGCTAGCAATTAATGCTGGATTTGCGGCTTATGATGCTTACAAAGCATATAAATCTGGTAAGGGCTGGCGAGGTGTTGCTAAAGCTGCAGCTATCGGTTTAATAGGGGGGACGGCTTTAAAAGGTGCTAAAATTGCATATCGTGTATATCGTCTTAACAAAGTGCATAAAGCCCCAGCCCATGTGCGAAAGGTAGCACATCATATATATAAAAAAGGAAACGCGCCAAAGGGATATAAAGGTGGAAGGAATTATCGGAATAAACCTAAAAAGAAGCGCCATTGGAGACTTCCTAAAAAACATAGTTATAGGGAATATGATGTTCACCCATATAGAAAGGGAGTTAATAGAGGAGCTGAAAGGATTGTATATGGAAGTAATGGAAGAATGTATTATACAAAGAATCATTACAAAACTTTTAGAAGAATAAGGTGAAATTAATTATGAGTTGGTATCCATTAAATGAGGAGAATAATGATTATATATGGAGTCAAGTTAATGGTATTATCAAATGGAAACCAGGCAGTGAATTCTATAAAATAAAGCCTCCTAAGCCATATAGCGTTTTTGATGTATCTATAAATATTGATAAAGAAACGATAGATGATTTAGAGTCAAAGATGCTAAAAGCTTTCCAGGCTTGCACTACTCCACAGGAGACAATGTATGCACTGGATTGGCAGCATGAATCCTATGTTTTTCATCCCCACGGACGGATTCCAAAAGATGAATTTGGTGAGTGGCCTGTACCAATTTTTCCAAATGGAGATTACTATTTCTTTTTTCATCAGAATTTTGAATGGGGAGTGCTAGGTGATCCTTGGCAACAAACAATTACTCTGTTTGGTGAGAAAATATTAAATCAAATAGAGCATGATAAGCCGATAATTTTCGGAGAAAATATATAAATACTAATCAAAACTATAAGAAATTATGTGTTTTTAAAAGGTAGGTACCGACACCAAATCTTAAAAGTCCACCTGTTTTTATCGGTGGGCTTTTTTATAAAATTCAAAGGGGAAATAAAGCTTATAGTACAGACTTTTTAGTTTAGTTATTATTCAGAGGTAATTGAAAATTTTAATTTCTAAGGTATAGAATTTAGATCAGACGCTACTTTTTTATTAATATGAACAGCGTATTGATAACCTTATTGAGGTCTAATTGTGGATATAGTTTTTTGAAGTAAGTGCCAAACAAAGTCAAATCAATGCTGATCTTCAAGGATATTAAATATTACTCCAGTGTATAAAGAATGGCGTTTTTATCGGGAAACAGATCACGTGCTTGGTGCCATTTATACGATTGAGTTAGCAGCTGTTTATCATTCCCGTTCAATTGTTGTCACATTCAAAGACGTTTCAGCCGTTACGATACGAGATATGGAAACCCTAACGGATCTGTCTGATGGGTTTCTAAATATTAAAATGCAGCCGCAAGGCATGTACCTTGTGGAAGAATGGGAGGAGCAGACGTTCCGCTTTTATTGCCGGCAATATGAGGTGGTGGAAGGGAGAGGATCGCGTGTTTGAAAAACTGAGAAAAAGACAGCAAGAGCTTGAAGAAACGCCGTATCCTGATGAATTGTACGGCTTTGAAGCGGAAATATATGAGTTTTTTATGCTTGTTGCTGGCAGTCTGGGTTATGTGCTGGCGAATAAAAGGATGCCCCGGCATCAGCGGTATTCGTTGGAGAAAAGCTTTTTTGAGCAGTATCCTGACATCCCGCTGGATATGATCAAACACGATACTGATTTGTATCATCACATTCTTTTGTACGAGCAAGTCAGACAAGAGATTTGCGCTGCGCTATCCAACTGATAAGGAGAAGTTTATGGAAAAAACCTCTATAAGCAGTATCGGCAATTTGGACATGATCGAGCTTAAACCTGACCAAACCGTTATGTCATGCGAGCTTGAAGATGCTGAGTCTTTTTATCGTTTTTGGCAAGGGCTTGCCTGTGAGCGAATCATGATACAGGTGATAACGGGTGGTTCATTTATAGAAGACCTGTCAGAGTTTTTCAAAGGCTATGCTTACAAAGTGACGAAGCTGGCGAAAAGGCAATTTCATTTCCAATGCGTAGTACATGAAACAGACCGGGGCATTGCAGATTTTCTCTTTCTGTTAGCTTCCATCAATGATGATGTTTTTCTGATCACTGACCCTCAACCAAAAAACTATCTTTCCGAAGGCAAACTCCAGTGCCTAACGGACTCAGGCGAACGGATCATGTGGTTTGAATACGATGCTGCGGAGATCTATATGGTTGGCGATGAAACATAAAAGGAGGAGGAATCCATATGAATATCACACAATATGAGAAAATGAAACAGCATCTTTCTGATGTGGATACAGGTCCATTTACATTAAACGAGTTTACTTTCTATATGAAAGAAGATGATCGTTATATTCATATTCCTGTGTTTGAATTAAAACTATCTGCTCAAACCTGTGACATTCATTTGCGGTTTGAAGACATCAGTGCATCAAAGCTGGATGACCTTGAATCCATCGATTCGGTTGACTTGGAGCTTTTACCGACTGACGACCAATGGGAAAGGCTCCGTTATTATGTGTATGACGAAGAAAACCAAATAAGCTTCTATTGCGGAGGATGGGATGTAATCAAGTGTGACAAGAAGTCACACTGATTTTCCCCACTTTCCAAGCGTTCTTGCTTTTGTTGCGGCATATGTCACGAGAAACGGGATAGTCACAATCAGAAAAAACAAAGGTATCCAATTTGATAATCCGGTTACATAATGGAGTGTAATGGACAAGAGAGTCAGGAAACTGAAGGTGCAGGTGACATTTCGAATGTCTTTTTCACTTCTTTTATATTTCTCTCTCATGGTGGATGGATCACTGTATATCGGCGAAGTCCCGGGCACAGCCGAAAAGATATGCATACCTTGTGAAGAGCAAACACGCTCCCACCCGGCCGCTTCAAACATCTCGGTGTATTCCGCCAAGCTTTCTTCCCCAACATCATGATAATCAATACTGTAGATCAACTTCCGCGGCTCAGCTTTTCTAAGCTTATACCCCATAACCGCAAAAGAATCGAGCACCCAGCCTTTGCTGGCCATGTCACTTAGTCTCTTCATATCCTTTTCTTCTGAAAAAGCCAAGCCTTCGGACATCATATATTTTTTCTGTTTCATGATGAATCCCCTTTCAATTGTTGAAAAGCGCGTTCGCCGTGTTCAGCCATCACCTTTCTGCGCTGCATTTCTTTTTTGAGTAATTCTTGGCCGTGCAGGGTGGTCTGGTACACTTTGCGGCGCGGGTTGTCGTTGTTGACAAGCTCAATGATCTCTTCCTGCAGTAATTTCTTTAACAGTGTATATAAGGTAGCCGGGCCGATCGTAAAGGAGTCATCGGTCATGTCCTCAATCTCCTGCATGATCGAATATCCGTGTTTTGGCTCCAGCAAGGTTAAGACAATATAATAGGCTGCGTCGGTAAGCTGATCCATTTCCTGCGGACGTTGCTTTGGCAAGCGGTCACCTCATTTCTTATATCAACTAATGATATATCAATTATTGATATAATAAAATCTTCCTTTTCTTTTGTCAATACAATTTTTTTCTGCGTTCAGTCATCATAAAGAAACAATCACCGAGTATGCATTAACGAATGCGTTTTCATAGAGGGGGATTCTTAATGAAAAAATGGATAACGGCGGGTTTTGTGATGATGTTGATGTTGTGTTTCAGCGGGGCAGAGAGTTTGAAGGCGTCTGAGCCGAAGGTGTATCAGTTTGACTTTGGGAGCGGTTCGGTTGAGCCTGATTACATTGGGGTAAGGGCGTCTGACCGTTATAACCCATCAAAGGGCTACGGTTTTCAAACGCCGGAACATATGAAGGATGTGGCGGCATCCGGGACGGGCGTGAAAAGTGATGCGGTTCAATTTTTGGCGTATGGGACGAAAAGCGACAACACGTTTAATGTGGATCTTCCGAATGGTCTTTATGAGGTGAAGGTGACGCTGGGCAATACGGCGAGGGCAAGTGTGGCGGCGGAGGGTGTGTTTCAGGCCATCAATATGACGGGAGACGGTGCGGAGGATACGTTTCAAATTCCTGTCACCGACGGGCAGCTGAATCTGCTGGTGACTGAAGGCAAGGCGGGTACCGCTTTTACGCTCAGCGCCCTGAAGATCAAGAAATTGTCTGATCAGCCGGTGACAAACCGAACGATCTATATCGGCGGCGATTCGACGGTGTGCAATTATTATCCGCTCAACAGCAGCAAGCAGGCGGGCTGGGGGCAAATGCTGCCTCACTATGTCGACAAGCGTACCTTTCAAGTGAGAAACATGGCGTCAGGCGGGCAGATTGCGAGAGGGTTTCGAAATGACGGACAGCTTGAGGCGATCTTGAAGTACATCAAACCGGGTGATTACTTTATTTTGCAGCTCGGCATTAACGATACAAATCCGAAGCATAATGAATCTGAAGCGGAATTTAAGGAGATTATGCGTGATATGATCCGGCAGGTGAAAGCAAAGGGAGCGGAAGTCATCCTTTCAACACCTCAGGGCCGGGCGACCGATTTCACTTCTGAAGGCATCCATTCGTCTGTAAACCGATGGTACAGGGCTTCTATATTGGCTTTGGCCGAAGAGGAAAAAACACATCTTATTGACTTGAATGTCCTCAGTTCGGCATACTTTACATCGATCGGTCCGGAAAAAACGCTCGCGCTTTATATGGATGGAGATACACTGCATCCGAACCGCGCGGGGGCCGATGCACTGGCGCGATTGGCCGTTCAGGAACTAAAAAGACAGGGGATTGATGGCTTCTAAAACGTCATTTTTCGGCAAAACACATACGCTGCCGTAAATTAGAGTATAATGAGAACATCTGCAAGAGACAGGAGTTTATACATGAGTCATTTTAAAAACTATCAAATCAGTCATGACATTTTACGAGCATTGGAAGGACTGGGGTATACAGAACCGACCGAGGTGCAGCGAAGCGTGATTCCGGCAGCCCTTGAACGAAAAGATCTTGTCGTCAAATCACAGACGGGAAGCGGGAAAACGGCTGCGTTTGGCATTCCTCTCTGCGAGCTGGCGGATTGGGACGAAAACAAACCGCAGGCACTGGTGCTGACGCCGACCCGTGAGCTTGCCGTGCAAGTAAAAGAGGATATCACGAACATCGGAAGATTTAAACGAATCAAAGCCACAGCTGTGTTTGGAAAATCATCTTTTGATAAACAAAAAGCCGAGCTGAAGCAAAAAAGCCATATCGTTGTCGGCACTCCGGGGCGTGTCCTGGATCATATTGAAAAAGGCACGCTGCCGCTGGATCGCCTTTCCTATCTGGTCATTGATGAAGCGGATGAGATGCTGAATATGGGCTTCATCGATCAGGTGGAGGCGATTATCAAGCATCTCCCGGTTAAGCGCACAACGATGCTGTTTTCTGCGACACTGCCAGAGGATATTGAGAAATTAAGCCGTCAATATATGCAAAACCCAGAGCATATCGAAATCAAAGCGGCTGGCCTCACCACAAGGAATATTGAACATTCGGTGATTCAAGTCAGAGAAGAGAATAAGTTTTCTTTGCTGAAGGATGTACTCATCACTGAGAACCCGGACAGCTGCATCATTTTTTGCCGGACGAAAGAGCATGTGAATCAGCTGACCGATGAATTGGATGACTTAGGATATCCATGCGATAAAATTCACGGCGGGATGATTCAGGAAGACCGCTTTGACGTCATGAATGAATTTAAAAGAGGCGAGTACCGTTATTTAGTCGCGACAGACGTCGCCGCGCGGGGGATCGATATAGAGAATATCGCCCTTGTCATCAACTATGATCTGCCCCTTGAGAAAGAAAGCTACGTACACCGTACAGGACGGACAGGGCGAGCCGGGAATCAGGGAAAAGCAATTTCATTTGTGGCACCGTTTGAAAAGCGGTTCCTAGCTGAAATAGAAGACTATATCGGATTCGGGATTCAGACATTAGAAGCCCCGTCCCAAGAGGAAATCGCAAAAAAGAAACCGGATTTTCTCGCTAAACTGAAGGACCGTCCGAAAATCAAAAAGGACAAAAGCGAAGAGCTGAATAAAGACATTATGAAGCTGTACTTTAACGGCGGAAAGAAAAAGAAAATCAGAGCCGTTGATTTTGTCGGAACGATCGCTAAAATCGACGGGGTTTCTGCTGATGACATTGGCATCATTACAATCATGGATAACGCCTCGTACGTAGAAATTTTAAACGGAAAAGGCCCTCGTGTTCTCAAAGCCATGAAGGATACAACCGTCAAAGGGAAAAAGCTTAAGGTGAATAAAGCGAATAAATGATGAATGACCTGCTCCCAGTTAAAGGGGCAGGTCATTTTTGTGATGGCTGACATCGGCACTGTTCTCTTCCGGCACAAACGCGAGGATGACAATTCCGATCACAAACAAAATGATCAGGCTGAACACCGCAGTCGAGGATTTCCCGGTCAGCTGGGCGGTAACGGCAATGAGCAGCGGCCCCATAATCGAGGCGAATTTCCCGAAAATATTGTAGAAGCCGAAGAATTCATTTGCATGGTGTTTTGGGACGAGCTTGGCGAAATAGGAGCGGCTTAATGCTTGAATGCCGCCCTGCGAGGTGGCGACAAGCATGGCTAGAATCCAGAAATCAAACGTCGTTTCCAGAAAATACGCATATACGCATACAATCATATATATGACGATGCCAACGTACAGCATTGTTTTCCCCGTAAAGCGCTCCGCCAGTCTTCCGTATAAAATGGCAAACGGCGCGGCGACGACCTGAGTGACAAACAGGATGATCAGGAGACTTGTGGAACTGATACCCAAGTCTGACCCGTAGGACGTCGACATCGTAATAATGGTGCCGACCCCGTCGATATAAAAGAAATAAGCGAGCAGAAAGAGGAACAGCGCCCGGTACTGCCGGATCCGTTTCATCGTTTGCCCGAGGCGTTTAAAGCTGTTGGCTATGATGCGGGGTTCTTTTTTGATGTAATAGCGCTGATGCACGTTTTTCAGCATCGGAATGGTAAACAGCCCCCACCAAGCGGCCGTTATAAAAAAGGACAGCTGGCTTGCGGCAGACACGGACATCGGAATTGTTTCTGCTTGTGCAAGCAGGATGACGGCGATGCTGAGGATAAATGGGATCGTGCTGCCGATATAGCCTAAACCAAAGCCGCGAGCGGAAACAAGATTCATTCGCTCCTCAGGCGTGACGTCAACGAGGAAGGCGTCGTAGAATACATTGGCGCCGGAAAAACCGGCAGCCGATATGGTGTAGAACAGCAGCAAAAGCAGCCAATGTTCACTAGGAATTAAGGCAAGCGCCGCAGTGCTGGCGACACCGGCAGACACAAAGAAACCGAAAAACTTTTTTTTGCAGCCTTCATAGTCGGCGATGGTTCCTAAAATCGGGCCGAGCATGGCGAGAATAAAGGTAGAAATCGCTATCGTATAGCCTAAATAAGCAGTAGATTGAGCAGCGCTGACACCGCCTTCCGCAGCGGCTGATTTATAAAACAACGGAAATACTGCGGTTGTGACGACTATTGAATAAGCAGAGTTTGCCCAGTCATATACAACCCAGCTGTTTTCTTGTTTCGTAAAACGTTTCATCTGCAGAGCCCCTCCCCAGTAACGATACTTCTATTGTACGAGAAACCACGTAGAAAAAGATGGAACCGCCGTCAATTTTTACAAAATGTTTAGTCTATGACCGCTACAGCTGCCATTGATCATGACAGAAAACGGGTTAGGCGCTTTCGATAAATTCGATGCTGCAAGAAAAGCTTTTATTGGTATAAAGAGCTGATGGCTTCGAGTGGCAGGCCATTAAATAAATAGAAAAAATAAACAATTCATGAAAATAAATATATTTATGTAAATGATCCGAGCTCCTCGCCGATATGTATAGTATAAAATTGGAAAGGGGTTTGTATATGAAGAACAAAAAAATTGTTTCACTGCCTTTTTTGTGTACTGTGTTGCTTATTGTTTTTAGTTTAGGTATGAATTCAAATGCTGCCTCAGCGCAAAGTGTGTTAAAAGAAAAAACAATCATGGAGCAGCAGGAAAAACTGAAAAAACAAAAGGAAACTGAGGGTGTTTCATTAAATCAAGCGAAACAAGTAAGCCTTAAAACAGACAATAAAACAGAAAAGATGAAAGTGAAGAAGCCTTCGAATGAGAATGGTTTTAAAACAAGTTCCATGTACAACTCCGATGACCAGGTTTTCAATACAACCTCTGTCCTTGATGAAAATAATCCTGATGATATGTACTTTTTCAGTACTTCGTCAGATCGAACCCTTATCACAAGAATTTTTTCAAACAACAGCGATTACCATCTGAAATTGTATGTTGTCAATTGGGATACAGGAGAAGCTCAGCCGTCTAATATATCAATGGCAGCAGGGAACTTAGTGCTTTTAAAAGAGCTTCCCGCTGGCGATTATATGATCCGGGTTTACTCTGAAGGAACGACGGGAGATTCATATAATATTCAGTTAAACGCGAAAAACCCTTCAAATTATTCAAGTGTAAAATCGGTAACGTCTAATTTACAAGCCTTTGTTGCTGAGTATGGAGACGGTTCAGTGTATGCGAATGGTACACTGCTGTACAATTCTAATACGAAAACATCTTCATTAAACTGGGAAAGAGTATATTATTTTTCCTATGGTGGCGGGTATAATCAGCGCACCCATTCCATTTCTGATGTGAAGGTTAAACATATTTCTGACCCTGTCACTTATCGTTCGAGTTATGCAAGTTCAAGCTCAGCCATCATGGTTTACTTAGACACAGGCACGCTTTTTATGCATCATGTATCAGCTTATCAGTCCGGGGTAGGTTATGATGATTCTTTCCTTGATACGTTAGGTAAAAAAACACCGAGAAGGCTTGATGCGGATGATCAGAACTATGGGGATCATATATTAATCGTTGATCTAAAAACCGGCAAAGCGGTAGACTTTTTCAGTGTTTTAAATTACTACTATGCTTCAGGTGTTGAAAGCTTGCCTGTCATAAAATATATCAATTAAATGACCAAAAAAGGATTTCCGGCAGCGGAAATCCTTTTCTCACGTTAAAACGAAATAATCCCAATCAGCAGTGCCGCAATCGTCATCACAATGGTTGTTCCCACGGCCCATTTGATCGTGAATTTTTGATGGTCGCCAAAGCTGACGCCCGCCATTCCGACCAATAAATAAGTGGAAGGCACGAGAGGACTGAGCAAATGCACAGGCTGGCCCAGCAAGGAGGCTCTGCCGATTTCTGCGGCATCGATCCCATAAGCAGCGGCGGCTTCTGTGATGATCGGCAGAACACCGAAGTAAAAGGCATCATTCGACATAAAAAAGGTAAATGGCATGCTGACGATGGCTGTAATCAAGGGCAGGTGCGGGCCCATGGCGTCAGGGATGAGTGATACGAGAGAATGCGCCATGGCGTCTACCATTTTAGTACCCGACAAAATGCCTGTGAAAATGCCGGCGGCAAACACCATGGAGACAACGTTTAAGGCATTTCCTGCATGCGCTGAGATTCGCTTTTGCTGCTCTTTTACATTTGGATAGTTCACCATCAAGGCGATAGCAAATGCGATCATAAAAAGAACAGGGAGCGGGAGCAGGCTGGTGATCAAAGCGGCCATCAGCACGACAGTCAGTAGCAGGTTAAACCACTGGAGAGCGGGGCGTTTGAGCGGCGCTGTATCCGGATCGGACGCGTGCTGGTGTTCAATTGAGATGACGCCGAGCCGTTTCCGTTCTTTTTTTCCTAGAATATAGGCTACGGCAAGCACCCAGAGAATGCCGGCAATCATAGCAGGAATCAACGGAGTGAAGACTTCTGACGTGTCCAATTTTAAAGAAGCCAAAACCCTTGCAGTCGGACCACCCCACGGAATAATATTCATGACTCCCGACCCAAGCATTGCAATTCCCGCCAACACCAGCCGGTTCATGCCGAGCCGTTTGTATAGCGGTAGCATCGCCGCAATGGTAATCATGTACGTTGTTGTCCCATCTCCATCCAGCGAAATGGTCATCGTCAACACCGCTGTGCCGACAGCGATTTTTAATGGATCTCCTTTGACAAGGGATAAGATTTTGGCAATGAGCGGATCGAACAAACCTGAATCAATCATGATGCCGAAATACAGGATCGCAAATAATAGCATGATGCCTGTCGGAGCGAGATCTGTTACACCCTGAAGCACCATATCGCCCAGGTCTTTGCCGAATCCGCTGATCAGGGCACACACAACAGGAACGACAATCAAAGCAATAAGAGCGGAAAGCCGATTTGACATAATAAGATACATGAAGACAATGATCATCACAAAACCGAGTATCGCAAGCACGATATGACCTCCCCCATTCAACAGCACAATTTTTAGTAAGCGCTTCCATATTTCAGGAAGGCTTATTTCAAATATTTATGACCTCATGTTGACAAGTAGACCTAAAAACCTAGAGAGCAGATAAGCAGTTTATATGCAGGTCGCCAAGGGTAAATGTGCTATAGAATGTTTATTTTTTGAGATCTGGAATAGGAAAAGGGGGAGCAGACATGAGTGATGACCAAAACAAACGAGTCAATGAACACTCAAAAGACGAGCAGCTCGAACAGTATAGGGTTGATAACAGCGGAAA
Source organism: Bacillus sp. FSL K6-1005 (assembly GCF_038000225.1). Classification (NCBI taxonomy): domain Bacteria; kingdom Bacillati; phylum Bacillota; class Bacilli; order Caryophanales; family Bacillaceae; genus Bacillus; species Bacillus sp. FSL K6-1005. The sequence goes on from NZ_JBBOBP010000001.1 coordinate 3,710,638, forward strand.
GAAAATGACGACAAACCAAGGCGTACGGGTGTCTGAGGACGAACATTCGTTAAAAGCCGGAGTTCGCGGCCCGACGTTGATGGAGGATTTTCACTTTCGGGAGAAGATGACCCATTTTGACCATGAGAGAATCCCTGAACGGATCGTGCATGCGCGCGGGTATGGCGTGCATGGCTTTTTTCAGGTGTATGAGCCGATGACAGAATTCACCCGGGCGAAATTTCTTCAGGACCCTTCGGTGAAGACACCGGTATTTGTCCGGTTTTCAACGGTTGCGGGCTCCAAAGGCTCCGCTGACACAGTGCGTGACGCCAGAGGATTTGCGACAAAATTTTATACTGAAGAAGGAAACTATGATCTTGTAGGCAATAATATCCCGGTATTCTTTATTCAGGATGCGATCAAATTCCCGGATTTGGTGCATGCGTTTAAGCCTGAGCCGCACAATGAAATGCCTCAGGCCGCGACAGCTCATGATACGTTTTGGGACTTTGTCGCCAATAATCCAGAGTCGGCTCACATGGTGATGTGGACGATGTCTGACAGAGGCATTCCCCGCAGCTACCGGATGATGGAGGGCTTTGGCGTTCACACGTTCCGTTTTGTCAACGAACAAGGAAAGGCGCGTTTCGTGAAATTCCATTGGAAGCCGGTGCTCGGCGTGCATTCTCTCGTATGGGATGAAGCGCAGAAAATTGCCGGAAAAGACCCCGACTTCCACCGCCGCGACCTGTGGGAAACAATTGAAAACGGCGGCACGGTTGAATATGAGCTAGGCGTGCAGATGATAGAGGAAGAAGATGAATTCAAATTTGATTTTGATATTCTTGATCCGACGAAGCTTTGGCCGGAAGAGCTTGTACCGGTGAAGATCATTGGGAAAATGACGCTGAATCGCAATCAGGATAATGTATTTGCGGAAACGGAGCAAGTCGCATTCCACCCGGGAAATGTTGTGCCGGGCATCGACTTCACAAATGATCCGCTCCTGCAGGGACGGCTTTTCTCTTATACGGATACACAGCTGATCCGTCTTGGCGGCCCGAACTTCCACGAGATTCCGATTAACCGCCCGGTATGTCCGTTCCATAACAACCAGTACGACGGTTATCATCGGATGACCATCAATAAAGGGCCGGTCGCTTATCATAAAAACTCTCTGCAGAACAATGACCCGTCTCCTGCGTCAGCCGAAGAAGGCGGTTACGTCCACTATCAGGAGAAAGTAGAGGGCAGAAAAATCCGCCAGCGGAGCGACAGTTTTAATGATTATTATTCACAGGCAAAACTGTTCTGGAACAGCATGTCCCCGGTGGAGAAAAAGCACATCATTTCCGCCTTTTGCTTCGAGGTCGGGAAGGTCAAAAGCAAAGATGTGCAGCGGCAGGTCGTCGATGTCTTCAGCAACGTAGATACTGTCCTGGCAGAAGAAATCGCCAAAGGAGTAGGTGTGGCGCCGCCGGCGAAACGCAAAGCATCAAAAGAAATCCTTACCTCACCTGCATTAAGCCAAGCCCGTACAGTGAAAACAGCGTCAACGAGAAAAGTCGCGGTTCTCGCCGGCAATGGTTTTGATGAAAAAGAACTGCAAACAGTGCTGGACGCCTTAAAACAAGAAGGGATCACAGCGGATGTCATCAGTCAAACGCTGGGGTACATCACAAGCGGCGCCGGACAGCAGCTTGAGGTCGGCGGCACATTCCTGACGACAGACTCCGTTCTATATGACGCCGTCTATACCGCAGGGGGACTTGAACTAAAAGAAGATAAACAAGCGATGGCGTTTATTAGAGAAGCCTACAATCACTATAAGGCGGTCGGTGCGGCAAATGAAGGAGTTGGCCTCCTCAAATCAGCTGTCGGCGCAACAGAGGGGCCGGGAATTGTGACAGCAAAAGACGAAGAGGACTACACCGGCTTCTATAAAGCGTTTATCGAAGCAGTTGCCGCCCACCGCCATTGGGATAGACGAATTTGATTCGCTCCTGTATCGTAGAGGAAGATACTTATGGATAAGGAGCATGACATATGAACGAAAAACAGCTCGCAGAGGCTTACGAGCGCGACGAAAATATGATGATATTAGTATTCGCCCAATGGTGTGTCAACCATGATCTTGATCCGTTGGATCTGTATGCCAAAGCGTATCCGCAGCAAAAGCTGAATGAAAGCTTAAAAAAAACGGTGGAAGAACTGATCGTGCCGAAGAACGAGTCAGAACAAATACCTGACCAGACCGTCATTGCGGTGTTAGAGATGTTTGGGAATATTGATTTGGCACAAGCGGTTCACGAAGTGATTGCTGAGCATAAACAATAAAAAAGAGACAGTATGTTGTCTCTTTTTTATTTGGGAAAAAATCGAGCAGATCGACCTAGAAACTTCTTTTCACTTCATCGGTCTATAAAAGTGTGCGCTGCAGAAAAAAGGGAATGATAAACAAAGAAAATCAAAGGAGGAGATTGTATGAAATGGAATAAAATGATGAGGCTCGCCGTAGCTGCTGCTGTCCTGCTTTTTAGTGTATTTGCATATGCGGCCCCAACTGTAAAAGCGGTTCAAGCGAAAACGCCGACTGTCAGCAGCCATACGTACAAAAAGATCAAGGAATTAAAGTATCCTCAGGTGCATCACATCGGGAATGCCGCGTTTGAAAAAAACATCAATCAAGAGCTGAAAGCCTACATTGAACAATCGTATCAAGAATACCTGAAAAACAAAAAAGCCGGTGAACAGCAGGGCTTCAAAGCGGAATATCAAACATCCTTCAGCGTCAAATATAATGCGGCGGGCAAGCTCAGCATTCAAACGCTTAATTATATCTATTCAGGCGGCGCCCATGGTTTAACGTCTGTTCAATCCTTCAACTATGACTTGAACACACACAAGCGGGTGACACTGAATCAGATTCTGAATACCAAAACTAAAGTCAGCAAAACGAAAGATTACCTATACAGCTATATCAAAAAACATGACACGCTGTTTTTCCCTGATGTAAAGAAAGAGGAGATTATCCTTAACCAGGACACAATGTTTTACTTTACGAAAAACGGTATCGCCATCGTCTTCGGCCAGTATGACTTGGGACCTTATGCAGCTGGAATCCGGGATGTACAGGTGCCTTCCTCTGTTTATCAATAATCAAAAGAGCCATATCCTTAAAAAGGGATATGGCTCCATTTTTCTACCACACAAACAGACCGACAATCGCAGCACTTAGTAAAGATACCGCAATTCCGCTGACGAGCAGCTTCCATACGTTTTTCCCGATCACGGTTGACTTTTCGCCGTCAAGGATCGAGTTGTACGTTCCGTAAATCATGCCGACAGTACTGAAGTTGGCAAATGACGTCAGGAATGTCGTTGCTACCGCAACTGTGTGAGGGGGTAGTGTTTTAAGATTGTTTTTCAAGTCAAGCATCGCAACAAACTCGTTCGTTGCCAATTTCATTCCCATCAGCTGAGCGACATACATCGCATCGTGTACCGGCAGCCCAAGCAGGAATGCGAAAGGACTGAAGAGATAAGCAAAAATCGTCTGGATGGTCAGGCCGTGTACGAAAACGCCAAGAATGCCATTGACTGCTGACGTTAACGCCACATATCCAATCACCATTGCCAAAATAACGATCACCATGTTCATGCCGACAAGCATACTGTTAGAAATCGTAGAGAAAAAGTCTTTTTTCTCTTCTTTAGGCGGTGTATAGATGATGTCTTCATCCTCCGGCACATGCACTGGATTCAGCAGGTTTGCGATAATCAGCGCGTTTAAGCAGTTTAAAGGAATCGCTGTAAACACGTATGTCGCCGGCACCATTGACAGGTAAGATCCGATAATAGAACCGCTGATGCTGCTCATGCTCATTAAGCCGAATGTGAGCAGGCGGTTGTTGTTTAATACTGTGAGCTGCTGGCGGATGACTGCCAGAGCTTCTGTATTTCCCAAAAACATCATTTGAATAGAGAAAAAGCTCTCTAATTTCGGCAAGCGGGAAGCCTTTGAGATCACCCAGCCGATTTTATCAATCAGCCATGGCAAAATGCCGAAATATGTTAAAATGTCAAAGAATGTGACGATGAAAATAATTGGAAGAAGTGCGCTGAAGAAAAAGTCTACCGTTTCATTTGCCATCACAGAAGGGAATGCAAAGGCGATCCCGTCACTGGCACAAGCAATCAGCCAAGTGAAGAAATTTCCAATTTGTCCGATGGCCCAGCTGCCAATTTTTGTCCCCAGCATAAACCACGTAATCAAAAGCTCCAGAACAATTAACGTAATGATCGGACGCCACTGGATTTTCTTTTTCTGCGGGGAGCATAGGAACACAACTGCCATAATCACAATGAGACCGACAAGGTTTAATAAAAAGTACATGATAGCAACTCCTATGAGGTTTATTATGGAAATGAAAAAAGCCCTTATTCTTCACAAATTCTGGAAGTTCAGAAAGTGTGAAAAATAAGAGCAAACAGAAAAGAACTTGTCCTTTTCAACTCGTTCAAATTTATTCAAACTTTCTTGTAGTCTAGTTTTTTACGGTTACTAGGTAGAAACAATCAGACCATATTACTGATCATATACAAGAATGTCTTTTTTCTAAGATGATAGCAGTATTTTATCCTTTCACTTTTTGAAAATCAACCTTTTTAACTATTTTCAAAATAATAAATTTATATTTCGAAGTCGAGAAAATAAAGGAAATTCATATTGGATTGCTATGCTGAAATTGTGATCAGGAGGGAAAAACGAAGCATATCATCACAGGCACGCCAATACATGCTGACCATCGGCTTTACTGTATTTCAAGACAGAATAATCAAAAGCTGACCGACTTGGACAGCAGTGATTTGAGAGATAGCCACGGGATCGAGGCGCTCTATGATGAATTGTTTCAGCACATTAGCCTTAATACGGAGCCGGAAGCGTTTATGTAATCAATAATGCTGGTGTACTGGCTCCATTGGGCCGATCGAACAACAAAACGGAGGAGCTGAAGAAACAGCCCGCTTATTAATTGATCTTCTAAACAGTGAGGAGTTCGGGCAGCCGCCTCTCGGTGAGAATCTTAGTTCCTATTCCTGGATGATTGTTGTATCATAATAGCGGGGAAACCCTCTATGCAGCAAAAAGGAGTTCTTTTTTATGATTATTCAATTCATTCGTTATAGATAATGACAGGTATAGACGACTTTCCAGGCCTGGCCAAAAAGTTAGATAGGCCCAGGTTTATTTGTCTATGCCTTTTTCATTTATTTAAAAACGAATGAATGAGGTGTTTTTTGTGTCAAACATAAAGAAGCATGCTGCTTATATGAATCAATTTGTCTCTCTATTTCGATGCCCGATTTGCGATTCTTCAATGAAGGTCACATCTTGGAAAAGTTTGGTTTGTTTCAAGAGCGGGCATACGTTTGATATATCCCGGCATGGGTACGTAAATTTCCTGACAAAGCCGGTCAAAAGCAGCTATCGGGCGGGGCTTTTCGAAGCAAGAAGCCGGCTGATGGCAGAATATCACTTTTTTGCACCGCTTCATCAGGCATTAGCTGACTTGATCAGTGACCGGAAGTCTGAAAAAGAGACGTTAACCATTTTAGATTGCGGATGCGGTGAGGGGACCCACTTGAAAGCGGTTTGCGAGCTGCTTCAAGAGAAGAAAACAGTGCACGGCATTGGGATTGATATTGCCAAGGATGGCATATTACGAGCGGCAAAAAATATTGGCGGGAAGCTGTGGGCCGTAGCTGATGTAGCTAATGCGCCCTTTCAAGACCGGCAATTTGATGTCATTCAATCGATTTTCTCACCTTCAAATTATGCAGAGTTCCACAGACTGCTGAAAAAAGATGGTTTGGTTATAAAGGTTGTCCCTCAAAAGGATTACTTAACAGAACTAAGGCAGGTTTTATATGCAGATTCAGAAAGACGAACCTATTCCAATGCACCTGCAATTGAGCGCTTTACCACACATTTTCAGCTCGATCATCTGATGAGGCTGCGGTATACCAAAACGCTTCATCAGCAAGGCGTAGAATGGCTTCTGAACATGACACCGTTAGCCTGGTCCGCATCGGCTGAAAAAATCAACCAGTTTATAGAAATGAAATCGGCTCAGCTGACAGTTGATGTTGATATATTAATCGGAACGAAATGAGTGAAAGAGGAAAGCTCCCATAAAGAGCTTTCCTTTTGTTTTCCGCAAAAACGGAATTTTCCACTGGGTTGGAATAGTTATCACTCATTTTCCGTAAATATGGAAGAGGAAAGGCTTGAAATGGTGTTCTGGTGACTGGCACAGAACTTGCATTAGAAATGACGGAAAGGGAGGGGATATTTTGTAAACGCTTTCCTTTTCTCAGACAAGCGGAAAAGAGGGATGTTTGTGGACATTATGATTATTCTTTTGGCTTTGGGTTTGCTGATGTTTGTCGCCTATCGGGGGTTTTCTGTCATTTTGTTTGCTCCGATTTGCGCCTTATTTGCTGTGCTGCTGACAGATCCAAGCTTTGTGCTTCCTTTTTTCTCAACCATATTCATGGAAAAGATGGCAGGCTTTATTAAGCTGTACTTTCCAGTATTTCTGCTTGGCGCCATTTTCGGAAAGGTCGTCGAGATGTCCGGTTTGGCGGCTTCCATTGCGAAGACTATTGTCAGATTGATCGGGGCGAAACGAGCGACACTCGCTATCGCATTGATGGGCGCTATTTTAACGTATAGCGGAGTCAGCCTGTTTGTTGTCGTCTTTGCTGTATACCCCTTTGCGAAAAATCTGTTTAAAGAAGCTGACATCCCGAAGCGCCTCATACCGGGAACGATTGCTCTCGGGGCATTTACTTTTACGATGGACGCACTGCCGGGTACACCGCAAATCCAAAATGTAATTCCTACGACGTTTTTCAAAACAGACATTTATGCCGCCCCTTGGCTTGGTATGATCGGCGCGGTATTTGTGCTGGCGGCGGGTATGTTCTACTTGGAATCGAGGCGAAAAAAAGCAGAAAAAACAGGAGAAGGCTACGCCGGTTTTCGATCGGAGATTTCTGCCGCGCGTGAGCCAACTGATCTTGCCCCGGAACAAAGCTCACCGGCCTTAGAGCCCGACACAAGCAGGGTCCGGCACGCACTCGCTTTTGTTCCTCTTATTCTTGTTGGTGTGATGAACAAATGTTTCACCACGATCCTCCCCAAGTGGTATCCGAATGAATTCGATTTTTCCGCCATAGGATTGGGAGAGTTCGGGAAACTTGATATCTCCTCCGCGGTTGCCATTTGGTCAGTGGAGCTGGCCCTCCTGATCGGAATCATCGCAACCATTTTGTTTGATTGGAGAAAAGTGTTTGGACAGCTAAAGGAAGGGCTGAATGAAGGGATCGGCGGCGCCCTGCTGGCATCAATGAATACAGGCGCCGAGTATGGTTTCGGCGGCATTATTGCTGCGCTGCCGGGGTTTCATAAGCTGAGCAGCGGCATTTCACATACGTTTACAGATCCGCTTGTGAACGGAGCGGTAACGACAACAACGCTGGCAGGGATCACCGGATCGGCCTCAGGGGGAATGGGAATCGCGTTAAGCGCGATGTCTGATCAATATGTGAAAGCGATTCAGACCTACAACATACCGCCCGAAGTGATGCACCGGGTCATTTCGATGGCGTCAGGAGGCATGGATACGCTTCCGCATAATGGGGCGGTGATCACCCTGCTGGCTGTGACGGGTTTGACTCATCGCCAATCGTATCGGGATATTTTTGCGATTACTCTCATCAAAACCGCCGCCGTATTTGTGATTATCGCGATTTACAGTTTGACGGGCCTTGTATAGGACAAAACGAAAGGGGAATCAGATATGGGAAAAGTGCTGTCATCGAGTAAGGAAGCCGCGGAACTCATTCGGGAGGGGGATACACTGATCGCGGGCGGATTCGGCCTGTGCGGAATTCCCGAGCAGCTCATTCTGGCGATAAGGGATAAAGGGGTAAAAGATTTAACCGTCGTCAGCAATAATTGCGGAGTTGATGATTGGGGGCTCGGTCTGCTGCTGGCAAACAAGCAAATCAAAAAAATGATCGCTTCCTACGTCGGAGAAAACAAAATTTTTGAAAAGCAATTTTTAAGCGGAGAATTGGAAGTGGAATTGGTTCCCCAAGGGACCCTCGCTGAAAGAATCCGAGCCGGAGGAGCGGGTATACCGGGATTTTACACAGCCACAGGCGTCGGAACATCTATCGCTGACGGGAAAGAGCATAAAACCTTTGACGGACGCAACTATGTGTTAGAAAAAGGGATTACTGGGGATGTCGCCATTGTAAAAGCGTGGAAAGCGGACTCCATGGGAAATTTAGTTTATCGGAAAACGGCAAGAAATTTCAATCCGGTTGCCGCCATGGCGGGAAAGATCACAATTGCCGAGGCAGAAGAAATTGTTGAGGCGGGAGAGCTCGATCCCGACCACATCCATACGCCTGGTATTTACGTACAGCATGTTGTGCTCGGCACACATGAAAAGCGGATTGAAAAACGAACTGTTCAGCAAGCGGAAGGAAAGGAGGCGGCACAATGAAGGAAGCCAGAAAAAGAATGGTCAAACGTGCTGTAAAGGAAATAAAAGACGGTATGAACGTCAATCTTGGGATAGGGATGCCGACACTTGTCGCAAATGAAATACCGGAGGGCGTTCATGTGATGCTTCAATCAGAAAACGGTTTGCTTGGGATCGGTCCGTATCCGCTGGAAGGAACGGAAGACCCGGATCTGATCAATGCGGGGAAAGAAACGATCACCGCCGTAACAGGCGCATCCTATTTTGACAGCGCAGAATCCTTTTCGATGATACGAGGCGGTCATATCGACCTGGCTATCCTCGGGGGCATGGAGGTTTCTGAGCAAGGGGATTTGGCGAACTGGATGATCCCGGGGAAAATGGTGAAGGGAATGGGCGGCGCTATGGATTTGGTCAACGGGGCTAAGCGAATCGTCGTCATCATGGAGCACGTCAATAAACATGGGGAATCGAAGGTGAAAAAACAATGCTCCCTCCCGCTGACAGGACAGAAAGTCGTTCATCGGCTGATCACTGATTTAGCTGTTTTTGATTTTGATAACGGCCATATGACACTGACTGAGCTCCAGGAAGGCGTCACGCTGGAAGAGGTATATGAGAAAACTGAAGCTGACTTCGCCGTAAGCCAGTCAGTCATCCGGCAAAAATCTTAAGCAGGAAGGTGTATGACATGAAAACACAAGTCGCTCTTGTGACAGGCGCAGCCGGCGGAATCGGATTTGAAATTGCAAAGGAATTCGCCCGGGAAGGTGCCGAAGTCATTATTTCAGATGTAAATCAAAAAGTGTGCGGGGAGGCCGCCGCCAAGCTGAACGAGGAAGGCTTTAACGTCACGGGCATTCCATGTGACGTAACAAAGGAAGAGCAAATTGCTGATATCGTCCATACTATCAAGACCCGATACGGACGTTTGGATACTTTGGTGAATAACGCAGGCATGCAGCATGTCGCGCCGATTGAAGAGTTTCCGACAGAACGGTTTGAACAGCTTATTCGCGTCATGCTGACCGCGCCATTCATTGCGATGAAGCATGTCTTTCCCCTTATGAAAAAACAGCAGTTCGGCAGGATCATCAATATCGCGTCTGTGAACGGACTGGTGGGGTTTGCGGGAAAAGTCGCTTATAACAGCGCAAAGCATGGCGTCATTGGGCTGACAAAGGTGGGGGCGCTGGAAGGCGCGCCCCACGGGATTACGGTGAATGCACTCTGCCCGGGATATGTGGACACACAGCTTGTCCGCAATCAGCTGAGTGATCTTTCTAAAACAAGAAATGTTCCCTATGAATCGGTTCTGGAAGAGGTGATTTTTCCGCTTGTGCCGCAAAAACGTCTTCTCTCGGTGAAAGAAATTGCTGATTATGCCGTATTTTTGGCGAGTGAAAAGGCGAAAGGCGTAACAGGGCAGGCGGTCGTGCTGGATGGAGGCTACACAGCTCAATAATAGATTCTTGTATTCATAGGAGGCTCTCGTTTATCATAAGGTTGAAAGCGATTACAAAATGTGACGGGAGCGACAGGGAGATGAAACATTCTATTAAAAGATTACCCTATGAATGGCTGGATGAAATCATCAACCTTGCGGCGGAATGTATTGTTGTGGTTGATCATGAGGGGAACATTCTCTATATCAATCCGGCATACTGTGACTTTCTGAAAAAAACAGAGAACGAAGCGATAGGAAAACCCGTTCAGGACGTGATTGAAAATTCGAGAATGCATATCGTGGCGAAGACGGGGCGTACAGAGGCTGCCGCTATTCACCCAATTAACGGCAGTGAAATGATCGCCAACCGGTATCCGCTCTATGTGAACCAGCAGCTTGTCGGAGCGGTCGGAACCGTTATGTTTCGCAATCCGCAGGAATGGATGGATTATTCACGAAAAATTAAACCCATCCTCAATGAACTCAATTACTATAAAAATAGATACGAAAAAGAGCTTTTCAGTAAATATCACTTTGGCGACTTGATCGGAAACAGCCCTCTCTTTATGGATGCGAAACGGCTGGCTGAACGGGTATCTGACAGCCAATCGGCCGTTTTGCTTTTAGGAGAATCAGGTACGGGAAAAGAGCTGTTCGCCCACGCCATCCATCAGAACAGCCGCCGCCGGTATGCTCCCTTTCTGCGTGTCAACTGCGCTTCGATCCCGGAGCAATTGTTTGAATCAGAAATGTTCGGATACGAAGACGGAGCGTTTACGGGGGCGAAAAAAGGCGGGAAAAAAGGAAAATTTGAACTCGCGCATCAAGGAACCATTTTCCTTGATGAAGTAGGTGATATGCCGCTGCATATGCAAAGCAAAATCCTTCGCGTCCTGCAGGAGAAAGAGATAGAGCGGGTCGGCGCAGGAAGCCCGGTCCCGATAGATGTACGAGTGATTGCGGCGACACACCGAAACCTCGAAAAAATGGTCCGGGAAGGAGACTTCCGGCAAGACCTCTATTACCGATTGAATGTAATCAAAATTCAAATCCCGTCCCTAAGAGAGCGCATAGAGGATGTTGTGCCCATCGCAGGGCTTCTATTAAAAAAACTTGAACGGAAATTTGGATTTGATGGCTTGGAGCTTTCTAAAGAAGCGATTGCGGTGCTTCAGAGCTATTCTTGGCCGGGCAACATACGTGAACTGGAAAACGTCCTAGAACGGGCTGTCAACGTCCTCGACGGCAAACAAATCGAACCGAAACACCTGAATCTCGCTCCTGAAGCTCAACCCATCCAAAGAACAATCAAAGTCCGAGAATATCAATCGATACAGCCATTAAGAGAGACAATCGCTGAGGCGGAAAAAAACGCGATCATCGAGGCGCTTGCCGCAGCAGACGGCAATAAAATAAAGGCAGCAAAGCTATTAGGCATAGGAAAAACAAGCTTATATGAAAAATGCAAAGCCTATCAAATTGAGCAGGCATAAAAAACACACTTGTCCCGCCAAGGAATCAAGTGTGTTTTTCTGTTCTTTATTTCCAAACATCGTTAGCGATCTCAACAACATGGCGCAGCTTCGCCCATTGCTGTTCCTCGGTCAGCTTGTTGCCTTCCTCAGTCGAAGCGAACCCGCATTGCGGACTCAGGCATAGCTGGTCAAAGCTGACATAACGTGACGCTTCTTCAATACGGCGTTTCACGTCGTCCGGATCTTCGAGCTCACCGAATTTAGATGTAACTAAACCGAGGACAAGCTGAAGATCAGTGCGTTTCACATAACGGAGCGGTTCGAATCCGCCTGAGCGTGAATCATCATACTCTAAGAAAAGCCCGTCCAGATTCAAGCCGTCAAAAATGGTTTCGGCCGCCGCATCATAACCGCCCTCAGCTGTCCATGTGGACTGAAAGTTGCCGCGGCAGATATGCATGGTGATTGTCATATCATCCGGACGATCAGCAATGGCGTCATTGATCGACTTCGCAAACAGCTGGCGAAGCTCGTCAGGCGTTGTTCCGAATGCTTCCACTTGTTTTAAGCCTTTTTCAGATAAGAAAACAGCCCATGCTGTATCGTCAAGCTGGAGGTAGCGGCAGCCTCTGTCATAAAACGCTTGAATCGCTTTCTTATATGCTTTTGATACATCATGCTGGAAAAGAGCATAATCGTTCTTGTAGGCATCCTTTTCCAGTCTCCCCCGGAAAAAGAGCATATTCGGACTCGGAATTGTCATTTTTGGCGTGGCATCACCAGCGATGCCATGTAAAAATGAGTAATCTTCGAGCATCGGGTGGTTTGAGAAATCAATATCGCCCGTCACTTTGATGCCGCGTGCTTTTGTCTGCACATTATGGAACTGGATACCCTGTTCAGGTATAAACGGCTCAACGCCATCCAGATTTTCCAGGAAATCAAAATGCCACCACGCTCTGCGGAATTCTCCGTCTGTCACGACGTTCAGGCCGGTTTCCTTTTGTTTTTCCACAATGCGGATGATTTCATCGTTTTCAATCTGGCGAAGCTGTTCGGCAGTCATTTCGCCGGCCGCCTTTTGCAGGCGCGCTTTTTTGACGGGCTCAGATCTCAGCAGGCTTCCGACTTGATCCGCGCGAAACGGCGGTTTTTTTCTCTGGAGCGATTGTTTTTGTTCTGCGGGTGTTGTTTGCTGTGACATGTTGTTCATTCCTTCTTTCCATTCAAATATAAAAAAGCTCTTCCTCAGGATAAGGAAGAGCTTGCGTGAACAATCTCAACCTTATCTACAAGAGCACAAATCTGCTCTAAAGGATTTAGCACCATTCTGTGTAAAACAGCGGTTGCCGGGTATCGCAGGGCCAGTCCCTCCACCTCTCTTGATAAGGAAAATCTTTTTATGAAATTTTCTGATAGTATCTATTATTCACACATTTTTTGTTTCTGTCAACGATAGATTATTTCCACACATCATTGGCAATGTCGACCACATGACGGAGCTTCGCCCACTGCTGCTCCTCAGTCAAAAGGTTTCCTTCTTCTGTAGAAGCGAAACCGCACTGCGGGCTCAAGCAAAGCTGATCTAAGCTGACAAAGCGCGCAGCTTCATTGATTCGGCGCTTGACATCCTCTGGATCTTCAAGCTCTCCGTATTTGGATGTAATCAAGCCCAAGACAATCTGCAGATCCTTGCGTTTGACAAAGCGAAGCGGGTCAAAGTTTCCGGAACGGTCATCATCGTATTCCAGGAACAAGCCATCAAGGTTTAAACCGTCAAGAATCGTTTCCGCTACAGCGTCATAGCCTCCTGATGCGGCCCAAGTCGAGCGGAAGTTGCCGCGGCAGATGTGCATCGTAACCGTTAGGTCATCAGGACGGTCCGCCACTGCATCGTTAATTGTTTTGGCAAATAACGCAGGCAATGTTTCCGGATCACCGCCGAGGGCACGGACAACCTCTCTGCCTTTTTCTTCAAAGAAGAGAGACCAAGACGTATCATCGAGCTGAAGATAGCGGCAGCCCGCATCATAGAAAGCGGTAATCGCTTTTTTGTACGTCTGGGCCAGGTCATGAAAATATTCCTCCTGATCGGGATATACGCCTTGATCAGCTTTTTCACCGAAAAACAGCATATTCGGACTTGGAATCGTCAATTTTGCTGTCGCATCTCCGGCAATGCTGTGTAAAAATTGATAATCGGCAAGCGCCGGATGGCTGGTGAAATCCAGTTTTCCTGTGACTTTAATGCTGCGGGCTTTTGTTTTCGCATGATGGAATTGAATCCCTTCGGCTGGAATGAAGGGCTCTACACCATCAAGCCCTTCAAGAAAATCGTAATGCCACCAAGAACGGCGGAACTCTCCGTCGGTTACGACGTTTAGGCCGATTTCCTTTTGCTTTTCGACAATGCGGGTGATTTCTTTATTTTCAATATCGCGAAGCTGTTCTGCCGTGATCTCGCCGGCCGCTTGATTTTGCCGCGCCTCTTTTACTGGTGCGGATCGTAATAAACTGCCGACATGATCAGCGCGGAAAGGAGCTTTCTTCTGTTTATCTGATTTCTGTGCTGCAAGGTTTACTTGTTGAGCCATATCATTCGCCTCTTTTCTGAAATGTTTGCTGCATGAAAAAAGCTCTTCCTTTGTGTAAGGAAGAGCTTGAACGATCAAATCTCTGCCTCATCTGCAAGAACGCGATGTTCTTAAGGATTTAGCACCATTCTGTGTAAAACAGCGGTTGCCGGGTATCATAGGGCCAGTCCCTCCACCTCTCTTGATAAGGTAAATCTTCATATTGAGTTTTCAATTATCTTAATATTATTATTTTTGCATGAATTGTCAACAGTTTTTTAGAAGTTTGGCTTATCTTCATCGTCAACCCATACCATATCCAGCACAATCGCGATGGCTGTGCAAATCAGCACATCTTCCCCATGTGCAATCTGCAGGCGATACGTATCACCCCAGCTGAGCCGCTTTTTGCTGACAGATATTCGCCCATTCTGGCCGTCCGTCAGCTAAAATTTGTCCTTCCATCAATCACCGTCGGTTTCCCAGTTCAGTTGTTAATTTCAAATTTCGGTTTGAATAATGTTAATTTCTTCGTCACCTCACAAACCGTTTCTCCCCCGATAGAAATATCATAACGGGGTAAAAAAGACATGGGCTTCTGCTCAATGGAAGCGAGCGTTTCTCCAGAGGAATCTGATATGTGTAACGAGTCTCCGAATGAAAACAAACGGCCCTCCACCTTGAATTTCTCTTGTTCATTCTGACCGTAAATGTGTTAAACGAAAAGATCCGTTGTTTTCATCAATCATTCGATCATTACTGAAGTCTAGTTTCAGGAATAACGAAAAGGCTGCATATCTGCAGCCTTTTCATTTATAAGGTATGTCTTAGGAAAGGTGCATCCGGCGTTTTTGGCGGATGGCGTCAAGGTCGATTAGGTTGTTATGATGAGGAACGGGTGCAGGCAGAGGGCTTGTCTTTTGCGGTTTTCGTCTATTGTCTTTGCTGAACGAAAAGAGAAGATAGCCACATAATGCGATGATAATAAATAAGATCATTTTACATACCTCCCAAAAAAAGTTTTGGTATTCTCTATTGTACGGATAAAACGTCTAAAAGTATTCAAAAAATTCCAAATCTAATAAAAATAAATGCGTGTCCCTCAAAATTCCTTTTCGTCGATGACCTGAAAATAGTCTTGCATTAAGCTGGTGTTTTTTCTTTTGATTGGTTCTATAGTTACTATCGACGTTAAAATGAATTCCTTTATATAACTTTTAACCTAAATTTCTGTAATTCAAATTAACTATATATGGATAATGTGTTCTTCTTTGTTTGATATATACCCTATTTTGAGGAATTGAACACAAAAAACCCAAATTACGGAGCATTTGGGCGGGAATTTGGAATGGATGCCTGATTTGAGGGGAGTCCGGGGATGGGTCAGAAAAAGCGTTTGAAC
The DNA here is from genome assembly GCF_038000225.1 of Bacillus sp. FSL K6-1005. NCBI lineage: Bacteria > Bacillati > Bacillota > Bacilli > Caryophanales > Bacillaceae > Bacillus > Bacillus sp. FSL K6-1005. The sequence goes on from NZ_JBBOBP010000001.1 coordinate 3,726,078, forward strand.
ATTCTTCTTATTTTTTTAAATGGGTTTGATCGTTTTGTTTGCATTTTGAGCGGGCGCGAAATCATCCATTTTTTGAACAGGCTTTTTGCGGCAATTGTATTCTTCATCTTTGCATTTCCTCCTCATCCGTTGATAGTCTTTTTACGGACAGAGCTTTTAAAATGTTTCATTTTCACGCAAAAAACCAGTCCTTTTTCGGACTGGTTTTTCAGCTTACGCCTGTTCTTCAAACAGCTTTGCAATTTCAACGATAACGTTTACGGCTTTGACCATGTTGTCGGCAGAGATGTATTCAAATTTGCCATGGAAGTTTTCCCCGCCGGTAAAGATGTTCGGCGTCGGGAGTCCCATGTAAGAAAGCTGCGAGCCGTCCGTGCCGCCGCGGATTGGAGAGATTTTCGGTTCGATGCCGAGGTTTTCCATTGCTTGTTTGGCAATGTGGACGATTTCGATGACAGGCTCAATTTTTTCTCTCATGTTGTAGTATTGATCGTTCATATCAAGCTGTATGCGGTTTTGTCCGTATTCGTTTTGGAGCTCTTCAACAATGCGCTGCATGGTTTCTTTTCTGTTTTGGAAGATGTCTTTGTCAAAGTCTCTGATAATGTAGTTGAGCCTGGTCTCTTCTACGTCTCCCTGAATGGACAGCAGGTGGTAGAAGCCTTCGTAGCCCTCTGTATATTCAGGTGCCTCATCTGCCGGCAGCATGCTGTTCAGCTTCATTGCGATTTTTGCAGAGTTGATCATTTTGCCTTTTGCCGTGCCGGGATGTACATTGTTGCCTTTAATTGTGATTTTCGCCGCGGCAGCATTGAAGCTTTCATATTCAAGCTCACCGAGCGGGCCGCCATCAACGGTATAGGCAAAGGAGGCATTGAATCGCTCAACATCAAATTTGTGCGGGCCCCTGCCGATTTCTTCATCAGGTGTAAATGCAACTCTAATGGTGCCGTGCTTGATTTCAGGGTGTTTGATGAGATAATCCATGGCAGTCATGATTTCAGCGATACCAGCCTTATTGTCAGCGCCAAGAAGGGTTGTGCCGTCTGTGGTGATCAGAGTGTGTCCTTTGTAGCCCGACAGCTCAGGGAATTGATCAGGCGATAGGATGACCTGAAGCTTTTCATTGAGCGTGATGTCTTTTCCATCGTAGCTTTCAACGATTTGCGGATTGACATTTTTGCCGGTAAAATCTGTGGCGGTATCGACGTGGGCGAGAAAGCCGATTGTCGGCACATCTTTGTCAGTATTGGAAGGAAGAGTCGCCATGACATAGCCGTTTTCATCAATGGCTGCGTCTTCTATGCCGATTGACTTTAATTCCTCAACAAGCATGTTTCCTAACGTCAATTGGCCGGGTGTGGATGGGCAGGTGTCGACTGATTCATCTGACTGCGTGTCGACCTTTACGTATGTAGTAAACCGTTCAATGATGTCTTCTTTCATTTCCAATCATCTCCTTTGTCTTATTCTATCATGCTGTGATGAGAGATTTCTATTTCACAATGCCGTTTCGAATGGCAAAAACGACTGCCTGTGTCCGGTCTTGGGCATTGCATTTTTGCAGAATTCGATGCACGTGGGTTTTGACGGTGCTTTCGCTGATAAAAAGCTTGTCGGCAATATCCTCATTTCTCAAGCCATAGGCCATTTGCTGAAGAACCTCAAGCTCTCTTTTGGTAAATGGCTCTGCCAGCTCTTCAGCATGAGGCTGTTGCTTTGCGCGGAATGTCTCAGTGATGATTTTAGCGGCTGTGACTGTGCGGAAAATCGCTTTGCCTCTGAAGGCAGCCCGAATGGCGTCTATCAGTTCTTCAGGAAGCGTGTCCTTCAGCAGGTAACCGACTGCGCCTGCAGTTTCCCGGGCTTTACAGTTCTTTCCCGGTACATCGATATAATAATAAGAATAAATACAATAAAAATATATGGGCAGTTCTATAAAAAATAAAAGGGCATATTCTCGCTGAAAAATCTACCGAATTAATCGCAAGGGTTTAAGATGAAATATGAAGAAATCATTAATAAACGATTAAACTTCTTGAAAATGGATGTAGAGAGCTTCTGAAAACTTTATAATAATAAGCAATACATTCTTTAGGAGGGTTTACATCATGGCAATACTTGTTACAGGCGGCGCCGGATACATCGGAAGTCACACATGTGTGGAGTTATTGAACAGCGGCTATGAGATTGTCGTACTTGATAATCTGTCCAACAGCTCAGCTGAGGCGCTGAATCGCGTCAAGGAGATTACGGGAAAAGAGTTAACGTTCTATGAAGCGGATCTATTGGATCGGGAAGCGGTAGATTCGGTTTTTGCTGAAAATGAAATTGAAGCTGTGATTCATTTTGCGGGATTAAAAGCAGTCGGTGAATCTGTTGCGATTCCACTCAAATATTATCATAACAACCTCACGGGAACGTTTATATTATGTGAGGTCATGGAGAAATACGGCGTCAAGAAAATCGTGTTCAGTTCATCTGCAACAGTATACGGCGTTCCGGAAACATCACCGATTACGGAGGACTTTCCATTAGGCGCGACAAATCCTTATGGACAGACGAAGCTCATGCTTGAACAAATATTGCGTGACTTGCATACGGCCGACAACGAGTGGAGTGTTGCCCTGCTCCGCTACTTCAATCCGTTCGGCGCACATCCAAGCGGACGAATCGGTGAAGATCCGAATGGCATCCCAAATAACCTCATGCCATATGTGGCGCAGGTAGCCGTCGGCAAGCTGGAGCAATTAAGCGTATTCGGAAATGATTATCCGACAAAAGACGGGACAGGCGTGCGCGATTATATTCACGTCGTCGATCTCGCAGAAGGCCACGTCAAAGCGCTTGAAAAAGTATTGAACTCCACTGGAGCAGATGCATACAACCTCGGAACAGGCACAGGCTACAGTGTGCTTGAAATGGTCAAAGCCTTTGAAAAAGTGTCAGGGAAAGAGGTTCCGTACCGTTTTGCGGACCGCCGTCCTGGAGACATCGCCACCTGCTTCGCAGATCCTGCAAAAGCCAAGCAAGAGCTGGGCTGGGAAGCAAAAAGAGGCCTTGAGGAAATGTGTGCCGATTCTTGGAGATGGCAGTCTTCTAATGTGAATGGGTATAAGAATCAGGAATAAGAATGGAGGCCTTCTCAACAGAGAAGGCCTTTTTTCTAAAAAAGGGTGCCTTCGCAGGCACCCTTTTCAGCTACTATTTGATTTTTACAATAACATCATTACTGAATTTAAGTTTCCAAGTTCCTTTAGAGTAAGCATCCTTGTCCACTTCGAATACTTCAACATTGGTTACTTTAATATTTGGATTTAGATCACTTAAAATTTTTGAATCATCGATTTTAGTTTCTGCCGCATAGTTAGAAGATGCATCTATGTCAGCATCATATGATGTATCAGTGGAATCTACAAGTTTAACAGTAGGAATTGAAAAAGAGCTTATAGGCTTTTTAGACACGTTTTTTACTGTGTATTGTACAGCAACTAAAATACCGCCGTCAGACGCCTTTTTGTTTAGGAACTCGTTACCAACTGAATCTCGTTTTTCTACCTTCGTAACTGTCACTTCAGTTTTCTCAGTCTTAACAGTATCACCGATATTGTATGTTTTTTCAGTTTCTGCTTTGCTGTTGCTTGATGTTTTGGAAGTGGCTTCTGAACCGCCTCCGCCGCCAATGTTAGCAATAATAATGATGACAACAACGGCGAGAATAAACGTAATAATTTTATGTCTCATAAAAAAGTTACGCTGATCCTTACCACAGTTAGGACATTTTTTTACACCTTTTGCAATTTCTTGACCGCAAGCTTTACAAGGGACTAGTTTTCCTGCCATTATATTTCCTCCTATGTCATTAAATACACAAAACATATGTACTATAATGCCTATATTATTTCACTTAGTCAATACAAAATTATGAATTTATTATATTATTTAGCATTCATAGTTATATTTTCTTGTGAAAATACATGCTTATTTTCTTATCGTCTATATCACACATATGTTAATAGCTAATTTGTATTTTCTTGAATTTTCACTTGCAACTAAATCTCCGCAAATACCCCTTGAACCAATTTGCTCAGTCCCTTATAATGCTAATATTGGAAAGTGAAAAAGATATGCTAAAACATTGGTTTTCTAGGGTTCCGCAATGCATATTGGCCTGTGACCGAGAGAAAACACATAACAGCCTGGCTGTTATGACACGGTGGGATAAAAGCCCAGGAGTTTCTGCTCTTTTGCGAGAGCGTACTCCTGGGTTTTTTTGTTGATACGATCTGAAGGAGGAGTTTGTGATGAAAAAGAAAATGCTTGATGTGCTGATGCTTGTGATTGGCGCTTTTTTCTTCGCGCTTGCTGTGAATTTATTCGCGATTCCCAATGACCTTGGGGAAGGCGGCGTTACGGGGATTACGCTGATTTTGTACTATGTGTTTCAATGGTCTCCCGGGGTGACAAACTTTATATTAAACGCTTTTCTGCTATTGATCGGATATAAATTTCTCGACGGGAAAACTACGGTTTATACGATTATCGCCGTGGCAGCAAACTCGCTTTTTCTGCATTTGACACACGGGTGGAGCACACCGTCTGATGAGCTGATCATTAACACGATTTTCGCAGGCGTGTTTGCGGGTGTCGGGATCGGCATGATCATTCGGGTCGGCGGCACAACAGCCGGTTCCGCCATTCTGGCCAGAATCGCCAATAAATATTTAGATTGGAATATCAGTTACGCGCTGCTCTTTTTTGATTTAATTGTCGTCTTCAGCTCTTATTTTATTATTGGTGTGGAAAACATGATGTTTACGATTGTGATGCTGTATATCGGAACGAAAGTGATGGACTTTATTATTGAAGGACTGAATACAAAAAAAGCAATTACTGTCATTTCGGAAAATAAAGGTGAAATTGCCGAGCAGGTCAATACGCTGATGGACCGGGGCGTCACCATTTTATCAGGTAAGGGAAACTATACCGGCCAGTCAAAAGAGATTTTGTACATCGTCATTAACAAACAGGAGCTTTCTATGCTGAAGAAAATCATCAGAAGCTGTGATAAAAAAGCGTTTGTGATTGTCCATGACGTGCGCGATGTGTTTGGTGAAGGGTTTGTGGATATTTCAAAATAAGGGGGTCCCTCTGCGCATCTGCAGAGGGATTTATTTGTTTAGAACGGATATGTGCGGTATTGTTTCTGCATTCGTCTCAGTTCATGCATATCCTCTATTGCCGTTGAAGCAAGGCTGTAAACGAAAGAGGGCCGTCTTATGTGAAAAAGAAGCTGGAGAACATGTGTATTTCGCCTTATACTGAAAATACATATCCTTACATAGGAGAGGAGACCATATGAAGTCGCTGCTGGCTATTTATCCCGGTTCGATTGTGTCTGACAAGCTTTGTACAATGGAAGACTGTCTATGTTTTTTTGATGAAAACAGTCAGAAATATATCTCGATCCCAAAAACGGAGATCAGCCAAAAGGAGACGTTGCTGCTCCAGTCATTTTTAACGCTAGCGGAAGAGGCGGATCACATGTCTCTCAAATCGCCGGAAGAAAACAAGTGGTTTGCGTTTCTATTCTCGAAAGGAGAAGTGCCGCCGAATATCAAGAAGAGGACAAGGTTCATTCATTTTCATTTGATCGGCAAAACTGAACGGGCATCATTTGCGGAAGCGATGCGCCATTTTTGGCCGGTGTCTTTTGTGATCGTTTGGATGCATGAGGACAGAGGCGTGATTGTCGAGCAGGAAAGTGAAGCGGCAGCGGGGAAAGACGAACTGGAGTCGCTCGCCAGGGTTCTTGAAAGTGATTTCTACTTCAGTGTCCGTTTTTACGCCGGAAGGTTTTATGAAACAGATGAGCGCTTACGAAAACATTATGCCCGTGAACAAACGTATTTTCTATTTGCTGAAAAGCGGCTGCCGCAGGTTCAGAGTGTCACGTTTGATATCATGTTCCCTTTTTTATTATTGGAAGAAGAAAAGGGACGGCTGAAATCACTGCTTTGTGAAGAAGCCGAGCTATTATTTGTAAATGAACCTGAGCTGAGAAACACGATCAAGCTGTTTATTGAAAACAACTCAAACGTGACACTAACAGCGAAAAAACTGCATCTGCACCGCAACAGCCTGCAGTACCGGATTGATAAATTTATCGAGCGGTCAGGAATAGATATTAAAACGTATACAGGCGCTCTGCTTGCGTATTTTATCTGCCTGCAAAGCGAAGGTTCAGAATAAACTGGAAATATGCACGAAAACGGCCGTGTGATTTTATGAATGCTGCCCATTTCAGTGTTGGATAAATGCTGATACACTTGATTTAAGAAAGCGTTTACAATACTAAAGGGGGATGTTAGATGGCTGAATTGCGGATGGAGCACATTTATAAATTTTATGATCAGAAGGAAGCGGCGGTAGACGACTTTAATCTTCACATAGCGGATAAGGAATTTATCGTATTTGTCGGCCCGTCCGGCTGCGGTAAATCAACAACACTGCGGATGGTCGCAGGACTTGAGGAAATTTCGAAGGGTGATTTTTATATTGAAGGAAAACGGGTAAATGATGTGGCGCCAAAGGACAGGGATATCGCGATGGTGTTCCAAAACTACGCGCTCTATCCGCATATGACGGTATACGATAATATCGCCTTCGGGCTGAAGCTCCGCAAAATGCCGAAGCCTGAAATTAAAAAAAGAGTGGAGGAAGCCGCTAAAATTCTCGGGCTGGAAGAATATTTGCAACGCAAGCCGAAAGCGCTCTCAGGCGGGCAGAGACAGCGGGTTGCGCTGGGAAGGGCGATCGTGCGGGATGCAAAGGTATTTCTGATGGATGAGCCTTTGTCGAATCTGGATGCAAAGCTTCGGGTGCAAATGAGAGCGGAAATCATTAAACTCCACCAGAGACTGCAAACCACCACGATTTACGTCACGCATGATCAGACAGAAGCATTGACGATGGCGACTCGAATTGTGGTCATGAAGGACGGCAAAATTCAGCAGATCGGGACGCCGAAGGATGTTTACGAATTCCCTGAAAATGTATTCGTGGGCGGTTTTATCGGATCACCAGCCATGAACTTTTTCAAAGGAAAGCTGTCTGACGGCACAATCAAAATCGGTTCCTCCGTGTTGAGCGTGCCGGAGGGGAAAATGAAGGTGCTTCGTGAAAAGGGCTACATTGGCAAAGAAGTCATTTTCGGCATCCGCCCTGAGGATATTCATGATGAACTGATTGTCGTGGAATCGTATAAGAGCTCTTCAATTAAAGCGAAAATCAATGTCGCGGAGCTTCTGGGATCTGAGATTATGATTTATTCGCAAATTGATAACCAAGACTTTATTGCGAGGATCGATGCCCGTCTCGATATTCAGTCAGGTGATGAGCTGACAGTTGCGTTTGATATGAATAAAGGCCATTTCTTTGATAGCGAAACAGAAATCAGAATTCGTTAAGCTGGAGAACCGGACATGGAGAGATGTCCGGTTTTTTGCATGCCCTCTCTCTTTCAAGGTTTACAGCAAAAACCGCGGCGGGTAGTGGTTTGTAGAAAGGAGAGATCGAGATGTGGAATGCGGCGATGTGGGGCGGTATTTCCGGCTCTGCTGTTTTGCTGGGCGCGCTGGCGTCGATGTTTCTTCCGATTCGCAAGCGTATCATCGGTTATATCATGGCTTTTGGCACAGGGGTATTAATCGGCGCTGCCGCCTATGAACTTCTTGAGGACGCGGTGAAGGATGGCGGAATGGTCTCGACAGGCGCCGGATTTATAGCAGGAGCTGTCGTGTTTACCCTTTTTGACTACGCGGTTTCGAAAAGAGGCGCGTCACAAAGAAAAAGGTCGGGACAAGCAGCTGCAGGCGGCGGGGGGATCGCAATTTTTATCGGCACCATCATGGATGCTGTCCCCGAGTCTATTATGATTGGAGCCAGTCTTCTTGAGGAACAATCCGTCAGTTTCCTTTTGGTGGTCGCGATTTTTATCAGCAATATACCTGAAGGGCTGTCCAGCACGGCCGGCATGAAGAACAGCGGATATTCAAAGGCGAAAATCTTGCTGCTTTGGGCGGCGGTACTGATGATTTCTATTTTTGCCTCATGGTCAGGATATTACTTCCTCGATGATGCTCCTGAGGAGATGATGTCGGCAATCGCCGCTTTTGCGGGCGGAGGAATCATCGCAATGATTGCATCCACGATGATGCCCGAGGCATATGAAGACAGCGGTCCGATGACAGGGTTAATGGCTGCTCTTGGTCTTTTAACGTCTTTGATTTTGAATCAGTTTTCCTAATCTGCACCGGACATGGCTACATGTCTGGTTTTTTCACTTGAAAATCCCGCAAATCAACCGATGAAAAGGAGGAAGAAATAGACAGAAAGCAGGAAAACAATGAAACGATTTATCTTAAGCATCTTTCTTTTGGGCAGCTGTTTGTCTCTTGCCGCTTGCGCTGAAAAAGAAGCAAATGCGGAGCAGCAGATGCCAAAAGCGGAACAAAAGAAACCGGAAGAAAAGACAGTACATGTGCAGAAAAAAGAAGATGATACATCCGCATGGATCAAAACAGAGAAACCGGCAAAGCTGCCGATTTTGATGTACCACAGCATCTCTTCGGGCAACAGCCTCCGTGTGCCAAAGAAAGAATTTGAGGCACATATGAAATGGCTGCACGATAACGGCTACCAGACATTAACCCCAAAAGAGGCGTATCTCATGCTGACTCAGGACAAGAAGCCGAGTGAGAAATGTGTGCTGATCACGTTTGATGACGGATACACCGATAATTACAAAGACGCGTATCCGGTATTAAAGAAGTACGGCATGAAGGCGACGATTTTTATGATCGGCAAATCAATTGGACATAAACATCATCTGACAGAGGATCAAATGAAAGAAATGGCGCAGCATGGCATATCGATTGAAAGCCATACGATTGACCACCTTGAGCTGAACGGTTTAACACCAGAACAGCAATATAGCGAAATGGCAGATTCAAAAAAACTGTTTGATAGGATGTTCAATCAGCAAACGGCCATCATCAGCTATCCGGTTGGGCGCTACAACGAAGATACGCTGAAGGCCGCTGAAGAAACCGGTTATCAAATGGGAGTGACGACTGAACCTGGTGCAGCCTCCAGAGATCAGGGGATGTACGCCCTCCATCGCGTACGTGTATCCCCGGGAATGTCAGGGGCGTCATTTGGCGCGTACATCGAGTCGATGAAATAAAAAATGGCGGCGATTAATCGCCGCCGCCCCCTCCGCCGTCACAGCCGGAATCCCCGAAACCTCCGTCACAGCCGCATCCATCATGGCGGGAATCACCATCGGAAAATCCGAAAAAACCGCTGTCCGCCCGCTGGCGTCCTTTGGTTTCTGAATCAGATGATCGAGCCGATTGATAAATGACGATCATTCCGAAGATCAAAGCAATAAGAATAACAATCATATGGCTCCCCCCTTAAACAATGATTTTTCATACGTTTTAAAATCTGAAAAGTTTCACTTGAGGGAGACAGATTCTTTCAGCCGATCTCTCAGCCAGCGCTTGACCATGCCGTGTCCTTTGTTGGAAAGCAATGCGCTGACACGCCAATACATAGGTGGATGAGGAGAAAACTGAAAGTCTATGATTCTGAAAAGCCAGCTGTTATCCCGGATGAGAGAGTTCACCTTAACTTCATCTTCATCTATATCAGAGCTGTAGGTGTTTTGTTTTTGCAGAGCTTCATCCTGACGAACCGCCAGGATCTTTAAGGATTCAGCCATCTGCCTGTATCCGCCCTCCAGCAGTGAAGCGCCAAGGTGATCGGCGCGCACCTCCATCCATTGGGAACAAAATGACTGATAAAGCTGGAATAGAATGATGATTCCCATGATTAGCGCCCAAAGTGCGATTTTGTAAGCGCCGGGATGGGCGATGTAATGCTCAAGTAAAAGAATGATCCCGATGACTGCCCCAAGATAAAGAAAGCGCAACAGCTGCATGGACAGCACATCACGTTTTTTAATATGAACAGCTTCATGGGCAAGAATACCCTCAATGACATGCGGCGGAAGGGTTAATGTAGCGCTTGTCAGAATCACCATTGATCTTCCTACATTCATTCCGACTGCCATGCCGTTATATTCATCACTATCCGTTTCATATATCTCCACATGCGCAATGCCTGCTTTTCTAAACATCTTATCTGCCGCTGCCTGAACGTCTGAATTCAGACAAGGCCTGGCATCCATTGCTGTCCGCAGCACCCGGTCAGATAGATACATATTCAAAGCCCAGTACAACATCACGGCACCAGTCATGACCCAAGGTGAAGCGTGTAAGGCATATAAAGCGAGCACCAATATGGCGTAAGCAGATATCCCTTTTACGCTTGCGGCAAAATAAAGTTTACCTAAAAGCCTTTTCACATTTTTCCGATGATAAAGCGGCAGGACAGCAATAACCGTTTCCTCTTTGTTTTCTGAATCTAGAAATTCCCCGAGGATCGCTTTCCATTTTTCTGGTTCCTTCACGGTCAGATATAGTGTTTCGCCGGGAAGAGAGAGCCTTATGACTTGCTGAAAGCTTGTCGTCATATCGAGCCGGGATGAATACATTGTCAACAGCGGGTGAAGCTTTAATAGATCTGCCGTCGATTCAAGCCGGATGTCTTTCAGGTCTGAAAGCGGGTAGGTGCGGGTTTCATATCGTGAGCTGATATGCCATGTTTCTAAAGATGAAGAATAAAAGACTTTTACACTTAGAAAATGTAATATGCGTTTTACCAGTGCCGCGCCGCCCGAGATGAAACCGAACAGGATCACATATTTTAGAACGCTGGTGTCAGGCCCGTAAATGAAGAAAACAATAGCGCCCGCAAACACAATGACAGTCAGGGCAATATCCGAGAGGAGGCGTGTGTGGTCTCTTGCAAGCTCAATTTCCTGCCAATCGCCTGATGGCTTTTCAACACGGCTGGGGACAGTCAGATCCAATGCGGTCCAGTAGCTGGTGAACATCAATGCCAGAGAGACGATGCCGTCTATGAAAGACTGTTGAGAGAAGATAAAGCTAGCAGCACCGACCCAAAGAACAATATCAATCCAGAGTTCTAATGCCGGAAGAAGCTTTGCTGCAAGGGCTGATATCAGCTGAATGCCCAGCCCGAGAATGATAAAGAAAAAAAGACTGGTTCCCATAGGCATGCTAGAGTCCTTTCTATCATAATCTTTCCAACTACTACTATAGCATGCGGCGGGAATTTGTAAAAACACGGAAATGCAAAAAAGCAAGCTCTTTCGTCATACGAAGAACTTGCTTTCAGCCTATCAATAAAACTGGTGTAACAGCAATAACGTGAGGGACACTGTGATGGCCCCTCCAATTCTAGTGGACACCTGGGCAAAAGGCATCAGCTCAAGCCTTTCTGCGGCGCTTAATATCGCGACGTCACCGGTGCCTCCTTGCCCTGAATGGCACGCATTAATAATAGCTGTTTCAATCGGGTACATGTTCAGCCATTTTCCCGTGAAAAAGCCGACCGTCATCATTGTCACAACGACAGACAGAATCGTAATAATATTACTGAGATTAAAGGCGGCCACAAGCTTGTCCCATGGCGTCATGGACACGCCGATTGCAAAGAGCAGCGGATAGGTGACTGCCGTTGAAAAGAAGCGGGACACGCCAAACGCGCCGTTTTCAATTGAGGCAGGGACCAGTCTGAACAGCTTGATCAAAACAGCTAACAGCAGCATGGCAACAGGAGCAGGAAAACCGAAAAAGTCGTGGGCGAGCATACCGACCAAATACAAGGAGACGGCAAGAATTCCCCCGGACGCAAACAGAGAAAGGTTGAACATGTGCTGGCCGTTTTGCGATTCCTCCAGCGCAGGTGAATCTTCTGAACGGTCAACTTTACCGTTGCCGGTCCATTCCGGTTTTTTCTTGCCGATTCTGTTGAGCAGGCCCGCTAAAATGATTGCACATAGACTGCCGAGCATGATCGATGGAAGAACAAGTGCAAACGCTTCCCCTTGAGACATCGGCATGATATCGGAATAACCGATGGACAGAGGGATGGCGCCTTCTCCGACGCCGCCAGCCATAATAGGAATCACGACGTACAGAAGGGTGTGCTGAAATCCGAGGCCGAGCAATGTACCGACAGCCAGTCCCACAATGGCGGCCGCGACAGAACCGGCGATAAGCGGTATAAAAATTTTCATAAATGCTTTTACAAGTGTTTCTCTTTTCATGCCGAGGATGCTTCCGACAACAATTCCGGCAATAAACAAATAAAGAAAGTTTGAGTTTTCTGTAAACTCTGTGGTGGATTTGACAATATCATTTGGCAGCAGGTGATAGTAGACGACAGCAGATGGAATAAAAGTAGCAAGGATGGCCGGACCGCCGATAGAGCGCACAATCGGTATCGATTTTCCGATTTGGGCAAAGGTAAATCCGAAAAACGCCATGACGGCAATGGATGTCAAGATGTCGCTTTTTACATCGTGATGCAATACAAAAATAGTAATTAATATAAACAGCAGGGCATACACAGGAAGCGGTATAATGCCTATTTTTATATTCATAGCCTTCGCAAACCAATTCTCTTTTCGAACCCCTTCGTGAATTGTATCCGTTTGCATTTGCAATTGAGTTTGAAGCTCTCCCATTAAAAAACCTCCCCCTAATCTTGTTGCCAGTGAAATTGTTCACTATGTTAAGTATACTAAAAAATTGAAATTATTAATATATTAAAAATTTACTATTCAAACTTTTCTTTTTTATGATTCAGATGAAAAGAGACGTTCTGACTAAATTCCGGATGTGCCGGAGTGCCGAGAACCCAGTGCTGATGCCGGTCAAGCATTTTATTCGCAAGGAGCGAAGTGTTGATGTACGATAATAAAGGGTCATTTATCCTAGCGACCGCCATCAATCAGCAACAAAATAGACAATAATCCGTCACATAGCGCAGGACTTTTTAGGTATTTTGGGCTTTATTTTTGAAACAGATCGTTGTAAAGTACTTAATATGAACCATTTAGGGATCGTGCCATTCGTCAGTCTGGCAATCTTGAATCATATTTGACGACTTTTTGATGTATTTGTGAAATGTTGAGCATTATTTTTTTTCGTCTATTTTGTGAAATGCTGATCAAAGTTTTGGTTCTGCTTGTGAAGTAGTGAACAATATAACATTTTCAATCGGAAATGGAGGATAAAGCATGAGTGAATTAGTATTAGCCCGCATTCAATTTGCATCAACAACGTTGTTTCATTTCTTGTTTGTGCCAATGTCAATCGGGCTTGTGTTTATGGTTGCATTGATGGAGACTCTTTATCTTGTGAAGAAAAATGAGCTGTACCTCAAAATGGCGAAGTTTTGGGGACACTTGTTCTTAATAAATTTCGCAGTCGGTGTTGTTACGGGGATTTTGCAAGAATTCCAGTTTGGACTGAACTGGTCTGATTATTCCCGTTTTGTCGGAGATGTATTTGGCGCACCGCTTGCGATTGAAGCATTATTGGCGTTTTTCATGGAATCGATTTTTATCGGATTGTGGATTTTCGGCTGGGACCGCCTCCCTAAAAAAATTCACGCGCTCTGCATTTGGCTCGTGTCATTCGGAACGATTATGTCGTCCTTCTGGATTTTAACAGCGAACTCCTTTATGCAGGAGCCGGTCGGCTTTACGATCAAAAACGGCCGCGCGGAAATGAATGACTTTGGCGCGCTGTTGACAAATCCGCAGCTATGGGTTGAATTCCCGCACGTCATTTTCGGTGCGCTTGCCACCGGGGCCTTCTTTATCGCGGGTGTCAGTGCTTTTAAACTATTAAAGAAAAAAGAAGTGCCATTCTTTAAACAATCTTTCAAACTCGCAATGATTGTGGGTCTTTGTGCAGGCCTTGGCGTCTCCTTAAGCGGACACATGCAGGCTGAACACTTGATGGAATCACAGCCAATGAAAATGGCTGCCAGTGAAGGGCTTTGGGAAGACAGCGGCGACCCTGCTGCTTGGACGGCCTTTGCCACAATTGATACGAAAAATGAAAAGAGCTCAAATGAAATCAAAGTTCCATACGCATTGAGCTACCTGGCTTACCAAAAATTCAGCGGCAGTGTCAAGGGAATGAAAACACTTCAGGCAGAGTACGAAAAAGTGTATGGAAAAGGCGACTATATTCCGCCTGTCAAAACGACGTTCTGGAGCTTCCGTATTATGGTTGGAGCAGGTGTTGTCATGATTCTTGCTGCGTTAGGCGGCCTTTGGCTGAACCGCCGCAAAAAGCTGGAAAACAGCAAATGGTATTTGCGCATCATGATCGCATTGATTTCCTTCCCGTTTATTGCGAACTCCGCTGGCTGGATTATGACAGAAATCGGGCGTCAGCCTTGGACGGTCATGGGTTTGATGACAACGGCTCAATCCGTGTCGCCTAACGTAACGGCGGGCTCCCTGTTATTCTCAATCATCGCATTCGGTGTGATGTATATGATTTTGGGCGCATTGCTCGTCTTCTTGTTCATCCGTGAAATTAAAAAAGGCGCGGAGCATGATGATCATCATGATGTTCCTGTTTCAACAGATCCTTTTAGTCAGGAGGTATACCATGGCATCTCTTCATGATCTTTGGTTTATACTCGTTGCTGTATTGTTTATCGGTTTCTTCTTTTTGGAAGGCTTTGATTTCGGGGTCGGCATGGCGACCCGTTTTCTTGGCCATAATGAATTAGAGCGCAGAGTGCTGATCAACACGATCGGGCCGTTCTGGGACGCGAATGAAGTATGGCTTTTGACTGGTGCGGGTGCTATCTTCGCGGCGTTTCCAAACTGGTATGCAACGATGCTGAGCGGTTATTACATTCCGTTTGTCATTGTGCTGCTTGCATTAATGGGCCGCGGGGTCGCGTTTGAATTCCGCGGCAAGGTTGATCATTTAAAATGGGTAAAGGTTTGGGACTGGGTGGTTTTCTTCGGCAGTCTGATTCCTCCGTTTGTGCTTGGTGTGTTATTTACGACATTATTCCGCGGTATGCCGATTGATGCCGATATGAACATTCACGCGCATTTCTCTGATTATATAAATGTATATTCTGTACTTGGCGGCGTGACCGTAACACTTCTCTGCTTCCTGCATGGATTAATGTTCATCACGCTGCGTACGATTGGTGATTTGCAGCAGCGCGCCCGACAAATGGCGCAAAAGATAATGGGTATTGTTTTTGTGGCAGTGCTTGCTTTCGCGGCTCTTTCTGCTTATGAGACAGACATGTTTACACGCCGCGGCGAGATTACAATACCGCTTGTTGTTTTGATTGTCATCTGCTTTATGCTTGCAGCTTTATTCATCCGTAAGAGTAAAGACGGCTGGACATTTGCGATGACAGGCGCGGGTCTTGCTCTGACCATAGGAATGATTTTCATTTCGCTATTCCCTCGGGTGATGGTCAGCTCGATTCAAAGCGCGTTCGATTTAACAGTAGCTAACGCTTCTTCCGGTGATTATTCGCTTAAAGTCATGTCAATTGCAGCATTAACGCTATTGCCGTTTGTCATCGGCAGTCAGATCTGGAGCTATTATGTCTTCCGGAAGCGCGTCAGTCATAAGGAGCCTATGACTTATTAATGGGAAAAGACCTGTTTCGATATAAAGGAATGAAGCGGATTCTCACCGTGATTACTTGCTTAACGCTGATTCAGACAGCCGCTATTATCATGCAGGCAGAGTGGCTGAGTGAAGCTGTAACCGGACTGTTCAACGGGAAGAGCATTGCCTCCCTGTTTCCGGTGATCGGCTTTTTCCTCATCGCTTTTGTCGCGCGGCACGGGGTGACAGTGGCGCGTCAGAAACTCGTCTATCATTATGCCGCCCAGACGGGAGCTGATTTGAGAAAAAGCTTTCTCGATCAGCTGTTCCGTTTAGGCCCCCGCTTTGCAAAGAAAGAGGGGACGGGACAAATGGTGACGCTGGCGATGGAAGGCATCAGCCAGTTCCGCCGCTATCTTGAACTGTTTTTGCCGAAAATGGTCAGCATGGCGATTGTGCCTGCTGCGGTTGTCATCTACGTGTTTTTTCAGGATCGGACGTCGGCGATTATTTTAGTCGCGGCCCTGCCGATTCTGATTATATTTATGATTCTTCTTGGCCTTGTCGCACAGCGAAAAGCGGATCGCCAGTGGAAATCATATCAGACATTGTCCAACCATTTCGTTGATTCTCTTCGCGGATTGGAGACATTGCGTTTTTTAGGATTGAGCAAATCGCATAGCAAAAACATTTTCCACGTCAGTGAGCGGTATCGCAAAGCGACAATGAGTACACTGCGGGTGGCGTTTTTATCTTCATTTGCTCTCGACTTTTTCACGATGCTGTCTGTAGCGACAGTTGCTGTGTTTTTGGGACTGCGTTTGATTGACGGCGATATTTTGCTTGGCCCTGCATTAACGGCGCTTATCCTGGCACCTGAGTATTTTCTGTCGGTGAGGGAAGTGGGGAACGATTATCACGCAACGCTAAACGGGCAGGAGGCAGGCAAAACCATTCAAGAGATTTTGTCGCAGCCTGGCTTTAAAGAAGAGGCGCCTCTTCAGCTTGGGATGTGGTCCGATCAAGATGAGCTGAAGCTGTCAGGTGTGTCAGTTGGCCGGTCGGTGTCTAATATTGATCTGTCATTCAAAGGCAAGAAAAAAATCGGCATTATCGGTGCAAGCGGTGCCGGAAAATCAACATTAATTGATATCCTCGGCGGGTTTTTGGAGCCGGATAGCGGTGTTATTAATGTGAACGGTTCAAGCCGTTCGCACCTGCAGGACGGGAACTGGCAGAAAAACCTTCTCTATATTCCGCAGCATCCTTATATTTTTGATGATACGCTGGCGAACAATATCCGCTTTTATCACCCAAGCGCTTCTGCTGAAGAAACAGCCCGCGCTGCTGCCTCAGCGGGATTGACGGAGTTTGTAAACACCCTTCATGAAGGGTTGGAGGGACGGATCGGAGAAAGCGGCCGGGCGCTCAGCGGCGGTCAGGCTCAGCGTGTCGCGCTGGCCCGCGCCTTTTTGGGAAACCGGCCGATTCTGCTGCTGGATGAGCCGACCGCCCATCTGGATATCGAAACAGAATATGAAATAAAAGAAACGATGCTGGATTTATTTGATGATAAGCTTGTCTTTCTCGCGACACACCGCCTCCATTGGATGCTTGATATGGATGAAATGATCGTACTGGACGGAGGCAGGGTTGCAGAAATCGGGACTCACGATGAATTGCTGGCGAAAAACGGTGTGTACACCAAACTCGTGAAGGCACAACTGGGGGAAAGAGCATGAAGAAAGAAGAATGGATTCTGCCGTATATCAAGCAAAATGCCCGTCTGTTTGTTCTTGTTGTCTTTTTGGGCGCGGTGACGATTTTTTCCGCTGCTTTTCTCATGTTTACGTCAGGGTTTTTAATTTCAAAAGCGGCGACAAGACCGGAGAACATCCTGCTTATTTATGTCCCGATTGTCGCCGTTCGAACCTTTGGGATTGCCCGGTCTGTGTCACGCTATGTGGAGCGCCTGATCGGCCATCACATCATTTTGAAAATCGTGTCCGACATGCGCGTCCGCCTTTACAACATGCTTGAGCCGGGCGCTTTGATGCTGCGATCCCGTTTTCGCACGGGAGATATGCTCGGCATTTTGTCTGAGGATATTGAGCATTTGCAGGATGCCTTCTTGAAAACCATTTTCCCTGCCATCTCAGCCTTGCTTTTGTATGCTGTTTCAGTGATTGCGCTTGGTTTCTTCTCCTGGCCGTTTGCCATTTTGCTGGCGGTGTATCTGTTTGTTCTGGTTGTGCTGTTTCCGGTCGTGTCTTTGCTTGTGACGCGGGCGAAGAATGCCAAGCTGAAAAGCGGGCGGAATGTGCTGTACAGCCGTCTCACAGATGCCGTGATGGGTGTCAGCGACTGGATGTTCAGCGGACGCCGGCATGCTTTTATTGATTCCTATGAAAAAGAAGAAAATACGTGGTTTGAGCTGGAACGAAAAAAACATCGTTTTACTAGATGGCGGGATTTCGCCGCGCAATGCCTTGTCGCCGGCCTCATTTTGCTGATGCTGTTTTGGACGGCGGGGCAGCATACAAATGGCGAACTCGCCAGAACAATGATTGCAGCCTTTGTGCTTGTTGTGTTTCCGCTGACAGAAGCTTTTCTGCCGCTTTCTGATGCCTTGGGCGAAGTGCCGGGTTATCAGGATTCTATCAAAAGAATGAACAAGGTGGCTCCTCAGCCTGAGTCTTCACAAACAGAGTCTGCGGCTGACAGGCTTAATCTCAAAGATGTCACCTTGGTGTTTCGAGATGTGACGTTTTCTTATGACAACAGCAGCCAAGTATTGAACCATTTTTCCTTTACGCTGCGCCAAGGAGAAAAAATGGCGCTGCTCGGCCGGAGCGGATCAGGAAAATC
Organism: Bacillus sp. FSL K6-1005; assembly: GCF_038000225.1. Taxonomy (NCBI): domain Bacteria; kingdom Bacillati; phylum Bacillota; class Bacilli; order Caryophanales; family Bacillaceae; genus Bacillus; species Bacillus sp. FSL K6-1005. The sequence continues at coordinate 3,744,551 of NZ_JBBOBP010000001.1, forward strand.
AACGTCACTCGCATTAATTGAGGGCGCCTTGAAACCTGACTCAGGCTCGGTAACGTTAAACGGAGTGGAAACGGCGTTTTTAAAGGACCAGATTGCTGATGCGGTGGCTGTGTTAAATCAAAAGCCTCACTTGTTTGATACAAGCATTTTGAATAACATCAGGCTTGGAAACGGGAAGGCGAGCGACGAGGATGTGCGCCGCGCCGCAAAGCAGGTGAAGCTGCATGATTACATTGAGTCGCTGCCTGACGGGTATCATACTTCAGTTCAGGAAACCGGAATCCGTTTTTCAGGAGGAGAGCGGCAGCGGATCGCGCTCGCCCGGATTTTGCTGCAGGATACGCCGATCATTATACTTGATGAGCCTACAGTAGGCTTAGACCCTAGCACAGAACGCGAACTGATGGAGACCGTGTTTGAGGTGCTGAAAGGTAAAACGATTCTTTGGATTACACATCACTTGGCGGGAGTGGAAGCAGCCGATAAAATCGTCTTTCTGGAAAACGGAAAAACAGAAATGGAAGGAACGCACGAGGAACTGCTGGCGACGAACGAACGATATCGCCGTCTTTATCACCTCGACGTTCCTGTAAAATAGAAGACAGCCTTTGGGGCTGTCTTTTTTGTTTGAAAAGGAAGAAGTGCAGGAAAAATAAGAAGAGATAATAAGAGGAGGTATGGATATGAATGTTCCGATTTGGACGGAAGAGCATGTGAGGGCTGCGCTCCCTGAAAGAGATGCATCGAGCCATAAAGGTACGTACGGTACGGCTTTGCTGCTGGCGGGAAGCGATGACATGCCGGGCGCTGCGATTTTGGCCGGGCTTGGTGCCATGCGGAGCGGTCTCGGCAAGCTTGTTATCGGCACGTCTGAAAGCGTGATCCCGCTGATCGTTCCGGTTCTGCCGGAGGCCACGTATTGGCGTGACGGCTGGGAAAAAGCGGCGTGCTCACGGCTTGAAGAGACGTACCGGGCGATTGCGATCGGTTCGGGGCTTCCGCAAACAGAGAGAGTGCAGCAGGCCGTTGATCATGTACTTGAGAAGGACTGCCCTGTTATTTTGGATGCCGGAGCGCTGACAAAGCGCACGTATCCGAAACGGGAGGCACCCGTCATCCTCACGCCGCATCCAGGTGAGTTTTCCCGAATGACAGGGGTTCCGGTGAAAGACTTACAAAACAAAAGAGCGGAATATGCCAAGGAGTGGGCGGTTCAACTGCAAACGGTGATCGTGTTAAAAGGAAATCAAACCATCATCGCGTTTCCCGATGGTGACTGCTGGAGCAATCCGACCGGAAATGGGGCACTCGCCAAAGGAGGAACCGGCGACACGCTGACGGGAATGATATTGGGCATGCTTTGCTGCCACAAAGACCCGAAACATGCCGTATTAAATGCCGTATACTTGCACGGTGCATGCGCCGAGCTTTGGACTGACGAACACTCTGCTCATACGCTGCTCGCCCACGAGCTCTCTGACATGTTGCCTCGTGTATGGAAACGATTTGAATGAAAAAAGCTGTCTTCATAGGGAAGACAGCTTTTCTTGATAGCCCGCTCGTTTTTTCAGGCGCGGTTTCATGAGTACATAATATAGAACAGAAGGCACGGCTAAGCCGATAATCCATGCGATATCCCCGCCGCCAAACATTTTTGCCAATGGCCCGATGTAAAAGGATGTATTGATAAACGGAATTTCTAACAAGATGGATAGAATGAAAGCAATCGTTGTGATCCAATTGACTCTTCCATATGGCCCGTTGACATCAAACATCGCTTTGACCTCATAGTTCCCGTGGCGGACGAAGTAGTAATCCACTAAATTGATCGCCGTCCATGGAATTAAGAAATAACTGATAAAAAAGATGAAATTCAAAAACAGCTCCATAAAATTACTTTGCCCCAGAAGGCTTAGGACTGTTCCGACGATTGTGACGCCAAGAATCATGATGATTCTAATTTTCGGTGTGACTTTTAATTTCAGAAACGGCTCAAGCGTAGTCGTCGTGGACATAAAAGCTCCATACAAGTTAAAGACATTAATCGCCATCTGGCCAAATAAAACAATGATCAGCATAATGAACGAGAAGGGGCCGAACAATTGCACAATCTGGGTCCCTGAGTTTGTCGTAAAATCAGGAAGTGCTGTGGTCAGCAGCGCGCCGAGCAGCATCATCCAGATGGAGCTGACAGATGTTCCTGCGTAGCTGTACCAAAACGTTTTGGACGCCGGTGTTTTAATGGGCAGATATCTAGAATAATCGGCGACATAAGGCGCATAGGCAAGCTGCCAAGTCGCTACTGCGCTGACTGCCACCAAGAAAACGGGCAAGTCGACCGTTCCGGGCACCCAGCTGCCTGCCGGAATCGGTAATTGGAAAATGAGTATCGTTGCAGCAAAAAATACGGCAAAAGAGGTCCAAGAAAGGATTTTTTGCATTTTATGAATCAAATCATGACCGAAAATGGTGAGTAAAAAACATGCGGCGCTTAAGCCTATAATGCTCCATGATCCCGGGATGGGAACAAAGCTGCTTAAGGTCCCGGCCGCCAGAATCGTACTGCTTGCGAAGAAACCAAGGTAGATAAACATGACTAAGAAGAGGGGAAGAATCGCTCCGATTACGCCGAATTGGGCACGGCTTTGAATCATTTGCGGGATGCCGAGCTGAGGTCCTTGCGCGGAATGAGAAGCCATAAATATGGCACCAATTAAGGTTCCGCAAATAATAGCGGCAACACTCCAAAACAGATTAAGTCCCATTGCAACGGGAAGGGTACCGGTTACTAACGTGGTGATATGCATATTGGCCCCGAACCATACGGGAAATAAATCTTTCGCTTTACCATGTCTTTCTTCATTTGGAATATATTCAATCGTTCGCCTTTCTACTTTCAATGCATCGTCCTCCATATATAATGAAATTTTGATATAGACATAAAAACATAGCTTAACAGACTGTACTTTGCTTTACAAATTTTGATGCTCACAAAAACCAATGAGAAGCCAGTGAAGTCAATAGATCAAAAGAATTATAAAAAAAATTGAACGCTTTGGAATCCGGTGTCGTCTCATAAGGCAAGATAACAAAAAAAGGGGGGATCGCGTGCATTGGATACAAATGAAGAAAAGCAATTGATTCAGCAGGCGAAAGAGGGAAGCGACGAGGCGTTTACAGCTCTTTTTCAGCATTATTATTCTTTTCTATACAAATACTTGTTAAAGCTTTCCCTTCACCCTGACATCAGCGAGGATCTGGTTCAGGAAACCTTTCTGAAAGGGTACGTCCATCTAGGGAGTTTTCAAGGCCGATCCAAATTCTCTACTTGGCTGATCTCTATTGCGTCAAGACTCTACCTTGATCACCAGAAAAAGAGAAAGAGAGAATGGAAACGAAATCAGGCTGTTACAGAGGAAACGATACGCAAGATCAAATGGGACGTGTCAATGAAAGGCTCCGAGTGGAGCGAGACGCTTGATCTCTTTTCTCAGCTTGACCCGAAGCTGCGCACGCCCGTTTTATTAAGGCACTATTACGGCTATACCTATGCGGATATCGGGGTGATGCTGCATATCAAAGAAGGCACGGTAAAGTCCAGAGTCCATAAAGGGCTCCAACAAATCAGAAAGGAGTGGACTGATGAATAAAGAAAAGGGATCTGTTCATTTAAAATCGGAATTGCAGAAAATTGACCAATGCGCCAACCCGAATATACCGAGTCAAAAAGAATTGCTTGATCAGCTGTCACAAATGAAAGCCGAACGAAGAAAAAGCGTGCTGAAAGAAGTTATCTTATTTGTGTTCTCTGCACTGATGGTGGTAAGCGCGGCGATTCTGGCATTTACTCAAGTTCCCGCTGCTTTTGTCGTGCTTCAGGTCTGTGCGCTGGCTGTCCTGCCGATTTTGATTGCAGCTGAGAAAAAACGATACCTTGGCGAACGTGAGGTGAAACACTGATGTCCCAAACAGAATTGACGATTTTTGTGTTTGCTTATCTGATTGTATTGGCACAGGGCATCTTTTTATTCATTGATGCGAAAAAACGGGATCGTCTGGCATGGGTGTGGGGAATTGTCGGACTGATTCAAGCGCCGATGCCTCTGATTTGCTATTACTTTTTTGTGATAAGGCCGGACCGAAAAAATAGGAGGATCAGCTAATGAATATTTCTTGGGAAATGATTGTACCGCTGATTGTATTACAGGCCGTGCTGGCAATGTTTGCCCTGATCAGCTGTGTGAAAGAAGAGCGGACAAACGGGCCGAAATGGATGTGGGCAGCAGTGATTATATGCATCAATATTATTGGGCCGATTTTATTTTTTACCGTCGGCAGAAAGCAAAGGTGAGCGAGCATGCTATCTATTGAGTCATTATGCAAATCATATCGGCATCATCAAGCTGTACGGGATGTCAGTTTTCAAGTCAAGGAGAACGAGTGTGTCGCTCTATTAGGACCGAATGGGGCTGGTAAGACCACAACGCTTCAAATGCTGTCCGGACTGCTGTCACCTACCTCCGGAACGATCAAGCTGTACGGGGAGCAAAAGGCAGATCGCAGTATGATTGGCTATCTTCCGCAGTACCCGGCTTTTTATTCCTGGATGACGGCTAATGAATTTTTAACCTTTGCCGGGAGACTGTCTGGCCTTTCAAAGAAAAAAAGCCTTGAGAAAATAGGCGAAATGCTGGAGTTTGTCGGTTTGCAGGACGCGGCAAACAAAAAAATCGGCGGTTATTCTGGCGGCATGAAACAAAGGCTCGGCCTGGCTCAGGCTCTGCTTCATAAACCGAAGCTTTTGATTTTGGATGAACCGGTATCTGCCCTGGACCCTTCTGGGCGTATCGAGGTGCTGGATATGATGCGGGAGCTGAAAAAACATATGGCTGTTTTGTTTTCTACTCACGTTTTGCACGATGCGGAGCAGGTGTGTGATCAAGTCGTGATCATGCAAAATGGTGAGATTTCATGGAAAGGCGCTTTACAGCAGCTTAAAGAACAGCATCAAACGAATGTTTTCACTCTTACTGTAAAAGAGAAACTGAAGGGGTGGCTTGAAGAGAGGCCTTATATATCCGATGTTGTCTATAAGAATCCGTCTCAAGCTGTTTTTGAGCTAAGCGATACAGGCTCTGGCAGGACATTGCTGAGTGATTGTATCCAAATGGGATTGACAATCACCTGTTTTGAACAAAAAACCGAGTCTCTCGAAGACGTCTATCTTAAGGTGGTGCACGCATGAATGTCATGATGACGCTATTACAAAAGGAATGGCTGGAAGGCTGGAGAAGCGGCAAGCTGATCTGGCTGCCCATCGCGATGATGATCGTGGGGCTGACGCAGCCGCTGACCATTTATTACATGCCGGAAATCATTGCGCATGGGGGGAGCCTTCCAGACGGTATGAAAATCAGTTTTACCATGCCTTCCGGATCTGAGGTGATGGTGAGCACGCTTTCCCAATTCAACACGCTTGGCATGGCGCTGATCATCTTCAGTGTCATGGGCAGTGTGGCGAATGAAAGAAATCAAGGTGTAACAGCGCTGATCATGTCACGGCCTGTGACGGCAGCCCAGTATATATTGAACAAATGGATCACCCAAAGCATGATCGGAATCGCCTCGTTTGCAGCTGGGTACGGACTTGCTTATTATTACGTCCGGATCTTGTTTGAGCACGCATCGTTCAGCCGCTTTGCAGCAAGCCTCGGCCTCTACTCTCTTTGGATGATGTTTATTGTTACTGCAGGGCTAGCCGGAAGCGTGATGTTTCGGTCTCTCGGAGCAGCCGCGGCAGCCGGAATTGGGCTGACTGCTGCCGTTTCCTTTGCTGTCTCACTTTTTCCTGATGGTGCGAAATGGCTGCCGGCTGAGCTTTGCAAGCAGGCGGAGCATATTCTGCTTCATGGAGAGCGGGCGGACTTTTTCGGGTGGTCGCTCACATTCTCCATTCTGTGCATCATGCTTCTGGCCATTTTTTCTGTGTGGCGCTTCCGGCAGTATGAAAGCTATTAACCGATCATTTTTCGCTTTGTGGCCAGCATCATCAACAAAGCGGAAAATGCCATCAATCCCGCTCCATAAAATACCTCTGCCAAACCGAAAACCTGTGCGATTTTTCCGGCGAGAAGGGGGCCGATAAAGATGCCCAGCGCATAAAACGATTGATAAAATCCCATGGCTGACATTTTTAAACGAGCTGAGCTGATATCGACGACCCGGCTTAACAATAGGGGAAACACAAAGCCAAGCGCCAGACCGATGAAAGCATGGGTCATGCAAACCGTGGACAATGAAACTGAAAAAGGGACGAACATCAAACAGACTCCAATGACAGCAAAACAGATCAGCATGGTGCCATAGGCGATTCTTCCGGTAAAACGCAAAAACAAAAAGCTCAGGGTAGCCGCTGCATGAGGGAGAAAAAAGGCGCTCATCACCCAAAGCAGTTCGATGTCCCCCATTCCGAGCTGATTTGTATAAAGCGGCGTAAAACCAAACACCGTCATAAATAGCACGGCATGAGCTGTCATAGATAGAATCGTGAAAAGCTTCAGCTTCGGCAGCCGCAATGTTTCTTTGATGTATTGCGTTATACGGAGAGCCTTACGTTGCCCAGGAGAAACGGACGGATCTTTAATAAAGCAGCATATCACAAGGCCGATGCACGAGGCAGCCAGTGCCATCCAAAACGGAACCTGCCTGCCTAAATGCGCTGCTGCAAGCCCGCAGAACACAATGCTGACAAACTGAGGCATGACGGTGAAAAACTGCATAATGCCCATTGCTTTTGACGCACTGCCATCTTTGAAATAATGAGCGTATAGAATCGTTGCCATCACCCACATGGATGCTGTTAACCCCGCGAGAAGCCGGGCGGTCAGGACGAAGAAAAAAGAATCAAACGCAAGAAAAAGCACGCTGCTGAGAATGGAACATCCAAAGCCGGCAATTAACAATGGCTTACGCAGAGAAAAAAGAATTTCTGACAGAACCCCAAGCGGGAACCGCAGCAGGATTTGGGTCACCCCGTAGCTTCCAAGAATCATGCCGATCGCTCCGTATGAAAAGTGCAGATCTTCCAAATACAGGCTGAAAACAGGAACGTAAATATAGCCCGAAAACCAAAAACAAAATACCATGCATAAGAAAACGGCGTGATCTAAAGTGCCGATTGTTTTTTGCTGAGGAATCAGCGGCTGCTGAATTTCCATGCTCTCACCACCTCTTTCCTTCCAGTACAACACAATTTGTGGAAACGTTTCAATAGAGAATTGAAAAAACAGGACTTCAAAAAAGTCCTGTTTTTGGTGTTAATACGGATCAGACGGATGGCTTTCCTGTTCGGCCTGCTCGACGGCTTGAGCCGTTTCTGTCGTGCCAACAGGTCCGTTGCTGTTACTTTCTGAAGCCTTTTTCAGCCCTTCTGCCACGCGTTTTCCGTAGTCCGGATCGGCTTTTGTGAAATTCTCAATCATTTGCTCCTGAATTTCTTTTCTGCAGGTTGAAAGCGTATTGACCAGATTTGTGATGAGTTCAGTACGCTCAAACTCAGTAAATCTCCGGTACGTTTCACCGGCTTGTCCGAAATTGTTCGTTCTGTCAATCGCTTCCCGCTTCAGGTCGCCTTCGACATGTGGGGTATGGTCTTTTGCCTGCTGGTTTGCTTCCTTTAGTCCGCCCATAATAGACGGTTCATAGTTGACGTGCGGATTTTGACCTTCGCCGATATCCACGCGGTATTGCATTTGACCCCCCTGCTGGTTGGTCGCGACGTGTTTTTTCGGTGAGTTGATTGGCAACTGCAGGTAGTTTGCGCCAACTCTGTACCGCTGCGTATCGGAATAGGCAAACGTCCGGCCTTGAAGCAATTTGTCATCAGAAAAATCAAGTCCGTCGACAAGGACCCCTGTACCGAATGAAGCCTGTTCTACTTCAGAATGGTAATTCTCAGGGTTTTTGTTTAACACTAATTTGCCGATCGGCTTCCACGGGAAATCATCCTTATACCACAGCTTAGTCGGATCAAGCGGATCAAAGTCGAGCTCCGGATGCTCGTCATCACTCATGATTTGGGCATAAACCTCCCACTCCGGATAATCGCCGTTTTCAATCGCTTCATACAAATCCTGTGTCGCGTGGTTGAAGTTTTTCCCCTGAATCTCTTCCGCTTCCTTCTGTGTCAGGTTGCGGATGCCCTGTTTCGGTTCAAAATGGTATTTTACAAGAACGGCCTTGCCTTCCTCATTCACCCATTTGTAGGCGTGAACGCCTGAACCCTGCATTTGCCGGTAGTTGGCAGGAATGCCCCAAGGTGAAAACAAGAATGTGATCATATGTGTCGCTTCAGGAGATTGAGAAATGAAGTCGAAAATACGTTCACCATCTTGGATATTGGTCACCGGGTCAGGCTGAAACGCGTGTACAAGGTCCGGGAACTTCAGCGGATCTCGAATAAAAAAGATTTTCAGGTTGTTCCCGACCAAATCCCAGTTTCCGTCTTCGGTATAAAGCTTAACGGCAAAACCGCGGGGGTCCCGTAAGGTTTCAGGTGAATGTTTTCCGTGATTGACCGTAGAAAAACGGACAAATGCCGGCGTTTTCTTGCCTTTTTCCTGGAAGAGCTTCGCTCGCGTGTACTTTGAAATCGGCTCGTCTCCAAAACTTCCGTAGGCTTCAAAATAACCGTGTGCGCCCGCGCCCCTGGCATGTACAACACGTTCAGGGATGCGTTCCCGGTCAAAGTGGCTGATCTTTTCGAGAAAATCGTAATTCTCCAGCGTTGTCGGGCCTCTGTTCCCGACCGTTCTCACATTCTGGTTGTCAGTGACGGGATGCCCCTGTCTGTTCGTTAAGGTATCCTCTGACTCGTTTTTCCCGGATGTCTTATGAGAAAGCGCATCCTCACTGCCTTCGACATTTGTGCCGTGATACTCTTTTTGATGATCATCTTTCATTGATGGATCCTCCTTTTTGAACAGTAACAATATTCCCTTGATGGAAGAATTTTAAAACTGAAGTTTTTTTTTAGCTGCTTCGGGAATGGTACAATTACCAAAACGAAAAAAGGAGAGTACGACATCCGTGACCAGAAAAAGAAATCCGCTGCCCATCACGTTTTATCAAAAAACGGCCCTAGAACTGGCTCCCTCTCTTCTCGGCTGTCTTTTGGTAAAAGAAACGGATGAAGGGACAGCTTCAGGTTATATCGTGGAAACAGAGGCCTATATGGGAGCCGGGGACAGAGCAGCCCACAGCTTTAACAACCGCCGGACGAAACGGACTGAGATTATGTTTGCTGAAGCTGGCCGTGTGTATACGTATGTGATGCACACCCATACATTGCTGAACGTCGTTGCCGCCGAAGAGGATGTTCCGCAAGCGGTATTAATCAGGGCAATTGAGCCTCAGGAAGGCCAGCTGTTAATGGAGGAAAGAAGGCCAGGCCGGCGTCCGAGGGAATGGACAAATGGTCCCGGAAAGTTGACGAAAGCGCTTGGCGTCACGATGAATGACTACGGACGCTGGATCACGGAACAGCCGCTTTACATTGAAAGTGGGTACACACCGGAAGAAATATCAACCGGCCCGCGGATCGGCATTGACAACAGCGGAGAGGCGCGCGATTATCCGTGGCGTTTCTGGGTGACGGGAAACAGGTACGTATCGCGTTAGCATGTTTAAGCAAAGGGGAATCTGGGGAATAGTTGAGAAAAAAAGAAGGGAGAATCGGAGTCTTGAAAAAAATGGTCAAAACCGTTATCAAATGGGCGCCGGTCATTTACCCGATTGTTCGAAAAATCATGAAGGACCGCAAGGCGTCTAAACAAAAGAACATGTCCGCATCCCGAACAGCCGGCTGATTCCGGCTGTTTTTTTTATGGGTCTGTTTTCCCTCTTGTCCTCCCGATGTTCATTGACTTGCATTTCTCCCCATTATAGAATTTATATACATTTCGCTTTCCCTTCACCACATCCTTTCTGCCTACTTATGTAATTCCTGCATCTATCATGATAGGAGGTTTTTCTCATGCTGCATGGGCGACTTCGTGAAATTCTGCGCTTATTGATGGCGGCAGAAGCTCCGGTGACAAGCTCGGTATTTGCCGCACATTTACATGTGACGACGCGGACGGTCCGCAATGATATAAAGGAACTCCAAGATGTGATAAGCGCCCATGGCGCTTTGGTTCAATCGGTAAGAGGCTCGGGATACAAGCTGCGCATTCATGATGACCAGACCTTTAGAATGCTGCTGCAAGACGAGTTTCATCAGAAAAAAGGACTGCCGGTAATTCCCGAGGAGAGGATTACATATCTCATGAAACGGCTGCTGCTGGCGGATCATTATCTCAAGCTGGATGAGCTGGCTGAAGAACTATTTATCTCAAAATCTACACTTCAAACCGATTTAAAGGAAGTGAAGAAACGGCTGCTCCCTTACCGCGTTGTCATGGAAACACGCCCGAATTACGGCTTCAAGCTGCGCGGAGATGAGGTGCAGATGAGGTATTGTATGGCGGAGTACATTGTCGATGAAAGAGAAACAGAGATCGATTTACTGAATGAAAAGGCTGATATATTGCCGAAGGAACAAATCGATATCATCCATTCTATTATTATGAAAAAGGTCAAAAACGATCGGATTCCTCTGTCTAACCTTGGATTGAATAACCTCATCATTCATATCGCCATCGCCTGTAAGCGGATCAGAACGGAACACTATGTGTCTCTTTTCCCGGAAGATATGGAACACATTCTGCATCAAAAAGAATACCAGACTGCAGAAGCCATTGTGAAAGAACTGGAGTCAGCCCTTGACGTCACGTTTCCGGAAAAAGAAACAGCTTATATCGCCATGCATCTTCTCGGCACGAAACGAATGACACAGCCGCAGTGCGGGGACGGCGAATTTTCAATTGATGAAGAAACAGATCGGCTGACTGCCGCCATGATCGAAGCGGTCGATCGAGAATTAAAGCTCGACATCCTGCATGATCAAGAGCTGAAAATCGGCTTGGCACTGCATGTAAAACCCGCGGTCACCCGCAACCGGTATGGTATGAATCTAAGAAATCCGATGCTGGCAGCGATCAAAGAAAATTATCCTCTCGCCTTTGAGGCCGGAATCATCGCCGGAATCGTCATAAAAGAGAAAACGGGCATTGATATCCATGAAAATGAAGTCGGTTATTTAGCTTTGCACTTCGGCGCCGCAATTGAACGGAAGAAAACAGAAAGCCCGCCGAAGCGCTGCATCATCGTTTGTGCATCAGGTGCGGGAAGCGCCCAGCTTCTGAGGGAAAAACTTCGCTCCCATTTCGGCAAACGGATTGATATTCTCGGCACGGCTGAATATTACAGTCTTGACCAGATGTCTTACGAATCGATTGATTTTGTCGTCAGCACCATTCCGATCAAAAAAGAACTCCCTGTGCCTGTACTGAAGGTAAACACCATCTTAGGCGGAACCGATTTTACAAAAATAGAATCCATCCTCAATGATGAGAAAGAAAAAGCGATCAGCTATCTCAAAGAAGATCTCGTTTTTTTCCAGAAGGATCTGCGTTCAAAAGAAGAAGTGATTCAATTTTTAGGTCAGAAAGCAGTGGAAGGCGGCTATGCGAATAAGGAAATCATAGATTCTATATTTGAAAGAGAAGAGATGTCGCCAACGTGCTTTGGCAACCTCGTGGCCATTCCGCACCCGCTCGTCCCGCAGACGCAAACGACATTTTGGGCCGTCTGCACGCTCAAAAAACCGATAGACTGGGAGAATAAACGGGTTCAATTTGTCTGCCTGCTTTGTGTCGAAAAGGAAAACAAGGCGGATTTGCAAAGCATGTATAAACTGCTCGGCAGCATTTTGGATGACCCGGCCGCGGTAAGCCAGCTTTTAAAAAGCCGCACATACCAAGAGCTCTCCGATGTGTTTGACAAAAAACGATAAACTGACAGCCTGGATATACCTTTTTTCCGTTTCCTGCGGAAAAACCTTGAGTGTTTATGAAAGCGATTTCATAATATGATGTTATCAACAGCAGGACATACAAATTCTATCAAACTCTTAGGGGGTCTCTTACATGAATATATTACTCGTTTGTGCAGCAGGCATGTCAACAAGCTTACTCGTCAGCAAGATGGAAAAAAGCGCGCAGGAACAAGGAAAAGACTATACCATTTGGGCAGTATCAGGTGATTCTGTACAAAATCATATCGATAAAGCGGATGTATTGCTCCTCGGCCCGCAAGTCCGTTACTTGCTTCCTCAGCTGAAAAAACTAGGTGAATCAAAGGGTGTTCCGGTAGACGTCATTAACACAGTCCATTATGGGACGTGCAACGGAGCGGAAGTGCTGAAATCGGCTGAACAGCTTGGAAACGCGTCATAGAGAGGGGCGGGCTATGTGAATAAAGTCAATCAGTTGTTAGAAGAGAAGGTCATGCCTATAGCAGGTAGAATTGCGGGACAGCGTCATTTGCAGGCGCTCCGTGACGGTATCATTTTAACAATGCCGCTTATTATCATCGGCTCCTTTTTCCTCATCATCGGCAACCTCCCGATTCCCGGATATGCCGATTTTATGGCAAAAACGTTTGGAAGCGCTTGGTCAGAGAAGCTCGCTTACCCGGTTGACGCCACCTTTGAAATTATGGGGCTTGTCGCCGCATTCGGCATCGCCTACAGGCTGGCGGAGAAATACGGGGTTGATGCCTTGTCGGCAGGTGCCATCTCTCTTGCGGCTTTCCTCTTAGCGACACCGTATCAAGTGCCGTTTACACCGGATGGCTCGACAAAAGAGATGATGGTCAGCGGCGGTATTCCGCTATCGCTGATGGGAAGTAAAGGCCTGTTTGTCGCCATGATTATCGCAATGGTGTCAACAGAGATTTACCGTCTCATTATTCAACGCAATATGGTTTTTAAGATGCCGGATGGCGTTCCGCCAGCGGTCAGCAAGTCATTTGTCGCTTTAATCCCCGGCTTTGCCGTCATCTTCCTGATTTGGGGAGCCCGACTGATTGTGGAAGCGACGCCTTTTGAAAGCCTTCATAATGTTGTAAGCGTTTTACTGGGAACGCCGCTCTCCATACTTGGCGGAAGCCTCGGGGGAAGCCTTATCGCAGAAGCTGTCAAAATGCTTTTATGGGCCTGCGGTCTTCATGGCGCTAACATTGTCGGCGGCGTCATGGCACCGATTTGGTACGGCGCCATGGATGCCAACCGGATCGCCTTCCAAGCCGGTGAGGAACTGCCTAAGATTTTTACCCAGCAATTTTTTGATATCTGGATTAATATCGGCGGAAGCGGTGCCACTCTTGCACTGGTTGTCACGATGTTCCTTCGCGCCCGAAGCAAACAAATGAAGCAGCTCGGAAAGCTTGCGATCGGCCCGGCGGTCTTCAATATTAACGAACCAATTATTTTTGGAATGCCGATCGTCATGAACCCGATGCTCTTAATTCCGTTTATCGTCACGCCGCTCATCACACTGACACTCACATACATCGGAATGAGCACCGGACTTGTCGCCAAACCGGCGGGTATCGCAGTCCCTTGGACCATGCCGCCGATCTTTTCAGGCTATTTGGCGACAGGAGGCAAAATATCAGGCGCGGTCATGCAAGCCATTAATATCACCGTTTCCTTTGTTGTCTACTACCCGTTCTTCAGAATGTGGGATAAACAGAAGCTGAAAGAAGAAAACGAATTAGAGCTCGTTCAAACGCCTGCTGTTTCAGGCGACAAAGAGGCAGCTTTGTAAAGAAAGGAGTGAATCGCGTGAATGAGAAAATGGAGCAAATTATTTTTCAAATCATACTTCACGGAGGAAACGGAAGGAGCTCCGCAATGGAAGCGATCGCCGCCGCGAAAAAAGGCGACAGTGAAGAGGCGCGGAATAAGCTTCAAGACGCTGCGGATGAATTGTCAAAAGCCCATCATTATCAGACAGAACTGATCCAAAGTGAAGCAGGCGGAGAAAAAACAGAAATGACACTGCTGATGGTCCACGCGCAGGATCATTTAATGAATGCCATGACAGTCAAGGATTTGGCGGCTGAATTCATTGAGCTATATGAAAAAATCACCGTACAAGGGGGAGCAAGCATATGACAAAAGGATTGAAAATTGTAACAATTGGCGGAGGTTCAAGCTACACACCGGAGCTCGTGGAAGGTTTAATCAAACGGTACGAAGAGCTGCCCGTACGTGAATTATGGCTCGTTGATATTCCTGAAGGCGAGGAAAAGCTGAACATTGTCGGCACGCTCGCCAAGCGGATGGTTGAAAAAGCTGGTGTCCCGATTGACATTCACCTCACTTTGGACAGAAGGGAAGCGCTGAAAGATGCAGACTTTGTGACGACTCAATTTCGGGTCGGATTGCTGCAAGCGAGAGCCAAGGATGAGCGCATTCCATTAAATTACGGCGTCATCGGCCAAGAAACAAACGGCCCGGGAGGACTCTTTAAAGGATTGCGCACCATCCCGGTCATCTTAGAGATTGCCAAGGACATCGAGGAGCTTTGTCCGAATGCATGGCTCGTTAATTTTACAAACCCTGCAGGTATGGTGACAGAAGCCTTGCTTCGCTACTCCAACCTGAAGAAAGTTGTTGGTCTCTGCAATGTTCCAATCGGCATGAAAATGGGCGTAGCGAAAGCGCTCGATGTAGATGTTGACCGGGTAGAGGTTCAATTTGCCGGATTGAATCATATGGTGTTCGGAATGGACGTCTTCTTAGACGGCGTCAGTGTGAAGGATCAAGTCATCGAAGCGATGGGGGATCCGAAAAACGCGATGACAATGAAAAACATCTCCGGCGCTGAGTGGGAGCCAGAATTCTTAAAGGCACTCAACATGATCCCTTGCGGCTACCACCGCTACTATTTCAAAACAAAAGAAATGTTCGAGCATGAGCTTGAAGCATCACAAACGGAAGGCACCCGTGCTGAAGTGGTGCAAAAGGTAGAGCAAGAGCTGTTCGAGCTTTATAAAGATCCAAATTTGGCGATCAAGCCGCCGCAGCTTGAGAAACGCGGAGGGGCATACTACAGTGACGCAGCGTGTAATCTCATCAGCTCCATTTACAATGATAAACACGACATTCAGCCGGTGAACACGATCAATAACGGTGCGATTGCAAGCATTCCAGATGATTCCGCTGTTGAAGTGAACTGCGTGATGACGAAAAACGGACCTAAGCCAATCGCCGTAGGCGACCTGCCAGTATCTGTCCGCGGCCTTGTCCAGCAAATCAAATCATTTGAGCGTGTTGCGGCAGAAGCGGCTGTCACAGGCGACTACGAAACAGCGCTGCTCGCCATGACGATTAACCCTCTCGTACCATCCGACACAGTGGCCAAACAGATCTTAGATGAAATGCTGGAGGCGCATAAAACCCATCTGCCGCAGTTCTTTAACAAAATTGAAGCATAAAAAAACGGCCCGTTTCGGGCCGTTTTTTGTTTATTTGCTTTCAGTGAGCGCTGCGACTTCAGTCGTCCATCCAAATTCATCAGGAACTGTACCCTTCTGAATGCCTGTAATCGTGTCATACAGCTTTTTGGAGATTTCTCCTGTTTCTCCGTTATTGATCATCAGTGTTTCGTCATTCCAGATCAGCTCGCCGACTGGAGAAATAACAGCTGCTGTACCCGTTCCGAAGGCTTCTTCAAGAACACCGTCTTTATGGGCTTGGATGACTTCATCAATGGCGATTCTTCGTTCTGATACCGGAAGCCCCCAATGCTTAAGCAAGGTAATGACGGAATTGCGCGTGATGCCTTCCAGAATGCTGCCGTTCAGCATCGGTGTCACAATTTCACCGTTGATTTTAAAGAAAATGTTCATGCTGCCGACTTCTTCGATGTATTTTTTCTCAATGCCGTCCAGCCAGAGAACCTGAGAAAATCCTTTCTCTTCTGCTACCTGCTGCGCTTTTAAGCTTGACGCGTAGTTTCCTGCGGTTTTCGCATCTCCCGTTCCGCCTTTCACCGCACGGACAAATTCACTTTCCACAGCAATTTTGACAGGTTTAATGCCTTCTTTGTAATATGAGCCGACCGGAGAAAGGATGATAAGAAGCTTATACGTATGAGATGCCGCGACACCAAGGAAAGGTTCGGTTGCGATAATGAATGGACGGATGTAAAGGGACGTGCCCTCCGCATTCGGAATCCAGTCTTTATCAATAGCGATCAGCTGTTTTAAACCTTCAAGAACCTGTTCTTCATCAATTTGCGGAATACAGATGCGGTCATTTGATTTATTCAGGCGCTCCATGTTCTTTTCCGGTCTGAAAAGCAGAACATGGTCATCCTCTGTGACATAAGCCTTCAAGCCCTCAAACACCGTTTGGCCATAGTGATAAACCATTGCGGCCGGGTCCATTGAAACGGGTTGATAAGGAATGATTCTCGGATCGTACCAGCCTTTATCAGATGCATAGTCCATTACAAACATGTGGTCTGTAAACACTCTTCCGAAAGAAAGCTGATTTGGATCTGGTTTTGGTTTTTTGGCTGATGTTAATTCAACTCGAATCGTTTGTTTAGTCATGGTCAATCTCCCTGTTGTTAAATTGTTTATATTATCAAACTTATTTGAAAATATTTTATATTCTATTGTATACCTTCACCAAATAATCGCAATAGGTTTGCTCAAATTTGTAAAAAATTTATAAGAAAAAGCAGGAGAATTTAATTCTCCTGCGCATTCATTTGTTCAAATACTCTGTCGTAATCGGCACGGACTGCATTCCGCAGACCTTCGACACGTTCATTTGTAATCTCTTGTTTGCCTTCTTTTAAGCCGTCTAAGAAATATTGAACATATTCTTCAGGTGTAATGCCGCGGTACGTCAGACCTTGCTTATCGCGTGATTTTTGATTTAATCCCGTGTCAACCATAGGGGGCGCCATCTCTATCACTTCAACGCTTGTATCGCGAAGCTGGTGTCTGAGCGTGAGTGAGAAGGAGTGGAGCGCCGCTTTTGTTGCACAGTACACCGGATAAACAGCTAACGGGTTAAACGCGAGCCCGGATGTTACCTGAACAATTGCCGCTTCCTGCTGATTCATCAAGTGGGGCGTAAAAAGAGCTGATAAATGGACGGGCGCTTGGAAATTCAGCTCAATTTCATCCCCGTCCACAAAAAGCTCCTCAGTCCCTTTTTTAAAGTCGATTTCCTTTTGAATGCCCGCATTGTTAACGAGAACGTTCAGTGTTGGGAATTCCTTCTGGACCCATTCAAACAATGACTGACGCTGTGTGCGGTCTGAGACATCGCATTGTTTTGTATGGAGGGCTGGGAGCTGTTTTTTTGCTTCTGCAAGACGCGTTTCGCTGCGTCCGCAAATGATCACTTCATTCTCGAGCTCAAGCAGCCGTTTGGCCAGTTCAAGCCCGATGCCTGCTGAACCGCCTGTGATCAAAACCGTATTGCCTGTCATCTTCATTGATGTAACACCTCTTATCAAGCTGGCTGTGATTTCTTTACTATTTCAAATCTTAGCAGGAAATATACAGCCGCGTCCTAATAGATGCTCACGATGAAGTAACCTTTCCGGTTTTATAGAATTCATCAATTGCCTTATCCACATACACCCAGCCTTTCCAGCCGATGTGGATGGTATCTTTCATAAAATAAGGGTCATATTCATGACCTGAAAAATCAGCGACTTGGAAGCCCTTCGCTTTAATCTGTTTATTGACCTTTTCATAATAGTCAGTGCGACCTTTTTTCGGGAAGCCTGTGTAGTCATACCATTTTCCGTTAACAGGGATGGTGACAAACATAGGCTCTGCGCCCGCGTCTTTCAGGATATGAAGCATCAGCTCAAAATCACCGTATTCCGGTGACTTCGCATACGATCTGCCTTTGTTCTTCCCTTTCAGCTTAGGAACTTTCGGCTTCAGCTTCTTATAAACAGGATTGTCGATGTGAAAATCGTTAGACCCGGAGTGGCGTTTGCCTGATTCATCGGCCAGTTTATTTAATTCCGACCATGACTTATCCTTCACGGATTGTGAGATATAACGCTTTGGTCCTGTGGTTTCCGTCGTTGAATAATAAAGGTCTTTCTTTTCGAGCATCTTGTAATATACTTTTGCCGCCGGCTTCAGCGCGTTCACTTTCCATGTCTGGCCGTTCACCATCGCCTTATAAAGCTCGGAAAGTACAGCATCGTTTTGAACAGCTTTGAAGCGCAGCATACGCTTCATCATTTTCTTTTTCACGTCAGGATCGATCTGCTCGTTAAATGCCAGATCCAGCCCTTGAAGCGCGGAATAGTTCGGCGCAAAATGCTGTTCATCAGACCCGCGCTTAATAAACCACTGCGGAGAAACGATGAAAACAATTTTTTTGCCCTTCAGCTGATCCATATGGGCAGCGAAGTTTAAAGAATGTATCAATGACTGGGACCCGCCTTTGCCGACAAGGTAAGGCGTAAATCCCTCATTGTTTACTTGAAAATAATTAGATGGGTGGAACTCGTCCAGCCGGGAAAGCTCAGAAGACCCGTAAATCGGAAGATACTTCGGATCATTGAGCATCTGATTTTGTAAATAAAGCCCCTGAAACATACTCGGGTTTAAGGTTGTTGCTGACTCTTCAACCCGTTTATCGGTAATAAAACGAGTCAGCCATGAAGATGGAACTGCGATGGCGCCTGCGAATAGAATAAACGCCAAAATAATTGGACCGAAAAAACGCTTTTTCATTATTTCAACTCAGACAGCTGGTTTACAATGTTATTAGGCGTATTCCATACATCCCGGTCGAATTCAGTGATAGGCACCAGAATATCAAAACGGTTTTCAATCGCAAGCAGCAATTCTACTGTTCCAAAAGAATCAAGCAAACCTTCTTCAAAAATTTCAATATCAGGGTTTTCCTTTACGATGTCATCCTGGCAAACCTCTGCTAAAACGTCTAATACCTCTTGTTTAAAATCCATAGTTTTCTAATCTCCTTTAATGATGGTGATGAAATGGTTTTCCTGAGAAAATATAAAACCCAAAGCAAACAAAATGGAACGTGATCACAATGGCGAGAATCGTTGTCCAGCGGTTGGACGGCAGCCATTTATATTTCTTATTCCACTTCTCGAAAAAGTTGTAACACGTCATCAGGACGGCGTGATAGAGGCCGTAGATGATATATTGCGGCGCAAGGCCGTGCCAAACCCCCATCAGCATAAACAGCAGGAAATACCCGATATTTGAGACGGCCATACGGTTTTTGATCCACTTTTTCTTTGTCATCCAAAATACAAATCTCATAAATACATAGTCTCTGAACCAAAATGACAGAGACATGTGCCAGCGGTTCCAGAAATCTTTAATATTTTTGCTGATAAACGGTTTATTAAAGTTTTCCGGCGATTTAATCCCCATAATATAGCTGACCCCGACGGCAAACATCGTGTAGCCGGCAAAATCAAAGAATAAATACATGCTGTAGCCGTACATGTACAGCAGATTCCCGAGGATCTTATTGTGCGTGATCGCGGGAAGGTTCATGATGAAATATGTGTTGATCGCATAGCCGATAATGAACTTGTAAAGGAATCCAATGAAAATCTTGTGAATTCCCGTATACAGCAGATCGGCATATTCCTCTTTTGTCCAGGCCTTCTGCTCATCCTTGACGAATCTGCGGTACCTGTCAATCGGACCGGAAGAAATCGTCGGGAAAAACAGGATGAAATACAGCAGGCGGTGAAGAGGCAGCTGTTCCTTCAGCAGCCCGTCTCTCGCTTCCATAATCAGCTGAACGCCTTTAAAGGTTAAATACGAAATCCCTAAAAAGCTGATCAGGTTATGCGCCGGATGATGCGGCTGCGGATGAGAAAGAAACGGCCATATTTTTGACAAGAATAAAGGCAGAATAGACGCGATAACAGCCGAGCAAAAGACAAAGCCGCTGTTCGCTTTCTGCCGGTACGCCAGGTAGCCGCTGATCAGGAGCACCTGCCATATGGTAAACAGACACAGGGCGATGACGCCGTGTAAGTCATGCGAGAAAATCAGAGCCAAAATAAGAATGGATATAAACATGTTGTATGCCTGGAATCTTTTCCCGTTCAGGCCGAGAATAATGGTCGGCAGAAGAAGAATGCCAAGCAATATAAAGAATAGAAACGAGCTGTAAGGCGTCATACAAGAACCTCTTCGCGGATGCGTTTCCTGTCAATTTTGCCGTTAGCCGTCATTTGAATGTGATCCTGATAAATGAACTTTCTCGGAATCATATAAGCCGGCAGGGAAGCGGCAAGCTCTTTTTTAATCGCACTTGTCAGCTGGAACTCCTTCTGGAATTCATGCTCCTCAGGCACAATTGCAGCTATCAGATATTCAACTGTTCCGTTTGGCTGATACGGAATCACAACAGCTGAGCGCACGTACTGAGACTGTCTCACATGAAACTCAATTTCCTCCAGCTCCATTCGGTACCCGTGAAGTTTAATCTGGAAATCCAAGCGGCCTTGGCAGAAAATCTGACCATCTTGTGTATAACCAGCATCGCCAGTTCGGTATGCCCATTGGCCTTCATAAGAGAAGAACGCTTTATCGGTCAGCTCAGGCTCACCGAGATAGCCGCGGCTTACACTCGGACCTGCAATGACGATTTCGCCTTTTTCTCCATCCGGGAGCTGATTTCCCTGTTCATCCATAATCAAAATGTTCATATCCGGTTTGGCGAAGCCGACTGGCAGAGATTCGTGCCGGCTGATGATGTCACTTGTAATTTCAACGGACGTAACAGCGACTGTCGCCTCAGTCGGACCGTACGTATTAAAGATTCTTGCTTTCGGGAAACGCTCAAGCAGCGCTTCGGCTACAGAAACCGGGAGAACCTCTCCGCAAAACATAAATGTGTCCGCCTCAGGAAGCAGATCTTGTGAAAATCCAGGGTCCATCAGGCACATTTGCACAAAGGATGGCGTCGAAGTCCATATATTCAGCCCGGACTTTTTAAGCTCTTCGAATAAGATCTTCGGCTTATTCACGGCGTCCTTTGTCACACAGTGTAAAGTACCGCCTGACTGAAGGCACGGATAAAGATCCATGACGGATAAATCAAATGAAAACGGCGCTTGGTTTAAAAACGTTTTGCCTCCGTTGATCGGGAAGTCCGCGCAAATCCAGTCTGTGAAGCTTTGAAGGTTCGCGGCTGAAATCTGCACGCCTTTCGGATTGCCCGTGCTTCCGGAAGTGTAAATAATATAATACGTTTCGTGTCCCGTCACCCATTGATCACGGCTGACAGTGCCTTCGTGTTCCAGCAGTTCTTCCGCTGAAACTGTCTGAATCAGCCCGCTGTCAATATCAACAGGAAGACCAGATACATGAATCAGCAATTCGGCGCCCGAGCTTTCAATAATTTTCGCAATCCGCTCGGAAGGAATGGACAAGTCAACCGGGATATAAGGGTGTCCCGCCTTGACGCTTCCTAAAAAGGAGACAATCATGTGCGGCTCCATATGTCCGTACACCAGAACAGGAGAACCCTTTTCTCCGGAAACACGTTTTTTGATTGCGGCAGCCGCGCGGTCAGACAGTGCCCAAAGTTCCTGATATGTGAGCGACTGGCCTTGAGAGCGGAAGGCTTCGGTTTGCGGATAAGTTTCCGCATGTGTTTGAATAGCATCTAAAAGTTTCATTGTTATTCTCTCTCCAATTAGAAATCGTTATAAATATAAGAACCGGTATTCGCGGTGTGAAAACCATACATAAAAAACAAAACAAGCAGTATCAACAAATAAAAGCCTGTATGACAAGTCCACTTGACAGCGGGTTTTTCATACAGCTGTTTCATCAATTGCAGCATATCTAAATTCCCTTCCCGTTTTTTCGATAATTACATGAGTATATGACGAGCGGATGCGCAAAAAGTTTCATATTTTCCCTAATCTCCCTCAAATTTATATATCGGCTTCTGCCTTCAGAAGTGAATTTTTATCTCAGAGAGAGAGTATGAATGAAGCTTCTCTGACTGATTCATTATAAAGGAAAGATCAAATGTAATGAAGAGAACTTTTTAACTTTTAAAAAGCGAAAATGTATTTAAAAAAATTTTTCCGCTCCTGTTTGTAAAGGCACAGGCAGAACCCTAATGAAATCAGGGCAGAAAGGGTATAATAAGAAGGAAAACGCCCGCTCAAGGTATCTTGTGAAATGGTGGAGAAGTCATTATGATAGATAAGGAAGCAAAACGCAAGTTTCATCAAGTGGCCGGCTGAAATAAAGTAAGCCTTTTAATAGAAAGGAAGAGGAAGATGAACCAAACAAATAAGGGTGAGGGTCAGACAGCGCCGGAAAAAGAAAGTATGGGGCAGATTCTTTGGCAATTAACGCGCCCGCATACATTAACGGCGTCGTTTGTTCCCGTGCTTCTAGGAACAGTTTTGGCGATGTTTTATGTGAAGGTTGATTTGCTGCTGTTTCTGGCTATGCTGTTTTCTTGCTTATGGATCCAGATCGCGACGAACTTATTCAATGAATACTACGATTTTAAACGCGGGTTAGATACAGCTGAATCTGTCGGAATCGGCGGCGCAATTGTCAGACATGGTATGAAGCCCAAAACGATACTGCAATTAGCTCTCGCTTCATACGGCATTGCCATTTTGCTCGGTGTGTATATTTGCATGAGCAGCAGCTGGTGGCTGGCTGTCATCGGCCTCGTGGGAATGGCGATCGGTTACCTGTATACAGGCGGGCCTCTGCCAATTGCATATACACCGTTCGGTGAGTTATTCTCAGGCATTTGCATGGGTTCGGTATTTGTGCTGATTTCATTTTTTATTCAGACAGATAAGATCAATATGCAAAGCATTTTGATTTCGATTCCGATTGCGATTCTTGTCGGCGCGATTAACCTGTCGAACAACATTCGCGATATCGAAGAGGATAAAAAAGGCGGACGCAAAACATTGGCAATCCTGATGGGGCATAAAGGAGCTGTCACTCTGTTGGCTGCATCTTTTGCTGTGGCGTATATTTGGGTTGTCGGCTTGGTCATTACAGGAGCTGCAAGCCCATGGCTGTTTGTCGTCTTTTTGAGCGTACCTAAACCAGTTCAGGCGGTGAAAGGCTTCGTCAAAAAAGAATTGCCAATGAATATGATTGTGGCGATGAAATCTACAGCGCAAACCAATACATTTTTCGGATTCCTGCTGTCAATTGGATTATTGATCAGTTATTTCCGGTAAGAAAGAAGACCGCTTTTTCATGCGGTCTTTTTTTGTTACATTCGACAGGATTTTGTAAAAAAATTCATAGAACCTAGCAGCAGGCAGGCACGTCTAGTACATGGACAGCGGATAAAGATCCGTTAAAGGAGATGACGAAAATGGATTTATCTGTAACACATATGGACGATTTAAAAACTGTCATGGAAGACTGGAAAAACGAACTGTTGGTTTATAAATTCGCACTTGATGCACTTGATACAAAGTTTTCGATTATCAGTCAGGAATACAATTTAATTCATGGCCACAATCCGATTGAGCATACAAAATCGCGTGTGAAAAGCTTTGAAAGCATCGTAAATAAACTCATGAGAAAGGGCTGCGAGATTACGACACAGGAAATGAAGGAACATATCAACGATATTGCCGGTGTGCGTATCATTTGTTCCTTTATTTCTGATATTTATAATGTCGTGAACGTCCTGAAGCAGCATGAGGATTTGCGGATCGTGAAGGTAAAGGATTATATTCAGTATCCGAAACCGAACGGCTACCGAAGCCTGCATTTGATTATTGAAATGCCTGTGAACTTAACGAACAGAGTGGAATACGTCAAAGCAGAAATTCAAATCCGCACCATCGCCATGGATTTCTGGGCGAGCTTGGAGCATAAAATCTACTATAAATTGAACAACGACGTTCCTAAACATTTAACCGATGAACTGAAGGAAGCGGCGGAGATCGCCCATTATTTAGATGAGAAAATGCTGGGGATTAAGAAAGAAGTGGATTAAAAAAAGACGGCAGCGATGTGCCGTCTTTTTTTATTTCATATCTTCATAAATGTCAGAGGCTTTAGCCTTCATTTGTTTCTTATTGGCTTTCGGTTTTTTCTCTTTTTTCACAGCTTCATAGACAGAGGCTGTCACAAGGTCGCCGGCCTGCTGAAGGCGTTCTTTGCTGATATGCTCGATCGAGTCTTCAGGGGTATGATACCAAGGCTCAACCTCTTCGGTTTCCGGATCTCCCCAAATAAAGTTAGCGGAATCTATACCGGCTTCATGGAACGGCACGTGATCGGATGAGCCTCCTTGTGTCAGAGACAGGCTGTCGAATCCAATTTTTTCAGCGGCCGTGTGGCTGGATTCCCAAACATAGTTAGATTGTCCATCCAATGTGTTGACATACAGCTCAGACGCATTCTCCCAGCTTGTACCCACCATGTCTAAGTTGAAGTTCACTTCGCTTCGTTTCAACTCTTTTTCTGATAGATGATCTACATAATGAGAGGAGCCGAGCAGGCCGAGCTCTTCAGCGCCAAAAGCGATAAAGCGGATTTCCTTGTCAGAAGGAATGCTTTTCAAGACGCGTGCCATTTCCAGCATGACAGAGGTTCCTGATCCATTATCATTTGCGCCGGGTGAGAAAGGAACACTGTCATAATGTGCTGTGACATACACAATATCAGGATTTTTGATGTTCTTTGGTTTTTTGACACCGATGATGTTCTGGGAGGTTTGATTTGAGAGCGCGTTTATTTGTAAGGTTGCTTCTTTTTGCTGGATAAGGGTTTCACCGTCTTCTTTCTTAATTCCGACGACAGGGATGCTGACTGTATTTCCTGATAGATTTGGGGTGACAGGCACAAGGCTTTCTTTGTTGTTATAAATGATGACAGCCTTCGCCCCGGCGTCTTCGGCGTTCTTGGCTTTCTCGTAAAATGTCAGGTCTCCTCTTGAAATCAAGGCGATTTTGCCCTTGGCATCAGCGGTGAAGTCCTTTGGATAGCCTAAGCCTGCATTGTAAAGCGGAGCCGTCAGCCCTTTTTCCTCAGTCGGTGCTGAGCCGGATGCCGCCCGGAGAAGAATGTCGCGTCCTTCTGAAGACAGCGTTCCCTCAAGCTGGTCAGGAATGCCGAATCGTTGAACTTTCACATCAAGCTTTAATTTTCTCAAGGTTGAGGCGATCCATAAGGCACTCTTTTTTTCAGCGGCAGTTCCGGCTATTCTGGGGCCAATTGTTTCACTAAGCTGAGAAATGGTGGAATACGCACGCTTTGCTTTGAATGGAAGCTCCCGCTGGCTTTCTGATACTTGGACAGCGTGCGCAGCAGGGGTGACACTCTGTGCCGGCAAGAGAACCGTGCCGGCCGTTAAAACGGCCATCGTCATTACAGTTAAAAGCTTTTTCATAAACATGAACCTCCCCTAATGTTTGGATGGGGAATATTTCGGGATGCTAAAGGGTTTTCCTGCAACCTGAAGCGCATTTTTGAAAGACAGTGCTTTATACCTGCAAAAAAACGCTTATGAAAGCCGATTTCATAAGCGTCAGGACATCAAATTATTGGATTTTTAAAAACTTGCGTTTGCCGACCTGGATGATCATATTCTCTTTTATCTCTGCATCGGCGTGAATGTCTGTTATTTTCTCTCCGTTAATCCGGACACCTCCGTTTTGAATCATGCGGCGCGCTTCGCTTTTCGAAGAGAGAAGATCTAGAGTGACGAGCAGATCGATCATCGCTATTGTTTTCTCGCCTTTCCAGTTCACAGCCGGAATATCCTCAGGCAGGCTGTTTTCCTGAAAGACTGTTTTGAAAGATTGTTCGGCTGCTTCAGCGGCTTCCAATCCGTGGTACATTCGGACAAGCGTTTTGGCTAAAAGCATTTTGGCATCCCTTGGATGAACGGCGCCGGTTTCTAAGTCCTTTACGAGCTGTTTTTTTTCTTCAAGCTCAAGGTCCGTTGCCAAATGGATGTATTTTTTCATCAGGCTGTCGGGCAGTGACATCGTTTTCCCGTACATGTCGTTTGGATGGTCGTCAATGCCGATGTAGTTGTTTTTTGATTTCGACATTTTCTCAACACCGTCCAAGCCTTCCAAAAGCGGCATCAGGATGACGACTTGTTTTTCTTTGTTGTATCGTTCTTGGAAATGCCGTCCCATCAGCACATTGAAATGCTGGTCTGTTCCGCCTAATTCAATATCGCTTTCCAGAATGACGGAATCGTATCCCTGCATCAACGGGTAAAAGAACTCATGCAGGGAGATCGGTTTTTGCATGGCGATGCGTTCTTCAAAGTCATCGCGTTCCATTAGGCGTGCTACTGTTATTTTGCCTGCCAAGTCAATGACATCCTCCAGGTGCAATGTTTTCAGCCATTTCGAGTTGTAGTGCAGCTCGACTTTTTCTGGATCAAGCACTTTCCCGAATTGCTGGAAGTATGTTTTGGCGTTGTGCTTGACTTCTTCATCGGTCAGCTGTTTTCTGGCCGCGGACTTGCCTGTCGGATCACCGATTTTTCCTGTGAAATCTCCAATCAAGAGCTGCACAATGTGGCCGTTTTCTTGAAATTGGCGAAGCTTGTTTAAAACGACCGTATGTCCCAGATGAACATCCGGTGCAGAAGGGTCTAATCCGAGTTTGATTTTTAGTGGTGTGCCTGTCGCAATCGATTTGACAAGCTTAGCCTTTAATTCCTCCGGCGGTATGACATCTTGGGCGCCTGTCATATATAAATCAAGCTGTCTTTCGACTTCTTTTTGCTGTGCTGCTGTGAGCTGATCAAATGTTCTCATCGTTCTTCCTCCTTTTTTAGAAACACAAAAAGAGCCGCATCCCGATAAGGGACGTGGCTCAATGCACGCGGTACCACCCTGGTTGAAGACATCGTCTTCCGCTCATTCGAATAACGGTTTTCCGTCCTTTGCTACTAACGTTCACAAAGAAAGCTCGGGGAGGTAATTCGCGTGTGCCTGTGTGCCGGCTCGCACCTTCCGCCGGCTCTCTGAAACAGGGAGACAAACCGCTACTGGATTCCCGTCAAAGCTTATGATGTATGAAGATTGTCCGCTACTTTTCTAAGCAGTCCTGTCAGGGTTTTCTGCTCCTCTTTTGTCATGCCCGTAATCAATTCCGTTTCCCCTTTGTGAAACTCGGGGTAGAGTTCTTCGATCGCTTGTTTGCCGGTTTCAGTAATTGTGACAAAAACAAGTCGACGATCTCTGGTATCGATGCTTTTGGAGCAAAAGCCCTTTTTTTCGAGCGTTTTGATCACGTTGCTTGCTGTAGCTGTTGAAATGCCTGACAGCTCAGCGATTTTTCTCGTTTCGAGTTTGCCCCATACCCATAGATCGTAAAGAATGGAGAAAGCGGTCCAAGATAATTTGTAAGAAGAAAGAACCTCAGTCTCCATTTTGACACGGAGCCTTTGCGCAGACCGATACAGATTTGTCGCGATCGAAATGGCTTCCAAGTTGAGTGACTCAACGGGCATTTGTCTAAGCTTGCTGAGTGTGTCATGCTCTTCTTTGCGAAGCTGCTGCTGTGTATTGAAACGTTCCATTTATCAGGCCTGCCTTAAATTATCAGAATCATTAGCTATGAAATGAATTGTAGCAGAGACGATGGTGAACTTCAAGCCTATATTTTTCAGTTGAATAAAAAAAGCCAAAAGAACACCACAATAAAGAAAAATCCGCTAACGAGGGGTGCAGTTGTGCAAAAATATGTTCAAGGTGTGTATAGACACGATCCGTTTCATCTGTTTTCGACAGAGCATGCAGTGACATTAGGCTTGATCGGCGTGCTTGCCATCCTATTGTTTCTGTTCCGCCGGTCAGTGAAGCAGCCTGCATTCAGTCAATTTCTGCGCTATTTATTTGTGTTTCTTTTGCTTGCTTCACAAATTGGTTACCAAATATGGATGATCGCCACGGGCAGGTGGTCGGTGCGAACTTCTCTGCCTCTTCAGTTGAGTGACCTGTCTGTGTATTTATCAGCGATTATGCTGGTGACAAAGAGCAGAAAGCTGTTTGTGTTTTTGTATTTTGTCGGTATAGGAAGCTCGCTTCAGGCGCTTCTGACCCCAGATCTTGGTATGTTTTCATTTCCGCATGTACGATATATTCTCTTTTTTATTTCGCACGGGTCCGTATTTCTATCCTGTTTGCTTATGGCAGTAATTGGCGCGTACAGACTCAGACAGCGCTCTTTATGGGTGACTGTTTTGATTGTCAATCTGTACGGAGGGATCATTTATCTGGTTGACCGCTGGCTGAATGCGAATTATATGTATTTAACGAAAAAGCCGGGCGGCTCTTCACTTTTGGATGTTCTCGGGCCTTGGCCATGGTATATCGCCTCAGCTGAAGCGATTGCAATCGCGAGCTTTTTCATCCTTTATTGGCTTTATCGCATGTTCAAAAAATAATAGCCTTTTTGTTGTCTAGCACATTCTATTAGAAAAAATATTGGAGAATGGTGTTTAATTTTCTGAAAAAGGGAATGTAACTTGTACAACACAAAGGGAGATGAATACCATTGAAGAAAGATGAATTTATGCATATCGTATCATGCGCAGATGATAATTATGCTCGTCATTTAGGTGGGATGTTCGTTTCTTTATTGACAAACATGGACCAGAATAGAAAAGTGAAGCTATATGTGATTGATGGAGGAATTGAGCCTGATAACAAAAAAAGGCTGGAAGAAACAACATTGAAGTTCGGCGTGCCGATTGAGTTCTTAGAAGTGGATGCCAACCAGTATGAACATGCGGTGGAAAGCAGCCACATTACAAAAGCGGCGTATTACCGCATTTCGATTCCTGACTTAATTAAGGATGAGAGCATCAAACGTATGATATATGTCGACTGTGATGCACTTGTCCTTGAGGATATTTCGAAACTATGGGACTTGGACATCTCTCCATACACCGTTGCTGCTGTGGAAGATGCGGGGCAGCATGAACGTTTGAAAGAAATGAATATCACGGACACAGGAAAGTATTTTAACTCAGGTATTATGATTATTGATATGGAACCTTGGAGAAAGCAAAACATCACAGAAAAAGTTCTCAACTTTATCAATGAAAACGGTTCTGAAGATTTTCTTGTGTTACATGACCAAGATGCGCTGAACGCGATCTTATATGATAAGTGGTATGAGCTTCATCCGCGCTGGAACGCTCAAACATACATCATGTTAAAACTGAAAACACCACCGACACTGTTAGGACGGAAGCAATATAATGAAACGAGAGAAGACCCGGCAATCGTCCACTTCTGCGGCGGAGAAAAGCCTTGGAACTCCAATACAAAGCATCCGTACCGCGATGAGTATTTCCATTACATGTCCTATACGAAGTGGAATACGATCGGGAGCCCGGCCATCAACCAATAATCTATATATGAAAAAAACGCTTTTGAGATGATCAAAAGCGTTTTTTTTGTTTGTCAGCGCGCCACTGACCGATGATAAAACCGCTCAATATGCATGGCGATGTAGCACAATTCTTTTTCAGGAAACTCAAAGCCATATTCCTTTTTTACAAAAGTGCCGATGCTTTTGGCGCATAGGAAAGCATCCTTGAATCTTTCTTTAATGATGGTAATCATTTCTGAATCCAGCTCGTAAATGGTTTCGCCTGCTTTGATATGCTGAATGGCAAAGCGCAAATGGGTTACGAGCCTTTCATAAGAAATGGTATCCTCCACAATGTTGATCGACAGCTGGGTTTCAATAATGTTGATAATGTCACGGATCATCGTTGTTATATCAAGTGTCTGTGTCATGTCGCCGGCGTTGTTTCTGGCTGTGTGAATGTGCATGGCGATATTGCCGATTTCATCCTCAGGAATCTCAATGCCCAGCTTCTCTTTAATCAGCGCTCTAGCCCACATGCCGATTTGGAATTCCTTCGGATAAAGAACTTTGATCTCATTCAGCAGCGGATTTTTGATGACCATTCCGTTGCTCAGGCGTTCAATCGCAAATGAGAGGTGGTCTGAAAACGCGACGTGAATCCGTTCATTGATTTTGATGTTCAGTTCTTGTTCAGCATGGGAAATAATTTGCTCGGAGATTTGAATATGGTCTTCCGGCAACGTTTCTAAAATCTCTTCGAATTGTTTATAGTCAGGTGTATCTTTTCTGACGAATGTTTTTTCTATTTTAGACGGATCGACAATATCATTTTTCCTTTTATCGAACGCAATTCCTGCACCCAAGAGAATCTTCTCTTCATTTTGATCCTTTACGACGATTGCATTATGATTTAAGATTCTTTTAATTTTCATAGCTTTTTTCCTTTCATCCCCCGTTTTATGAATGAAATCGAATAAATCCAGTTATTCTGTCTCTTCTTTAAACCCGAGAAACAATGTAGCTATAAAAGCAGAGACGGCCGCGATCAAAAAACCGATCATATAATGAACAAAATTCGCAACGCCAAATGGCAGCACGATTGAAATCATCGGGATGCCGGTCAGTCCGTAGGAATTCGAGACGACGTGTGCCCCAACTACATACGCTCCGCCGAGAGCACCGCCAATAGCGGCTCCGATAAAGGGGCGGATCAGCTTCACATTTACCCCGAACACAATCGGCTCCACAATGCCTAAAAACGCGGTAAGGGAAGCGGGGAGCGCGATTTTCTTCAGGCTGGACTGCTTCGTTTTGAAGAAAACCGCCAGTCCCGCTCCGCCTTGCGCCACATTCGCCATTGACCATATCGGCACCAAAAAGTTTACACCCACATGAGGGTCGGCAAGCAAAGTCGCTTCAATCGCATAAAAGCTATGATGCAAGCCTGATAGAACGATAGTGGAATAGATGCCCCCGAAAAGTGCTCCGGCAGCAATGCCTGCGTGGTGATAAATGTATTCAATCGATTGCGATATGACCTGGCCGATAATAACTGCGGCGGGGTTCATCACAATCAGCGCGAGACACCCTGTCACCATCACAGTGATAAAGGGAATGATCACGACATCAAGTGACTTGGGCACAATCGTTTTTAAAAGCTTCTCAATTTTGCTCATGATATAAACGGAGAGAAGAATCGGTATAATGGCGCCCTGATAGCCCATCAATGGAATATGCAGCCCCCATATGTCCAAGGAAGCGGGGGTTTTGCTGCCAAGCATGGATGGATCAAGCAAATCAGGATGAGTCAGAAGCCCTCCTATCAATGCCCCTAAAAATGGGTTGCTGCCAAATTGTCTGGCGGCACTAAAGCCAACCAAAATCGGCAGCAGAATAAATGCGGTGCTGGATACGAGATCCAGCATTTTGATCCACGGGCTGTCGGCAGAGAACCAGTGAAAGACCTGAATCATGCCGATCAGCCCCATGAGCAACCCGTTTGCTGTTATCGCCGGGATAATCGGCATGAAAATATCGGACAGCGTTTTAGCAAATGTTGTGACGGGGTTCAGTTTGCGGCTGGCATGTTTCTCTTGAACAGCCTCTTCAGAAGGCGATGCCTCCCACACACAAACGACTTCTTTATAAATTTTGTTGACGACACCCGCCCCAAAAATAATTTGGAACAGGCCATATCTGAAAAAGGTGCCCTGCACACCTTGCAGATTTTCAATAGCACGTATGTCGATTTTCGTTTCATCCTTTACTTCAAAACGAAGACGAGTTGTACAGTGGCTGATGCTGTTAATGTTGTTTTTTCCTCCTGCGAGGAGCAATAATTCTTTCGCAATCTCTTTTTGCAAACAATAAAAACCTCCTCTGCTGAAGAAAAGTCGGCTTGTTCATCGTATCAAATGAAAAGTTGACAATCAAAATGAAAAAAGTGAGAAAAACTATAAATCATGCAGAGCAATAAAAAATGCCCTCGTCGGGTGACGGGGCATTACGAAACATATAAAGCAGAAATGTCCATGGCGCCGTTACGAGCCCAACACGAAAAGAAGAGTTAAAATACCTTTCTTTTTCTAGGCACTAATACTCCCTTTGCATCGTTGGGTCTTGCCTGCTTGCCAGTCACAATCCCGCATTATGCAGTTGATATCTGTAATAACGTTCATTTTATGCTGTTCACAGCAGGATAGCAATAGTATGAAAAGCCTGTGAAACAAATGGGAAAAAGGTTGCGTACACCACTTAACAGATGAAAAAAACCTTTAAGACGAGCATTACGCCTTAAAGGTTTTTCAATTATTTCTTCGGCTTAACGGCGTTCAGCCGTTTTTGCAGCTTTGTTTTTTCATGGGATGCTTTTAATTGATTTACTGCGGACTGAGCGGCTGTTTTTGATTTTTTTGTCTTGTCTTTTTCCGCTTTTTTCACTTTGGCTTTGGCCGTTTCGACTTTTTTGGCTTCAGCTGCCGCCACTTTTTTCTTCACTTTATCTAACCGTTTTTGCAATGACGTTTTGTCTTTTCCGGACTGAAGTTCATTGACAGCCTTTTGGGCTCTCGCCGCATTTGCGTCAGTTGATTTCTTTTCTGCTGCGGCGACTGATTGCTGCGCCGTTTTTACATTGATGCTTTTCACTTTGTTGAGACGCTTCTGCAGGGACGTTTTTTCTGAGCTTGCCGGAAGCTTGCTGACTGCCGATTGAGCGCTTTCGATATCTGTTTTCTTTTTGCTTTTTTCCGCTTTGGCGACTTTGTCCTTCGCTTGCTTTGATGCGATATAGCGCTTGACCTGATCTAAGCGTTTTTGCAGGTTCTTTTTATCCGTACCGTTCGGCAGTTTGTTGATTGCGGCTTGTGCTGTATCAACGGTTTGCTTGGTTTTATACTTTTCTGCCTTTGCCACTTTGTCCTTCGCGTCTTTTACATTTCTGTATGCCTGAACCTTATCCAGTCTTTTTTGCAAAGCTTTTTTTGCGTTGGAGTCTGGCAGCTGGCTGACGAGCTTTCTCGCTTTGTCAATATCGGCTTGTGCCTTTGTCTGTTCAGCTTTTTTGACCGCTTGCTCAGCCGCCGCGTACGCTTTATCTGCCTGCTGGGCTTTATACTGGATCAGGCCATAGCCGAATTGCTGATCGCGCCCCGTCATTCCGAGATCAACGATGTTTTTCTGCATGAGGGCGCGAAGCTGCACGTTCGTGTTACCAGGATCACGCTGTTTTAATAAAGCAAACATGGCAGCGGCGTGCGGTGTCGCTTGGGATGTGCCGCTTCCCGTCGCGTAATATTGATGTAAATACGTGCTCGTGATGTCTGTTCCCGGTGCTGAAAATTCAACTTCATTTCCTGTTGTCGAAAAGGCTGCGAGCTGATTGCGTTGATCTGTCGCTGACACTGCAACGACACTGCTGTATGCCGCAGGGTAATTTACTGGCTTTCCGTTTCCGTCATTTCCGCTTGCGGCAACGAGCAGTACGCCTTTTTCATATGCTTTGTCCATGGCGTCATGAAGAATCTGGCTGTCTGAAGACGTGCCAAGGCTCATATTGACGATATCCATCCCATTCGCTATCGACCAGTCGATCCCTTTGAGAAGGCCTTGAAGATCTCCCGAGCCGTTCTGATCAAGCGCTTTAACCGCATATATTTGTGCTTCCGGTGCGACGCCGTCAATTCCGTAGCCGTTATGCTTAGCGCCGATAATCCCGGCGACATGCGTTCCGTGGCCGTTATCGTCTTTGTAAGAAGAGGTGTAACTGACAGCTGAGTACCCGCCGGAAATCGACAGGTCGTCGTGGGGGGAGATCCCGCTGTCGATGACAGCGATTTTGACGTTTTTTCCTGTCAGCCCTTCCTTCCAAGCTTGTTTGACCTGAATCGGTTCAAGGTTCCATTGTTCGAAGTTGTCAGAGGTGTCGGCGTCCTCTGACAGTATTTTGAGGTCTGTATTGTCCGCTGCGGTGAACGTGACATTGTTTTCGACATACAAAATATCAGGGTCCTGTTTGAATTCTTTTACTGTCTTTTGATCTGCTTTGACCGCTACCGCCGGAAGATGCTTATACTGCTGCTCAACCTCAGCATCACTGTCTAGTACAGTTTCCTTGCCGTCTTTGTTTTTATAGACCACAATGATTTCATTCCCGCTGCTGTTTTCTGCATGTGCAAGGGGCCCTAGGGCGAGAAAACTGAAAAACAGAGTGGCTGATACAACAAGTTTGCAAAACGTGTTTTTCATAGTTCTTCTCCTTTTTCTATGATGTTTGATATATATATCGGAGGATAATGTGATTTTGATAGTAAGAAGGAAAAATTTTTTCATTGATAGGATGGCTCAGAAGAATTCAGATTTTTTCCGCAGGAAGAGGAAATTTTCCGCATGAATTTGTAAGCGTTTTCAAAATAAGATAAAGAAAACATTGCAAAGGTTGTTCACAAAGCAATGAGAAAAGGGGGCTTTTCAGATGAGCGCGTTCACTCGGGTGATGGAAGAAAAAATCATGCCTGTCGCTGGGAAAATTGCCGGTCAGCGGCATCTCAGCGCATTGCGTGACGGAATTGTTTTGACCATGCCGCTGATTATTATCGGTTCAGTCTTTTTGATTTTAACCAGCCTGCCGATTCCCGGTTATGCTGATTTTATGGCAAGTGTGTTTGGAGAACAGTGGGCGGATAAGCTCGGCTATCCTGTCAATGCTTCATTCGATATTATGGCAATGATTGCGGCTTTCGGGATCGCCTATCGTCTGGCGGAAAGCTACGGTGTTGATGCGCTGTCGGCCGGAGCGATTTCAATTGCAGCCTTCTTATTGGCAACGCCGTTTGAGGTGCCTTTTACGCCGGATGGCTCAACAGAATCAATCATGGTCGGAGGCGGAATTCCCATCACATTGCTCGGCAGCAAGGGACTGTTTGTCGCCATGATCATCGCCTTGTTTTCAACTGAAGTCTATCGGTACATCATTCAAAAAAATATTGTGTTTAACATGCCTGACGGCGTGCCGCCGGCAGTAAGCAAATCATTTGTCGCGCTGATTCCCGGCTTTATCATCGTATTTCTTATATGGCTGGCGCGTCTTTTGGTTGAAATGACACCTTTTGAAAGCCTGCACAATGTTGTCGGAGACCTGCTCGGCACACCGCTTTCCATCCTTGGCGGCAGCCTCGGCGGGAGTCTGATCGCCGAATTCGTGCAAATGCTGCTTTGGTCGTGCGGCATTCACGGCGCTTCGATCATCGGCGGTATTATGGCGCCGATTTGGTATGGCGCCATGGATGCAAACCGTCTCGCGTTTCAAGCGGGCGAGGCGCTGCCGAGCATTTTTACGACTCAGTTTTTTCAAATTTGGATTAATGTCGGCGGAAGCGGGGCAACGCTGGCACTTGTACTCACTATGCTTGTGCGGTCCCGGAGCAAACAGATGAAGCAGCTCGGCCGCTTAGGCATCGGGCCCGCGCTCTTTAACATCAACGAGCCGATCATTTTCGGCATGCCGATTGTGATGAACCCGCTCCTTATCGTTCCGTTCATTATAGCCCCGCTCCTCACCATTACCGCCACTTATATTGGCATGAGCACCGGACTGGTGGCAAGGCCCGCCGGGATTGCCGTGCCATGGACCATGCCGCCGATCATTTCAGGGTACCTGGCGACAGGCGGAAAAGTATCGGGCGCCGTCATGCAGCTGGTGAACCTGCTCATTACATGTGCTATCTACTATCCGTTTTTCAGAATTTGGGATCATCAAAAATGGAAGGAAGAGAGTGCGGTTGAATCCGGGGATAAAAATATGTCTTGATGTAATGTTATAGATCATCAGCTGCTAAAGGGCTGATGATCTTCTTTCAACTATAGGTGAATGTTAGAATATGTAAAGGAGGTGCGCATGCTAGAATACATATGGTTAGATGACGAATCACCAATCTTGAAACAACTACCAGTTGAATATACATCAGCTGCTATTTTATTTTCTCCTTTTATTCAAATGCCTGAAGGGTGGGAAAAAGCTAAGAGAAAAAATGAGTATGAGCAAATTTATCCAAATGATCAAGAAGTAAGGGAAAAAGGAAAAGCAGTTACATGGAAAGAAATCATGTCTTCATGCGGATTCCAAACACATGCAGAGCTGGGGCTGGCTTTGAAGACATCGATATTTGCTTTAAGGGATGAGTACGCGAGAGAGGATTTAGCTGAACGTTTACATACGAACTTAAAAGGAGATCTCTTTTATCCTAGTGAGGACCATATTTCAAATTTTCATATTCCCGGTTTGGTAAAAGTGCTTCGTTACAACGGGTCCAATCGGTTTTATTACTCAGAACCAATTGTGGAAAACAGCGGCTTTTTGGACACAACTGAGGCTAACTTGCGGATGGTTCTTGATGAAGCCGCCGCAGAGCTCATGTTGACTGATGAGAAAATGGATTTTGTGTTTATGAGTGTATACGACTCATTCATAAATGTTTTTCTTGCGAAAGATGAAAAGATTCATGACATGGTTCAGGGTATGGGCTGGGAAGCCATGTTTTGCGATGAATCAACGTATATCAGTTGGTATAGATAAACAAAGAACGTACATGAAAAATGTACGTTCTTTGATTTTTACCGCTGAAAGAACTCAATCCACTCGCCGTCAGGGCCTTCGATATAAAAATAACGATACCCGTTTGGAAGTGTTGTAATCTCTTCGTCGATAAATTTCGCATTCATTCTTTCCGCTTTTGTATATTCGGCCGCGATGTCATCAGTCAGCAGGGCAATGTGATGCACTTTACCTTCGGCGGGAAGCTCGCTGCTGTAGCCTTGAATCAGTTCGATTTCTGTTTCCGGACCATCTTCAAAGCCAAGAAAAGCAAGCTCGAT
This sequence comes from Bacillus sp. FSL K6-1005, assembly GCF_038000225.1. Taxonomy (NCBI): domain Bacteria; kingdom Bacillati; phylum Bacillota; class Bacilli; order Caryophanales; family Bacillaceae; genus Bacillus; species Bacillus sp. FSL K6-1005. The sequence continues at coordinate 3,781,280 of NZ_JBBOBP010000001.1, forward strand.
AATACCGTTCGTATGAGTGATGCGGTCTTTCAATTTCATGCCGAGAACCTCTTCATAAAATGAAATAGACGCGTTAATATCTCTTACCATAATGCCTGTATGGTCAATTCGTTTTGCCATGCTGTTCCTCCTAGAAACTCTTTTTGTCTATCGTAGAAAAACCTTTCCTTTCTGTCAATGCAGACATCTTGGCGTTTTGTGGTACGATAAGAAAAAGCAAACAGAAAGAGGACGAACATATATGAAGCTACTCACCCTAAAGAAAGCACACGCTGCAAAAATCAAAAAAGGCTATCCGCTGATCGAAAAGGAAGCCCTCACCGGCAGTGCGGGGCACGTCAAAGAAGGCGACCTCATTGATGTCGTGTCTGAAAGCGGCGAGTTTCTCGCAAGGGGCTATTACGGCCTGCAAAACAAAGGGGTCGGCTGGACGCTCACACGCAATAAAAATGAACATATCGACCAAACATTTTTCCTCAGCAAATTAACAAAAGCGGTACAAGCGCGTGCAAGTCTTTTCGCGGCGCCTGATACAACGGCTTTCCGACTCTTCAACGGGGAGGGCGACGGCATCGGCGGCGTCACTGTTGATTATTATGACGGGTACCTGCTGCTCCAATGGTACAGCAAAGGCATTTACACCTTTAAAGAAACGCTGATTGCCGCTCTGGATGAACTGGATATTGAATATAAAGCGATTTACGAAAAGAAACGCTTCGATACGGCTGGACAATATGTCGAGGATGATGACTTCGTGAAGGGAGAAAGAGGCGAGTTCCCGATCATCATTCAAGAAAACGGGATACAATACGCGGTTGATTTAAACGAAGGCGCTATGACAGGCATCTTTTTAGATCAAAGACATGTGCGCAAAGCGATCAGAGACCGCTATGCCAGTGGAAAAAACGTCTTAAACACGTTTTCTTATACAGGTGCGTTCTCAGTGGCGGCAGCGCTTGGCGGAGCGGAGAAAACAACAAGCGTGGACGTGGCAAATCGAAGCCTGGCCAAAACGATCGAGCAATTCAGCGTGAACAAGCTGGATTACGCGGCGCACGATATTAAAGTGATGGATGTTTTTAAATACTTCTCATATGCGGCGAAAAAGGATCTGCGCTTTGATCTGATTGTTCTCGACCCGCCATCCTTTGCCCGCACAAAAAAACGCACCTTCAGCGCGGCCAAGGATTATAAAAATCTGCTGAAGGAAACGATTGCCATTACAGCCGACAAGGGCATCATTGTCGCCTCTACAAACAGCAGCGCCTTCGGAATGAAGAAATTCAAAGGCTTTATCGATGCCGCGTTCAAAGAAACAAATGAAAGCTATACGATTATAGAGGAATTTACATTGCCGGAGGACTTCAAAACGATATCGGCATATCCAGAAGGCAATTACTTAAAAGTTGTCTTTCTGCAGAAAAAATAAAAAGAGAAAAGCTGCCCGGTTCAGGGGCAGCTTTTTATGTAGAAATGATCTGCTGGACGCGTCCGATACGGCCATCTTCAAGACGGACTTTAATGCCGTGCGGATGATAGCTAGATTTCGTTAAAATATCCTTCACTGTGCCTCGCGTCAGTTTTCCTGTTTTTTGATCCGCTTTCAATACAATATCTACCTGCAATCCTTTAGAAATGCTGCTCCGTTCTTGCCCGTTCATAGCACACTTCCTTCCTTTTTATTCATTATAGTCGTTATGGTTTAAAAGTAACAGCCGTCTGATGAAGCGAATGTTTATTTTTTTCTGCTTTTATTAAATATAATGTCAGCCCTGCGCCTGCTATGCTAAGAATGGCGAAGAGCAGATAGACTGCGAAAATGGAAACGTAGTCAAAAATGTATCCGCCAACAAACGTACAGAACCAGTTGCCGAATCCGTTGCCGATGGCGGCGTACATGGTTAGCGCTGTCGCCTCCACGTGGCTTGGGGTAATTTTTTTGACGTATTGCAGCGCCGCCGGAATAAATAAACCAATGGAAACGCCTTGGAGACATACCGTCGCATAAATAATCCATAACGAAGGCTCTGTGAAGTAAAGCATCCACCTGAATAATGAAACGCCGCCTGACAGCATAATGACAGTGAGCAATCCCATTTTATCTATGAATTTCTGCGCAAACCTCATAAACGGAATCTCTGAGATCACTCCGATAAAAAATAAAAGGCCAATGGCGGAAAGAGACGCGCCGCTTTTGTCGAGAAACAGACTGAAGTATGTATTGTTTGCTAAATTTGGTGCAAATGACGTAAAGGTGATGATCATAAAGATGAGGAAAGGTTTGTTGCTGATCAGCTCCCGGAACCCTTTGCGGATATTGATCTTTGTTTTGGCTTTCTGCTGTCCCGGCATTTGTGAGGCCAATATGGCTGCCATGCACAGAAAGGCACAGCCAAAGATAAAAATGACGTGAATGGGGTACAGCTGATTCGTCACCTGTCCCATGACAAACACCGCAATGCCGAAGCCGAGAGAACCAAACAGGCGGATTCCGCCGTAGTTTCCGTTTGTTTGTTGTGTGTAGCGTAAAGAAATGCTGTCTGACAATGGAATGATAGTGCTCTGAAAGGCTGCAAAACAGGCTGCAACCAGAATAAACAGCGGAAAGCTTTCAAATAAGATATAGCCGAGCCCGATTACACCCGTTACTGAGGTGCAAACCGCAAGCAGGCTTTTTGTTTTTTGCGTATAATCGCTCAGCATACCCCAAAACGGCTGGAAAAAGATCATCACAATCGGGCCGAGTGACATAATCAAGCCGACTTGTGAGCCGCTTACATGCTGTTCCTTTGTTAAATACATGCTGAGCAGCGGAATGATACTGCCTGTGCCCAGGAAAGCAAACAAATAAAATCCTTTTAACGCTGCGTAGTGCCGTTTCACCTGCAAGTTGTGCATGGGGGTGCCTCCTTTGGTATCCACAAATTACATTATATTGTAATTTCTCAGCTTTTCAATGGAAGGAGACATAAAAAAAACTGCCCTTGCCAGGACAGTTTTTTCTTACATAAATGAAAGTAAAAACGGCGCCGCGCAAAGCGTCATAATCGCAGCTAAGATCATCGACACACTGGAAATCGTGCCGGACACAGAGCTGAGCTCAAATGCTTTAGACGTTCCCGCTCCATGTGCGCTTGTGCCGAGAAGCACGCCTCGCGCAATTTCGTTATCAATGCGGAAATAGCGGATGACTATCGGGCCGATGACGGTGCCGAACAAAGCGGTCAAAATGACAAATATGGCTGTGACCGCAGGCATTCCGCCAATCATTTCAGATACGTTCATGGCGATCGGCGTTGTCACTGATCTTGGAACGAGGCTGTCAATCAAGCCAGTTCCGAGGTGAAGCCATTTCGCAATAAGAGCTGTAGAAATAATCGCGATGCATGAGCCGAAGGCGACGTTCAAAATAATTTCCACTGCGTATTTCTTTAAAACAGGGAAATATTTATAAAGCGGGATCGCAAATGCCACGGTAGCCGGCTGAAGCATATCGGTCAGCACTTCACCGCCGAGATTATATGTCTCGTACGGGACATTCACCAGCAGCAGCAGACCGACTAACACAGCGGGCGTCACCAATAGCGGCGACGTATAGACTCGCGGAAAACGCGAATATACTTTTTTTGCTCCTAAATACACCAAAACCGTTAATAACAAACTTACAATTCCGATGAACACGTATGTTTTTTCTCCTTTCTTTTTGCAATAAGTTGTGTAAGCGTTCCTGTGGACACCATCACGACAAACGTGCTGATGATGACAACAAGCAAAATGCTGACACCGAATTTTGACATAATGTCTCCGTATTCAATCACTCCGACGGCAGACGGAATAAAAAATAAAAGCAGCTCCCCAAGAAGCCACGCCGCGCCAAGCTCTATCCATTCAAGCTTGATGATGTTAAAGTGTAATAATGTGAAAAGAATCACAATCCCAATTATACTGCCGGGAATATTTATATGAAGAAGGGCTGTCACCCAATTGATCAGCCGAGCGAATATAAATAACAGAGCGATTTGAATAACGGTAAGCAACAGTTTTTTCATTTTGATGCCTCCCTTATATTCATATTGTACATGAGGTTACGCTATAGGTAAAATATATATTAAGCATAATAAGTATTCCTTTTGTCTATAGAAAGGGTGAAACAAATGGACATTCGCCATTTAACATATTTTCTGGAGGTCGCCCGACTGAAAAGTTTTACGAAGGCATCTCAATCACTTTATGTTTCTCAGCCGACGATATCGAAAATGATCAAAAATTTAGAAGCTGAGCTTGGGATCGAGCTTTTTTACCGAAATGGCAGGCAGGTGGAGCTGACGGACGCCGGCCATAGCATGTATGTGCAGGCGCAGGAAATTATTAAATCATTTCAAAACCTGACATCCGAGTTAAATGATATTATGGAGGTCAAGAAAGGCCATGTGCGAATCGGGCTGCCGCCGATGATCGGATCAGGATTTTTCCCGCGAGTGCTCGGCGATTTTCGGGAAAATTATCCGAATGTGACCTTTCAGCTCGTTGAGGACGGCTCTATCAAAGTCCAAGAAGGCGTTGGAGACGGTTCTCTTGACATTGGCGTTGTTGTTCTTCCCGCAAACGAAGACATTTTTCATTCATTTACGATCGTAAAAGAAACATTAATGCTGGTCGTACACCCTTCCCACCGGCTGGCGGATGAGAAAGAGAGCCGATTGCAGGATTTGAAGGAAGAACCTTTTATTTTCTTCAGGGAGGATTTTGTTCTCCACAATCGAATTATGATGGAATGTATCAAGGCCGGGTTCAGACCTCACATCATTTACGAAACCTCACAATGGGATTTTATCAGTGAGATGGTGTCAGCCAACCTGGGGATCGGACTTTTGCCGGAACGCATATGTCTCGGCCTTGACCCGGAAAAGGTCAAAGTCATTCCGCTTGTCGATCCGGTCATCCCTTGGCATCTTGCGATTATATGGAGAAAGGACCGCTATTTGTCCTTTGCGGCAAGAGCCTGGCTTGAACATACGAAATCGTATTTATGGAATCCGAAAAAAAGAGAGAGTAAAGGATGATGCTAACATGGATGCACAATCAGCAGCAAAACGACTAACAGCCGTCCGGAAGCATAGCCCTCTGGTGCACAGCATTACAAACAATGTGGTGACGAATTTTACAGCGAACGGTCTGCTCGCCCTCGGTGCATCACCCGTAATGGCTTATGCGAAAGAAGAGGTCGCCGACATGGCGAAAATCGCGGGCGCGCTCGTTTTAAATATTGGAACGCTAAGCAAGGAAACCGTCGAAGCTATGATCATTGCGGGTAAATCAGCGAATGAACATGGCGTACCCGTCATTCTTGATCCCGTGGGGGCTGGTGCCACACCGTTCCGCACTGAATCGGCACGTGAGATTATACGTGAGGTGCGCCTCTCTGCAATCAGAGGAAATGCCGCTGAAATTGCACATACCGTGGGTGTTGCGGATTGGATGATTAAAGGAGTCGATGCCGGTGAAGGCGGAGGCGACACTGTCCGTCTGGCTCAACAGGCGGCGCAAAAACTGAACACGGTCATTGCGATTACTGGGGAAGTCGACGTAATTGCCGACGCATCTAACGTATACACTCTTCATAACGGCCACAAGCTGCTGACGAAGGTGACAGGCGCCGGATGTCTTCTGACTTCAGTAGTCGGTGCGTTTTGTGCAGTGGAAAAAAATCCGTTATTCGCTGCCATCGCTGCGATTTCCTCATATGGTGTTGCGGCTCAGCTTGCCGCGCAGCAGACAGCTGACAAAGGTCCGGGGAGCTTTCAGATTGAATTGCTGAACAAGCTGTCTTCTGTCTCTGAACAAGATGTATCAGAGTTAGCGACAATAGAAAGGGTGACAGTCTCATGACACGTATTTCTCGGGAAATGATGAAAGAGCTATTATCTGTTTACTTTATTATGGGTTCAAACAATACAAAAGCCGATCCTCTGGCAGTTGTACAAAACGCATTAAAAGGCGGTGCCACTCTGTACCAGTTTCGCGAAAAGGGCGAAGGCGCACTGACAGGGGAGGAACGGATTGACTTCGCCGCAAAGGTTCAGGCGGCATGCCGTGAAGCCGGAGTCCCTTTCATTGTCAATGATGATGTGGAGCTGGCACTGAAGCTGAAGGCAGACGGTGTGCACATCGGCCAAGAGGATGCGAAAGCAAAAGAAGTACGTGACGCCATTGGCGATATGATCCTTGGCGTGTCCGCCCATACGATGTCTGAGGTAAAGCAAGCCGAGGAAGATGGGGCAGATTATGTCGGTCTCGGGCCGATCTACCCGACGGAAACGAAAAAGGATACAAGAGCTGTGCAGGGTGTGTCTCTCATTGAAGCGGTGAGACGTCAAGGCATCAGCATCCCGATTGTCGGCATCGGCGGTATCACAATAGAAAATGCCGGTCCTGTAATTGAAGCGGGGGCTGACGGTGTCAGTATGATCAGCGCTATCAGTCTGACGGAAGATCCGGAAGAAGCCGCACGCAAATTTTACGATGTTATTCACACATATAAGACCGGCCGATAACCCGATTTTGCTTTCAAGAGGCTGTCCTGTAAAGGGCAGCCTTTTTGCTGTTTTGCCAAGGTTTTCAGACCTTCAAATTTTCATTGACAAAGGGCGGGAACTGGCTATGATTATGATATATAATGATAATCATTTTCAATTATAGGAGGAACATGATGGCTCGGGGGCTGGCACTTATATTACTCAGCTTGTTGATATTTTTCGGTTCAGCGGTGCATGCGGAAAATGATCCAATTGCTTCCCTGCTTGAATTAAACAAGCAAATGATCAAATCAGTACAGGATGGAGATATAGATTCCGCACAGCAAACATTTGAGACCTTCAAATCGGCGTGGAAAAAGGAAGAACCATCTATTAAGAAGGAGAATCTTTCTTCCCACAGCAAAATGGACTCGAATATCGCTATGATTTCTCTTTCTTTCATTAATCAAGACGCGAACAAACTCGAAACACAGCTAGAAGAGCTTTCTTCTCACTTAGAAACCTACCAGCAGGCTGTTGTGCTGAAAAAGACATCCTCGGGTCAATCAAGGACGTCCTTAACAGCCTATATTCAAAGCTTAAAAGAAACAAAACAATTGATAGAAAAAGACCAGCTGGATGAGGCGTCAGCCGCTATCGACAACTTAATCACATCTTGGCTGGCCGTAGAAGGAGACGTCGTATCCCAATCCAAAGAAGCCTATACCACATCGGAGGAAAATCTGGCACTCATAAAGGCTGAAATCGACAGCCATCCCGATCAGGTATTAAAGCAAATTGACGAAATGATTCAATTGCTTGAGCCGATTGCTTCGAGCAGCTACAGCTGGTGGGACGCGGCATTGATCCCAATTCGAGAAGGAATGGAGGCGCTGCTTGTCATCGGGGCGCTTTTGACCATGACAAAAAAAGCCCGTGTCACCCGTTCTTCTGCTTGGATCTGGGGCGGCGCGTCAGCCGGCATGTTTGTTTCCTTAGCAGCCGGAATCGGCGTCACCCTCCTGTTCTCCTCGAAGGTATTCGGAGAAAACAATTTCTTGCTAGGCGGAATCACCGGTGTGCTGTCCGCTGTCATGCTTTTGTATGTCGGGGTGTGGCTGCATAGGAACGCCTCGATGGACAAGTGGAGAGAAAAAATCAATATCCAGAAATCACAGGCGCTGAAAAAACGAAGCCTGCTTTCCTTTGCGCTCATTGCATTTCTGGCAGTCGTGAGGGAGGGGCTCGAAACAGTCATCTTTTTCATCGGCCTTGTTGGAAAGCTCTCTCTCCCTGAGCTGATCGGCGGGACAGCCGCGGGCCTTGTCGTTCTCATCATTGTCGGTATTCTTATGATAAAGCTCGGAATGCGTATTCCATTGAAGCCGTTTTTTCTGCTGTCAATGGCGGTTGTCCTGTATATGTGCGTGAAATTTCTTGGAACAGGCGTTCACAGCCTGCAACTCGCGGGGATTCTTCCGTCTGACGCAGAAAGCTGGCTTCCGTCTGTATCCGTTCTCGGAATCTACCCGTCCGTGTACAGTACGATTCCGCAATTGCTAATTTTACTATTTTTACTGATTGCGCTTGTCTCAGAAGCGGCAAAACATTTTACAAATGGAAAGGAACTGACAAAATGAATATCACAAAGATTGCTGTAACAGCCGGATGCATCCTTGCACTGTGTGCAGGATGCGGAGCCAATGACACTTCGTCAACTAAAGAAAAAGCTTCATCTGAAAAAAGCGGAGTAAGCAAAGAGATCACGGCTTCGGTCAATAAAATGGAGAACATGATTTCCGAGCTGAATGAATCAGCAGAAAAAGCCGATCAAAAAGAGATTCAAAAGAAGGGGAAAGAATTAAACAGCTACTGGCTTTCTTTTGAAAATGATATTCGCAGCGACTATCCGTTCGAATACACAGAAATCGAAAAGCACCTTCAGCCTATCTATACAGAAGCGCAAAAAGCCAAACCGAATACAGACAAAATCAAGACAGAATCCGAGTCACTGAAAGCGTCCTTAGAAGACCTGACAGAAGCGAAGAAGAGCAGCAAAAAGGCAAGCGATCAGCTGGCAAAAGCGGCAGATGAATATAAAGAATACGTCAAAGAGCAGAGTGATGAGCTTGTGAAGGCGACTGAAGCATTTACAGCTGCCGTGAAGGCCGGCGATATTGAAAAATCAAAGACGTTATATGCGAAAGCGCGTGTCTATTACGAGAGAATTGAACCGATTGCGGAAAGCCTCGGAGATCTTGACCCGAAAATTGATGCCCGTGAAAACGATGTAGAAGAAGGGGACAAGTGGACAGGGTTCCACAAGCTTGAGAAAGCCATTTGGAAGGATAAACATATTTCCGGGGAAAAGGCGACGGCTGACCAGCTTGTCAAGGATGTAAAAGAGCTTGATGGTTCGATTGAATCATTGACATTAACGCCAGAACAAATTGTGGCGGGTGCGATGGAGCTTCTGAACGAAGCAGGTATTTCTAAAATTACGGGTGAAGAGGAGCGCTACTCACGAATCGATTTAGTCGATCTTATGGCAAATGTTGAAGGCTCTGAGGCCGTGTATCAAACTGTGAAAAGCGCGCTCGTAAAAGACCACTCTGACCTGACGGAAAAGCTGGATACCGAATTCAGTGAATTTGAAGTTTTAATGGCAAAATACAAAACAAATGATCAGGCCTATACGTCTTATGATAAATTAAGTGAAGATCAAATCAGAGAGCTGAGCACAAAGCTGACGACTCTTTCTGAAACCATGTCGAAGATTGCGAATGTGCTATAAAAGGAGTTTTGTAACAGCATGAGCGATGAACAAAAAAAGCCAGAACAAATTCACAGACGGGACATTTTAAAATGGGGAGCGATGGCTGGGGCGGCCGTGGCGATTGGCGCCAGCGGCCTCGGCGGTCTTGCTCCGCTTGTTCAGACCGCGGCTAAGTCATCGAAGAAGGACGAAAAAGAGGATGACCAGATTGTGCCATTTTACGGAAAGCATCAGGCCGGAATCACCACTGCCCATCAGACGTACGTGTATTTTGCCGCGCTTGATGTGACGGCGAAGGAGAAAAGCGATATCATCACGTTATTCAGAAACTGGACCAGCCTGACACACATGCTGACGTCAGGCAAAAAAATGTCGAGCGAACAGAAGAATCAATACCTGCCGCCGCAGGATACGGGTGAATCGGCTGATTTACCGCCTTCCAACTTAACGGTTACATTTGGCTTCGGGCCTGACTTTTTCGAAAAAGATGGGAAGGATCGCTTCGGACTGAAAAGCAAGAAACCGAAACACCTTGCTGCCCTTCCGGCTATACCGAATGACAATCTCGATGCGAAGCAGGGAGGCGGAGACATCTGCATCCAAGTATGCGCAGATGATGAACAGGTGGCGTTTCACGCACTGCGAAACCTATTGAATCAAGCGGTGGGCACCTGTGAAGTCCGCCTGATAAACAAAGGCTTTTTAAGCGGAGGCAAAAATGGAGAAACGCCTCGCAATCTATTTGGGTTTAAAGATGGAACAGGAAACCAAAGCACCAAGGATGACACCTTGATGAACTCGATCGTGTGGATTCAGTCCGGCGAGCCTGACTGGATGACCGGCGGAACTTATATGGCTTTTCGGAAAATCAAAATGTTCCTTGAAATTTGGGACCGCTCTTCCCTGAAGGATCAAGAGGATACTTTCGGCCGCAGAAAAAGCTCAGGGGCACCTTTTGGCCAAAAAAAAGAAACAGACCCTGTCAAGCTGAATCAAATCCCGTCAAATTCACACGTCAGCCTTGCGAAATCTACGGGGAAACAAATTTTGCGAAGAGCCTTTTCTTACACAGAAGGCATTGACTCGAAAACCGGCTATATGGATGCGGGTCTCCTGTTTATCAGCTTTCAAAAAAATCCCGACAATCAGTTCATCCCCATGCTGAAGGCACTTTCGGCAAAGGATGCGTTAAATGAATATACGCAAACGATTGGTTCTGCTTTATATGCAATCCCCGGCGGGTGCAAAAAAGGAGAATATATTGCTCAGCGGTTGCTTGAATCGTAAAAAGAAGCCATGCAGGCTTCTTTTTTAAAAAACAGTTGTAACTTTTGTTGTTACAGTTTAAAATCAACCTATACGAAAGGAGACAATCATGACCGTACAGATTAAAGTTTATTCAGATTACGTGTGCCCATTTTGTTTCATTGGAAAAGCCGCTTTTGAAGAGGCGATAAAAGGAAAGGATGTTGAAGTCGAGTGGATGCCGTTTGAATTGCGTCCAAGTCCTTCACCGCAGCTTGATCCTGTAAACGATCCTTCCAAGAAATATATGTGGCAAACCTCGATCAGACCGATGGCGGAGAAATTGGGAGTCGACATCAAATTTCCAAACGTCTCGCCTCACCCTTATACAGACTTGGCTTTTGAAGGCTTTCACTTTGCCAAAGAATACAACAAAGGACATGAGTATAATACCCGTGTATTAACAGCGTTTTTCCAAGAGGGCCAAAACATCGGAGAGATTGATATCTTGACGAAGCTGGCCGAGGAAGTCGGCTTAGACGGAGCATTGTTCAAAGCTGCACTGGAAGCAAGAACATATCAGGACGTGCAGCAGCAAGCTCTGAAGCACGCCTATGAAGAAGCTGACATTACAGCCGTACCAACCTTTGTCATCGGCGACACCGTGATTCCAGGAGCAGCCTGCAAGGAAGTATTTGAAAACGCGATTTCTCAAGAACAACAAAAAACGTAACCTAAGAAAGCTCTCTAAACAAAAATCTGTTTAGAGAGCCTTTTTTAATCCTGATCCATATGAATCCCGGTATGTGCCTTCACCTGTATTTCCGCAAATGTATCTTCATGAGCAGTTTTATCGGAAGACAGAAGCGTTCCAAGCCACGCACCGAGGAAACCTAGCGGAATCGAAATGATGCCCGGATTAGAAAGCGGGATGAGCGGCTCGCCTACAAAAATAGCACCTCCGGCCGGGTCCCACACACTCGGGCTCATCGACACGAGGACAAGAGCACTGATCAGCCCAGTCAGGCTGCCCCATAATGCGCCTGAGGCATTAAATCTTTTCCAAAACACAGTAAACACAATCAGCGGAAGGTTTGCGCTGGCGGCAACGGCAAATGCCAATGCGACAAGAAATGCGACATTTAAGGATTGTGCAAAAATCGCAAGAATGATAGACAGCACTGACACGGCTACAGATGCCCATCTAGCCGCTTTCATCTGTTCTTTCTCAGTTGCTTCTCCTTTTCTGATAATCTGGCTGTAGATATCATGGGCAAACGCTGAAGCGGCAGAAAGCACCAAGCCTGTCACCACTGCCAAAATCGTGGCAAAGGCGATGGCTGATACAAACGCGAACAGGAAATCCCCTCCGAGTGCTTTTGCCAGAAGCGGCGCCGCCATGTTTCCCGCTGGATCGGCCGCTGTAATCGCGTCAAAACCGACAAACGCGGCCGCGCCAAATCCGAGAAATACCGTCATAATGTAAAACACACCGATGATCCACGTTGCTGAAACAACCGATGCCCGGGCAGTTTTGGCATCCTTAACTGTATAAAAGCGAATTAAGATGTGCGGAAGGCCGGCGGTCCCCAGCACAAGTGCCAAATTCAACGACAGGGTTTCAAGCGGGACCTTGTATTTGTTGCCTGGATTTAAAAAATCAGCGCCAAGCGGAGTAGCCGTTTTCATGTGCTCAAACATTGTATTGAGGTTAAAACCAAATTTAGAAAAAACAATGATTGAGATGACGAGGGTGCCGGCCATCAGCAAAACGGCTTTAATAATCTGAACCCAGCTCGTCGCGATCATTCCGCCGAACACGACATAAATGGTCATGAGCACTCCGACAATCAGAACGGCCGCGGTATAATCGAGCCCAAGCAGCAGTTTAATCAGCGCCCCTGCTCCCACGAGCTGAGCGATCATATAAAAGGTAGAGATGGCGATGGTATTGAGAGCGGCGACACCGCGGATCTTCTTTTCTTTAAAACGCGCCGCAATCATGTCCGCCATCGTATACTTTCCGAGATTCCGAAGCGGCTCCGCCACGATATAGAGGACAACGAGATAAGCGACAAGAAAACCGATGCTGTAAAAAAATCCATCGAAACCATATAATGCAATCATTCCGGCAATGCCGAGGAACGACGCGGCAGACATATAGTCGCCGGCAATTGCCAGTCCATTCTGAACACCGGTGAGCCCGCCGCCGGCCGTATAAAACTCACTCGTCGTTTTCGTCTGTTTCGCGGCAAAATACGTAATCACAAGCGTTAGTCCGACAATCGCTACAAATAACAGAAACGCTGTCAGGTTCATGTCTGTTCACCCTTTAGCTCTTCTTTTAAAGCGTTTACAAATTGGTCGTAACGAGCTGCCTTTCGGGAATACACCGTACTGAGTGTCCAGGTCATAGCAAATTGTGCGATGGCAAACAGCCAAGCCCATGAAACAGCACCGACTGCCGGAGTATTCAAAAAGGTGAAATAAGATGTTAAAACAGGGAGTGAAAAATAAAAGACAAAAAAGAAAATCGCAGTTGGAACAATAAAGGCCTGTTTCTGCTTCAAAAAGGCTTGAAAAGACGGAGATCCAGCAATCTTTTGGTAATCAGCTTGCGATCTGTACATGGCTTTCCTCCTTATTATCCTGCTGAAAAATAAGCATAAAGGTACACCAATAGGTATGTACAGAAAGTCCGATTTATTCTTCAGGATCATAAAGGGGATGAAAAAAGCAGGAAACGTGAAGATTAGACGCGGGGGTATAAAACGGGCGAAGGTTTTCCAGCTGTTTGCTATCAAAACCTCACCAAATGCAGCTTATGCAAAGCTGCCCTTTTTTCTAAAGTCCGGTTTTATGCTCGCATCACCTCTTTATGACAATGCGTGTGCCAAGAGGTGACCGCATCACCAGCTGTCTGTCATATTTTAGGCTGAAACACCGTTTGTCCTCAAAATCCCACAGTATATAAGCTATCGAATAGAGGAAATGGTGAAAACTCAGATCAGATGATAGAAAAGCCAGAGGTAAAAGATCCGCCTGTCCGGATTAGTCTTGGCGGACGGCCTTTTTGTGATTGGTTTTTCTCATCGCTGTTTCAGATTCTAAAAACTGCCTCACATCATGAATGCCCAATCCAATGGATCTAGCTTCTTGAATCAACATATGCCAATCTTTGTCCAAATCTTTTTTAACTTGAGTTTTCATAGTAACCTCCAATTGTATAAAATGTTTTCCTGCAACATCCAGGCAATAAAAGGCAAGCCGGTGTGATGATGAGGCGAGTACAACAAATTTCACACATAGTTGCTCGGTGTTCACAAACTGAAGGAAGAATCACCTACCTATTCCCTAAAAAAATGACTAATATAACCAATGGGCCTTATTTATAATAATAAACAATTAAATACTGACTGGATAGTATGTAAATGAAAATAAATCGTATTGCCTATTAAATATGACCCCTCCACAACCGAATAGCATACCTTTGGAAAGAAATAAATACCGCAAAAGATTGATCCGGTGTAAGATAAGGGTAATCATACGGCTGGAGAAAAATATGAAAAAAAACAAATTTCAAATTAAAAGAGAGCAAACATTTGAAAGGTTTATAGAGGCTGGCCTGAATTTATTGATTGACCGAGCATATGACCCTGTGTCTGTGGAAGAAATCAGCAGAGCTGCCGGGTACAGTAAAGGCGCATTTTATGTTCATTTTGACAACATGGAAGACTTCCTGCAGCATATCTTCAAAAATCATCAAATGAAAAAACAGATTATCATCGGCTACCTGGATGAAATCGAGCGGACATCTGCCAAACCGCTGACTCTTCATGACGCTGCAAAACATGCCGCAGAGCTGCTGTATTCTTACTACAAAAATAAACCATCGTGGGACATCACCTCGTTTGCAATGAATATGCCGACCTTTAAAGTTGTACAAAAATGCAAGGCTTATGTGGGGCTGTACGAATTGTGGGTGGAAGAAAATACGTCATATATTAATTGGCTGAAGGAGAGAAAGCTGGTTGACGACAGTATTGATCCGGAATATACGGCTAAAATAATATGTGCGGTGCTTGACGGAATCATCAAACAATCGCGTGTATTGGGCCATCCGGCCACATTCCGCAGCTTTTTTGACGCGCTTTCCGTTTTTGTTTCTTTTAACCGCGAATACGCAAAGCTAAGAAATTTGAAAAGTTTTTCAGAAAGCGAGGAACATCAGTGAAGTATAGAGAATTGATTATGTATATCATTATGGGGGTTTTCACGACAATCGTGAATATCGCCAGCTTTTATATATTGGTAGAGATCATGAATGTGGATTATAAAGCTGCAACAGTAGCTGCTTGGATTTTGTCTGTGCTGTTTGCTTACATAACAAATAAAATATATGTGTTTCAGCAGAAAACAGATGACCTGCAAAGCCTGCTGAAAGAGCTCACTGCCTTTTTCAGCGTCCGGCTGCTGTCCCTCGGCATAGACCTTGGCATGATGATCCTCCTTGTGGGACAGTTCCATACCAATGAAACGCTGGCCAAAATACTCGATAATGCGGTGATTGTTGTCGTCAACTATGTCGCAAGCAAATGGCTCGTTTTTAAAAAGACAAAAGAAGAAGGGGTATGACAGGGGCGGCAGCATATGATCTTCCGTTTTCGTTACAGAAAGACCGGGAAACAAAAAATAAAAACCATGAAAGGTGATGCACATGCGGGAAGAATTGAAGGGGATATTTGCAAGTGTATTCGGAGAAAAAGAGGGATTGCGTTTTTTTTTCGCACCGGGAAGAGTGAATCTGATTGGAGAACATACGGATTATAACGGCGGGCACGTGTTTCCGTGCGCGCTGACAATGGGTACATATGCTGCTGTTGCAGAAAGAAATGACGGGCTGGTCAGGATGTATTCGGACAACTTTCAGGAAGCCGGCATAAAGGAATGCAGTCTTGACGGCATCCGTTATCAAAAAGAAGACGACTGGGCCAATTATCCGAAAGGCGTCATATATGAATTTCAACAAAGGGGCTATTCGATTCCGAATGGCTTTGACATCGTGTTTTCAGGGAATATTCCAAACGGGGCAGGGCTCTCGTCTTCCGCTTCCATTGAGCTGCTGATGGCGGTCGTGCTCCAAAGCTATTTTCATCCTCAACTCGATGCGCTGGAGCTTGTCAAAATGGCACAGCATGCGGAAAACACATTTATCGGGGTCAATTGCGGAATTATGGATCAATTCGCAATTGGGATGGGGAAAGAACATCATGCGATGCTTCTGAACTGCGATACGCTGGACTATGAATATAGTAAACTCGATGTCTCCGGGCTTGCGCTGGTTATTGCGAACACGAACAAAAAAAGGACATTGGCGGACTCAAGCTATAATGCGAGACGCCAAGAGTGCAGCGACGCATTGCTGGATCTGCAAAAGGAGCTCGACATTACATCACTTGGCGACATCAAGCCTTCTGATTTCGACGCATGCTCTGACCTGATCCGAAATGAAACGAACAGACGCCGCGCAAAGCACGCCGTATATGAAAACCACCGCGCCATCAAGACAGCCGACATGTTTAAAGAAAACAACATTCGCGAAATCGGGCGGTTAATGAAGGAATCCCACCTTTCATTAAAGGATGATTATGAGGTGACATGTCCGGAACTTGATGAGCTCGTATTTGCGGCGTGGGAGCAAGAAGGAGTGATCGGCTCAAGAATGACGGGAGCGGGATTCGGCGGCTGCACAATCAGTATTGTAAAGGATGAATTTGTTGATGACTTTATCCAAAAGGTTGGAGACAGGTATCAAGAAAAAACAGGCCTCAAAGCTGATTTTTATGTCGCTGATATTGGTGAAGGAGCGAGAGAACTAAAGGGGGAGTGACACATGAGCATTTTTGAACATCTGGAACAGCTGATCGAGTATGGGCTGGAACGAAAACTGATATCGATCTGGGATCAGGAATATACGAGAAACCGACTTTATGAAGCGCTGGATATCAAACATCCCCAGCCGGTCTCAAGCACACCTATTAAGCAGAGCCAGCGTCTTCCTGACTTGCTTTCTCCTATTTACGAGTGGGCAGCAGAAACCGGCCGCATAGAAGCAAATACAGACACCTATCGAGATTTGCTCAGTGCGAAGCTGATGGGCTGTTTTGTCCCGCCTCCCTCTGAGGTCATCCGCAAGTTTGAAGAGACAAAGGCGTTATACGGACCGAAACAGGCGACAAAAGAGTTTTATCAATATGCAGAGGATGTCTATTATATTAGGTCTGACAGAATTGCCAAAAACGTTCATTGGACGGTGCCTACCGAATATGGCGAGCTGGAAATAACAATCAACCTGTCAAAGCCCGAAAAGGATCCGAAAGCGATTGCGGCTGCCAAAGAACAGACGCAGACGAATTATCCGCCTTGTGTGCTTTGTAAGGAAAATGTCGGCTTTGAGGGAAGTGTGAACCATCCGGCCCGGCAGAATCACAGAATCATTCCTGTTATTCTCAGAGACGAGCAATGGTATTTGCAATTCTCGCCATACGTGTATTATCCGGAGCATTGCATCGTTTTAAAGGGTGAGCATGAACCGATGGAGATCAGCAAAAAAACGTTTGAAAGACTGCTCTCATTCCTCGGGCAATATCCGCATTATTTTATCGGATCAAACGCAGACCTGCCGATTGTCGGGGGCAGCATCCTAAGCCACGACCATTTTCAAGGCGGGGCGCACGATTTTCCGATGGCGCGTGCCGAAATGGAGGAAAGATATGAATTGATGGGTCATCCCGGTGTGTCGCTGGGCTTAGTGAAATGGCCAATGTCTGTGCTCAGGCTCCAGGGAGAAGATCCAGATAGAGTCGCTGACGCAGCGAACCATATATTCCGTACATGGCAGCAATATTCTGATGAAAAAGCCGGCATAGCCGCCTTCACAGGGGATACGCCGCACAATACGGTCACGCCGATTGCAAGACGCAGGGGAGGCTCATATGAACTCGACATCGTGCTGAGAAACAATCGGACGGATGAGGAGCATCCATTAGGAATCTTTCATCCTCATCAAGAGGTTCATCATATCAAAAAAGAAAATATCGGCCTGATTGAGGTCATGGGCTTAGCAATATTGCCGGGCCGTTTACAGGAAGAAATGAAAGCAACGGAAGCGGCAATGTGCTCTGCTGATCCGAAAACAGCATTGGAAGATAATGAGCTGACCGCTAAACATAAAGATTGGGCTCTTCGTCTGATGGAAAGAAGAACCATAACAAAAGGGAATGCGGAACAGGTCATAAAAGAAGAGCTTGGTCATGTATTCGCACGCATTCTTGAACATGCCGGCGTATTTAAACAGACACCCGAAGGAAAACAGGCCTTCAACAGGTTTATCCATTCTTTAGGCGTCAAACAAGGAAAAAGCCTCAACCGTTAAGGAAGAGGCTTTTTCCTATTAAAAAAGAGCCCAAAACGCTCACGCTTTGGGCTCTGTTGTTTCTATCCTCTTTTTCTTGCTAAGAGGCTTACGAGAAAGACAACAATTGCTGAACCGATAATTGCCGGGATAATGGCAAATCCGGCAAGATGCGGTCCCCATGTTCCAAGCAGCCCGTGCCCGATCCAGGCACCAATAAGACCTGCGATCATCGACCCGATAATTCCTCCGGGCATATCTCCTTTTACAAACAGGCTACCAACCCATCCGATAATAATAGCTACGATAAGTGAAATTATGAAACTCATCATGCAACACATCCTATTTTAGATTTATTTGCTTATATCATTCCTCCTTTTTGTATAGGATAAACAATTGAATGTGCTAATCAAAAAGAGGGAACAGTTCAGAGCATATCGCCGCTCTATTGAGCCTTTTCTTTCAATATGCATTGCGTTAAAATGGTAATCGTGTGAAAAGATGCTAGCCAAGGAAAAATTAATTCCCTTGTAGAAAGTTTAACAAAATGAAATTTTTGATTGACCTAGGTTTTTTATTGTGGTAAACCTTTATTTGTCAGAAATAGTTCTTCATCTTCTTTCTTTACTTATATGCGGAAATAACTAGAAACTTTTCATATTAAGCGATAGATGTGAATAAAGTTGGAGCAAATTTTGTCGATTTTATGACATTTAAGCGAAAATGGGATGAAGTTTATAAAAAAATAAAGCTAATAAGTGAAGTTTTTGATAGCATAACAAAGTAGAGAAAAGATTTTGAGGAAGTATGCACTTCAGATTTATTACATCAATAGGAAGGATGGTGATCTTCTTGTTCAGAGCATTAAAACCGTTACTTGTATTAGCGCTGTTAACTGTGGTTTTTGTCCTTGGGGGATGCAGCAATGCTTCAGTACTAGATCCGAAAGGGCCTGTGGCTGATCAGCAAAGTGATTTAATCCTGTTATCTATCGGATTTATGCTGTTTATCGTCGGGGTCGTCTTTGTTCTTTTTACCATTATTTTAGTAAAATACCGCGACCGTAAAGGCAAAGATAATGGATCTTATAACCCAGAAATTCACGGTAACACGTTCTTAGAAGTAGTCTGGACAGTGATCCCAATTTTAATCGTCATCGCACTTTCTGTGCCAACCGTACAGACGATATATTCGTTAGAAAAAGCTCCTGAAGCAACAAAGGATAAAGAGCCTCTTGTTGTTTACGCTACTTCGGTAGACTGGAAATGGGTATTCAGCTACCCTGAACAGGATATTGAAACGGTCAACTACTTAAACATTCCTGTCGACCGCCCGATCTTGTTTAAAATCTCATCTGCAGATTCAATGGCTTCGCTATGGATTCCTCAGCTTGGAGGACAAAAATACGCGATGGCTGGAATGCTGATGGATCAATACTTACAGGCTGATGAAGTGGGAACTTATGAAGGCCGCAACGCGAACTTCACAGGTGAACATTTTGCCGACCAAGAGTTTGATGTGAATGCTGTAACAGAAAAAGACTTTAACAGCTGGGTGAAAAAGACTCAAAATGAGGCTCCTAAGCTGACAAAAGAGAAGTATGATCAATTGATGCTTCCTGAAAATGTGGACGAATTAACGTTCTCTTCTACTCACTTAAAATACGTTGATCACGGACAAGACGCAGAATACGCGATGGAGGCCCGCAAACGCCTTGGCTACCAAGCCGTTTCACCGCACTCTAAAACAGATCCGTTTGAAAACGTAAAGGAAAATGAATTTAAGAAGTCTGATGATACAGAAGAATGATATTGATCAGGAAAGGAGGAAGCCCGCATGAAATTTAAATGGGATGAATTTTTTGTAACAGGTGACCCATTAATTCTGGGCGCACAAGTTTCCATTGCACTATCTACCATCGCCATCATTGTTGTACTGACGTACTTCAAGAAATGGAAATGGCTCTGGTCTGAATGGATAACAACTGTTGACCACAAAAAACTCGGAATCATGTATATTATATCTGCTGTAATTATGTTATTCCGCGGCGGTGTCGACGGTTTGATGATGCGTGCCCAGCTAGCGCTTCCGAATAACAGTTTTTTAGACTCAAACCACTATAATGAAATTTTTACGACTCACGGTACGATCATGATTATC
Source organism: Bacillus sp. FSL K6-1005 (assembly GCF_038000225.1). Taxonomy (NCBI): domain Bacteria; kingdom Bacillati; phylum Bacillota; class Bacilli; order Caryophanales; family Bacillaceae; genus Bacillus; species Bacillus sp. FSL K6-1005. Next base: position 3,801,390 of record NZ_JBBOBP010000001.1, read on the forward strand.
TTCATGGCGATGCCGTTTTTAATCGGTCTTATTAACGTTGTTGTACCTCTTCAAATCGGTGCTCGCGACGTTGCATTTCCTTACTTGAACAACCTGAGTTTCTGGACGTTCTTCGTAGGGGCTATGCTTTTTAATATTTCTTTCGTTATCGGAGGTTCTCCGAACGCAGGCTGGACAAGTTACATGCCGCTTGCAAGTAACGACATGAGCCCTGGACCGGGTGAGAACTACTACCTCCTCGGACTTCAGATTGCCGGTATCGGTACCCTGATGACAGGGATCAACTTTATGGTCACAATCTTAAAAATGAGAACAAAAGGCATGACACTGATGCGTATGCCAATGTTCACATGGACAACACTGATCACAATGGTTATTATCGTGTTTGCTTTCCCTGTGCTTACAGTAGCTTTAGCACTCTTATCATTTGATCGTTTGTTCGGCGCTCACTTTTTCACACTGGAAGCAGGCGGTATGCCGATGCTTTGGGCCAACCTGTTCTGGATTTGGGGACATCCTGAAGTATATATCGTTATTCTTCCGGCGTTCGGTATTTTCTCAGAAATTATCTCAAGCTTTGCAAGAAAACAATTGTTTGGTTACAAAGCGATGGTTGGTTCGATTATCGCCATCTCCGTATTGAGTTTCTTAGTTTGGACTCACCACTTCTTCACAATGGGGAACAGTGCGTCCGTTAACTCATTCTTCTCAATTACGACAATGGCAATCTCGATTCCGACTGGGGTTAAAATCTTTAACTGGCTCTTTACCATGTATAAAGGCCGAATCAGCTTTACAACGCCTATGCTGTGGGCGCTTGCGTTCATTCCTAACTTCGTTATCGGCGGGGTTACAGGGGTTATGCTTGCGATGGCAGCAGCGGATTATCAATACCATAATACGTACTTCCTGGTATCTCACTTCCACTACGTGCTGATCGCGGGTACTGTATTTGCTTGTTTCGCAGGATTTATTTTCTGGTATCCAAAAATGTTCGGCCACAAACTGAACGAAAAAATTGGAAAATGGTTCTTCTGGATCTTTATGATCGGGTTCAATATTTGTTTCTTCCCGCAATATTTCTTGGGGCTTCAAGGTATGCCTCGCCGTATTTACACATACGGACCGAATGATGGCTGGACAACATTGAACTTTATTTCAACAGTCGGAGCTTTCATGATGGGTGTAGGATTCTTAATCCTTTGCTATAACATCTACTACAGCTTCCGTTACTCTACTCGTGAAATCAGCGGAGATTCATGGGGTGTGGGACGTACGCTTGATTGGGCGACTTCATCTGCGATTCCGCCGCACTACAACTTTGCGGTGCTTCCTGAAGTCAAATCCCAAGATGCATTCCTGCACATGAAAGAAGAAAAAACTGAATTATACCCTGAAAGCAAATTCAAGAAAATCCATATGCCAAGCAACTCAGGCAGACCGTTCTTTATGTCTGTTGCCTTCGGTATCGCCGGCTTTGGACTTGTCTTTGAATGGTACTGGATGGGCGTAGTCGGATTAATCGGAGTCCTGCTCTGCATGGTGCTGCGTTCATTCGAATACGACAATGGCTACTACGTAAGTGTTGATGAAATAAAAGAGACGGAAAGAAAGATTTCCGAATAAGGAGGCGTGAGTTATGGAACATGCAGAACACGGCAATTCTAACGCGCCTATGGAATATCAATCTGAAACCGGCAGACTTAATATTCTCGGGTTTTGGATCTTTTTAGGGGCAGAAATTGTGTTGTTCTCAACACTATTTGCAACCTTCTTCGTTCTTCAAAACAGAACAGCAGGAGGTGTCTTACCGGACGAACTGTTTGAAGTGAATCTGGTAATGATTATGACGTTCTTGCTGCTTATCAGCAGCTTTACCTGCGGGATCGCTGTTCATGAAATGCGCCGCGGAAGTTTAAAAGGCGTCGTCATTTGGACAATTATCACTCTTCTTCTCGGCGCCGGCTTCGTCGGTTGTGAGATCAACGAGTTTGTCCACTATGTACATGAAGGAGCATCTCTCGGTACAAGTGCGTTCTGGTCTGGATTCTTTGTTTTACTTGGAACTCACGGAACTCACGTAACAATCGGTATTTTCTGGATTGCAGGCATTCTGATTCAGTTGAAGAAACGCGGCTTAACTCCGCAAACTTCATCTAAAATCTTTATCTCAAGCTTGTACTGGCACTTCTTAGATGTTGTATGGATTTTCATCTTTACAGGTGTCTATCTCATGGGATTGGGGGGTCTGTAAAATGGCAAACAAATCTGCTGAACACAGTCACTTTCCATGGAAGCACATTGTAGGTTTTGCACTTTCTATTGTTTTGACCCTGCTGGCTCTATGGGTTGCAGTGTATACTGACCTGAGCTCATCAGCAAAACTTTGGATCATTTTCGGCTTCGCCTTCATTCAGGCGGCGCTCCAGCTCCTCATGTTCATGCACATGACAGAGAGCGAAAACGGCGGTATCCAAGTCGGAAACACGCTGTTCGGATTCTTCGGCGCGATCGTTATCGTGCTTGGATCCATCTGGATTTTCGCGGCTCACTATCATCACGGTGACCACATGGATGGAAATCCTCCTGGAGGCGCTGAACACTCAGAGCACTCAGGCCACAACGAATAAGCAAAAAACCCTCTTCGTCCAGAAGAGGGTTTTTTTACTGTTTCAGCTGCTGCTTCGCTTTCTGCGAAGATAAGGAAGGCCATAGATGATAAAGGCCGCAATATGAGCGACAATGACGTTGACGGCAAACAGGATAATCATGAGAGTGTGTCCGAGTGGAGAAAGGCTTTCTGTTGCGTAAAAGAAGAAGAATACCCACATTAAAATAATTGGCGGAATAGCAGAGAGTGCGACTTTTTTGTTATCGAGCCAAATAAAGAGGGGAGTAGCACTGGCAACCAATAAATAAGCAAAAAACATGTCCATCATACCCGTCTCCTTTCATTTTGTGACAGCGTTTACAAAAATGAAGTAGAGGAAATGAATTGTGTCTGTTTTGTGGTTGTTTTGTGAACGTTTTGTTACAATTATTATACCATGTTTTCCAGAAATTGATACAGGTAATTATGGAAATGGTCTGGCACTATTGCCTTATTTTTTATCGCCTATCCGCTAGGAGAATGTATGGAAACCGAGAGAATGGAGCAGTTTGTTTACTTCTGCCTTGGTTTTCTAGCAACTTGCTGTACGAAAGGAACCTTCAATAAATACATATTTAATAAGAGACTGCATGCATGACCCTTTAGAAATAGGGGTTTTTTCATTTGAAAAGTTTTGTGTCAATCGAAACATTTCGGTTTATGATACGTCATATTTCGTGTAGCTGAAAAAGCGCCACAACTGCGCGCAAAAAACAAAAAAGGAAACGAGCTTCACGTGTCATCTTGAACGTGGTTCATGTATAATAAACATTAGTGATTTTCCGATGAAAATGTAAGGCGGGATAGAATGAGTCGATATAAGAAACAGCAAAGCCCCTTTTATCAGGGAGATTTGATTTTTATATTTTGTGTGTTTTTTATCATAAGTGTAGTATCAATTTATGCTGCCGGTCAGTTTGGGCAGTATGGAGACGGTGCTTGGAAGAAACAAATCGTTTATTATGTATTGGGCATTGTTGCAATAACGGCACTACTTTATTTCGATTTAGAGCAACTAGAAAAACTCAGTTTATATGTGTTTATATTTGGAATCTTATTGTTATTGATATTAAGGATTAGCCCTGAGTCTATCGCCCCTGTAAAAAATGGTGCAAAAAGCTGGTTCCAATTTGGACCTGTTACGTTGCAGCCTTCTGAATTTATGAAGATAGGGCTCATGATGATGGTGGCCTCGGTTATATCTAAGGCGAATCCTAAAAAAGTTCGTTCACTTAGAGATGATGTCTATCTTTTGTTGAAGATAGCAGGCGTTGCAGTAGTGCCAATCGGACTTATCCTTCTGCAGGATGCTGGTACAGCAGGAATATGTATGTTTATTGTGATTGTCATGGTCTTTATGTCAGGAGTAAACTGGAAGCTGATCGCGATCATTGGCGGTTCAGGTATCTTACTTATTACTCTTGCCTTGTTAGTTATGATTAATTTTCCTGATGTTGCTAAGTCAGTGGGTATTCAAGAGTATCAAATTAACAGGGTTACATCTTGGGTTTCTGATTCAAATGGAACAACTCAGGAAGATGCAAATAGCGGCTGGCAGGTTGATCAGGCCGTCATGGCTATCGGCTCAGGCGGGATTATCGGAAATGGTGTTCATAACTTGAAGGTTTATGTACCAGAGGGACAGACTGACTTTATTTTTGCTATTTTAGGTGAAAGCTTCGGATTTTTAGGCTGTGCCATTGTGGTTATCATGTTCTTCTTCTTAATCTATAGACTTGTCGTTTTGATTGACAAGATCCATCCATTCAACCGTTTTGCTTCATTCTTTTGCGTAGGTTATACGGCGTTAATTGTGATCCACACATTCCAGAATATCGGGATGAATATCGGTATTATGCCTGTTACCGGGATTCCGCTGCTGTTTGTCAGCTATGGGGGAAGCTCGACGCTTGCCACGTTAATTGGTTTCGGTATTGTGTATAATGCGAGTGTTCAGCTGACGAGATACAGAAGTTATTTGTTTAATTCATAAAATGCAGACAGCCTTTAAGGGCTGTCTCTTTTTTTGTAGAGCATTTCACTTTTGAGTTCGCTTTTTTTCGGATATGATAAAAACAGATAAGGAGGTTCTTGTGATGAACAACACAATTGAAACCATTTTAAACCATCGGTCGATCCGATCATTTACTGATCAGCTTTTGACAGCTGAGGAAATTGATACATTAGTGAAAAGCGCGCAGGCTGCGCCTACGTCCAGCTATGTGCAGGCTTATTCGATTATCGGTGTTTCCGATCCGGAGAAAAAACGTGAGCTGTCTGTGCTTGCGGGGAATCAGCCTTATGTTGAACATAACGGTCACTTTTTTGTGTTTTGCGCGGACTTGTACCGTCATCAAAAACTGGCTGAAGAAAAAGGCGAACATATCTCTGAGCTGCTGGAAAATACGGAAATGTTTATGGTCAGTTTAATTGATGCTGCGCTTGCGGCTCAAAATATGAGCATCGCCGCAGAATCAATGGGGCTTGGCATATGTTATATTGGAGGCATTCGGAATGAACTGGATAAGGTGACAGAGGTGCTGCAAACGCCTGACCATGTACTCCCGCTTTTTGGTCTGGCTGTAGGACATCCTGCCAACCCATCCGGCAAAAAACCGAGATTGCCGAAGCAGGCTGTCTATCATGAAAATACGTATAATGTGAATGACGATGATTTTCGTGAACATATGAGTGCATATGACAAAACCATTTCTGATTATTATAGAGAAAGAACAAACGGTCAGCGGGTGGAAACGTGGTCTGATCAAATTCTGAACTTTATGAAGCAGAAACCGCGTACGTACTTAAATGAATATGTGAAAGAAAAAGGCTTTAATAAGAACTAAATGTGAAACCTCTCCGCTGGCGGAGAGGTTTTTATGTTTCACGTGTAACATATTCCGACAAATAGAGACAAGCTGACACAAATAAATGACGATTGATCGGGAGACACTGATGAACAGTGTGAGCGGCTTAGAAGAAAAAATAATGGATCAGTGATACGATGAGGACGAGGTGGTAGGGATGTTATCATTAAGTATATTAGATCAATCTCCGGTGTCCGAGGGAAGCTCGGCAGAAACGGCATTACGGGAAACCGTTGAGCTTGCCCAGGCGGCTGAGGGTCTTGGATATAAGAGATTTTGGGTTTCAGAGCATCACTTTTCAAAGCGTCTGGCAGGGTCCAGTCCAGAGGTGCTGATCAGCCATATTGCGGCGAAAACGAACCGGATCAGGGTGGGATCAGGCGGTGTAATGCTGCCGCACTACAGTGCCTATAAAGTAGCTGAGAATTTTCGTGTGCTGGAAGGTTTGACGCCGGGAAGAATTGATCTCGGCCTAGGCAGAGCGCCGGGAGGAATGCCGATTGCATCTTGGGCGCTCAATGACGGCGGAAAGCGCAATGCTGATCAGTACCCGCAGCAAATTAAGGAACTGACGATGTATTTGCATGATTTGGCGGATGACAAACACCGTTTTCCGAATCTGACGGCTGCGCCTCATATATCCAGCGCGCCGGATGTGTGGCTGCTCGGTTCATCCGGAGAAAGTGCCTTGCTTGCCGCTGAATCGGGTGCCGGCTATATGTTTGCCCACTTTATTAATGGCGAGGGCGGGGAGGATACGGTCAGACAATATAAGAGACGATTTAAGCCAACTGTGTTAGGAGAAACGCCTCGTGCGGCAGTTGCTGTTTTTGTTCTATGTGCGGATACAGAGGAGAAAGCGGAACAGCTTGCGGCAGTGCTTGATTTTACTCTCTTGGCGGGGGAGCAGGGCATTCCTTTAGAAGGTGTTCCTGATTATGAAGCTGTCCGGAACAATACGTACTCTCCTTATGAACAAAGACGAATTGCTGATAACAGAAACCGAATGATTGTCGGTACGAAAAAACAGGTCAAGGAACAGCTGATGTCCTTGAGTAAGGCTTATGATACAGAGGAAATCATGGCGGTAACCATTACGAATCGATTTGAGGATAAACTTCATTCTTATCGCCTTTTACAGGAGGCGTTTGCCGAGGCATGAAGCCGTTAAAGCCTGTATGGAAAAAGCCCCGCCGATGTTTCTCGGCAGGGCTGCTTTTTATTCAACAGTAAATGGCTCTTCGGTCAGAACTTGACTTGATTTTCCTTTGTTGGCTGCATAGGCGAGCATATAATATTCACCGGCTGGAAGTGTTGTACCCCCATTGATCGTGCCGTCCCAGTCAAAGTACTGGTAGCCTTTATCTTGATGTTTATAAATACCTGCTTGGCCTGCAAAGTCAAGGTTGCTGTCATAGACAAGGAAAGCCAGCTCTTCCGCTCCCGCAGGAAGGTAGGTTTCGATTTCATAGGTGCCTTGCTCAGAGCCCTCATTAACTGATACAGACGTTACCCTCGGATAATCCGGCTCTTTAACGATCAGCAATGTAGGTACCTTGGCGACGGTTTTTCCGCCTTCTCTTACGATGACTGTTCCTTCATAGGTGCCTGCTTTTGTTTTCTTTGTATTGACCTTTACTGTTGCAGTGGCTTTTCCGGTTTTATGAGCCGGAATCACAACACGGCTTGTGCCGGTTGTGGAAATACCGCTTCCGTTGAATGAGTATTCCAGCGTGTATGACTTCCTAATGGAAGATTGATTTTCAATTGTAAAGGTTTTTTTCTTCGTTTCGTTTCCATTTTCCTTCAAAAATGTGCCGTACGAGTAGCTTCCCGGTGAGACGAATGAGTCGGCTTTGATCGCGTTCATAATTCTTGCGCTGCCTGCGCCCTGGGCATTATGCGGATATACTTCTCCATCGCCATCCTTTAATGTGACAGCTGTATTCATGATGGCAGCTTTGATCTGTTCTACGCTCCATTTCGGTTTAGCTTGTTTGATGACGGCAACCGCTCCGGCGATATGAGGTGATGCCATGCTCGTTCCTTGTTTTGACCCGTAGCCATATGGGCTGTCAGGATCATGTGTTGGAATGGTGCTGACAATATTGACGCCTGGGGCGGAAATATCCGGCTTAATCATCCACGTATCCATCACAGGGCCGCGGGATGAGAAATCGGCAACCTGTTCACCGAGCGCTTTTGAGACCGTCAACTTGAATGTTGCTTTTGTCTCGCCAGCTTTCATGGCGCTGATGAGCTTTTCACCGTCTTCTAATGAAAGCTTAATCGTTGGCACAGACATGCCAGGCACATTGGCTTCAATTTCCCCAGATAAATTGTTATACACAACCATGCCGATGGCGCCTGCTTTTTTGGCGTTGTCTGCTTTATCCACAAAAGCAATGCTGCCCCGTTTGACGAGTGCCACTTTGCCTTTCAGATCTTTTCCTTCAAAGTCCTTTTCTTCGCCGAGACCAGCGTCGACAAGCTCGACCTCTTTATTGTGAAGCCCCTTAACGTCATCTTCTTTGTCATAGCCCATGACTTTTGCTGAAGAGTAAGAGCCGAATGAGACAGCGTATTCATTGAGCGGAAGCTGCGTTGCACCGACAGAAATCGCTTCTCTGGATGTGCCAGGCGATCCGACGGTCCAGCCGTTCGGTCCGCTGTTGCCATTTGATGTAACGGCGACAACGCCCTCTGACATGGCCCAATCAAGCGCTGTGCTCGTCGCCCAGTCCGGGTTGTTTAATGAGTTTCCGAGAGACAGGTTCATCACATCTGCTCCGTCCTGTACAGCACGTTCCACGCCTGCAATGACGTTTTCTGTTGTGCCGCTTCCTCCCGGTCCGAGAACGCGGTAAGCGAGAAGTGTTGCATCAGGTGCTACGCCTTTAATCGTACCGTTCGCAGCGACAGTTCCGGCCACGTGTGTTCCGTGGTCAGTGGCTTCGCCTCTCGGATCGCCCGTTGGTGTTTCTTTCGGATCGTAATCATTGTCTACAAAATCGTATCCTTTATATTGTCCGAAGTTTTTCTTCAGATCAGGGTGATTGTACTCAACCCCTGTATCAATAACAGCGACTTTGACGCCTTTCCCAGTGTAGCCTAAATCCCAAGCGTCGTTTGCTCCGATATATGGCGCGCTGTCATCCATTTGCGGAGATACAGCGTCCTCGGAGATGGTGACATCTTTCTCCTTTATATTGTCTGTTTTGTAAGTGACGTTCGGGTACACAGCTTTAACGTCATCTACTGCTAGGAGTTTTGGAATTTCATTAGCTGGGAGCTTCATAGAAAATCCGGAGAAAACCTGTTCATATTCTCGTTTTACTTTTCCGTTTTTCACCGCTTTCACGGCTTTGTTTTTTGCTTTTGAGCGGGCGTTTTTGAGCTTGCTTTTCGTTTGGTTTACTCCCGCTTCCTTCGCCTCTGCCAAGGATTTTTCTTTTAATTCCACAATTACCGTTGTTTGTTTGCTTGTTGTCATGTCAATATCACCGAATACCTCGGCTTTTTCCAGGTCTGCCGATCCTTTTGAAGAAACCGGTGCTGCCTGTACCCCTGTCATGCCTGTGGATAACGTAAAGAATAAAACAAGACCTAGAAGCAGAAAGCGAATAATCCCGTTTTTCAATGTGTTTCCCCCTTTGAGTTAAGAAAAAATGTTGAAGATCTAGTATATATTTCTTGAAAATTCAAAAAAATCCTTGTGTCATTTGGACCATTTATTGGATTTTGATTGTGTATAAGGAAGGAGTTATACACAGAACCCTGTGTATAAGTGAATAAAGCTGTGTATATATATAGTTGGGAATATATGTTCCTATACAAAATATAGATAGAGTTTGTGGACATGTGGATATCTCTTGTGATTAAGTTGTTCTTATCTTTGGGATAACTTGTGTATAAACTTTTTAAAGCGGTTCTCCAATTTTCATTTCATTTCTTTCAGCTTTCAACAAAACTTCTAAAAACTAGTTGGTTTTTTCACTCATATTGTGACAAAGAATTCTCTTTCCACGGTCTATCATAGAGTCATGAGTTTTGCTAGAGCTGCTAGTTTGCGAGAAAAGAAATCGGCCGTCTTTTCCTGTGAGCTGCGGCTGAAAAAACGGGCTGCTAAAAAGGCTGCCTGCCAAAAAGAAGCGGAGGGATGTTTTTCTATGAAACGTTTGCTTGTATCTTTACGGGTGTGGATGGTCTTTTTGATGAACTGGGTGGCGCCGGACCGAAAACATGCGGCTGCCGCTATTTATTCGGCTCAGCGTACATATCAAAGAAAAGCGGCGGTGCAAGCCGCAGGACTGGTTTCGTTTTATGAATGGCGGATGGCTGTGAATGACGAAGAAAAACAGAAAGCGAAAGCCGCCGCTCTCTATAAAAGAAGATGTCTGCAAGCCTTCAAGGAATCGCCAAAGCAGGAGAGGGCCGGCCCGCATCTTTACATGGCGGTCAAAAGGAGGTAAAATCCCAGTCATAAAAGCTAATTGGCGGGAGAGAGAGCCTCTTGAAAATCTATAAAGTATTAAACAACAATGCGGCTTTAATTAAAGAGGATGATCACGAAAAAATTGTGATGGGACCGGGAATCGCTTTTCAAAAAAAGAAAAATGATCTTATCCCTATGAATAAAGTAGAAAAGATATTTGTCGTGCACGACGAGAATGAAAAGTTTAAACAAATCCTGCAAACGCTGCCGGAGGAGCATATTGATATAGCTGAGGATATCATCAGCTATGCGGAAGGGGAGCTCGCGGCGCCGCTGAGCGACCATATTCATATCGCGCTTTCTGACCATTTGTCCTTTGCGATCGAAAGGATTCAAAATGGGCTGCTTGTGCAAAATAAATTATTGCATGAGATAAAGGCGCTCTATAAAAAAGAATACGAGATCGGCCTGTGGGCGATCGGTCATGTAAAAGAGACATTGGGCGTGTCTCTGCCTGAAGATGAAGCGGGTTATATTGCCCTTCACATCCATACGGCAAAGATGGATGCGGAGAGTATGTATTCAGCGCTGAAGCATACGACGATGATAAAAGAAATGATAGAGAAAATAGAAAACTATTTTAATCGAAAGGTGGATGAGAATAGCATTTCCTATCAACGCCTTGTCACGCATTTGCGATACGCGGTCAGCCGGTTGGAAACAAATGAAGCGTTTCATGTCATGGACGAAGAGATGCTTTATTTCATCCAAAAAAAGTATTCATTTGCCTATCAATGTGCGCTGGAGCTGGCGGAGTTTCTGAAAAATGAATATCAATTACATTTGCCGGAGTCCGAGGCCGGCTATATCACGCTGCATGTCCAGCGTCTTCAAGATCTCTCGGAATAACCGCTTTGACTTGCAGGGAGTGATCTCTGGAAGTTTTTTTATTTATCGGCATTCAGCGTGTGATACATCCAGCCCATCATCACAATTCCTGCGGCCAGATTGCCGAGCGTAACAGGAATTAAGTTTCTGACTGCTCCCGCGAGTGTGACTGTATCAGGGTGATCAATCATAAGTGAGATCGCAAATGTGCACATATTGGCAATGCTGTGTTCGAAACCGGAAATGAAAAAGCAGAAAACGAAAAGCATCATGGCAAACAGCTTTGCTCCTTCTCCTTTGAGAGACATCGGAATGAAAAAAGCGAAACATACAAGCCAATTGCACAGCATTCCTCGGAAAAACAGCTCTGACGCCGGCGGCTCCATCTTATGCTCTGCCAATTGAATCAAAAAGGAATGGGATGCCCCCTCGAAAAGCCCGGTTGCGCTGATAAGAATCGCAAATAAAACGGCTCCGACCAAATTGCCGGTATAGCTGAAAGCCCACAGATACAGGGTATCGCGCCAGCGGATTCTTTTCCGGAGTGCGGTATAAGTGAAATAAAAGGTGTTGCCGGTAAATAAATCCCCGCCTCCGTATGCAATTAATACAATAGCAGCTCCAAATGTCACAGCGGCAGCCGGTAAGGCAAACGGTGAGTCGGCAATAGAGAAATAGCTGCCTGTTTTGCTTGCGGCTGTAATGCCAAAACCAATAAACATGCTGGCCAAAATGGATCTGAGCAAATAACGGATTTTGCTTGAAACGAATATGTCTTGTTTTCTTAAAGCATACTGTTCAACCTTTTGCAATGCTTGCGTTTCCATTGTCTTTTCCTGCTTTCTTTGATAGATGAGCATAGTATAGCATAATATTGTGAAACGTTTCACAAATAATTTTTACGAATTTTTGTCTACATGTTCTATCAAACTTTTTAACTAAAAAACAGTTGACGAAAACGCTGTCATGTTTTATGATGAAAGCGTATTCTCAATCTGAATAAGCGGGATTGTGACTGGTAAAGCAGGCAAGACCTAAAATTTGCGTAAATGAAAAAGGATCGCTGTGTCCTTTATTCGTTGGCGAATTTTAGGTCTTTTTTGTTTATAAAAGGGGGAGAAGAAGATGGATTACAAAGAGACTGCAAAACGCCTAATTGAGCTTCTCGGGGGAAAAGAAAACATTATCAGCGCGGCTCATTGTGCGACAAGACTGCGTTTAGTGATTAAGGATGAATCAAAGATAGATCAAGCACAAGTAGAAGAGCTTGAAGGCGTCAAAGGCGCTTTCAGCAGTTCAGGCCAATACCAGATTATTTTTGGAACAGGCCTTGTCAATAAAGTGTATGATGCTTTTTCTAAGGAAGCCGATGTAGAACGTGAAGAACATGTGAATCACCAGGATGCTGCTAAAGAGAAACTGAATCCTGCGGCGAGATTTGCGAAAACGCTTTCGAATATTTTTGTTCCGATCATTCCAGCCATCGTAGCCAGCGGCCTGTTAATGGGGTTATTGGGAATGATCAATGCCTTTCATTGGATGAGTAAGGACTCTGCGCTGCTGCAGCTCCTTGATATGTTTTCAAGCGCGGCATTCATCTTCCTGCCGATTTTGATCGGGGTCAGCGCTTCAAAAGAGTTTGGAAGCAATCCGTATTTAGGAGCGGTCATCGGGGGAATCATGATACACCCGACGCTTTTGAATCCATGGGGTTTGGCGGAAGCGTCACCTGATTATATGCATCTTTTCGGGGTTGATATCGCGCTTCTCGGTTATCAGGGAACCGTCATCCCTGTCCTGCTGGCAGTTTACGTCATGAGCAAGGTAGAGAAATGGACAAGAAAAGTGGTTCCGCATGCGGTCGATTTGCTGGTTACACCTTTTGTTACTGTCATTGTCACCGGGTTTGTCGCATTTATTGCCATAGGCCCTTTAGGAAGAGCGCTTGGCTCCGGTATTACTGTTGCTTTAACATATGTGTATGATCATGCCGGTTTTGTCGCAGGCCTTCTTTTTGGAGGCACCTATTCACTGATCGTCCTCACAGGTGTTCATCACAGCTTCCATGCGATTGAGGCGGGGCTTATTTCAGATCTTGGCAGGAACTATTTATTGCCGATTTGGTCTATGGCAAATGTCGCCCAAGGCGGGGCCGGCCTTGCCGTCTTCTTTTTAGCGAAAAAGGCAAAAACGAAGGAAATCGCTCTTCCGGCGGCATTTTCTGCTTTTCTTGGCATTACTGAGCCCGTCATTTTCGGGGTAAACCTTCGCTACCGGAAGCCGTTTATCGCCGCGATGATTGGAGGCGCGTTGGGCGGCGCGTATGTCGTCTTTACACATGTTGCTGCAAACGCTTACGGGTTAACAGGCATTCCGATGATCGCCATTGCAGCACCGTTTGGATTTGGAAATCTAGTGAACTATATGATTGGAATGGTTATTGCGGCCGTATCAGCGTTCATTGCGGCGTTTGTCATGAAGATTAACGAAGATGAGGAGAGAAAAAAATGACAGCACATGATCAGGAGCTGCGTCGCCGGGCTTATGAAGAAGTTGAGAAAAAAGAACATATTGCTGACAGCGATCCGCACCGCCAGCACTTTCACATCATGCCCCCGGTTGGTTTGCTGAATGATCCAAATGGCGTGGTGTATTGGAAGGGAGTCTATCATTTGTTTTTTCAGTGGCAGCCGTTTCAGACAGGGCACGGGGCAAAGTTTTGGGGGCATTATACGACATGCGATTTTGTGAGCTGGAAGCGGGAAGAGATTGCGCTGGCTCCGAGTGATTGGTTTGATAAAAACGGCTGCTACTCGGGCAGCGCTGTTGTCAAGGATGACCGGCTCTATCTGTTTTACACAGGAAATGTCAGGGACCAGGATGGGAATCGAGAAACGTATCAGTGCGTTGCTGTATCGGACGATGGGCTGACCTTTGTGAAAAAAGGTGTGGTGGCCCGTCTTCCTGAAGGCTATACAGCTCATTTTCGTGATCCGAAGGTGTGGGAGCATGAAGGAAAATGGTATATGGTGATCGGTGCGCAAACCGAGAACATGAAGGGTCAAGCTGTTTTGTTTACTTCTAATAACTTGACAGAGTGGACGTTTCTCGGCCCGATAACAGGTGCCGGCCTCAACGGACTGAATGATTTCGGATATATGTGGGAGTGCCCTGACCTGTTTTCTCTTCAAGGCTCCGACGTGCTGATTGTCTCGCCCCAAGGACTTGAAGCTGACGGCTATCGTTATCAAAATGTGTATCAATCTGGATATTTTGTAGGCCAGCTCGATTATGAAAAAACGGGGCTGATGCATGCTGCGTTTACGGAGCTTGATCAAGGCTTTGATTTTTACGCACCGCAGACACTTGAAGACGATCAGGGGCGCCGGATACTGTTTGCGTGGATGGCTGTACCTGATCAGGATGAGAAGTGTCATCCGACGAAAGATTATCACTGGATTCACTGTATGACGCTGCCGAGACAGCTGACGCTATCAGGGGAGAAGCTGATACAGCAGCCGCTTCCCGAGCTGAAAGCGATGCGGAAAAATGGGCAGGAAGTTCAAATCAACATGTATGGATCGTCTGGTACGCTGCCAGTTGAAAATCCTGAAAGTGCTGAAATTTTGATTGAAGACATTGATACGGAGTCTGGTTTTGAAATCAATATCCGCGCCACTGCCACATTCTCTTACCGGAAGGAAGAGGGGCTTATCACACTAGAGCGCACAAGCTTTGACGGTACAAAAACAGAAGCGAGACATTGCCGCATCAGCAATCTGCACACAGTGCACATGTTTATCGACGCGTCATCAGTGGAGGTCTTTGTCAATCATGGGGAAGAGGTATTCAGCGCAAGATATTTTCCTTTCCCGGGAAATGATGAAGTGACTGCGAGATCAAACGGAAGATCTGAAATGAAAGTCGGAATTTGGACACTTATGTAGAAAATCCTTCTTTTTTCTTATGTGAAATCTGTGCCATCTGTGCTATTCTTCAACGATAACCTACATTTTTTTCTGTAAAAGGAGTTGTTTTCTTGAATATACATGAACAGAAGATAACACCGGAATGTTTAGAAAAGGCTGCGGACCAAGTTGAGGATAAGCGGGAAGAATATAAGGATGTGCTGCTTCAGCTGAAAAAAATGCTACGGGGAACAACACCGCATAGTGAAGCGGCAGAAACCCTTTCACGGGCATATGAACAAATGAAGGAATATGCACTTTTTGTTCAATCGATAGAGACATTTTTGAGGTCATCTGCGAACAATTTAAAGACCAAATAAACAGGCTGCCGATGTAATCGGCAGTTTTTTCTGTGAAAAGACTCCGAGAATATAAAAAAAGGCTGCCTCTCTGGAAGGCAGCCGATTTTGTTTATGATTGCTTATTCAGGCGCAAAGCAGAATGCTTCGTAGGTCCGACATACTGATTCAGCGGGAAGGACTCTTGAATCGCAGCAGTAATAAATTCTTTCGCCGCGTAAATTGCTTCTTTGACTTCCGCGCCTTTCGCAAGTTCTGCCGTCACCGCTGCGGAGAACGTACAGCCGGCGCCATGTGTATAAGGCGTATCAATCATTTCGCTTTCAAGGACTTCCGCTGTTTCTCCGTCATATAGAACGTCTACAGCTTTTTCGTGCTTCAGCTTGCCTCCGCCTGTAATCACAACATATTGAGCGCCGAGGGCGTGGATTTTTTTCGCGGCTTCTTTCATGTCTTCAATCGTTTTTAATTCGCCCATGCCGCTGAGCTGGCTGGCTTCGAACAGGTTTGGCGTAATCACGGTAGCGAGCGGTGCCAATTGTTCACGCAGGGCTTGTGCGTGCTCCGGATAAAGAACCTCATTTGCCCCTTTGCACACCATAACCGGATCAATCACGACGTTTTGCAGTTGTTTTTCTTTGATCGTTTTCGCCGCAAGCTCGATAATTTCAACGGTTGGCAGCATTCCCGTTTTCATGGCGTCCACACCAATGCCGTCTACAATCGTTGCGAGCTGTGCGCGAATCGTGTCTGGATCGATCGGAAAGACTTGATGATCCCAGCTGTTGTTCGGGTCCATTGCAACGATCACCGTTAAGGCTGTCATCCCATATACGTTTTTTTCTTGAAATGTTTTTAAATCAGCTTGAATTCCCGCGCCGCCGCTGGAATCGGAGCCGGCAATCGTGAGTGCTTTATGCATAGACATGTGTTGAACCTCCATCAATGTTTTATATCTCATTATAGTTAGATTTTCTGCTTATCACAATACGAAAGGTTTATAGGAATCAATTGACAGTTTCAGGGTGATTTCGTACAATGCTACATAAGAAAACTAGGTAGGGGTTTTGTCATGTTAAATCGTGAGCTGATTAAAGGCAGCACTGTGATATTGGTATTAACGCTCCTGAATGAGAGGCCGATGTATGGCTATGAGCTTGTAAAAGAGATGGGAAGCCGCAGCGATAATGAACTGCAGATGAAAGAGGGAACATTGTATCCTTCCCTTCATAAACTTGAACGGCAAGGATATATTTCTTCATATTGGGAGAAGCAGGAGAAAGGCCCGGATCGTAAGTATTATCGGATTACAGAAGACGGCAGAGAGATCCTGGCAGAGCGCACAAAGGAATGGAGCGTGTTTTCAGCTATGATGGACCGAATGCTGAAGCGGGGCGGACAGAATGGATAAAGAGACTTATATATATAAAGTGAAAAACGGGCTTAAAGGGGTTTCTGATAGTGAAGCGATGATCGAAGAGATCGAAAACCATATTGAACACCACTTGTTTCACTCCATTCAAGAGGGGAAGAGTGAGGCAGAAGCCATGGAATGTTTGCTTCGGGAATTTGGCACACCGGATGAGATTGTATCATCCTTTCAGAAAGAACAGCCTGTATCCGCCCGTACGTTTTTATTATTCCATCTATTCTGCAATAGTGCTTTATTTGCAGCAGGTATTACCATTACAGTATTGCATGCATGGTTAGAATCTCCCTTTGTTCATGCAGTGTGGAAAGGCATTTCTGTTTCTGTGTGGCTGATTTTAGCTGCTTATATTCTCTATTGGGTGCTGATTGGGTACCAAGGCGTTAGGGAGTTCGGGCAACGCGGTGAACGGCTTGTTTTACATACGATTCTTATTTCTATGGTGCCGAACGTTATTTTTATGTTTGTTTTTCTGTTTGATCTAGTTCCTGCTGCGCTGTTTCAATCCTTGCTGACACCTTGGTTTATAGGGGCGTGTGCTTGTGCTACGCTGTTATTTCCGGCGTGCGGGCGAATAGGCTGTTATTTTGGCAGGCGCCAGCTTGCCTGATTTTTTAGGTGTGTACATAGAATTTCTATGTAAGGAAGGGGGATTGTCATGAGAATCGGCTCTTGTTTATATGGTTTTGTTATTCATGTGGCTGTATTTTTGTTTGTGGGTGCCTCCATGCTTTTGGTTATGGCCGTGTCCGTACCGCTTGTTTTTTTGCTCGATAGGATGCCAGATGTTGTTTTTACTGCTGGTGCAATCGTTTTTCTATTATTATTCTATTCTATTGGCTGGTTTTGGGCACTCTGGATTGCTTGCCACCAACGCATGCGTCTGTTTGATGTTCAATTGGGATCCTTTGTTTTGCTGGCCTTGTTGATTGTTTTGTTCTTGTCAGATGGAACGAGTGTTTCTGAAATTGTGAGAGATTGGGACGATGCAGGCTGTGCTTTTGTTCCGCCGGCATTCACTTTTTTGTGCCTTTCTTACGCATTGGTGCTGCTGCCGGTTTATCAATCTAAGCTATGGCATCTCGTCCTGCCGAATGGCGTCCGCCTGAAAGATGTCGTTCGTGTATGTGGAGAGCTGATGCTGATTATGGTGCTTCTGGTAGGCGTCACTTTGCTGTTTCTGTAGTTTCCATTTCACAGTTCGGTAGGATATTCCCACTGATCTCCCGTCCAATATATGTTTTAATGGTACATGACTATGAAAATGAGAAGGAGAGCATCATGAAGATTTCTATCGTAATTGTGACCTATAATCGGATTCCGGCTTTGTGCGAGTTGCTGGAGTCGATTTCACAGCAGACTATGAAGCCGTATGAAGTCATTATTGTCAATGATGCCGGGGAGTCGGTTGAGCAGGCCAAAGCACTGTATCCGGAGCTGCCGATTGCTGTGATTGATTTAGAGAAGAACTCAGGCCATGTGGAAGCGCGAAATGCGGGTGTCAAAGAGGTATCAGGCGACTGTATCATGCTTTGTGATGATGATGATTTCTTCACGCCGGGCCATCTGGAAAGAATGGCAAAGGAGATGGAAACGGCAGATTTCGTTCATTCTGATGCCGAAATTGTGTCGTTTGAAGAGAGAGAAGGGACAAGATATCCGGTTTCGCGAAAGTTATTTGCGTATACCGCTGATTATGAGGATATGAGAGTGTTCTCGACCTACGTGCCATCGGGCAGCATGTACAAACGTTTCCTGCACGATGAGATCGGGTATTTCGATGCTGATGTGCACAATTATTGGGACTGGGATTTTTACTTGCGTGCAGCGAAGGATTACCGGGTTAAGCGTGTGCCTTGTGCCAGTGTAATATATGCCTTCAGTGACGCGGGAGACAATCAGTCCGCAGACCTTGGCGCCAAGCGGAAGCAATATTTGGATCGTTTAAGTGAGAAGCACGGACTAGGGGAACTGCCGACGAAAAACTTTGCCGTCCTGCTTGAAGAGCCTGACATGAAGAGGCGGGAAGCACAAAGTGAGATTGTTTGGGATGGCAAACCTGTCTATTCCAGACTTCATCGTTCGTAAGGAGGTTTGCATCTTGAAACAGCTTTTGCAGGACAGCTGGTGGGAACAGCTGAAGGAAGAGTTTGAAAAACCGTATTATCTAGAGCTGAGAGAAATGCTGAAGCGGGAATACATGGAGGAGACGATCTATCCGGACAGCCGCGATATCTTTAATGCGCTGCACTACACGCCGTACGATGATGTCAAGGTGGTTATTCTCGGTCAAGATCCGTATCATGGACCTGGACAGGCTCAAGGCTTAAGCTTCTCCGTAAAGCCGGGTGTGAAGCAGCCGCCTTCATTGAAAAATATTTTTCTTGAGCTTCAGGATGATATCGGCTGCAGCATACCGAATCACGGGTCGCTCGTCAGCTGGTCGGAGCAGGGGGTTCTTTTGCTGAATACCGTGCTCACAGTGCGGCGCGGACAGGCGAATTCCCATAAGGGAAAAGGTTGGGAGCAGCTGACTGACCGGATAATTGATGTGCTGAATGAAAGAGAGCGGCCGATTATTTTTATACTGTGGGGCCGGCATGCCCAAATGAAAAAAGAACGGATCGACACGTCCAAGCATTTTATTATTGAATCGACGCATCCCAGCCCGTTTTCAGCAAGAAACGGATTTTTTGGCAGCAAGCCATTTTCGCGGGCAAATGCCTACTTGGAGAAAATCGGGGAAACTCCGATTGATTGGTGTATAAAGGATTTATAAAAAGCGCAGATGACCTGCGCTTTTTTATTTGAGTATTTTCCGTATCAAACGCAGGCCGTTTTTGGATGATGGATAACGGAAAGCGAAGTCGAAGCGGTTCGTTTGCTTGACGACGCTTTTTTTGTGCGTAAATGTGTTAAAGCTGTCAAATCCGTGATAGCTGCCGATTCCGCTTTCTCCCACGCCGCCGAATGGCAAATACGGTGTCGCGACATGCATCAACGTATCGTTGACACAGCCGCCGCCAAACGACAGGTTTTCTATTATCTCTCGTTCAATTGTTTGGTTTGTTGTAAACACATACAGGGCAAGCGGCTTGGGACGCGACTTGACTTTCTCAATGACTTCATCGATGCCGCGATATGCAAACAGCGGAAGAATGGGTCCGAAAATTTCCTCTTGCATCACTGGGGAATCATCTGTGACCTGATCGAGAATGGTCGGCGCTATTTTGTGGTGCCTGTGGTCTGCTTGGCCGCCGATTAGCGCGACGCCGTCTTTCAGAAAGCTCAGCAGCCGCTGATAATGGCGTTCACTGACGATTTTGCCATAAGACGGATTCAGTTCGGGCTGCAGTCCGTAAAACTCACCAATGACACGCTTCATTTCTTCCGTAAGCTCTGTTTTGATGTCTTCGTGAACGAGCAAGTAATCCGGTGCGATGCAGGTTTGGCCCGCATTCGTAAATTTCCCGAAAACGATGCGTTTGGCGGCAAGCTTGATGTCAGCATCTTTATGGACGATGCAGGGACTTTTTCCTCCGAGCTCTAAGGTGACGGGAATTAATTGTTTGGCCGCCGCTTCCATGACAACTTTTCCTACGGCGACGCTTCCAGTAAAAAATATGTAGTCAAACGGCTGCTGTAATAAAGCTGTGCTGATGTCCGGCCCGCCTTCCGCCAGAGCGACATAATCACCCGGAAAAACGTCACGGATGAGAGCGGAAAGAACAGCCGAAACAGCTGGCGTATATTCTGAGGGTTTGAGAACGACCGTGTTTCCGGCCGCAATGGCTCCGATCAGCGGAGAAAGCGCCAGCTGCAGGGGATAATTCCATGGCGCAATCACCAAGACGGTGCCATACGGCTCGGGGAAAATAACACTTTTGGAACCGATATGGGTCAAAGGCGTTTTGACTCTTTTCGGCTTGGCCCATTTTTTCAGCCGTTTCATCACAAAGCTGATTTCCTCAAGAACAATGCCGATTTCCGTTGTGTACGCTTCTTGTTCAGATTTGTGAAGATCCTGATAGAGAGCGGCTGTGATGTCCGCTTCATACGCTTTGATGGTGTGTTTCAGCTTCTTTAAGACGTCCAGTCTTGAGTCAATTGATTTCGTATGCCCTGCCGCGAAAAATGCTTGATGGCTGCTGACAATCGAGGGGATGCTGTTCATAATCTCTCTCCTTCCTGCAGGTCATGGTGATTCATTATGTGAAAATTGGCTCCTGCTTGTCAAATGCGAGATTCTTGTCAGAAAAAATAACAAACTCATATCTGCGTTTGCGGCAGGAATTTGATAAAATGCAGGGAGACTACATTTTATTTTTGGAGGATTTTTTATGAACATTCATATATCCGCTTTGATTCAGAAGATGGAAGAGGAATTGAAGAAAGCAAAGGCGGCCGAACATGATGAGGAGCTGAAGCGCCACGTGGCCGTCGTCCGTTCTTTGTGCGACGTCGTGCTGGATCAGCCGGAGACGGGGAGCACGCCGCGCATTCAGCCGAGTGTTACGGCAAGTCCGTCGGCGCCGCCTTCTACAGACCAGCTGCTGATGGAAAAAATGATGGGCAGCGCTGGATTAAACAAGTATCGGAAGCAGGAAAAAGATAAGCAGGAAGAGGATGGAAACGGAGAGTCTTTATTTGATTTTTAATCAGAAAGGTTGAGCTTACGTGAAATTGGTTCTTGGCGCTCTGCAATGGGCAGCGTTTATGATTGCCGCGGCGATTGTTGTTCCGGTGGCGGTTGCCCAGTCGTTTCATCTGGATCATTCAGATTCTGCACGGCTGATTCAAAGCACTTTTTTTGTATTGGGAATTGCCGCAGTTATTCAGTGTTTGAAAGGACACCGGCTGCCTATAAATGAAAGCCCTGCCGGCTTGTGGTGGGGAGTGTACACAATCTACGGCGGCCTGACCGGAACGGTGTTTGCGACATATGGCGAAACACTGCGCGGCTTGCAGGGGGCGCTTCTTGTAAGCGCTGTATGTTTCTTTTTGTTAAGTGTCTTCAAGGTCATTGATCGGCTTGCTGCCTTGTTTTCTCCGGTTGTGACAGGGGTCTATTTGCTGCTGCTCGTCATGCAGCTGAGCCAGCCGATTATAAAAGGGCTTCTTGGCATTGGCTATTTAAAAGACAGCGTGGATGGTCTTGTATTTGGCCTGGCGCTGGTTGTCGTCGCCGCGGCTTTTATCATGTCAAATTCTAATATCGTTTTTTTAAAGCAATATTCTATTTTATTGGCTCTTTTCGGCGGATGGGTGCTGTTTGCGGCTGCGGGCGTTGCAAAACCGATCGAATGGCCGGATCGGCTGTTTCAGCTGCCATCTCTGTTGCCGTTCGGTGCCCCATTATTTAACAGCGGCCTAGCCATCACATCGGTTTTTATTACGATTCTGCTGATCGTTAACATGCTGGCAAGTATGAAGGTTGTGGACATTGCGGTGAAAAAATTCGGGAAACAGACGGATGGGAAGCGTCATGAGCGCCATGCCGGATTTGCGGCTTCATTCAGTCATTTGCTGAGCGGTTTGTCTGGAGCCATTGCACCGGTTCCGATTTCGGGAGCGGCGGGTTTTATTGAAACAACCAAGATGTCTTCTAAAAAGCCGTTTGTTCTCGGCAGTATGCTGGTCGTTTTCATCAGCGTGATTCCGTTTTTTATGAATGCGTTTGCGAGCCTGCCGTCACCCGTTGGATTCGCGGTAAACTTTGTTGTGTTCTCGGCAATGGTGGGTTTGGCGTTTGCTGAATTTGATTCCTATGAGACATCAGAGCTGAAAAGAGTGCGGGCTGTGATCGGCATTTCACTGCTTACAGGTGTCGGCATTATGTTTGTGCCAGGAAGTGCATTAAAGGATATGCATCCGGTGTTTATTTCTCTGTTAAGCAATGGGCTTGTCTTAGGGACACTTGCTGCAATAGCGATGGATCAGTTTCAGCTATGGCGCATGAGAAAATCCGACAATCTCGTGTCATCGGAGAACAAACATTGAATTTTCATACAGGTGCGATATGATAATTGATAGGAGTTTAACGAAAAGGCGGGAGAGAATAGATGAAAGTATTTATCATATTAGGCGCTATTAATGCCATGCTTGCCGTGGGACTCGGGGCATTTGGCGCACACGGATTAGAAGGGAAAATTCCTGATAAATATCTTCAGGTTTGGCACACAGGCGTGCAGTATCACATGTATCACGCGCTGGGGCTTTTTGTTGTCGCGTTTCTCGCTGATAAAATATCCGGCATTGGCAGTGTCACAACAGCCGGCTGGCTGATGTTTGCGGGGATTGTGCTGTTTTCCGGAAGCTTATACATCCTCAGTGTGACGCAAATTTCCATTCTCGGCGCAATCACGCCGCTTGGCGGTGTGGCGTTCATTATTTCTTGGATCATGATCGTTGTCGCAGCTGTCAAATATCTATAAAGAAAAAAGCCAATCTCTCATATCATGAGGATTGGCTTTTTTTTCTTTATCTTGGTGAATAGGATGACATCGAGTATGGGTACGTGTATGCAATTTCTTCATCAAAGGTGACGTAATCAAGATAGATCGTCAGCAGAAGGTAGCGGGTTCCTGTTTTCGGATCGCTGATAATAATGTGATCCCGGCCCGCCGCCTCGATGACGCCGCGGAAAATCTTTGATCCCCACTCCTTGCTGTTTTCAAATGTCATATAGATGGTAGCCGTTTTTCCCCTGTTCAGGCGCAGTATATTCTCGATGTATGATTCCTCGACAGGCAGCATGCCGGGAATGTTTTGGCCGCCCGATGGTGTCTGCCCCGATGGAATTTGAAACCCGCCGCCCTGGCCTTGCTGCTGAGTAGGGAATCCGAAGCCTTGCTGTCCCTGCTGCATGGGCATTTGCTGCATTTGTCCCATCGTCTGCATTTGTGGGCCTTGCATTGGGCCTTGCATTTGCGGACCCTGCCCTTGAGGCTGCGGATACGGATTTGCGCCAAATTGAGGAGAATACCCCTGCATATCATATCCCTGCATTTGCTGATATTGGTTTTTTTTCGGTTTCATATCGTTCCTCCTTTTTATGAAAACCATTCAGAACATGTTCCGGATGTATAAATAAACGCTCCGAGATGACTCACCCCCGATGACAAACGATCTTAGTCGCTAGTGCGATTTTTATCTCTTTCACCTTATGAGGCCAAAGCTTGGAATATGCTGAAAAAAAGAACAGTGAGCGTGCCGATTTCTCTGGCCGATCACTGTTTTTTCAATCGATGTACACAATCTTTTCGCATATTAGTCTGTCTTCCTAGCGCAACTTGCGCTTAAGCAACATAAGATAACGTTAGTTTCAGATGTGAAAATTCAAGGAGGAGGTGTAGGATTTGCCGAAAGTCTCAGTGATAATGACGAGCTATAACAAAAGCGATTATGTGGCAAAGTCCATTTCAAGCATACTCTCACAAACTTTTTCTGATTTTGAATTGTTTATTATGGATGACAATTCAAATGAAGAGACGCTGAATGAAATACGTCCCTTTTTGAATGATAACCGTGTGCATTTCTATCAAAGCGATGTATCTGGAGTGAAGGAAAGAACGGAAAAAACGAGATACGCGGCGCTGATCAATCAAGCGATTGAGATGGCGGAGGGTGAGTATATCACCTATGCGACGGATGACAACATCTATATGCCGGATCGGCTGTTAAAGATGGTGCGTGAACTCGATGATCACCCGGAAAAGGCTGTGATCTACTCAAGTTCGAAAACCTATCATTTAAACGAGAATCAAGACATTGTAAAAGAAACCGTCAGGCCCGCCAGTCAAGTAACGTGGAACGCCCCGTGCGCAATTGACCATTGCTCGGTGATGCACAGGTATACGGTGCTTGAGAAGGTGAAGGAGGCGTTTGGCTCTTATTGGGATGAAAGCCCGGCGTTTTATCGGATCGGTGATGCCCGGTTCTTTTGGAGAGTCAATCATTTTTATCCGTTTTACCCGCTGGCCGAGGAGCTTGATCTGAACTATATTACAGACCAATCCATTCATTTTCAGCTGTTTGAGTCAGAAAAAAACGAGTTCGTACGGAATCTTCCTCCGCAACGCAACTGCCGCGAACTGCGTGAATCATTAAGAAAGCTTGGAATGGGGTGAGAGTTTGTCGGCCTATTTAAGCAATTATTGGGTGCTGTACCGGAAGTATGCGGAGCTTTTTGACAGGCTTCGCTACAAGGGGATTCCGCTCGGGCTTATCAGTAATTTTTACCAATACATCAGCCCTGAGCTGAGAGTGATGATGGAAGAAGAACCGGAATTATTCGGGCCTGCGGAGCAGCATATCGATGTAGGTCAGATTCAGACGTTCTTTGAAGAGAAAAAACAGAGCATTGCCAAAACAAATGACGCGCCCGTGAAGGGAAAAGTGATCTTGCATTTTGATCACCTTCGTTTTGTAAACGATAATTACTACCAATTTGATCCTGAGAAAACAGCTGTTTTGGCTAGATGGAGTAAGCCAAATTATTGCGATTTGCCTGTGATCAGCAAGCCTGAAGTGGCCGCTTCTTGTGAAAAAGGCGATCCGAAGCCGTATCTTGAAAAGGCTTTTTCAATTCTTTCGGCTTATGATGACCACCCGGCATTCGGTGATCAAGCATTTCGAGAACGGCTTTTCAAGGATATTCCTTTGTTCATGGAGGCCATTGACACAGTAGATGCTTTATTCACGAAAGAGAACATTTCTGCCGTTGTTGTTGGAACGACAGAAGACATTTACAGCAGGGTGCTCGCTCTGACATGTGAAAGGAGAGGGGCCGTGAGTTTCTGCCTTCAGCATGGAGCGCTGATGGGAGATGAAGCCTTCTTGCCCGTTTTTACAACCTATCAGGCTGTTTTTGGCGCGTATGAAGCTGGCTGGTATCAACAAAGAGGCTGCAAACCAGAACAGATTCTCATAACGGGACATCCCCGCTTTGACGACATTTTTAACAGGACACCTATGGACATGTCAGTATTTTATCGAAAGCTGGCCTTTCACCCGTCTAAAAAAATCGTTTTGATCGCGACACAGCCCTTCTCGGAAGAATTTTATTCAAGTGTGTTAGATGAGCTTTCCACGCAAAAACAGCTGCAAATTATCATTAAACCTCACCCTTGGGAAATCGGAAAAAACAAGCTGGATATATATCATGCGGCGGCAAAAAAACATAAAGCATGCAGAATCATCAAAAAAGAGATGGATTTGTACGATATCCTGGCGTATGCAGACGCCGCTGTAACGCAAACCTCAACGGTGGGTCTTGAGGCCATGCTGTTTCAAAAACCCGCACTAATCGGAAAATCGACCGGAAACCGCACGTACCCGTATTACGAGTCTCTTGGCGATTTTATATTTGAAAAGCCGGAGGAATTAGCGCATACCCTGATTGAGGTTCTTCGAAATCCCGCCATGTATCAGAGGGCAGAAGCGGCGCGTCAGTCATTTACGGCTTCCAATTACCCGGTTACTGAGTCGACATTCGCCTTGTTTTCGGCACTGGAAGCGAAAACAGGGGTTGATTACAGGCGGAATCATTCTGAATAACATGGCCGCGTTTGTCAGAGCTGATCACGCCGTCTGTTCATAATGAAGGCCGGCATGCCTGGCATGTATATGTCCTGCAAGCCAATGGAAAGCAGGCCGGTGTCACTCGGAATGAGATGTTTACGGCTTTAAAGGATGAATACAATATCGGCACACAGTGTTCATGTTATCCCAGTGCATATTCATCCGTATGATCAAAAGCAATTTGGGTTTAAGGAAACAGACTACCCGCGCGCCATGAATAATTACAAACGCACCCTGTCACTCCCGCTGTATCCATCAATGTCTGACGAAGATGTCAACGGCGTGATTGAGGCCGTGCGGGACACCGCAAAAGGGGCTGGTTAGGTGTATACGATAAAAGAGAATGTTTCCCAAGAGGCAATCATGGAATTTCTCCAAAGCAAACAGATGACGCTTGACGGATCGTATCAATTTTCGCTCGGGCTGTTTGAAAACAGTCAGCTTCAAGGCGTGATGCTGTATGAAGACGCCCTTTGGGAAAGCAAAATGCTTCAGAAAAAAGTCATGAACGTAAAGCTTCTCGCGGCCAACAGCACAGGGCAGCTAAAACAGCTGTTTCAGGCCCTGTATTCTGTTCGGCAAATGGATGAAACAGATTTTGTGTTTGTGCGTGTACCGGCAGAGGATATTGGAGCAGTACATGTCATTCAGCAGCAGCCGTCCTCTTATTTTGTCGGCAGTTTGCTTAAACTGGTGAACACTCCGTCTCCATATGAAAAAACGCCGCCATTTTTTGAACTGGTTCAGCCTGAACCTGGAGACACCGAAGAGATTTGCCAGTTAGCCAGCGACGCATTTGCGAAAAGCAGATATTTTCACGATCCTTTTCTTAGCCGTGAGGCGGCGAACAAAATCTTTCAAGAGTGGACACGAAACAATCTGTCGGGGAGAGCAGATATCAATATTGCTGCTAAATATAATGGAGAGATGATCGGCTACCTGCAAGGTTTATCAAAAGGTGATGAGTATGTGCTTGATTTGATGGCTGTGAAGCCGGGGTATGAAGGCAAGCGTGTCGCGTTTCATTTATTGGCGCATCTCATAGAACAACCGGAGACATTGAAGCATAAAACGGTAACAGCGGGGACGCAGCTTCATAACGTAAGAGCGATCCGCCTATATGAAAGAATGGGATTTACCGCTGTTCAATCGTATTATAATTACCACATTTGGCCGGGCAAGAAGGCGAAATAATGGCGGGTTTTCAGATCGCGAACAAAACTGTCGGCAAGCACGCTCCCGTTTTTAATAGTTTCGAGACGACAGGTATTAATCATGACGGTAAAAGGGATTAGGCCTTTGCACGGGATTGATGCCGCGTCGGAAGCGGGTGCAATATCATTAAATTCGTTAAATTTCAAATTTTCAAGCCGACAAAACGGCGGCCGGAAGACTATCACTTGGTCTCAGTCCTCTATCAAAAAGCAGGCGAGCGCCCTGATGTCTCAGCTGCAGAGTGAATCGGCCTGCCGCTCGTAAATGGAAAAGGAATGAACCGGGTATCACCCATCCATTATGATTTGCTTGATGATAAGATATAAAAATGCATGTAAGGAAGTGTTAATGTGAAAGGTGTCATTTTAGCCGGAGGAAACGGCTCACGCCTTAGGCCCTTAACCAAAGCCGTCAACAAGCATTTGCTTCCTGTAGGCCCTTATCCGATGATTTACTGGTCGATAATGAAGCTCGAGGAAGCCGGAATTAAAGAGATTTTACTTATCAGCCAAAAAGAGCACATGCCTCAGTTTTATAAGCTACTTGGAAGCGGGGAGGAGCTAGGCGTCTCCGTCACTTATCAAGTGCAGCCCGCCGCATCTGGAATTTCAGATGGGTTATCGTATGCAAAACGCTTTACCGGAAAGAAGCCTTTCATTTTATTATTAGGTGATAATATTTTTGAAGATTCATTAAAGCCTTATACGGAGCGATTTCAACAGCAGGGAAAAGGGGCGAAGGTGCTTCTGAAAGAAGTGGATGATCCAGAACGTTTTGGGATTGCTGAGATAGATGAGAAAAACAAACAAATTCGATCCATTATTGAAAAGCCTGCAAATCCGCCGACCAACCTTTGTGTAACTGGCATTTACATGTATGATGCAGAAGTGTTTTCGTATATTGAACAAATATCACCATCAAAGCGCGGCGAGCTGGAAATCACTGATGTAAATAATTTATACATTGAAAACAGCAAGCTGACGTATGATGTGTTATCGGGCTGGTGGGTCGATGCAGGAACACACGAATCGCTTTATCTCGCCTCCCGCCTGGTACATCAGGCTTTACAGAAAGGACAGGACGAATAGTTATGGCAAAATCATATCTCATTACAGGCGGGGCCGGATTCATAGGGCTCACGTTTACAAAGCTCATGCTGAAGGAAACGGATGCGCGCATTACCGTTTTAGATAAATTAACGTATGCCAGCCACCCGCAGGAAATCGAAAAACTAAAGGGAAACAGCCGGTTTCGGTTTGTAAAAGGGGATATCAGCATTCAGGAGGATATTGACCGGGCGTTTGACGAGACCTATGACGCCGTGATTCATTTCGCCGCGGAATCGCATGTAGACAGAAGCATCTCCCAAGCGGAGCCGTTTATCACAACGAATGTCATGGGCACATACCGTCTGGCGGAGGCAGTCTTACAAGGAAAAGCCAAAAAGCTGATTCATATTTCAACAGACGAGGTGTACGGGGATTTAGAAGCGAATGATCCCGCATTTACGGAAACAACGCCGCTTTCTCCCAACAACCCTTATTCCGCGAGCAAAGCGAGCTCTGACCTACTTGTGCTATCGTATGTGAAAACACACAAGCTGCCGGCTATTATAACACGCTGCAGCAACAATTACGGCCCATATCAGCATAGTGAAAAAATGATTCCAACGATTATCCGCCATGCAAAACAAGGTCTGCCGGTTCCGCTTTACGGCGACGGGCTTCAGATCAGAGACTGGCTTTTTGCAGAGGACCATTGCCGCGCCATCAAGCTGATTTTAGAAAAAGGAACAAACGGTGAGGTGTATAATATCGGTGGCGGAAATGAACGCACGAATAAAGAGCTGGCGAGTATCATCATGAAACATTTGGGCTGTGAGGAATTGTTTGCTCACGTGGAAGACCGAAAAGGGCATGACCGGCGCTACGCGATCAATGCGTCAAAGCTGAAAAATGAGCTTGGCTGGCGGCAGGAAGTGCCGTTTGAAGAAGGCATTGCGCGCACGATTCGCTGGTATACAGACAATGACCGATGAGAAGGTGATCCGATTGACAAAGGTATTGGTGACCGGTGCGAGCGGACAGCTTGGCTTGGAGCTGTGCCGGCAGCTGAAGCAAGCCGGATATGAGGTCATTGCGTTAACAAAGCAGATGATGAACATCGCCGATCAGCGTTCTGTACGGCATTCGTTCGGGCATTATCAGCCGGATATCGTGGTCAATACCGCCGCGTTTACGTCCGTTGACAAATGCGAGACGGAGCTGGATAAAGCATACTTGATCAACG
Organism: Bacillus sp. FSL K6-1005; assembly: GCF_038000225.1. Lineage (NCBI taxonomy): Bacteria > Bacillati > Bacillota > Bacilli > Caryophanales > Bacillaceae > Bacillus > Bacillus sp. FSL K6-1005. The sequence continues at coordinate 3,831,012 of NZ_JBBOBP010000001.1, forward strand.
GTATTGGCGCTTACTACACAGCGCTGGAGTCATCCCGCATCGGAGCGCAATATGTTCATATCAGCACGGATTATGTGTTTGACGGGAAGGGGAACCAGCCATACAGGGAAGACGACCACCTCGACCCGAACACCATCTACGGCAAAAGTAAAAAACTCGGAGAAGAGCTGATCCAGTTAGCAAGAACAGACAGCACGATCATCAGAACATCGTGGGTGTACGGACAAAGCGGCAGCAATTTTGTTCATACGATGCTGAAGCTCGCTGAAACAAAACAAGAGCTGCGGGTTGTGAACGATCAAATCGGCTCGCCGACCTATACGAAGGATTTGGCGGAAGCGGTCATCAAGCTGTTCAGCCATCCGCCGGGCATCTACCATGTCAGCAATTCAGGCATATGCAGCTGGTATGAGTTTGCAAAGGCTATTATGGAAGAAAGCGGGCTGAACACAACGATTACACCTGTAACGACAGAAGAATATGGGAATTCGACACCCCGGCCGGCTTACTCTGTGCTGAGCCACAGGGCTATTGAAGAAGCCGGCATACGACCGCGTCATTGGCGGGATGCTTTACGGGAATATTTGCAGGAAAGGAGCAGTGCTTGTGATTGAAGGAGTCAAGGTTAAGAAACTGACAAAGCATTGTGATGACAGAGGTTTTTTTGCTGAACTGGTTCGCGATGATGAGAACCTCCTTGAGCATTTTGGGCAGGCGTCTTGGTCCAAAAGCTATCCGGGTGTGATTAAAGCGTTTCATTATCACGAGAAGCAGGACGATCTCTGGTTCTTCCCGACCGGCCACGCTCAGGTTGTCCTTTACGACCTGCGGGAGGATTCAGAAACAAAAGGAGAAACCGATGTCTATTATATGGGAGAAGACAACCCGATGCTGTTGTTGATTCCAAAAGGCGTCGCTCACGGATACAGAGTGCTGGGCGAGACGCCGCTAACAATTATCTATTTTACAACAACCTCGTATAACCCTGATCAGCCCGATGAAAAAAGAATCCCATGGAATGATGAGACAATCGGTTTTAACTGGAATACCGAATTTAAATAGATCATAGAGCAGCTATCCATCGAAGATCATCAGGCATCTTCGACTTTTTTTGTCCTGTTTTGTTATCGGGACAAAAGATAAAAACAGTCTATTAGAATCTTGTGAAAATGGGATGAATTTATTATTTTCATTTAAGTGTTAATATTCCTAAAAAAGCATTTACTTCCATGGAAATTGGTGATAGATTAATTTTTAAGAAAAAGAATTGGTAATTCGCGAATTACGGGTTAAATGCTTTTTCTGCAGAGGACGCTCTGGCCAAATTCAACAGTGATTTGAGGGGGAAATTGTCATGTTAAAAAGAACTTCATTCGTATCTTCATTTTTCATCAGTTCAGCTGTCTTGCTATCAATCTTGCTTCCTTCAGGCCAAGCTCATGCGCAGTCTGCAACAATTGAGGCAAAAACGATAAACAGTACAAAAGAATGGACAACTTCAGATATTGAAGTGACTTATAAACCAAACGCAGTGCTTTCTCTGGGAGCAGTAGAGTTTCAATTTCCTGACGGATTCCACGCGACAACAAGAGATTCTGTAAATGGAAGAACACTGAAAGAAACACAGATTTTAAACGATGGAAAAACGGTCAGACTCCCGCTTACGCTTGATTTGTTAGGCGCAACCGAATTTGACCTCGTGATGGTGCGCAAAACGCTTCCGCGCGCAGGCACTTACACGATTAAAGGCGATGTAGTAAACGGTTTGGGAATCGGCAGTTTAAATGCTGAAACGCAGCTGGTGATTGACCCTCGTTAATAGGAATAGAAATGATCAGGGGCTGATGTGGTATCAGCCTCTTTTTTGTATGTTTTAAAAACTGGTACGAATCTTGCATGTAGATAAGGGTGAACCCAGTGAAGAAAGGAATTGATCTATTTCAGTTTTTTAAAAGCGCTTACATTTTCCTGAAGATAAAATAATGATGAGGTGAAAAACATGTCAGAAAAACAAATCACAAAGGATGAAGAAAAAGAAGCTCTCAATTTATTTCTGTCTACGCAAGCGATCATAAAGGAAGCCCTGCGGAAACTGGGCTATCCGAGCGGAATGTATGAATTAATGAAAGAGCCAATGAGAATGCTCACTGTACGAATTCCGGTGAAAATGGATAACGGCAGTGTGAAAGTGTTTACAGGCTATCGTTCACAGCACAATGACGCTGTCGGCCCGACAAAAGGGGGCGTGCGTTTTCATCCCGAAGTGAATGAAGAGGAAGTAAAGGCATTATCGATTTGGATGACGCTCAAATGCGGCATCACGAATTTGCCATACGGCGGCGGAAAGGGTGGCATTATTTGTGATCCGCGGACAATGTCATTTGGAGAATTGGAACGGCTGAGCCGGGGGTATGTCCGCGCCATCAGCCAGTTAGTCGGCCCCACAAAGGATATTCCCGCTCCCGATGTGTACACCAATTCGCAAATTATGGCGTGGATGATGGATGAATACAGCCGGCTTCGGGAATTCGATTCTCCGGGTTTTATCACAGGAAAACCGCTCGTTTTAGGCGGATCACAGGGCCGGGAAACAGCAACAGCACAAGGCGTAACCATTTGTATAGAAGAAGCCGTTAAGAAAAAAGGAATCAAGCTGCAAAACGCGCGCATCGTCATACAGGGCTTTGGGAACGCCGGCAGTTTTCTGGCTAAATTTATGCATGATGCCGGCGCCAAGGTTATCGGTATTTCGGATGCCCACGGCGGTCTTTACAACCCGGATGGCCTCGATATTCCTTATTTGCTCGATAAGCGGGACAGTTTCGGAATGGTCACCAATTTATTTACAGATGTCATTACAAATGAAGAACTGCTCGAACAAGACTGCGATATTTTAGTGCCTGCGGCTATTTCAAATCAAATCACAGCCAAAAATGCCCATAACATTAAGGCCTCAATTGTGGTCGAAGCGGCTAACGGGCCGACGACTATCGACGCGACAAAGATTTTGAATGAAAAAGGGGTACTCTTGGTGCCCGATATACTGGCGAGTGCAGGCGGCGTAACGGTTTCTTATTTTGAATGGGTTCAAAACAACCAAGGGTATTATTGGGCAGAAGAAGAGGTTGCGGAAAAGCTGAGAAACGTGATGGTCAATTCATTTGAAACGATTTATCAGACTGCGGCCACACACAAAGTCGATATGCGCTTGGCGGCTTACATGACGGGCATCAGAAAGTCTGCAGAGGCGTCTCAATTCCGCGGGTGGGTTTAGGGGGATAATCCCTCCTTTCTCCTGCAAAAACATTTTGCTTTTTTTGTTTGTGTATGGATGAAAATCGCAAAGTGATTTTGCACTTTCTATTCACAGAAGGCAATATGTTTAGATTTCTGACAAATTTCTCTGCGATTCTGCAAGTTTTTTTGTGAAAAGGCGAAGCACTGGTACGAATCTTGCTTTTATCTTTATGAGAAGACATATTACATAACGAGGGGGACTACATATGACCGTTTCATATGAGCATGAACCATTTACTGATTTTAAGGAAGTGAAGCATAAAACAGCCTTTCAAGAATCATTGGCCTTTGTAAATACTCAGCTCGGCAAGCATTATCCGCTTGTCATTAATGGAGAAAAGATCGAAACGGATCGCAAAATTATTTCGGTTAATCCGGCCAATAAAGAAGAAGTGATCGGCTACGCCTCAACGGCTAATCAAGAGCTTGCTGAAAAAGCGATGCAATCGGCGTTACAGGCATTTGAATCGTGGAAAAAACAAAGACCGGAGCATCGCGCGAATATCCTATTTAAAGCTGCGGCTATTTTACGCAAAAGAAAGCATGAATTTTCAAGCTATCTCGTAAAGGAAGCGGGAAAACCTTGGAAGGAAGCGGATGCTGACACAGCGGAAGCAATAGACTTTTTGGAATACTATGCGCGCCAAATCGTAAAGCTGAAGGACGGGGCTCCGGTAAAGAGCCGGGCAGGCGAGCATAATCAATATCATTATGAAGCGCTTGGCGTCGGCATTGTCATTTCGCCATTTAATTTCCCGCTCGCCATTATGGCAGGAACGGCTGCGGCTGCGATTGTTACGGGGAATACAATTCTGCTGAAACCGGCAGATGCTGCGCCAGTCGTGGCCGCTAAATTTGTCGAGGTGATGGAGGAAGCGGGTTTGCCAAACGGCGTTCTCAATTACATTCCGGGAGACGGAGCCGAAATTGGCGATTTCTTAGTTGAACACCCTAAAACAAGATTTGTATCATTTACAGGCTCCCGTGCAGTCGGCTGCCGGATTTATGAGCGTGCCGCAAAAGTGCAGCCGGGCCAAAAATGGCTGAAACGCGTGATTGCTGAAATGGGCGGAAAAGATACAGTGCTTGTCGACAAAGATGCTGATTTGGATCTTGCTGCCTCTTCTATCGTTTACTCCGCATTCGGGTACTCAGGGCAAAAATGTTCAGCGGGCTCCCGTGCAGTGATTCATCAGGATGTCTATGATGAAGTCGTAGAAAAAGCAGTTGCGCTGACCAAAACGCTGACAGTCGGAAGTCCGGAAGATCCTGATACGTATATGGGACCTGTCATTCATGAAGCATCCTATAATAAGGTCATGCGCTATATTGAAATCGGCAAGTCTGAAGGCAAGCTTTTGACCGGCGGAGAAGGTGATGATTCTAAAGGCTACTTTATCCAGCCGACGATCTTTGCAGATGTTGATGAACATGCACGCCTCATGCAGGAAGAAATCTTCGGGCCGGTTGCTGCCATCTGCAAAGCGCGTGATTTCGACCATATGCTTGAGATTGCAAATAACACAGACTACGGACTGACAGGCGCTCTGCTGACAAAAAACCGTACGCACATTGAGCGGGCTCGCGAGGATTTTCATGTCGGAAACTTATACTTTAACAGAGGCTGTACCGGAGCTATTGTCGGCTATCAGCCATTCGGCGGATTTAATATGTCTGGAACAGACTCAAAAGCAGGAGGTCCGGATTATTTAATTCTTCATATGCAGGCGAAAACAACATCCGAAGCGTATTAATTGAGAAAACGGAAATAGTGCGATTGTGTTTAGATCGCACTATTTACATTTTGGGATGAGGGGGATGATGTATGCTCTATACAAAAATCAGTCACATGATGCCGGCTGAACGGATCGAGGCACTGACAAAGTCTCTGGTCAGCCTCAGCAGTGTGAATGGCACCATCGGGGAAGGGACGAAAGCTGATTTTATCAAAGAAGTCATCATGAGCTATCCTTATTTTCAGGAACATCCTTGCCATGTTTGGGAGCAGGCTATTCCTAACGACCCGTACAACCGGAAAAATATGTTTGCGTTTGTGAAAGGCAGCGGGGAAAGCCGGAATACCGTCATTTATCACGCCCACTTGGATACAGTGGGAATTGAAGATTTTGGACCGCTAAAGGATATCGCTTTTGATTCTGAAAAATTGGCTGAGTATTTCTCCAGCTATGCTTTTGATGAAGACGTTCAGCGGGACGCCAAGTCGGGTGAGTGGATGTTCGGCAGAGGCTCTGTCGACATGCAAAGCGGCATCGCGGTGCATTTGTCCAATCTCCTGCACTTTTCAGAGAACCGCGAAGCATTGCCGGGAAATCTATTATTTATGGCAAATCCGGATGAAGAAAGTCAGCATGCCGGTATTCTCGCCAGTATTTCTGAGCTCAACCGATTAAAAAAGGAGAAACAGATTCAGTATCTGGCTGCTATTAATACCGATTTCATTACGCCGCTATACGATGGTGATTCAACAAGATATATTTACACCGGAGCCGCGGGAAAGCTGCTGCCTTGCTTTTATATATCAGGCCGGGAAGTGCATGTCGGAGATACGCTTGCTGGCATCGATCCAAATCTCATTTCTTCTGAAATCACAAGCCGCATCCACAACAATATTCATTTAGCAGAAAAGATTGAAGGCGAATTGGTTCTGCCCCCATCCTGCTTGTACCAGCGTGATAACAAGGAATCCTATAACGTCCAAACCGCCGTCAGCAGCTATTTGTATTTCAATTATTTTATATATGAAAAAACAGCAAAGGAAGTCATGGACCAGCTTACCCAAGTCGCTGAGGAGGCGTGCCGGATCACAAAACAAAAATTATCTGATTATTATGAAGAATATCTAAAGCGAACAAATCTTCCAAAGAGACATTTGTCTTGGGATATTCAAGTCTTCAGTCTGGATCAGTACATGGAAAAGCTAAGAAGCCGCGGTATCGATCCTGAGCAGTGTATAGAGCAAGCATTCAAAGCCAATGAGCATCTTGAACTGCGCATGAGATGTTTTCATGCAATTGAAGAACTCCAAAAACTTGATCCCGATCAGGGCGCAAAAGTCATTCTGTTTTATGCTCCTCCTTATTTACCGCATAACTATTTAAAAGAAGAAAGCACAAGAGACCAGCTATTGCAGCATGTGATCAAAGAAGCGGTGGACAAAACCGCCAAAACGACAGGTGAAACCTTTGTTTTCAAAAAGTTTTTCCCTTACTTGGCAGACGGCAGCTTTTTGTCGCTGCACGAAACCGATGACGAAATTGATTCCTTTATCAGAAACTTCCCGGGGTGGGAGATGATTGGAACCATTCCGTTCAAAGACATACGGAAACTGAACATTCCTTCCATTAACATGGGGGTATACGGCAAAGATGGACATAAATGGACTGAAAGAGTATACAAGCCGTACACATTTCATATATTGCCTGATCTGATACAGCAGACCACTGTTCACCTTTTGCAAAGCTATCGGATGAATATCAGCACAAAAGAGCCGAAGGGAGAAGGATGATGCAGGATCATAAAAATGAATTGCAGCGCAGTATGAAAAGCCGGCATTTGTTTATGATTGCCTTGGGCGGCGTCATCGGCACCGGGCTGTTTTTAGGTTCCGGCTTTACGATCAGCCAGGCGGGGCCGCTCGGAGCGATTGTTGCCTATATGATTGGCGGGTTTTTAATGTATCTAGTCATGCTTTGTTTAGGGGAGCTGGCTGTTGCCATGCCGGTCGCCGGATCGTTTCAAGCTTATGCTGCAAAGTTTTTGGGGCCGTCGACAGGTTTTATGATCGGCTGGCTGTATTGGTTCAGTTGGGCGAATACAGTCGGCTTGGAGCTAACGTCAGCGGGTATTTTGATGCAAAGATGGCTGCCCTCCGTGCCAATCTGGATATGGTGCCTCGTTTTCGGTATCATCATCTTTTTAATTAATGTACTGTCAGTCAGAAGCCTTGCGGAAATGGAATTTTGGTTTTCGAGCATCAAAGTGACAGCGATCATATTATTTATCGTGATCGGCGGGTGCGCTGTGTTTGGCTTGATTGATTTTAAAGGCGGCCAGGAAACGCCTTTTTTATCTCATTTCATGACCGATAAAGGACTGTTTCCAAATGGTGTGCTGGCTGTTATGTTTACGCTGGTTATGGTCAATTTCTCATTTCAGGGGACGGAGCTGGTCGGAATTGCGGCAGGGGAGAGTGAAAGTCCGGAAAAGACACTGCCGAAGTCCATTCGAAATGTCATCTGGCGAACGCTGTTTTTCTTTGTGCTGGCCATGTTCGTCTTGGTCGCCATTCTTCCGTACGAAACAGCGGGGGTGATTGAAAGTCCGTTTGTAGCGGTGCTTGATCAAATCGGCATCCCGTTTGCGGCTGATATGATGAACTTTGTCATATTAACGGCGATTTTATCTGTTGCCAATTCTGGTTTATATGCAGCCTCGCGCATGATGTGGTCGCTTTCAACAAACAAAATGGGTCCGGCTTTTTTAACCAGACTGACCAAAAAAGGGGTGCCGATTAATGCCCTGCTGATTACGATTGGGATTTCCGGCTGTTCGCTGCTGACTAGTGTCATGGCTGCAGAAACCGTGTATTTATGGTGTATATAAATCTCAGGGATGGTGACAGTTGTCGCGTGGATGTCCATTTGCGCCTCGCAATTTTTCTTTCGCAGGCGGTTCCTCGCTGAAGGCGGGAACGTGAACGATCTGGAATTCAGAACACCTCTTTATCCGTTGGTGCCGATTCTTGGGTTTGTATTATACGGATGCATATTGATAAGCCTTATTTTCATCCCAGATCAAAGAATCGGCTTGTACTGCGGTGTACCACTCATTATTTTCTGCTATGCGTACTATCATCTGAGCATCAAGAAACGTTTACAAAAAGAACCGCTGAAAAAAGAGCAAACAGAAGCGCAATAGAAAAAGCTCTCCGGGAGGCCGGAGAGCTTTTTATGCGTTACGTCTGACAAGAAACACATAGGACAATATCGCGAGCACATCAAAGCCAAATATACTCAGCGCCATCGGCCACGCGCTTTCTTCCCCGGCAACACCGACGAGCGGAGCGGCAATGGCCCCTCCGATAAAGGGCAGAAGCCCAAGGAGCGCCGCGGCGCTGCCCGCCCCTTTTTCCTGCTTTTGCATCGCCAGCGTAAAACCTGTCGTTGTGACGATACCGACACTGGAGACGATAATAAATAAAGATGCGCAGACAGCGAACAGCCCGAGGTCAAAAGTGAGCGACAAAAGAAGTGCGGCGCTTCCGATGATGGAGATCAATAGACCAGAGATGAACAGCTTGCGCTCATTAACATTTTTGGCCAGCCGCCCCGTCATCTGTGTAGCCGCAATAATGCCCGCCCCGTTGATGGCAAACAGCATGCTGAACATCTGGGCCGACACACCGTATATGTTTTGCAGGACAAATGGCGAACCGGAAATATAAGCAAACATGCCGGTCATGATAAAGGCCTGGCTGAAAGCAAAACCCATAAACGCCCGGTCGGCAAGCAAGTGCCGAAATGTGGTCAGCGTCTCCCGGAGTCCGCCCTTTGTCCGTTTTTCAGGAGGCAGTGATTCAGGCAATGCGGTAAGAACCGCGACAAAAATAAGACACCCGATCCCGGCCAGCACGATAAACACGGTTGACCAGTCAGTAAATTGAAGGATGAATCCTCCCGTAATCGGGGCTAAAATTGGCGCCGCTCCGTTTACGAGCATGAGCAATGAGAAAAAAGCGGTCAGGTCTTTGCCTGAGTACATATCGCGGGCAGTGGCGCGGGCGATGACAATCCCCGCCGCTCCGGTAAAGCCCTGGATAAACCTCATGATAATTAGAAACGCGACAGAAGGGCTGAACGCGCATAATAAGGAAGAGAGTGTATAAAGCACCATTGATATGATCAGCGGTTTCCGGCGCCCTTTCATATCACTGAGCGGTCCGACGATAATTTGTCCGAGCGCAAGCCCGAGCAGGCAGAACGTTAAGCTCAGCTGTGCGAGTGACGCGGTCGTATGCAGGTCGGCAGCGACTTGGGGAAGAGCAGGCAGATACATATCAAGCGACAGCGGCCCGAATGACGCCAGCGTGCCGAGAATGAATACCATGCCGAGCTTGAAACGCGCGACTGTTGAATAACCTTGATTCATCACATGACCCACCTTAACAAATGATCCTATTACTATAGCATATCCCAGGATATGTTTTGATTTTATTTTAAAATTGAAACAATAAATCCCTTATTCATATTCGAATGTAAATAATTAAAAGAAATTCATTTTCGTTTGAATTGTAAATTGTAAATAAAGGATGCTAAACTATAATTCAACTTTATATTTAAAAGATTCCGGAAGAGGTGTTAAGGGAGAATGAAGAGTAAACAAAACAATCACAGCAAATCAAAACATCATTTTCCGCTATTTCTTGCGTTGGCTTTAACAATGGCCGTATTTGCTGCTGGATCTGAAGAGCTTGTCATTTCACCGCTGCTGCCTGATTTAGCAGATGCCTTCAACTCAGATGTCAGCGTGCTTGCGCTATCTATCAGTATATATGGGATTATGATTTTTATCGGTGCCCCGCTGCTGGTTCCTTTAGGGGATAAATACTCGAGAGAACTGAGTTTAATGTTGGGACTTGTGATCTTTATTATAGGAACAGTGATATGCGCTTTGGCGCAAAATATCTTTTTCTTCTTTTTAGGCCGGGCGCTTTCAGGATTGGCAGCAGGTGCATTTGTCCCAACCGCTTACGCAGTTGTCGGGGATCGTGTCCCGTATACATATCGAGGCAAAGTGATGGGACTGATCGTATCAAGCTGGTCGCTTGCACTGATTTTCGGTGTGCCGATCGGATCATTTATAGGCGGCGTCTTACATTGGAGATGGACGTTCTGGATTTTCGCCTTGATGGGTGCGCTTGTTGTTTTGCTCATCCTATTTGAAATGCGCCGCCATAACGATAATAAAAACAACAGCCTGGAGGAAAAAGAGGAGCCGGCGGGGACATTTCGAGACGCGCTTAAAGTGCCGCGTGTTCCCGTTTATATCATAATCACCTTTTGCAATATGATTGGCTTTTACGGTATGTATTCGTTTTTAGGCTCTTACCTTCAGGACGTTTTTGCTGGAGGCAATACGGCTGCCGGCTTATTTATCATGATTTATGGCATCGGATTTTCCATGAGCGTCATTACTGGTAAGATTGCTGACCGTATTGGAAAAATGCGCTCTCTGGTCATTGCGCTGGCGGTCATCAGCGTTCTGCTGGCTTGTATCGCGTATGCGCCTGCATCAATGCCTCTGCTCATCATCAGTCTATTCATCTGGGGATTAATGCAGAGCTTGACGGTGACGCTGCTCAGCACCATTTTGAGTGATTGCTCAGAGCGTCATCGCGGGAAAATTATGGCGTTTTACAGCCTCGCCTCGAATCTTGCCGTGACGTTGGGTTCTGCTTTGATGGGACCGGTATACGTGGGATATGGTTATACAGCTGTCGGGTTCATATGTGCAGGCATAACAGTACTGGGATTGGGACTCAGTATTTTTGCCTACAGAAAGTACGGCATTCATGATCAGAAAGCGGATCATTCATTATATCAATAAACAAAGCTTCTAAATTCCTATAAATAAGCGATGTATAAAACCCTATTTTTAGGGTTTTTTCGTTTGTATAGGGATATTTATCAATATTTCCAAATAATGTTGACAGTCTTATCTCCGCTGGATAAAATTTACTTAAAATTTAAAAGATTGGTTGGTGCTCATGATTATATTGGATAATAGCATTCAGACAAAAAACAAAGCTTATTCAATATCAAAACTGATTACAGTCAACACGCTCGGCCCAGAAGGGACAAGCAGTGAGTACGCAGCAAAACATTTCATCTCCAATTTTACTCTTCTCCAGGGGCTAAACAGTAAATTATCTTTACATGATACATTTGAATCATGCATCGAAAGGACTCTTCAAAGCCCGCTGGAATACACCATCGTTCCACATGCTTACGACGGCATTAAGCATTTCTACATGAGGCCGGATTTGCAGCTTTTGCAAATCTTCAGGTGCGATACACCGATGTACGGCCTGGCAGTCCGTCCTGATTTCACATTCAGCGACGACATGCTTGACACATCTGTTATTGTTTCACATCCATCACCTATCAATTTAATAAAATATTTTACCCGCAAAGACGTTAGGTTTGAGCTGGTCAATTCAACCAGCGCCGCAGCAAAAAAAGTAAAAGAAGGTCTTTCAGACATTGCTTTAACCAATGAACTGGCAAGGCAAAAATACGGGCTCAAATTTGTTAAGACGTTTAAAAGCATTCCTATGAGCTGGTCATTATTCGGAAAAGGAGACGTTGAGTATGAAAACTGAACAAGATTTGAAGGAGATTTATTTCCCGACACCAAAATTAATAGAGTGGGAGAACGGAGTGAGACAGTATTCCACCGTCCGCGGCGATACTGAAGTGCTAATGTCTTACGTTCCGCCGCATACTAATGTTGAACCGCATCAGCATCAGGAAGTCCAAATCGGCATGGTCGTTTCAGGCGAGCTATCCATGACTGTCGGAGACGTCACAAAAAAAATGACAGCCTTAGAATCGGCATATATCGCGCCGCCGCATGTACCACATGGAGCGAGAAATGAAACAGACCAAGAAGTCATTGCCATTGATATTAAACGGAATAAAGCTGATGAAACATATACAAGTCCTGAAGATTATTTTTTGAATATTTTTAAAACAAGAGATTTAATGCCCGGAATGGAAGTCACGTTCTTTGTTGAGGATTGGATAGAAATTATGCTGGCCAAGATTCCTGGAAACGGCGGCGAAATGCCTTTCCATAAACATCGCAATGAACAAATCGGCATCTGCATCGGCGGCGGATATGATATGACCGTTGAAGGCTGCACAGTGGATATGACATTCGGCACCGCCTATTTCTGCGAACCTCGTGAAGACCATGGGGCCATCAACCGTTCTGAAAAAGAATCTCAATCCATTAACATCTTCTTTCCGCCGCGCTATAACAGATCAAAGACGAAAAAGATAAAGGCGGATGAATCATAATGAACCTCATCGATAAAACCGTCCTCATAACAGGAGGCGCATCAGGCATCGGCTATGCCGCGGTTCAAGCTTTTTTGAACCAGCAGGCAAATGTGGTTGTGGCAGATATTGATGCAGCACAGGGAGAAGCGATGGTCCAGCAAGAAAATCATGACCGGCTGCACTTTGTGCAAACAGACATCACGGACGAAGCGGCCTGCCAGCATGCTGTTCAATCGGCAATCGATACATTCGGAGGATTAGACATTTTAATTAATAATGCGGGAATCGAAATCGTCGCGCCTATTCATGAGATGGAGTTGAGCGATTGGAATAAGGTGCTCCAAGTCAATCTGACGGGCATGTTTTTAATGAGCAAGCACGCACTCAAGCATATGCTGGCTGCCGGCAAGGGCAATATCATTAATACGTGCTCTGTCGGCGGAGTCGTGGCATGGCCTGATATCCCGGCATATAACGCTAGCAAAGGCGGCGTGTTGCAGCTGACAAGGTCAATGGCTGTTGATTACGCCAAACATCAAATCCGCGTTAACTGTGTATGTCCGGGAATTATCGATACGCCGTTAAATGAGAAATCCTTTATTGAAAATAATGAAGGCACACTTGAAGAAATCAAGAAAGAAAAGGCGAAGGTGAATCCGATGCTAAAACTCGGAAAACCTGAAGAAATAGCAAACGTGATGCTGTTTTTAGCCTCTGATTTATCAAGCTATATGACCGGAAGCGCCATCACCGCAGACGGAGGATATACCGCACAATAGAGAGAGAAGGAGTGTTTTACATATGGAGAGGAAAACAGTTTTGGTTATCGCTGATCTAGGAGGCTGCCCGCCGCACATGTTTTATCAAAGCGCTGCTGAAAAATATAACCTGGTCAGCTTTATTCCAAGGCCATTTGCCATTACAGCTTCCCATGCGGCGCTTATTGAAAAATACTCGGTCGCGGTCATAAAGGATAAAGATTATTTTCAGAGCATCGCAGATTTTGAGCATCCCGATTCCATTTACTGGGCGCATGAGGACCATGACAAACCCGAAGAAGAGGTAGTCGAGCAAATCGTCAAGGTTGCCGAAATGTTTGGAGCGGAAGCCATCACAACAAACAATGAATTATTCATTGCTCCGATGGCGAAAGCCTGTGAACGACTCGGCTTAAGAGGAGCTGGTGTACAAGCTGCCGAAAATGCCAGAGATAAAAATAAAATGAGGGCAGCGTTTAATAAAGCCGGGGTCAAAACAATCAAAAACAAACGGGTCACAACCCTTGAAGATTTCCGCGCCGCGCTGAAAGAGATCGGTACACCGCTCATCTTAAAACCGACTTATTTGGCGAGTTCAATCGGCGTGACGCTGATTACGGACACCAACACAGCAGAAGCTGAGTTTAACCGAGTCAATGACTACCTGAAATCCATTAATGTGCCAAAGGCGGTTACGTTTGAAGCCCCGTTTATTGCGGAGGAATTTTTACAGGGAGAATACCCTGACTGGTATCAAACCGAGGGATACTCCGACTATATCAGCATAGAAGGGATCATGGCAGACGGAGAATATGTTCCAGTCGCGATTCATGACAAAACACCGCAAATCGGATTTACAGAAACGTCGCATATTACGCCGTCCATCTTGGATGATGAAGCGAAAAAGATCATTATTGAAGCGGCCAGAAAGGCAAATGAAGGGCTTGGCCTGGAAAACTGTGCGACACATACAGAAATCAAGTTAATGAAAAATAGAGAAGCCGGTTTAATAGAGTCTGCGGCCAGATTCGCCGGATGGAATATGATTCCGAATATTAAAAAGGTCTTCGGCGTCGACATGGCGCAATTATTGTTAGATGTTCTCTGTTTCGGAAAAGACGCCGATCTTCCGGATGGATTGCTGGAACAAGAGCCTTGCTATATTGCCGACTGTCATTTGTACCCGGAGCATTTCAAACAAAACGGGCAGCTTCCTGAAGCGGCGGAGGATATGATCATTGAATCCATCAACATTCCGGACGGGCTGCTGATGGGAGATACGAAACTTGTTTCTTTCTCGGCTGCGGCACCAGGTACGTCTGTTGATTTGAGCCTGTTTGAAGCCTTCAATTCCATTGCCTCATTTGAACTGAAAGGCAGCAATTCACAGGATGTAGCCGATTCCATTAAACAAATCCAGCAGCATGCGAAGCTGACTGCGAAGTATGTGCTGCCGGTATGAAACAGTTAAAGCCAAATTCTAAATACTTGCTTTACGGGCAGGCGCTTTCGTTTATGGGAGACTATTGTGTTCTCCCGGCCCTGCTCATTTTGTCTACATATTATCACGATTATTGGGTGACGTCGGGAGTCATTGCGGTCAGAAGCATTCCGATGGTGTTTCAGCCATTTTTGGGGGTGCTCGTTGACCGATTGGACAGAATTAAAATTATGCTGTGGACAGATGTCATCAGGGGCGTCATCTTTTTGGGGCTCACCTTTCTCCCAAAAGGCGAGTATCCGCTGATTTTTCTTGCTCTGCTGTTTGTCTCTTACGGGAGTGGCGTGTTTTTTAATCCGGCGCGTCTCGCGGTCATGTCTTCATTGGAATCAGACATTAAAACGATCAATACCTTATTCGCTAAAGCCACGACCATTTCGATCATTGTCGGGGCGGCCGCCGGAGGGTTATTCCTGTTAGCCGGGTCTGTAGAGATGGCTGTTGCCTTTAACGGTGTGACATACCTGGTTTCGGCATTTTTTATCAGGCGAATTAAGCTGCAATTTGTCCCGATTCAGTCTGAAAATGTAAAAGAGGCCTTTCAGTCTTTTAAAGAAGGGCTGAAGGAAATCAGAACCAATTCATTCGTGTTAAACGCCATGTTTACGATGATTACGATGGCGATGCTCTGGGGGATCGTGTACAGCTATTTTCCGATTGTCAGCCGCTTTTTGGGTGACGGGGAGATCGGCAACTTTATCCTTACCTTCTGCATCGGCTTCGGCGGTTTCATCGGAGCGGCGCTTGTCAGCAAATGGGGCTTTAACAACAATAAAGGCTTGATGTACTTTACCATTTTATCAATCGTCTCACTGGCACTGTTTTTATTCACGCCCATTTTCGCTGTATCTGTCATTAGCGCCATCCTCTTTTTCATCGCCATGGAATATGGGGAAGTGCTTGCAAAGGTTAAAGTTCAGGAAAACGCGGCGAACCAGATTCAAGGGCGTATTTTTTCGGTGGCTGAAGCGTCCATTGGCTTGTGCATTTCGGTTGGTTCCATGCTTATCAACGTGTTAGAGGCTCCTGTCATCATGGGGCTGATTGTCATCATGGTAAGCGGTTTGTTTTTGCATACGAAACTGGTGAACAAATCTTTTTTGGAACGGGATAAAAAAACTGAGCAAATTCACTTATAAGGAGTCTTTCAGATGGAAATAACACCGTCCGACGTCATCAAGACACTTCCAAGGCAAGAATTTTCTCTCGTTTTTCAAAAGGTAAAAGAAATGGAAAAAACGGGGGCGCAAGTCATTAATCTCGGACAGGGGAACCCTGACCTTCCTACTCCGCCGCATATCGTGCAGGCATTGCAGGAGGCGGCTGTGAACCCTTCTTTTCACGGGTACGGGCCATTCAGAGGTTATCCCTTCCTAAAGGAAGCGATTGCCGCTTTCTATAAAAGAGAATACGGAGTGACAATCAATCCTGAAACAGAAGTGGCGCTCTTCGGCGGAGGAAAAGCAGGCTTGTATGTTTTAACACAGTGCCTGCTTAATCCGGGAGATATCGCTCTGGTCCCAAACCCAGGCTATCCTGAATATCTTTCGGGTATTACAATGGCAAGAGCAGAGCTGCACGAAATGCCGCTGCAGGCAGAAAACGGCTATCTGCCTGAGTTTGAGAAAATAGATCCCGCTGTGTTACAAAAAGCGAAACTGATGTTTTTGAACTATCCGAATAACCCGACGGGAGCTGTGGCGGATGCAGCTTTTTATGCAAAAGCGGCCGCATTTGCAAAAGAGCACCAGATTCATCTGATTCATGACTTTGCGTACGGCGCATTTGAGTTTGATAAAAAACCGGCCAGCTTCCTGCAGGCGGAGGATGCAAGAACGGTGGGCGCAGAGCTTTATTCATTTTCAAAAACATTTAACATGGCCGGCTGGAGAATGGCGTTTGCCGTGGGGAATGAAAAGATTATACAAGCGGTCAATGAATTTCAGGATCACGTCTTTGTCGGCATGTTTGGCGGTCTGCAGCAGGCGGCCAGTGCGGCGCTATCAGGAGATCAGGACCAGACAGATCGCTTGAAACGCATCTATGCGGAACGGATTGACTTTTTTACGGAGCTATGTGAAAAAGAACTGGGCTGGAAGATTGAAAAACCAAGAGGAACATTTTATGTATGGGCTGAAATTCCAAAAATGTTTGAGTCTTCTCACCAATTCGCTGACTACTTGCTGGAGCAGGCCCATGTTGTCGTAACACCGGGAGAGATTTTCGGCAGCAACGGAAAACGGCATGTCAGAATATCAATGGTATCGAAGCAGGAGGATCTGCGTGAATTTGTCATGCGGATTCAAAAGCTGAACCTGCCGTTTTCCTCATTACAAGAAGTATCCCGCTAAAAAGCGGGATTTTTTTATATGCTTTTCATGCTGCCGCCGTCAGCGGAAATTTGCTGTCCTGTGATATAGGAGGCCTCCTCAGAGGCGAGAAACGCGGCGAGCGCTGCGGTTTCTTCGGCTGATCCGACCCGTTTCATCGGAATCCCGGAAGCAATCTGTTCTTCTGCTTCTTGTTTGGATATGCTGTTCTTTTTCATCACATTCTCCACAAATTGATGATAGCGGTCTGTCGCGATAAAACCAGGATTCAGGCAGTTGACTGTAATGTTGTGAGGAGCAAGCTGAATGGAAATATTTTTACTGGCGTTAATTAAAGCGGCATTCATCATACTGTTTGTAAACATATTGGCGCCGGGTTCTTTCCACAGATTTCCGACAATGTTGATGATTCTGCCAAACTCGTTTTGTTTCATCAGTGAGGCAGCACGCTTGATAGCGTCAATGTAGGCAACGGTCTTTTGTGTGAACGTGGCCGTCATATCCTCTATATTGCAGTTATCAAATGTGTCAGGCGCGCCGCCCGGAATATTATTAATCAAAACATCCAGCCGTCCGCATTGAGATTCGATTTTTTGAAAAACGTCGGCTCTCGTTTGTTGGTCAGACATATCACCCGCAAGGACAATGACGCTCGCTTCAGGATGCTTGGCCAAAATATCTTCTTTGACAGGTTCAATATTATCCAAGTTTCGGGAATTAATGACGATGAAAAAATGCTGGTCTGCTAGCTTCAGAGCGATTGCTTTTCCAATCCCTTGACTGGCTCCCATAATAAATGCGGTTCGTTTTGACAAATAACTGCACCCCTTTGAAAAAATTGGATTATTATCTCCATCGTAAGAAAAAACAGAGAGAATAGCAAATTTTATTTAAATTCTGATAAAGAGGAATTGAAAAACTCCCGCCGTTTGCGGCGGGAGGAGATATTATACATATAGGAATTGAGGAAGTGTATCAAGCGAAAGGCGGTTGCCTACAAAGAACGAGCCAAATTCGCCGTAGCGCGCGCTGACTTCGTCAAAACGCATTTCGTATACAAGCTTTTTGAATTGAAGCACATCATCACTGAACAGCGTAACGCCCCATTCGTAATCATCAAAGCCGACTGAACCTGTGATGATCTGTTTCACTTTGCCAGCATAGCTGCGTCCGATTAAGCCGTGGCTTCTCATTAAGTTTCTTCGTTCTTCCATAGAAAGCATGTACCAGTTGTCATTGCCGGATCTTCTTTTATCCATTGGATAGAAGCATACATATTTTGATTCCGGCAGTTCAGGGTAAAGGCGCGCACGTACATGCGGATTTTCATACGGGTCGCCGTCGCCGCTCGCCAAATAGTTGCTCAGTTCAACAACTGACACGTAGGAGTAAGCCGGAATGGTGAACTCAGCAAGTCTTGATTTGTTGAATTCGAGCTCAATTTCATTTAATTCTTCCATTGTAGGGCGAAGAATCATCAGCATAAAATCAGCTTTTTGGCCGACGATGCTGTAAAGGGTTTGCGAGCCTTTCCCTTCTTTTTGGGCGACTCCCCATTTTTCAAGCAATCCTGTAAATTCATGAATGATAGACTGGCGCTCATCACTGGACAGGAGCTTCCAAGAAGTCCAGTCCATTGTGCGGAAATCATGAAGCGCATACCAGCCGTCCAGCGTTTTTGCCGCTTCATTTGTCATTTGCTGTTCACTCATTTATCTTCACTCCTATTATCTTTTCGTTATTGCCTTCACTATATCATAGTTTATCCGATTCTACTGTGGAGAAACCTTGAACATCCGATTCGTATATCTCCTCAAAAATAAGAGAACATATAAGGAAAGAATCAGTTGCTTAAATTAGTTAGAAAAATAAGATTTTTTGATGAAAGCGCTATAATAAAAGTTGGCTGTTTGAATTTCACTGGAAGAAGAGTATGCTAGTAAAAGAAAGCGTTTTTGTAACTTTTTGAGGAGGTTTTATTGTGGCAGATTTATTTTCAACAGTGCAAGAAAAAGTAGCTGGAAAAGGCGTTAAAATTGTATTTCCTGAAGGCTTGGACGAACGTATTTTAGTTGCGGTCAGCAAGCTTGCAGACAATAAAGTGCTGAATCCGATTGTGATCGGCAATGAAAATGAGATCCAAGCAAAAGCAAAAGAACTGAATGTGACGCTTGACGGCGTTGATATTTATGATCCTCATACATATGAAGGCATGGAAGATCTTGTACAGGCATTCGTGGAACGCCGTAAAGGCAAAGCAACAGAAGAACAGGCTCGAAAAGCGCTCTTAGACGAGAACTACTTCGGCACAATGCTTGTGTACAAAGGCCTGGCTGCCGGTCTTGTGAGCGGAGCGGCTCATTCAACTGCCGACACTGTCCGTCCGGCTCTTCAAATCATCAAAACAAAAGAAGGCGTGAAAAAGACTTCCGGCGTCTTCATCATGGCACGCGGCGATGAGCAGTACGTATTCGCCGATTGCGCGATCAACATTGCGCCTGACAGCCAAGATCTTGCGGAAATCGCGATCGAAAGCGCCAATACGGCAAAAATGTTCGACATCGATCCTCGCGTAGCAATGCTCAGCTTCTCTACAAAAGGCTCAGCAAAATCTGATGAAACAGAAAAAGTAGCGGATGCTGTGAAAATCGCGAAAGAAAAAGCGCCTGAATTAACGCTTGACGGCGAATTCCAATTTGATGCTGCGTTCGTTCCATCTGTAGCTGAGAAAAAAGCGCCGGACTCCGAGATCAAAGGAGACGCGAACGTATTCGTATTCCCAAGCTTGGAAGCAGGAAACATCGGCTACAAAATTGCTCAGCGTTTAGGCAACTTTGAAGCTGTAGGACCAATCCTGCAAGGCTTAAATATGCCTGTTAACGATCTTTCAAGAGGTTGTAACGCTGAAGATGTTTACAATCTCGCATTAATTACAGCGGCACAAGCACTGTAAGGAAAGCGATAGCAGCTCTCTCGCAGAGGGCTGCTTTTTTTGCGCCTTCTTTACCAGGGCAGATGATATGAGTAAAATAAAGAAAACTGATCAACATCATAAATCTTATTCATGACAGGGGTGGGGCCTTTGTATTACGACGTGCTGAAAACCTTTATCGCGGTGGTGGAAGAAAAAAACTTCACAAAAGCAGCAGAAAAGCTGATGATTTCCCAGCCCAGCGTCAGTCTGCATATCAAAAATCTTGAAAAAGAATTTCAAACAGCACTGCTGAATCGGTCGCCGAAGCATTTTACGACAACACCGACAGGGGACATTCTGTATCAAAGGGCAAAGCAAATGGTATTTCTCTACGAGCAGGCCAAGGCTGAAATTTACGCGCATCATCATTATGTAAAAGGTGAATTGAAAATAGCCGCCAGCTTTACAATCGGAGAGTATATTCTTCCGCCGCTCCTTGCCCAGCTGCAAAAGCTGTATCCTGAGCTGAATCTGGACGTCATGATTGGCAATACAAAAGAAGTAAGCGAACGTGTCCGAATGCTTCAGGCTGATATCGGGCTGATTGAAGGGCATACCGACGAGAACGAACTGGACATTGAACCGTTCATGGAGGATGAAATGTGCATCGCAGCACCGAACCAGCATCCGCTTGCCGGAAAAAGAGATATTTCAATCAGCGATTTGCAAAATGAAGCGTGGGTGACAAGGGAGAAAGGCTCCGGCACAAGGGAATATCTCGATCATGTGCTGAGCTCGAACGGACTGCGGCCAAAGTCGATGTTCACCATCAGCAGCAATCAAGGTGTAAAAGAAGCGGTAATCAGCGGCATGGGTTTATCGGTCTTATCAAGAAGCGTGCTGCATAAGGATTTGATTCACCGTGACATTTCAATTCTCCACATTAAAGATTTCTTATTAAAGCGCAAGCTGTCTTATATTCATTCTCCTCTCATGGAGAATACAAAAAATAAAGAAATTTTCATTACGATGCTGAAAAGCAATTTTCAATCATCACGGCTGAAATGATATAATAGTTTTCGTTCATAAGCCTAACATGAAAGGGTTTTACATAGATGGCAAACCAACCGATTGATTTACTGATGCAGCCGACATGGAGAGTCATTGACCAATCCAGTCTCGGCCCTTTATTTGATGCGAAGCAATCCTTCGCTATGGATGATACGCTGTGCGCGTCTGTAGGAAAGGGCGTGTCGCCGGCGACAGCACGCTCTTGGGTGCACCACGACACGATTGTCCTCGGTATTCAGGATACACGCCTCCCGTTTTTGCAGGACGGGATTGCCCTGCTGGAAAATGAGGGATACCGCGTCATCGTACGCAATTCCGGCGGTCTGGCTGTTGTTTTGGATGAAGGCGTTTTAAATATTTCTCTCATATTCGAGGACCAAAAGAAGGGCATCGATATAGACAGAGGATACGAAGCAATGGTTGAGCTGATGAAACGGATGCTCAAGCCGTATGGTGCAGAGATTGAAGCCTATGAAATTGAGGGCTCCTATTGTCCAGGCAGCTATGATCTCAGCATTGACGGCAAAAAGTTCGCCGGCATTTCTCAAAGACGTCTTCGCGGCGGGGCAGCCGTTCAAATTTATCTCTGTGCAGATAAAAGCGGCAGCGAGAGGGCGGATCTGATCAGACGATTCTATCAAGCCGCCCTGAAGGATAAACAGAACGACAAAAAAGGCATCTACCCGGATATACATCCGGAAACCATGGCATCGTTAAGTGAGCTTCTGCATACCGATATCTCCGTACAGGATTTAATGCTCGCTTTGCTTACGGAATTAAAAGCGTTAAGCACCCACCTCTACTCAGCCGGACTGTCCATTGACGAGGAATTGGAATTTGAGAAAAACCTTGTCCGGATGACAGAACGGAATGAAAAGGTGTTTGGATGAACGTCACTTGCATGTCAGCCGATAGGCTGGCATGCTTTTTTTTCGCTATCATCTTGTCTATAGATAAATCTTTCTTATAAACAGAAAACAATTACAGCAAAAAAAGCGATAAAATAACAGCAGCATCTGCATACAAAGGGGAGAGGCAAATGAAAGGTAATGTTTACAGCTTGTTTGTGCTGGTCGCGGCTTTTTTCTGGGGAACTACCGGCACCGTTCAGGCGCTGGCTCCAGAAAGCGCCACTCCGCTGGCATTTGGAGCGGTCAGATTATTGATAGGAGGCAGCGCCATGCTTCTTGTGGTCTGGATCAGCCGTGAGCTTCACGTAAAAAATTGGTCATGGACGCCCGCGTTTTTAGCAGCGATTTGTATGGCCTGTTATCAGCCGCTTTTTTTCACCGCTGTAAAAGAAACAGGGATTGCGGTCGGGACAGTGATTGCCATCGGCAGTGCGCCTATTATTGCCGGGAGCTTAGAGTGGGCCGTTTTAAAAAAACGGCCGCGAAATTCCTGGTGGATTGCAACTGTATTTGCTTTGGCGGGATGCTGGCTCCTGTTTTCAGACGGCTCCAATGTTCGGGTTGATGTGTCAGGGGTTCTCATGGCGATTGGAGCGGGTGCTTCTTTTGCGGGTTATACCTTGATCAGTAAATCAATGATGAAAACACAGCCGCCGAGAGCGACCTCAGCTGTTGTCTTCATGCTCAGCGCCATATTGCTGACGCCGCTACTGTGGCAGTCAGATCTCTCTTGGATGCTGACCCCAAAAGGATGGGGAACGAGCCTTTACATCGGGTTCATTGCGACATGCGCGGCCTACTTTTTGTTTGCAAAAGGGCTCACCGGGGTTCCGGCTTCGGCAGCAGTTACACTGTCCTTGGCTGAGCCGCTGACCGCCTCATTGCTGGGCGTGTTTTTCATAGGTGAAATGCTTTCTCTTTCCTCATGGCTCGGCATCGTGCTGATGATGTTAGGGCTTCTGGTCATTTCAGGAGCGCCTCGCAAGCAAAAGACAGCTGATGCGGCTCATGTGTCTTAATAGATTAGCATAAGCTTGTGCTCATTTTACAAGACTAACGGAGCCGCCGCAAAAACAGAAAATCCCAAAACATGACATCGTCTTGGGATTTTTTTAAGCTATTCCGCCATTTTTTCTAAATTTCCGTTCCGGTCCATTTTGAAGGACGGAGAGGCATGTTCGTCTTCTTCAAATAAAACTAGTTTTCTTGCTCTATTCATGATTTTTACCAAGGTTTCATAATCTTCCTGGATCGTTTTTTGATCTTTTTCAAGTTTTTGAACGTCTGCTTCCAGCTGTTCTATTTTGCTTTGTAATTCTTGATTTTCTTTCTTTAAACGCTCATTTTCCATTTTAAAAGCTGAGGATTGCTCATGATTGCCTTCGTAATTCTGCAGGAATCTGATGACATCACCCATCGTCATATCAGGCGCAGACGTTTGAGGAGACAATAAGTGTGATAGACTAGCTAACTCTTCCTTAAAGCTTTCATCCACAAAAGGCATGTGCTCGCCTGACATCAAAACCTGCTTCTCATTTTCGGCAGTCGGGGTTTCAGGCTTTACCTGCTCCTCCTGCACTGCAGTTTCTTGAATTGTTTCAGGATCAACAGCAGGAGGCTGATATAACAGTCTTTTCTTCGCAGGCTGCCCGTTTCCGAGAGCTCTCATGCGCTGTTTTCGCTGTTTTTTTGCAAGCTGAAGCGCTTTTTCATATTGGTGGCGCACTACCGCGTTCCATCTGAATCCGCAGGCTGCGGACGTCCGATTTAATTTATCGCCGACCTCTTCAAAGGCATTCAGCTGAGTGCTGCCTTCTCTTACATGCCGAAGCACAGTTTCGGCTAAAAGCAAATCATTTTCTTCTGACCAAGCGTCCTGTCGCTGTTTTGTCATTTATCTCAACTCCCATTTTTCTTTTCATGATATTAGAATGTCCAGAATGGAAAATATTTATACAAGTTGGCTGAAAGAATAGGAGATACGGAGGCTGGAGCGGCTTGCAGGAACAGTCGAATCCTTGTACAATGAAGAGCGATGTGATTTTTTTGATAAAGCGATTTTAGGTTTAAAACATAGATGAACATAGAAATGAAGGGAAGCGTACGTCATGGCTAATGAATTTCGAGTGTGTGATGATTGCCAAGCCACTAATATCAAAACATTGCTGCCGCGGTTAAAAGAAGTAGACCCGGATGCAAAGGTTGAGATAGGGTGTCAATCTTATTGCGGGCCCGGACGGAAAAAATCGTTTGCTTTTGTGAACAATCGCCCGCTGTCAGCTCCGACAGAGGATGAGCTGATTGACAAAGTAAAAAAGAAATTAAAAAAGTAAAACATATTTTTTCATAGCCTCGGCCCTCTGGTCAGGCTTTTTTGCTTCACATGATGTGTTTTTCGGAAAGATGGAACAAATCGCCGGACAAATTCAAGGATGTTTTCAAAGAATAGAGTCGATATAATAGAAACACGGCTAAAAAAAAGAGGGAATGACGATGGCGTATCCAAATGGAAAATTATCAGAAGAAAAAGTGTTTAAAGATCCGGTGCACCGCTATGTTCATGTACGGGACAAGCTGATATGGGATCTGATCGGAACCCGCGAATTTCAGCGTCTCCGCAGAATCAAGCAGCTCGGCACGACGTATTTGACGTTCCATGGCGCTGAGCACAGCCGGTTCAACCATTCTCTCGGTGTCTACGAAATTGTCAGGAGAATGGTTGATGATGTCTTTAAAGGCCGTCCTGAATGGGATGACAGTGAGCGCGAACTCTGTTTGTCCGCGGCGCTGCTTCATGATCTCGGGCACGGGCCGTTCTCGCATTCATTTGAGAAAGTCTTTCATCTTGACCACGAAGATTTTACAAGAGATATCATTTTGGGAGACACAGAGGTTAACCAGGTGCTCAGAAAGGTGAGCCCGCGTTTCCCGCAGGATGTTGCTGAAGTCATTGCCAAAACATATAAAAACAAACAAGTGGTCAGCCTGATTTCGAGTCAGATTGACGCGGACCGCATGGATTATCTGCAGCGCGACGCTTACTATACAGGCGTCAGCTACGGCCATTTTGACATGGAGCGGATTCTCCGGGTAATGCGCCCTCGTGAGGATCAGATTGTCATTAAACAAAGCGGAATGCATGCTGTAGAAGACTATATCATGAGCCGCTACCAAATGTACTGGCAGGTGTATTTCCACCCAGTGACGAGAAGCGCGGAGGTTATTTTAACGAAGATTCTCCACAGAGCGAAGCAGCTCCATGATGAAGGTTATGTGTTCACTCATGCTCCGGTTCATTTTTATTCTATTTTTGAAGGGAAACTGACGCTGGAGGATTATTTGAAGCTGGATGAATCTATTATTTTGTATTACTTCCAGGCCTGGGAGGATGAAGAAGACCCGATTTTATCCGATTTGTGCCGCAGATTCATTAACCGCCAGCTGTTCCAATACGTTGAATTTAATCCGAATGAAGAGATGTCGGCCTATTTTGAGCTGACCTCATTATTCAAAGAGGCTGGAATCGATCCGAGCTATTATTTGGTCGTGGATTCTTCTTCAGATCTGCCATACGACTTTTACCGTCCAGGAGAGGAAGAGGAGCGTTTGCCGATCCATCTCTTGACGCAAAACGGCCAAATTAAAGAGCTGTCCAGACAGTCGGCTATTGTGGAATCTATCTCCGGAAAGCGGCGGACGGACCATAAGCTGTACTATCCGAAGGACCTGATTTATGACGGCTCTGAACACCCGGAAGCGAAAATGAAAATCCGGCAGCTGCTGGGACTGACATAGAAATTGGTAAAGAAGGAAAAAGGAGATGTCGGGAATTTGTTGAAAGAACATGCAAAACTGATGAAGGTGTTCTCGGATTCTGGAGAAATCATCGGGCGAAAGAAGCTGCAAAAAATGATTTATATTGCGAAGAAAATGCAGTTTCCTTTCTATGAGAAATATGATTTTCATTTTTACGGGCCGTATTCGGAGGAACTGACGCTCCAAATTGAAGAGCTGTGCAACCTTGGATTCCTGCATGAGGTAAAGGAAAAAAAGGGCGGCTACTTTCAATACCGTTATTCGCTGACAGAGACGGGCTCCGCGTTTTTAGACCACGCCGATCTTGATATGCCTGATATCAAGCGCTATATTGACAGTGTAAACAGCCGTTCATCACGGTTTTTAGAGCTGGTCTCCACGATTCTATACTTTGACGGGCTTGAGGATGAGGAAAAGAAAGAAAAAGTATTTACAATCAAAAGCAAGCAAAAGTATACCAATGAAGAATATGACGAAGCGCTTCAATACATAGAAGAGCTGAAGCAGATGTGTTAACCATACCAAGCAAAAGAAACGAAACGTTTCTTTTGCTTTTTTTATTGACAAATTCTGCTAAGAGATCTATTGTGGATAATAGTTATCCATAATAAAGCGGGAGTGAGCATAATGAAAATGAAATCGGGAATGGAGCAGGGAGTTTCTGTACTGCTGTTACTGTCACGACTGCCCGTGCAGGCCTCTTTAACATCAGAGGCGATCAGCCAGCGCTTGCACATGTCTCCGTCTTATCTGAAAAAGCTGATGAGAACTTTGGTGCAGGCTGGTTTGGCAGAATCTATACCAGGAACGAAGGGTGGCTTTACGATAACGAAGCCTTTGACGGAGATTACCCTCTATGATGTCTATCAAGCTGTTGAAGGAAGAGGTTCCATGTATCAAGGGAAAGGTCTTTTGCCATCGGTATTTGAGAGCGGAGATCCCTGTGTGCTGGAAACGGTAATGGGGGAGATTGAGCATAAATGGGCTTCGCTCATGAAGGAAGAAACCTTGCAGGGTGTCATGAACAGAATCGGGGAGCTTTATGACCTCAAAAAAATCGATGATTGGGTACATCATCAGCTGAAAGGGCAATGGCAATGAAAAACAGCGGGCTTTTACATCAATCAGGATCAACAGGCATCTCAGTGTTAATCGTGCTCGCTCTCGGTTTTCTCATGGCTACGCTTGATGTGACTGTGGTGAATGTTGCTATTGCTGATATGAAAAACGCTCTTTCCCTTACACTTTCAGGTGTGACGTGGGTTGTAGACGGGTACATGCTTACATTTGCTTCGCTTCTGCTTGCCGGCGGCGCGCTGGCTGATCGTTACGGCTCAAAGACGATTTATATGCTGGGTTTGGCCGTTTTTGTTCTTGCCTCTTGTCTATGCGCTGTAGCAGCAAATGGCCAAATGCTTATCGCAGGCCGTCTATTGCAGGGACTTGGCGCGGCTTTGTTTATGCCGAGTTCACTCAGCCTTTTGGCTGCCTCTTACCCCGATGAACGGGTGCGGGCCAAAATGTTTGGCTTGTGGGCCGCTCTCGTCTCCGCCGCCTCCGGACTGGGGCCTTTTATCGGCGGTGTTCTGGTGAATGCGGCAGGGTGGCAGAGTATTTTTCTGATCAATGTGCCGTTAGGGGTTGCGGCGCTTATTTGTGCCTATCGAACGCTCAGCAGTATCCCGGGAAAAGGCAGCCGGGTGAATATCACAGGGCATTTGCTTGGAATGGCGGCTCTCGGATTTCTTTCATTTGCGCTGATACAGGGCGCTTCAATAGGCTGGAGTTCGCCCTCCATTCTCGGTGCTTTCGCGGCGGCCGTTTTGGCGTTTGTGCTTTTTATTCTGAGAGAGATTTTTTCAGCAACATCTATTCTGCCTGCGTCATTATATAAAAACGGACGTTTCTCGGCAGCGCAGTTCGTTGGGTTTTTGCTGAATTTTGCTCTTTTCGGCGGCATGTTTATGCTCAGTCTATTTTTGCAGGAAGCAAGAGGCGCAAGTTCCTTTTTAGCTGGAGTTGAACTATTGCCGATGATGGCAGTCTTTGTGGTCGGTAATCTGCTGTTTGCCCGGCTGGCGAACCGTTTTGAAGCGGGGCTTCTTATGTTTGTTTCAATGGCTGTCAGCTGCATCATGGCTTTGCTGTTATTTGTCATGGTTTCTCCGGATTTGCCTTACTGGCAGCTTGCGGTTCTGACATCTGCCATGAATCTTGGTGTTGGCATTACGGTTCCTGCCATGACGGCTGTGATTATGAAGACAGCGGGACAGGAGCATGCAAATATCGCAGGAGCAGCTTTAAATGCCAACCGGCAAATCGGGGCATTGGTTGGCGTAGCGGTTTCCGGAATGGTCATTCATCTGTCCGCCACTTGGTACGCCGGAGCTGGGTTTACGTTTTTGATGATGGGCGCGGCATACAGTCTTGCCGCATTCCTTGTGTGGCGGTTTCTGACTTTTCATAAAGAAACGTCCGCTTCTGCATCATCTTAAAATCATCCATTGTCTTTTCAAGGAATTTATAGTAAGATATATGAAATTATTGAAACAGGCACTGATAAGGACATGAGATGCTTTTTACGGTTTCCAGAGAGGGAAGGACCAGCTGAAATCTTCCTAACGCAGAGAAAGCAGCTTACCGCCTTTGAGCCGTATCGGGGAAATCAAGTATCTGATACCGTCATGCTGCGTTACAGCACCGAGCCGACGAACATGTATGTTTGTTGGGAATTTGGGTGGAACCACGAATATTAACACATTCGTCCCTTGCGAGGGATGGATGTGTTTTTTTATATGAGTCAATAAATGCGATGAAAAGGACATGAATGATATTTACGGTTTTCAGAGAGGGAAGAAAAGGTGCGAGCTTCCCAGCTTAGGAATATCATTTACCGCCTTG
>NZ_JBBOBP010000002.1:0-122513 GCF_038000225.1 Bacillus sp. FSL K6-1005
TGAACTTTTGGAATCTGATGAACGATCATATGTTGACGATTGATAATCTGAAGATCTTGGTGACCGATATGATTTGGACGAACTTGATGAGCTATATGATGTTGAAGAGGTTAACGAACTGCTGTCCCCCTCTTCTTCGTGTTTTTGTTTTTGGTCTATATCATTTTTGCTTTCTTCTTTATCATCATGTTCTTTCTTTTGATCACCTTTTTTGTAAGAGCCTTTTGGGCCTAAGCTGATGCTCTTGATATGAAAAGGATATATCCGAAGCACTTCTTGATTTTTCACTAAAGTATAATGACCATCCGCATTATCTACGAGGATCCCTTCAATTGCTTCTGGTCCTCCTCGATTAATCGAAACCCATTTATGAGTTAAACTCTTAAAAACTTCGTTTAAATGATCAGCTTCCAAGACACCTGGCGTATGTCCTTCTTTATTTACAGCGTCATCATGTTTACTTATGCTTTTGATGTGATGAATATTAAAATAAACTACGCCATCCTCATTTGTGTCTAACGCAGCGAAATCATCTCCTAGCCATACCAAACTTCCTTTTTTAGATTCCGGACCGCCTTGATTTAATTGCACTGATTGGTTCATTAACTGTCCGATTAAGCTGTGAAAATCATCAGCATCAGCCATTTCTGCCGTCTCAATTGTTGTTGTGCTATTATTGGTATCCTCTGTAATACTTTTGACATGATCCAATTGATAATAAATGGTTTTTTTTTCAGTTTGTAAGGCGATATAATCTGATTTTACAGCTACCAATTTTCCTTTTTTAGATTCCGGACCTCCTCGATATACAGTGACAATTTTATCTTGCATTGAATGCAAAAAATTATAGTAAGATATATCATGATTTGAATGATTTTTCATTCTCCTCTTGCTCATTCATTACCCTCCTAGTCATTTATACATAGATGATAAATATATTGCATATATACGTGTCACAGTTATTTCTTGAACTAATTGAATAGCCTAATTGTCTGATTTTCAGCGAATACCTATAATCGTGCATTCACAAAATACTTAAATTGCTTTTAATGTATTGTGAACGATTGTTAATATACTCAAAAATCACTTCCGACTCACGGTCAAAACGTTCAATATCACTCTTTTTATATGGATCCATCAGGACAAACGGCCTGATCTGATCATAAAGCGCCAATATTTTTGGTTTCATATATTCAATGGTAAAGAGAGATTGGAGCGTTTTTTCTAACAGATGCTTGTAGGACCTGCGAAAATCGGGTTCATCCAAAATGCGAGCGGTTAATGTATTAAACCCTTGGATTCTTACATAATCTGCAGCCATCCGCTCTCCATGGATATCCCTGCCCCAAGTCGCATCATAGTCCCAAGGAATCACTTCAAATAATCCGGTTTCTCCGCTTCTGTACAAAGCGTAATTATGGACAAACCCGTCATAGTTTGAGGTGAACACAATGCCCGCCAGCCAGCGCAAATACTTATCGATATTCACATGCTTTGTCACTTCTGATTTAAATTGAGCTTTAGGGACAGTATTAATTTTAAAAATCATATCCTGTAAATAAAAATCATCTTCCTCGGTCCCTGTCTTCTTTTCATACCCATGCTCAAGCGACGTCTTCGTTTCTCTCTCCAAATCACTCACGAGAGAAAAATTAGCATCATCGTCAACCGCGTAAAAAATGGCTCCGTCCGCCAGCTTCCTTTTCGCTAAATAATATTCATCGACGGATTCAAGCTCTAGATACACTCCTTCATTCTTCCCATTTACCTTTAAAAACACAAATTCTGCCTTCGGAGACAGTGTCCCCAGCTCTGAGAAAAAATCGAGAGACAATTTGTTTCTCATCATGGAAGGATCTTTATATTCCGCATTCAAGTGAACCTCGCGGGCCCCGCGAAATGTTTTCGGCTGATAAAAGGAAATATGGTACGACTTCTTTTTGAAATCTCTAATATGAGATCCGCGATAAGCGATGTCGATATCAAATCTTTTCTGATTCACTTTCAGCACAGCCGGAACCGGTTCATCATCCCATATATCCTTTTTTAATTCCCGTAAGTCTTTTGGATGAATAAACAGCTGATACAGAGGCAAATTTGATTGATTCTTCATCCGTAGTCCCCCTTCAAAATTAGGCTTTTATTTTTGTGAGATCTCAGCGGAACACTTATACACTTTTTACAATCGTGCGTACTATGTGTGTAGTAAGGATCTTCATCCTTAAACCAATTACAAAAAGGAGGATTTCAATTGGGCCACTATTCCCATTCTGATATCAAAGAAGCGGTGAAATCCGCAAAAAAAGAAGGTTTAAAAACTTATTTATACCAAGAGCCTCGTGGAAAAAAACGCAGTCATAAAAAGTCGCACCGCTCACACAAGAAATCTCGCAGCCATAAAAAATCTTACTGTTCTCACAAGAAATCTCGCAGCCATAAAAAATCTTACTGTTCTCACAAAAAATCTCGCAGCCATAAAAAATCTTACTGTTCTCACAAGAAATCTCGCAGCCACAAAAAATCATACCGTTCTTACAAAAAGTCTCGCAGCTACAAGAAATCGTTCTGTTCTCGCAAAAAATCACGCAGCTACAAAAAGTCTTACTGCTCTCACAAGAAAAGATCACGCAGCTACAAAAAGTCTTACTGCTCTCACAAGAAAAGATCACGCAGCTACAAAAAATCGTTCTGTTCTCATAAGAAAAGATCACGCAGCTACAAAAAATCGTTCTGTTCTCATAAGAAAAGATCTCACAAAAAACACGGCAGAAAATTTCAGCACCACAAAAAAGATGATTACGACAGCAAAAAAGAATTCTGGAAAGACGGCAATTGCTGGGTAGTCAAAAAGAAATATAAATAATACAAAACTGTCATAGGCTCCGGCATACGTACGGTAGCCTATTTTCTAATTCCCCTATATCAGTTATATGTCATGACATAGCATATGCAACCCGCATTATTTGGTTTCTTTGAATGGATTTCGTTATACTCATGGTATCCTTACAATAAAGGCGGTGTTGTTATGTACATATTTCAAGCAGAAGAGCTTAGTTCCAAGGACACGTATAAGCTGCTGTCAGGAGCCGTTATTCCGCGCCCGATCGCATTTGTTACAACACTTTCTTCAAGCGGGACAATCAATGCGGCGCCTTTCAGTTTCTATAACGTGGTCAGCTCAGATCCTCCGCTACTCAGTATTTCTGTTAACCGGTCAGAAGGACGGCAAAAAGATACAGCCAGAAACGCGATAGAAAACGGTGAATTTGTCGTCCATGTCAGTGATGAAGCCATCATTGAAGACATCAATGAGACGGCGGCAAGTTTAGGGCCGGATGAAAGTGAAATGACACGCACCTCTCTCCATTCTGTAGAGAGCACAGCTGTTTCGGTGCCTGGCATTCAAGAAGCCCGCGTTCGTTTTGAATGCAAACTCGAACGGCATATCACATTCGACAATGATCATGGTGTAACCACGGCTGATCTGCTTATTGGCAGAGTTGTCTGTTTTCACCTCGATGAGAAGGTGTATGACGCAGATAAAGGGTATATTTTGACGGACGAATTAAAGCCGGCTTCCAGATTAGCCGGAAACCATTATGCAAAGCTCGGTGAAGAATTTACATTGATTCGTCCAAGTTCATAAAAGGACTATTTATATAGAAGAAACTAGTCAAAAAGACACTGTCATTAAAAGCCGGCACAGCATGTGCCTGGCTTTTTTTGTGTGAAGGAATGATAGTTGCACAAATCGTTTGCACTGATTTGGTCTTATAAATTCAGATATTGCCCATTACAATTAAAATAAGCCCGCACGAAGAGAAGGACGGCAGACTGATATCACCTGCACATAAGGAGCTGATGGGCATGCCTTTAGACCAAAGAAGATCAGCCATACTTCACCAGGTTCTCAACACAAAAAGCTATGTTACTTGCGGCGAATTAACGGAGCAATTAAACATTTCAAGGAGAACGCTGTACTATGACATTGAAAAAATTAACGGCTGGCTGAAAGAGACAGGACTGACACCGATCAAAAGAAGGCGTTCAGCAGGATTTTATTTAGAAGACCAAACGAAAAAAATGCTGACATCCGAAATGAAAACGCTGACAAATTCAAGTTATGAATATTCTCCTTCAGAGCGACAGGCAAGAGTGATCCTACGTATCTTAACGAGAAACAGACGATTGCTTCTGCAAAACTTCATTGACGAAAATCACATTAGCCGCAACACCGCCATTCAGGATATGAAGCATATTCGCGAAAAGCTGAAGACATTCGGTATCATTCTTTGCTTTACCAAAGAAAAGGGTTACTTTTTCTCAGGATTAGAGCAGCAAAAGCGAAAAATGTTGGCTGAATATACAAATCAGCTCATGCAAAAGAGCAGCAGCACTGCGGCGGTTACAGATCTTTGCCCCGATCCAGCTGCTTGTGAGCAGCGAATCCAAATCATGCGCTCTATGCTGCTGACGTTCGAAAAACTTCTTCACATGAATTTTGCTGATCATGTTCTCGCGGGCTTAAGTGTGCACTTTACGTTATTTCTGATCAGAATACAGGCGGGAAAAGAAATCACTCTAGAACAAGAAGAGCAATACGCCATCAGGCAAACGAAGGAATATGAAGCGGCCGTTCGAGCGGTGGAAGCGGCGGAACTGCCGGAAAAAGCCTTTATTTCCGATCAAGAAATGTGCTACTTCACGATCCATTTGCTAGGGGCTAAAATCAGCCAGTTCCCCGCTTCAAGTCTCATTGCAGGTGAGTTGGGTGCGGTACATGATATTGCGGACAGAATGATTGTCGATTTCCAGCGTTACGCCTGCGTGCTTTTTCAAGACCCGGAAAATCTAAAAAAACATCTGGTGCTTCATTTGAAATCAGCTTATTACAGAATTAAATATGATATCACCCCTCATGAGAGTGAGATAGCTGCCTCCATCAAAACGAAATACAGTGATATTTTCTGCTTAACGAAAAAAGTCGTTCATCACCTTCAAAAAGAATTAAGAAAGCCTGTCAGCAGTGAAGAAACAGCATTTATCGCCATGCATTTCGGAGGCTGGATGAAACGCGAAGGGGTCGCGCCCTCACTCAGAAAAACAGCGGTTATTGTCTGTCCGGGCGGCATCGGCACATCAAAAATTTTGCAGAGCCAAATTGAAGATCTTCTGCCGAATGTCGATATTCTGGAAACCGTGTCAAGCCGTGTCTATGAAACAATGACGCTTGAAACGGATGTCCTGATCTCTACCGTTCCGCTCCCAGACAGAGGGGTGCCTGTACTCATCGTCAATCCCATACTGAACAGCAGGGAAAAGATCAGCCTGCTGAAAAAAGTAGATGTACTCTCAAACAGCGCTGCCCATTTCCATCCAAGTGTTCATGACATCATGTGCATCATCGAAAAACACGCAGAAGGCATTCATAAAACAGAGCTGATGCGCGAACTGACCGAGTATTTAGGACAGCCGCACAAACATGAAAAGGAGGCGAACCGCAAACCAATGCTTGCTGAATTAATGACACCTAACCATATAACGATGGCCGACTCTGCCCCCGGTTGGGAAGATGCTGTCCGCATGGCGGCAAAGCCGCTATTGGATGACGGGTCTGTTACCCCGCAATACGTCGATGCCATGATTGCCACGATTCAGACACTGGGCCCATATATCGTCATTACGCCGAATGTCGCCATCCCGCACGCAAGGCCTGAAGACGGTGTGAATCAAATCGGTATGAGCTTTCTGAGACTGAAACAAGCCGTTTCCTTTTCAGAGAAGCCCGAGCATTCAGTCCAGCTAATTATCGTGCTCGCGGCAATCGACAATGACACCCATTTGAAAGCCCTCTCCCAGCTCACGAATATGCTGGGTGATCCGGAAAACATTCAATTGCTGATTAACGCTCAATCGGCGGAAGATGTGCTGCCAATGATTCAAAAATACTCAAATTAGGAGTGATTCAAGTGAAAAAAATCTTAATTGTTTGCGGAAATGGACTCGGATCAAGCTTTATTGTTGAAATGAATGTAAAAAAAATCATTGAAGAACTGAACATCAGCGCTGATGTGACACATACAGACCTCACCTCAAGCAAAACAGAGCAAGCGGATCTGTATTTAGGATCAGCCGATATTGTGTCAGGCCTAGACGATGGAACGCGTAACGTGGTCGGACTTAAAAACCTGCTGGACCAGAAAGAAATCAAAGAAGCCATCCTTTCCAACTTGTAACACAAAAAAACATAGACGACGGGGGTGCATCTGATGCTTGATTTTTTGATAAACGATTTCCTGGGAACTCCTGCTATCTTAATTGGACTTTTTGCCTTAGCCGGTTTGCTTCTGCAAAAGAAAAACGCTGCGGATACCGTATCGGGCACACTGAAAACGGCCATGGGATTTGTCATCCTCAGTGCCGGGGCGGCGATTGTCTCAGATTCACTTGCGGTATTCGGCAGCATGTTCGAAAAAGCATTTCACATTAAAGGCGTCGTACCCAATACAGATGCAATCTCAGCCATTGCTCAAAAAACGTTTGGTACAGAGACGGCACTCATTATGATCTTTGGAATGATTGTTAACATATTGCTGGCGCGTCTAACGCCATTTAAATATATTTTCTTAACCGGCCATCATATTCTCTACATGGCTTCATTGATTTCGGCCGTGCTGATTACCGGCGGCATCAGCGGTGTTCCTCTCATTGCTGCGGGCGCCATTATTCTTGGGGGGCTGATGGTGCTGTCACCCGCCATCCTTCAGCCGTATACAAAAAAAATTACAGGAAGCGATGATCTCGCTCTCGGCCATTTCGGTTCTGCCGGCTATTTTATTGCTGGATTCATCGGCAAACATGCGGGCAATCCATCTCATTCCACTGAGGATATCAAAGTTCCGAAATCATTAGGATTTCTGCGGGATACGTCAGTCTCCATTTCTTTAACGATGGCACTCCTTTTCTTTATTGTCGCTCCTTTCGCCGGAAAGGACTATATTGAAGCATCGTTGAGCGGCGGAAGCCATTTTCTCGTTTATTCCTTTATGCAGGCCATTACGTTCGCTGCTGGGGTATATGTCATCTTGGCGGGGGTTCGGATGGTAATCGCGGAAATTGTCCCTGCTTTTAAAGGCATCGCAGAAAAGCTAGTGAAAGGCGCCAAACCCGCTCTTGACTGTCCGACGGTTTTTCCTTTTGCGCCCAACGCTGTGATTATCGGGTTTTTATCCAGCTTCCTGGCGGGTATTGTATCCATTTTTCTTCTTCCGGTCTTCGGTCTCAGCGTTATTGTCCCGGGACTTGTACCGCATTTCTTTACAGGAGCGGCGGCGGGAGTTTACGGAAATGCAACCGGCGGCGTGCGGGGGGCTGTACTCGGTGCGTTTGCCAATGGGATTCTCATTTCTATTCTGCCTGCGTTTCTTCTACCGGTTCTTGGCTCGCTCGGATTTGAAGGCACAACTTACGGTGATTCAGACTTTGGCATTATCGGGATTCTTCTTGGCTGGATCATACAATTATGTACTTAAAGTGAGGGATGCTGCGTCATGAAACATTTATTTTCACCTTCTCTGATGTGTATGGATTTAACAAAATTCAACGAGCAGATCACCATTCTAAACAGCCGTGCCGATATGTATCATGTTGACATTATGGACGGCCATTTCGTCAAAAACATTACCCTGTCCCCATTTTTCATCAGCCAGCTCAGAACAGTGACAGCTCTCCCTATTGATGCCCACCTGATGGTTGAGAAGCCGGAGGATTTTATCGATATGACAGCAGAGGCCGGCGCTGATTACATTAGCGTGCACGCCGAAACGATTAACCGGGCGGCATTTCGGCTGATACACAAAATCAAAGATCATGGCGCAAAGGTCGGGATTGTATTGAACCCGGCCACTCCGCTAGAGTGGATCAGCCCTTATGTTCATTTGATTGATAAACTGACGATTATGACCGTTGATCCGGGTTTTGCCGGGCAGCCGTTTATCGCAGAAATGACGAAAAAAATCCGGGCGGCCAAAGAATGGAGAGAAACAAATCATTATACGTATGCCATTGAGGTTGACGGCTCCTGTAATGAAAAAACCTTCCGCACGCTTGCAGAAGCTGGGAATGACATTTTTATCATCGGCAATTCAGGCCTCTTTGACCTCGATGAAAACACAGAAATCGCATGGAATAAAATGAAAACCATTTTCCAGCAGCAGACACATCCTATAAAAATGCAACACCCGGAGTAATCCCCCCCGGGTGTTTTTCTATGAAACATTTTCTCTCCCACAAACGTATAAAGAGATGAGTTTAGGAGGGATTGGTATGACAGGCACTCATTTTTTAATTTTAATACTGATCGCAGCTGCTTTCAGTACATCATTTTATATTTTCGCCAGTAAACGCGGCATTCCCAAACCCCGTTGGTGGTATAAACCGGTGAACAGTATTCAAGGCGTGCTGGAAATCGTTCTGCTCATTTTACTGGGATTTTCTCTTTTGCGTTATCCGCCAGAGTATATGCTCATTTTATATCTTTTCGTCATTAATGGTTTACGTGCTCTTATGGAATGGAAATATGAGCGTGAAGAAAAACAATATGTACACTCATTATTTGGTGCTGCACTGTTTCTGGTCATTTTTATTTATATGAGTATGTTCTTCTTCGTATCTTAAATCCCAACAGCCGCCCCATCCCCCCTTGGGTCGGCTCCTCCTTGGAGAAAGCCCTCCTCATCCACTGCGATTGCTGCTGCGTGGCCCATCAGCGGGTCATAATCACTGACTGTCTCCACGAGATGGCCGCTTTCTTTTAGCATTTCGACCGTCTTCTCTGCAATTCTGTTCTCAACTCTGAGACCTTCATAATCCTCGCCCCACGTTCTGCCCCATACCCAGCGCGGTTCGCTGATTGCCTGCTGTGGATCCATTCCATAGTCCAGCATCCGGGTGATGATTGCCGTCTGAGTCTGCGGCTGGCCTTCGCCCCCTTGCGTGCCGTACAGAATCTTCGGTTCCCCATTCTTACAGACCATAGCCGGCATCAGCGTATGGAAGCTGCGCTTTCTCGGCTCAAGTGTATTGACATGGTTTTCATCCAATGAGAAAAATGAACCGCGATTTTGCATGAGAATGCCTGTATCGCCGGCAGTAACAGCCGAGCCAAATTCAAAGTACAGGCTTTGAATGAACGACACCGCGTTGCCATCCGAATCCATCACCGCCGCATAGGCGGTATCACTGCCTACCGGTCTGCTTTCCACCGGTTCAGCTATATAACCGATTTCTTCCGCCAGCTGCTTGGCATAACTTTTGTCCAAGAGCCTTTCCAGCGGAATATCAGCAAACGCCGGATCAGTCAGAACGGCATTCCGATCTAGAAAACTCTTTTTCAGTGCCTCCACGAGTACATGATAATAGGTAAATGAACCATGTTCTATTTGGCTGAAATCATAGTTTTCCAGAATGTTCAACGTCATTAAACCCGTAAAACCTTGGGAATTCGGCGGCGCCTGATACACAATGTACCCCCGGTAATCACAGGATACAGGCTCCATCCACTCACCCTTGTGTGCTGTAAAATCATCAAGTGTCATATAGCTGCCATTATGCTGTAAAAACGAGACAATCCGCTGTGCGATATCACCTTCATAAAATGCGCTTCTTCCTCTTTCAGCAATCATTGTCAGGCTATTCGCAAGCTCTTTTTGCACAAACCGTTCGCCGGGGACCGGTGCTTTGCCGTTTTTCGTGAAGATATCAGCGGTGTAAGGTGTTGACGCCAGCAATTCAAGATTCGTCGCTGTATGCCGGCACTGATCTGCAGATACAGGAAAACCATTTGCAGCATAATGGAGTGCAGGCTCCAATACATCAGAAAGCGACATCCGTCCGTATGTCTTCAGCACGGCATCCCAGCTATCGACCATTCCCGGTACGGTAATTGCGCTGTCGATCCCCCGCAGCGGGATCTCATTTTTCCCCTTATACACGTCTCTCGTCACATTTTTTCCTGAACGGCCGCTGCCATTGTACACTCTTACCGCCTTTGTTTTTTGATGAAAGGTCAGCCAAAAGGAATCTCCTCCAAGCCCCGTCATATGCGGATAGACAACCGCCAGACAAGCGCTCACGGCGACAGCGGCGTCAAATGCGTTTCCTCCCTTCTCCAGAATGCGGTTTCCCGCTTGTGATGCGAGGTAATGCGGACTGACGACCATTTGCTTAGTGCCGATAATAGATCTGTTCATCACAAGTCCCCTTTGCAAGAGATTTTCTTCATTATAGAGACCCTGTTTTTTCGCATCTACTGATCCGGAAGAAAAGCTGACGAACTTTATCCTTTTCGTAAACATAAAAATATTTTTATATTCATTGCGAAAATAAATATAAATTTTCTCTTACGAAATGAAACTTATATGATAAAATATTGACTAAAAGTCAAACGAAAGCAGGTGCAACAAATGGGCAATGAATATCAAATTCCTAACCTTGTTCTTGATGAGATAGACAAACAGATTCTTACCATTTTGCATGAGGAAGGGAGGATTTCTTATACGGATCTTGGCAAAAGAGTTGAATTATCACGTGTTGCGGTTCAATCACGCATTAATCAGCTGATTGAAGCAGGTGTTATTGAAAAATTCACAGCCGTGATCAATCCAGCTAAAATCGGCATTCATGTATCCGTGTTTTTTAATGTGGAGGTAGAGCCGCAATTCCTAGAAGAAGTCGCCCTAAAGCTTGAAGAAGAACCTGCGGTCACCAGCCTTTATCACATGACTGGTCCGAGCAAGCTTCACATGCACGGGATCTTCGCGGATGATCAGGAAATGGAAGAGTTTTTAACGAAACGGCTGTATCCGCTTCAGGGCGTCGTCAGCGTTGATTGCCAAATGCTGATCAAACGGTACAAAAGCCGTATGGGAATGAAGCTGTAAAGGAGAGAAACTGATGAAAAACCATCCTTATCGGGATATGACCGCCGCAATGGTGCGCACCGGAATCTTAGGCTTCGGGGGCGGGCCATCGGTGATTCCGCTGATCCGCCATGAAGCGGTGAATAAATATAAATGGATAGATGATGATGAATTTGGAGAAATATTAGCCATCGCCAATGCACTCCCCGGACCGATCGCAACCAAGATGGCGGCGTATCTGGGATTCAAACTAAAAGGCACGCTAGGCGCAATTGTTGCCACTCTGGCCCACATTCTGCCTACATGCCTTGCAATGGTTGCCTTATTTGCGGCTGTAAACGTCTTAAGCCACTCGGCAGTTGTTGCCGGCATGATTGGCGCAGTAACGCCGGTTATCGCCGTAATGCTCGGTATCATGGCATACGAGTTTGGGCAAAAAGCGCTCAAAGGATTTGGCTGGGTCACCGGAATCCTGTTTTTTATCATCGCTTTTATCGGACTGCAATTGTTACAGATCAACCCCGGTATCGTTATTATCATTTTCTTAGCATACGGGGCATTTCATTTTAAACTGAAAGACAAAATCACGAATAAACATTCAAAAGATAAAGGAATGTCCGCCTCATGATCATTATGTTTTTATTCACAGCATTTTTTATCGCAAACATTCTGGGATATGGCGGCGGCCCAGCCTCTATCCCGCTGATGTTTGAAGAAGTCGTAAACAGATACGGCTGGCTGTCAAACGACCAATTCTCTAACATGCTCGCACTTGCGAACGCATTGCCAGGCCCGATCGCAACCAAAATCGCCGCTTATGTCGGCTACAGCGCAGGCGGCTGGCCCGGCTTTCTGATTGCCCTGATCGCAACTGTTGTACCGTCCGCGCTCGCGCTGATCGTCCTGCTGCGCATCATTCAGCGTTTTCGCCAATCACCCGTGATCAAAGGCATGACACTGTCTGTCCAGCCTGTTATCGCTGTCATGATGCTCATTCTCACTTGGCAAATCGGCGCCGACGGCATCAAAGCCATCGGCTGGATTCAATCCTTAGTGATTGCGGGCATTTCCCTCCTTTTCATGACAAAATTCAAACTGCATCCGGCTTTCCTGATTATCGCGGCATTTTTATATGGGGGGCTTGTAGTTCCTCATTTATAGAAAAAGCACCCTCAAAGGGTGCTTTTTTATTTTGGGCCAGAAATGCCATTTGTCATATAAATTGTTTCTTTGGCTGCATCATTTTTGATCACGTTTTTGATTTGCAGCGTGTTTCCTGACATTCTGGCAAATTGCTTATCTTGAGGCGAGTTTGTTTTGACGTGTATCCATTCCAGCCGGTATCTTTAGCTTAAGAAATTGGGAACCTGTTGGGTTAGCGGCTGCAAATCCTCTTAAACCCCACTATCCACACTCCAGATTTGATATTCTAATTCTTCTAATAATTGTGTTCTCTGCACATTTGTTCTTGTACCATTCGTCTAATTCCCTATTCACAAGTAGACAATGAAGTAATTCACCGATTTCAGGATATTCACTAATAAATAAATCTGATTCCATCTTCCATAAATAATAATCATTCCATCCATTAATCCATTAATTATTTAACTATTTCCACCAAGTCGTTGTTACTTCATTTAAATGATATTCAATATATGCAATCACTTTTTTATAGTCGTCTGATGAAAATTCTTTAATAGGGTTTTCCCAATCATTATTTTTAACTATTGAAACCAGATAATTACCTTCAGCAGAAATGTCAGGAACCCAGCCTAAATCAAGCGTTATTGAGGATTGTTCATGATAAAGCTGCAACAAACTGTCTGTGAACAAAAACCAGGAATCATCATTCGGTTCTAAAGTTCTTGGATCTATTTCAACAAAATGATTATAATTTACTTTCCAACCTTGTGTTATTCTTAGGGGGTGTATATTAACTTTTGGAACATCTAATTTAACATGTTTTCTCAAATCATGACCTCTTTAGTAACTAGTTTGCTCTATGAGGTATTCTTACCTCTGACTTACGAAGACTACTGTCTCAAAAGACTAATTAGATAAATTAAGCCTCATTAAAAAAGCAGGTAGTACAACCTGCTTCTTTATTAGTATTCGTTTTTAATTTCTTTCATAAAAATATTATCTAATTGTTTAATTAATTCTTTAAGCTCAGTGCACATAATATCTTCTAATGGATTTTCCCAATCTTCGTTTTTTATAAGTTCAATGCCATAACTTCCGGTTGGATCCCCATCTGGGTACCATCCTACATCAAGCAACAAGTTTTTTGTCTTATGAGAAACTTGCAGGAGATCTTGATTAAAGTCAAATAACCAAGCATCATCACTTGCCTCTAATGTTTTAGGGTCAGTATCTTTTAATGTAATATAATCGACAGTCCAACCAGCCGGTATCTTTAGCCTTAAGAAATCGGGAACCTGTTGGGTTAGCGGCTGCAAATCTTCTAAAACCCCGCTTCCCACACTCCAGATTTGATATTCTAATTCTTCTAATACATGTTCTATTTTATCAAAAGA
This sequence comes from Bacillus sp. FSL K6-1005, assembly GCF_038000225.1. Taxonomy (NCBI): domain Bacteria; kingdom Bacillati; phylum Bacillota; class Bacilli; order Caryophanales; family Bacillaceae; genus Bacillus; species Bacillus sp. FSL K6-1005. The sequence continues at coordinate 13,457 of NZ_JBBOBP010000002.1, forward strand.
TTCTACGTCATAAATCTTATCTATTTTTAAGTCAACCACTTTGATATGGTATTGATCATCTTGATATAGTACCTTAATAATGGCATTATGTTTTTCATTTTGCAGTATTAGTAGTTCATATTCTTCTACCGTTCTTTTTTCTGAGTTTAAATTGTTCAGTACTACATACCAACCATCACAGATTTTTAATGGCTGCAATTGAGAAATATGATCTCTGCTCATCTCGCTTCTCCTTGTACTCCACATTGTTATCCTATCTATAAAAAAACTTGCCGATGACAACACGGCAAGTTTCTAACTATAGCAATTCTAATACATCAGTAAACAAGGCATCTCCTAATGTTAATCTTCTGTTGAAAGGCTGTATATGCGGCAATTCACTCCACTCATACACAGTATCGTAGTAATCATACAAATAACTGAGTTCGATAAACCCTTTCTCTTGCATTATCTTATTGATATAGTTCGTTCCCTGAATGAATTCTAAAGATTCAGCGGTCCCTACAATATCATAAGCGCCATCAATTGAATCGTGTCTTAGGGAATAACTATAATTTAGTACATAAACAGGAACCAATTTAGATACTTTCATATTGATTTGCTGTTCTAAATGAAATCCATTTTCTCCAGAAAGATCTTGCAAGTGGATATTGATTTCTCCTGAAGGATTGTTTAAATCTCTAACTTCAATTTTTTTCAAACCTTTTATTTGATTAAATTCATCAGGTACCTTTATTTTCTCTGCACATTTGTTCTTGTACCATTCATCTAATTCCCTATTCACAAATAGCCGATGAAGCAAGTCACCGATTTCAGGATATTCAACAATAAATCTGATTCCATGTTCCATAGTATTTAACCATCCCATCTTCTTGAAGGCTCGCCTTTTTTCGTCTGCTTACCAGTTACAGGATCAAACTCTCCTAAATGCTCTGTTCTTCTGCGGTTCCACTTTTCTAATTTGCCATGTTGGGAATCCCATTGCCAATTAAAACCATCTTTATCTGTCCAAGACTTTCTTTTTAACCTTTCTTTTATTTGTACCATGCCTCTATCTTCCATCCATTTAGTTGGTTCCTTTAAACGGTATCCATTTGAATTGTCTCCAACAATCTTCTCTCTGTCAGCTATCGCAGCATTGTATTCTTCAGTCCGTTTCTTCTTACTGTAGTTAGTACCATTATGAGCAACGTAATCATTTTGAGTCATCCCCTCAGGTTTTTCCAACCATTTAGGTTTTTTTGACTGGCTACTAGCCATCTTCATAATTCCAAGATCTTTCACAGCAGTCGTTCCCACATCTACACGGACTGTCGGGAATCCGAACATGAGACCGTCAGGAGTTACTGGGCGTTCTGCGTACACGCGGACGTTTGTCGGGACTTTGAATTGTTTTACTTTTTCTAGTGTTTTGTTTGCCTTTTGGACTTTTGAATGGGTTGCAAGCGGTATGCCTTTGTCTATATGTTTCGCCAATGCACCAGCTCCAACCAAGCTCAATGCCGCTTCCAGCGCGCCCGATTTCCGCTTCTCCTCAGACACTTTGTTTCCAAACATATCTCTGCCTGTCACGGCTTCAGAGAATCCGTTTGACGCAACGAGGCCGTATGCGCCCATTTCTGACATTTTGAGAATGTCTAAGGATTTGCCGGTTTTGTAGGCATCTAAAGCGTGTTCGGCCGCGATAGCCGCTTTTCCGGTTTTGTAGATGGCTTTTCCGCCTTTGAAGGCGCGGCCTGCCCAGCCGACGACCGGTATGAATCCGGCTGCGGCCATAGCTCCCGCGGTCACACGTTCTGCGGCGGAGAGTTTTTCGCCGGTAACCGGATCAACGCCTTCGGTTGCTCTTTTATAATCATAATAGCCAGTGACTTCTCCAGTAAAGTTGCAAACTCCATCCCATGTTTTTTCATACCACGGTTTATTCGCTTCTTCTTCAGCCTTTTCCTGAAGCCGTCTTGCTTCGGCTTGCTGGGCTTTTGCATCAATATAGGTCGTTCCTTGCTTTTCTACTTCAATCACGCTTTTGTAAACTTCATTGCTGTGGAAGGCTTTTTTATCATAGTACATAGGGGATGCGCTTTTCCCATTGCTGGTGGCCTGCATAAGAACAGAATATTTGGTGAGCACTGAGTTGTCCAAAGATTCTAAATTTTGATATTCAGTGGTCAGGGATTCATCAAGCTTATCGACTGCCGTGATCGTGTCACGTCTGATTTTCTGGGCATCGCCCATCTTATCTGCATAGTCGTCAAGCGTGTACATGTCGAGATCAATAATATCGCTGATGCCTGACAAAATAGAATCGATTTCTGCTTTATGAGCGGAGACAATTTCCGAGGCTTTTAAATCTCCGTTGGGCAGCTCATGATCCAAAAAAGAAGTTTCCACATATGAATCATTCAGTTCTTGATCTTTAATATCTCCTGAAATGCCGTTCAAAAATGCAATCTGAGCAGAGACAAGCGTCAGCCAGCTGTCGACGATTTCCGCCTGTCCCTGAAAGAAGTCCTTAATATTGTCCGCGCCTTTTCCTTTAAAATTGTCACCTAACTCAGCAACTTCCTGAAACGCCTTTTTTAGCGTGTTCAGCTGCTCTTCCAGCGTCTCATATTGCTTTTTTCTATTTTTCGCTTCATCGATTAAAGAATGTGATTCAAATACTTTACTCATCGCACTGCCCTTTCTCTTCTATTTTACTGCGATCGCCTCATCCTGCTCTTTCAGTGAATCAACATTATCCTTCGTATCCTCGATATTTTTCTGTACCGCTTTTTTATAATCTCCGAGCATGGTTTTGATGTTCTCCTCACGCTCATGATATTTCTTCGTATAATCGAGGCTGTTTTTTCCGTTGGATCCTGCGGCGCCGATTGATACGTCAGCAAGCGCATCTTTGACAGACTCTAATGTTTTAATGACTGTGTCGTACTTCAGCTTAATTTCTGACATAAAAAAAGATCACCACCATTTTAGTTTACTAATTTGTCTTCCTGCTTCTTCTACGAAATCTTCTCCTTTAGCAAGAAGGTCGCCTGCGGCATTCGCTGCACTTTTTGTCAAATTCAGCTCAAATTTCTCTGTCTCAAGCCAGAATATTTTGCTTTGAATCGAAGCCATATACTCGTTATATTTATCATTCACAATCTTAGAAGCTTCCGATTTCGCCTCTTCTCTTCCCTTGTCGAAATCATCAGCTTTTGTTCCCGTCCAATGCTTGCCTAATTCCGGTTTCACAATTTCTTTGATTTCAGTGATTGCCTCTTCTTGCAGTGTGTCTATGTCTTTTTTTGCTTTTTTCAGCTTTTCGATCTTGTCTTCCACGTCGGAAATTTTTCCGTTGAGCGAACTTTTGATATCCGCTAGCATACTTTCATAACCCATCTGAATCACCTCTTAATACTCAAAAAGTCGTATGGAGGGGCTGATGAAGAGAGACTTTTCCATACTTTATTTCCATATATTATATTTTAAAATAGCAAGAAGGCGGCTTAAATAGGGTAAAATGCTTAATTTAAGCTTGTAACGCTCTGAATACGGAGGTCTAAAGTCTCTTTTTTGTTCGTTATCAGATCAATGCGAGCGTTTTTTTTGTTGAGAAATTCTAAAGTCGTAGTTAGAAAGACACTTGAAAGAGGCAGATTTTGATGATTTGTTCTTTTCCTTATGTGGTAAAATCTCGTAAGGTTAAAAGGAGAAACGGAGGGATGACAATGAGTTTTTTCAGTCCGATGATGTTATTTTTCGTGGTTTTTCCTTTTCTGTCCTACTTTGTATTTGGAATGGCAGGCACTTTATTGTTTAGAAAACACGGCCTTTGGTCAATGCCTCTTACAGTGCTCTGCTTATTGGTCATATTTATGTTCAGCATTGACTCGGCAACGCCTGATTTTGTTGTGTGGCTTATTTCATTTCCGCTTCTGACCCTATTGGCGGCAGGGGTGACCCTTTGGATCAAAAGCTTGTATGAGCTGCAGTCCCAATTGTACAGAACGTTTGAAAAGTCTTTTCCCCTTAAATCATCAGGTGTGATGAAAAAATTTGCGATGCCGACGTCTCCCTACAACAAATCAATATCATTGTCTGAATCAATTTGTAAAAGCATGATGGGATGTTCTTTATACGCGTATTCCAACCGAATGAATCAAAGAATTCAACTGTCCCTATGCTCGCGTATTGCTCAAACTGAAAATCTGTAGGCAGCACCCTCTAGTTTCAAACAATAGGTAAACCTTAGCGAACATATCCATCGTATACAAAAGATGGATACAAAAAAAGACCGGCATCCCGCCAGTCCTTCCTTTACATCTATGACATTGCACCTGCCGGAACAACCGCTTTCCGGCCTACAGAATAGTATTCCACTCCGGCGGCAGCAGCCTCTTCTAATGAATAGCAATTTCGACCGTCGAAAATCAGCGGCTGCTCCATCAAATCTTGATAATCTGCTAATGGAAATTGTTTAATCTCATCCCAGTCCGTTAAAATCATGACGGCGTCTGATCCCTTAACGGCTTCCGCCATCGTTTTTTTGTATTCAACAGCCTGCGGCAATATATGCTTCGCATGGCTGACGGCAATGGGATCGAAGGCTTTGATATGGGCGTCTAGTGCGGCGAGGCGGTTAGCAATGACAATCGACGGCGCGTCTCTCATATCGTCCGTGTTCGGTTTAAATGACAGCCCTAAAAGGGTGATCGTTTTTCCCGTCACTCCGCCAAGCCTGTTCAGCGCTTTATCAACGAGCATCGCCTGCTGATTGTTGTTGACCTTGATGACCGATTTCAGCAGCTCAAAATCATGCTCGACATTGCCCGCAATTTGCACGAGGGCGTTTGTGTCCTTTGGGAAACAAGAACCGCCGTAGCCAATGCCCGCTTTTAAAAATTGGCTCCCGATCCGCTTATCCTGTCCCATGCCGTATGCGACAGATTCAATATCAGCGCCGACCTTTTCACATATATTCGAAATTTCATTTATAAAACTGATTTTAGTAGCCAGAAAGGCATTTGAGGCATATTTGATCATCTCGGCGCTTCTGATATCCGTTTGGTAAATCGGGATATCAAGCGGAAGAAAGAGCTCTTCAAGCGTTCTGGCGGTGTCCTGATCGGCTGTTCCGATCACAATCCTGTCTCCATGAAACGTGTCATGGATGGCTGACCCTTCACGTAAAAATTCCGGATTGGATGCGATCGATATGCTGACAGGCTCCGCAAGATGTTTGGTAATCAGCTCGTAAATCCAATCATTTGTTCCGACAGGCACTGTGCTTTTTGTTACGACGATCGTATCTCGCGTCACGTGCCGGGCAATACGCTTGGCCACATCTGTAATATGCTCCAGGTTCGCATGCCCGTCGTTCTTTTGGGGTGTGCCGACCGCTATAAAAATAATCTCTGCCTGGTCTAAGCCTTTCTCGTAGCTCGTTTCAAAGCTCAGCCGCCCATCAGCTATATTTTTTCTCATCAGCTCTTCAAGACCCGGTTCAAATATGGGGGAAATCCCTTTTCTCATTTCTTCAATCTTTTGAGCGTTAATATCAATGCAAGTTACATGATGGCCAATCTCAGAAAGAGAAACACCTGTCACAAGACCGACATAGCCTGTTCCGATGACTGTTATATTCATGGTTTCCCTCCAACAGTTAAATTGCTGCTTTACAGCTTCCGTATTATCGTATGAGAACATCCTGACATGAATGCGGATGATCTCCCGGAATCAACCTGTACAGATTTCTGAAATATGATTCAATCATACAATATACTATTATATCGTTCTCACAAAGAAAGTGGGGAAATGAGAATTGCAGATCAAAAGAGCACGAATCGTTTTTTTCTTTTGACCGGCTGCGGTGCCTGCCTGTAAATCGCTTGATTTTGCAGAAGAAGCTCAGCGTTTTCTGTGAGCATATAAGAATATTCCGTACCGAATTCTTTCTCAAGAACACGGAGTGCCTCCTGATAGCGAAAATCTCTTGTTTTCAGATTATGAGCATCTGAAGCTAAGAAATGTATCAGATTGGCTTCAGCCAGCCGCAGCGAAAATGCTTTCATCTGTTTCCCGAAAACTCCTGCGAGGCTTCCGGTTGTCAACTGAGATGCCGCTCCTTTTTCTATAAGATGATACAGCAAGGACGGATTTTCGCGGATCTCGCTATTGCGTTCGGGATGCGCGATAACCGGAATGTATCCTTTCAGCTGCAAATCATAAAAAAGCTGCTCGGCATATCGCGGTACATGATCAAACGGAAACTCAATCAAGATATATTTCGTGTCATTCAGTGACAGCAGCCGGCCCTCAGCCAATTCCCGTTTCAAGTCCCCATAAATTCTGATTTCCTGTCCCGGCAGTACGGTGAGCGGGATCTCCTCTTTCATTAAACGTTTGTTTAACAGGTCTGCCGCTTCTCTGACAGCGGTTTGCTCATTTTCATATGAGCCATTCTTATGATGCGGGGTTGCAATGATGGTTCTGATTCCTTCACGAACAGCCGCCCTGGCCATTTCGATGCTGTCTGCCAGGCTACTTGCCCCGTCATCCATTGACGGGAGGATGTGGCAATGAATATCAATCATTTCTAAGCCTCCTTTTTTCGCAAAAATAAATAACGGGCAGCATGCACGTTATTTATTTTTGTATGAAATTGTCTCCCCTTCCGTAGTAGCCGTAATCAGAGTGCTTCGAGCGCTTCTTGCCGTTCATAATGGCTCCGAGGAGCTTGCTGTTGCACGAATCGAGCGCCTCTTTTGCTTTTGCGGCTTTTTCTTTTTCCGTCTTCCCGCTTGAAACAACCAAAACGGAACCGTCTGCAACGTTCCCTAAAATTTGCGCGTCTGCTACAGGGAGAATAGGCGGCGTATCGAAAATCACCATATCATAGGCCGCACACGCTTCCTCCGAAAGCTCTTCCATCCACTTGGAGGAAAGCAGCTCGGCCGGATTCGGCGGGATCGGGCCGCTCGTCAACACATCAAGATTTTGTTCCTTAGACGTTTGCACAGCCTGCTTCAGTGAGTATTTTTTCAATAAAACGGATGTTAAGCCTGTCATATTTTCTAGTTGAAAGGTGGTATGTACTGTAGGTTTTCGCAAATCTGCATCGATGAGCAAAACCTTTTTTCCCTGCTGTGCAAATACGACAGCAAGGTTAGCAGCTGTGGTAGACTTTCCTTCTCCAGGGCATGCCGAGGTGATCATTACTGATTTCATTTGGCGATCCACTGAAGAAAATTCTATATTTGTTCGAATCGTTCGATATTGTTCTGAATTCAAGGATTTCGGCTCTGTCAGCGCAATGACATTTTTGCGACTCCATGAGCCCTTGCTTTTTCTAAGCGCCAAAATGTCCACTCCCCGCTTTATCAGATTGAATGCCTTTTAAGCTCTTTTCTGTTTTCTGTTCATTGGCAATGGTGGAAACCGTTCCTAATACCGGTATGTCCAGCAATGTTTCGAGCTGCTCTTCCGATTTGATCGTATTATCCAAATGCTCAAGCAGGAAGGCCAGTCCGATGCTTCCTGCCAATCCTGCCGCAAACGCGATGGCGATGTTCAGCAGCGGTTTTGGCGATACAGGCGACGGATGGTCAGAAACCTCAGCTTTTGACAGAATGCTTACGTTGTCAACATTCATAATCGAAGTGATTTTGTCTTTAAAGACAGATGCGACAGTGTTGGCAATGTGAGCCGCCGTTTCCGCGCTCCCGTCTCTGACAGAAATATTGACCACTTGGGAATCCTGCTCACTGGAAACAGTAATTTTTTCATTCAGTTCTTGTGAAGTCATCGACAAGCCCATCTCTTTAATCACTTCGTCTAAAATAGCAGGGCTCTTAATGATGACGTTATACGTATTGATTAATTGAAGATTGGTTTGGACATCGTTAAATTGGACTTCTTTTTGGTCGTTTTTCGATTGATTGACCAAGATCTGAGTTGACTTTTCATAGATGGGTGTAAGTGCGAAGAAACTGATGAATCCGCCGGCAGCAGTCGCAGCTGCGGTTACAATCATAATCAAAAGTATGCGTTTTCTTAACGTTGATAATATGTCTTTTAAACTAATAGATTCTCCCATGATACCTCCAAATCAGCTTAAACATCCTTTTCCATACGATTATACAACGTTAAAACAGCATTTCTCCATCTTTTCACGTGACAATATTCGACAAAAATTTACAAAATCAGTTTTCAGCCTCTATTATGTAAGCGTTCTATTTATTGTCTTGCCAGAGCTGAATCTTTTTCTCCTTCCGTTCATAAATCAGAAAAAAACCCCGCCAAAAACCAGCGGGATTTTTATGTTGCATATCCATTTTTAATATGAGAAATCAAATTTTCAAGCATTTCCTTAGTGGTCATCTCGGATGACTGCTCACCAATATCATGTGCATGCATCAAAATTTTCAGAAATTCTTCTTGATTCAATTTCTTTTCACTCATCATTTTATTCCTTTCAGCTTCCATTAAGTTGAAAACACGATTATTATATGATGCCGGCTCTCGTTTTGCAATCTCTAATACATCATTCGACACATCCCATTTTTTATGTCCTATTTTAGGAAAAACTTTTTCATGCCGTTGTGTTGCGATATAATAGAGAAATTGGATCTTTTTATTACGTGACTCGGTTAGGAGCGATAATCATGCTTCAGAATATGATTTCTAAAGACGATGTGCTGGCATCGGCTGAACAATTAAAAGAGCTTCTTCCTTACAGCGAGGAAAATGTTCAGCTGATCAAAAAAGCCCTTATTTTATATCGGCAGGATTCGGTCTATCGTTTACAAGCAGTGAGTCCGACGGAAGTTACGGCTTACGTGCAGGATGTTGTGCCTGTGCGGGTCACATTGAACTTATTTGTCATAGCCAAAAGCGGCTGTTCATGTCCGTCTGGGAGAATCTGCCGCCATAAGCTGGCTGTTTTTTTATATGTATATGCAATGTTTGAACGAGTGGGAACTTTTACAGAGCACTGGCTGGAGAGGGAAAAGCTTGAAGAAAGCAAAGAGCTCGTCCGGCGTCAATTTCAAGAGAAGGTGCTGCCTAATGAAGAGTCGCTTTCAAGCTGGCTTGCTTTTTTCGATTCAGAGTTTTCTCTTTGGCAGGCACGCACGCCTGAAGGCAGCCAAAACATGCAGGGCCTCTATTACGGCTATCTGTCTGCTTTGAAAAAGCATGCCCCGATCAAGCCGGAGCTGAAAAGTCTATATCAGATTCATTCAGCGATCGCGGTGTGGCTTCGCATGTTTACATTGATTGAAGAAGGAAAACTGGACCCCGAGCGCGATTTTTATTCCCTCAATCCTTATGTTGAACAGCTGATGGATACGATCTACAGCTCAATTGATAAATTAAAGACGTACGCACTGTCGTTTGCACTCGATCCTTTTCTGGAGAAAACGCCGGATGTCATTCGGAATCTCTTATTAAAGGAGGATATTTTTCAATATGAACGCATCCGCATTTTCGGTGAAATTTGGAGCGCGCTGTTGCCGCGGCCGAAATGGGTGGCGCGTGAGCAAGAGATCCTGCAAAAAGAAGCCGGGCGGCGGTTTTCTCCTGAGATGCAATTCGGGCGTCTGCATCTAGAATTTTTGCAGAAACATGATGATGCGATTTTTGCGGAAACCGACCAATTCCCTCCGGAAGCGCTGCCGTATACGTTCCAATGGCTGAGTGAAATCACCGCGAAAAAGGATTGGAAACGGCTCAAGGCATGGTACCTCCGTATTGAATTGATTGCGATTGGTTATACGAAGCTGGATAAGCCGTTCAAAGAAATTCGCGACGTAATTGGCGAGCTCTTCCTTCTGCTGAACGCGTATGTGAAGCAAACCAATGACCATGCACTGTTTGAACGCTATGCAGCAGGCTGTCTGCCGTATACTTTCACAGAATACAGCCATCATTTGTATGAGAAAAAGCGTTATGCCGAGTGGATTGAAATCCACAGTCTTGTTGGCTTTTCCATCTATGAAATAGATAAAACGATGCTCAAAGAAATTGCGGCGAGCGATCCCGAGGCCCTCATACCCGCTTACCACAGAGAAGTGGCCTTTTTCATCGACCAGAAAAACCGCAGCTCTTACAAGGAAGCGGCCCGGTATTTGAAAAAACTGCGGACGCTCTACAAAAAAGCGAAAAAACTGAAGGTATGGGAACGCTATATTCAGCAGCTGAGCTCACATTACAAGCGCCTGCGCGCCCTTCAAGAAGAACTGCAGAAAGGAAAGTTGATTGATGGCGAGTCTTAAAGAAATACTTATTCACGTCGAACAAATGGAAGACGGGTCATTCACGCTCTCAGCCTTTGATGAGAATGAGCAGCCCCTTCCCTACAGCCACATGAAAAAGCATTTGTTTCAATGGCACGAATCCTCATTTTACGGAACATTCCTTGAGGATGTCAGCTTCATCGGGACAACCGCGGTTTTGCTTTCTCCATGGATGACTGTAGAGCTTCTCGGCAAGAACTCGTTCAACTCATTCAGCTCCGTGCAGCTCACAGAAGAAACGGAACCGCTGATTGAGGCAGCGTCCACCATTTACGAATTTATCGCGGACGGCGATTTCCTGCCTGACTATGAAGCATGGACAAACGGTGTTTTTCGCTGGAAGGATCGGGACAGCATACTGGATGGCTTTACTGCGGAATGGTTTTCAGCCGCGGTGCAGGATTATATTCAATATGACGACGAACTGCGTGAGAAATGGGAAAATATCAAAGAGAAATCACCTGCGGTCACAACATTTCGCGGACATTTTCTGGATGAAGAGGATTTTCTCGAAGGCATCGGCTGGGTTGACGATCAAACCCCGTTTACGGTCGGCCTCCGCTTGAACGAACCAGACTTTGACGGCGATGATTGGAAAATCGAAATGTTTTTACGCGATAAAAAGAGCGGCGCGGTTGTATTTTTTGATGGGCTGAAGAGCCTCAAAAAATCGTGGCAGGCCTACAGCGATAAAATCGCACGGGAGCAGGACCGCTTTCATAGAACGGTTCCGTGGCTGTCATTTGATTCCGGCACGACGCTGATTTCAGAGGAAGAAGCCTGGATTTTCCTGTCAGAGGCAAGTGAGACGCTTGTCGATATGGGCGTTGAAATTCTTCTGCCATCCTGGTGGCAGATTGTCAGAGACAGCAGCATGATGCTTAAAGCAAAGGTGTCTTCCGCCCCGCGCGGCGAGTCATTTGTCGGTATGAATGCGCTGCTTGATTTTAACTGGCGGTTTGCGACAAACGGCATTGAGCTGACAGAGGATGAATTTAACGAGCTTGTCGCGAGCAACAGGCGCCTCGTCAATATTCGCGGGCAATGGGTGAAAATAGATCCTCAGTTTATCAAACAGATGAAACGGCTGATGGAGAAAGCGGAATCAGAAGGGCTCCATATGTCTGATATTCTGGCACGCGAGCTGATGGATCAGCGGGAAGGCGGGCTTGAGGATTCAGACATCATGGATACATCCGCTTTTGCCGGTATTCAATTCGACCTGTCAAAACAGCTCAGATCACTGATTCGAAAGCTGACAACTGCGGAAAATTTGCCGGAGCATGAGGTCAGCCCCTCCTTTCAAGGCACGCTCCGTCCGTATCAGAAATACGGCATGAATTGGCTGCTGTTTCTGCGGCAAAGCGGTTTTGGCGCCTGTCTGGCCGATGACATGGGGCTTGGGAAAACCATTCAGATGATCGCCTATTTTCTTCATGTGAAGGAAAGCGGACGGCAAAACACGCCGAATCTGATCATCGCGCCGACATCCGTCCTCGGCAACTGGCAGCGGGAGCTTCAAACCTTTGCGCCCAATCTGTCGGTCGCTCTCCATTACGGCCCTCGCCGTCCGAAGGGAGAAGACTTCACCGGCTATTATGATAACGCGGATGTTGTATTAACCTCCTACGGGCTGTCGCATGCCGATTCTGAAGAGCTTTCTACCGTGACATGGAGCACAATCTGCCTTGACGAAGCACAAAATATTAAAAACGCGCACACGAAGCAATCACGCGCAATCAGAAAGCTGAAGGGCATTCACCATATTGCGCTGAGCGGAACACCGATGGAAAACCGTTTGACTGAGCTATGGTCGATTTTCGACTTCATGAATAAAGGCTATCTCGGCAGTCTGACTGGTTTCCATAAACGCTATGTATTGCCGATCGAAAAGGACCGGGACGAAAAAAGAATCGGACAGCTTCAGCAATTAATCCGGCCGTTTTTGCTGCGGCGGACAAAACGGGATGAGGACGTCGCATTAAACCTTCCCGACAAGCTGGAGCAAAAAGAGTTTATTCCGCTGTCAGCCGAACAGGCGTCTCTCTATGAGCAGCTGGTGAAAGACACTTTTGAACATATGACGTCACTGACAGGCATGCAGCGAAAAGCACTGATCCTCAGCATGCTCGGACGGCTTAAACAAATATGCGATCATCCCGCGCTTTATTTGAAGGAAGACCAAACCGAGCTGCTGGCCGGAAGATCAGTCAAGCTTGAAAAATTGCTTGAGCTGATGACTGCGATCCGCACCCAAAACGAAAGCTGTCTCATTTTTACGCAATATATTCAAATGGGGAACATGATGAAGCGATTGCTTGAAAAAACCTTCGGCGAACCTGTACAGTTTTTGAACGGGAGTCTTTCTAAGCAAGACCGCGATACACTCGTTGAGAAATTTCAAAAGAAAGAATACCCGACACTGATTCTATCGCTGAAAGCGGGCGGAACCGGACTCAATCTGACAGCCGCCAATCACGTCATTCATTATGACAGATGGTGGAATCCGGCTGTTGAAAACCAAGCCACTGACCGGGCATACCGCATCGGGCAGGAGCGATTTGTCCATGTTCATAAAATGATTACAACAGGAACAATTGAAGAAAAAATTGATATGATGCTTGAAACAAAGCAAACACTGAATGACCAAATTATCCAAAGCGAAAACTGGATTACCGAGCTGTCCACAGATGAGCTCGAAGAATTATTCACATTAAGCGCCTCAGCGCAGGCACAATAACCACAAAAAAGCTGGCTCCTAAAAAGAGCCAGCTTTTTTCCGTTCATAGCCGTCACGCCGAATTTCACAGAATCCGTTACGCCGGTTATGTTCAGGATGCACTTTTTTTCGAAAAATAAACTTTACAGCAAATGCCGAATCATATGGGCAACGCCGTGTTCATCATTGGTCAGGGTTACAGCGCCGGCTATCGCTTTGATGTCCTCCCGCGCATTGCCCATCGCTACACCTTTTCCGGCAGCTTCCAGCATGGATTTGTCATTTAAGCTGTCGCCCACGGCTGCTGTTTCATTCATTGGGATGTTAAGCCGCTTTGCCAGTCTTTCCAGCGCCTGCCCCTTGGATGCCTTTTTGGAGGATAACTCAAAGTTATGATCAGCAGAGCTGACAAGTGTCAGATCTTTATCATGCTGGTATCTCTGCCAGCCGGCCTCCAGCTTTTCTTTGAAGAAAGAAAAGCCAAGAATGTTGTAAAAATCAATCTGTTTATCCTCCTCAAAGAGCTCTTGAAACGTGTCGATATAGGCGAAGCCCGATTGACTGTATTGCACCTCGGCTGCCTGTATCAGAACAGAAAGATCAGCCTCTGGATTCGCACTTTTGACCCGGTCAAGCTCAACGTCAAGGAGCTGCCTGCCGTTTTGCTGCGTGTAAATGGCTGAGTCTGTAAAAACCTCGTAATAATAGTTTTCTGACTCGAGCCATGAGAGAATGTCATACGCCCGTTTTTTATCGATTGTTTCCGAATGAAAAAGCCTGCCGTCAGGGTCGTGAATGACGGCGCCGTTCGCACTGATAACCCACGTTTTGATCCCGAGCGGTTGAAAAATGGACACGACATCAAAATAAGCGCGTCCCGTTGATACAACAACCTCAATCCCGTCCTGCTGTGCCTGCCGCAGAGCATTTTCATTTTCTGTGCTTACTTGATGTTTGCTGTTCAGCAAGGTTCCGTCTAAGTCAATCGCAATCAATTTCACGTTGATCAGCCCTTTCTTTCATCTTGCTCTGTCACGAGAAGTTCGACGCCATTAAGATCAAGCAAGTCGCAAAACGCCTGATCAGGCAGCCGGTCTGTGATTAAGAGATCAATTTCACTCAGCTCAGCGTACTGATAAAAACCGGTGCTTCCCAGCTTTGAATAATCCGCAAGGGCGATCACCTGCTTCGCCTGCTGAATCATTTTTCGCTTCACCAGCCCATCTTCTTCATGGGCGATCGTAATGCCGTGTTCAGAAATGCCGACAACACCGATCAGCGCTTTATCGACGTGATAGCTTGAAAGCTTTTCAATCACAGAGGCGCCGTACAAAAAACGGTGCTCCTTTTCAAGCTTGCCTCCGAGAAGATAGATCTCAATACCACCTTTGTCTGAGAGCACTTCCGCTAGATTAATGGAGTTGGTGATAACCGTGCAGTCATCTGCATTTAAGTGTTTAGCGCACGCCTGAACGGTTGTAGACGCATCTAAAATAACCCGGTCGCCATTTTGGATCAGCGATGCTGCGAGTTTGCCAATCTTATTTTTTTCCTCGGACACTGTTTTCAGCCGGCCGGAATACCCTTGGATTTTCTGATGCACAGACGGCAGAATGGCGCCGCCTCTTGTGCGGATAATGGCATTCTGTTCCTCCAGCTTCACAAGATCCCGCCTTGCTGTATCTCTGGACACCTGAAGGAGCGTACAGATCTGCTCCGTTGTAATGCGGTTATGCTCTTTTAGATAATCCACAATCGCTACTAATCTTTCTTCTTGGTACACGCCCTCATTCCTTTTTATATGTCGTTATCTTTAAGCGATTATAAGTTTTTATATATGAACAATCAATATTTTTAAGTGAAATTAAGTAAAAATGCATCGTAAGAACCAATTTTTCCTAGAACAAACAGAAAGAAAAAACCAGTCTGGTCGACTGGTCAATTCAGAGGGGGTGATGCGAAGATAAGTAATCGTGAATGGAATATAAAGCGGGAGGAGCAGGGGTATGTCAATCGGCAGCTTTTTCCCGAGGTTTAGGATCCATAAAACGAACAGTGTCAGCCATCACTTCAGTTACATATACTTTGACACCTTCCGCATTTTCATAGCTCCTTGTCTGAATCCTTCCGCTTAGGCCGACGAGAGAGCCTTTTTGGCAATATAACGCCGTGTTTTCGGCCGTTTTTCTCCAAAGCGTGCAATTGACGTAATCCGCTTCAATATCCCCCGAAGCATTTTTGAAGCTTCGGTTAACCGCGATCGTAATGTGTGTGACTGCCGCGCCTGCGGAAGTGTATCGAAGCTCAGGGTCTTTTGTTAACCGTCCGACAAGCATGACCTGATTGAACATTGCGATTCCTCCTCTCCTTGCGGTTACACGTATTGTAGACGATGCATCGAGAAAAGAAAAACGCCTAAAATTGAATATCAGCCTCTGTTTTTATCTTTCGTTTTCATTTTTCCCTCAGCTAAAAACAGCTTATGTTTTTTCCCTCTAAAGAAATATGTATTTTTTAAAAACCGGAAAAACAATTTAGATGTCAGCCAATGCTGCGTATTCATACAGACATAAGAAGAGCCGTCCCATGCAAACCACTGAAAGCTGAGCTTCTTTTCCGGCAGCGACAGCTGGATTTTGTACTGTTCCATCCCATCGTAAGTTTCGTATAAAAAAATCATCCTCTCTTTCCTATAGAGATGAACCTCAAAAATATCTTTACGGCTTAACATATAAACTTCGCTCGTTGGAACCAAAGGCTGATCCGCCCGAGTGCCGTCAATATAAATTTCCTTTAAATGAAATCGATTCATACACACCTCTCCGTAATCCATAGTCAGTTACAGTATAATGAAATAGTCAGTTACAGTATAATGAAAAAATAGAAATTATTAAATGTTGTACCGAACAAAATAAATTGCCCCCAGCATTACAGCGTTTTCACGGAAAAATGAATATGTGTTATAATTCATTTTAAGAATTCTTTGTAAGTAAATGGGGTGAGATAAAATGAAAACCTTTAAACTGGTTGATCTGAACGTGGAACGAGTGGACAAGGAAGAAAAGTCAATTGAACAGTTTCCCCTTATTGACGGACTGATTATCAATAAAGAAGACGGCGAAAATCACTGGCTGATTGAAGCGCTTGTTCCGAAGGAGCACATGTCTTTTTTTGACCAGCTTCAAAAAAAGCAAGCTGAGGTCAAAGTATTTGTGACGATTACGAAAAAAAGCAACCGCCCCGCCCAGCTGACTGCAGCTGTGAAGAACATTGCTGAACTGGAAGAAAGCATTTCGGTTTTAATTTACGGACAAATGGTGACAAGAAAACAGCAAGGCACTGAAACCATTCTGGAATCTCTTGTGAAAGAGGGCTATACAGGAGCGAAGCTGATCGAAGCGTTTAAACAGAAGATATAAAAGAGAGTGGAAATCATCCCCTCTCTTATTTTACATGTGCTGAGGTGATAGGTATGAGTAAGCGTAAAATTCAAACGGTTTTATTATCACTTATCGGCGCGGCTGTCCTTCTAACATCGAGTTTGCAAACACCTAGAGAAGCTGATGCTGCCGAGAAGAGGCCCAATCTAAGGAAGATGAATGTCGATGAATTCTTCACTGATCACGACGGAACTTTTATCTTACGTGATCTAAAAAACGAAAAAACATTCATCTATGACAATCAACGCGCGAAACAAAGATTTGCGCCGCAATCCACTTTTAAAGTCCCAAACGCGCTCATTGGATTACAAACAGGCGCCGTTAAAGATGAATATGACATCAAATACTGGGACGGTGTAAAACGTGAGCTCGATATCTGGAATCAGGATCACACGCTCGGATCTGCCATGAGATACTCTGTTGTTTGGTATTATCAAGCGATGGCACGAGACATCGGAGAAGATCGAATGAAGGAATGGATTGATAAAATAGCTTATGGCAATCAAGATATCAGCGGCGGCATTGACCAATTTTGGCTGAGCAGCACGCTTAAGATTTCTCCTCTGGAACAGACTGACTTTATGGAAGCCTTATACAAAGAAAAACTGCCATTTGATAAAAGCGTAATGAAAACGGTGAAGCGGATGATGATTCAGGAGGATGAAGATCATTATACCCTTTATGGAAAAACCGGTTCAGGTTCAGGCATCGGCTGGTATGCAGGCTTTGTCAAAACTGAAAACGGAGTGTATAGTTTCGTGACGAACATTGATGGTACCGGCACAGAAGCGAAAAGCATGACAATGAACATATTAAACAAATATATTCTGTATTAGAATAAAGCCTGCCTTTTATCACAAGGCAGGCTTTTTCATTCTCCTATAATCAAATGAAAAATAAATGGTCTACACACATCTTCACATTCCGCTACTCGATCTGTCATTTGTATGACCGACAATCTCAATCAATTTCCCTTTCACTGCGAGACGTCCTTCGGTTTCCACAGCTTTGTCGCATGTGATTAATGTGATTTCCTTTTCTTTTGTATCCTGGATCACATCTGCATTTATTTCAGAAATATTTTTTATTGATGTCACAGAGTACATATAATCGTTTTTGAAATCTGTGATGACAATTTTGGCGCCTGTTTTTATGTTAGCCAGAGGTCCGAATAAAAGGCTCTTCCGCTTCAGGTGATGGCCTGCCAATGGATAGTTTCCCTCGCCCATTTTCTGATCCGGGCGCATTGTAGCCGCTCCGATCAGCAGGTTTTCATTGGTGGTTCCTTTTAATATGGGGAGCTCCAGATCCACACTTTCAATGGTGATCCGGCCGATTATGGCCTTCGGATCCCGATCGAAGCCCGCATTTATAGCTTCCTTTAGCGTGGGCGGCTGAATGGAATTGAAATCAAATTCTGCTTCTTTTTCATTATTTTCTTGCAGCTGCTTCACAGTCAATTCCGACTCATACTGGTTTTTGCTAAGGTAGGCGATGAGACTTCCTTTTATGAAAGGAGAAAAGATAAGCAGCAGGCCGGAAAGAATAAACACCGCTATGATTATCTTTTTATACATACTGTACATCCCTTTCTTTTGCGTCATGCTATGGTTTTAAAAAAGCACCTGATCAAATCTTCAATGATCAGGTGCCATCACATTTAAGCCTTTCTTTGTCTCTTTCTAGAGACATGAGCCATAGCTCCGCCTGCTAAGAGCAGCAGAATGCCGATCATAACCGGCACCGTACTGTCTGTATCACCGGTTTTTGGAAGGGAATTGTCTGTTTTGGTATGGCCAGCTGGATCATCGGCTTTTGGATGTGAATTGTCTGTTTTTACATGACCATCTGTGCCATCGGTTTTTGGATGCTGTCCATCTCCCTTCACATGTTTATCCGGTGTATCATTGCTCGGCGTTGGCGTTTTTAATTTCTGATTAGAAGCAACAACCTCAACAGGTTTTGACTGTCCTTTTTCAATTGTGAAATCGATTGGTGTTTCATCCAGTTTATAGCCATCGGGCGCCTTTGTTTCGATAAGCTGGTAGCGTCCCGGCGCAAGGCCTTTGATAGTGAAATGTCCATTTTGATTTGTTTTCCACAATTTAGGTAGATCTTTGTCGTAGCCGTCAGTTTTTACAGGCTTGCCGCTCGCGTCCAATAACTTGAATTCAGCACCCTCCAAAACGGCTTTTTTATCGTCTTGATCCACTTTTGTCAGTTTCACGTCGCCTGGTGTCAGTATGTTCTCTGCGGTGATTTCGACTGGCTTTGTTTCAGTATTGGTGATCTTGAACGATATTGGCGTTTTATTCAAACTGTAATTCGCAGGTGCTTTTGTTTCGATAAACTGATATTCTCCCGCTTTGAGACCGTGTACGATAATCTGTCCTTTGTCATCCGTGATGAGACCGGATTTCAAAACTTTGCCGTTGGCATCAGTCAGATTGAACTCCGCTCCTTGAAGAACTTTCTCTTTATCATGTTGATCTATTTTTGTAAGAACGACACGGTTCTCGATGTTGACAGCTGTTACTTCAACTTGTTCTGGTTGGCCTTCATGTTCAGCCTTAATGGTGAACGGCACCGGGCTTTCGGATAGGAGATATCCGTCTGGCGCCTGTTTTTCAACAAATTGATAGCTTCCCGGAGCCAAACCGTCAACCTCAATGTTGCCGCCTTCTTTTGAGACAAGGTCATCTCTTACTGTGTTTCCATTGTTGTCAACGATTTTGAAAATGGCACCGGCTACTCCTTTTTCATCTTGGTCTACTTTCGTTAATTGAACGGAGCCTTTATAGTTAATGGCTATCCCGGCATCAGCTGACTTTGGCTTTCCTTCTGCTGATTCGGAGATGGTGAACTCTTTTCTCTCAGTGTTCAGCACATATCCTTCAGGCGCTTTCGTTTCGACAAAGGCGTAGCGTCCAGGTACGAGACCTGAAGCTGTGATCTTTCCATCTTTATCCGAGGTCAGCTCTTCTTGAACCGTATTTCCTTTGTCATCGACAATCTTGAAGACGGCCCCTTCAAGTTTCTGCCCTTCAGCATCTTCCTTCACGAGCTGAACGGAGCCTTTATCGTTAACAGCTATCCCGGCATCAGTTATTTCCGGCTTTCCTTCTGCTGATTCAGAGATGGTAAACTCCTGTTTCTCAGTGTTTAATACATAACCCTCAGGCGCTTTCGTTTCGACAAAAGCGTAGCGTCCAGGTGCAAGGCCTGAAGCTGTGACCTTTCCATCCTTATCTGAGGTCAACTCTTCTTGAACCGTATTTCCTTCCTCATCGACAATCTTGAAAACAGCCCCTTCAAGTTTCTGCCCTTTGGCATTTTCCTTCACCAGCTGCACAGAACCTTTATAGTTAACGGCTGCTCCGGCATCAGCTGACTCCGGCTTTCCTTCTGCTGATTCGGAGATGGTAAACTCTTGTTTCTCGGTGTTTAATACGTATCCCTTAGGCGCTTTTGTTTCGACAAAGGCGTAGCGTCCCGGCGCAAGGCCTGAAGCCTCTACTTTTCCGTTTTTATCCGACGTCAGCTCTTCTTGAACCGTATTTCCTTCGTCATCGATAATCTTGAAGACCGCTCCTTCGAGTTTCTGGCCTGCGGCATCTTCCTTCGTTAAATAGGCCCTTCCTTGATAATTGACCATTTCTCCTAATTCTACGTCAGACACCTGATTCTTATCATTCTTTGCGATTGAGAAATGAATCGCTTTTGTATTCACGATAAACCCGGCAGGAGCTTTCGTTTCGGTGAGTCGGTAATAGCCCGCCGGCAAACCATTCATTTCGATTTTTCCGTTTTTGTCGCTTTTGATATCCGTTTCTATCAAAGTATAGGTGCCGTTGCCCGCCTTTTTCTCCAGCTTGAAAACAGCACCAGCTAAAGGATTTTTTTGTTCGTCTTTTTTGATAAGCGTCACCTTGTTCTGTTGATTTACGACTTTGTACAGCGCTCCTGTCTTGGATGAGTTGCTGTCTATCTTAACAGAGACTCCTTTTGCATAAGCATCGCTGATGGTATATCCGTCAGGCGCTTTTACTTCTTTTAATACGTAAGAGCCGTAGCGAATATTTCCGAATGTAAGCTTACCATCGGCCCCTGTTGTGCCGTTGCGCAGGAGCTGCTTGGCGTCTTCAGACCATAACTGAAACTCTGCTCCTTCAAGAGCTTTATCGTCCTCTCCTGTCTTTAAAATTGTCAGGCTTCCTTTTTCTCCAGATCCGGAACCGTCGCCGCTTGAAATGGCAACAAAGATCGAGCTGCTGTTTTCCTGAGTCTGCTCTTTCACATTTGTTCCTGAAATGGACACCTTATTTTTAACGTGGCCGTTCGTGCCGGCTATATTAATCAGAGACCGGTATTTGATCACATAGGCACGGTCAATTTGCTTATAGCTGCCTATGAATTGCAGGACAAACGATTGTTCACCTGTTGTATTGTCGGTTTTGATGTCTACCTTGTAGTCTTTGTCTTTTTGAAGCTCGACATCGCCCGCGGTCAGATTTCCGCTGCTGTCTTTGACCACTCCGTTTTCATCATATTTTGCTTGATATACTTTAAAAGACGCTGCATCTAGTATTTGATTATCATCTGGCGTGTCAGTAACTTTCACGTCATCCAGCGTTGATTGGCTAGAGTTGACGTTGATATTCCAATCGATGTGGTTTCCATTTTGTTTGCCGCCTTTGAAAACCAGGTTTCCTCCGTTCACAACCGAAACAGAACCCGTCAACGTGCGGTCTGCATACCCGTCATTATGGTATGTTGCCTTGTTTGTGTACTGATTCTGGTCAATGACCTTTCCTTTGAGCGATGTCTTAAACTCAATCAGGTATGGCACAGAATCGCTCGTTTTAAGGTGTACTGTCAGAGTGCGTTCATTTTTTTCTGAAGGCTCTTCGACCTCATACTTGGAAGGATCAAGGACGTCTCCTTCTGTGATGGAGCCGTTTTTATTGATCGTATAGCTCTTTACCACAACGGAACCCGGCACAAATTGCTGAGGATCTATTATGGCATCTTTTATATAAGGATTTTTTGTCGGTTCGCCATTATAATTGATGCCGACTTTCCACGTGATTTCCTTTGAAACTGCGTTATATGAACCGTTTTTGAAACCATTATTTGAAGTCTGATGATTCGGTGTAAAACCGCTTGATACCTTATTTGTGCGGTCATTGCCGTATTGATCAGTCCATGTTGAATGTGCTGTATTCTTGACGCTTTCGTTAGAATAATCAGCATTGAATGTTGTTGTGTAAGTGATCTTAAACTGACTGTCTGTTTTTTTGTAATCCCCGATCAATGCCAAAGTAAAGCCTTTATTGTCGGGTTTTTTTGTCAATGTGTAGTCTTTGTCTTTCTGCAACGTTTTGTTGTTCGTTGTGTCTTGAATCTTGAACGATTCATCAATCAGAACCAATCCGCCGCTTTCGAATTGGTCATCCAACGTCCAATTGTTCATCTCATATTTGTTTTTATTAATTGTAATCGTCCAATCAACCGTCTTCTTCTCATAATCAACGTTTGAATACCCTTTAATGAGGTTCTGCTGAATGGCTATTCCAGAGGCTTCTTTAGAATCCCCTGTTCCGGTCACCACGCTATTGGTGTATGTTGTCGATTTATCAATGATCACTCCGCTGTTGACCTTTGTTTGATATGTGATTTTGTAAGCGCTGGTAACGGTTTTATTAAATTTGATTTCAAATCCGCTTCCATTATCGATCAGCGTGTAATCCTCGCCTTCCTTTAAAGGCGTGCCCGCTTGCTCGCTGCCATTCTGTCCAAAGGTAATAGGAATAACCTTCAAGGAATCTTTTACGAGGTGCAAATCGCCAGTTCCAAAAGAATCCTTAATGCTGGCCTTGGATTGGTCGATCTGTTTCTCACCATAGTTGTATGAAAGAGCCCAGCTGAATGTTTGAGATTCTCCATCATATCCGGTCGATGATTTCGCGATCATTTTTCCATATTTGGCCGCAACAGTGGCTTCTGCAGAAATTGGTTCCAGATTGTCTCCGCTGAATGCCGCCTTGTTCGTCAGCGATATATTTCCGCCTTCACTCGGCTTTGCACTATTGTCAATGTCGGTTTCGTACACAAGGCGGT
This sequence comes from Bacillus sp. FSL K6-1005, assembly GCF_038000225.1. Classification (NCBI taxonomy): domain Bacteria; kingdom Bacillati; phylum Bacillota; class Bacilli; order Caryophanales; family Bacillaceae; genus Bacillus; species Bacillus sp. FSL K6-1005. Next base: position 36,016 of record NZ_JBBOBP010000002.1, read on the forward strand.
AGGCTGAATCAATTGTCCCATCAAATGTGACATTTCCTTTTGAATCAATGCTGTAGCCGGAAGAAACTTCATTTCCTTTGCTGACAGAACCATCAATGTTCACATTGAGTTCATACACTTTAACTGAACGGTAGGTTAAACCCTCTGGAAGGCTTTCCGTGAGTTTGGCATTCTTGACTTGATCTAACTTTTTATTGACATCGACCGTCCATGTTACTTTACCGGGGTTGATGCCTTTATCCAGTGCACCTGATTTATCAATGGTTTTACTCACATTTGGTTTAAAATAAACTGTTGTTTCAGGAGTATCAGAATTCACAGGGAATGGAATCTTCTGTGTTGTCGAACCCGTTATTTTTTTCTCATTGAACTGCGTATTGATAACCAATGTGCCTTTGACATTAGAACTTTCTTTTACCTCGCCGTTAAATGTCATCACCACATGTCCGTTCGTATCAATAGAAAATGTCCCGTATGTGGTGTCTCCGGCGCTTAACGGCAGGTTCACAATGTCATTATGCATAATAAATTCTTTAGGTAAATCAAATTCATATTTATCACCGGCATTGATTGTTTTTCCCAAATCGTCAGGAATGGCCCAATCAATTGCAATTTTCACCGGAGAATTCGTATCGGCACGATTGCCCTTGTCATATGGCTTTCCGTTTTCGTCCGTCAATGTCACGCCGGTTAAAAGATTTTGCGTGATTTGTTTTTCTTCAGTTTGCAAACTTCTGAAAGCTGATTGACTTGAGGATGACACTTTATTTGAATCTTTATCCTTTGAGGAATCACCGCTCTTAGAGTCGGCTGACGGTTGCTGTTCTTCCTCTTTTTGATCCTTGCTGACTGGAGGTGCAGATTTGTCATCTGTCTCTTTCTGATCACCATCAGTATCAGAAGGGTCGTTTTTTGGCTCTTCCTCCTCGGCATCTGGTGATTCATCTTTCTTAACAGGAATAATCACCTGCTGGGTTTTGCCTCCCCCTAGTTGAAAAAGGGCTGCTACTGTATGTTCATCGTCTTTGGCATCTGCAGCAAACGCGGCTGACAGTGTAATGGTCCCCTTGGCATTCGGAGAATCCGCGAATCCAGTTGTTAATTTTACCGTCATGGTGCTGCTGCCCGCCGGCACTTGATAGCTGCCGATGACCTGATCAGCAGATTTGATTTCACCTTCTGCACCTTTATCAAATGTAAAGTTTTTAGGGATCTCCACATTGATATCCTGTTCACTATCTGTTTCTACATCTTTTTTCAATGACCATTCATATGTCAGTGTCACTTCATCCCCCGGCGTTAATGCCGGTTCGTTTCCTTTTGATCCGTCTACAATCTGGTTCTTGCCGTCCTTGACAGTCACCGAATCGAAGAATTGGCTGTCACTTGACGGTACATCCACAGCCTGTGCGGTAAGAGTATAGCTGGCGATCTGACTGAAGAAGAAAAAGATGGCAAGGCTTATGATCATAACGATCCGCCCGCTTTTTTTCAGCCCTAAGGGAAAACTCCTCGTTCTCAACTTTTCATTCCTCCCTTTCATATCTATTTTTCACTTGCCGATTGATACATGAGACCATAAAACCATGTTCCATCCCCCACAATTAAACTACTAATGCCGAATGAGTTTTAAAACTAAGATTTGCCATCCGAACCAAACTACATTGTATGAAATGGAACTATACAATTTCTGTACAACAAAAAATCATGTATGATTCAAGTGAAATGGATATAATTGGAGATTCGAAGTTTCAGACATATGGCGAGGGCCTTCCCTTTAGATGACATGTACAAAAAAACCAGTGTGCATCGAAAGGCAATCGACACTCACTGGTTTGGATAAGTTTTCTGCTTCTTTAATTAATCTGATCTTTCATTTGTTTGTAGCGCTGATATTCCTTTATCGCATCTTCTACCTTCCCGTTTTTGTTAAATATCTGCATTTTGTATTGCATAATTTTGTGATCGAAAGGTTCAATTTTCTCAACCTGCAGACAAATGTCCATCGCTTGACTGTAGTTCATTTCATGCATGAAAAAATCAATCAATTCATATGCCTTGCCGATCCACAGTTGGGCAAGACGCGTTTTTTCCGGTTCTGCCCACAAGTAGCCGTACTCCATAAAGTAATGGTTTTCGTATGACATTAACATATCCATGTGCTGGTGTAAGGTAGATGTATTAAGCGGCGGAGCCTCTTTTAGTGACCTTTCCCATTCAACAACATCAATTTTTACTCCTGAAAAACGAAGAATATACCCTGTTTCGGTTTTCTCGATTGATTGGCCGAAAGGAACCTGGCCGATTAATTTCCGGATTTGGTAAATGGTTGAGTAAAGCTGGGTGCTTGCTTTTGAAACATCATAGTTGGGCCAAAAAAGGTCGATTAAAAGGTCTTTACTGACGACACGTCCTTGATTTTGAAGTAAAAAAGCATAGATTTCACGCGCCTTGGACGTTCTCCATTTGACCGGTATGTTTGTCTTGACACTATTTAAGGTTTGATAAAACTGCAGGCTTCCAAAACATTGAATGAAATAATGCGCCTCGGTATTTTCTGCAGGTGCCCTGAGCTTGTTATTCGTTCTGATACGTTCAACTGTTGTCTCAAGCCGCTTGTAAATGACAGGCTTCAGCAAATAATCAATGGCATTCAGCTCAAACGCTTTGATAGCAAACTCATTATAAGCCGTGATAAAAATAACTTGGACGTTTTCATTCTGCGCTTGAATCGCTTCAGCAAGCTCAATGCCATTAATTCCGGGCATTTCAATATCAAGAAACACCGCATCTATAGCAAGGATCGCCGCATGCTCCAGAGCTTCAATCGGATCTTGAAATGCCGTAATAGATTGAAAGGCGTTTGTCCGTTCAAGCATATTCTTAAAATGAAGCAATGCCAGATGCTCATCATCAACAATTAACGCGTTCAAAAACACATCCCACCCTATATGTAAAATCGAGATATTAGTAAATATCTTCTATTATATCATGCCAAATAGCCCCTTTAATTGGATTCTTTTTCTTTCTATTGTAGCTTTTGAAAGTTTACATTTACAATATTTATAAAAAATAGGAATGTAGAATGAACCTATTAAAAAGGAGCATTGTTATGAAAGAAAAATTTATTTTCATTTCGATTATTTTCGGTTATGCCGCTTTGTTTATGGCTTTTATAGCGATTGACCATCTTTCTGGATCAACACTTCCTGAAGCAAAGCATGGGGTCATGAACTTGGAGAACTGGGATTTTCAGAAGGATGGGAATGTACAGCTGAACGGAAAGTGGACATTATATCCAAATCAGATTTTATCGCCAAAAGAGATTGCTTCAGCAAAAGGAAAAGATCCCCTCTTCGTTGATGTCCCCAGTAATGTGAAGCTGGCCAAGCAAGGTATCAACGTGGATTACGGAACGTACAAGCTGACGATCAAATCAAAGCTAGACAATCAGGTTTTCGGGGTCAGCACGTCGTTTATTTACAGTGCAAATCGCAGCTATTTTAATGGACAAGTCATAGGCCAAAGCGGCAGCCCCTCAAATAAACCTGATTTTACAGCACAAAACAGACCGTATACGAGCTTTTTCCCGCTTCACAAGGGTGATAATGAACTTGTCGTACAGTTTTCGAACTTCGGAAAAACGCCGGGGTGGGGAATCGCAAAGCCGATTACCTTTGGAACTCAGGACCAAATAGTGCGTGAAAACAAAATTTCCTTTCTTAATGATACGGTCATGATTACAGCATTTTTCATTACCGGATTATATTTTCTGGGCTTTTACCTGCAAAGAAAAAAGGATAAACATTTGCTGTTTTTTTCTGTTATGTGTCTTCTGTTTTCATTCATTATTCTGATGATCGGAAAAGAGCGGATTATATTCCTCCTCTTTCCGTCCATTTCATTTTCATTGTTAAATTCAATGAGGGCAATCTCAACTGTGTTTGTCAGTATAGCGGTTTTTCTCTATCTCTATTTTGCTTACAGAGAGATTGTGTCAAAACGTTTTATGCTCATAGCCACTGTTTCTTGCGGGCTGGTCTTGATCATAGATTTTTTAACCGTTGGGTTTATCGGCCACTCCTCATACATACTACATTCCGTGCTAGCCGTTTCGACCCTGGTTTATATCACATATATTTTTACGATCGCAGCGATCCGCAAAATGGAAGGAAGCCTGTATCTGACAATCGCTTCTATATCAATGAGTGCTTTTGTCATTTTAACGACCATCTCCGCTTACACAGGAAAAACGGCTTTTTCTTTTAATTCGATCTACTCATTGCCGACAGTCATTGCGTTGCTGGCGATTGTTCTTCTCATGGCACAGCAATTTGCCGGCGCATTCCGCGAAAATGAAGTGCTGTCGTGGAAATTACTCAGGGTTGACCGGCTGAAGGATGAGTTTATAGCGAAGACATCGCATGAATTTAAAACTCCGCTGAACAGCATTATTAATATATGCCAAACGTTGCTGGCCGGCAAAGGAAAAAGAACGATAGAAGAAGAGAAAGAAAACATGCAGCTTGTTATCCGCATGGGCTACAGGCTGTCCAATCTGGTGAATGACATCCTGGATTTAGAAAAAATAAAGCAAGGCATGCTTCAGATTCACCCGGTGCCTGTTGATATTTATGCTTTAGTTTGTTCGGAAATGAATTTCTATAATCTCTTATCGAGACATAAAAACTTAAATATGATGAATCATATTCCAGACGACCTTCCTTTAGTGCTCGCAGATGAAAACCGCTTCCGCCAAATATTAACCAATTTAGTAGACAATGCAATCAAGTATACAGCGGAGGGCCAAATCACACTTTCTGCTTCAAAACTGAACGATAACATGATCAAGGTGACAGTTACGGATACCGGAAGCGGCATTTCCGAAGCCGATCGCCAAACCATCTTTGAGTCTTTTCAGCAAGCAGAAATGAATAAAGACGACGGAGCCGGTCTTGGCCTCAGTATTGTCAAACAGCTGGTCCAGCTCCAAAACGGGGACATTTGGGTTGAATCAGAAGAGGGAAAAGGGTCGGCATTCCATTTCACATTGCCCATTGTCCATCATGAATCTGTGCCTGAAACCAAAACAAGTCTTCCAGAATTACAATCCGGGCTAGAGATGTCAGGTATCTCTTTAAGCACGCCCTATTACTCTGAGAAAATTAACGCTCCAACCATTCTGATTGTCGATGATAACATTGACAGTTTAAAAATTTTAAGCGATATGCTTGAAGGCGTGCCCTACAATGTAATTGCTGCAAAAAACGGAACGGAAGCATTAGAAGTGGTTTCTTGCACGAAGCTTGATTTGGTGATTCTGGACTTGATGATGCCGGATATGACTGGTTTCGAAGTCTGTACGAAAATTCGTGAACGATTCAGTATGGTTGATCTTCCGGTTCTGATCATTACAGCAGCCATCATCGGCCACGACAAATACAAGGCTTTTCATGCCGGAGCGAATGACATCTTGCAAAAACCTTATCATTACTCTGAATTTATGGCGCGTATCAAAAACCTGATTATGATGAAACATACAGCAAACCAAGCGACAAATATGGAGATGGCATTTCTGCAGTCGCAAATCAAACCACACTTTCTCTACAATGTGTTAAACACAATTATTTCACTCAGTCATTTGGATATTGAAAAAGCGCGAGAGATAACAGCTGAATTTACTAACTATTTAAGAATGAGTTTTGATTTCCAAAATACATCAGCTATCAGTTCATTCAGAAACGAGCTTTCTATTATCAATTCCTATCTCTCCATAGAAAAGACGCGCTTCGGCGATCGGCTGGACATTCTTTTCGATATAGACAAAGACATTGACTTCATCCTTCCGCCTTTAATGATTCAGCCATTGGTGGAAAATGCAGTCCATCATGGCGTCAGCAAGAAAAGAGGCGGTGGATGGGTGAAGCTGACCGTAAAAAAACAAAGCATGAACGAGTATTACGTCGAAGTTGAAGATAACGGTGTTGGCATTGCGCCGGAAAAACAAAAGGATATCCTGTCTCAAGACTTCGATCGCAGCGTCGGACTCAAAAATATCAACCAGCGGCTCAAGCATTTTTGCGGCAGTGAATTGAACATCCGCAGCATCCCGGATGCCGGCACAGCTGTTTCGATGGTCATACACATTACTGAAACAACAGATTCTCCTAAATTTATAAGTACGTCTCCGGATGCAGAGGAACAATAAAGAATACGGTAATCCTTGACCTATAAAAAAAGACTGCCGCATTCCAGCGACAGTCTTTTTTTATTCTGGAGATCTTGTCTGCTGCTTCAGCAAGTCCCTGATTTCTTTCAATAACTCTTCTTGCGCATCCGCCGCTTCCTCCTCGGCCTCTTCTTCCGCTTCTTTCTTGCGCCTCAATTGATTCAAAGTCCGAATCATAATAAAAATAGAGAACGATATGATCAAGAAATTCACAATGGTTTGAATGAAGCTGCCGTATTTGACGACCGCATCACCGAATGTAAATGACAGTCCCGAAAAATCAAGCCCGCCCAGAAGCAAGCCAACTAAAGGCATAATGATATCATTAACGAGCGATGTTACGATCTTACCGAACGCGCCCCCTATGACAACACCAATCGCAAGGTCAACAATGTTCCCGCGCATGGCAAAGGTCTTAAACTCTTTCCACATTACAATCACCTGCTTTTTTTGTTTTGAAAGAAAAAAAGACAAATGTGCCGCTGCCCATCTGTCTTTTTTTCACTTACTCGCCAAGGGCAAAAGTCAGTTCCACTTCGCAAACCACTTCGCCGTCAACTTTGGCAACGCCTTTTCCGCGCCCGATTGTGCCTCGCGCACGAATGATCTCAACCTCAAGGTGAAGCTGGTCACCAGGTTTCACTTGTTTTTTAAACCGGCAATTGTCAATGCCGGCAAAGAAAGCCAATCTGCCTCGGTTTTCTTCTTTAATCAGCATGGCAACAGCGCCGACTTGGGCAAGTGCCTCTACGATTAATACGCCGGGCATAACCGGATACTGAGGAAAATGGCCGTTAAAAAATTCTTCATTTGCGGTTACATTTTTATATCCTGCGGCCCGTTTGCCCTCTTCAACTTCCGTAATCCGGTCTACGAGCAAAAACGGATAACGGTGAGGAATAATTTCTTTAATTTGCTGAGTATCAAGCATTCTCTTGACATCTCCTTCATCTGCGTTAGTATGTATAGCAATCATTTATGATCCAATCTGTACATTTGAAAAGTATATTATGAATGAATCTCTTTTTCAACCTGCACCCAAAGTGTAACCAACTGTCAATGAGAGCCGTCAAAAGTTGTGATATGATAATTATAGATTTTACCATTAGCAAAGAGGTAGGAAAATGATTTCAAAGTTTATAGAAAAAAGAATGCAAAAAATGTTAGACGAGTGGTATACCGCTATTGGCAAACGCAAAATGGATGACGCAGCAGCACTTAAAGAGGAAATCGATCAGAACCTTCCGAAGCTTAAAAGGAACACAAAACTTTGGATGCGTTATCAATTGTTCCTCGCACGGCATCAGCTGCTTTATGAAAACCAGGACGGTCTGGATTCATTATTCCATGATTTATATGAACAGGAAGAAAAAATGGATGATGAATTGAAATATTATCTGCACTTTTTCTCAGGATTATATGAAATGGTAAAAACCGCTCCGAAGCATGCGGTGAATGGTTTTAAAAAAGCTGAGCAGCACCTGCACGCGATTCAAAACTCATTTGAAGCCGCTGACTTTTATTATCAAACCGCCGGCGCCTATTACTTGATGAAATCACCGCCGCTTTCCATCCAATATGTTGAAAAAGCTTTAAATATCTACTTGCATCAATTCGGCTATGTAAAAAAGGTGATCAGCTGCAAACTGCTGCTCGCTGTAAACTATATTGATCAAGAACGCTATGATGAGGCTGAACAGCTTTTCAAAGAAATCATCAAGAAAACCCAGCAGTTAAATGACGATAACCTGCTGTGCCATGCTTATTATAATTTGGGCTTTTTAAAAGCAACCGAAAAAAAAGACCATGAAGCACTTCTATACTTTAAAAAGGTATTGAAGAATCATGAATTTGAAACCAATTCTCCAGTATCCTATCTTCACTGTGTGTATGAATCCGTCAGAGCCCTTTTTAAAACAGAAAAGATCTCAGAAGGAAAAGCGGTTTTGCAAAAAGGAAAAGAATTATCTGAAAAAGTAAACATTCAAACAATTCAATTGAAATTAAAAACACTTGAAGCGCTCTATACGTCTGCTGAAGATCCTTATGATACCTTGCTTGAATATGTGCTTGAACTTGAAAAAATTGAAGCTTGGGTGGATTTAGAGGTGCTGTTGGAGGACATCACGGAATACTACAAAAAAAAGGACGATTTCGAAAAAGCCGCCTTTTTTATACTGCGCGGCTGATTGAAAACGCCCCTCTCTCTATTATCTGACAGAATTAATCAAACCGAGCATCTGATCACCCATTGTGATCGTTCTGCTGTTCAGCTGATAAGAACGCTGAGACGTAATCAAATCTGTCATTTGTTTAGAAATATCCACATTTGACATTTCAAGTGCACCCTGCTGCATGCCGATGTTTTGTCTGTTTGCGCCATTCAGCTCTTCAAAGGCTGCCGCATTATCAATGGAGAAAAGATTATTTCCTTCGGATTTCAGCTCTTGAGGATTGTTCACTTGGATAACTCCGAGATTAAACCGCTGTACTGTATTCCCGTTAGATGCGGTTAAGGTCCCGTTATCATTGACCGTAATTTTTTTCATTGAGCTGTCTATGTTTACTGCATTGCCGTTTTCATCAAGCACGGGATGACCGTTGCCTGTCACGAGCTGAAGCTGGTTGGCATTATCAGCTGAAGGCGACAAATAAAGCGCCCCGTCCCTCGTATACTGGCGATTGCCATTCACGTTAACCTGCAGGTATTGGTAAGGAGACGTAAAGGCGATATCCAGATCGCGCTCCGTCTTCTGAATGCTTCCTTGATCAGATACAAGCCGTGAATTCATCATCGCTCCGACGCCAAGGCGCAAGCCGGGCGGCGTTTTGCGGGATTGTGCCACTTCTTCGTTTTTTTCATCAACCTGATCGAATTGCTGTCTGACGAGCTCAGAGAAATTCGTATCCTTAGCCTTATAGCCGGTTGTGTTGCTGTTGGAAAGGTTGCTGCTGATTGTGTCAATCTGCTGCTGCAGCTGGTTTAAGGTGGTTGATGCCGTTAGCATTGACCTAAGCATAGTTGATGTCCCCCGTTTTTTCTTCCTTTATCTTATATTTTTCCGATTTCATTGGCTGCTTTGTCCATACTTTTGTCATAAGCTTGAATGACCTTCTGGTTTGCTTCAAACGATCTGTACGCTTCAGTCATTTCTGTATAGGCGCTCGTCACATCAACATTCGAAAGCTCAGAAACGCCTTGTTTTAATGAATAAGATACTTGGTTATTGCCAGCCGCGCTCGGCAGGTCATTTCCGTCAGCCGTGCTGTACAAATCATTGCCATCTTTTTTTAGATTTCTGACATCCTCTGCCATTCTGACATCAATCTGTCCGGCTGTTCGTCCGTTCGCAGTAACAGTACCGTTTTCAGACACGGTGAAATTTTCATTTTCGACCGTAATCGGCTGTCCTGTCGTTGATAAAATGGTATTTCCGTTAATCGTCAGCTGATTATTCTCATTTAAAGAAAACGTGCTGCTTTTTGAATAACGGACCCCATTCTCCGTTTGAACCGGATAAAAAAGGGCGGCACTTTCATTTGTTTCCGCATGAACCGGAACTTGATTTTCAACCAATGTGATGTCTGTAGGCTGATCCGTCGACTTGAGGCTTCCCTGTGTAAAAAGAGGCTTAAGCTCCTGCATATAGACACCGGTATTAACGGAACCGATTTCTGTTTTCGATGTGCCAGCCGGAGATTTTGATTCAATTCTGCTAAGAAGCATCTCAGGGAACGCGCGCAGCGAGCCTTGGTCTGCTTTATATCCGGATGTATTTGCGTTTGCGATATTATTAGAAAGCATTTCCGTTCTGCGCTCTTGGGCAATCATTGCGGATGTTGCGGTATATAATCCTTTTAACAAGTTTTCCACCTCTAAAATGGCATTTTTTCCAGTTGTCACATAGGAACATTCGTTCTATAATATAAATCAGTATTTTATCCTATTATCGGCATTTCCCATCAATTCGTGAAGAGTTTTCATAAAAAAACCCCATTCTTTTTCAGAATGAGGTTTGAGTGATCAGCTTAGTTTGCGTTTAGGAAGCTTGTCCATATTATCAAGCATAACACCTGTTCCGACTGCCACACAATCCATTGGATTTTCAGCGACAAGCACCGGAACCTTCAGCTCTTCAGCGAGCAGCTGGTCGAGGCCGTTTAAGAGCGCGCCTCCGCCGGTAATGATAACGCCGCGATCAATGATATCAGCGGACAGTTCAGGCGGTGTTCTTTCAAGCACTTGTTTCGCAGCCTGCACAATAACAGCTACAGATTCACGAAGGGCTTCTTCTACTTCTTTGCTGTTTACTGTAATTGTTCTTGGAAGACCGGAAACCATGTCCCGTCCGCGAATGGAAATTTCTTCGTGACGTGCGTCTGGGAAAACTGTTGCGACTTTAATCTTAATATCTTCCGCAGTACGTTCGCCGATCAGCAGCTTGTACTCGCGTTTGATGTAATTTAAGATTTCCATGTCAAACTTGTCCCCAGCCATTTTAATAGAAGAGGAGGTGACAATATCGCCCATTGAGATGACTGCGATATCCGTCGTCCCGCCTCCGATGTCTACAACCATGTTACCGCTCGGCTGGAATATTTCCATACCCGCGCCAATAGCGGCAACTTTCGGTTCTTCTTCAAGGTACACATGTTTACCGCCGCTTTTTTCAGCAGCTTCTTTGATGGCTTTTTGCTCAACTGATGTAATATTCGTCGGGCAGCAAATAAGCATGCGCGGTTTTGAGAACAGGCCTTTTACGTTCAGCTTGTTAATAAAATGTTTCAGCATTGCTTCTGTTACTTCAAAGTCAGCAATAACTCCGTCTTTCAGCGGGCGAATCGCAACAATATTCCCAGGTGTACGTCCAACCATTCGTCTTGCCTCTTCGCCAACCGCCAGCACTTTGCCGCTGTTTTTATCAAGTGCAACTACGGAAGGTTCATTCAGAACAATTCCTTTACCTTTAACATGGATCAGTACATTTGCAGTACCGAGGTCAATACCAATATCCCTTGCAAACATCTATTTATATCCTCCTTGAAAATCTGTTTCACAGTAAATATCCACATTGTGCCCTAATTATATATATTATCATAAAATATAGAAAAAAAGTTGGAAGCACATTAAGTTCTTTACAAATTTTTGCGGATGATCTACAAACGATTTCCGGAAGACAATGCAGGCTGATTTGCCCTGGGTGATTATGGCTGGCGAACGGGCTCTCCTTCGAGAATTTCATCCTTTTTATACTTGAGTTTTGTTGCTTCTCCTCCTCGTAAATGCCTGATGGATTTATGATAATCGAGTATTTCTTTCACTTCGTTTGCCAAGTCAGGATTGATTTCAGGCAGACGCTCTGTTAAATCCTTGTGTACTGTACTTTTGGAAACACCAAATTCCTTCGCAATGACACGAACGGTTTTCTTTGTCTCCACGATGTACTTTCCTATCTTGATTGTTCGCTCTTTGATGTAATCGTGCACACCACTCGACCTCCCTAAAATGGATGTGAGAAGTGTGAAATGAGATCCGTATTCTGTAAAGAGTCATTCATTATGCAGCTTCTTTGTTGTATGATTTTACAAGTAAGTTTGTGAAATATGCCCACGATCCCTCACCTCAAACACTCTCTTTGTTAGGTTTGTAACAGTGTATTAGCATTCTTTTGGGAATATGCTAAAAACTCAATAAGGACAAGGGGTGAAACGAATTTTTCGGCTTCCGCTAACTATTTCGCGTCACTAAACTTTTATCTTTACATCCGTTCATCGCTCCTGTAAAATGAAAAAGCAATTAGTTACTTAGGTAAGTTTTTTAGAAGGAGACCGAAATGACCTACGTCAACAGACACCTCATTCATCAAATCAACCAAAGCGCCCGCCTGATTGCCAAAAAAGCCAATGAACAGCTGGAGCCATTCGGCCTTTACTCATCTCAATGGTCAGTTTTATATTGTTTGCGTACGATCGGACCAATGACTCAAAAGGAGATTTGGTCCTATTTAAATGTGGAAGCCCCGACCGTAACCCGGACGATCAAACGCCTTGAAGAAAACGGCTGGGTACAGAGACGGCAAGGTGAAGACAAACGGGAAAAACTCGTTGTCCTCACAAAAGAAGCAGAGAAGAAATACGAAGAAATCAATGTGAAAATGCTTAAATTTGAGGAAGAACTGCTCGCAGATTTCCGTGATGAAGATAAAGAAGCGTTTTCTCTTCTATTTCGTTTGTTTTTACAACATTGAAAATAAGGAAGTGACATACATTTGAAAAAGCCTGAACCAATTTGGACCAAAGATTTCATTATGGTCGTTCTCGTGAACTTGTTTGTTTTTGTGTTCTTTTATACATTTTTGACTGTTCTGCCTATCTATATGATGCAGGAGCTTGGCGGTACTGAATCTCAGGGAGGGCTGTTGATCAGTCTGTTCCTGTTATCCGCCATTTTCACTCGTCCTTTTTCAGGGGCTATTATAGAACGGTTTGGGAAAAAGAGGATGGCGATTGTATCGATGGCGATTTTTGCCCTTTCGTCTTTTCTTTACCTGCCGATTCATAACTTCTATTTGCTGCTTGGATTGCGGTTCTTCCAAGGAATCTGGTTCAGTATTTTAACCACTGTAACCGGCGCGATCGCAGCCGATATCATTCCAGTTAAACGCCGCGGCGAAGGGCTTGGATACTTTGCCATGTCTATGAACCTCGCAATGGCTATCGGTCCGTTTCTCGGATTGAGCCTAGTGAAAATTGTTCCTTTCTCTGTCTTCTTTACAATTTTTGCGGTGTTTATGATTGTCGGGCTGTTTGTTACATTACTCATTAAAGTGCCAAACAGCCTCAGCAGCGGAACGACTGTATTCCGTTTCTCTCTTTCGGATATGTTTGAAAAAGGCGCGCTTAAGATTGCGATTGTAGGGCTGTTTATATCATTCTGTTATTCAACAGTTACAGCATTTTTGTCCGTTTTTGCTAAGTCTATTGATCTATTAAATGTCAGCGGCTACTTCTTTGTTTGCTTTGCTGTTACGATGATGGTTGCGCGACCGTTTACAGGCAAACTGTTCGATAAAGTCGGAGCGGGGATAGTGATTTACCCTTCAATCCTGATTTTCTCTGTCGGACTTTGCATGCTTGCCTTTACGCACAGCAGCTTGATGCTTCTATTATCCGGAGCTGTGATCGGACTTGGATACGGCTCAATCGTGCCATGCATGCAAACGCTGGCGATACAAAATTCACCGGCACACCGTTCAGGGTTTGCGACAGCAACGTTCTTTACGTTCTTTGACAGCGGAATTGCCGCAGGATCGTATGTGTTCGGATTATTCGTTGCTTCCGCAGGCTTCTCATCTATTTACTTATCAGCGGGTCTATTCGTTCTGATTTCTCTTCTTCTCTATGCATGGAGCCAGAAAAAACCTGCTGTAGCCGAACCTGAAGGAAAAGTGTCGATTGCAGAATAGCTAGTCAGACTGCCGGAATTTGCCGGCAGTCTTTTTTTGCATAAAAAACGGCATTCTGCTCCGTTTAACGGAATAGAATGCCGCTTGTTCATGATTCAATAATCGGACGCGCAGGTGAATCCGGATCTAATGTAAAATCAAAAGACTCTTCGTCGCGATACATCGGATCTGCATAGAGAGAGCCAACATCGTTTTTCGTTGCTTTTTGATAGGACGGAAATGAGTCGTATTCTGTCTTTTTCCACATCCATAAGCCGTCTTTATCTGCTTCCTTATGGTAAACGTTATGATTGACTGTATTTCCTTCATTGGTTTTAAATTCGTTGGCAATAAACAGCCTAGAGTCACTTGCCGTCATAATATTTTTTTCTATTATGTTGTTTTTTGTATCATGCTGCAGCAATAGCTGACCGCCATACAGCCCTTTTGTGTCGTTTCGGAACATCATGTTGTGAGCAATCACAGAACCGGCGGTGCCGCCACGCTCCTTGTCGTATCCGCCGATTGAAATCCCCGTGTACGCATTCTGGTACACCTTGTTGTCGGTAATCTTTATATCCTCAGCATATTTCCCTTTGTGCTCAGAGGTTGCTTCAATACCGATATCGTTTCTGTATACCGTGTTTTTCCTGATGTCAATACTGCGTCCTCCGTCGACATAGATTCCGCCCGCTGAGTACTCATCTCCATAAGCCGGATTTCCGAAAGTTGAATGATGATAGACAGTATTGTTTTCTACGATGCCGTTCCTCACATAATCGTTTTGATCTGCCGTTCCTTCATATCCGATAAGATCGATGCCAATATTGTTATTATCACGGACCAAATTTCCCGCAATTGTAAAGCCGTCAATGTTTCCGTTTAGCACAACCGCTTCACTCGCTCCGAGTGTCAGCTTTTCAACGGTATTATCCATGATTTTAATGTCTTTCATGCTTCCCGTTCCATACACTGCAATTCCGTGGGCATTGCCCTCATCTGCCGTTGTTTTTATATTCCGAACATGATTACCCTTAATCGTGATATGGCTGCTGGAGCCAGTCACATAAATTCCCATGGCGGTTGCTTCTTCAGATGAAACAGAGAGATTCTCAATCGTTAAACCGCTGATGGTGATGTAATGTTTATTGTCTATGCCGATTAACGGCGTTTCATATTTTGCGCTCGTAATAGATAACCCGGTAATCACTGCTTTTTCGTTCTGATAGTTTCGAAACGTGACAGGCTTCCCGTCCGTGCCGCTATGCTTCACTTCAAGCGGTTCATCATACGTGCCTTCACGGATTAATACGGTTGTTCCGGCAACAGCTTCCTTAGCGGCGTGCGCCAGTGTACGAAATGGCTTAGTTTTCGTCCCTTCATTTTGATCATTGCCGTTAGGAGAAACATATAAGCAGTTCACTGATTCATGTTCATTTGCTGCCGTCTTATCATAGATTAAAGCGATGATCACAACAGTTAAAACAACTGCAGCAGAAATAAAAAATGGTAGCTTCATATGGGATTCTCATTTCTATTTAGAATGGACTTTCTTCTATCATTATAGGTTATCCATTTATGGAAAACCATCTCAAATCCATTCCACTGCAGAAAACGCTTATTCCGCACGAAGCACCTGTTCAGAATCATACTTTCCGACAGCAGATGATACCGGCGGGTGAATCCGCATCAGAGCAATATAGACAAGAAATGATGTCAGTACACCTACAAACCATGAGATGTCATATAAGCCCTTTAATGCGGGGACATACATCCCGATTAATGAGATGAGTGCGCCTAAAAGCGTGGCCGCGAATGCCCGGTAGTTATAGCCTTTAAAATACACATACCGTCCGGTTTCGGAATATAGGTCATCAACCGAGAGCTCCCGCTTGCGAATGATAAAGTAATCAGCCATCATGACGCCTGCCACCGGACCGAGCATGCCGCCGATTAAACCGAGAAACGCATAAACACTGGTTGCGCTCTCCATGAGCTTCCACGGAACCGTAAATAAAGCGAGCAGGGCTGTGATAAAGCTGCCTCGTTTAAAATTAATATATTTCGGCAAAGCATTCGCAATATCATAAGCGGGAGACACGATGTTTGCTGCGACATTAACTGAAATGGTGGCAATACAGAGCGTAATCACAGATAATACGATGACATAAGGATTATCAAACCTGGCCAAAATATCAACCACGTCCCAAATCGGCTCGCCGAAAGCAACCTGTGAACCGGAGGTCACCGTAATACTGGCAAACGCAAATAACGCGAAGGTTCCCGGCAAGCCGTAAAACTGGCCTTTAATCTGCTCTTTTTGCGTTTCCGCAAACCGTGTAAAATCAGGTATGTTTAAAATTAACGTCGCCCAGATACCTATAATGCCGGTGACTCCGGCAGCAAACGGCCAAAACGTTTCTGAAAACGTGTGAAATTTCCCAGTCTGCGAATAGATCGGCCCGAGTCCTCCGGCTATATCGACCGCCCACCATACCATGCCGCCAAACACCACATAAACTAAAGGACCTGCCCATACCTCGAAACGCTTAATCGATTCCATACCATGATGCAATACAAGTAAGTGCACAGCCCAAAAGAATACGAAAGAGAGGAAACCAGACAAGTGGATACCTAGAATATTCCATTCCCCGCCAATCTCTCCCCAGCCGGGCCACATATTTAACAGCAAAATGTTCAGCGCCGTGCTCCCGGCAAAGGTTTGAATACCAAGCCACATAATGGCTGTAAAAGCCCTCAGAAGCGCCGGAATGTTCGCGCCGTAAATTCCGTAAGAAGCCCGGATAATCACAGGAAATGGCAGCCCGTATTTTGTCCCTGCATGCCCGTTTAAAGCGAGTGCGCCAAACAAAATAAGCGAGGCCGTAATAATGATCGCCAGCACCTGCCACGGTGAAAGCCCAATCGCAATTAATCCGCCCACTGTCGCGTAGGTCGGTATATTATGTATGCATCCCATCCAAATGGAGGCGAAGTTCATTGCTTTCCACGTGCGTTTTTCCTGTCCTAAAGGCAGCAGATCCTCATTGCTCAGCCTGTTTGATTGCAGATGACCCTCTTTTAATTCCATAGCCGGCTCCCCTTTCAGCTTGTCTATCTTCCGTCATATGTATAGTTTTCTAACATCACATGTGACTTAATATAACTGAAAAGTCAGACAAATACATTGGCTATGATACACAAACCTTTTATTCATTTTTGAGCATCCTAAACAAGAAAAAGAGACAGACTCGTATATCTGTCTCTTTTCTCATGATCTTGTTTTCATTAAGGCGGTGAATCTCAAAGCCATAAACAAACTCAATCCGCCTACAGCAATAAGGATCATTCCCATGATATCAAAATGAGCCGCTGTAATCTCTTTACCGAACAGAAGGCCCAGAATCACCGATGACAAAATCGAACCAAGGTAACGGCACGTTTGGAACAGGCCTGAGGTAGTTCCCACCATGTCTGAAGGGCTCGTTTTCAGCATCGCTGCCTGAAGCGCTACGTTTCCAAGTCCGTAACCGATGCCGAGCAGCGACAGGATCAAGCCTTTCCCGATAACCGGAACGCTGATAAAAAAGACCGTTAATAGCACAGCGCCCGCGGTCATCAGAAGCGATCCCGCTAAAATCGGCTTAATGACTCCCGATCGATCAATCCACTTGCCTGTAATGGGCGATATAGCGATGCTCATACCCGACATGAACAGCATAAACAGACCGCTCGTTTGGACAGAAAGATGCATTTCATCTTGAAAATAACTCGGCAGCCCGAAAAATAAACAGTAGAAGAATACATTGAGTAAAATAAACTGAACGTATACCGCTGACAGACTTCGCTGCGTTTTAAACAGACGGACATCAATAAACGGCTTCTCCGTTTTCAGCTCACGCCAGACAAATGCGGCAAGCAGAATGACACCAATCACACCTTCTGACATATGTGGGGATGTGCTGAACGAAAGCAAAAAGGACAGGAGCAAAATGATCCCGCCGGCAAACAAAAGGATTCCCGGAACATCTAGCTGCCGGATAACCGCTCTGATCCCCACCCCTTTTTTCTGATCCTTTGGGAACATATACATCCCTAACAGGAAGCTGAGGATAATAAACGGCAGATTGACGATAAAAATTGCCGGCCAGCCGCCCCAGACAATCAAAAAACCGCCGACTGTCGGCCCCAGCGCCGTCATTGCAGATGCAAATATGGACAGAACCGCCATGGCTGAAGCCTGGCGCTCATGTATGTGGTTTCGTATCAGCCCGACTCCCGACGGATAAATCGCACTGCTCCCCACCGATTGAAACAACCGCATGACCAATAATGTCATAAAGGTTGGCGCAAGCGGCGCCCCGATGGCGGAAACCGCCACAAGAATAAGCCCGAATAAAAACAACCTTTTCCGCCCAATCAAATCGCCAAGCTTTCCCGTCACAGGCTGGGCCACAGCACTCGCCAAATAGAAAGAGGAGATCAGCCAGGAAACCGTCGTAAATGACAGGTGAAACTCATGCTGGATGCTGTGGAGCGCCAGAGAAATCATAGACGAGTTCAGCGGATTCAGCATCGTTCCTGAAGCTACCGCTGTTAAAAAGACAGCACGGCTCTTTTTTGATATTTTCATTTCACTTGTGATAAAAATTCTTCTGTTGTCCGCGATTTGCCGATTCTCGGGAAAATAAAGCGCAGTGTCGCTTCATGCTCTTCCTCACTGAACGTGGACATCGCGTCAGTAATAAAAATCTGCTGATAGCCAAGCTGAAAGGCCTCGCGAGCCGTACTTTCCACTCCGATATTCGTGGCAATGCCGCATAGTACAATGGTATCAATGCCTCGGCGTCTCAGCTGCAAATCTAAGTCCGTGCCGAAAAACGCGCCCCACTGGCGTTTGGTCACTGTGTAATCTCCGTCCTGCACACCGATTTCCGGAACAAATTCCGCCCAGTCCGCCGGCATTTCACCTGAACCTTCCTGCGCCTGTTCATCCGTTTCCGGCTTTAGCGCATCTGCTCCGTCATGGAAGGCTACATTCACAAAGCTGATAAAGCCGTTATGCTTTCGGAATTCGTCAACAAGTTTTTTCGCATTCGGGACAACCTGTCCGCTTTTGTCTATTGGCACAATTCCTTTTTGCAGATCAATGATAACCAATGCTGTGTTTTGAAAATCAATGGTAAGTGTGTTCATTTTGCGTTTCCTCCTGATGCTGGTTAGTGTTTCTCACATCCCATATTTTACTCTTCACTTCACATGAATTCTTGCATGACGCTTGTGAAGTTCTCAGGAGAAGCACTTATCTCACGATTTTTCTTTTATATAAAAATAAAAGGTGGTGCATACAAACATACCGGCAAGCACTGCGATCATAAAAGTTGTCATAGCTTCGTCACCTGCCTGCCGTTAATCGGCTGCTGATTAAACATGCCCATAAATTTGCGGCGGTCAATCCAAAGCAGAATCAAACACATGATCATTAATATCGTACTGAGATCCTGCACGCCAATATCAAAACAATAGTTAATCATGACGATGTTCACAATAATCGGCATAAATACAACGGCACCTAACGCAGATGTTCTTGGAATCAACAGCAAAACTGCAGCAATGATTTCTCCAAAGCCTATAAATACTTCATAGACATGAGAATAACCAAAAAATGTCCACGCAATTGTAAATCCCTTTCCCGCTGCAGCTTCAATTTCAGGCCTTACTTCACCAAACTGCCCTATGACCACTTTCGCCAGGCCGTACACAACAAAATTAAAGGCCAAAAACAACCGGAATGTCGCCGGAATGGACTTTCTTAACGCTCTCAGCAGCCTGCTGCCTTTATTCATATCGCATCCTCCTCGGTGTATTATATCAACTAATACACTTAATACAGTATACGACATTCTATTTTTTGTCAATTCCCTTTTTTCTCATAAAATTAGAGTTATTTTATAGACACAAAGTCTTGTATAGTAAATACCGTTTTTTCTTCCCTCTTCCGCATCGATAACACACACTAAAAAAGCATGTTAGGAAATCTAACATGAAAATGTTTTATCATTCTTTTTTCTCTATAATGAAGAAATATAATAATTGCTTTTATTCTGAAAGATACGGAGGAATGAGACATGCAAATGGGCGATACAGTATTTATGTTCTTTTGCGCTTTACTCGTGTGGCTGATGACCCCGGGGTTAGCGTTATTTTATGGAGGAATGGTAAAAAGCAAAAATGTGCTGAGTACAGCAATGCACAGTTTCTCTTCCATCGCCATCGTATCCATTGTTTGGGTTTTATTCGGATATACACTTGCCTTTGCTCCAGGCAACTCACTGATTGGCGGACTGGAGTGGGCAGGTCTGAAGGGGGTCGGATTTGATCCGGGTGATTACAGCGACACGATTCCCCATTCATTATTTATGATGTTCCAAATGACGTTCGCGGTTCTGACAACTGCCATCATTTCCGGGGCTTTCGCAGAGCGGATGCGATTCGGCGCTTTTCTTTTATTCTCGGTTT
Source organism: Bacillus sp. FSL K6-1005 (assembly GCF_038000225.1). Taxonomy (NCBI): domain Bacteria; kingdom Bacillati; phylum Bacillota; class Bacilli; order Caryophanales; family Bacillaceae; genus Bacillus; species Bacillus sp. FSL K6-1005. The sequence continues at coordinate 56,209 of NZ_JBBOBP010000002.1, forward strand.
TATGGGTTTCATTGGTTTACACGCCGGTTGCTCACTGGGTATGGGGCGGCGGCTGGATCGGCCAGCTTGGCGCGCTTGATTTCGCAGGCGGAAACGTTGTTCATATTTCTTCCGGGGTGGCTGGCCTTGTTCTGGCCATCGTGCTCGGCAAACGAAAAGACGGCACAGCGTCTTCTCCGCATAACCTCATTTACACCTTCTTAGGAGGCGCCCTGATTTGGTTCGGCTGGTTCGGTTTTAACGTCGGCAGCGCCCTGACATTAAACGATGTGGCCATGTACGCCTTTATTAATACAAACACGGCAGCTGCAGCGGGGATTGCCGGCTGGATATTGGTGGAATGGATCATCAACAAAAAACCGACGATGCTCGGCGCGGTATCAGGAGCGATTGCAGGACTTGTGGCCATTACGCCGGCGGCCGGGTTTGTCACACCGTTTTCTTCTATTATCATTGGCATCATTGGCGGAGCGGTTTGCTTCTGGGGTGTCTTCTCGCTGAAACAGAAATTCGGATATGATGACGCGCTTGATGCCTTTGGCCTGCACGGCATCGGCGGCACATGGGGCGGCATCGCGACAGGATTGTTCGCAACAACTTCAGTCAACTCCGCTGGTGCAGATGGTTTATTCTACGGGGATGCAAGTTTAATCTGGAAACAAATTGTAGCGATCGCCGCAACTTATGTTTTTGTATTTATTGTCACATTCGTTATTATTAAAATTGTAGGCCTCTTCCTGCCCCTACGCGCAACCGAAGAAGAAGAATCACTCGGGCTTGATTTAACAATGCACGGGGAAAAAGCATATCAAGATTCTATGTGAGGAGTGACGCTATGAGCGGTCAAATGTTCAAGGTAGAAATTGTAACGCGTCCGGCAAATTTTGAAAAGCTGAAGCAGGAACTCGGAAAAATCGGAGTCACCTCTCTGACCTTCTCCAATGTTCACGGCTGCGGGCTTCAAAAAGCACATACGGAGCTTTATCGAGGGGTAAAAATAGAAAGCAATGTATATGAACGGTTAAAAATCGAAATCGTGGTCAGCAAGGTTCCTGTTGATCAAGTAACTGAGACCGCTAAGCGGGTTCTGAAAACGGGATCACCGGGTGACGGTAAAATCTTTGTCTATGAAATCGGCAATACGATTAATATCCGCACCGGCGAAGAAGGACCTGAAGCGCTGTAATATCATTAAGAGATTCGGACACTCCGGATCTCTTTTTTTGCGAACAGAAAAAACCCCCAGAAAACGTGGTACCCATTCGAATCCTCTTCAAGCGCCATGATTTCAGACAATCTCTATTTTTATTTGAAACTTTTTCTGAGTAAGATGAGTCTACTTAATATAAAAATGTAAAAGGTGATTATTTGAATTACGAAATATTTAAAGCTATCCATGGATTATCTCATCACAATTCTGTTCTCGATTCCATTATGGTTTTTATAACGGAATACGCGATCGTTGCCTATGCGCTTATCTTATTGGTGATGTGGCTGTTCGGGAACACACAAAGCAGAAAGAACGTGCTGTACGCAGGAATTACAGGAATTGCGGGTCTTGTGATTAATTTCTTGATTACACAAGTTTATGTTGAACCACGCCCTTTCGTCGCTCACACAGTGCATACGCTGATTCCGCACGATGCAGATGCTTCTTTTCCGAGTGACCACACAACGGGAGCGCTAGCTATTTCGATTGCAATGCTTTTCAGAAACCGTAAAATCGGCTGGCCGCTCGTTATCTTCGGGCTTTTGACCGGTTTTTCACGAATTTGGGTGGGACATCACTATCCTGTAGATGTGTTGGGCAGTCTTGTTGTCGCGATCATTATCGGGTTCCTGTTCTTTAGATTTTCAGATTTTCTTCGCCCGCTCGTTGATTTAATCGTCCGAATCTATGAAGCGATTATCAATAAAATAACGAAAAAACCAACCGATCAAAATTTCTAAGATAAAGCCGGCCTCTGAATGGAAGAGCGCCGGCTTTAATATTTTTCATACATCTCATGTCTTTTCCGTTTTGCGAGACCAAATAATCCAATAAACAGGGCAATCCCAACACTGTCAATGAGTACATCCCGGATGCAGCCGTTTCTGCTGAAGAAAAGCTGAATGATTTCTGTAAAAACGGCAAACATGAATGCTCCGGCCGAGGCCCATTTGATATTGTTCCATTGTTTCCACAGCAAATATGTCAGCACGAAGAAAGAAAACGCGTGCCCGATTTTTTGAATTACAGCTTCAGGCGTAGTCAGCTGAGCAAAATCCATGTCTAAAAATTGGTATAGATCAGGATGCGGATGAAAATGAAATGTCACTGTCTGCGACACCACCATATCGCTGAAGCTTTCTGTGCAGACAGAGAGTAAAATGAAGAAGGTCCAGCCCGCAAGTAATAGACGATTCATCTAAACAGCCTCCTTTCCAGCAGCATCTTGTGCATGTAAATACATAGACGGCACAGTGAAACAAAAAGTAACAAAAAAAAACGCCTATCACACCGATAGACGTTTTCTTCATTAAGACTGTTCAGTGTCTTCTGTTGTGCTGCTTTCTTTGGAACCTGATTTGTCAGTTGAATCATCCGTTTTGTCTCCGGATTTTTCTTCAGTTCCTTTTTCAGTTGAACCATCCTTTTTTTCAGATGATTGCTGAATGGATTCTTCTGTTTCCTCAGTTGCAGCTTTCTCTTCTGCAGCTGCCGCTTTTTCAATAGAAGAAACCGGCTTGTCCATAAAGTTCAGCGGGTTCATAGCAACTCCGTCTTTACGGATTTCAAAGTGTACGTGGTTACCGCTTTCTTCGCTGTAAAGGTTCTTGCCAGACTTTCCGATGACCTGATTTTGCTTCACCTTGTCGCCTTGCTCAACACCTACTTCAGAAAGTGATTGATACACAGTAGATAAACCATCAGCATGTTCAATTTCCACAACATATCCCAGCACTGGATCTTTTTCAGCTTTGACAACCGTACCGCTTAGAGAAGCAGAAACATCGAAATCTTTTCCGTCTTTCTCAGCTAAGTCAATTCCTTTGCTTAGGCTGTACGTGTTATTATAGGTAACGAGTGCTGCTTCTTTTTCTTCTTTTGCGGCATCAGTTTCATAGAACTTTTTCACAACAGAAACGTTTTCAGAATCAACAACCGGCATTGCGACATTTTCCATAGACTTTCCTACTTCAACTGCATCGTCGTTGTTGTCATACGCGGAGCTTCCGCCGTTATCAGCTAACTGATCCTTTACCTCATCATTTGATACAGATTGATACCAAAGGACAGCTGTTAAAATGACGGCCGCACTGACTAAGTAAATTGCAGGGAACACCCAGCGTTTACGAAAAAACTGCTGAAGTTTTTTGACTTGAGAAGTTTTCTTTTCTTCCTCTCTCATTGTTTCATCACCTCAGCAACATTCTGAACACTTTTCTGAAAATATATACATCGATATAAAAAACTTTTTTAGATATAGTTTGTGCAGGCTGATAAGAAAATATGTAATTTTTTTGAGAGGAGAACAAGATACGTATGAACTTAACTTTACGTCTTGCTGAAAAAAAGGATATAGAAGCGGTTGTAGCGATTTATAACTCTACGATTGCCTCGCGAATGGTAACAGCCGATACTGAACCGGTAACTCCGGAAGACCGGATGGCATGGTTTTTGGGACATACAGACGAACGGCCGCTGTATGTTGCTGAGGATGAAAACGGGGACGTGGCTGCATGGATCAGCTTCGAAAGATTTTACGGCAGGCCTGCTTATAATAAAACAGCCGAGATCAGCATATACATTCATGAATCATGCCGCGGCAAAGGCGCCGGAACGCATTTGCTTCAGGAAGCGCTCCGCATCGCGCCGGAGCTTGGCATCCGCTCGCTTATGGCCTTCATTTTCGGACATAATAAGCCTAGCCTGAAGCTGTTTGAAAAGCACAGTTTCAAGGAATGGGGGTTATTCCCCGGCATTGCTGAAATGGACGGCCAGCGATATGACTTAAAAATATTAGGGAGAGAGCTATCATGATTAGTCTTGATAAAGATGAAAACCATATTGAAACTCACCACGAAGAAAACAGCGTGACCGAGCAGGAGAACAACAGCACAGAGGGCGAAAAACGGGAGCTGAGCGCTGCTGCTGTCAAATCGCTTTCAGACATTGCAAAGTGGGGCAAAATCACAGGAATTCTTTTAATCGTCATGGGTGCGCTGGCTGCCCTGTCGGCTTTAATGACAATCATAGGCGCTATTCCAGGCGTCCTGCTCATTATTTCAGGCGTATTTCTGATGCGGTCGGCAAAAGCAGCAAGAGAGGCAAGCGGAAACCTGACCGGCAGTGCGGGTGAAAGCATGCTGGAGAACTACGGGAAATTTATCAAAATGCAATTATTCTACGCTGCATCAAGTATCGCCGCAGGCCTCATCGGAATCATTCTGCTTATTTTCTTCCTCGTATTTGTCGGCATCGCCGCTTTTGAGGATATGGATACGTATGAAGACCCGGATTCCTATTATTATGAAGATGGGCCCGTCTTTGAATAAAGGTGTGGATCTGACCTCCGAAAGAAAGACACGAATAGCAAAGGTATGAGTTCGGTATTGAACCGGACTCATGCCTTTTTATTATGTTCTCCTCAAATTCTCTGCGTTATCGTCATTCATCCAGGCACGCTCTTCGGTGTGACATACTTTGTATAGCATCCCTATCTTATATGTTAGAAAAAATCAGGACACTTTCCATTGCAATCTCTCCATTTACATCGCAGGACACAGACAGTTATATGATTTCTCATACAAAATATTTGTTTCTATCTAGATCATTAAGCAGCTATTCCCCCACCGCCCCGCAGATGTACTCTCTATGTTTTATGGTTTTTTAAAAATAATAGTTGAATCGATTAGGCTAGAGCAAACACAGAGTTTTGTAACAAGCATATACTTCAATAACCGACATTTTTTCATCCATTTAAGAAAAAGGAAGTGGATATACTTGTGTTTTTCAAAGATAAAAAAATACTCATAATTGGCGGAACAGGTACGATTGGAAAAAGTCTTCTAAAACAAATTCTTAAGGATCAGCCAAAGGTTGTTCGTATATTTAGCAGAGATGAATATAAACAATTTATGTTGGAAAATGAAATCGGTCCCAGAAAGGATATTAGATTTTTAATAGGAGATGTGCGAGATTATGACCGGGTGTTAAATGCTATGGACAGCATTGACTACGTCTTCCATACTGCTGCCATGAAGCATGTTCCTGCTTGCGAATACAATCCCTATGAAGCAGTCCTCACCAATATTATAGGAACCAATAATGTCATTAAAGCGGCAGTTGCCCAAAACGTAAAAAAAGTAGTTTTTACAAGTTCAGATAAAGCAATATCACCAACAAATGCATATGGAGCAACAAAACTCACAGCTGAAAGATTAATTTCTGCAGCAGAATACAGTAAGGGAAAAGCTTCGACGGTTTTTTCTTGTGTTCGGTTTGGAAATGTAATTGGTTCAAGGGGTTCCGTGGTTCCCTTGTTTATAGAACAAATCTTAACGCAAAAAAAGGTGACTGTTACGGATTTAAAGATGAATCGCTTTATGATGACACTGGATCAAGCGACATCTTTATTAATTGGTGCACTAAAGGAATCCCAGGGCGGCGAAATCTTCATATTAAAAATGCCTGTCATATCACTGCATGACTTAGTGTCAGTCGTCGTTGAAGAAACGAGCAAAAAACAGAATATGAATATTGATGAAATAGAAATACAAGAAATCGGGCTGCGGCCCGGAGAAAAAATGTATGAAGAACTGATGACTTATGACGAGTCGACAATGGCTTTGGAGCTGCCTGACATGTTTGTTATCCCTTCAACTTATGGGGAGAAAAATCATTATACCCAAGCGAAAAAAGCAACTGAAGGGACTTATAGTTCAAATGACCAAAAGCAAATTTCAAAAGAAGAGGTCCTTGCATTATTAAAATCGCAAACATTACTTTAATTCGGGAAGGAAGATGATCATGAAAGTTCTCGTCACTGGAGGAGCAGGTTTTATCGGCAGATGGGTTGTGAAAAAATTATTAGAAGACCGTCATCAAGTATGGGTATTGGATGATTTATCGAACGGGCGTTTAGAAAATATAGAAGACCTGAAAAACGACCCTGGTTTTATCGAATTTATCCATGGAGATATAAAGGATGTAAAAACATTAGAGGATCTTTTCTCGACAAAATTTGATATTTGCTACCATTTAGGTGCAAGCATCAACGTACAAGATAGCATCGACGATCCGAAAACCACATTTGAAAATGACACAATCGGTACTTTTAACATTTTAGAATTATGTAAGCAGCATAATGTAAAAGTTGTTTTTATGAGTACCTGCATGGTATATGACCGAGCTGCATTTGCTGAAGGTATTAAAGAAACAGATCCTATTAAACCCGCTTCACCTTATGCCGGGTCAAAAATCGCGGCTGAAAATATGGTGCTCTCCTATTATCACGCATACGGTCTCCCTGCGGTTGTTATACGTCCGTTTAATACGTATGGGCCTTACCAAAAAACAGGCGGTGAAGGCGGAGTAGTTGCTATTTTTATAAAAAACAAATTGGACGGTAAAAAGCTGCATATATATGGTGACGGCACACAAACCCGTGATCTTTTATATGTAGAGGATTGTGCTGATTTCGTCGTGCAGGCTGGTTATTCCCAAAAAGCAAACGGTGAAATTATAAACGCAGGCCTTGGAAGAGATATATCGATTAATGAATTAGCAGAATTAATTGCAGGCGATAAACAAAACATTCACCATGTAGAGCATATACATCCTCAAAGTGAAATTCCAAAGCTGTTATGTAACTACGAAAAAGCAAAAAAAATTCTTAATTGGAGCCCGCAGGTCAGTTTGGAAGAAGGAATAAGAAAAACAGAAGAATGGATTAAGAGTACGAATCTCATTTAATAGGAGAATGAAAATGACCAGTGAGAATAAATTAGCAATGACAGGCGGTAAGCCTGTCAGAGATTCATATCTTCCATACGGCAGGCAATGGTTAGATGAAGATGATATACAATCAGTAGTTGACGTTTTACGGGGAGACTATTTGACGACGGGACCAGCAATCGACTTATTCGAAGAAAAAGTCGCAGACTATGTTGGCAGCCGCTATGCTGTTGCATTTTCCAGCGGAACAGCTGCTTTACATGCGGCTTGCTTTGCTGCGGGAATTTCACAGGGAGACGAAGTCATTACGACACCCATCACATTTGCGGCAAGTGCCAATTGCATTTTGTACATGGGAGCCAAACCGGTTTTCGCAGATATTGATCCGCACACATACAATATTGACCCTGATTCCATTGAAAAGCTGATCACTCCAAAAACAAAGGCTATTATACCGGTAGATTTTACAGGACAGCCGGTGAATCATGATCAGATTCAAAAAATTGCAAAAGCCCATAACTTGATCGTTATTGAAGATGCTGCCCATGCATTAGGCGCTTCGTATAAAGGGCAAACAATCGGTTCAATCAGTGATATGACGATGTTTAGTTTCCACCCTGTTAAACATATTACAACCGGCGAAGGCGGAATGATAACAACTAATAATAGAGAATATTATGAGAAGCTGCTCCAATTCCGCAGTCACGGAATTACCCGCGACCCTAAAAAGCTAAGCCAAAACCATGGATCGTGGTACTATGAAATGCACTTTCTTGGATTCAATTATCGGATGACAGATATCCAAGCTTCATTAGGCATCAGCCAATTGCAAAAATTAGATGATTTTATTGAAAAACGAAGACATCTTGCCAGGATCTACAACGAAAAATTAAAAACAATCTCCCACATTCATCTCCCAATTCAAGATGCAGCCTCAACTTCCAGCTGGCACCTTTACGTCATTGACTTAAAGCTAGATTCGCTTAAAGGAAATCGCGATGATATTTTCAACGCTATGCAAAAAGAAAATATAGGTGTTAACGTCCACTATATACCTGTTTATTTACACCCTTATTATCAACGTTTAGGTTATCAAGAGGGCTTATGCCCAAATGCCGAAAAGCTGTATAAAGGAATGATCACCTTGCCTCTGTTTCAATCGATGAACGAAAAAGATGCAGACGATGTTATAAAAGCACTAAAGAAAGTAGTGAATTATTATTCGTAGGAGGTGGTTAGGTGAAAGTAACGGCTATTATCCAAGCACGGATGGGCTCCAGCCGATTGCCGGGTAAAGTGTTGAAAAAAGTGTTGAATAGGCCTTTGCTGGAATATCAAATTGAAAGAATCAAAAGAGCAGCACTTATTGATGATATTGTGATCGCCACGACTACAAATGCGATAGATCAACCCATTGTTGAGTTAAGTAAGAGATTGTCTCTTACTTATTATTGCGGGTCAGAAACCGATGTTTTATCAAGGTACTACGAAGCAGCAAAAATAAGCAACGCGGAAAATGTCGTCCGACTAACCTCTGACTGCCCTATTATTGATTATCGTGTGATTGATAAGGTAATAAAATGTTACCTGGATTCAAAGGGCCAATATGATTATGTGTCTAACACCTTACAGCGAACGTATCCCCGCGGAATGGATATAGAGGTTTTTTCAGCTTCTTCGTTAGAGAAAGCTTATCACGAGTCCACCCTTGACTACGAACGGGAACATGTTACACCCTTTATTTACCTGAATCCAGATCGATTCAGCTTAGCTAATATCACCTATACCGAAAATCAGAAACAGCATAGATGGACTGTAGATACGCAAGAGGATTTTTTATTAATCAAAAACATTATTGAAAAACTTTACCCAACTAAACCTGACTTCAGCCTAGAGGATACCCTAACATTATTGAACGAGTTTCCAGAATGGTCATTGCTCAATGCCCGGATAGAACAAAAAGAAATCATCAATGAAGCCGACAATAAATCCAAGTGATTGAGGTGCTGTGATGAACATCCTTTTCAGAACAGATGCTTCAATTGAAATAGGAACAGGTCATGTCATGAGATGCCTCACGCTTGCTCATGCGTTGCGCAAAAAGGGGGCAAATATTATCTTTATTTGCCGAGACTTACAAGGTCATCTAGCGGAGGTCATCCGAGAGAAACAGTTTGATCTCATTATGCTGCCAGAACCTAAAAAGAATGTTTTTATTCCTAAAACAACTCCGCATTCTAATTGGCTTGGTGTCCCTTGGTATGTTGACGCAGCTGAAACCATTAGCGCGATAAAAGACATGAACAAGGACATCTCCCTCCTTATCATTGATCACTACGCAATTGATATCAATTGGGAGATGAATGTGAAAAAACATGTGAAAAGAATGATGGTGATTGATGACTTGGCTGATCGTCTACATGATTGTGATATATTATTGGATCAGAATCTTTATCATCATTATAAAGATCGTTATGTCAATCTAGTCCCCGAAAGCTGCAAACAATACTTAGGACCAGAATATGTCTTATTGCGAGACGAGTTTTATTCATTTTTACCCCATCACATAAACCGCGATGGACGTGTAAAAAAGATTCTTGTCTTTTTTGGAGGCAGTGATCCCACTAATGAAACGAAAAAGGTGATGAAAGCCTTTCAGCAGCTTTCCCCCCATGATATTGAGCTTGATATCGTGATTGGAAATACCAATACTCATAAGAATGAAATTGAATCCATTTGTAACATCCATGACTATTGCAACTTTCACTGCCAAGTGAATCATATTGCAGAATTAATGTACAATGCTGACCTGGCTATAGGTGCGGGCGGAACGACTACTTGGGAGCGCTGCTATCTCGGCCTTCCAGCGATCGTCATCACCGTCGCAGAAAATCAAGAATCGATTGCTCAAACGCTTGATCAATTAGGCGCGATTAAATATCTGGGACCTAAAGAATCAGTCAAGGAATCAGATATCGTCTCAGCCATTCAAGACATGATGAATAACCCCTTGTCACTCCAACAAATGTCAAGAAAAGCCCGACTGCTGCTGGAAAAAAATATGGATCATCGCCAGAACCTCTTATTAGAAATTTTAAAGTAAGGAAGGAATAAATCTGTGTTCAAATATTCCCTTAGACCATTAAAAGAAAGAGACTTAGACACAGTTCTCCGTTGGCGTAACGATGAGAGAATCAGAAGATCAATGTATCATGACCAAATAATTAATGAAAAACAGCATCATCAATGGTTCAAGAAAATAAACACATCCAAAACAGAACATTATTTTATATTTACAATTGATCATAAAGAAACTGGCTTTGTTAGCTTTAAAGATGTTGATGATAAACATAACCACTGCTATTGGGGTTTTTATATCGGAGAGCCCGATAGTCCAAAAGGCTCTGGCTCTATCATGGGGTTTTTAGCGTTAGAATGGGCGTTTCAAAAGTTGTGTGTTGAGAAAGTATACGGAGAAGTACTTTTGAATAACGAAAGAAGCTTATCATTTCACCAAACATTCGGTTTTTGTAAAGAAGGTCATTTTCGAAACCATATAGTAAGAAATCATCAATATCTTGATGTAATCAGATATGGTCTCTTAAAAGAAGAATGGATTGCAGAAAAGCCGAAAGTGATCCAGAAATTGTCTGAAAAAGGAATAGATATCAAGGACATTGATACAGGTTTTAGTGAACTTTAGACTTTGACCAATCATTTCATATAGATGACATCAAAGTCTATTGTTTTACGGCCGGTATTCCTGTGAATAGAAGGGAGTGCAAATATGAACGAAATCAATATAGATGGAAGAAGTATTGGCCCGCATCATCCCCCATTTATTATTGCTGAAATGTCCGGGAACCATAATCAATCGTTAGAACGTGCTTTTCACATTATAGAAGCAGCTGCCAAAGCAGGTGCACACGCATTAAAAATACAAACCTATACCGCTGATACGATGACGTTAAATATAGATACAAAAGATTTTAAAATTGAGGATAACGATAGTCTATGGTCTGGCAGTACGCTCTATACATTATATCAGCAGGCTTACACCCCATGGGAATGGCATAAACCCATTTTCGATAAATGCCGGGAGCTTGGAATGATTCCTTTGAGTACGCCATTTGATGAATCGGCTGTCGACTTTTTGGAAGACCTGGGAGTGCCTATATATAAAATAGCCTCATTTGAAAATACTGATATCCCTCTTATCAAAAAGGTGGCTGCAACAGGTAAACCCATTATCATTTCAACTGGAATGGCTACAGTAGCAGAAATTGATGAAACAATAACGGCTGCCAAGGAAGCAGGCTGTAAAGAATTAATCCTTCTAAAATGCACAAGCACCTACCCGGCATCACCAGTAAACACCAATATTTCGACGATTCCTCATATGAAGGAATTATTTAATTGCCAAGTTGGCTTATCAGATCACACAATGGGAACAGGAGTTGCTGTCGCCAGTGTCGCCTTAGGCGCAACTGTGATTGAGAAACACTTCACTTTATCAAGAGCTGATGGCGGCGTAGATTCTGCCTTTTCACTGGAACCACCCGAATTGAAAGAACTTGTCGTTGAAACGGAAAGGGCATGGCAAGCGTTAGGACAGATCACTTATGGACCAACTGACAAGGAAAAAGCTTCGCTTAAATTTCGCCGCTCTATTTATGTAACAAACGATATAAAAGCCGGAGAGATTTTCACCAAAGAAAATATTAAGGTGATACGACCTGGTTATGGTTTGGAACCAAAGTACTTTGATGTAATGATCGGAAAAACAGCAACGAAACATCTTTCAGCAGGGACACCGCTGGGATGGGATTCTATATAGTTTTATCCCCTATTTTTCTATGTAAAGGAATCATGATAATGCTCATAGAAATCGTATACGGCACGGGCCACAGATCTAATTTGATGAAAAGAAAGAATTGCCATGTCTACGTTATCTTCAATAGATATATAAAACACAGAATGAATATCCGGTTGTTTCACACGAATTCGATGAATTGAAAAAACGGCACCCTGTTTGTTAGATATATCAGCTAACAGTCAGGGTGCCGTTTACTATATTAATACAGCATTTTCTTGCGTCTGTCTTCTTCAGTCAAAAACTCTACAAAGCTCCGCATCGCAAACGGTTCTTCCTTGATCTGGCGCGTATACGTGTTTTTGCGCTCTTCTGAAAGAATTTCGCTCTTTTTGATTCTGTTCAGCATATAAATATGAACGGTCTTTTGGATTTGTTTATGCTGATAGCCCGCTTCTTTAAAAAATGCTAATCCAAGTGCAGCAAGAAGCGCAAAAAGACCGGCGCTGATCAAGGACTCTCTGTCTGCTGAAGCATGAAAAAGGAAAACAGCCAAATTAAAGAGAGAGAATGCAGCAAGCGGAACAGCAAGAAAACGGTAGATGACAGTTTTCTTCATTAAAGGCTGTACAGCCTTTTGAATTTTTTGCATTTCTGTTTTAATGAACCCCGGCATTTGTTCTATTCTGTAAAAGTTCATTTATTCTCCCCCTTTATTTGATTTTGCAAGGCTTTACGAACGTTATCATATGAGTTTATTTTAACGCAGGTGCAAGCTGGTTTTAAAGAAATCTGCCCGTGTTTTTCACAAAGAATCTGGATCAACACACTTTATTCTTTTAAAAAGTCAGTGTTATAATTTTGTAATGGGAATCAGATTGCTGTTATTCATGGAATACTAATGGCAATCTTCTTGATAAATATGAATTAGCGGGGTTACAAAGTGAGTATTTCTTCCATCCTTTTATCACTTTTTTTCATTTTGAATATTCTTTTGGCCATCATTGTCATATTCAAAGAACGGCGCGATGCCAGTGCATCATGGGCTTGGCTGCTTGTTCTTTTCTTTATACCCGTTTTAGGCTTTATTTTATACCTATTATTCGGTCATAATCTCAGACGCAAGCATTTGTTTCAATGGGAGGATCGCAAGAAAATCGGAATCGAAAAGCTGCTGCAGCATCAGCTTGAAGAATTAGAAAACAGGCAATTTCAGTTCAACAACCGGGCAACCTTTGATAATAAGGATTTAATATACATGCTCATCATGAATAATCATGCTGTCTTTACAGAGGATAATTCAGTTGATGTCATTACAGACGGACGTGATAAGTTCCAGCGGCTTTTACATGACATATCAAAGGCAAAGGATCATATCCATCTACAATATTATATTTACAAAGGTGATGAATTAGGAAAAAAATTGCGGGACGCTCTCATTCAAAAAGCGAAAGAAGGTGTGCAGGTCAGGGTTTTGTATGATGAGCTCGGGTCCAGAACGCTACGCAAAAAGTTTTTTAAAAAACTGCGTGAGGCCGGCGGGCATGTGGAGGTCTTTTTCCCTTCAAAACTCAGGCCGATTAACCTTCGGCTGAATTACCGCAACCACCGAAAGCTCGTCATCATAGACGGCATAACCGGTTATGTCGGTGGGTTTAATGTCGGGGATGAATACCTCGGTCTCAATCCGAAGTTCGGCTATTGGCGCGATACCCATATTCGATTGCAGGGAACGGCCGTACACGCCATTCAGACACGATTCATCCTTGACTGGAACCAAGCTTCACATCATCATACACTCACCTATATTCCGAACCACTTTCCCGATTGCAGCCCAAAGGGAAATGTCGGGATGCAGATTGTTACGAGCGGGCCCGATTCCGAATGGGAACAAATTAAAAACGGCTACATCAAAATGATTTCAAACGCCAAACGTAGCATTTTGATACAAACACCTTACTTTATTCCGGACGCAAGCCTGCTGGATGCATTAAGGATTGCATGCCTGTCCGGCATTGATGTCAACATTATGATACCGAACAAGCCCGACCATGCCTTTGTATACTGGGCCACACTTTCGTATATCGGGGATCTTTTAAAAGCCGGAGCCACCGTCTATATATACGATAATGGCTTTATCCACGCGAAAACAATCGTTGTGGATGACGAAATTGCGTCAGTCGGTACAGCGAATATCGACGTCCGAAGCTTCAGGCTGAATTTTGAGGTTAATGCATTTATTTATGATATCAACATTGCCAAAAAACTGGTTTCTACATTTAAAGAAGATTTGCTCGTATCGAGAAAATACACCTACGAGGAATATCAGCAGCGATCATTATGGATCCGCATTAAGGAATCCGTATCACGGCTGCTGTCGCCGATTTTATAAGATGTGCCAATCCCCCGGCCTTTATGGCCGGGGTTTTTCAGCATGGCATCATCACGCATCCCGTAAAAACGCGCGTGACCTATCCCATATAGCGTGCAATCTTAATAAAAAACATTAATATGATCATGTAATTTATCAAGAGCGGCTTGCACCTCCGGATCGTCAGGCCAAGCTCCATTCACGCCGCTTCAAAATCAAATTCACTATTTTTATTTCTTTATACAAAACTTCTCACAAATAGTGTATAAAAGAAAAGTGAGTATTTTTTTGTAAAGGGGACCCGTGTCAATGAATCCGGAAACGGTCAACAAAACCCTCATCAGTATTTCAAAATGGGGAAAAGCAACAGGCATTTTATTTATTATTATGGGCGCTTTTACTGCGCTTTCAGGCGCGTTCTTTTTTCTTATCGGCGCAGTGCCCGGAGTACTGCAAATCATTTCTGGCATCTTTTTGATGCGGTCAGCAAAAGAAGCAGGCTTAATGGCTGAAAAGCATAGCGGGCAATCTGAAGATTTAATGCTGGAGAACTATGCGAAATTTGTAAAGATGCAAGGGATTTATTTAATTGTGAGCATCGCTGTATCGATCCTGGCGATCATCGCATTCTTCATCTTTCTAATGCTTGGAATCGCTGACGGCATATTCAACGATTATGATACGTACAGCAGCTATTAAGTAAAAAACCCGGAGCTTCCTCCGGGTTTTTTCTTGTTATTCCGCTTCGCTTACTACTGTGAAGCGTTCATTTTTGTGTGACGGATGTTCAAGCTCATCCAAAACAGCAATCGCATAATCGGCATAGCTGATATAACTGTCGCCTTTTGCGTTTACGATCACATTGTCTTTTCCTTTTTGGTAAGATCCCGTCCGCTTTCCTGCCGCATCAAAAAACGCCGCCGGGCTGAGGAATGTCCAGGAAATAGAGTCTGCCTTTTGCAGGTCTTTCAGGTTCTCTCCTTGATTTGATGCAGTCGGAAGATATTCTTTCGGGAATTCCGGTGTATCCATTAAACGTGTTGTTTTGGCTTCATCAACGAACAGGCTTCCCGCTCCGCCGACGACAAACAATCTTGTATGTTTTGCATCCTTTAGCAGGTTGATTAATGTTCTGCCTGCTTCAACATGAAGATGTTCCTGGCCAGGCGCAGCTCCAAAAGCGTTCACGAGTGCATCGAAAGGCTTGAGATCTTCCGCTGTCAGTTCAAAAACATCTTTCTCCAAAATCGCTGTGTCCTGCTCTTGCACTTTAGATGCATTTCGGACAATGGCTGTTACCTCATGGCCTCTTTCCTTCGCTTCTTTCAAAATCAGACTTCCCGCTTTTCCGCTTGCACCGATAATTCCTATTTTCATTTTTTGATTTCCTCCTTATTTGTAACAATTTTAGTTACATGTTGACGGTGAGAAGTCATCTCTTTTGATCAAAAGAGATGATTCATTACATCTTTTAATGACTTGCTTGCCAGCTCATTTTCCATCGCTTTTTGCACACTTTCAAATGTCTCATCCAGTGCGCACTGAATTTTTTTGCCTACCGGACACTTCGGGTTCGGGTTTTCATGAACCGCAAATAGTTCCTCTTGGTTTTGAACAGCCCGATATACTTCTAAAAGAGAAATATCAGCTGGATCTTTTGTGAGGCTCGCGCCCGGCACCCCGGCGCGTGATGTGAGAATATCGCCCTTTTTCAGCAGGCTGATCATTCTTCTTACAACAACCGGATTGGTGTTGACACTGTCAGCGATAATGTCCGAAGACGCTTTTTCATCCATCGAAATGAGCGATAAAATATGAATGGCAACAGCAAGACGGCTGTTAATCATGTTTTTTCACCACCGTTGTAACTATAATAGTTACATTTAATTCGTTTGTCAACATATAATATACACTAAATTTGCGCTTCTTGGACATCCGTTTAGTCAATAAAACGGCCGGATGCACTCCGGCCGTGTCTTGTCAGAATAAAAAATATCGTTGTCCCAGCGGAACATAATCGACAGGCTGGCAGGATAATTCTTCTCCGTCAGCAAAGACCTGATACGTTTTCGGATCGACTTCAATCTTCGGCAAAGCAGCGTTTAATTTCATATCCAGCTTGCTCAGCTTGCGGATGTTTTTCACAGGAGAAATTCTTTTTTCCAGCCCTAACCTTTCCGCCACGCCCCTTTCAATGCCCGCCTGGGACATAAACGTAATGGAGGTTGAGCGGTTGGCTTTACCATACGAAGCATACATTTGGCGCATGAACACAGGCTCCGGAGTCGGGATAGACGCGTTTGGATCCCCCATTTGCGCGCGTGCTATCATGCCGCCCTTTAAGACCAATTCCGGTTTCACGCCAAAAAATACAGGATCCCACAGGACAAGGTCAGCGAGCTTTCCTTTTTCTACAGAACCGACTTCATGGCTGAGGCCGTGAGTAATTGCAGGGTTAATCGTATATTTGGCAATGTAGCGTTTCGCACGTACGTTATCGTTTCCGTTTTCTCCAGTGAGAGCGCCGCGCTGTTTTTTCATTTTGTCAGCCACCTGCCAAGTGCGGATAATGACTTCGCCCACCCGCCCCATCGCTTGGGAATCCGATGACGTCATGCTGATCGCACCAATATCATGAAGAATGTCCTCTGCCGCAATTGTTGCAGCCCTGATTCTGGAATGGCTGAACGCCACGTCCTCGGGCACCTTCGCGTCTAAATGATGACAGACCATCATCATGTCAAGGTGCTCATCCATCGTATTGACGGTGTAAGGGATTGTCGGCGTTGTGGATGACGGCAGAATGTTCGCATAAGAGGCGAGCTTCATAATATCCGGGGCATGGCCTCCGCCTGCTCCTTCAATGTGATAGGTATGAATCACCCGCTCCCCAATTGCATCAAGCGTGTTTTCCAGAAAGCCCGCTTCATTGATTGTATCCGTATGGATTGCGACTTGAATATCGGCTTCCTCAACAACTTCCATACACGTTTTGATAGCGCTTGGCGTCGTGCCCCAGTCTTCATGAAGCTTCAGGCCGATGGCGCCGGCTTCCACCTGTTCGATCAGCGGCGCTTTATCGGATGCGTTCCCTTTTCCCAAGAAGCCGACATTGATCGGAAATTCCTCGGCCGCTTCCAGCATCCTTGCCATATACCATGCACCTGATGTACATGTCGTCGCTTTGCTTCCTGTAGCGGGTCCCGTTCCGCCTCCAAGAAGAGTCGTCACTCCTGAGGAAAGTGCAACTTCCATCTGCTGAGGACAAATAAAGTGGATGTGCGTATCCACTCCTCCAGCCGTTAAAATTTTGCCTTCCCCGGAAATCACCTCTGTACCCGCACCGATGACCATATGCGGATCGACTCCATCCATGATATCTGGGTTGCCGCTTTTTCCGACACCCACGATCCGGCCGTCCTTTACACCGACATCCGCTTTGACAATGCCTGTGTAATCCAATAACACGACGTTGGTGATCACCAAATCCAAAGCGCCGTCTTTTCCTGTGATGCTGCCGTTTTGGCCCATGCCGTCACGAATCGTTTTTCCGCCTCCAAAGATCATTTCTTCACCATATACAGTGAAGTCCTTTTCGACTTCGATCCATAAGTCCGTATCGCCCAATCTAATTTTATCGCCCGTTGTCGGACCAAAAAGCTCCGCGTATTGCTCCCGTGACATTTTCATCGAATGACACCTTCCATCCAGCCGGCTTTCTTTAAGTTGGCTAACGTTTTTTCTTTGCCGCGTTCATCGATATACGTATCGGCCATTCCGTTCAGTCCTCTTACTGTTTTTCGCCCTCTGAATTCAACAAGCGTGACCGTTTTCTCCTCACCTGGCTCAAAACGGACCGATGTGCCTGACGGAATGTCGATACGCATGCCGATGGCTTGTTCGCGGTCAAACGATAGCGCACCATTGGCTTCCGCAAAATGAAAATGGGAACCGACCTGAACGGAACGTGATCCGGTGTTTTTCACCGCTATCTCCCGTGTCTGGCGGCCTTCGTTAATCGTGATGGTTCCATCAGCAATCTGAAATGCTCCCGGCTTCATGACTTCACCTCCGCAGAAATCGGATGATGCACTGTGACAAGCTTCACTCCGTCAGGGAATGTAGCTTCCACCTGAATGCTGTCCAGCATCTCAGGCACGCCCTCCATGACATCTTTTTCAGTCAATACATGGCGGCCGGCTTCCATCAGCTCCGCCACTCCCTTACCATCGCGCGCGCCTTCCATGATAAAACAGGTGAGATAAGCGGCAGCCTCGGGATAATTGAGCAGAACGCCGCGCGCCTTTCGCTGCTTGGCTAATTCTCCCGCTGCAAAAATGAGCAATTTCTCTTGTTCAACAGGTGTCAGTTTCATCTTAGGTCCTCCTTATTATCGTCATTCTAAAGCGGATTGCGTTACATGAATCTCCGGAACGATGCAGGCGGGCCATCACCTCCCTTTTACAGGATGCTGATCAAACAGTGAGATGCCTTTCAAAACGGCGAGCCGTTTCTTCGTCAGCCTTTCCGTGAGCGACGACCGTTCCCCTGTCCATAACATAAAGATAGTCAGCGCACGTTAAGGCGTTCTCTAAGCTGTGTTCCACCAAAACAACTGCAGTCTCTTCTTTTCTGGAAATTTCTATGATAACTTTTTGAATCAATTCCACGATTGAGGGCTGAATTCCTTCCATTGGTTCATCTAGTAAAATCATTTTCGGATTACCCATCAGCGCTCTGGCAATCGCAAGCTGCTGCTGCTGTCCTCCGCTCAAATCGCCGCCTTTACGGTCGAGCATGTCCTTCAAAACAGGAAACCACTGAAAAATCTCCTCCTTGATCTGCCCTCTCCGCTCCTTCTTAGGAAGCGGTTCTTCTCCGAGCAAAAGATTGTCGCGAACGGTTAAAGCGGGAAAGATGTCTCTCCCCTGCGGCACGTACGCTATTCCTGCTCTTGCCCGTTTTTCCGTCTTTTCGTTTTGAACAAACGTTTGATGAAAACGAATTTGTCCCTGTTTGGCCGGGATCAGGCCGATGATCGTCTTTAGCAAAGTGGATTTCCCAACTCCGTTTCGGCCTAATACAGCGACGATCTGCCCAGGGCGGACTTCCATGCTGAGGTTATGCAAAACCATGGATTGATCGTAACCGGATGTCACATTACTAACCGCTATCATGACGCCCCGCTCCTTCCTAAATACACTGCTGCGACCTCTTCATTGCTTGTAATCTCATCCATCGATCCTTCACAAAGCACTTTTCCTTCATGCATCACCGTCACTTTTCTGGAAAACGAGCGGACAAAATCCATATCGTGCTCCACAATTAAAACGGAACACGTTTTGGCAATTTCCTCAAGGAGAGACCCGGTTTTATCCCGCTCTTTTCCCGTCATTCCGGCGATCGGTTCATCCAGCAGCAAAAGCTTCGGCTCCATGGCGAGCTGCATGCCGATTTCGAGCCATTGTTTCTGTCCGTGTGACAGGCTGCCGGCTTTTATGTCCCGCTTTCCTTCTAAACCGATTAGCTTCAGGATGTCTGTCACCCTGTCACGCTGTTCTCTTGTCATACGCGCCACCAGCAGGGAGAGAATCGTTTTTTTCTGCTTCATGGCAAGCTCGATATTTTCAAACACGGTCAGCTGCGAAAAGACACTCGGAGCCTGAAACTTTCTGGCGACGCCCATTTTGGCGATCTGATATTCCGGAACCTTTGTCAGTTCTGCCGTTTCTTGAAAAACAACCTCACCCGACTGCGGCTTTGTTTTCCCGCAAATAATATCCAGCATGGTTGTTTTCCCGGCGCCATTCGGCCCAATCAAAAAGTGAATATCACGTTCCTGCACACTGATATCCGCCCCCTGCAGCGCCCAAAACCCATCAAACTGAACCTTCACGTCACGGCAGATAAGTATCGGTTTCATATGCATCCGCTCCTTTCTTTTTCGAGAAAGAAAGCCGGGTTCCAAGCTTCTCAAACAGTCCGACAATCCCTTTTGGCAAATAAAGCACGACGATCATAAACAGCGCACCGAGGAAATACAGCCAAATGTCAGGATAATATTCGCTTAAATAGCTTTTCATGCCGTTTGTTAACAGCGCGCCCAGCACAGCTCCGAAAATAGAGTGCCTGCCGCCGATCGCCACCCACAGCACCATTTCCACTGAAGGGATGATGCCCATCATTTCCGGCGAGATCATCCCGTCCTGAAGCACAAACAGCATCCCGGCAATTCCCGCCATCGCAGCGGACACACAGTAAATAAACACTTTAAAAACAGTGGAATGATAACCAAAAAAACGCACCCTGTTTTCTCCTTCGCGAACCGCCTGCAAAAGCCGGCCAAAGCGGCTTCTCGTAAGAAACAAAGCGATTACAACAGTAAGGCCGAGAAAAAAGACTGTGGTAAAATACAGGATCCGCTTCAACGCAGGATCAGCCAAAGAATATTGAAAAATCGTATAGAAGTTGGTAAGTCCATTGGTACCGCCGGTGATTTCTTGGCTGCCGATGAACAGTGTGACCACCACAACGACGACTGCCTGTGATATCAATGAAAAATAAACTCCCTTTATATTGTTGCGGAACGTAAAATAGCCGAGCAAAAACGCCAGTAGCACAGGCACAGCCACAGCCGCCGCAATTGCAGCAAAAGGATGCCTGAACAAAGCCCAGATCCACGGCAGTTCGCTGACTCCCGTCCACTCCATAAAATCAGGAATACCGGATGGTGAGGCTTCTATTTTTAAATACATCGCCATGCAGTAGGCGCCCAATCCGAAAAAGACGCCGTGCCCCAAGCTCAAAATGCCTGTATATCCCCAAATGAGGCAAATGCCGACCGCTACAATCGCAAAGCATAAAAACTTCGCCAACAGCCCCAATCGAAACTCCTGAAGAAAGAACGGAGCGGCGATAAAAAGGGCAAACATCACAAGATACGGACTGAATTGCGAAAACTGCTTCATCCGGCACCCCCTAATCAAGTAATCTCGTTCTGACGCTTGCGAGACCCGAAGGCCGCCATTGCAGAAAGAGAATAATAAACGCAAACACCACAACCTTGGCTATGGTGGCGCTTGCCGAATACTCCACAAATGTACTGAGTAATCCCACCAGCACAGCCCCAATAATCGTCCCTTTTAATTTTCCGATACCTCCTAAAATGACAATCATAAAAGCATCGACCAGATAGGACGAACCGAGAGTAGGCCCGATTGACCCCAGCAATGTGAGTGAGCTCCCCGCAATACCGGCCAGCCCGCTTCCGAGCGCGAAAGCCAATGTATCTGTTTTTCTCACAGATACACCAAGACAATATGCCATGCTCCGATTCAGCGTAACAGCCTGCATCCGCCGTCCCGCAGAGGTTTTAAACAAATAGAATCCGAGCAGCGCCAGTGTAAAAAGAACGAGCGCCAAAATAAACAGCCTTTTATACGGAAAGGTAACGGAAAACAGTGTTACTCCTCCCGTCAGCCATTCAGGAGACTTGACGGCCACATTTGGTGCGCCAAAAATCGATCTGGCCGCCTGCTGCAGGATCAAGCTTACCCCCCATGTTGCCAAAAGGCTGTCGAGCGGACGGTCATACAACCGCCTGACAATCACCTTTTCAATAACAATTCCAATAAACGCCGCAACCGCAAATGCCATGATGATAGCAATTAAAAAATAGTAAGAAAACATAGAAGCCGGCAAATAGCTTAAAAACAGCTGCTGAACGACATATGTCGTATATGCCCCCGCCATTATCAGCTCACCGTGCGCCATATTGATAATGTTCATCAAACCGAATGTAACGGCCAATCCAATCGCAATGAGAATCAAAATAGAACCGAGACTGATTCCGTTAAACAATTGCGTTACGATGACAGACATTTTCCGCCTCCTCTCCCGCAAACGGCTTTGATTTATTTAGATAACCCCTTTGCCCAGTCGTACGTTTTTAAATACGGATCAGGTTTTACCGGATCACCTGAGTTCCATACTTCTTTAAACTGTCCATCCCCCGTGATTTGCCCGATTCTAACTGTTTTGTAAAGATGCTGTGTATCCCCATCGATTTTCACCGTGCCGCCCGGGGCCTTGAATGCAATCCCGTCAGCCGCTTTCTTCACTTTATCGATATCAAAGGACTTGGCTTTTTCAACAGCCGCTGCCCAGAGATACACCGCATTATAACCGGCTTCAATCGGATCGCTCGTCACCCGGCTATCGCCGTTCATCTTTTTATAATGCTTCACGAATGTCTGATTTTCGTTTGTATTGGTTGTCTGGAAGTAATTCCACACCGCATAATGCCCTTTTAGCACATCAGGACCGATCCCCCGAATTTCTTCCTCTGCGACACTCGCCGACATGACAGGAATTTCATCAGCTGTCACACCCGCATCTATCAGCTGCTTAAAAAATGCCACATTGCTGTCGCCGTTTAATGTGTTAAAAATAACATCCGGCTGCTTTTCATTAATTTTGCTGACCAGCGTACTGTAATTCGTGTGGCCGAGCGGCGTATACTCTTCACCGACAATTTCTCCCCCAGCGGCTTTCACTTGCGCTTTAATGATTTTATTGGCTGTTCTCGGAAACACATAATCAGAGCCGATCAGAAAGAATGTCTTGCCTTTATTCTTCAGCAGCCAATCGACAGCCGGCACGATTTGCTGATTTGTCGTTGCTCCGGTATAAAAAATATTTGGTGATGACTCCATGCCTTCGTATTGCACCGGATAGAACAGCAGCCCGTTATTTTGCTCCACAACCGGGAGCATCGCTTTGCGGCTCGCTGATGTCCATCCTCCGAAAACAGCCGCCGCTTTGTCCTGCTGAAGCAGTTTTCTCATTTTTTCGGCATATGTAGGCCAGTCAGAAGCCCCGTCCTCCACGACAGGTTCAAGCTTTTTGCCGAGAACGCCGCCTTTTTGGTTGATTTCATGAATAGCCAGCAGCTCTGCATCATGAACGGATACCTCGCTGATTGCCATTGTCCCGCTTAATGAGTGAAGTATCCCAATCTTCACTGCATCCCCGCTTGTGTCAATATCAACTGTTTTTTTCGCCTCCACGCTGGCTTCCGACACTTTTTTCGGCGCCGTACATCCCGTGATCAGAATCGTGATAAGAACCATCAGAAAGAAAGCCTGTATTCTAACCCCTTTGCTTTTCATTCACAACCTCCTTTGTCTGATTGAGTCAACCGATGTTATAAAAGTTAACAACTTATGTCATTTATTATATAGAACAGATGCATTACTTTAAAGAATATTTAAAAAATTTAGATACTTTAACCAAATCGATTGTCTTTTTTGTCATATTTATTCACATAAAAAAAGGCAAGAAACATTGTTTCTTGCCTTGCCGCTCTGATTAATTTTTATCTGTGAATGTATCCTTTGCTTTACCGATATCTTTTTGGACCTCGCCTTTTGCCTTATCTTTTTTGCCTTCAGCCTTCATATCCGTTTTGTCGGTCATATCTCCAACTTTATCCTTCACTTCTCCCTTGGCTTTATTTAAGCCGCCTTTCATTTTATCTTTTACACTATCGTTACCCATGTGTAATTCTCTCCCTTCATTTATGTGTGTACTTGTTACCTTCCCGATCTGAGCAGCGGTAAACATTTGAATATTATTTATCGATTTCATAACGCTCTCCGTAACGGAGCACCTTGTAGAGCGCCAGCCCGTCAGATGATTTATTTTCTGAGTAACGGACCGGCAGCAGGGCAAAAAACACATAATACGTAGAAAAGTAGACAAACTGATAAAAAAACACATTTGGCTTCAATACACTGTGTATAATGAGCAAATTCACTGCGAAAATGGTGATTAAGTTAAACAGGCAGCCTCCGGCATAAACAAGTGCGTGTGTGAATCGGTTGTCGATCTTCAGTTCGCCGTACCGACAAAACGAATCCATAAAATAAATGGTTCTGACCTGTATCGGCCCGATCCTGAACAGTTTTTTGCCCATCCCGATATCCAATGAACCCTTCCCGCCAAAAACAAAAGCCATAAAGCTGTGCCCGGCAACATGTATAATAGATACAAGCGGCAGAACGATGAGGAAAGACCACAGAAACTTCACCATATCATCAAATCCAAACATTGAATTCCCCCTCACGCTTGTCATAAACAACGCCATTTCCCATTTCACAAAATCGCGGCTAACCATCCGTTTGTGTTCCAAAACAGTATGTAGCGATTTTTCCTGTTCTCCACGGAAATAAACGTCCCGATGCTCCCCTTTTTTTGTATATAAAAAAACCATCTGGCTTCAGATGGTTTTTACACTTGATATAAACAGTCTTCCTTCTGGATCAGCGCTCTCATGCTGACCGCTTTTTCATAGAAAAACACCGCATCTTTATAGTTTTCGTGAAGGCTCGAATATGCAGCTGCATCCAGAGCAAATTCCTCAATATACACATACAGGGACTTGGCCTCCATATAATCAAAAACCTCTTGAATCATACCCATGTTAACGGATTCCACATATAGAGCCTGCAGAAATTTATATTTTTCCAGACTAAAGCTGTCGTTTCGTTTTCGGGCGATGGCAATCCCTTTTTCATAATAATGCATAGCCGCTTGTTCAGCTTGTTTTTTGAAGAGAACACGCGTTAAGCTGAACAGCGCTTTCGGGAGCTGCTCCAGCTGATGTTCCTCAAAGACGGGCAGCGCTTTTTCAAAGTAGGCAGCCGCCTGATCCAGCTCTCCTTTTTCATCATAACAGTTCCCCATGTTGTAGAGGGCTGATCCGATCAAGCGGGGCTGTCCTTCCAATAAAGCCAAACGATAAGCGTCATCGAGATGCTCAAGTGCTTTTTCATAATTTCTGTAGTCTATATAGTTTCCCGAAATGACAAAGTGGCATTGAATTCTTCTCACCCTGTAAAAATCATGAGCCTTGTAGGTCTCAAGCGCCTGTATCGCATGATTCATAGAAAAGTGGGTCTGCTTCATAATATAAAATACTTCCGCTACTTTAAAATGAAATTCCGCTCTTTCAATATCATCCTCTACATACGCAAGCATTTTCTCAGCTTTTCGATAGAAAGATATGGCTGAGATGTAATTGTTCTGTTCAAATTCATACATCCCTCTGAATAAATGAAAATAATACTCAGATAATCCCGAGATGCTGTCCTTGCTGCTTTCCAGCCTCTCGATTAATTCACGATATTGGAGCTGAGATTCCTCGTGCAGGTCGGGCTTTACATAATCAAGCATAATTTGATGACGGTAGCTGATCAGCTGATAGTACAACAGAAGCAGCTGATCCTCTTCCATATGTTCTATATCATGATCAATCTCTTCCTTCAGCTGAACGGCATCAGCCACTTGAAATGCTAAAATGTGCTTATACCACTGATTGATTTTAACTCCTACTTGAGATGACGGGATCTCGTAAGCGGCCATGCCTCTCCAACCCTTTCTATGAACTAGTGGTTATATTTTATCATATTGTATGGCTTTGGAATTAAAATTCCTTCCAGTGATTCCTTCTTTTTGCCTATCCTTATATCTTTCGGTTTATGAACGGATTTTTTGCACTTTTTTGCGCATTACAGTTTTTGACACAAAAAAAGCTTACCGGACTTAGCCGATAAGCTTTTATCATATTAACCGCCGATATAAGACATTTCCACTTTCTTTTTCCCCGCTGTTTTTGAAAGCGTCCGGTCAACTGAATATTGGTCTATCCGATTCTGCCATACTGTGCCGATCATCTCTGTCAGCTCACCATCACTTAATCCCTGCCGTACCGGCGCTCTGAGGTCATATCCGCTTGAAGCGAATAGGCAAGTAAACAACTCACCGCGCGCAGACAGGCGGGCCCTGTTACACGAGCCGCAGAACGCATCAGATACAGAAGAAATCACACCGATTTCACCAGAGCCGTCCAAGTAGCGGAATCTTGAAGCAACTTCCCCTTTATAGTTAGGCTTAATCGGTTCAACCGGCATGTGTTCATTGATTACATCAATGATTTCCGCCTTTGTCATGACATCTTTCTTTTCCCATTGGTTGGTGTTACCGACGTCCATAAATTCGATGAATCTCAGGATATGCCCATTTTCTTTAAAATAGCGCGCCATAGGCAGTATATCTTTTTCATTGACGCCCCTTTGGACAACCATGTTGATTTTAACGCCGAGCCCCGCTTGTTTCGCCGCTTCAATGCCTTCAAGCACCTTACTGACAGAAACCCCTCGCCCGTTGATCAATTTAAAGCGTTCGTCCTCTAATGAATCGAGGCTGATGGTAACCCTTTTCAAGCCGGCTTCTTTGAGTTTCTCAGCATAAACAGGCAGCAGCGACCCGTTTGTCGTCATCGCAATATCACGGAGACCCGGAATGCGGGCCAGTTTTTTGATTAATTCAGGCATGTCTTTTCTCATGAGCGGTTCTCCACCGGTCAAGCGGATTTTTTCCACCCCAAACCTGGTGACAAACAGCGTCGCTAGCCGTTCCAATTCCTCAAATGAAAGCAGCTCTTCTTTCTTTAAAAAAGGATAATCCGGGCCGAATAATTCGGCTGGCATACAGTACGTGCATCGGAAGTTGCAGCGGTCTGTAACAGAAATGCGAAGATCTCTGAGCGGTCTGTTCCTTTTATCTAACATCTGGCGAGATTCTGTATTCATTGCGCAGCCCCTCCTATCGCCCAATTCTTTCGGGATGTGTATATACATTAAAAGATCCGTTTCTCACAAAACCGATCGCTGTGATATTTAATTCTTCTGCCATTTGAATCGCAAGCTCTGTCGGAGCCGATTTTGAAATCACAATCGACACGCCGATTTTTGCCGCTTTTAACAGCACTTCTGATGAGATTCTCCCGCTGAAGACAATCAGTTTATCGCGGACGGACATCCCATTCAGCAGACAATGTCCGTATAATTTATCAAGCGCGTTGTGACGGCCGATATCTGTGCGCATCAAAAGCACTTTCTCCGTATCGCAAAGCGCCGCGTTATGCACGCCTCCCGTCTCCTGAAACGTCCCGCTTTCTTTTTGCATATCCTTCATAAGCGCCAAACAAGTTTCAGGCGAAATCTTGATTTGACTGACAGCCGTCTTGGCGGTTTTGACATCCTGCTGAAAATAAAAATGGCGACCCTTTCCGCAGCACGAGCCGATCACCCGTTTCGTATATTCCTGTTGATCCAATGTCCCAGGATGAACAAGATCGACATACACAAAACCGAGACTTTCATCTATTGTAAACCTTTTAATCTCTTTTTGAAATCGAATAACGCCCTCAGATGCGAGAAATCCGATGACGAGCTCTTTGATATGCTCCGGCGTGCAAACGAGCGTGACAAACTCACTGCCGTTCACCATCACCGTCAACGGATATTCCGTCACCATCCGGTCGGTTTGCCTGCTCATTTCCCCTTGTTCATAACGCCATATCTCCCTGACCGCAGTTACTTTATCATTCAATGTCTCTTCCCCTCCGCAATGTTCCTGCCTTTATATTTTTTCACACTCCTCAGATTTTGTCGAATCCTGTTATAAAAAAAAGAGCCCATTCTAAAGGACTCTACGTTTGGTTATGCTGATTCTTTTTCAGGATCATAAACAGCACAAGAGCTGCGATCAAAGTGAGCATGCTGACAAAAAAGAAAGCTGCCAGTTTCAGAAAAACACCGAGCAATATGAAAACCACGGCCGCTATAAGAAATATCAATCCTAACAATCTCATGTTTTCAACCCCTTTTACCGGTATCATTCCCGCAGGCACTGTTTTTAAACCAATAGAAAAAGGCGCCTGGGGCAGCGCCTTTTCATTGGGTTAATCCGTAAATTTTTGTGCTTCTTTTTCCCAGGCCTGCTCGAATTCTTCCGCACTGTCTGCTGAAATATATTCTCCGCCTCCAGCAACAGCCGCCTGTTTCATTTCCGCGTTTCCTTTCACATCAAAGTTGAAGCCGATAATGTTTACAATCGTATCTACATTTGCTTCACGAAGCTTTTCAATTTCATCAGCAGGATTTCCGCCGCATGTTTCTTCGCCGTCAGTAATTAAATACACCACGTTTTTCCCGTCTGCATCAAACGCTTCAAATTCTTTTCTAGTATCAGAAAGCGCTTTGGCAATTGGCGTCCAGCCGGTCGGTTTGATGCCGCTTAATGAATGGTCAAAGAGCGTTCCTTCATATGGATGGAGGCCGTAAATCGTTTCTGTTGTGCTGCATGAAAGAGCCTTTCCGGAAAGTTTATTGTTTCCGGCATGTCCAAAGACACGAAGCATCAGATTTGTATCCTCAGGAAGCAGCTCGGCAAAAGACTTTACAGATTTTTTGGCAATGTCTATCTTTCGTTCTCCTCCTGTTTTTTGAACCATACTTCCGCTTCCATCAAACAGGACAGCTACATTCGTGTCGGCTTTTTTCTCAGCGGCAAAAGACGGGGACGCAATGGAGACAGTCAACAGTCCAATCATACTTGCAGTCAGTAATTTTTTCATGTTCAACTTCCTTTCTTTATCATATTTTCCAACGTCTTGTTGGATTCTTCTTAATGCTAGAATATGAAACCTCAAATTGATATAGGGCAAGCTGCCTTTTATCTCCCTTTTACTCTCTATTCAAAATCGCTGGGAACCTCAATAGTTTTTAGCCATTTCCACCCAAAAAATATAGAAAGAATGTGACACCGTTCATTCTTTTTTCTCCGTGATCAGGAGAGAAAAGCTGAAATCTGCTACTATGCTACAGGCGGGCAGCTGCTTACTTTTGAACGTTTTGTTAAAAACAAAAAAGAGGCTGACCTTTCAGCCTCTTCTTTTTTCTTATTTAGATAACATCAGAGATTGCTGAGTGAAAATTTTCTCAACATCTTTTTGAGTATAAGCAGGGAAGTATTCACCGCCGCCTACTTTCGCAATTGCGTTCAGCTGGCCTTTATACCCTTCTTTATAGTCAAATCCAATTACATTTACTGTGATGTTGTCTTTATGAAGTTCTCTTGCTGTTTTGATCGGGTTGCCGCCGCATGTTTCCTCACCGTCTGTTAGCAGATAAACGACTTTTTCTCCTTTTGCATCAAGCTGATCGAAAGAAGATTTCGCCTCGTTCAGCGCTTTTGCGATCGGTGTCCAGCCAGTCGGCCCGATTGTGTTAAGAGAATTGAGGAAGCTCTGTTCGTTAAAGCTTTGGAAGCCGTATACGTTGCGAATCGCTTCGCATGATTGAACTTTTCCGGAATTTTTATTGTTTCCTTCTGAACCAAACACACTCATTTTCACTTGAGTGTCTGCAGGCAGTGAGCTTGCAAACTTTGAAATTTCTTTTTTGGCTGAATTAAATTTAGATACACCGTCTATTCTTTTCGCCATGCTTCCGCTGGCATCAAGCAAAACCGCCACGCTTGCCGGAGCTTCAGCCTTCGGTTCTGTTTTTTCAGCAGCAAAAGCAGGTGACGTCAGTCCAAATAGCAATCCTGTCATCATGATCAGTGAAAATCTTTTTTTCATGTTCTTGCCCCTTTTCAAGTTTGTTTCTGCGTGCAGATGTTCAACGCTGAACATAACTAATCGTAATCGACAAAAACAGAGAAATAAATAGGGCGGGCTTCCCCATTGCCTCTGTTTACTTTTGCATAGAAATCTTTGTTTTTATTAGTGATTTCCGCCTAACAGCAGGATGAAAAATCATGATTGTCAGCCTTTCGCCTTTCGTTATATGAGTCTGTCGAAGTCAGTCGATCAATGTGGATTTCTTTACCACAAGCTCAGTGCCAGCAAATATGAAAAAGGAACTGATTCCCTCATCCTCATATAGACTATAAAATACGTAGAAGGCCTTTAGGCGGTCTTTAGCTGCTTTTAAATAAAAATGGGCATAGGAACAGAATATGCGCTTATAAACGGCAAAAAAGACGCTTTATGAAGCGTCCTTTTATTTCTTCGCCATATATTTATTCAAAAACGAATCAGCGGTTGAAATCTGTGTTCCTTGATAATAATACTTCACAATCTCATCAACTGTTTTACCCTCTTTGGCCATAAAATTAGCTCCATACTGGCTCATTCCCACACCGTGACCAAAGCCTTTCGTGGTAATGGTAATGGTGTCTCCATTTCGTTTCCATTCAAAATCAGCTGAATTGAGGCCAAGCTTTTCGCGTATGTCCCTTCCTTTCAGCTTCTTGCCGTTAATGACGGCTGTTGCCACCTGATGGCCCGGTGTTTCTCCGGTGATCTCTCCGACAGTATTTGACCCATTCAGCTGGACGCCAAGCTTTTGTTCAAATTGTGCCACTGTAAAGGTTCTGGTGGCCTTATACTTCGGAGATTTTTTATCCCAAGAGCTTTTGACGCTTTTTAAATAAGGAATGGCACTTGTCCAATATGCTTCCGCATTTTCTGTATAACCGTTGCTTGTGGAGAAAAAGGAGGCTTCAATCGGCTGGTTGTTATACGTTAAGATTTTGCCTTGCGTACTGGCAACCGCATCTGTGATTCTTTTCAGCTTTGCTTCATAATCCGCGCCCCACTGTTTCTTCAGCTCCGGTTTGCTTTTGTACACCTGGAACATCTGAGTATCATCGACCAGCGAGCCTTTAGGGGCCTCTACTGCGGAATTTGAGACCATCAGCCTGACAATAAACGTTCTTGCGGCGAGAGCCTGAGCCTTCAGCGCTTCAGGTTCAAAGGTAGCCGGCATTTCGGAGGCGACGACTCCGATGACATACTCTTCAAGCGGAATATCCTCTACGGATTGATTGGCGGTTCGATAGACTGGGATAGAAACAGGCGAAGCTTTCAATGTTTCCGCTCCTTTAGATTCTTGTATCGTGTTGACTGCTGTCTTTCCTGATTCTCCTCTGGCCCCCGCTTCCTTATTATGCTGAAACGGAATCACTAAGAGTGTGGGGACCAAGAGAATCAATGCACATAGTATGGATAGTGTGATTGCGAATTGTTTCATATTTAGCTGCCTCCTGCTCGGGATTCGACTCTAGTCTAGTCTATGGGCAGAGACAAGCTAATATGACTCTCCTTTTGGACAGAAACTTTATTTGTCATTTACGTATTCTTTTTTGCTATTTTGCGCATAATGATGATAATACACTAAAAATAAAAAACCAGTATGCCAGAATGACATACTGATTTTTAATCCTTTATGCGTTTAAGTCTGAAACTACTTCTTTGCTCTCTTGCTCAGAAGCAGACTCATCGTTTACACGTTCGATGTCTGCGCCAAGACCGGCAAGCTTCTGATGGAAATCAACATAACCGCGGTCTAAGTGTTTCAGTTCAGTAACACGTGTATGACCTTCAGCCACTAACCCCGCAAGAATCAACGCTGCGCCTGCACGCAAGTCAGTAGCTGCAACTTCAGCTCCTTGAAGCTGTACAGGGCCGTTAATAATCACAGAACGTCCTTCAATCTTGATATCACCATTCATACGGCGGAATTCTTCCGCGTGCATAAAACGGTTTTCAAAAACAGTTTCTGTAATCATGCTTGTGCCGCTTGCACGAAGCAGAAGCGCCATCATTTGTGACTGCATATCAGTCGGGAATCCCGGATGAGGCATTGTTTTAATGTCAATCGGTTTCAATTCTTTCGGACCGATTACACGAAGGCCTTCTCCTTCATCCTTAATCGTAACACCCATTTCTTCCATTTTTGCGATTAAAGAAGTGAGATGTTCAGGTACTGCTCCTTTAACTAAAACATTTCCTTCAGTGATTGCAGCGGCAACCATAAATGTGCCCGCTTCAATACGGTCAGGTATAATATGGTGTCTTACGCCGTGAAGCTTATCGACTCCTTCAATTTTGATGGTGCCGGTGCCCGCTCCGCGGATTTTTCCGCCCATGCCGTTGATATAGTTTGCTAAATCAACGATTTCAGGCTCTTTCGCCACGTTCTCAAGCGTTGTTGTTCCTTCAGCTAAAGCAGCTGCCATAATCAGGTTTTCTGTTGCTCCCACACTTGGGAAATCCAGATAGATCTTTGCGCCTTGCAGACGGCCTTTTACTTCAGCTTCAATGAAGCCATTACCGACTTTAATTTCTGCGCCCATTGCTTCAAAACCTTTTAAATGCTGGTCTATTGGTCTAGATCCAATTGCGCATCCGCCCGGAAGCGCTACTCTTGCATGACCTGTACGCGCTAGAAGCGGTCCCATGACAAGCACAGACGCACGCATTTTACGCACATATTCAAAAGGTGCTTCAGTTTGCAAAGCGTATGAAGCATCTACAGTGACTTCATTATTCTCAAAATGCACATCTGCTCCTAAATGACGCAACACTTCATTAATTGTATATACATCGGAGAGCGTAGGTACATCACAAATTACGCTTTTTTCTTCACTTGCTAATAAAGATGCAGCGATAACTGGTAAAACAGCATTTTTAGCGCCTTCAACTTTGACTGTGCCGTTTAACTTTTGACCGCCGCGGACGATGATTTTTTCCAAGGTATTCCCCTCCGCGTCCCTAAATTCTCTATATTAATATTCAGTCGTAACGATTGGTGTGCCAACCGTAACGATATGTTTTCCGCCCATTCCTGCACTTCTAAGTGCAATTTGCAAATTCATTTTATGTTTTGAGGTCATGATAGACTCTTTCCACTCATCTGTATACGCAGAAATAGAAACGAAACTTGGCTCGACTACATGTTCAACAGATCTTGCTTGAAATTCATTTAATAACTGATTTGCTTTTTTTTGCAAAACAATATTCATATTATCATCTAAGTGACCATTTAGACAAGTAAAAATAACTACTTTTTCTTGGAATATCCCGAGTGCCTGCCGTTCAAACTGTTCATATGTATCATTCCAGCTAATCGGTGTCTCAAGACTCATTTGCTCATATAATAAATACGAAGTTGGGTTGTGTTTTTTGAGGGTTGTGACAAGCTGCAGTTTAAAAGAAGTATGATTTTTTTTGTCAGTATACGTGCCAATGGCCTTTACTATTGAATCTTCCTGTGCAAGTGCCCAATTATATTGACGATACTCTGATTTTAAACGTTGCACTTTTTTATAAAATTCTTTTTCGTTCAGAGACATATTTTGTTTTGCATGCAATGTCCACTTATCAATTGACACATTCTGGCGTTCCATTCCCTGTGCAATTTGAGCTAATGGCGTTAACTCACTCGCATGAATCGTATGGAAAACAGCAATGACGAAGCTTAACACAACAGATACAATAATAGCATGGCTTACTTGTTTTTTCTTCATTATGATCTCTCCCCCTAATCTCCAGTTTTACCGGAGGCAAGGGGCGCCATACGTGGAAATCTTCGTCAAAACTCGCGTTATTCCAGGAAGCGTTTTAACCCGCTTCCCCAGCCATTCCCATGTTTTCGGCAATCAAAACCTATCAAAATAAATAGGGAAGCTGCTGTGAATAATTAAGGTAATCTAAAAAGAAGTTTCCGACAGTCGTTCCGATTGCAATGGTCAGCAAAATCATCAGGAGTCTTGCCTGCACGACTTTGCCTTTTCTGATTAACGGATCAATATTGACGGCTTGCAGCGCCCACCAAGTAACCGCGATAAAAATCAAGTGAACGATAATGCCAATTGCAGCCTGCTGTCCCAATACGCTCATCTATCCGCACTCCTTTCATCCATTCTCCGCTTTATACCCTTTCTTATTATATAAGAAGAAGAGATAAAGATGATACATTTTATACAGAACGGAATATTCATCCAAAACTAGGGCTAATCTCCGCTTAAACAGCGGCTCTTTTGCATGGTATACTTTTTTGGAAAGGAGCTGGCAATTATGAATCATTCTTTTTTTCAGCCTGAAAAGCAATATGGTGAGGACTTGCCTGTATTTGAGCAGGAATGGGAAGCAATTGCATTCTATTATGATTATAGACAGTCACAGATTGAAGAACTGAATGAATTGTGTCAGTTTTATAACATTTCTCTCACCCATACGAGAGAAAGCCTAGAAGAGCTTGAAAATCTTTATTTTCAAAGTATACAAGAGCTTTTGCTTGCTGATTGGAATCTTCCTATTGAAGAATTCGAGAAGATGATCAGTGTTTATCTTATAGATTGTGTGATTGCCCACCACGAAGATGCTGAATGGATCGTAAAGCCTTATCCGTATACAGACGGGGCTTATACAATGGGCTTTAGAAGAAACCGTAAATCATGGCATACCGTGAATTGCTGTGACCGGTTATACTTGCGTCAAAAAGAGAGTCAGCCGCTGCTGTCACTGTTTGATTCTCTTGTGCAGTCATAAAAAAAATCCTTCTCATGAAGAGAAGGATTTTTTATTATTTCCCTGCTACATCCAATCTGTTCAAAGCCCGCTGTAAAGCAAGCTCAGCCCGACGAATGTCAGTATCATCTGATTGAGAATTCAAACGCTCCTGCGCCCGCTGACGTGCAGCTTCAGCGCGCTCTTTATCGATGCCTTCCGCTGTCTCAGCAGTTTGGGCAAGGATGGTCACCTGATCAGGACGGACTTCTATAAATCCGCCGCTGACGGCAACCAATTCAGTCTGTCCGTCTTTTTTCAGACGAACAGCACCGATTTTAAGAGGAGCCACGGTTGGAATATGACCTGGCAAAATACCGAGATCGCCGCTTTCGGCTCTCACACTCACCATTTCGATATTCGCATCGTATACTGGGCCGTCGGGAGTAACGATATTGACTTGAACGGTCTTCATGCTTTTACCCTCCTAGGACCAGTTTAAACTTCTACACCCATTTCTTTTGCTTTCTCAATAACTTCTTCGATACGGCCTACAAGACGGAACGCATCTTCAGGAAGATGGTCGTATTTGCCGGCTAAGATTTCTTTGAAACCTTGAACCGTTTCTTTTACAGGCACGTAAGAACCTTTTTGGCCAGTGAACTGTTCAGCCACGTGGAAGTTTTGAGAAAGGAAGAACTGAATGCGGCGTGCGCGTTGAACGATAAGTTTATCTTCGTCACTCAATTCATCCATACCGAGAATCGCAATGATATCCTGAAGCTCTTTGTAACGCTGAAGCGTTGATTGAACTTCACGGGCAACCGCATAATGCTCTTCTCCGACAATTTCTGGAGCAAGGGCGCGTGATGTAGAAGCCAACGGATCAACCGCAGGGTAGATACCCATTTCAGTTAACTTACGCTCAAGGTTTGTTGTCGCATCCAAGTGAGCGAACGTCGTTGCCGGCGCCGGGTCAGTGTAGTCATCGGCAGGCACGTAGATCGCCTGGATAGATGTAACGGATCCAACGTTTGTAGACGTGATACGCTCTTGAAGCTGACCCATTTCAGTTGCAAGCGTCGGCTGATAACCAACCGCAGAAGGCATACGGCCGAGAAGGGCAGAAACCTCTGAACCCGCTTGTGTGAAACGGAAGATGTTATCGATGAAGAACAGTACGTCCTGTCCTTGCTCATCACGGAAATGCTCAGCCATTGTAAGACCTGTCAGTGCAACACGCATACGTGCGCCCGGCGGCTCGTTCATTTGTCCGAATACCATGGCTGTTTTGTTGATTACGCCTGAATCGCTCATCTCGTAGAAAAGGTCGTTCCCTTCACGAGTACGCTCTCCTACGCCGGCGAATACAGAGATACCGCCGTGCTCTTGCGCGATGTTGTTGATCAATTCCTGGATTAATACGGTTTTACCTACACCGGCACCGCCGAACAATCCGATCTTACCACCCTTGATGTATGGAGCAAGCAAGTCAACAACTTTAATTCCTGTTTCAAGGATTTCAACTTCTGTTGAAAGCTGATCAAATGAAGGAGCCTGTCTGTGAATCGGATCCTTCTTCGCATCCGCAGGAACCGGCTCATTTAAATCAATATTTTCTCCGAGTACGTTAAATACACGGCCGAGTGTCACATTACCAACCGGAACTGAAATTGGCGCTCCCGTATCGACAGCTTCCATTCCGCGCTGCACACCATCCGTAGATGCCATTGCGATTGTACGGACTGTGTCATCGCCTAAATGAAGAGCGACCTCAAGCGTCAAATCAATACCTACTTCGTTTTCACTTCCAGCCGGCTGTGAAATTTTAATCGCATTATATATTTCAGGTAAGTGACCATCTTCAAAACGTACGTCGACAACTGGCCCTAATACCTGGCTAACGCGTCCTTTCTTCATCGCTATCCCTCCTGACAAAATCTTTCTATTCTAAAGCGGCTGCTCCGCCGACAATTTCCGTAATTTCTTGTGTAATCGCTGCTTGGCGAGCGCGGTTGTAAGAAAGCGAAAGTGAATCAATAAGATCCTTCGCATTGTCTGTCGCGTTTTTCATCGCCGTCATTCTCGCAGCATGTTCACTTGCTTTACTGTCAAGAAGCGCACCGAAGATTAAGCTTTCTGCGTATTGAGGAAGCAAAACCTCCAGAACCTCCTCTTCAGACGGTTCAAATTCATAAGACGCCGTTCTTTTTCCGCCGCCGCCCAAATCAGATAGCGGCAGAAGTTTTTTCTCCGTCACTTCTTGAGAAATGGCGCTGACATAATGGTTATATACAAGGTGCAATTCATCAAATGCACCGTCTATAAACATTTGAATCGTTTGACGGGCAAGGTCCTTAATTTCTGAAAACGACACTTCGTCTCCAAGTCCTGTTAGCTCGGAAATGATCGGAATATCGCGTTTTTTAAAGAAATCACGGCCCACTCGTCCGATAACGATCACTGCATACTCATCCTTAGACTGATGACGTTCTTGAATGGCCTGATAAGCACTTCGTAAAACCGAACTGTTAAAAGCGCCAGCAAGACCGCGGTCAGATGTAATGACGAGGTATGCCGTCTTTTTCACTTCTCTGCTAAGAAGCATCGGATGTTTCGCGCTGCCGGATACTTTTCCGACATTTGATACAACCTCTTGGATCTTATCCATATATGGCACAAATGATTTTGCGTTGTTTTCAGCACGATTCAGCTTAGCTGCAGATACCATCTGCATGGCTTTTGTAATCTGGCTCGTTTTTTTCGTTGACGTGATCCTTGACTTAATATCGCGTAATGAGGCCAAAGATTTCACCACCTTTTCTCTTCATTTGCGTAAAAAGAGAGAAAAAGAGAACCTTTTTCTCTCATCAGCATTCGAGTTAGTTGCTTGGTGCAAATGTGCGTTTGAAGCCTTCGATTGCAGCTGCGAAGTCTTCATCAGCAGGAAGGTTCCCTGTTTTTGCAATTCCGTCAAGCAGTTCTTTATGGTTTTGGTCAAGGTACATGTAGTACTCTTCTTCAAAACGTCTGATGTCCGCTACAGGAATATCATCAAGATATCCTTTTGTCAGCGCATAAAGAATGGCTACCTGTTTTTCAACCGGAAGCGGCTTGTTCAGATCCTGCTTCAGCACTTCAACTGTACGCGCACCGCGGTTCAGTTTCGCCTGAGTCGCTTGGTCGAGGTCAGATCCGAATTGAGCGAAGGCTTCCAGCTCACGGTATGATGCAAGATCAAGACGCAATGTTCCTGATACTTTTTTCATCGCTTTGATTTGCGCGGAACCACCGACACGTGATACAGACAATCCAGCGTTGATCGCTGGGCGTACGCCTGAGAAGAACAAATCAGATTGCAGGAAGATCTGTCCGTCAGTGATGGAAATAACGTTTGTCGGGATATACGCTGAGATATCTCCGGCTTGAGTTTCTACGAACGGCAGAGCTGTAATTGATCCTGCGCCTTTCGCGTCGCTAAGCTTTGCTGCACGCTCAAGCAGACGGGAATGAAGATAGAATACATCCCCCGGGAACGCTTCACGGCCTGGCGGACGGCGAAGAAGCAAGGACAGCTCACGGTAAGCAGCCGCTTGTTTAGAAAGATCATCGTATACAACAAGAACGTGCTTGCCATTGTACATAAATTCTTCTGCCATTGTAACCCCTGCATACGGAGCAAGGTACAGAAGCGGAGCCGGCTGTGACGCAGACGCCGTTACAACAATTGTATAATCAAGCGCGCCGTGCTTACGCAATGTTTCAACTACGCCGCGGACTGTAGATTCTTTTTGACCGATCGCTACATATACGCAGATCATGTCTTGGCCTTTTTGGTTTAAGATCGAATCGATCGCGACAGATGTTTTACCTGTTTGACGGTCACCGATGATCAGCTCACGCTGGCCGCGGCCGATTGGAATCAGTGCATCAATTGCTTTAATACCAGTTTGAAGCGGTTCATGAACGGATTTACGGTCCATAACACCAGGTGCCTGGCTTTCGATCGGACGTGTTTTGCTTGTGAGGATCGGGCCAAGACCGTCTACCGGCTGACCTAACGGGTTCACAATACGGCCGATTAACTCTTCACCGACAGGAACCTCCATGATGCGGCCTGTTCTTTTTACTTCGTCCCCTTCACGGATCTCTGTGTAAGGTCCTAAGATAACGATACCTACGTTTGATTCTTCAAGGTTTTGAGCCATACCCAAAACGCCGTTTGAAAACTCAACAAGTTCACCGGCCATACAGTTGTCAAGACCGTGTACACGAGCAATACCGTCACCGACTTGGATGACTGTACCTACGTCATGAACTTCAATTTCAGATTGATAATTTTGTATTTGCTGTTTTATCAGCGTGCTAATCTCTTCAGCTTTGATGCTCACTTAGGTTTCACCCCTTCTATCGATTTTCCCCGGCAAGTTGACGTTCAATGCGATGAAGCTTTCCGCTTACGCTGCCGTCAAAAATCCGGTTTCCAATGCGGACTTTAATGCCGCCTATTAAATCCGTCTGCACTTCATTTCTGATTCTCAGTGAAGCGACTCCGGCTTTTTTTGCAAACACTTGTGATAATGAAGAAATTTCCGCATCCGTCAGTGGTTTAACTGAATATACAATTGCGTCTTCTGTTTGACGGGCCTCATTTGCGAGTTTCACAAACTCATCTGTGAGATCAGGCACAATTGTTGCCCGATGACGGTCAATCAAAAGAAAAATCGTATGGAGCACGGACTGTGATAAAGATCCAAAAGCATTTTGGATGAGCTCTTTTTTCTTTGTGCCCGGCACCTTCGGATGGTTTAACACATCATTTAGCGCTTTTTCATTTTGAAATACTTCTTTTACAACTTTTAGCTCTTCTTCTACCTGATTGAGCTGAGAGGACTCATTGGCAATATCGAAAAGAGCTGATGCATATCGTTTAGAGACAGCTGATCCACTCATCGGCTTTCTCCTACCTCTTTAAGATAGTCCTGGATCAATTTCTCTTGAGCTTGTTCATCCAGTTCTTTTTCGATTACTTTCGACGCAATCATGACAGAAAGAGACGCTACTTGCTCACGGAGAGCAGAAACCGCCTGTTCTTTTTCCTTCACGATTTCAGTTCTGGCTGCTTCTTTCAGACGTTCAGATTCTGCACGCGCAGCCTGAATAATCTCTTCTTTTTGGTTCTCTCCCAGTTTCTTCGCATTTTCGATAAGCGTTTGGGATTCCTGTCTTGCTTCTTTTAACAGAGCGCGCTGCTCATCAATCAGCTGCTGCGCTTCTTTATTTTTTTCTTCAGCAGACGTAATTTCTCCAGCGATATGATCTTCACGCTGTTTCATTATGTTTAATAGCGGCCCTAAAGCGTATTTCTTCAGAAGCGCTAATAAAATTAACATAGCTAACAGTTGGAACAGGATATCTCCGCCGTTAAACGACAGTCCTAGTTCAAGTGGTAATTGAGACATCTACTACGGCAACTCCCTTCTGCAGGTTTTTCTTTGCTGATCCAGCAGCCGCACTTGTCTCTTTTCAGCCGGCAAGGCGGGATGCTTATCAGACATAAAGCAATGGCGAAGGTTCTCTTGGAATGATCTTCGCCATTTTTAGTTCATATAAGGCTTTTATGCTTAGCCAAAGAACGCTAAGAATGCGATAACGACAGCGATAATAGGAAGGGCCTCAACTAATGCGATACCCATGAACATAAGAGTTCTAAGTTCTTTACCTGCCTCCGGCTGACGGGCAATCCCCTCTACCGTACGTGAAACAATCAAACCGTTACCAATACCTGCACCAAGTGCGCCTAAACCAATTGCAATCGCAGCTGCTATTAAATTCATGAAAAAGTTCCTCCTTTAAAATGTTATCCGTTTGGATATAATGTTTTAATGATCATTACTGATTTTATGAGACATGTACACCATCGTCAGCATCGTAAAGATAAACGCCTGGATGGCACCTATAAATAAACTGAATGCCTGCCATGCCAGCATCGGCAGAATGGCGCCGATTGTACCGACAAGTCCGAGAACCACGCTTTGCGAATAGAAGCTTGTCGCTAATCCCGCAAGCAGGCCGAGAAGAATCTCACCGGCGAAGATGTTACCATAAAGCCGCAAACCGAGAGTCAGCGTATTTGCAAACTCTTCTATGATTTTCATCGGGAGCATGAACGGAACAGGTCTCAAATACTCCTTGGAATATTCCTTGAGCCCTTTCATCTTTACACCATAATAATGGGTTAAAGCGACAACCATTACGGCAAGCGTTAATGTAATGGCAGGATCGGCTGTCGGAGATTTCCACCAGAGCTCATGTCCGATTGTGACAGAGAACGGCAGCCCCAGCATATTCGACACAAATATGTACATCAGCAATGTGACACCAAGTGCCAAGAAGTTAGCCCCTGTTTTCAAATCCATTGTACTGCCGATAATATTGCGGACAAAATCAACAATCCATTCCATAAAGTTCTGGGCTTTTCCCGGACGGATCGAAAGCGTTCTTGTGGTAAGGATGGCAATCAATAACACGATCACACTCGCCACAGTAATCATCAGAATGTTTGTCAGATTAAAAGTAAGACCTAGTAATTCAATAGTTCTGTATTCATGATTCAAAGGGTTTTCACCTCTCTTCCATTGATGAACGTTTAAGCTGGATAAAAGAATCTATCATAATGACAGGATAAATTGTCATTAATCCAATAACTGTGCTTGCCATATGAAAATGCTCGGGATATTTATAGGCAACAGCCGCAGCAAGAATCGCATTGCACCACCGCGCTGCGCTCCCAAGGGATCGTATGGACTTGCCTTTCGCAACGGCCCTGTCAAAAGCATTCATTCTTCTGACGAGCAGTAAAAAATTAAACAAACTGAAAACAGTTCCCAGAATAAGGCCTAAAAAAACGGTTTTATACGCTGTTAAACCATAACCCAGTACATACGCTGCTAAAATGAACAATAGATATTTTCGTTGTCTGCTAAATTGTAGCTTGGGATCGTCCATCAACTATCTGTCTCCTGATGAAAAAATAATGTATTTCTTGGATACGGCAAAATCAGCGGTTAACCCTAGTAGAAGACCTTTTTTGTCCGGCAAAACGGGCCTGTTCGAAAAAATCATTCATCCGCAAGCCTTGCAGGGATGCTGTTTCATTCGCTTGAATAAATCCTCATAAAACGGGTTTTCTGGGAGGATTTACATTGGGGATGAGGACTATAATGAAAGCTATGAAAACCTTCTCATAATACCCTCGTTTAGCATACAATAGCCCCTAACATGTGTCAATCTGTTTAAAGTTAAAAAACTTTTTATACTGTAAGCCTCCACAGAATGTTCACATTTTCACCTATAATTGTATAGAGATTCACCGAATAGCAAAAAACTGGATAATAAAAAAGAAAACCCGTTGGCGGGTTTTCTTTTTTATTTTGTTCCGAACATACGGTCTCCTGCATCTCCGAGACCCGGAACAATATAACCTTTTTCATTTAATTTTTCATCAAGCGCCGCTATGTAAATATCCACGTCAGAATGATGCTTCTGCAATTCTTCCACACCTTCAGGCGCAGCTACGAGACACATGAAACGGATGTTTTTCGCACCGCGTTTTTTGAGGCTGTTAATCGCTTCAACTGCGGAACCGCCTGTGGCCAGCATCGGGTCAACCACGATGAATTCACGCTCTTCCACATCAGAAGGAAGCTTCACATAGTATTCCACGGGTTTTAAGGTTTCAGGATCACGGTACAGACCGACATGTCCCACTTTTGCCGCAGGGATCAGTTTTAAGATGCCTTCAACCATTCCTAAACCTGCTCTGAGAATAGGAACTACCCCCAGTTTTTTCCCTGAGATGACTTTCGATTTTGCAGCCTGAACCGGTGTGTTGATATCCACTTCCTCTAGAGGGAGATCACGGGTAATTTCAAACGCCATAAGCGTGGCGACTTCGTCTACAAGCTCTCTAAAATCCTTCGTGCCTGTCTCTACATTCCGAATATATGTCAGCTTATGCTGAATTAAAGGATGATCAAATACATAAACCTTTCCCATACTGTGTTTCAGCTCCTTTTTTATTGTCCCTTCGACAATTTCACACTTCTATTGATTCTACAAAAAAAGACATTGAGTTTCAAGAACATCGTCAAAAAACCCGCCGGGCATAAGCCCGAGCGGGTTTTTCAATCTTAGTAATCTAATTCTTTATATAGAGGGAACTTGCCAGTCAGAGCAGCTACGCGCTGTCTTGCTTCTTCAAGTTTTCCTTCATCTTCGTGGTTTTTCAATGCAAGCGCAATGATGGCACCGACTTCATCCAATGCCTCTCCGTCAAAACCGCGGCTTGTCACAGCAGCTGTTCCGAGACGGATACCGCTTGTTACGAACGGTTTTTCAGGATCGTACGGAATCGCGTTTTTGTTTGATGTAATCCCGATTTCATCAAGCACATGCTCTGCAACCTTACCTGTCAGTCCAAGAGAACGAAGATCAACCAGGATGAGGTGGTTGTCGGTTCCGCCGGAAACGAGCTGAATGCCCTCTTTTGTTAATGATTCTGCAAGACGCTTCGCATTTGAAATCACGTTTTGTGCGTACGTTTTGAAATCATCACGCAATACTTCGCCGAATGAAACAGCTTTTGCGGCAATTACATGCATCAGCGGGCCGCCTTGAATGCCAGGGAAGATGGACTTATCAATTTTCTTTCCGAACTCTTCACGGCAAAGGATCATACCGCCGCGAGGTCCGCGAAGTGTTTTATGTGTCGTTGTTGTAACGAAATCAGCGTAAGGAACCGGGTTTGGATGGAGGCCTGCCGCAACAAGTCCCGCGATATGCGCCATATCCACCATAAAGTAAGCGCCGACTTCATCAGCAATTTCACGGAATTTCTTAAAGTCGATTGTACGAGGATACGCACTTGCTCCTGCCACAATTAGCTTAGGCTTGTGAGCGAGGGCTTTTTCACGCACGTCATCGTAATCAATATGTTGAGTTTCTTTATCTACGCCGTACTCAACAAAGTTATATTGAACACCGCTGAAGTTAACTGGACTTCCGTGTGTTAAATGACCGCCGTGGGAGAGGTTCATCCCAAGTACAGTATCGCCTTGTTCCAAAATCGTGAAATAGACAGCCATGTTTGCTTGTGCGCCTGAATGAGGCTGAACGTTTACATGCTCCGCTCCAAAGATTTCCTTCGCGCGGTCACGAGCGATATCTTCAACGACATCGACGTGCTCACATCCGCCATAATAGCGTTTGCCAGGATATCCTTCAGCGTATTTGTTTGTTAAAACAGAACCTTGTGCTTCCATAACCGCTTCACTTACAAAGTTTTCAGAAGCAATCAATTCGATTTTCGTCTGTTGGCGTTCACGCTCATTTTTAATGGCGTTAAACACC
This sequence comes from Bacillus sp. FSL K6-1005, assembly GCF_038000225.1. NCBI lineage: Bacteria > Bacillati > Bacillota > Bacilli > Caryophanales > Bacillaceae > Bacillus > Bacillus sp. FSL K6-1005. Next base: position 99,950 of record NZ_JBBOBP010000002.1, read on the forward strand.
TGTTCGTCTTGCGCAGGTAAATGTTTCATCAGCGAGATCCTCTCCTATCCGTATCCTGTTCTTTGTTTTTACCACCACTATTGTACATGGTTTTTTAGGCCCATGTAAAAGATTATTTTCAAAAAAACAAAAATTTTATTGGCAAAAACGAATATTTATTACTTAAATTTAATTTAAAGTTCGGAATTTATTTTAGCCGCGCAAATGAAAGAAAAGACTGGCCCATGCAGTCCTTTCTCATTCACACTCATAAACTGCCCGCATTCCGCCGATCAGCTTTGGCCGCGTGCGCGCCAATGTCACATGGGCTGCACCGAGACTGTTCTGAGAAATGCGTACAGGAACAGCTACCGGCTTTAAGTGCATGCCGATAAACGTGTCGCCTATATCTATTCCGGCATCTGCCTGAATGGTTTCTACCAGAACAGGAGACTTCATCTGCTTAAACGCGTAAGAAGCCATCGCCCCGCCGGCTTTTGGCACAGGCACTGCGGAAACGGCCGGAAGCCTAAACAGCTCGGCCGTTTCTTCCTCCACTACAAGCGCTCTGTTTAGGTGCTCGCAGCATTGAAACGCCAGATGGATTCCCGTTTGTTCCTTCAGCTCTGCAAGTCCGCTGTAGATGCTTGCCGCGATGTCTGTACTGCCTGATGTGCCGATATGACTGCCGGCCACTTCACTTGTGCTGCACCCAAGGACAAATATCTGATTTTCTCTCAATCCCGCTTTGTCCTGAAACTCCGACAGCATCGTCTTCCATGTTTGCGTGATCTCACTCATAGAACAGCACCCCTACAGGTTTTTCTCTTCATAGTCCGAGATTTTTCCGATGCGGGTCTGATGTCTTCCGCCAGTAAATTCAGTGGTCAGCCAGATTTTCGCAATTTCCCGTGCCAAACCGGGTCCAATTACGCGTTCGCCCATCGCGAGGATATTTGTATCATTATGTTCTCTCGTCGCCTTTGCACTGAATGTATCATGTGCCAGCGCACAGCGGATGCCTTTGACTTTATTGGCGGAAATACTCATGCCAATGCCTGTCCCGCAAATTAAAATCCCTCTGTCCACTTCACCGCTTACTACTTTCTCGGCCACCGGAAAAGCGTAGTCCGGATAATCGACAGATCCGCTGCCGCAGTCACAGCCCATATCAATATACTCAATTTGCAATTCGTCCATTAGTTCTTTGATTTCGTTTCGAATATGGACGCCGCCATGATCCGATGCTATGGCTACTTTCATCAGCTTTTCCTCCCAGCGTATGTAATGCGGCCCGCCCGCTTTGTTGACCGCGCAGCCTGTCCGCTCTTTGATTCACACCATATCGATGTGCTTTTCACTATATTCTACTCCTTCACGCAGGATTTGCAAATGACCTGTTTGCAGATTCTCTGACAAGTTATTTACCGTCATTTTTCAATTGTTCTGCAAGCTGCTGAAGAAGCGCTTCAAGCTCATCTCTCGTTTTTTTATAGATCTCAATGGTGCCGCCAAACGGGTCTATAATATCGCCCCGGCTGCCTGTCACGTATTCTTTTAGCGTAAACACTTTATCACGATAACGTTCGAATTGGCTGACGATGACCTGTTTGTGCTGGTGGGTCATTGCCAGAACCAAATCTGCCGATTCCATATGTTCTTCAGTTAATGGCGAAGAAACATGATTAAGGGCAATGCGTTTTTCAAAAAGCGCTTCGACCGCGTGAGGCGACGCTTTTCCGTTAGGTGAGGCAAATACGCCTGCCGAGCGGACGCTGACATCCAGCCCTTCCGTTTCAGCGATTGATTTAAAAAGCGCCTCAGCCATTGGACTGCGGCACGTATTTCCAGTACAGACAAAAATGATGTTCATGTCAGTCACCCCTTGTTTTTTCTATTATATATGAAGAAAAAAGAAACGGCGACATCGTTTCTTTTATTGGTATATTAAATTGGCAAAAGCAGCTTGAGGCCAAATACGATTAATATGGTTCCTCCGAGCGCTTCACTGTATGAGCCGAGCCAGGACTGCACTTGTTTTCCGATCAGCAGGCCCAGCCAAGTCAACATCATGCTGAAAAGCCCAAACAGGGTAATGGTGAGAAGCGGGTGCGAGCCATATATTCCTAGGCTCAGACCGACGGAGAAACTATCGAGGCTGACGCCGATTGCAAATAACAATAAGCCAGGCCCAGCCGGCGACATCAAACGTTCTTCTGACTGTTTAAAAGATGCGATCACCATTTGAACACCGAGAACAAACAGCAGTGAACCCCCGATATATACAGCTACCATACCGAGGAGCCCTGACAGCATAGTTCCCGCCGCCATCCCTCCGAGAGGCATGATGACGTGAAAGAGACCGATAATGAATCCAATATAGAATATCTGCTTTTTTCTGAGTTTGACCATACCCATTCCGAGGCCCACAGAAAAAGCATCCATTCCTAAAGCAAACGCCATGATGCTTAAGGTAATCAGTTCGCCTATAAACATTTCCGACATCACATACATAACCCCCTTGGACACGCCCGCTTTTTTAGCCTATGCATGTCCAAAAAGGGTTAGAACTTCTGACTGTGTCAGCGAATTACTCTTCCTCCGGCTGCTTTCATCAGCCTGTTCATAATAGCAAGTCCGACGCCTGTGTCAGGAAACGATTCTGCAATAATAAAATCAACCTTTTCTTCATCAAAACTGCGCAGTGCATCATAAAGAGCTGCCGCGACTGTTTCAAGCTGATCTCTTCTGCCGCAGCTCTTAACATAGTCAGATGAATAAAAATCCGTGTTTTCTTCTGTCGTCAGGACGCCGACCCGTTTTCCGCCCCGCTGATATTCTTGAATGAGCGTTTGAATGCGCTCAGGGCTGCCTTCAGATATAACAAGCGGCGCTGACGGCGCGTAATGTGTATATTTCATTCCCGGAGAAATCGGCTTCTCATTTTGATCGGCAAGCCCTTTATCCACAAGAATCGGTCCGATTTCAGCTTCTATTTGTTCTTTTGTAATGCCGCCCGGACGAAGGAGCACAGGAATGTCTCCCGCACATGAAAGTACGGTTGATTCGACACCGATTCCAGTAGCTCCCCCATCCATTATTCCCGCTATGCGGCCCTCCAAGTCGTGAGCCACGTGTTCAGCCTTTGTCGGGCTTGGTTTGCCCGATAAATTAGCACTCGGCGCTGCAATTGGGAGACCCGCGGCACGGATGAGTGCCAGAGCCAGAGGATGATCAGGCATTCTGATGGCTACTGTATCCAGTCCTGCCGTTACACGGGGTGACAGCGCACCAGGTGTACAAGGTAAAATAAGTGTAAGCGCCCCTGGCCAAAAGCGCTTCATTAATATTTTCGCTTTTTCTGGCGCCGGACCGGTTAAGCCGTCAAGCTGGCTGATATCCGCAATGTGGACAATCAGGGGATTATCACTCGGCCGCCCTTTCGCTTCATATATTTTTTTGACAGCATCTGTGCTTTTCGCATTTGCGCCGAGACCATATACAGTTTCTGTCGGAAAGGCGACTACCTCATTTTCTCGGAGCAAAGCGGCTGCTTGTGTAATTTGTGGATCATTTGTGGATAACTCCCCAGTTACATCCACAAACCATCTTTTCGTTTTCATTTCTGACCAAACTCCTTATTCACAACAATAAAACGATCGTTTTACGCGTGTAATCCTTTTGAAAGTATAAAAGATGTCCTGTAATAAAACAAGCGTTATCCACAAATTGTGGACAACGCATATAAAGAAGTGGATAAGTTTGTGTATAAATCTCACTTATCCAGATGCTTTTTTCATTAAGACGGCCCCTTCCGCTTGCCTTGATTCACAGAAATGATCCGAGGCAAACAGCTCTTCCGGCACACTCTCCGCCCGTTCAAATCCCATCGCCCCCAGGAAATCAGCCGAAGAATGCTGATTGGCTACCAAATATACCGTTTTGATCTCATGCTTTTCACAAAGCACCTCCATGCTTTGAAAGAGCGACACAATATGACCTTGGTGAAGCTTGTCCGATATCACAAGTGAGCGAAGCAGGGCTTGATCGCAGCTGATTTTTTCGATCCCTAGACAGCCGGCTATGTTCTTCTCGCTGTCCTCCAGCATCAGAAACTGCGTGAACCCTTCCCTTACGCCCTCATGATTCGTTTTGGCCTGTTTTAAAAATTCCTCAAGTATATCTCCGTCCTTCTCCCTTGCCACCCGCAGTTGATAAAACATTCGTTCACCCCGTTTTCAGCGTTCTTTCTTCCAATCTATGAGGCAAATCTATTTTTAGACCTGGTGATTAAGAAAAAAGATCGGAGAACCATTCTACAACGAAGAATTTCACTTCTGTATCGTCTTCTTTCTCTTTCTCATCTTCTTTTTCAGCTTTTTCCGCTTTGGCTGTTAAGTCCTCAAGAGCTTTTTCCGTTTGTTTTTTTGAGGCTTCTTTATCTTCTTGTTCTTTTACGGCTTCTCCGTTTGAAAAATCAAGAAAGCAGAGCGGCGGGAATAATACACACCACCAATTCGCGCCTTCACCGTTACCAAGCGTGATCAGGATGGCTTCGTATTCTCCAGCAGGATATACCATGCTGCCGTAAAGCTTTGTCGGAAATGAGATTTTGTCAAAATCAACAGATATCGATTGGCTGGCGCCTTCTTTTTCCATGGTTTCTTTTGCAATTTCCTTGATCTCAGGCAGCTTTGAGCGGATCAAACGCCGTGCTTCTTCAATAGAAGTAATATCCTTAACCCATGTTGTGATTTCTTTATTGACGGCGTCTCTGATACGACGCTTTAATTCTTGGTCCTCGTCACGATCGCTGTTTGCCAATATTCTCAAGCGAATCGCCTCGTCCGGAATGACAACCGGCTCATTTTCAGATTGCTGTGCCGTCTCTTCTTTCGCCAATCCTACGAGTGCCCCAGATAATAAAAGAAACATATATATACAAATGATAACTGTTTTTTTCATCGGTCCCCACCGTTCCTCTCCGTGCTTTGTATCTAGCCCTATTATGGACAAGGAACGTATGGAGTAAACCTGCAGCGGCAAAAAAATCTAGCAAGCTTTGAATCTAATTTATGGTACGATAGTGTTTTAGGAGGTTTAAAATGAAATATCATTACACAGTGCTGCTGTCAGCGTTCACGATGTCAGTTCTTTATTCGATTATTTACATTCATTCCTTTATTATAGCTGCTCTCGTAACGATGGCCTTTTATTTCTTATTTCCTTACCTACTATTCGCGCTGCCGCTTCAAATCATGATGAATAAAAAGCCGAAACGGTTCAGCCCTTTGTACTTGCTGTATTATCTTGCCGCGGCGTTTATCGCCAACGCGATCATCTTTGGCGTGCTGCAGCCTTCCGGGCAATCCCTTCTTCAAAATACAGCTTTTTACATCTTCGCTGTATTAACAGCTGTCGTCTACTGGATATGGGATTCTGTTTTGCTGCAAAAAAAGGAAGCCTCTTAAGGGCTTCCTTTTTCATTAGATCAAAACGGTCAATAGATAACATAGAATAGAAGGTATGGCAGCAACAAAGAAAGCAGCTGATATTTTCAAACGGGCTGTCCGGCCTTCTTTGGTTTCTGAATGATAATTTGCCCGCTGGTCGCTTCCGCTTACAGCCAAACCCGATGTCACAATGGCAAGCCCGATCAAAACAAGAGATGCAATGCCGAAAATGAATTCATAAGAAATCGCTTGCGCAAAAATCGAACCCACCATACTTTCAATGGCAATAAGTAAAATTCCTGCTGTCAGGGCCTTTTTCATCTTTTACATCCCCTTTGCTGGTGTTAAAACAGCTTGATGGTCCCGTTCTTATCTCAACTCACCAGCAAGCTGCTTATTTATTCTTATGAATTACCGCGCATATGGTTCTGTCTTTTCCGTTAATATCCTTCAGGACTTCAACTTCCGCATCCTCAAACGCATGCAGAATCAGCTCTTTTACAGCTGCGCCCTGCTTCCACCCGATTTCAAAGACGACAAGCGCGGTATTCTTCATCACCAGCGGAATGGCTTCCATAAACCGCTTATAAAATTTCAGCCCATTTCCGCCGTCAGTGAGAGCATGCAAAGGTTCATGGAAACGGACAATCTCAGATAAATCGGCCATTTCTTCTTCAGAAATATACGGAGGGTTTGAGACAATAATATCCGCTTTTTTTCCTGCCTTTATAAAGGGTTCAAGCAGGTCGCCTTGAAGAAAATGCACCTCCGCTCCGAGCTTTTCAGCGTTGGCTGAAGCAACGTCCAGCGCCTCTTTGGAGATATCAATCGCTGAGACAGAAAAGTTTTTGTTTTCCAGTGCAAGCGTGACGGCTATTGCGCCGCTTCCGGTGCCGACATCTACCACATCGAGCTGTTCTCCTTCAGAAAAGACACTTCTATATTTCTCAAGAAGATGGTAGACAACCTCTTCCGTTTCCGGACGCGGGATCAGCACGTCATCATTTACTATAAATTCACGGCCGTAAAAAAACTCTCTTCCGATAATGTACTGAACCGGTACGCCTTCTTTGTGCATATCGACGTGGCGTTCAAAGCGATACAGTTCATCTTCGCCGATCGGTTCCTGTAAGCTGGCGAGCAGCTTGCTTCTATCCATTCCGGTATCATAAAGCAAAAGCAGCTCAGCTGCATTTTCTTCTCTTCCCGCTTCCGTTAAATAAGAAGAAGCCCATTTCAGGGCTTCAAATATTGTCTTCATCTTAACTATCCGCCTGCTGAAGTTTGCTTGCCTGATCTTCTACGATCAGTGCTTCAACCACTTCGTCCAGTTTTCCTTCAAGAATCTGATCAAGCTTTTGAATGGTCAGGCCGATTCTGTGATCCGTCACACGGTTTTGCGGGAAGTTGTATGTGCGGATACGCTCAGAGCGGTCACCTGACCCGACAGCCGATTTCCGTGTTTGATCATATTCAGCTTGAGCTTCCTGCTGAAATTTATCATAGATTCTGGCGCGGAGAACCTTCATCGCTTTTTCTTTGTTCTTGATTTGAGATTTTTCATCCTGACATGATACGACAACGCCTGTCGGCAAATGCGTCAGACGAACGGCAGACATTGTCGTGTTCACGCTTTGTCCGCCCGGTCCGCTAGAAGCAAACGTATCAACGCGGATATCCTTCTCATGAATGTCAACCTCTACCTCTTCGGCCTCAGGAAGACATGCTACTGTTGCAGTAGATGTATGGATACGGCCGCCTGATTCTGTTTCCGGAACACGCTGAACACGGTGAGCGCCGTTTTCATACTTGAGCTTAGAATATGCACCGCTGCCCGTAATCATAAAGATGATCTCTTTGTAGCCGCCCGTTCCGGTTACACTTGCTTCCATGACCTCGGTTTTCCAGCCTTGAAGCTCGGCATAGCGGGAATACATTCTGTACAGGTTGCCTGCAAATAAAGCGGCTTCCTCTCCGCCTGCCGCTCCGCGGATCTCCATGATAACGTTTTTATCATCATTAGGATCTTTCGGAATCAGGAGCACCTTCAGACGTTCTGACAGTGTTTCAGTTTCTTTCTGAAGTTCAGAAATCTCTTCCTTCACCATGTCGCGCATCTCAGCATCAAGCTTATCCTCAAGCATCGCTTTTGCATCAGCCAGCTGTTCTGACGCATCTCTGTATTGTCTATATACGTCAACTGTTTCTTGTATATCAGATTGCTCTTTCGAATATTCTCTAAGCTTTTTGGGATCGTTGACAACTTCTGGATCGCTTAAAAGCTCATTTAATTTTTCATATCGTTCTTCGATTGACTTTAAACGGTCTAACACGGTCTTCACCTCTGTTTTCCTGTGCGTAACATTCTCATTATAGTATAGGGACTATCGCCAGTCAAAAGCATTTCAATCCCAGTTAAAAAAGCCTCCTCTGCTATACTGAAAAAGAGGAGGGATCGTATTGCTTACATCTATACATCATATTGCAATCATATGCTCGGATTATGAAAAGTCGAAAGCTTTCTACGTACATAAGCTCGGTTTTCAGGTGATACAAGAAACATACCGAGAAGAGCGCGACTCCTATAAGCTTGATTTGTCGCTTAACGGCTCGTACGTCATTGAGCTGTTTTCGTTCCCTGATCCGCCCGCACGTCAAACCCGGCCTGAAGGTGCAGGGCTCCGACATCTTGCCTTTACGGTCAGCAGCTTAGATCAGGCTGTTCAGGAGCTTCACGAAAAAGGAATCGAGACAGAGCCGATCAGGACAGACCCGCTGACAGGCAAGCGGTTCACCTTCTTTTTTGATCCCGATCAGCTTCCGTTAGAGCTGTATGAGCAATAATGGTTTTTGAGGAAAAAAGGGGGATGCCCACTTTCTTTGCCGAATCTTTTCTTGTTTTGTCTAATGGGAAGGGAACCGCTCCCCATGGTCGAATACCTAGCTAAAAAGGAGGTATGGGATCATGAATACAAATATGGTAGCAAGTGAACTCGGCGTCTCCGCAAAAACAGTGCAGCGGTGGGTGAAGCAGCTGAACCTTCCGGCTGAACGGAACGAGCTCGGACACTATTCGTTTACGGCTGAAGATGTGCAAATCCTGAAATCTGTTCAAAAACAAATTTCTGAAGGCACGGCGCTTCAGGATATTAATGTGCCGCGGAGCAATAAGAAGCGCACAGGCTTCCTTGTCCAAAAAACAAACAGTGACACAGAGAAAAGACTCGAACAGCTCGAACAAAAGCTGGACACCTTATTACAGCAAAAACAGGAAGAAAACGGGCTGCTGGCAAGAATTGAGGAATTGGAACGCCAGCTTAAACAAAAAGCCGATGAAGGCGTATCCTATCAGCTTCTGCAGCACAGAAGAGAAATCGATGACATTCTTGCCGACCTGCAATCAATGACCTCACAAATGAAAGAATTCACCGCTCAGCCGGCCCCTGAGACTGCTGCTTCATCCGAAAAAATAAAAACAAGAAAAAAACCGCTGCTGTCACTGTTTAAATTTCAAACGTAAAGTAAAAAAGCTCCCCGTAAAGGGAGCTTTTTTGATTACGCAGTAAGCGCAATAATAATTGGAAGTGAAATCAATGACAGAATCGCACTGATCACAAACGCAGTCGCAGTTTCTTCCTCTTGTTTCTCGAAACGAGTCGCAATCATGGCTGCAACGGCAGAACCAGGGAATGCAACAAGAAGGATCGCTTTTGTTGTTTGGTCAGCTGGAAGTCCGACTGCAAGAGCAATCAGGAACATTAACGCAGGCTGAACCGCGACTTTTAGTAACGCAATACCGATAGCCGGCAGACTGAGTTTAATCTTACGAATACCAACGGTAACACCGACAGCAAAGAGAGCAACACCAGATGTTGTACTACCAAGCTGATCAAGCATTTTAACACCCAGCTCAGGAAGAGTGACACCGCAAAGCACTAGAATCATACTGATTAAAGGAGCTGCTGCAAGTGGCTCGGAAAGACCATGCAGAATGGATTTCCCTGTCATCTTCCAAAAACTGTCGCCGCTCTCTCCGTTTTTCTTAGAAGACTCACCCACTGTAGCTATAATAATCGCAAGCGGATCAAGAATCGCGTTAACAACGATACCTGTTACAGCGATCGGAATCGCAACCTCTTGCGCACCGAACAAGCTTCCCAATACAGGAATACCCATAAATGCGAATGTCGGCTGTGCAGAGTTCAAAGAAAACACGGATGAGTTCGTTAAATCATACTTAAAGACAAATCTGCAAACCAATAAAATGATGATATAGAAACCAACAATCCCGATCAGTAAAGAAACCATTAATGGAACTTGTGATAAAAATTCACTTCTGGAAGTTGTCAAAATACCAGCGATAAAGTGAGCTGGAAGTGCGTATTTCGTTACTAACGTACTTACCCCTTTTGCTGACTTGGCATCATAACTTCCGAAATGTCCTGCAAACCAACCCAGCACGATAACAAAGAAGATCGGTGCCAGGAGGATTAAGATATCTAAGATGCTCAAAATATTCTCCTCCAAATCCTATGTCCGTATACTTTAGCTTTATACAAAGCTTTCCCTCGGACAGAAAAATTACACGCTTATTATTTTGCGATGACTTTTTTGTATTCAGGTGTCCACATTGCATCAAGAACAGCTTGTTTTACATCTTCAGGCTGACGATTTGCTACGCCGTCTTTAATCGCTGCTTCAGCTACAGCAATGGCAACTTGAATAGATACTTCTTGAAGCTTGTCGATGCTTGGAAGCAATCCAGCTCCAGGTGTTTCAAAATCAACCATTTCAGCAATCGCATCAGCTGTTGCAGCAAACATAGCAGGTGTAATAACACGCGCTTCAGCTACGATTGAACCAAGGCCAAGACCAGGGAATGCGAATGCATTGTTAGATTGTCCGATTTCATAAGAAACGCCATTGTACTCTACATTGTCAAATGGGCTTCCTGTTGCTACAAGCACTTTTCCGTCAGTCCATTTGAACAGATCTTCAGGAACAGCTTCTGCAAGATGAGTCGGGTTAGACATCGGCATGATCACCGGACGGTCTACGTGAGATGCCATCTCTTTCACAATTTCCTCTGTGAACGCTCCTGAAACCCCTGAAGTTCCGATTAAGATCGTTGGTTTCGCTTGGCGAACCACTTCATCGAATGGAATTTGGCCTTTTTCATCGCGTTTCCAGTCTTTCACTTCTGCTGCACTGCGAAGGTAAGGTTTTTGGAAATCAAGGATGCCTTCTATATCGTCTGTTAACAGGCCTCTGTAATCAAGTGTGAAGAACGCTTTGTTTGCTTCTTCTTCAGATAATCCAGCAAGCACCATTGTGTCACGGATCTGGTCAGCAATACCGATACCAGCTGAACCTGCACCGAAGACAACTACACGCTGATCTTTAATAGAAGCGCCTGTTTTCTTCATAGCAGCAAGCACACCAGCTAGTGTAATTGCGCCTGTACCTTGAATATCATCGTTGAATGTCAGGATTTCGTTGTTGTATTTTTTCATGATATTGCGCGCGTTTTTGTTACCAAAGTCTTCCCAGTGAAGAAGCGCTTTAGGGAAGAATTTAAGCGCAGCTTTTACATACGCATCAACGAATTCTTCGTAACGTTCATCAGAGATACGTTCATGATGGTTACCAATGTATAAAGGATCATTTAAAAGTTTTTCGTTGTTTGTACCGACATCAAGCACTACAGGAATAACACGGCTAGGGTCAATACCAGCTGCAGCAGTGTAAACAGCCAATTTACCGATAGCGATGTTAATACCGCCTACTCCCCAGTCACCGATACCAAGGATACTTTCAGAGTCAGTTGCAACGATAAGATCAATATCGCCTGCTGTCGCATGAAGGTTTTCAAAAGCCTTTTCAATACCGTCAATGTTGTCGATTGACAAGTAGATACCTTGAGGTCTTCTGTATTCATGGCTGTATTCTTGAATGGCTTCACCAACTGTTGGTGTGTATACAACAGGAAGCATTTCACGCAGGTGATTTTGCAGCAATTTATAGAAAAGAACTTCATTGCGGTTAGCAAGATCATTTAAGTAAACATTTTGACGAAGGCGGTCTGGCTGAGCTTTAAATTGCTCGTATGCGCGTTCTGCTTGTTGATCAAGAGAAAGTACAGTTGGCGGAAGAAGTCCTTCTAAGCCAAGTTCTTGTCTTTCTTCTAACGTAAAAGCAACACCTTTGTTTAAAGTAGGAATAGACAAAACTTCTTTTCCTCTTAATGTTGTTTCTAAATGGCCTTCCTTAGTTTTTTTTATGTTATTCAAGCAAATCTCCTTCTTTCTTGAAATAGTTAACCAGGTTAAGTAATAACTCATCTAAAAATAACCGATCATGATCTTTATGCGACTTTGTGACAATTATTCGAACAATGTCTCAAAACTATTTACATTACGTTAGTTATTTTATGCCTGTCAAAATCAAAATTCAAGGGAAGAAAATTACTTAATTTTTTAATACACTTATTTAAATTTTTTAATTGATTGTTGTCAGAATATAAAAAAAAACACCAGCTTTTCGGCCGGTGCTTTCTATCTTTTTACCCATGTTTTGCATTAGTTTTTAGATTTTCCCGGAACTTCGTGGTGGTGTCTGCATCTTGCTTCATAGGATTCAGACGCACCCACCAGAATGACCGGATCATCATAAGAAGCCGGCTTTCCGTCAATGAGCCGCTGTGTTCTGCTTGCCGGTGATCCGCAGACGGAACAGACAGCCTGCAGCTTCGTCACACTTTCAGCGATGGCCATAATATCCGGCACAACGCCGAACGGCTCTCCTCTGAAATCCATATCAAGACCTGCTGCGATCACACGATATCCTTTATCGGCAAGTGCTGATAAAACATCAATGATCGCCCGATCGAAGAATTGAACCTCGTCAACTGCGATCACATCCGTGCTCTCACTGATATGATCCCAAATGTCCGCAGCCGAAGAAATGGCATAGCTCGTCATAGATGTTCCATTATGGGAGACAACAGCATCTTCGCTGTATCGATTATCAATCACAGGTTTAAAGACCCTGACCTCCTGCTTGGCGTAAGTTGCTCTCTTCACTCTTCTGATCAGCTCTTCAGATTTCCCCGAGAACATACTGCCGCAAATCAGCTCAAGCCACCCGCTTTGCTTCATTATGTACATTGGCTCTGCTCCCCTCTCTCTGCCAGCTGTGTTTTTGACATACAAAAAACAGGCAAGAACTGCTTCTTGCCTGTTGAAAAATCTATTATTACTTAAGACCGTATTTTTTATTAAAGCGATCAACACGACCATCAGCAGAAGCGAATTTTTGACGGCCAGTGTAGAATGGGTGGCATTCAGAGCAAATCTCAACGCGTACCTCTTCTTTTACTGAGCCTGTTTCAAATTCATTTCCGCAAGCGCATTTAACTGTTGCTTTTTTGAAATTAGGATGAATTCCTGCTTTCATTGTATCCATCTCCTTCCGCCCTGAATCCCGTGTGGAAACAGAGTTATTATTTCGGAGCAATGTCCGAAACGCATATGAGAAAATTATATCAGTGATTTACTTCTTTTGCAAATAGATTTTATCGTCTGGCTGATGATAGATTTGCTTGCTTCCATTCTTGATTGAGAATATCGAAAAATTCCTGGTTTGTTTTGGTTTTTTTCATTTTTCTCATGAATTTTTCCGCGAAATCAGGCGAATCTGACATCGTTTTGCGGATAGACCATAAACGGTCAAGATGCTCTTTCGGCACAAGCAGCTCTTCCTTACGCGTTCCAGAACGGCGAATATCGATTGCAGGGAAGATGCGGCGTTCTGCCAGAGAGCGGTCAAGATGAAGCTCCATGTTGCCCGTTCCCTTGAATTCTTCATAGATTACATCATCCATACGAGATCCTGTATCAACAAGAGCAGTGGCCAGGATCGTTAAGCTTCCGCCTTCTTCGATATTTCTCGCTGCCCCGAAGAAACGCTTCGGACGGTGGAACGCTGCCGGGTCAATCCCTCCGGACAGTGTTCTTCCGCTCGGCGGAATCACTAGGTTGTAGGCGCGGGCAAGGCGTGTGATACTGTCCATCAGGATAATAACGTCTTTCTTGTGCTCAACGAGGCGCATAGCGCGTTCAAGCACAAGCTCGGCTACTTTGATATGGTTTTCCGGCACTTCATCAAACGTTGAGCTGACGACATCCCCAGCAACAGAACGCTCAATGTCCGTAACCTCTTCCGGTCTTTCATCGATCAATAGGACAATCAGCTCTGCTTCAGGCTGGTTCGCTGTAATGCTGTTGGCGATTTCCTTCAGCAGCATCGTTTTCCCGGCTTTCGGCGGCGCTACAATCAAGCCGCGCTGGCCAAAGCCTACCGGCGCCATCATATCCATAATTCTTGTAGACAAGAAATTCGGTTTTGTTTCGAGCACCATATGGCGGTCTGGATAAAGTGGAGTAAGGGCTGGGAAGTGAACACGCTCTTTTGCAGATTCCGGATCATCTCCATTTACTGCTTCAACGTGCAAAAGTCCATAATAACGCTCATTTTCTTTTGGCGGGCGAACTTTGCCTGATACTTTGTCTCCATTCCGCAAATCGAAGCGGCGGATTTGTGAAGCTGAGATATAAATGTCTTCAGAGCTTGGAGAATAGTTGATCGGTCTCAGGAAGCCAAATCCCTCTGATTGGATGATCTCAAGAACACCTTCCATAAACAAAAGATCTTCCTGTTCTGCATTCGCTTTCAGAATAGCGAAAATCAGTTCTTTTTTTGTCAGTTTGCTGTAGTAGGAGATTTTATAATGTCTTGCAAGTTCATATAGCTCTTTCAATTTCATATTTTCCAAAGAGGAAATAGATACGTCTTTCATAAAAACACCACGCTTTTCATAGTCAATATCTTACTTTACACATGTAATCTGCTGCTTTTGCACAACATCCGCCAAAGCACATTCTTTTTTTAACATAAAGGAACTTCTATCGGTAACACTTCCACCCATGATCGGCGCTTTTGTTAAAAGGATTGTCTTAATGAGTTTTGAAGGAAGCGAGGACAAAAACATGAGAAGATCAATACTTATATCGTCTGATGCGGTAGAAATTGAAACTTTCCTAGTGCTTAAAAGAAGGAATTACGCAGTTAAAAATCGCAGCACTCTTTATTTTTACCTTATTTCAAAAAATTATTCAACTGAAATAAGGTTTTGACACGCAATTGATAGGGTTGTCTCTTATTTGCAAAAGAAAAGCGGGTCAACACCCGCTTTTTCTCTTTGTTATGGACGGATTACGAGATTTGGTTTTTTCTTCAGGCTGTGTCTGCCGTCAACAAAACGGACGGTGCCTGATTTCGCACGGATGACCAAGCTTTCAGTCGTGCCGACAGACCCTTTGAATTGAACGCCTTTTAACAGCTCCCCGTCAGTTACGCCGGTAGCCGCAAAAATAGCGTCATCGCCTCTCACAAGGTCTTCCATACGCAGCACTTTGCTCAAATCAAGTCCCATTTTGTTGCAGCGTATGATTTCTTCCTCGCTTTGCGGAAGAAGTTTACCGATAATTTCTCCGCCTAGCGCTTTTAACGCTACAGCAGATAGGACACCTTCAGGAGCTCCGCCTGATCCGAACAGGATGTCTACGCCTGTGTGGTCGAAAGCCGTGTTGATGGCGCCTGCGACATCCCCATCATTGATCAGTTTGATTCTGGCGCCGGCCTCACGAAGCTCAGAAATGATTTTTTCGTGTCGATCGCGGTTTAAAATGGTAGCAACGACGTCCTCGACGTCTTTGTTTTTCGCTTTTGCTACCGCTCTAAGGTTATCAATGACTGGAGCTTCAATATCTATGCAGCCCACCGCTTCTGGACCGACTGCGATTTTCTGCATATACATATCTGGAGCATTTAAAAGCGTGCCGTGGTCAGCAACTGCAATAACAGTCAGCGCGTTCCAACCGCCGCTTGCTAAGATGTTTGTGCCTTCGAGAGGATCAACAGCGACATCGACGCGCGGACCGTACCCGTTTCCGAGTTTTTCCCCGATATAAAGCATCGGCGCTTCGTCCATTTCTCCTTCTCCGATCACAACAGTTCCTTTCATCGGGACTGTATCAAAAACGTCTCTCATTGCGCTTGTTGCTGCTTCATCAGCCTCGTCTTTCTTTCCCCTGCCCATCCATCTTGCTGATGCTAATGCCGCAGCTTCAGTCACACGGACCAATTCCATTGATAAACTTCTTTCCATCTCAACACGATCTCCTCTCGCAAATAACCAATTAAGAATTTTGCAGCTGTTCTATCTCTTCATCAGTCATTCTCTCGCGCCAGATTGTGGCTCCCAAACCCTCTAGTTTCTTCTCTAGGCTGCTGTATCCGCGATCAATATGCTCCAGACCTGTAATTTCTGTGACACCGTCAGCCATCAGCCCGGCAACCACTAAACAGGCTCCGGCCCGCAGATCGCTCGCCTTCACCTTAGCGCCTTGAAGCTCGACAGGACCCGTGATGATTGCAGATCTGCCCTCTACTTTCATATTAGCGCCCATTCGTCTCAGCTCATCAATATGTTTGAATCTCGCCGAATAGATGGTGTCAGTCACGACGCTTGTCCCTTTTGCTCTCGTCAAAAGCGCCGTCATCGGTTGCTGCAAATCAGTCGGAAATCCCGGGTATACTAGGGTTTTTACATCAACCGGCTTAAGATTTTTCTGCCCTCCGACAATGAGCAGCTGGTCGTCGCTTGTCTCAATGTGAAAGCCCATTTCTCTCAGCTTTGCTGTTAAGGACTCAAGGTGAGTCGGGATGACATTATCAATGATGACCTCTTTGCCCATCGCAGCTCCTGCAATCATAAATGTTCCGGCTTCAATTCTGTCCGGAATGATCGTATGTTTGCAGCCGTGCAGTTCCTTTACGCCATCGATTCGGATGACGTTGGTTCCAGCACCTTTGATTTTTGCGCCCATGCTGGTCAGCAATGTCGCGACATCAATAATCTCCGGCTCTTTCGCAGCGTTTTCGATGATGGTTTTTCCTTCTGCCAAAACAGCCGCAAGCATAATGTTAATCGTTGCCCCGACGCTTACGACATCTAAATAAATACGTGCGCCTCTCAGCCTTTCAGCGCGCAAATAAATCGCGCCCTGTTCATTGGTCACTTCAGCTCCGAGCGCTTCGAAACCCTTGATGTGCTGGTCAATCGGACGGGGGCCCAGGTGGCAGCCGCCAGGCAATCCGATGACGGCCTGTTTAAAGCGGCCGAGCATCGCCCCCATTAAATAATAAGACGCGCGCAGTTTTTTCACTTTTCCGTTAGGAAGCGGCATGCTGATCATTGATGTGGGGTCTACAATCATTTCCCCATTCTCAAAATGCACATTGCCGCCGATTTCCTGTAACAGGTCACGCAGCGTTTCAATATCTGAAATCTCAGGAAGCCCTTCTATTGTCACCTCGGAATTTGCCAAAATGGTTGCTGGTATTAATGCAACAGCACTGTTTTTAGCGCCGCTGATGTGTACTGTACCGTTTAACGAGTCACCGCCGGCAATATTCAACTTTTCCATGATAGTCTCCTTCCATAAGAAGATAGCTGCGGAGCTAAATAAAATGGCATTTTATTCTGTCTCTGCAAATAAAGCTCATGTCCAAAATCTAGCCAATTCGAAGAGAAAGAATACAACACATTGTAAAATATCAGGAAGAAAATAGCGAAGCTTTGCGGGGGGCATAGGTTTCAAAAAATCGACAGAGACCCGCCGGCTTTAGAGACATCTTCGTCATCCGGCAAAAGCAGCACGCAACCCTCATTCCGATATCAGCTTCTGCAGCCCAATGATTCCTTCTCTGTAAGCGGCATGCATCTGAAGGTCCGCTGTATCAGGATGGTGAAAAACAAAGGCCGCGGCAAACAGGCATACACTCTGTTTGCCACCGCTTAAATTACTTGTTCCAGTCTGCCAGGAACTGTTCGATTCCTTTGTCTGTTAACGGGTGCTTTGTCAGCTGATAAATGACTTTAAGCGGCATTGTGCCGATATGAGCCCCTCTTAATGCAGCTTCAGTTACATGCTGAGGATGGCGGATTGACGCCGCAATGATTTGCGTATCAAGCCCGTGGATATCAAAAATCTGCTTAACTTCTGAAATCAGGTCAAGCCCGTTATGGCCGATGTCATCTAAGCGGCCCAAGAATGGAGATACATAGGTAGCGCCCGCTCTTGCAGCAAGAAGCGCTTGGTTTGCATTGAAGATCAATGTAACATTTGTTTTAATGTTTAAGTCAGTAAGTGCTTTTACGGCTTTTAAACCGTCAGCCGTCATCGGGATTTTCACTGTGATGTTCGGAGCGATTTTCGCCAGTTCTTTTCCTTCCTCAATCATTTCCTCAGCTTTCAGAGAAATAACCTCGGCACTTACAGAGCCCGGAACAACTTCTGTGATTTCACGAAGACGGTCATGGAACGATACGTTAGCTTCTTTTGCTACTAAACTAGGATTCGTTGTTACACCGGCAAGGATTCCTAATTCATACGCTTCTTTAATCTCATCGATATTGGCAGTATCAATAAAAAATAACATTTACAAAAGCCTCCCAGAGTAAGAATTTTCAGAACTGTGAATATGATTGCGCTTTCTAAAGATAGACGGAAAACCGCCTGTCAAGCTGTCAGGCGGCTATAAAAAGTTCCAATTGAATTAAGCTTGGTTTGAAGAACCAAATTCACGCATTTTACCGATAACAGTTTCTTTAATCGCTTCGCGAGCAGGTCCAAGGTATTTACGTGGATCGTACTCGTCAGGCTTAGCTGCTAATGTTTCGCGAACAGCTTTTGCAGAAGAAATTTGGTTTTCAGTATTTACGTTGATTTTAGCTGTACCAAGTGAGATTGATTTTTTGATGTCAGCAGTCGGAATTCCAGTACCGCCGTGAAGAACGAGCGGAAGACCAGTAGACTTTCCGATCTCTTCCATTTCTTTGAAACCAAGGTTTGGCTCACCTTTGTAAGGGCCGTGAACAGAACCTAATGCAGGTGCAAGGCAGTCGATGCCAGTGCGCTCAACAAGCTCTTGGCACTCTTTAGGATCAGCGTAGATTACGCCTTCAGCGATAACGTCGTCTTCTTGTCCGCCGACTGTTCCAAGCTCAGCTTCTACAGATACTCCGTGGAAATGAGCAAGCTCAACAACTTTAGAAGTTGTTGCTACGTTTTCTTCAAATGGATGGTGAGAAGCGTCGATCATTACAGATGTGAAACCTGCATGAATCGCTTTCGCACAAGATTCAAAGCTTGAACCGTGGTCTAAGTGGATCGCAACAGGAACTGTCACTTTGTACTCTTCCATTAGTGCTTTTACCATAGCTACGACTGTTTTGAAGCCGCCCATGTAGCGTCCCGCACCTTCGGAAACACCAAGGATCACTGGAGATTTTTCTTCTTCAGCTGCTTGTAAAATCGCTTGAGTAAACTCAAGGTTGTTTAAGTTAAATTGTCCTACAGCATAACCTTTTTCTTTAGCTGTATTCAACATTTCCGTCATTGAAACTAAAGGCATGTCGAATGTCCTCCTTATGTAGCCTGATTGTCTTCTAGCGAAAAAAGCTTTCCACCCTAGCATGACCCATAATTTGCTGTCATATGTAAATACACAGATCGCTTTTTCTCCATAACTAGAATACCAACTTTTCGACAAATCGGCAACACAATGACCTCATTCAATTGTTTCTTCTTTTTGTCAGTTAGACTTCAGGGGCAGATATTTTTTGACGGCGTCTCTGATTTCGTCGATGTCAAACGGCTTCGCAAAGTGCGTCAATGCGCCCAGTTCCTTTGATTCTTGGATCATATCGAGTTCTCCGTAAGCCGTCATGATAATCACGCGGATGTTTTCATCAATGACCTTCATCCGTTTTAAGATTTCGATTCCGTCCATACCCGGAATTTTCATATCCAGAAGGACAAGGTCCGGGCGTTCTTTTGTCACGATATCAAGCGCTTGAAGGCCGTTCGCAGCCTGAAATGTCTGATAGCCCTCTTTATTGAACACTTCGTTAAGCAAAATACGTATTCCGTATTGATCATCAACGATTAAAATTTTTTCATTCATCATTTTACACCCCAATATTATGATTTTCGTCAAAAGTAAGCAGTAGTTTATGTATTCTGTTTGATTTTCCTATTTCCTTTAATTATAATAGTCTACTTTACGACATTTTCTGAGCATTTTCTCTTTTGTTGTATACTGTTATTGTACGTTATAAAGGAGGATTCACTTATGTTGAAAATATTTACAACACAGTTAACAGGTATTTTTTCCCGCATTCAGGATAAGGAATCTGACGCGATTGAAGATGGGGCGCGATTGCTCGCTCAAGCGGTGATCAGCGGGCATTCCATCTATATATACGGGGCTAATGAGCTTCAGGGCATCTTACATGAGGCAACCGAAAGCAAAGAACCGCTTCCTTCCGTCAAAGCGTTTCCCGCTAACGCTGATGATGTGACAGAAAGCGACAGGGTGCTGATGTTTTGCTCAGGGACAGGTACAGATGAAGAACAGGTGCTCGCGAAAGAGCTTTATGAAAAAGGCGCGGGGGTCGTCTGCGTATCACCGGCAGCCAAAGACAGCGCCGGAATCGAACAATATTGCGATGTGCATATTGATTCAAAGCTGAAAATGCCGCTTGTTCCCGATGAAGACGGCACCCGCTACGGCTTCCCTTCATTAATGACAGCATTGTATGTCTACCATGCTCTATCATTTACATTAAAAGAAATTCTGCAAGAGTATGCATAATCACTTATTGTACATGCTGTATCTTGCCGGAAACAAATAAAAAAGACTTGTCCGCTTTTGACAAACGGCAAGTCTTTTTTTATTATTTCTGATTTGCAGCTTCAACAGACGCTCCGATAAAGCCTTTGAATAATGGCTGAGGTCTTGTCGGTCTAGACTTGAACTCTGGGTGGAACTGAGAAGCCACGAACCAAGGATGGTCTTTCAGCTCGATAATTTCAACAAGGCGTCCGTCCGGGCTGGTGCCTGAGAATACGAAGCCTTGGTCTTCCATTTGCTGTCTGAATTCGTTGTTGAATTCATAACGGTGGCGGTGACGCTCGTACACCACTTCATCCTGATACACTTCAAATGCTTTCGTGCCCTCTTCAAGCTTACAAGGGTAAAGGCCGAGGCGAAGTGTTCCTCCAAGATCTTCAACATCCTTCTGTTCAGGAAGAAGGTCGATAATCGGGTATTGAGTTGACGGATCAATCTCAGCAGAGTGAGCGCCTTTTAAGCCTAATACATTTCGGGCATACTCAATAGATGCAACCTGCATACCTAAGCAAATGCCCAGGAACGGAATGTTGTTTTCGCGCGCATATTGTGTCGCAATGATTTTACCTTCAACACCGCGGTCTCCGAAGCCGCCCGGTACGATAATACCGTCTGTGCCGCTAGTAAGCTCTCCGATGTTGCTTTCTGTTACTTCCTCAGCGTTAATCCATTTCACTTTTACATCTGTGTCAAACGCGTAGCCCGCGTGACGAAGTGATTCAACGACAGAGATATAAGCGTCGGGAAGCTCAACATATTTTCCGACAAGTCCGATTGTGATTGTTTGAGACAGGTTGCTGACCTTGTTCACAAGCTCTTTCCACTCGGACATTTCCGCCTCTTTGCATGCCAATTGCATGTGCTCGCAAACAAGCTTATCAAGTCCTTGTTTTTGAAGCTCAAGCGGAATGGCATAGAGGTTGTCCGCATCTTCACATTCAATAACCGCTTTTGTATCGATGTCGCAGAATAAAGCGATTTTGTCCTTCATATCTTGAGAAATCGGCATTTCTGTACGAACAACGATAATGTTTGGCTGAATGCCCAGGCTTCTTAATTCTTTTACGCTGTGCTGTGTCGGTTTCGTTTTCAGTTCACCGGCAGCTTTAATGTAAGGCACAAGTGTACAGTGGATGTACATCACGTTTTCACGGCCGATGTCACTCTTCATTTGGCGGATGGCTTCAAGGAATGGCAGGGATTCGATGTCTCCTACAGTACCGCCGATTTCTGTAATCACGACATCCGCGTTTGTTTCTTTACCCGCACGGTATACGCGGTCTTTCAGTTCGTTTGTGATGTGCGGAATAACCTGCACTGTTCCGCCGAGGTAATCTCCGCGACGTTCTTTTTTAAGAACTGTTGAATAGATTTTCCCTGTTGTTACGTTGCTGAATTTATTCAGGTTGATGTCGATAAAACGCTCATAGTGCCCGAGGTCTAAGTCTGTTTCAGCGCCGTCATCTGTTACGAATACTTCACCGTGCTGGTACGGGCTCATCGTTCCCGGATCAACGTTGATGTATGGGTCGAATTTTTGAATTGTGACGTTCAGTCCGCGGTTCTTCAGCAAACGCCCTAATGAAGCTGCTACAATACCCTTTCCAAGTGAGGATACGACTCCCCCAGTTACAAAAATATATTTCGTCATTTCGTTTGCTCCTCTCTTCGCTCTAAGCTACATTTCTTAAAATGTACCGTTTTATAAGAAATCATTTAGCCTTTTAAATGATTTATAAGAAAAATGAGGGGTGAAAATAAGAAAGCTCCCTTTCAATTTCTTGAAAGGGAGCATAACGTTCTATGTTCTCTCTTCGTTTTTGAAGAGCCCAAAATACATACTACCTAGTTCGACTATGAAAGTCAAGATCGATTTGGGGATGAAATTCTTTTACGATTTTTTATCCTCATCGCCTTCATCATAGTCATCATCTTCTTCTTCTTCTTCTTCTTCGTCATCAATGAGATCCTCGTCAATTTCGAGCTCGTCATCGTCGTCTTCATCGATATCGTCAAACTCATCAGCATCGAGATCAAGTTCTTCCTCAACCTCAGCTAAATCGAGGTCGTCTTCGTCAACCACTTCAAATTCATCAAGATCAAGATCTTCTTCGACGGCTTTTTTGGCTTTTTTCTTTTTCGCCTTAACTGTCGGCTGTGTTTCTTCATCTAGCTGATCGTACGGATACCAGCTGCGAAGACCCCAATTCTGGTCAGAGAGCGCCAAGAAACGGCCGTCAATGTTTAAATCTGTATAAAATTGTGCGACGCGGTCTCCTAACTCTTCTTTTTTCACGCCGAGCAATGATGCA
>NZ_JBBOBP010000003.1:0-43436 GCF_038000225.1 Bacillus sp. FSL K6-1005
TTTCATTTAAAAGCTCCTGAAAAGGAACTGGTTTTTTATGATCTTCAAATAATTCGTGAGCGATTTCAACTAAAGCCATTTCCTTTAGCTGTTCCTGTGAATATTGTTTGATACCCAAGGTCGGACACTCCCTTTCTATTACTTATATGTATCTGTTTTATCAATAATGAAAGCGATATTGTATTGTTCTTATACAAACCATACCTCTCATTATAAACAAAATAAAACAGAATATGCTACCCTTAACAGCGTTAATTTAAATAAATTTACAAGAGTGATCCGACTGATAGATATTTTGCCTTATTCTGCGAGCATTCTGGAGATAACCAGCCTTTGAATTTCTTGGGTGCCTTCGTAGATTTGCGTAATTTTCGCGTCGCGCATATAGCGTTCTACCGGATAATCCTTCGTATAGCCATAGCCGCCGAAAATCTGTACAGCTTCGGTCGTGACCTTCATCGCCGTATCCCCTGCCAGCAGTTTGGACATGGCGGAGGCTTTTCCATACGGAAGGCCTGACGATTCCAGCCATGCCGCTTGGTAGGTCAATAGCCTTGAAGCTTCTATCATTGTCGCCATATCTGCAAGTTTAAAAGCTATGCCCTGCTGCTCGGCGATCGATTTGCCGAACTGTTTTCTTTCTTTTGCGTATTGAAGCGCCGCATTAAGCGCTCCCTGGGCGATGCCAACAGCCTGTGCCGCGATGCCGTTTCTTCCTCCGTCCAGCGTCTTCATCGCGATTTTGAATCCTTCTCCTTCTTCACCGAGAAGATTTTCTGCGGGAACGATACAGTCTTCGAAGATGATTTCTGTTGTCGGAGAAGAACGGATGCCTAGTTTCTTTTCTTTCTTGCCTGACAAAAATCCTTCAAAATCCTTTTCAACAATAAAAGCAGAAATGCCTTTTTTCTTTTTTTCAGCGTCAGTGACTGCAAATACAATGTAAATATCAGCGGCGCCGCCATTTGTGATAAACACTTTTGATCCGTTTAATACATAGTCATCACCGATTCGCTCAGCAGTTGTTTTCATCCCGCCAGCATCTGAACCGGAGCCTGCTTCAGTCAAAGCGAAAGCCCCGATTTTCTGCCCAAGCGCCAGCTGTGTTAAGTATTCTGACTTTTGTTCTTCTGTGCCAAATGCAAACAGCGGCCAGCCGCAAAGCGAAATATGGGCGGAAAGCGTCACGCCGGTGGAGGCGCAGACTTTTGACAGTTCCTCCACCGCTATGACGTATGCCAGATAGTCACTTCCGATTCCGCCGTAAGCTTCAGGCCACGGAATCCCTGTTAATCCTAAATCCGCCATTTCCCGAAACAGGTCACGATCGAAGCGTTCTTGTTCGTCACGTTCTGCCGCTGTCGGTGCAACCTCATGCTTCGCAAAATCACGAACCAATTTCCGAATCATTTCGTGTTCTTCTGTTAATGAAAAATTCATCGCTTTTCCCCCATTGTCATATCAGCGCCCAAGACAGATTGAGCCAGAAGCTCCGCGACATCATACGTTTTGACACGATCTTCCGCTTCTTTTGCCTTTGTGCCGTCCCCAAGCATCGTGAGGCAGTACGGACAGCCGGAGCTGATTACCGACGGATTGACTGCCAGCGCTTGCTCTGTTCTGGCGACATTAATCCTGTTTCCTGACTCTTCCTCCATCCACATTAAGCCACCGCCAGCTCCGCAACACATGCCGGTTTCCCGGTTTCTCTCCATTTCAATAAGCTGCACGCCCGGAATGGCTTTTAGAATCTCTCTTGGCGGATCATAGACTTCGTTGTACCGTCCCAAATAGCACGAGTCGTGGAAGGTGATCGTTTCATGAACTGGGTGCTGCGGTTTTAGTTTCCCGTTCTTCACCAGATCGGCCAGCACTTCCGTATGATGATACACTTCGCCTTCAAAGCCGAAATCAGGATATTCGTTTTTAAATAAATTGTATGCGTGCGGGTCAATCGTAACGATTTTTTTCACATTATTTTTTTCAAATTCCGAGATATTCTTTTCGGCCAGTTCTTGAAATAAAAATTCATTTCCGAGGCGGCGCGGGGTGTCCCCTGAATTTTTTTCTTTGTTGCCGAGGATCGCAAAGGTCACACCTGCTTGGTTCAGCAGTCTCGCAAAGGAGATGGCGATCTTTTGGCTTCTGTTGTCGTACGAACCCATGGAACCGACCCAGAAAAGGTATTCGAATTCTTTTTCCTCTTTTTTTACTTCTTTTACTGTCGGAATCTCGGCATCTGGAGCTGCGTCGCGCCAATTTTCACGTTCCTTGCGGTTGAGGCCCCACGGATTGCCCTGTCGCTCAATACTCGTCATTGCCCGCTGTGCGTCACTGTCCATTTTTCCTTCAGTCAGCACGAGATAGCGGCGGAGATCAATAATTTTATCAACATGCTCGTTCATGACGGGGCACTGATCCTCACAGTTTCGGCAAGTGGTGCAGGCCCAAATTTCTTCTTCGGTAATGACGTCGCCGATTAAGCTCGGATTGTAATCAAGCGCGGCGGCGGCTTCCCGCGATCCGCTCCCTGAGGCTGCCGCTGCCAGCTGGTTCCCTCTCGTATGGCTGAATGCTGCAGCCGGCACCCATGGCGAGCGCGAAGTGACGGCAGCACCTTTTTCTGTGAGGTGGTCCCTGAGGCGTAAAATTAAATCCATCGGCGACAGCATTTTTCCGGTGCCTGTCGCAGGGCACATATTGGTACAGCGGCCGCACTCGACACACGCATACAGATCAATCAGCTGGGACTGCCTGAAATCCTCGATTTTTCCTGCTCCGTAGCTTTCTTTTGTTTCGTCAGTGAAATCAATTTTTTCAAGCTTTCCTGACGCTTCAAGTCTGTTGAAAAAGACGTTGGCAGGACCGGCAATTAAATGAGCGTGCTTTGACTGCGGCACATACACTAAAAAGCTCAGTAAAAACAGGAGGTGCACCCACCATGCGATATAGAAAATCACCGCAGCACCCGTCTCCCCGATGCCGCCGAGCAGAAACGCGATTCCTGAGGCGATTGGCTCGCTCCAAGAAAGCCCGTGATCATGCCAGATCAGATTCATTGCGTTCCCTAGTAAAACCGTCAGCATTAAACCGCCGATAAAAATGAGAACAAGTCCAGATTTAAAGCCTCGTTTCAGCCTGACGAGCTTTTCGATATACCGTCTGTAAAATGCCCAGCCAACCGCAACTAAGATCAGAAACGTAACGATTTCCTGAAAAAAAGTGAAGGCGGGATAGATTGGGCCAAGCGGCAGATTTTGATCCGGGACCAGACCTTTGATGATAAAATCAATCGCTCCGAACTGAACCAATATAAAGCCGTAGAAAAACATGACGTGAATGATCCCGCTTTTCTTATCCTTGAGCAGTTTTTTCTGTCCGAATACATTCACCCATATGGCCTGAAGCCGTTCCTTGATCCGCTTATCGAATTGTTCCTTTTGGCCAAGCCTGATGTAAGCAACCCTTGTTTTGACCAAATAAACAAACAAATAAACAGCGTAAGCGGTTACAATCAGAAATAATAATGCATTGACAATAAGAAAGCCGCTCATTCCAATTCCCCCTTTTTACTGATGAAAACCGTTATCCCCTGCCCCAGAATCTGTATAAGGTTATCTTTATGATAAATAATGAATGAGTGTTCAGTCAATAATTAAATTCCCGCTGTTCGGGCACAATATCTACTACTACGGAAAGGAGTGCCGGGATGAAGGTATTTTTCGTGATTCTCATTATTGTCATCATACTATTGGCTATAATCCTGCTGGATATCTTTATAGGCCGCGCCGCTTACAGAAAGAAAGCGTACGAGCCTGTTTTTTCAAAAAAGAAAAGTGATATCGAATTAATTCACTGCGGCGCTGACCTTGTTGAACGGATGATGGAAGATATACGCGATGCCGTCTCTTCTGTTCACGTGATGTTTTTTATTATGAAAAACGATGAGGTCAGCCACAATATGTTTACACTGCTGAAAACAAAAGCCCAGGCCGGTGTTTCGGTTTATTTGCTTCTGGATTGGTCGGGCAGCCAAAAAATTAAAAAACCGGCGCTGAAGACGATGAAAAACGCCGGCGTCCACGTTCATTTTCTGAACCGGCCTCGTTTCCCTTATTTCTTTTTTCATATACAAAAACGAAATCATCGGAAAATTGCTGTGATAGACGGAAAAGTCGGCTATGTCGGCGGGTTTAACATTGGTGAGGAATACCTTGGCAAGAAGGCGAAGTTCGGCAATTGGGAGGATTATCATCTGCGTATGACGGGCGAAGGTGTCCGCGATCTGCAAACGCTTTTTACAGCCGACCTGAAACGAAATACCGGCTCAGCCGAACTCGGTCCGGATGTTTGGCCCGAACTTCCGCAAGGGAATACCCCTCATAAGATTTATGCGACTGACGGCTATGCTCTTGAAAAAACGTATTTGGCAAATATCGCAAGGGCGAAAAAGCGTATTACGATTTGCACGCCTTATTATATTCCGACTAAACCGCTTCAGCAGGCTTTGGTCAAAGCAAGAAAAAACGGTGTGGACGTTACGTTGATTGTGCCCATGAAATCTGATCACCCTCTGGTCAGAGAAGCTGCTTTTACATATTATTCGGAGCTGCTTGATGCCGGCTGTCTCATCTACCGTTTTTACCAAGGGTTTTATCATGTGAAAGCCTTGATCATTGACGATCACTTCAGCATGATCGGCACAGCCAATTTTGATCAGCGGAGCCTGTTTTTAAATGAAGAGGTAAACGTTGAAATCGATGATGTTGCATTTACAAAAGAAGTCTATGCCACGATTGAAGAGGATATTAAAAAGTCGGACCTGCTGACAACAGAAAATTTCAAAAAGCGCACGTTCAGGCAGCGCCCGGCGGAATGGCTCGGTAAAGCATTATCTTATTTTTTATAAAGGAGAGTTCCTATGATTTTCAGATTCGGGTTCGTCTCAAATGCGATGAGCCTTTGGGATGCGTCTCCCGCCAAAACACTGACATTCGCCCGTTATTCAAAGCTGCCCGAGGATGAGAGAAAAGAAGCCCTTTTGGCTGCGACAAAAGCTAACTTGCGCAATACAATGAGAACCCTTCACTACATCATCGGCCACGATATTCCATTGTACCGTTTTTCCAGCTCAATTGTGCCGCTGGCCACTCATCCAGACGTAATGTGGGACTTTGTGACGCCATTTCGCAAGGAGTTCCGTGAGATTGGGGAGCTTGTGAAAAAATACAATTTGCGCACAAGCTTTCATCCTAACCAATTTACCCTGTTTACGAGCCCTAAGGAATCTATTACAACAAATGCTGTAACCGATATGGCTTATCACTACCGCATGCTTGAAGCAATGGGGATTGCAGACCGCTCGATTATCAACATCCATATCGGCGGCGCTTACGGAAACAAAGAAAACGCTCTGAAACAATTTCATCAAAACATAAAACTGCTGCCGGAAGAGATCAAGCAGCGGATGACGCTGGAAAATGACGATAAGACGTATACCACGGAAGAGACGCTTCAGGTCTGTGAGCTAGAGAATGTTCCGTTTGTCTTTGATTTTCACCATTTTTACGCCAACTCGGATGATCATGCGGACCTGAATGAAGCACTTCCACGGATGATCAACACATGGCAGCGGATCGGATTGCAGCCGAAGGTCCATCTTTCCTCCCCTAAGTCGGAGCAAGCGGTGCGCAGCCATGCGGATTATGTAGATGCCAACTTTTTGCTGCCGCTTTTGGAGCGCTTCAGGCAATGGGGAACCAATATTGATTTTATGATCGAGGCGAAACAGAAGGACAAGGCGCTTCTCCGGCTGATGGATGAATTGAGCTCAATCCGCGGCGTGAAACGGATTGGCGGCGGCGCTCTGCAATGGAAAACATAAGTATAAAAAAACAGGTTTACAGTTTGTACACATTGGGAACATACGCTATATAAGACAAGAATCGATGGAGGAGAAAGAACATGAAAAACATCAAGTCTCTAAAGGTAGCCGCACAGGCATTCACTTTAAGAAATTTGATTCATCTTTATAAAATGTGCCATTCCGGAAGCCACGAGGTTTATATTTACTCAAAGAAAACGATGTGCAAAATCAAAAGCTTAATCGAGCTGGAAACATTCCGCATGGCTCATAATGAAAAGGAATATCTGATTGTGGTTGAAGGGACAAAAGCATCTCAGCTGGTTGAAAAGTTTCAGAATATGATCGAGCCCGCTGAGAGAGAAGCGCTCTAACTTACATAAAAAAGGATAGACAGTGATGTCTATCCTTTTCCTTATGCTCGTTTATCATGGAGCTGCGCCGCCTGTACAAATCGTTTCAAATCGGTAAACCCAGCTTTGTTTCGGTATTTTGTTCATGAAACAGCGGGATGCCGGTCCCTAATACAACGGGAATAACAGTGATGTTGAAATCGTCGATGACGTCCTCTTTCAAAGATGTTAAGCGGCCGGTGATGCCTGACGTCTTCACTGATAAGCGTCACGTGTTCATCATGATAGTGTCGGACGTTCCCGTAAAACGCTCCCCGTACGGAATATTGGGTGTGAGAATATTAATATGTTCATATGTGTTCCGTCCTAATATGACAGTACCAACGGTCTGATAAAATTCACTGTACCCGTTATCACCCTTTCCTCCTATTGCTGCACCATCTCTCCAAACTGTGCTTGATGCAGTCTGCTGTAAATACCGCCGGCTTCGATCAGTTCCTGATGCCGCCCCTGTTCCTCAATACCGTTTTTTGTCACGACGACAATTCTGTCCGCATGTTTTATCGTCGCCAGTCTGTGGGCGATCACCAGCGTCGTGCGCCCCGCCGACAATTCTTGAAGCGCCTTTTGGATCGCCGCTTCTGTTTCTGTATCAAGAGCAGAAGTTGCTTCATCGAGAATTAGGATAGATGGATTTTTCAAGAACATCCTCGCAATTGAAAGGCGCTGCTTTTGCCCGCCGGAAAGCTTTACGCCGCGCTCTCCGATGACGGTGTCCAATCCATCCGGCATGTTATTGACAAGTTCTTCTAAGTGAGCCTGCTTTACAGCTTGCCAGATTTCCTCTTCTGATGCGCCCAAACGGCCATATGCAATATTCTCTCTCAGTGTGCCCGAGAATAAGAAAACGTCCTGCTGCACAACGCCAATCTGCTCGCGCAAGGAAGACAGCGTCATGTCTTGAATGCTGACGCCATCAATGGTAATGTCGCCCTCCGATGCTTCATAAAAGCGCGGAAGCAGACTGCAAAGCGTTGATTTCCCCGCTCCGGACGGTCCGACAAACGCTACCGTTTCCCCCGCCCGAATGGTCAGGTTAATGTCATGAAGGACATGTTGATTCTGATCATAGCCAAACGAAACATGCTGATAGCGGATATCGCCTTTCAGCCCGGAAACGTCTCTCGCCTCAGGAGAATCCTGAATATCCGGCTCTGTCTCCATCAGCTCCATGTAGCTTTTAAAGCCGGCAATTCCCCTCGGATACATTTCAATAATGGCGTTAATTTTGTCAATCGGCCGAAACAGGACATTTGTTAACAGCACAAACGCTACAAATTCTCCGTATGACAAGGAGCCGCGAATCACAAACCATGTTCCGCATAAGAGGACAAACAGCGTGACAAACCGTGTCAGCATATAGCTGATGGAACCGTTTTTCGCCATGATTTTATAGGATGACAGCTTAGTGATCCGGAACCGCTGATTGTTGACAGCGAAGCGCTCTTTTTCAAACGATTCATTGCCGAACGCCTGAACGAGCCGGATGCCGCCGATATTATTTTCTACCCGCGCGCTGAAGTCTCCGATATCCTTGTTCAGCGTCGTAAACGCTTTGGTCATTTTTTTGTTGAAGTAAAGCGCCAGCCAAATGACAATCGGCATGATAATAAATGTCAGCAATGCCAGCTGCCAGTTAATAAACAGCATAACCCCGAACGCCCCGAGAATCGTCATAATGGCGATGAACAAATCTTCTGGACCGTGATGGGCGACTTCGCCGATGTACATTAAATCGTTCGTCAGCTTCGACATTAACGTTCCCGTCTTGTTGTTGTCGTAAAATTTGAAGGACAGCTTTTGCAGATGGTCAAATAGCGATTTTCTCATATCGGTTTCGATATTGATTCCGAGCATATGCCCCCAATACGTGACGATATATTGGAGAGCCGAGCTGAGCGCGTAAACGACAAACAATCCGATTGAGGTCGCGATGATCAGGCCCCAGTCTCTCCCCGGAAGCAAGGTATCAATGAAATAGTTGACGATCAAAGGAAAACTCAGCTCCATTAAGCCTCCTGCAATCGCCGAGAAAAAGTCGAGAAAGAACAATGTTTTATATGGTTTATAATACGCAAAAAATTGCCGCAGCACTCTATCTTCCCCCAATGCATCAATAACTGATAAGATTTCTCAATTATACTATACACGGGCTGTATGAAAAGACAGTATTTCTTTTTTCTTACAGAACGCTTGAAAAGAGTCGGGCAACTGACTCCTTTGTCCGATCGGCCATTCCTCTTTTATAAAAACCGACAGGACTAAGTTTCTCACTTTCCATCATATCCTCTTCGAAATGGTCTTCCAGGGTGCGGATTGCTTCGGCATCCGTGAAGAAAACATTCACCTCAAAATTGAGCTGAAAGCTGCGCATATCCATGTTTGCGGTTCCGACTGAGGCGATATCGCCGTCAATGATTATCACTTTTTGATGCATGAAGCCTTTTTGATATGAATATACCTCAATCCCCTCTAGAAGCAGCTCAGGGAAATACGATCTCGACGCGTATTGCGTTAAAAAGCTGTCATTCGTCTCCGGCACCATAATTCGCACCTGGACCCCTTTTGTCGCCGCGGCTTTCAAAGCCGTGCGGATGGATTCATTCGGGACAAAATAAGGTGTGGCAATCCACACAGATTTCTGCGCTGTAGAGATCATTTCATAGTAGAGGTCACTCATGCTCTCCTTCATGTCAGGCCCTGTCGCGACGATTTGATAAATGCCTCCTCCCTCCACGGGAACTGGCGTATTGTATTCTTTTTGATCAATTAACACTTCATTAGAGACATATTCCCAATCCAGCATAAAGATAGCGTGAAGCGTTTGCACAATTTCTCCTTCCAGCCGCAGATGAGTGTCTCTCCAAAAACCGATGCCCGGGTCTCTGCTGATATATTCCTTCCCGACATTCAATCCGCCGACAA
This sequence comes from Bacillus sp. FSL K6-1005, assembly GCF_038000225.1. NCBI lineage: Bacteria > Bacillati > Bacillota > Bacilli > Caryophanales > Bacillaceae > Bacillus > Bacillus sp. FSL K6-1005. The sequence goes on from NZ_JBBOBP010000003.1 coordinate 9,202, forward strand.
AGCCATATTTCCCGTCTATGATCACGATTTTACGGTGATTTCGAAAATTTAATTTCTGATTGAAGAACCCGTTTTTCAGCGGAGAAAAAGGAATGATGTCCACACCCGCTTTTCTCATTTTCATAATATCTCTACTTGCCAATTTGATGCTGCCCGCAGCGTCATACAAAAAACGCACCTCGACACCCTGACGCGCCTTCTCCATCATAATCTCCATCATGCCGCGGCCAAGCATGTCCGATTTGAACATATAGTATTCGATATGCAGATAAGATTTTGCTTTCCGCATTGCTTTGAAAATATCAGGAAAGGTTTCTTCCCCGTTTTTCAAAACCTTTACCTTGCTTTTCGTGTTGATATTCATATGTGAAGCCCTGATGGAATAGGTAAAAAACCTTTCTTGATTGTCCTTCAATCCGGTCACTTCAGGCGTTTCCTCCATGTCAAACTGCTTTCGAAGCTTCTCCCTGTTGTACATTCGTTTTGTTTTAAACAGCTTTCCTTTTACATACAGCTGTCCGGAAAACAGATAAAACATGTAGCCCGCGATCGGAAAAAAGACAAGAATATGTATCCATAACAGCGTGTGCTGTGATGTTCGGTTTTCAAGGATTAACGAATAAATGCTGAACAAAATAATGCCGGCATAGCAAAGCAATCCTCCGTAAAACTCAAGTCTGGAAACCGGAAAAACCCAGATGATGTATGCCCCAATGAGCATGATATATAAAAAGAAAAACTCCAGTCTCCTTTTCAGCATTTGTCCCCTCTCCAATCCGATCCGATTACCTTCGTATTTCCTCTTATTTCTAACCTTTAAACCTTTCTATGAAAAAAGCCTCTCCGCACACGGGGCGGAAAGGCTTATGATGATGCTTCCTGTGTTTGGCCGGGTGTGATGTTCTGGAGCAAAGCCGGATTGAGGGAGTAGCTGCTTTTGATTTTATTTTTGAAGAAGCTGACGATCAGGCCCGTGACCGCAATCGACACTAAAGAGAAGAGCCCTTTCAGCAATCCGACGGAGACAATGCCGACCAGCACTACGCCAAAATCGAAGAGGAAATTCACCGTACCCGGATTCCAGCCATAGCGCTTTTGCAAAAATAAAGCGAGAATATTAGCACCGCCAAGGGATGCCTGATGATAAAACATGAGCGACAGGCCGAACCCGATTAATGCTCCGCCGCAAATCGCGCCGGCAAACGGTGAAAAAGAGACAGACGGCAGCCAGTGATCAACGCTTGTAAACAGAGTCAGTGCTGTGACTGCAAATACAGTGGATAGGGTGAATTTGACGCCCATTCTGATGAGAGAAAATACATAAAACGGGATATTGATCAGAAAGAAGATTATGGCAAACGTGGAGTGAAACAAGTATGTCAGGCTTAGTGACAATCCGGCTGTCCCGCCGGTTAATACGTGAGAATGTCTGAGTGTCAGGACCCCGGCGCCTGTCATAAGACAAGCAGTGAAAATGAGTAACATCCGCTTCATTCTTCACTCTCCTTTTTCACATGTTATGTCCAAATACAAACATAACAGGATCCCTGGCTGCCCAGCTATTACCTTGGCAGAAAATATCTTATGTTTTTATTCTTTCATCAAACGATTTATCATAAAAAATCCCCCTCTTTGAGGGGGGATTTTTACAAGCGTTTCCGATACACGACATAGCTTCGTGTCAAATACTTGAGCGGCAGACTGAACACGTGAACCAATCTCGTAAACGGCCACAGGATAAAAACGATGTACCCTATCAAGATATGAAGCTTAAACCATAGGGGGACACTCTCCATCAAGGAGGCGTCAGGCCTGAACAAAAAGATCTCCCTGAACCACGGCCCGATTGTTGTCCGATAATCAAATCCTCTCGAATCGATGTTGAGAAACGTGGCGGCAACGCCTGTCAACATCATGAACAGCAGCAGGATGAGCATAAGGATATCCGATGGCGAACTGGTTTTGCGGATTCTTTTGTCAAACAGCCTTCTGTACGTCAGAATGAAAAGTCCGGTACATGCCGCAACCCCCGCCGGCAGGCCTGCGCCAATCGCCATTTTGTGATAAACATGCTCTGAAATGCCAATGGAGGTGTACAAGGCTTCCGGCATCAGAATTCCCATGAGATGTCCGCCGATAACGCACAGCATGCCCCAGTGAAAAAGTATGCTGCCCGCCGCGAGTTTTTTCTTTTCTAACAGCTCGCTTGATTTCGCCGTCCAGCCAAATTGGTCATGCTGGTAGCGGTAAATATGGCCGCCGATAAAGATCGTTAAAACAATGTATGGCAATACGCCCCACAGGATCTGCCCGCTCATGCCTGAACAGCCCCTTCAACGCTTTCACGCACGCCGATGTTTTCCAGTGCGGCCAGCAGCACGTGCAGCAGCTCAGCATATATGCTCTTATTTTTTTCGAGGCGGGATGCCAGTTCCCTCACATTGGACCTATATTTCTCAAACACGCTTCTCGCTGCTTCAATCTCCGCAACCGCTGCAAATTCCAGCATAAGCGGCAGGTAATCAGGCAGCTCTTTGTCAGTCTGCAGGAAGCCTGATTGCTGGTATGTGTTTTTTAAATGCAGCAATTCAACGCCGCGTTCTCTTTGCTCACCTGAATGAAAGTAAGTGACGTACATATTCGTTTTTTTCCCGAAGTCAAACGTATAGACATAGTGGTCAATCAGCGCTTCTGGTGAAAAACAGGCTAACGCCTCTAAAAAGCGCAGCAGCTTCTCACGGATTTGCCGATTGCCAATTTCATGAATCAGAGCCTTCCAATCGGGAAGCTCAGCTCTCCACTCTTCATCCGGATACGAAAGAAGACAGGAAAGAGCAGAGAATGCGATTTGCCGATCTGTGGTGTTCATCTGTTTACACCTCATTTATCAAAAGTTAGAAACAAGAGCCCGGGCCGCCGGAAAATGATAAGCCGCAGCTCCCTTGTTCAGTGTATAAATCAGAAATGTTTTCACGGTGGCTGCTCGGAATCACAAAGCGGTCATCATATTTTGCGATCGCAAGCAGCCGATACATGTCTTCAATTTGCTGTTCTGTTAAGCCGACACTGGAGATCAGTGCCGGGTCGATGGATTTATTCGTCTGGACCGCCCTCATATACTGGCGCATGACAGACATTTTCTTTAACGTTGACCGAATATGATCTGTATCACCGGCCGTTAATAGCTGCGCCAAATAGTCAATCGGAATTCTCATTTGGTCAATAGCCGGAAAAATGTCTTCCGCTGTTTGCCGGCTTCCCTCTCCTTCAAAGACATTCATGATCGGGCTCAAAGGTGGAATGTACCAAACCATCGGCAATGTCCGATACTCCGGATGAAGCGGCAGGGCAATTTTCCAGTCGATGATCATCTTATAAATGGGCGATTGCTGTGCAGCCTCTATCCATTCTGTCGGGATGCCCTGTTCTTTTGCTTGTTTAGCAACCTCGGGATCATTCGGATCAAGAAACACTTCTAATTGAGAATGATAGAGATCCTTTTCATTTTCAGCAGATGCCGCTTCCTCCACCTTATCCGCGTCATACAGCATGACGCCCAAATAACGGATTCTCCCCACGCATGTCTCAGAGCAGATGGTCGGCAGTCCCGCCTCCAAACGCGGAAAGCAGAGTGTGCATTTTTCGGCTTTGTTCGTTTGCCAGTTAAAATAGACTTTTTTATAAGGGCAGGACGAGACACAATATCTCCATGACCGGCATGCGTTTTGATCCACAAGTACAATACCGTCTTCCTCACGTTTATACATCGCGCCAGACGGGCAGGACGAGACACATGCAGGGTTGATGCAATGTTCGCAGATACGCGGAAGATACATCATAAAAACTTCATCGAATTCCGTTTTAATAGACTCCTCCATCTTTTGAACGTTTGGATCTTCAAGCCCCGTAATGTGGCCGCCCGCCAGATCATCCTCCCAGTTCGGCCCCCATTCAATATTCATAAAATCTCCCGTCAGCGACGATTTTGGCCGCGCTACAGGCTGGTGTTTTTTCTGCGGACTGTTAGTCAGCGTTTCATAATCATAGTTCCAAGGCTCGTAGTAATCATCAATGGTTGGCTGATTCGGATTATAGAAAAGATTTGCAAGGCGGTTGGTTTTCGGGCCTGATTTCAGCTCGAGCTTTCCTTTTTTTAAGGTCCAGCCGCCTTTATATTTGTCCTGATCCTCCCATTGCTTCGGGTAGCCGATACCCGGCTTTGTTTCTACATTATTGAAATACATATATTCGGCACCGGAACGGTTTGTCCATGTGTTTTTGCAGGTTACGCTGCACGTGTGGCAGCCGATGCATTTATCTAAGTTCATGACCATTCCGATTTGCGCTTTAATCTTCAAGCCAATCGACCTCCTTCAGCTTGCGGATGACCACATTCAGATCACGCTGATTCCCCGTAGGTCCGTAGTAGTTAAAGCCGTAGCTGAGCTGGGCATAACCGCCGATCATCTGTGTCGGCTTGACGTGAATTCTTGTCGGACTGTTATGGGTGCCTCCGCGGTTATTGGTCAGTTTTGTGCCGGGCACGTTGATATGGCGGTCTTGGGCATGATGCATAAACGCCATTCCTTTTGGTATCCGGTGAGACAGCACCGCTCTCGCTACGACAACCCCATTTCGGTTAAAGCATTCAATCCAATCGTTGTCTTTGATATCCGCATCCCCCGCATCATCTTTATTCATCCATACCGTAGGCCCGCCACGAAATAGCGTAAGCATCGGCAAGGAATCAAAATACATGCTGTGCACGGACCATTTATTATGCGGCGTCAAATAATTGAGGACAATTTCTTTGCCCTCTTGATCAGGCCGCTTGCTTAGAAACGGACGATGCTGGAGGATCGGTTTAAAGGTCGCCATCGTTTCCCCGAATTCCATCATCAGTTCATGATCGACATAATAGGATTGTCTGCCTGTCAGCGTACGCCAAGGAATCAATTTTTCCACATTTGTCGTAAACGGCGAATACCTGCGCCCGCCTTTTTCAGAGCCTGTAAATGCCGGAGATGTGATGACCGTTTTGGGCTGGGCCGTGATTTGTTCGAATGTAAAGCATTCTTCCTCCCGTTCTTCCGCCAGGTCTTTCAGCTCCAGGTTTGTGATGTTTTCAAGCGATTCCCATGCTTTTACGGCAACTTTCCCATTAGAAGTGGACGATAGGGTTAAAATCGCTTCTGCCGCCTGCTTTGCTTCACTTATATTCGGACACCCCTTTGCAACGCTGTCCGAGGTGATTTCTCCCAATCTCTTTTTGAGTGATTCATATTCATCGGCTATCGACCAGCTCATGCCTTTTGTTCCGCTCGGTTTTAAGGCGGCGTTTGAGCCGAGCGCAGTCATTTTATGAAAGATTTGCTTGTAGTCCCTTTCAACGACTTGAATGTTCGGCATCGTTTTCCCCGGGACGGCTTCACATTCGCCTTTGCTCCAGTCATTGATTTTGCCGAACGGCTGGGCCAATTCCTGCATGGTGTCGTGAAGGAGCGGCGTCGCGACTACTTCTTTCACCGGGTCCATATCGACTTCTTCTGCCAGCTCAGAAACGGCTTTAGACAGCGCCTTGAAAATATCCCAGTCTGACTTCGATTCCCACGGAGCTGAGATCGCCGGAGCAAAAGGATGAATGAACGGATGCATATCGGTGCTGCTGAGATCGTGTTTTTCATACCATGTCGCCGCTGGAAGCACGATATCGGAATACAGCGCGGTACCGGCCATTCGGAAATCAAGATTGATTAACAAATCGAGCTTTCCTTCCGGAGCCTGCTCACGCCATTTGATTTCTTCAGGACGGATGCTGTCGCTGTCGTCATTCATCAAGCCGTTCGTCGTTCCCAAGAGATGCTTGAGAAAATATTCATGCCCTTTTCCCGAACTGGAAATCAGATTCGCCCGCCATACAAAGAGATTTCTTGGGAAATTCACTTCATTGTCAGGATCTTCAATGGCGAATTTCAGCTTTTTCTCTTGAAGCTGTGAGGCCACGTACGCACCAACGTCTTCAGGTGTTGTTGCCCCCGCTTTTTCAGCTTCTTTGTACAGGTCAATTCCGTTTTTATCAAATGTCGGATAAGACGGAAGCCATCCGAGTCTTGCCGCCAGCACATTGTAGTCAGCGTGATGCTTGTAGCGGGAGGATGCCGCGATCGGTGATGCCAAGTCACTGACCGGCTGATCCTCGTAGCGCCACTGGTCAGTCGCAAAGTAGAAAAATGAGGTGCCGTTTTGCAGCTTGGGCACACCCTCCCAGTCCTTTGCATTTGCAATCGTCTGCCAGCCTTCAGCAGGGCGGAGTTTTTCCTGACCGACATAATGAGCCCAGCCTCCGCCGTTAACACCTTGGGCGCCTACCAGTAATACGAGATTTAATACTGCCCGGTAGATCGTGTCAGAGTTGAACCAGTGGTTGATCCCCGCTCCTACAATAATCATGGAACGGCCCTCTGTATCGATCGCATTTTGGGCAAACTCTCTAGCTATCTTAATGACGGCTTCTTTTTTGATCCCTGTCACCTGCTCCTGCCAGGCTGGCGTAAACGGTTCAGGATCGTCATACGAGCAGGCTGATTTCTCCCCGATCCCCCGATTCACGCCGTAGTTAGCCAAGATCAAGTCAAACACGGTTGTGACATACACATCTTCATTATCTATGGCCAGTTTTTTAATCGGCAGGTCTCGCTCAAGCACTCTGTTTCCCTCATTTGAGAAATAAGGGATTCGAACCGTGCCGATCTCGTCCTCTATGCCGTGCACTGAGAGCCGAGGTTCAATCGGTTCGCCTGTTTCTTCATCTATCATGTGCAGGTTCCATTTCTTTTGGCCGTCCCAGCGGGAGCCCATTGTTCCTTGCGGGATCGCGAATGCGCTTGTACGTTCATTCCACACCGCAGGCTTCCACTGATCATGCCCCGTCTGCCGCCCGATGTCCTTCGCATGAAGAAAACGCCCGGCTGTATACACGCCATCCTCTTTAGTTAGAGTGACAAAGAACGGGAAATCCGTGTATTGCTTTGCGTACTCTATGAAACGCTCTGTCTTCTGATTAACGTAAAACTCCTGCAAGATCACATGCCCCATCGCCATCGCAAGCGCGCCGTCTGTTCCTTGACGAATGCTCAGCCAGTCATCCGCAAATGTTGAGGATTCCGCGAAATCCGGGCTGATTGAGATGACTTTTGCCCCTTTATAGCGCGCTTCTGCCAAAAAGTGCGCATCAGGCGTCCTTGTGAGCGGGACATTGGAGCCCCATGTGATGATATAGCCTGAGTTGTACCAATCACTGCTTTCCGGGACGTCTGTCTGGTCGCCCCAGATTTGCGGGGATGCCGGCGGAAGATCCGCATACCAATCATAGAAACTGAGCATAGGGCCGCCAATCAAAGACATAAACCGCGAGCCTGACGCGTGGCTGATCATGGACATGGCCGGAATCGGGGAAAACCCGACATTCCGGTCAGGCCCGTATTTCATGACTGTATAGAGCAGAGAGGCCGAAATCAGCTTCAGTACCTCCGGCCATTCAGCGCGCACAAAACCGCCTTTTCCCCGCGCCTGTTTATAGGACTTCGCTTTATCCGGATTTTCAACAATCGATTTCCATGCTTCCAAAGGGCTTTGATGAGCCTGCAATGCTTCCCGCCACAAATTGATCAGCACACCGCGTACGTATGGGTATTTCACACGGAGCGGGCTGTAGATATACCATGAAAAACTGGCCCCTCGCGGACAGCCTCTCGGTTCGAAATCAGGCATATCCGGGCCGGTTGACGGATAATTCAGGTTTTGCCCTTCCCATGTGACGATGCCGTTTTTCACGTATATATTCCAGCTGCAGGACCCTGTGCAGTTGACGCCGTGGGTGGAGCGGACAACCTTATCGTACTGCCATCTGTTTCTGTATACATTCTCCCAATCACGATCTTCATAGGTTGTTTGACTATGTTTATTTGATTGATGCTCAATAGGAGAGAAATAGTTTAATCTCCTAAACAACGGACTCATTTTCTTTTTTTTCATGAGTATTTCACTCCTTCCGAGTCAGGTATTCTAAGTTCACTATAAACAGAGGCAGGATATTTCCTTGTGAACTATGTCACACACTCCCCTTTTTTCACAGAAAGTTCACATGAAGAAGAAGGAATGGAAAGACTGATCAAAAAACCCGACTCCTTTTAGGAATCGGGTTCAGCGTTTTCATCCTGAGATCTATGCAGATAACGCAAAAACAGCTCATAAGAGAAAAAGACATTTTGCTGGAGCATCACCAGAAAATTCATCTGCAGCTTCGGGTAATAGGACATGATTTTTTTTAATATGTAAAAAGGGATATTGAGCATAAGAATGTCTTCGGATGTGCGAACTGAAATGAATGGAGATAAGAACAGCCCGCCTTTTCGATCGACGGGAAACACATCGCCTTTTTCCCACAGCGCAACGGTTTGCGACCCTTCAGGCAGCCTGCTGTCAATAAAACGAATACTGCCTTTTAATACAATATAAATGGATTGAGAATGGAGAAAAGATGGATCCTGATCACATGACCCGCGGATAAACGTCCCGTTATTCAGCAATGTTTCGACAATGGGTAGAGGCACTTCATTAAACATAGGAAGTTGTTTCAAAAAAAATAAATAGTCACACTGATTCATAGGGAAGCCTCCTGTGCTAAGGATAGCTTTAGTGTAGCCCGGCCGATCCATGACAGCAGTGATGTATTTCACAGATGAAATGATGAATGTCACATATTGTCGGTATTGTCGCTTTTATAATGAAACAAGAAAGGAGTGTTTCGATGAGGGCGCTTATTCCGAAGCAGCACGGCGCTTGGGCCATGCTGCTCATTCCATTTTGCCTCGGTACGGTGAAGGGAGGAGCGGTTCTTTGGCATATTCCCCTATTTTTAGGCTGGCTGTTTCTTTATTTGGCTGTTCATCCTGTTACGCTGGCATTAAAAAAGAAACAAATCAACGCCTATCAAAAGTGGATATTTTATTACAGTGTTCCAACCTGCAGCTTTTTGCTTGCCGCTGTCATCCATAAGCCGTCTTTTATCTGGCTTGCCTTTTCTTTGCTGCCGCTGTTTCTCATTCATGTGTATTATGCCCGGCGAAAAAATGAACGAGCGCTGCTGAATGATTTTGCGGGCGTCTTTTTCTTTTGTGCAGGAGGATTCGCCAGCTGCTGGCTGGGGACGGAAACTCTTGACGGCTGGGCATGGTTTATTTTTGCACAATCTGCTTTGTTTTTTATCGGAAGTTCATTTTATGTGAAGTCGGTGATCCGGGAGAAGAATAATAGAGGATTTGCCTACTGGTCGTGGGTCTATCACCTGCTCCTCCCCTTACTTTCCGCAGCTTTCGGCGCGGGCTGGGCCGTTCTCGCCTTTATCCCCAGCAGTTTGCGTGCTTGGTTTTTTCACGGAAAGAAGTGGCCTGTTCAAACGATCGGCATTCTTGAAATCGTCAATGCGTGCTTCTTTTTCGCCATCATGTGCATTTGGCTAACAAGATAAAAACAAGGACATATTGCTGTCCTTGTTTCCACTTAATCAATATTGCAAATCTCTAACGGGCAATGTTCGCATTCAATCTCACACCGTAAATAGTCCCGCTGATGCAGTACAATCTTTCCGGATTCCTCTATTGAAATAACCCCTTGTTTGCGGAGATCACCCAGCATGCGGTTGACGCTCTCTCTTGCCGCCGCGCAAAATTTCGCCAAATCCTGGTTTGTCAGGGCAATGTTAATGAGAATGCCGTCACTCCGGTTCACTCCATAGCTGTTTGACAAGCGGATAAGGGTGGAATAGAGTGCCCCTTTTTTGCCATGAAGAAGAAGGTCTCTGATTTTGGATTGAATTTTGCGCAAATGGGTGCTCATCCATTTCATAAATTCAAATGTCAAAGCACCATTGTGGATTAGTTCCTTTTCAAGTCTGCCTTTATTGATGACAAGCACTTCGCCATCCTCCAGCACTTTTGCACTGAGCATATATCTTGGTTCTTCTGTGAAAAGTGTTAATTCACCGACAATATCATTTTTTTGGCAGATTCTAAGCGTCAGGTCTTTGCCGTCAGACGTCAGTTTCCCGATTTCAATGAGTCCTGACTGAATCAGATAAAGCTCTTCTGCATCCATTCCTTCTCGAAACAGGTATGTGTGTTTTTCGATTTTTCTTTTTGTGCTGATGGATTCCAGCAATTGATGAAGATCACTGGAAATAAGATCCTTATCAGATGTTCGAACAGAGAGAAAGTTCATGAGCTCACCTCGAAGAAAAGTCACGTTGTGTATTTATTGTAACGTGAAATCATTTGCGCTTTTCAGAAAAAACTTACAATCTCGTGAATTCCCCAGTCGCTGGCGGCCCTTCAGTTTACGCTGTGCCCGCTTCTCTCTGTATGTGTTTTCATTCTTTCCTGCCAATACATCCATATGACAATGACAAAGCTTGCTAACGCGACTTCCGAAAGCGCCATAAATCCGATGGCGTATTGTCCCGTCGCCTGAAATACACTCGCTAGGATCAGCGGAGGGAAAAAACCGCCTAATCCGCCCATGGCAGACACAACTCCGTTGGCAATTCCCGCTTGTTTAGAAAAATAGAAAGGAACCAGTTTAAAAACCGTCCCGTTTCCAATCCCTGAGCACACCGCAACCGTTAGCGCCCCAAAGGCATAAATGCCGATCGTCGGCGAAAACGACAGAATCACGCCCGATAATGTCAGGCCGGCAAAGACAAACATCAGGATGCGGAGCGGACTCACTTTATCAGCCAGCCACCCGCCCGCCGGCCTGAGCAGCGTGGATACAGCAATAAAACCTGCCGTCCGCAGCCCGGCATCCGCAGGACTCAGATCAAACTGTTCAACAAGAAAGTTTGGCAGATAGATTGTAAACGCGACAAAAGCGCCAAACGTAATAAAATAAAAGAGACTCAGAAACCACAGCACATGATTTCGGTAAACAGCTTTGATTTGAGTCTTTACGGACACCTTCACTTTCTTCTCATGCCGGTCACCGAAGAAAAAGTGCAGCAAAGCAAATAAAGCCAACAGGACCATATACATTTGCACCGTACTTTTCCACCCCGCCGCTTGTGCAATCACGGGAGCTGCAAATGTAGTGATCGCGGTTCCGATATTCCCGGCGCCGTATATACCGTTTACAACGCCATGTTTTTCTTTAGGATAGTACTTCGGAAGAGATGTAACCCCAATGGAAAAAACGGCTCCCCCAATCCCTAAGAAAAAACCGCCCGCGATTAAATCAAACAGAGAATCTGCAATACTGATCCAAAATACAGGGAATAAAAGCAATATAAAGCTGATCATAAAAATGATCCGCGCGCCAAATCTGTTGGTCAAATATCCCAACGGAATGCGGAGAAGCGATCCTAATATAACGGGTATGGCCGTTACCAAGGAAATTTCGCCTTTGCTCAAATGAATATCTAATGTGATCTGGGAGATAAGTGACGAAATCAGCACCCAAACCATAAACCCTGCCACCAAGCTCAATGACTGCAGCGATAATTGAAAGTGTTGACGGTTAATCATTCGGCTTGCCCCTTTCACTGATTCAATAATCAGCCTTATCATACAAAAACTCGGTGAAGAAGTTTGTGAACTATATCACACGATTCTGTAACAAAAAAAAGGACAAAGCCCTCTGGCTTTGTCCTTTCAGCATGATTACATTTTTTCAGGAGCCGATACGCCGATCAATTGAAGCGCGTTGTTCAGCGTGATTTGCGTTGCCTTCATTAAAGCTAGGCGCGCACGGCTTTTCTCTTCGTTTTCAGGGTCGATGACTTTCTCCGCATTATAGAAGCTGTGCAGAGCTGAAGCCAAGTCATAAATATAATTCGTCACACGGTGCGGAATTCGTTTTTCCGCCGCTTCCGCCACTGCCTCTGGGAAGCCGCCGATTGTTTTCAGCAGATCATATTCTTTTTCTGATTGAATAGGGCTGAAATCTAGATCCGCCGCCGGTGTGAGTCCTTGTTCTTCCCCTTGGCGAAGCATGCTGCAAATGCGGGCATGTGCGTATTGCGCATAATACACAGGGTTTTCGTTAGATGTTGATACAGCAAGATCCAAGTCAAAATCCATATGCGTGTCAGCGCTGCGCATCGCGAAGAAATAACGCACGGCATCCAAGCCGACTTCGTCAATCAGGTCGCGCATCGTTACCGCTTTCCCCGTCCGTTTGCTCATTTTCATTTTCTCACCGTTTTTGTAAAGGTGCACGAGCTGAATGATTTCTACTTCCAACGTTCCTTTTTCATAGCCAAGCGCTTCAATTGCCGCTTTCATACGCGGGATGTAGCCGTGATGGTCGGCGCCCCATACGTTGACCAGCTTATCAAAGCCGCGGTCAAGCTTATCCTTATGGTACGCGATATCAGGAAGCAGGTATGTGTATGTGCCGTCCTTTTTGATCAGTACGCGGTCTTTGTCATCACCGAAGGTTGTGGAACGGAACCAAGTCGCACCGTCTTCCTCATAGACATGGCCTTTCTCACGCAGCGCGTCCAGCGCTTTATCGATTTTTCCGTTTTGGTACAGTGATGTTTCAGAATACCACACGTCAAACGGCACGCGGAAGTTTTCCAAGTCTACGCGAAGCTTTTCCAGCTCGTATTTCAAACCATATTCTCGGAAAAATGCGAGGCGTTCGCTTTCTTCTACGTTGACGAAACGGTCGCCGTATTCCTCAGCGAGACGCTTTCCGATTGAAATGATATCCTCGCCGCGATAGCCGTCCTCCGGCATCGGTTTTTCCAATCCGAGCGCTTCAAAGTAACGGACTTCCACAGAAAGCGCCAGATTGTTAATCTGGTTTCCGGCATCGTTAATGTAATATTCGCGGCTCACATCATAACCCGCTTTTGCAAGCACATTGCACAAGGAATCGCCCACAGCCGCACCGCGCGCGTGGCCTAAGTGAAGGTCGCCCGTCGGATTTGCAGATACGAATTCCACTTGAACGCGTTCACCGTTTCCGATGTTTGTTTCTCCATACGCGTCTCCCGCTTCCAGTACAGATGGGATCAGCTTCGTTAAATATTGATTGTCCATATAAAAATTGATAAAACCAGGACCGGCGATATCAAGCTTTTCAATAGAAGCCTTTCCTTTATCAAAAGAAGTGACAATCTCCTCAGCGATTTGGCGCGGCGCTTTTTTTGCGATTCTCGCCAGCTGCATCGCCATATTTGTTGAATAATCGCCGTGTGTTTTATCCTTCGGTGTTTCTAAAACGACGTTAGGAATCTGGCTTTCTTCAGCCAGTCCCGCTTTCAGAACGGCTGCTTTAATTTCCTCTTTCAGCACGTCCTTCATTTGTTCCGCAATGTTCATGCGTGAGTTCCTCCCTCATACGTAATCGTCATATTATGTAAATGCTGCTGCTCGTCTCCGACATGCATATCATATGCGATACTGATACGGCCTTTTTCTTCGCCGAGATCAGATTGAATCGATTTTGTGCTCGTTTTCAGCTCAAGCTCACCAAATGACATTTTATATTTGGCGATTGTGGAAGCTCCAGTTACAAAACGCTGGTTCATTTTGACAGCGCCTGATCTCATGACAAGCACTTCGTCTTCGCTTACTTTCACAATCGTTTTCACTTTGCCTAAGTCGTGTTCTTCATAATAAGATAGATACACTTTATTCTGTTTCACATAGTAAAATCCGGTGGTGCGGAATTCGATCACTTCTTCGTTTCCGTCATCCTCGACTACAGATTTCACATGGATTGTTATCGGTGTCTCTTGCTTCATTCTGACACGTCCTTTTCATCTTTCCACTTTGACTTGAATAGTATAATCATTCGGTTTGTAAACTTCAACTGCTTCTATCTTACCATCATTGCTCATCAGATTTGAAGATAAACCTCAGAAAAAGCAATTCCTTTATAGAAGAGAAAATCATACCACTAATTACCTTGAGGGAATATTACATTTTTCCGAATTCTACCGTTTACAATTCACATTTTCTTCAAAATATATGTATTGAATTGGTAATTTGATAGTTTTAATATAAAAGTACATCAAAGATCTGCTAGAAAAACAAAAAAAGGGAGGATTCAATTATGAAAAAAGCTGTCATTGTAGAAAACAAAGGTTGTGCAACATGCTCAATCGGAGCCGCTTGCTTAGTGGACGGCCCTATCCCTGATTTTGAAATTGCCGGTGCAACAGGTCTATTCGGTCTCTGGGGATAAGGTTCTCCGGAAAAGGGCATAGTAAATTACTATGCCCTTTTTAACTAAAATACAAAATTTAACTAAAATCTACATCTTGGTTATACATACACAATGATTTTTACATTTGAATCATATGTATAGGGGATGGTATTTTGTTTATAGAGCAGATGTTTCCATTTATTAATGAAAGTGTAAGAGTCCACCAGTTGCCTGAGGGCGGTGTGCTGGAAATTGACTACTTGCGTGATAACGTCTCGATCTCTGATTTTGAATACTTAGATCTCAACAAAACGGCTTACGAGCTTTGTATGCTGATGGACGGTCAAAAAACGGCTGAACAGATTTTAGAAGAGCAATGCGCAAAGTATGATGAGTCGCCGGAAGACCATAAGGACTGGTACTATGACATGCTCAGCATGCTTTTGAATAAGCAGGTCATTCAGCTTGAAAACCGTGCACGCTTTCACAAAATCGTCACCAGCGGAAGCAATGAATTTCCAATGCCGCTGCATGCCACATTTGAGCTGACACACCGCTGCAATTTAAAGTGCGCTCACTGCTACTTAGAAAGCTCGCCGGAAGCGCTCGGCACCGTATCCATTGATCAATTTAAGAAAACAGCTGATATGCTGTATGACAACGGCGTTTTAACGTGTGAAATCACAGGCGGCGAAATTTTCGTTCATCCGAACGCCAATGAGATTCTTGAATATGTGTTAAAGAAATTCAAAAAGGTCGCCGTCTTAACCAACGGAACGCTGATGCGAAAAGAAAGCCTGGAGATGTTAAAAGCCTATAAGCAAAAAATCATCGTTGGCATATCACTGGATAGCGTACAGTCCGACGTGCATGATTCATTTAGAGGGAGAAAAGGCTCTTTTGCCCAAACCTGTAAAACGATAAAATTGTTGAGTGATCATGGTATTTTTGTCAGAGTCGCCATGTCGGTTTTCGAAAAAAACATGTGGGAAATCCACGACATGGCCCAAAAGGTGCGCGATCTCGGTGCGAAAGCGTTCTCTTACAATTGGGTTGATGATTTCGGAAGAGGCAGATATATTGTCCATCCGACGAAAGATGCCGAACAGCACCGCAAATTTATGGAGTATGAGCAAAATGTCATTGATGAATTTAAAGATTTGATCCCGATCATTCCGTATGAAAGAAAACGCGCGGCGAACTGCGGCGCCGGCTGGAAATCGATTGTGATCAGCCCGTTCGGAGAAGTACGCCCGTGCGCGCTCTTCCCGAAGGAATTTTCATTGGGAAATATATTTCATGATTCATATGAAAGCATCTTTGACTCCCCTCTTGTCCATAAACTGTGGAAAGCGCAGGCGCCGCGGTTCAGCGAGCATTGCATGAAAGACAAATGCCCGTTCAGCGGCTATTGCGGAGGCTGTTACTTAAAAGGGCTGAACTCCAACAAATACCACAGAAAAAACATCTGCTCCTGGGCCAAAAATGAACAATTAGAAGATGTGGTCCAGCTTATTTAGGAGGGAAACAATTTGTCACCAGCACAAAGAAAAATTCTACTGTATATCCTTTCAATTATTTTTGTCATCGGCGCGGTCGTCTACTTCGTAAAAAGCGATTATGTGTTTACGCTGATTTCTATCGCCATCGCCATTATTTTCGGTATGCGCGCGCGGAAGGCTGACTCGCGATGAGCATTTTGGATATACACGATGTATCCGTATGGTACGAGCAAGACAACGTTATCTTAGAAAACGTAGATTTACATTTAGAAAAAGGCGCCGTTTACGGACTGCTCGGGGTAAACGGCGCCGGAAAAACAACGCTGATCAATACGCTGACTGGGGTTAACCGCAATTTCAGCGGACACTTTACGCTGTGCGGCATTGAAGCGAACGCCGGCATGCCGCAGAAAACATCAGATGAGCTGAAGATCCGCCGCTACTTCGCTGCCGATTATCCACTTCTTTTTACAGAAATTACGGCGAAGGACTATGTTTCTTTCGTTCATTCTCTGTATCAGAAAGATTTCTCAGAGCAGCAGTTTAACAGTTTGGCAGAGGAATTTCACTTTTCCCAATACACAAACCGGAGAATTTCCGAGCTGTCCCTCGGCAACAGGCAAAAGGTTGTGTTGATGACTGGGCTATTGCTCGGGGCTCCCCTGTTTATTTTGGATGAGCCGCTTGTCGGCTTGGATGTGGAGTCAATAGAGGTCTTCTATCAGAAAATGAAAGAGTATTGCAAGGCAGGCGGAACGATTTTGTTTTCTTCCCATCTGCTCGATGTGGTGCAGAGATTTTGTGATTATGCGGCCATCCTTCATCACAAACAGATCCGGAAGGTCATTCCGATTGGAGAGGAGACCGATCTTCGGCGTGAATTTTTTGAGGTGATCGGCCATGAATAACCTGTTTCCGATTCTGTCATTGCTGTTCAAGCAGCTTTACGGCCGCCAAGGAAAAAAAGACGCCATTCGTATCACCGCAGGGCTTGCCGTTCTGGCCTTGTTTGAAATCGGGCTGATCCGCCAGGCAGGCATTGATGAATCAACTTTAGGAAAAACATACATCACACTCGCGCTTCTGTTTATGAATGCGTACATGGTATTTCTCTCTGTTGCATCCCAATGGAAGGAATCTTACATGAAGCTGAGCTGTCTGTTGCCGATCTCTTCCCGGAGCTTCTGGCTCGCTCAGAGTGTGGTTTTGTTTGTTGATACTTGCTTGAGAAGGACGCTCTTCTTTTTCATATTACCGCTGTTCTTATTCGGAAACGGAACGCTGTCAGGAGCACAAACCCTGTATTGGCTCGGCAGATTTTCGTTTTTTACTGTCTATTCAATTATTTTCGGCGTTTTGTTAAGCAATCTCTTCGTTAAAAAAAGGAGAACGGCACTCCTGCTGCATGCGGCGGTATTCACCTGCGTGTGCTTCAGTGCGGCTTTGATGCCTGCCGTGACGATCCCGCTATGTACGATTCACATGCTCTGGGCTATTGCGATTGACTTCCCTTCATTTTTGCAGGCGCCTCAGCAGCAGAGCAAGATGCATTCTTTTATGCGGTCATCAGAATTTTCGTTTTATAAAAGAGAATGGAACCGGTTTATTTCCTCTAAAGCGATGCTGTTAAATTATATCGTGATGGGGGCATTCAGCGGCTTCTTCTCGTTTCAGATGATGAACACCGGCATTGCCGATCAGCATGTCGTCTATATCGTAATTAGCGCTCTCCTGCTGATCTGCTCACCGATTGCTTTATTGTATTCTCTTGAAAAAAATGACCGGATGCTGCTGATCACGCTTCCGATTAAACGCAGAACGATGCTTTGGGCGAAATATCGCTTTTATTCCGGTTTATTGGCCGGCGGGTTTATTTTGATTGCCATGATAATGGGCTTGATCAGCGGCCGGCCGATTTCACTTTTGACTTTTTTGCAGTGTATGGAATTGCTGCTGGCGGGGGCTTATATTCGGTTAATTTCAGATGAAAAAAAGCCGTCCTTCAGCTGGCAAACGGAGCAGCAGCTCTGGAGCGGTTTCTCTAAATACCGTTCCTATGTATTTTGTATTCCTCTTTTTTTAGCAACTTTAACAGGCACTGTTATTTCCTTGGCAGTCATTCCGATTGCCGGGCTGATCATTGTCTATTTACTGCAAAAACAGGATGGTGGTTTCTTTGATACAAGCGGAAAAAGAGAACGGCTTGGAAGTTAACCTGCTGACGACTGATCAATTTTCAACCATCTCGATCGCCGCGAGCTTTCTGAAGCCGATCGAAAGCGCGGCGGAACCTGAGGAGGAAGCAATCTATTTTTACGGCGCGGCTGCACACCAGAAGCAAAATATCATCGACACCTTCGGCTATGCCGCCGGCCGCCGCTTCATGTATTCAGCAAATCTCTTTTTTGACCAGCAGCTGAAAACGTACGGGACACGCATGATTCACCCGTTATATGGTGAGGGGTTTCAAACAGATACCGTTCTGAACACTTTTGTTGACATGTCCTCTTTTCCGGTTTCTCTTTCTGCCAGCGCAGCGGAAAAGGCAAAAGCCGAACTGCTGCTGAAAATGGAAAAGAAATTCGCTGACCCGTTCTCCTATTCAGCAGCCCGTCTGGCGGAAGAAGCCTTTGGAAACCCGATGTATGGCACTGCTATGTTTGGCCGAAAAGAAAAGCTAATAGCTGTGCATCCTAAACGTTTTCTGGATGCGTCGGAATTTATCGCTGATTTATTTTCTCAGCAGAAACAGCTGAACATATTAGGAAATATACAGTCATGTGATGTTCAGGGACATGCCTCAAAGGCGTCCGCCGTGTCTGCTGTAAGAAAACCTGTGAATCAGCATATTTTTGAAACAGAGACACGCAGTACAGCGGGACCGTCCGTTATGACACTTGGCTTTGACTGCGGAGACATGAAAGATATCCGCGATTATTTAGCCATCCAGCTGATAGACGGATTGCTCGGCAAGTACGGCCATTCCGCTTTATTTCGGCATTTTCGCGAAAAAGATTTGGCTGTTTACCATGTAATCACCCGCTATGACATCATGAGCAATATGCTGCTTGTTTCCGTATGCACCGACCAGATTTATGAAAACGAGATTCCTCCAAGAATATTGGAAGCTGTATCAGGTTTTCACGCGGATGGACCCGAATTAAACAAGGCAAAGCAATTTTTAATCAATGAAATCCTGCTGCAATTTGATTCTCCTGAAGGGCTCTTAGCCTATATGGGAATCCTGCGCCGTTTCTCTTGCACAAAAGAAGACTTGCTGGACAGCATCTCAGCGGTCACTTGCCGTGATTTGCTGCAATTCACCAAGAAAATTACATATATCGGAGCTCATGTAGTAAGGGGATGAGAGATATGGAAAAGGAAGCCTTTTTTCAACAGCTGGATGAACGAACCGATATCAGATACGCAGAAAACGGAATGAAAATATTTAGGTTACAATTTCCCCGCGCTCATTTAAGACTGTGCAATGTCAAAACCGACTTTGGAAGCCGGGATGTCCGCTTACAATCAGAAACCGACGGCAGACTGCTGCCATATGGCACAGCGCACTTTTTAGAACACCTCCTCTTTTGGCATAACGGCCGTAATCTGTATAGTGATTTTTTTGAACACGGAGCGCTGTTGAATGCATTCACTACTTACACTGATACAAATTTCATGTTTACCTCATTGCCGGATCGGCTTAGACAAACCATTCCAATCCTGCTTGACGCATTATGGAACCACTCGTTTGATGAGCAGATCATTGCTCAGGAAAAAGCCGTGATTACAAGTGAAATAGAAACGGCGCTTCTTAACCACCAGCTTCATTACCATTATCAGCTAATCCAGATGCTGTCTCCTGCCTCACCAGCCGCAGTCTTCCCCGCGGGCAGAAAAAAAGACATTGAGGCTCTAACGGTCTGTGATCTGCAGGAAGCCTATGCGGCCGCCTACCAGCCCCATCGGATGACGCTATTTCTGATCGGCGGCACAGAAGACGCGGAAACTCTTTTGCCTTCTCAGCTCAGGCTGGAAAATCGCTCTAGCAGCCGCTCTGACAGAAAAATCATTCCTGCATGCCCTCCCCTCTCACAAAAAGCCGTAAAGGGTGATGAGGAGCAGCCGGAAGACACTTGGACCGGAATACAAATCGGGGCGCTCCCAGGAGAAAACGGACTTTTGACATTGAAGCTGTACTGGGACATTGCCTCTCGCATCCTGTTTCACATGGATTCGCCGTTTTTTCAAGAGATCCGGCAAACGTACCGCTTGAATATCCAAAGCCTATCCGCGGATGTTCACTTATCAGAGGATGGCGGCTTTTTGATCCTTCACAGTAAAGGGGCACATTCTTCCGCATACATTGATGTAGCATCTTACTATATCACGCAGCAGAAAAACCGTACCGAAGCCTGGCTTGAATACGGCAAGGATTCTTTAGTCAACGTGATCATCTATGACAGTGATTACGTGCGTAAATGCTTTGAATGGGCGGCAGAGTGTGAACAGTACGATTACTCGTTTCTCGGCCTTTACCGCACCATTCAGCAGATGAATTCTCATGATTTCTTGGCTCTCATTGAAGCAATGGTTTCTTCTAACAAAGCAGTCATTCATGTACCCCAGAAAGAAGTGATGAGACAATGAAAAAAAGCACTGTCTTTACTTTATTATTGCTGCTTGCGGCCATGGCGGCTTATTCCTTCGGCTGGTTTGACTCAGGTGCCGAAGCCGCAGGCCGATATGTACAGCTGATTAAAAATGACGCTGCCCGCCTTGGGCTGTTGGCTTGTGCCGCTTCCGTACTAATGCTGCCCGCCTTTCTCTATCTTCACTATGTGACGCAATCTGTCAAAAACATGACAGCAGCTTTTCAGAAACTCACACAGTCTCATCAAAGCTGCTGTGACTTTCAGCATCGCAAGCTGTGCAGCCGTTATGCCGGCGATGTAAAAATGCTGCGCGACAGCTATAGGGGCATCCGACAATCATATGTGATGGCTGCTGTATTATATCAGGTCATCGTTTTCGGCTGCATGTTCGAAATCGTTAAAGCCGTTCCCTTCAGCTTTCACACGCCCCCTTCCATTACAATGGGGCTAGCGGTGTTACTAATTCTGTATTTATTGTTTTATATGCGAACGTATTTGCTGCAGCTATTCCAGCATGGCAGCCTGTTCAGAAAAGCACTTGTGGGCGTGCTGACAGGAGCCGGGATATGGTGGATGTTCAGTTTTACTATAAGTGAACTGCTGTTTCTGATCATCTTAGCTGCCATCCAGCAGATCGGGTCTTTTATTTATAAACGATTCTCTTATCGCAGTTTCGCTTCTCTCGACCTGTGAAGTAAGCTACATCGCAATCGCAGACGGACCCGCGCCAACCGGAATGACCGTCACGGCTGTATAATCACTCGTGCGGTACACGGTCACTGCATTGTCGCCGGGCTGTGCCGCGTAAATGTATTGATTGTCGGGTGTGACTGTTAAATCAAAGGCATTAGGAAATGATACGTTTGCAATGATACTTTGTGTAGCGGTATCAACGACATGTAAATTGTCAATGAGAAACGGTTCACTATAAGTCTCTAAAAAGTAAGCTCTAGTGCTATCCGCAGAAAATACAATCGTCCTCAGGGTGTCAAATAGGCGGTCAAAGTCGCCTCCCCTGCTTAATGGTGACAAACTGATTTCTGTTACATTTTTCGGCCACAGTTCATTATTCATCACGTAAGCAAAATTACCAGCGTAAGGGGTTTGAATTAAGCTTGGATATTCAAATGTATTAATGATACTTGCTACCAACTGGCCTGTATTCACATCATATTGATCAACCGACCATCCACTCGTATTGGCGATATAGACAAACTGTCCATTTGGATCTAGGGCAAAATCTGAGGCACCAGGTACTGGGAAGACATTAATCACCGTTTGGAAAGCCATGTTAATTATATAAATAGAGCCAGCGGCCATCACATACGCGAACTCGTCTGTTGGATCAAATTCAATCTTTCTAGGCCCTCCTCCAACAGTAATGGTATTTATAATCGTTAGTGTGTTGTTATCAATTACTGAGACAAGGTTGGTATTCCCATGAAGGACGTACGTGTATGCTTTATCAAAAGTAACGCCTAAATTAGTCGGGACAGCAGAAAATGGAATCGTTTTTACAACAGTGTTTAATTCTGCATCAATAACTGAAACCGTGCTGTCTCCAGTATTGGCAGTAAACACGTAAGAACGTTTCTCCTGCTCCGGCACTAGAATGATTGTTCCCGTTACGGTCAGTGGATTTCCGTAAAAAGGCGGAACAATCACTATATTTTCTAGTGTAACTTGGCTCAGATCCGGACAGTCCTCTGCCTGTCCGGAATAATAAACAATTTGATCAATTTCCGCTGTATGAACCTCTGAGATTGCTGCCTCTCCCTGTCCATATTCATTCCGTACGGGTTCAACACTAACCAATAATTCAATCGTTCCTTGAAGGCGAATGCCATAAACAACCCCTGCCTCGGTTATACAAGGTTCACTGATACATGCAAGATTATCAGTATTCCACGTCACGTTCCCAACTGCCTCAGCCGGATCAACAGTAAAACCTAGCGGCACTTCAATAGGAACTTGAAATGGTGCTTCACGGCTATCTTCTTCATCACAAAAACAGAAACAATTTTCCTGTAAAGCAGAAAGGTCATTCTTTTTCATGATTTCACATCCCTTTTAGAAAGGCACAATATACAATTGGTTAAATCGCAATGTCACTCGGTGAAACGCTAAGCGATATGACAGTTTCCACAGAATAGTCATCCGTGTTGTAAACAATGATGCTTTGCTCTATAAAACGAGTTGCATACAGAAATTCGCCATTCGGGGTAAACGCAAAATCTCTTGCCGATTGCGGAAGATTTCCTATTACGCCTGCACCACTTGGACTGACGGAATATAGATTGTGAGTGAAACCATCAAACAAATACAATCCTGAACCGCTCTTAAACATTTGATACTCACCCTCATACTCCAGCTCTTGGGTGCTACTGATCGTAAACGTATCTAAATCAATAATCGTCAAATAATTTAAGAAGTGATCTTGTTCTAATACATAGGCATACCGCTCCGGCGGATTTGTTTCTATAGAATTGACAATAAGCTCTCGTTCAATCGTTCCTGTAACGTCACCGGTAGATAAATCCACTTTTTGCACTAAACCAAAATCAAGAACATAGGCGAACAACCCATTAGGATCAATTGCAATATCATACCCTTCAACAGGAATAGACCTTTCTACAGTTGAAGTTTCTATTCTGATCACATAAATAGCATTACCGGCGAGAACATAAGCGAAATCGTGCTCAGGCCCAAATTTAATTGTTTCAGGCGGCTGATTTAGCAGTATGGATGCAGTAACAGTCAATGTGTCATAATCGATGACAGAAATCATATTATTGTTAAAATGCAAGACAAACACAGAGCTTTTATCCGGGGTCATCTCAATACCTGTCGGCTCGTACGGAAGAGCAATCGTTGTCACCACGGTATGAGTATTGGTATCAATCACAGAAACCGACTGATCATCTGGATTCGCTGTAAACGCATAAACAGGCTCCGGTCCCGGTACAAGCACAATCGTTCCCGTCACCGATAAAGGACTGCCGTAAAACGGCGGGACGACAACAAGGTTCTCGATCGTGATGTCACTGATATCCGGGCAATCATCCGGTTCATCAGAATAATAGACGACTTGATCGATCTCTGCATTGTGAATGACAGAAACAGCCCCCTCCCCTTGTCCATATTGGTTTCGCACAGGTGAGACACTGACGAGGATCGTAACGGTCCCCTGCAGGCGTACTGCAAATTGAACACCGACCTCATCAGGCTCAGGCCCCGTTTGAATTAAACAGCGTTCACTGACACAGGATAGGCTGTCTGCATTCCACGTGACATTCGCTACCGCTTCAGCCGGATCAACAACAAACCCCTCGGGCACTTCTATCGGCGCTTGAAACGTGGCTTCACGGCTGACTTCTTCCTCACAAAAACACAAACAATCTTGTGTAGCTTCTGCTTTTTCTTTAAAGGAAAGCTTGTTTTTCCTCATTTCATCACTTCCTTTTCAACATACACTGCTCACGCAGATACAACAGAATATGGAAGGTGAATGTGTTTGCTTGTACAAACAGCCGAGGGTAAAAGCTGTTTTTGAAGAAATTCCGGCCACCATGCGGTGTAACGAAAAAAAAATTGCGGTTTTTTTGCGCTTTTGATCTGAATGAAAATGATAAAATATGACATATATAGAATGGTGAAGGGAGGAATTTTCAAAGGTGACAAGTGTCATATCTTCTTCTTCCGTGGGAGAAAAGATTAATGAATGGTACATGTACATACGCCGATTCAGCATACCGGATGCGGAATACTTACGAAGAGAAATCAAACAAGAGCTGGCTCAAATAGAAGAAGACCAGGATCTTCATTTGTATTATTCACTGATGGAATTCCGGCACAATCTGATGCTTGAGTATCTTGAACCGTTAGAAAAAATGCGGATAGAGGAACAGCCGCGACTGTCCGATTTGCTGCTTGAAATTGATAAAAAACAGGCTCGTTTAACCGGACTGCTTGAATACTACTTTAATTTCTTCAGAGGTATGTACGAACTGGACTGCCGGGAATATATATTAGCCATTCATTTTTTTAAAAAAGCAGAGAGCAAACTGAATTTTGTTAAAGATAAAATTGATAAAGCTGAATTCTTTTTCAAAATGTCAGAAGTGTATTACTATATGAAGCAAACTTATGTGTCCATGGACTATGCACGTCAAGCCTTTGAAATATACAATGAACAAACTACATATGATATCAGAATGATTCAATGCCAGTCCCTGTTTGGAGCTAACTTTTTGGACCTGAAACAGTATGATAAAGCAATTGCTCATTTCCAAAAAGCTTATACACTTGCTGAAGCAGAACAGCAGCCGCAGCTAATGGGAAGAACGCTTTATAATATTGCACTTTGCAAGCAAAACCAACACAGCCTTGAATCAGCGATAGAGTATGTAAAAAAATCTATTCATGTTTTTGAAGAATCGAAAATGCTACCTTCACTGCCACAAGCCTTTTTCCTAATTACACAAATTTATTTTAAATTAGGTAAGATTGATAATGCTTGTGAATATCATAAAAAAGGAAGAGAATATTCAATAGCTGCCGAAGACACTGTGTACTTAATGGAGTTTGAATTTTTGGAATCTTTATACTTGTCTGGACCTGATGAAGAAGCAATAGAAAAATGTTTTGTTTTCCTTGAAAGTAAAATGATGTATGCTGATATTGAAGACTTTGCACTCGATGTTGCTAAGTATTATCATCAGAAGGAAAATTACAAAAAAGCATCTACTTATTTTTTAAAGGTTGAAGAAGCAAGACAGCACATTCAAGGGGGGGTGAATTTATATGAAATGGAAGTATAAATTATTACTCGCTTGTTTAGCTGTGAGTGCTGTATTTGTCACAGTGGAAGTATCAAATTCATCTACAGAACATTTTGATGTTGCACAACGTGCTATGATCTAAGACCGCCTTCATCGGCGGTTTTTTTCGTTCCCTCTTTCCAGTTTCCCCATCCATGCTGTCTTGACCCTTGAAGAAGATGTTTGCAAAGCACGGGAACAAAAAACATCCAGACAAGAGTCTGGATGTTTCTCTTATTTCACAAACCCAAGCAGCATTTCACGGATGATTTTGCTGGCTGTGTTTGCCGTTTGTTCTGAGTGGTCGTACACCGGTGCGACTTCCACTAAGTCAGCGCCCTTCACATGTACCTCTGAGCGCGCGATTTCATGCACGGATGCAAGCAGTTCTTTAGACGTGATGCCGCCGGCGTCAACAGTTCCTGTTCCCGGTGCGTGTGCAGGGTCTAATACATCAATGTCGATTGTGACATATACCGGACGGCCTGCCAGCTTCGGAAGTACCTCTTTCAGCGGTTCAAGCACTTCAAACTTAGAGATGTGCATGCCGTTTTCCTTTGCCCATTCGAACTCTTCTTTCATGCCGGAACGAATTCCGAATGAATACACATTTTGCGGTCCGATCAATTCTGCCGCTTTGCGGATCGGCGTGGAGTGAGAAAGCGGTTCTCCCTCATAATCAACGCGAAGATCTGTATGTGCGTCAAAATGGATAATCGCCAGGTCTGGGTATTTCTTGTACATCGCTTTAATGACAGGCCATGACACGAGGTGCTCCCCGCCCATGCCCATTGGGAATTTCCCTTTTTCTAAAATGCTGTCCACATATTCTTCAATCATATCAAGACTTTTTTGCGGGTTGCCGAATGGCAGCGGAATGTCGCCGGCGTCAAAGAAGTTTAGGTCCGCCAGATCACGGTCCAGATACGGGCTGTATTCTTCAAGGCCGATTGACACTTCGCGGATTCTTCCCGGGCCGAAGCGTGATCCCGGACGATAGCTCACTGTCCAGTCCATCGGCATGCCATAAAGGATGGCGTCCGCCTCTTCCCACTCTGGACGGCTCGCGATAAATACTTTTCCTGAATAAGCTTCATCAAATCTCATCTATAAAACCCTCGCTTTCCTGTAAAAAAGCGCAAGATTCGCTCCTGCGCCATACATTCATTATTTAATCAGGTCACTCACAAATTTCGGCAGAACAAACGCCGCTTTATGAAGATCTTTTGTGTAATATTTCGTGTCAATGTCAAAGAAACGGCTGTCTTCCACTGCAAGCGGATCATATTTTTTCGAACCGATTGTAAATGTCCACAAACCGCTTGGGTATGTCGGAATGTTCGCCGTATACAGCTTTGTAATCGGGAAGATTTCCTTCACGTCACGCTGTACATTTGTGATTAATTCCGGTGTGAACCATGGGTTGTCCGTCTGAGCGACGAAAATGCCGTCTTCTTTCAGCGCCTTCGCGATTCCGGCATAGAACCCTTTTGTAAACAGGTTAACAGCAGGTCCGACTGGTTCAGTTGAATCTACCATAATGACGTCATATTGATTTTCAGATTTCGCAATGTGCATAAATCCGTCATCCACTTGCACGTCAACACGCGGATCGTCAAGTTTTCCTGCAATAGAAGGAAGAAACTTTTTAGAGTATTCGATGACCTTGCCGTCAATATCAACAAGTGTCGCTTTTTTCACGCTCGGATGCTTCAGAATTTCTCTGATGACGCCGCCGTCACCGCCGCCGACAACCAGCACATGCTCAGGATTCGGGTGCGTAAACAATGGCACATGCGCCACCATTTCGTGATAAACGAATTCGTCTTTTTCTGACGTCATGACCATACCGTCCAAAAACAGCATGTTGCCGAACTCTTCTGTTTCCACCATTTCTAAATGCTGAAACTCAGTTTGTTCTGTATGTAATGTTTGATTAACCTTCAATGTAATGCCAAAGTTTTTCGTCTGCTTCTCTGTGTACCAAAGTTCGCTCAATTGTCATCTCCCTTTCAAGGCTGTATTTCATTTATTGTAAGCGTCTTTTCAGCTTTTATTCCCGGTTGAAATCGCATTTTCACCTAAGGAAAAAGTATAGAGGATGGCGGGGAAAAAGTAAAGATGCGTCCTGTATGCGATGTTTAAAAACAATCTTTTTTTCTCATAATAGTAGAAACATAAAAAAAGGGGGAACCATTGTGGATGCAATGACAAATAAACGGCTGAGACTGACGCTCAAAACCGTTCGCGCCTTTATCTTTCTTGGGGCTTTCGCGTGCTTAGCGGCAGCTGCTGTGTTTATGACTGTCATTTTGATAGCTAAATACCAGGGCGCTCCCTCAGTTCAAGTGCCGCAATCCACGATTTTATTTGCAAGTGACGGCTCTAAACTCGGGGAGACGAACTATGGCGAAAAACGCTATTGGGTCCCCTTAAAGGACATGAATCCGACGATTGTAAAAGCGACGGTGGCAATTGAAGACCAGAACTTCTATGATCACCATGGCTTTGATTATAAACGCATGGCCGGTGCGGCGCTGGCCGACTTAAAAGCGCTGGCCAAGGTTCAGGGCGCCAGCACCATCACTCAGCAATACGCGAGAAACCTGTATCTTGAACACGACAAAACGTGGAAACGCAAATGGAATGAAGCGTTCTATACAATCCGCCTGGAACAAAACTATTCTAAGGACGAGATATTAGAAGGCTATTTAAATACGATTTACTACGGACACGGCGCCTATGGCATTGAAGCCGCATCCCGCCTCTATTTCGGCAAGCATGCCAAAAACCTGACAGATGCGGAGGCGGCGCTTTTGGCCGGTATTCCGAAAGGACCTTCCGGCTATTCGCCTTATGTCAATGAAACAAAGGCTAAGGATCGCCAAAAAACAATTGTGCGGATGATGGAAAAGCAGCGGATGATCAGCCGCAAAAAAGCGGACGAGCTGATCAAAGAGCCTCTTTCCTATCAGCCGTTGAATAAACACGCCATCAGCAGAAAAGCGCCTTATTTCTATGATAATGCGATGAGAGATTTGGAAAAAAAACTCGGCATGACGCGGGAGCAAATTGAAACGAGCGGGTTAAATGTGTATACAACCGTAAATAAACGGCTTCAGCGCATTGCCGAGGAAACCATTACCGAAACAGTTAACGCCGGTTCTGACATTCAAGTCGGATTTTCAGCCATTGATCCACGCACAGGACATGTTCTCGCTCAAGTCGGCGGTAGAGATTATCAAAAAAGCCCATTTGACAGGACGACACAGGCGAAACGCCAGCCCGCTTCGACAATCAAACCGTTACTGTATTATAAAGCGATCCAGAGCGGGTTTACGCCGGTGACACTGATGAAAAGCGAAGAAACCGAGTTTCAAATAGACGCAAAGGGAGAAACCTATTCTCCAAGCAACTATAATGGTTATTACGCAAACAAACCGATTACGCTTCTTCAGGCACTGGCGCTGTCTGACAACATTTACGCTGTGAAGACCCATCTCTTTCTCGGGATGAACAAGCTCGTTCAGGCGGCAAAGGAATTTGGCATCACCGCGCAGCTCCAAGCGCTGCCATCCTTGGCCCTCGGCACAGAACCGGTGCGCCCGATTGAGATGGTCAATGCTTACGCTATGCTTGCAAATGGCGGGAAGCAAATTGAACCGACCTTTATCACGAGGGTAACTGATGCGGCCGGCCATGTACTGTACGAAAGCCCGAATCAGCATAAACAAGTACTGGATGAAAAAGCTGCCTTTGTGACCGCTAATATGATGACAGGCATGTTTGATACAGATTTAAACGGCTATACATCCGTGACAGGACGGACAATCACGGACCGCCTGACTAGAACCTATGCGGGAAAATCAGGCACAACAAGCGCGGACAGCTGGATGATCGGCTTCAATCCGAAGCTGGCTGCGGGTGTGTGGACGGGCTATGACAAAAACAGCACCATCGACTCAGTCGAAGAAAAAAACTATGCCAAAACCATTTGGGCGGAGTTTATGGAGGATGCGCTCAAAGGAGAACCCGAAACAGCCTTTAAACCGCCAAAAGGCGTGACCGGCGTCTACATCGATCCGGCAACAGGCTACTCCTCCGGCCCCGGCTGCGCAGCCAAGCATTACACGTATTTTGTGAAAGGCACAGAGCCAGCGAATGTGTGCTACGGTTCAGAGCCTGTCAAACAAACAAAAGACCAGCATCCAGTCAAGGAAAAGCCCGCCTCCCCGAAAAAGTGGTGGGACAAATGGCTGGGACGGAATCAATAAAAAATAACCCGGCTGCTTAAATGCCGGGTTATTTAATATGGTTCTTCGATTATCCATGGGAGCAGCGTCACGCAGTCAAGCTGGAGAACCGGTTTCGGGAATCCTTCGGGGATAAAGTGGTCATCTCTCGGCAATTCAAATGATATATACCAGTTACGGTCCGGATCCCATTCTTTTTTCCCTTCTATAATACGTCCGACAATAAAATAGCTGGCCACATAAAGATGACGGTCACCCTCCTGTCCAAATTCATTAATATCGGTACAAACAGACGGCTGAAGACCAAAATCCTCAAACATTTGCGCCTTCTCACGCGGCAGTGTTTTCATTACTTCCCGGTCATTTTCACAAAGAAGACATTCGCACATATCCTCAATATCTTTTGCATACTGCCTTCTCGTTTCCTCCACGTCCGCTTCAATGACCCAATCACCAATCCTCATGGTTTGAAACATGATATCTCTCTCCTATCTGCCAAAAAAAAATGAAAAACCCCGAGTCTTGGTTCGGCTCGGGATTTTCCATGTCCTATTTCTGTATCACCAGTTTACTCAATGTTCACAGAAAATAATTCAAATTTTCTAAAAGTTCACAGAAAGTTCACAAATTAATTTTCTTCTGGAAGCAGTCCTTTTTTCAATTCATCAGAAGAGCGTTCCCACAGGCCTTGGTCATGGTTTTTCAGAAATTCGCCAAGCACTCGCTTCGAGCTGTCATCCATTTGATCAATGATAATGTTCCGTTTCATCGATTTATCCATCAGATTCACATGCTCCGGCAGCGATTTGTAGCCTCTTCTGATGCTTCTGTCGACCGTCATTTCACAGGCTGTTACCCCTGCGTAATAAGGGCCCTCTTCTCTTCTGTCAATCGTCACCCATACCAGCCAGTATGGTTTGCCGTTTGGAACTTCTTCTTTATTAGGCAGAAATTTAATTCCTTTTTCAACGACGCTGCGGGCGTGCATCGCGCCGATGTCAACGAACGCTTCTTTTTCCTCTACATCGACGAATACAGGGGAAATGTTATCAAGGCTGAGTGCCCCTACGCCGAATCCGCCGTGTCCGTCTGTCGGATCACTTTTGATAATATTAAACCCGATTGATTTTTTCTTTTTTTCTTCCATGAGTTCTACCTCCTACAAAAGCGGTTGAAATATCGCTGAAAACAGCTGTAAAATCCGATCTCTTCCGGCATTTAGCAGTGGCCAAAGCACGTAGGATCCGAGCGGTGTCACAAACAGTACCAAAAAGACGATAAAGCCGTAGCTTTCCGCTTGCGTCATCTTGGCACGCGCCCCCGGCGGGACGAGATCTTCAATAATACGATAGCCATCGAGCGGCGGCAGCGGCAGCAGATTAAATAAAAACAGAACGAGGTTCAGCTGTATCCAGATTGAAAAGAACTGATCCAGTCCTGTACTGAATGCCGCAAGCAATTCCATTCCGTAAGCATGCATCAACACTAACAAAGAGAAACCGATAAACGCAAGAATCAGGTTACTGATCGGCCCGGCAATGGATACGAGTACGCCGGCCAAACGAGGTTTCTTAAAGAAACGGCGATTGACGGGAACAGGGCGAGCCCATCCAAAGCCGGCCACCAGGATCAAAATGGTTCCGAACGGATCAAGGTGTTTGATAGGATTCAGCGTCAGTCTTCCTTCTCTTTTCGCCGTATTGTCACCAAATTTATATGCGACATAGGCGTGAGCGAGCTCATGCATTGTAAACGAAACAATTAAAGTAATGACCAGATATGGCATTAGAGACAACGGATAATATAAAAAACGGTCCAAGTGAAATGATCCCTCTTTCTGAAAATGCAAGAATTTACTTTATTCAGTATACTATAAGAAGCCTCTTTTCCTAAAGAGAGGAAAACGATATAAAGGAGGATTCACACCTATGCCATACGTAACCGTCAAAATGCTTGAAGGCCGTACAGACGAGCAGAAACGCAATCTAGTTGAGAAAGTAACAGAAGCCGTGAAAGAAACGACCGGTGCCTCTGAAGAAAAAATTGTTGTCTTTATAGAAGAAATGAGAAAAGACCATTACGCGGTCGCAGGCAAACGCCTCAGCGATATGGAATAATCTTTTATAAAGCCGGCGCTTCGCAAGCCGGCTTTTTCATCTCTATTTCGTCATTTTTTCAATAATGGCTAAAAACGATGCCTTCTCTTCGGCAGTTAAACGTTCAAACATGCCGTCAATCAGCTGCTGGCGGTTTTGGATCATTTGAAGAGCCGCTGCCTGCCCCGATTCAGAAAGCGTAATCCATACGGTGCGGCGGTCATTGTTATTTCTGGATCTCTCAATAAACCCTTCCTGCTCTAAGTGGTTCAGAGCGGTTGTGGTGGCAGAGGGAGACAGTGTGACCTCCTTCAGAATATCCTTTATGGTGCAGCTCCCATGTCTGTATATGATCCGCAGAATAAATCCTCTTACATTATTCACGTGTTTTGGAACGGTGGCTTCATCTAATTGCTTCGTGCTTTTCAAATATTTTGTAAGTGCGTGATCCAGCAAATTTGCTTCCAGTTTGTCATGGTCCATGTAGATTTCCCCATTTCGAGATGCATTCATAACATACGAACGATATGATTTACTTATTATTTTACTGATACCAGATAGGGAAAGTCAAAAAAGCAAACAGCGAATTCGCAACTTTTCTCCTACATGCTTCGATTTTTCACCTGTTTGACAATATTCTCTTTAAATACCTGAAAAGGAACTTGTTCACTCTTCTGATGTCCGAACTGACGGACGTTTACCGCCTTTTCATTCACTTCCTGATCCCCAAGCACCAGCATGTACGGGATTTTCTGCATCTGTGATTCTCTGATTTTGTAGCCAAGCTTTTCATTGCGTTCATCAATATTGGCCCTTATCCCGAGCCGCTTTAGCTCACTCTGCACTTTTTTGCAGTAGTCCATATGAACGTGAGAAACCGGTATAATTTGGACCTGCGTCGGCGCAAGCCAGACTGGGAAAGCTCCGCCAAAATGCTCGATCAAAATGCCGAAGAAACGGTCAATTGAGCCGAATACCGCCCTGTGAATGACGACGGGACGAACCTTTTCATTGTGCTCATTTATATATGTTAAATCGAATTTTTCAGGCATTTGAAAATCAAGCTGGATTGTGGCGCATTGGTGGCTCCGTTTCAGAGCGTCTTTAATATGAAAATCGATTTTCGCTCCGTAAAACGCTCCATCCCCTGCGTTTACTTCATAAGGAAGATCCAGGTCCTCAAGGACGTGTTTCAAGGCGTTTTCAGACATTTCCCACACGCTGTCTTCACCTGATGAATCCTCAGGGCGAGTGGAAAGTTCAACCGTATACTCGAAACCGAATGTGCGGTATACCTCGTCAATCAGCCGAATGGCTTCTTTGATTTCACTCTCGATTTGATCTTCCCGAACAAAGATATGTGCGTCATCCTGGCAGAACGTCCGGACGCGGAGCATTCCGTTTAGAGCACCGCTGTATTCATGGCGGTGCACCTGGCCGAACTCCGCCATACGAATCGGCAGATCCCGATAAGAGTACAGGCTGTTTTTAAAGATGAGCATATGGCCGGGGCAGTTCATCGGCTTCATTGCAAATGCAGTATGATCTACTTCTGAAAAATACATATTGTCGCGATAGTGGTCCCAGTGCCCCGACTGCTCCCATAACCGCTGATTCATCATAAACGGCGTACGCACCTCGGCGTAGCCGGCATTTGTTTGCAGCTCACGCGAAAAGCGTTCCAGCTCATTGCGGACAATCTGCCCTTTTGGCAAATAAAACGGCATTCCCGGCGCTTCTTCCGAGAACATAAACAGCTCTAATTGTTTTCCCAGCTTGCGGTGATCCCGTTTCGCTGCTTCTTCCAGCATATGCAGATGCGCCTCAAGATCTTTTTTCTTTTGAAACGCAATACCGTACACCCGCTGAAGGACTTCATTTTGGCTGTCTCCTCGCCAATAAGCACCTGACACCCGTGTTAATTTGAACGCCTTGATCATTCCTGTTGAAGGAAGATGCGGCCCGCGGCACAGGTCAACAAATTCTCCCTGCTGATACAGCGTAATGTTCTCCCCGCGTGGAATGTCTTTCAAAATCTCCAGCTTAAACGGCTCGCCTTTTCCTGCAAAAAGCGCTTCAGCCTCCTCGTAAGAAACCTCTATTCGCTTGATATCCATATTTTCGTTTATAATATGCTTCATCTCTTTTTCGATGGCCTCTACATCTCCGGAAGTCAGGCTCCGATCAAGCTTCATATCATAATAAAATCCGTCTTCAATGACAGGCCCTATTCCCAAGGACACTTCGCCGTACAGCCGTTTCACTGCCTGAGCCAGCACATGCGCTGATGTATGGCGAAGCACCTGTAAGCCTTCTGGAGAATCCAGTGTGATAATTGAAAGCTCAGCATCTTCCTCCAGCTTAAAGCTGACATCAACGAGCCGGCCATTAACCTGTCCCGCTGCTGCTTTCTTTTCCAGACTGGAGCTGATGGAGGCAGCCACCTCTTTGACTGTAGTGCCTTTCGGATATTCCTTTACCTGTCCGTCCGGAAGCTGAATACTTACATGTTTACTCATTTCAAACACTCCTTATTAATTTTTGTATATAAAAAAACACACCCGTCCCTCTGTAAGGGACGAGTGTGTAATTAACCCGTGGTTCCACCCAAGTTCCCAACGAACATTTATGTTCATCGGCTCGGTGCTATAACGCAGCATCAACGGCATTGGATACTGATTGTTCCCCAATGCTGCTC